>NZ_ANFM02000027.1 GCF_000333895.2 Grimontia indica | reverse complement strand
GATGACCTCTGAATGCGAGCATCTTCAGGTTGTTTGGGTATATAGGCCTCAAATTCACGCAAGCTTTTCGTTAGAACAGAAATGAATTCTGCATTAGCAGTATCACGAATAAGACAGCTTGTGACGATTCGATGACGTATAGTCCTGCATCCGAATTCACCTCACACAAAAATGGAACTTTAAGAACGAATCAACAATTCGTTGTGACAAACATCACGGATACCCGGTCACTATAGGGTGGGAAAAGTATTATTGCAGTTTGAGAGGACGCTGATGCCACATCGCAATAAAAATGCAGCCGCCATCTTTAACGCCGTTGCGCACTTTTTATTTCTCGCTGTCTTGGTCTCCTTACCGGTTTTGGTTATCAGGTTAGATATCGACACGCTGAAAACAGGCGCCTCGGAAGGCACGCTGGTCGAGTACATGGAACAATTCCTTCTGGCTCTGACCATTCTTAGTTACGCCTACATCGCAAAGCTAAACCCTACTTTTAGGCACTTTGGTGCTTTAGTCGTGGGCTTTTTCCTGTGTTTGCTGATCCGCGAATTGGATATGTTCTTTGACCAGTTGGTTTTCCATGGTTTTTGGGCTTACCCCGCTTCGATCGTCGCTGCCAGTGCCATCCTGTATTCGCTGACAAACAGGGCAGAAACCGCCGAGCAGTTTGCAGCATTCGTGAAACATCGCCACTTCGCTTTGCTGTGTTTAGGGCTGGTATTGCTCTTAGTCTTCTCGAGACTTTTTGGCATGGGCTCGATTTGGCGTGAATTGCTGGATGAAGGCTATGTTCGTGCAGCAAAAAACATTGCAGAAGAAGGCACAGAGCTAATGGCATATGTCGTCATCTTCTACGCTTCTCTGCGTTACGCGTTTGCCATGAAACCCGTGAAAGACGAGTCTGCACACAAAACGAACTCAAATATTTTCTGTAAACACTGATACCCGACTCGCTATTTGGCCGTACAAAGTACGGTCAATTTCACGGCCTTTTCTCAATGATGGGAAAGCGAGTGATATGCCACACCTTTTACACTCTCTCCATCGTTGTAAAAGGAATGAAGTATGAAGTGGTTGCTTCCTGCCATGTTGGTCACTGTCGCCGCTTGCTCTGAAGAGGCAGCACATGCCAACACACAATGTCCGACGCTCGCCAATTATTCTGACGCATTTTTGGATAGTGATTTCTATCGTGGTTGGCAACATTTACAACGTGGCGAGTACCCAACGGAAAACTGTCGGCAAGCCTCTCCCTACTTCCTCAAAGGCGTCAACAACAGTGCGGTTTTTGAGCTTTCCACGCTCTATCTCGATTTTTGCAGTGAAACGCCACAGCAAGACGCTCTTACAAAAAGCAGCATTTATCACAGCGAACGTTTAGCCACTGGCGTCGATTACGACGAGTTCAAATGGGTGCTTGATCTCGCGCTCTGCAATAGCCCCGTAGAGCAGTATGCCTTGGGTCAAATGCTGTTTAATGGCTTCATCACCGACAAAGACGTAGATAAAGGTATCTACTTCCTCAGCCTTGCAGCCCGCCAGGAACACGTTCAGGCGCAATTGGCCCTTTCCACGGCACTGCTGGATATTGGTGAAAGTGAAGTCGCTGCTCAGTGGCTTGCCAAAGCACAAGACAATGGTGCCAGCATACTGTCCGAAAGACGCCCTGCTGATTGAACGCCTAAATTTGCATGACTTTACAACCACACCGCTACAAATCGTCGGTGAGAATGCGTAAAGTTAAGGTAATAAACAATAAAGTTGAGTTACCTCGTGGCGTTACCTGTTTTTCTAGCTGGACCTATTTTACGGCGAACAACCCAAGATGATATTTGCATTTGGGCTATTACGTCTGAGCCTCTCACCGCGGATTTTTTGTTGTTTCAACCGGAACAGGATCACGCGTTTTATCTATCCAGCTTTTCTAGCCAAAAACAGGTGCAACTCGGCGAGCGCTGCTTTGTTGTCATGGCACAGTTCTCGGGTGAATCATCGTTTACTCCTGATATCCCACTACAGTACGACATCGTCGACCAGGGACATTCTTTGCTGTCCACACTGGATGGTTTTCTCTATCAGGATGAATCTCGCCCCACTTTCGTCGTGCCCTCAAAAGCAGAAAACATAGCTCATGGTTCCTGTCGGCACCCACATCACCGCTGTGAAGACGCGTTAGCGGCACTGGACAAAAGCTATGAAGAAACGCCGGTTGAAAACCGCGCTGACCTGTTAATCATGAGTGGCGACCAAATCTATGCCGATGACGTGAGCGGTCCCCTGATGTCGGCGATTCGCCAGACCATCGACTTACTTGGCATGAAAGACCAGGCGTTCGAAGGTGCCGATATTCGTTGGTGCAGTGAACTTTCACCGGAAAACACCCCTATTTATAGCCGCACGGAACTGCTTCCATACAGCGATATAAACCACGGCTTGATAAAACGGCTTTTCAAGGTAAAACCCGAACCGGTGTTCAGCTCGCGAACCACCGAAAACCATCTGGTCAGCTTCAACGAGTTTATCGCCATGTATGCTCTGGTATGGTCACCGGCGTTATGGCAGCACATTACACTCGACGACACCGTGCCGACGCTGTCACCAGAGCGCCAACAGCAATGGCGACATGAGCTCAATGAGCTTGGTAAATTCCGAGCTGGGCTGGAGCAGGTTCGCCGCCTATTCGCACATATTCCCACGTACATGATTTTCGATGACCACGATGTCACTGACGACTTTAACCTCACGGTTGGCTGGGAACGTGCGGTGAACAACTCTTCGTTTGCCAGAGGCATCATCACCAATGCCATGATGGGATATTTCTTCTGTCAGGGATGGGGAAACGAGCCCAAAGCTTTTACTCAGGATTTCTGGTCGCCTTTGCAAGCGTTCCTTGATTCTCCCGATCCAGAAAATCTCGAAGCGATGACACAGGTTATGCATCACTTCGAGCATTGGCATTACACCATTCCGACGACCCCTAAAGTCGTGGTCATTGATACCCGAACCCGACGCTGGCGTTCAGAATCCAGCTATAACAAACCATCAGGGTTAATGGATTGGGAGTCTTTGATGGACTTCCAACAGGATGTGTTCAACAACGACGCTGTGGTCGTGGTTTCACCCGCGCCAATGTTCGGGGTCAAATTCATCGAGACCATCCAACGCATCGTGACTTTCATGGGTCATCCCCTCGCAACTGACTCCGAGAACTGGATGGCACACCCCGGCTCTGCCAATGCGCTGCTGAATATTTTCAAGCACCCGAAAACGCCCAAGAACTTCGTTATCTTATCTGGTGATGTTCACTATTCGTTCGCCTACGACATCCGAATGCGTTTTCGCAAAAGTAGCCCGCGCATCTGGCAAATCACTTGTAGTGGTTTTAGAAACCAGTTCCCTGAGCCGTTTTTGTCCATTTTCGAATGGTTGGACAGAAAACTGTTCTGGCCAGCCTCACCACTGAATTTTTTCACCCGCAGGAAACGCATGCGTATTGAACGTCGGCGACCAGACAACGGCAGCGCGGGTCTGTTGGTTAACCAAAGTGCAGTGGGTATTGTGAAGCTCAACCCCGATGGCTCGCCGGGTTACATTGGTTTGCTAACGGGGAAAGGAGAACGAATCGCCTTCCATCCTTGCGAGGAAACGGACAACGAAGAAGAGTTTGTCAGTGCCGACCTTTCTCGATAGTGATTAGCTGTGTTGACTTGGGAATGTCAGTAGGGAATACTCCGACCCCTCATTTTTTTAGGATTGCTTATATGTCACGCCAACTTGAATATGTCTATAAAGGCGAAACCAAAGTGATCACCTTCTCTTTCCAGAAGCATCGCTCGCCTCATGAAGCTGCCGCAGAAGCAGAAGGTATCGACCTGACTGACTTTCTGAAAATGGAACTTCAGTTGGAAATGGTTGCGGATGGAAAGGCCGTGAAAAATCACAGAGACAGCTACTTCAACAAGCTGGGATTTGGCAAAATCGTGCTGCTTAAAAAAGAAGCTGAGTCCATCAAGGACAAACGCTGATATCAACGCAATCACAGTAAAAAGGCGCTTAACGCGCCTTTTTTCGTCAATGTGAAATTAACTTTACCCTCAGTGTTCATTTGTTAAGACTCAAAAGTAACTGATGGCCTATCGCTAGAATCACGCCTCTCCAATCCCTATTCTGAAAGAGTGACAAGGCACTTTTTACAGTCACTGTCACACCGCACCAACACGTCCAACGTGGACGTCCCCGGAGATCCTACTGCGATCAAGACTTTCGCAGGAGCCGACTACAGGAGGTAATATGCAAGGTGAAAACCACGCACTCATGTTCGAGTTCCCTGAATACAAAGAAAAAATTCACGATATGAAGATGGCAGACAGTGCCTTTTGTCGTCTTGTGGATGAGTATCACCATCTTGACCACAGAATACGCGGTCTGGAGATGGCAAAAATTCCTACTGATGATGAAAACTTCCGTAACTTGAGGATGCGTCGCGTGCAGCTCAAGGACGAAATCTACCAACAAATCAGACAATAGAAGACAACTCGCCAGCTCGCGTTCGGTGCTCTTCGGCTAACAGATTGCAGGCTTACGAGGGTAATGCATCGCCGCATCTTTGCGGCGGTGCGTTGCGTTGACTGCAGCAAAACTTCGCATCCCTGCCTAAGCTTATCTAACGGCCGATAAACAATTTCATACATCCGGCTCAAATTTAATACAAAACCCATACATTGTGTTGGGTAATCTATGTCCGATAACTGATCCCAAGCATTTGTTTTCACTTAAATGTGACCAACTTGGGCCAGAACAAAAAAACAACAATAACTTGACGTTTAGCTATGTCGATCATGGAAGCTTCATTAATGCAAAAAACGCTGAAAAACCTCCTTTTCTTGTTTGTGATTTTTACCGGAACAGCCAATGCTTCTGTTGAAAAGACGCAGTCATTTGAGAAAACGCTTAATGGCGTTCAGTCCATTCTTTATTCCGTTCCTATCAAAGCACGCGCCTTGTTGAGTGAGCTGGAAAAAGTTGAGCTGAAACAAAACCAACCTTTGCCCCTACTGGTGCGCTATTACCTGCAAAAATCGACTGTTGATCTTTTATTGAATGATCCAGAAAGCGCTATCTTAGCGGCAAACACCGGTATTGAACTGGCAAAGAACGACCCGCTGCTTAAAGCCGATTTGTACCTGATGCAATTGCGTTTAGGTCAAGCGAGAATACTCAAAGGCGAAGAAGCGCTGGTTCTCGATCAGTTAGATACGCTTCTGGCAGAATCTCAAACCCTTAACGACCCTTCCGTCACCGCGGAAATTCTGCTGGTTAAAGGTCAGGCTTACAAGGCACAGAACGACTACGACGTCTCGATGGCGGCTTTAATGAGCTCCCTTGAAGCAGCAAAAACCACGCAAGATGCCCTTCTGGTCGAACGTATTGCCTCCAGCTTGGGGGGCATTTTGGTGCAATTAAACGGTTTTGATAAAGCATCACTTCTGCTCGATCAGTCTTACCAGTTCTTCCGTGAGCGCAAAATGTCCTTTAACCAGTTGCTGGTTAAGCTAGACATGGCGGAACTTGCCAAGAAACAAGGCGACAAAAAACAAGCCTTGCTGGAATACAAGCAAGCGCTTCAAATCGCGCAAGTCCTTGGTGACGGCTCTCATCGCTTCCGCATTAACCTTCAAATTGCTGATTTGTTGCTTCAATCCGGCGATACCAAAAGTATGGGTCGCTACATAAAGCAGACTGATGCCTTGCGCGACCGTGAGACCATCCGTTACTACATCAGTAAATACAACTACCTGAAAGCCAATGAAAACCTGCTAAATGAAAACTTTCAGGGCGCGATTGACTTAGTGACACCGTTGATCGCCGGTCAAGCTGATTTGACCCGTCTATACCGCACCGAGATCGAGCTGTATCTGGTCGCATCCAAAGCGCACTTCGGTATGGAAGACTACAAAAATGCCTATCTGACCCTGTTGGATTATCAAAACCGTTTCAACAACTTCAGTGCTGATGAGCAAGTCGATAATCTTGAACGCCAACAGATGCTCTTTAACCTGGAGAAACTCAAAGCGGAGAACCAACATCTTAGCTGGAACAACGTCTTGCAGACCCTTGAGTTGAAAACCAACGAAGACAAGGTGGAATACCTGAATGTATTGGTTGTTGCCGGTGTGATGGCGACAGTACTCGCCACTCTCGCCGCCCTTTGGATCAACAGACGTCGCGCCCGCTGGGGGAAAATTGCCAATACCGACAGCCTGACCGGTCTCTACAACCGACGCTACCTCAGCTCCCAGCTTGATAAGCTAAAAGCGGAAATGGAAAGCAATGGCAATCCCATTAGCTGCCTGCTGTTGGATGTCGACCACTTTAAGAAGGTCAATGATACTTACGGACACCCGGTTGGTGACAAGGTGCTGACTGGCATTGCTGAACTGTTCAAAAATAATCTTCGACGTAATGACGTTTGCTCGAGGGTGGGCGGTGAAGAATTCATGCTTCTGCTCCCAAATAGCCAACTTGACCAAGCACAGTTGATCGCAGAAGATTTGCGCACACGTATCAGTGAGTTAGCTTTCCTGACTGAGCAAGGTGACGAGTTTAACGTGACCGCCAGCTTTGGCGTATCATCTGTCGAGCCCGGGCAATCACTGTCAGACATATACAGCGATGTCGATAAACTCCTGTACCTCGCCAAACAAAATGGTCGTAACCGCGTTGAAAGCAGTGGTCTGGACAATACGGAAAGAGACGCAACGCAATCGGTGCAGTCTTCTCCTTCAATGTCGGACAAATTCTCCCGCCTTGGCCGGGGAATGCGTCGCCTGAAATTCCGCTTTGCGCAACACTTCTCGTGACCCTTTCGACATGAGGTAAGATTGAGGGGTGACGGATGAAATACCCAAACAACCTGAAGATGCTCGCATTCAGAGGTCATCAATGCGTTCAATTCGAGGCAAATTTTACGAGGAATAGTCGTTCTATTTCCGTGGAATTTAACGATGAAGTGGGCGCATTGATGACCTCCCTTCGGGCGAGTTGACTGACGTCGTGCTCTTTGTTGTTCCTTTTTGATGGAGTTGACTACACCTACAAAGGAACGCCGCGATCACAACGCCAGTCAAACTCGCTGAATCCTGCATCTTCAGGTTATTTGGGTATAATAATCGAACGGAGCCCCTCATGAACACCACTCACCTTATTGCCGCACTCTTTGTATCAGCTTGCCTCCCCTTTGCAGCAACAGCCGAGAGCATTACTTCAGAAAAACACAGCTTTACTGTCGAGCGGGTAGCACAAGGGCTAAACCACCCATGGTCATTGGTATTTCTGCCAAATGGTGACATGTTAGTCAGCGAGCGAAACGGTGGCCTTAAACGGGTAACGCGTGAAGGTGTGGTCTCGGATATCCAAGGCCTACCGGAGAAGCTCGTTTATCGCGGTCAGGGGGGATTATTGGGACTGACCCTGTCGCCGGATTTTGAAACCTCAAACCGCCTTTTCATTGCCTATGCCGAAGAAGGAGAGTTTAGAAAATCCGGCACCGCGGTATCTTCCGCGATACTTGATGGGAACACGCTGAAAAATATCACTCCTATCTTCTCCCAGTCTCCCAAACTGGCTGGTGGCAGACACTATGGCGGCCGGTTACTGGCCACCGATGAGCACCTCTATATCGCATTAGGGGACCGAGGTAACCGAGACAAAGCCCAGCAAAATGACTCTCATATCGGTACGTTAGTCCGGCTAAATCTTGATGGCTCACTACCTTCAGACAACCCCTTTGTTGGTCAGGGTGGCAGCTTGCCAGAAATCTATTCCTATGGTCACCGCAACATCCAGGGCATGACGCTGGATAACGATGGGAAAACCCTTTGGACGCACGAACATGGTCCGCAAGGTGGCGACGAACTGAACCCTATATCAAAAGGCAATAACTACGGGTGGCCTACTATTACTTATGGCGTAAATTATGGAACAGGAAGTCAAATTGGTACCGGTACCGCGCAGGATGGGATGGAGCAGCCTGTCCATTATTGGGTGCCCTCCATTGCACCTTCTGGCATGGAAATAATTTCCGGCAAGAAGTTCCAACAATGGCAAGGAGATATCCTACTCGGTTCGCTGAAATTCGGCCTGCTCGTTCGTCTGGATATGGATAACGGCAAGGTGATTGGCGAAGAAAGATTGTTGGATGGTCACTATGGCCGCATCAGAGATGTGGTGGAATCTCCTGATGGCGATATCTACTTGCTGACAGACTCATCCAATGGAGAGGTCTTAAAATTGTCACCCTTGTAGTTGGCAATAATTTTTATTATTACAGCAAGTTAGAACTGAAAGTGTAAAGAAAACCTTACAAGCATAAAATTGATTTTCTGCTGAGAAATAAGCGTATTTTTGGAAAAGACTCTCCAAGAAATTAATGCAACTCACTAAGTTGCATTGTTAAAGTGATGCGCAGCCCAGCATTTAACAAACCTGTCGGAAGGGTTGGACACAGGGTGATCGGCAGGACTATAGTCAGCGCATACAAACAAAAACAAAGATATCTTTGCTTGCTGAAAAGACAAAACCCCGCTTTGCGGGGTTTTGTCTTTTATATACCCAAACAACCTGAAGATGCAGGATTCAGTGAGCTTGACTGGCGTTGTGATCGCGGCGTTCCTTTGTAGGTGTAGTCGTCTACATCAAAAAGGAATAACAAAGAGCACGGCGTCAGTCAACTCGCCGAAAGGGAGGGCCTCAATGCGCCCACTTCTTCGTTAAATCCCACGGAAATAGAACCACCATTCCTCGTAAAATTTGCCTCGAATTGAACATATTGATGACCTCTGAATGCGAGCATCTTCAGGTCATTTTGGTATACGTTTAAGAAATGAAAGCTCGCGGTATCCCACCGATTTCAAATGATTTTCCGCTCAGCGTATATACTTATCTCATGAGTAAGAATAAGGCCTTTGAGACGGACATGCGCAAACTTTTAACCGCACTATTTTTGACAGCCGTTACCATGATTACAACAGAAGTGGCCGCGCAAAATTCTGATACCAATCATTTTACGATTGGCGTTCAGGACTTCGAAGATTACTCGCCTTACTCCCGCTATCAGCAACAGAATTATCAGGGTTTTAACCGAGAACTTTTTGATGCTTTTGCCCGCGAATATAACTACTACTTTGACTATCAGGCGTTACCTCTGAAAAGGCTTTATTCTGCATTTCTACGTGGTGACGTCGATTTGAAGTACCCAGATAATCCTAACTGGAGCGCTTCATTGAAAGAGGGACACGACATCCTCTACAGCGATCCCGTGGTTTCTTTTGTCGATGGTGTCGTCACACTGGACCAAGCTCAAGAGAATACGACTGGAACGCTGACGCGCTTAGGCCTGATTTCCGGCTTCACGCCATGGCCTTTTATCGAAAAGGTGAAAGCCAAAGAGATCACCTTATTTGAAGTCAAGGAAATGGAATCTTTGATAAGGTTGTTGGCTTCAAACCGTATAGATGGCATCTACACCAATGTGGCGGCACTCAACATCAAACTGAAAGACTTAGGGGAGCAGGCGCCACCGATGAAGCTCAACAAGCATCATCCTTATCTGAGTGGTACCCGTCACCTTTCAAGCATCAAACGGCCTGATATCGTTATTCAATTCAATCTTTTCCTAGAATCACACCAAGAACTGATAGCTCAACTCAAGGCTCAACACGGTATCCAAGAGGCGGAAGAAATACTTGGATCTGATGACCTTAATAAATCGCCAAAAAAATAGACCCGGCTTAATGCCGGGTCTAACAGCAAAGCTCTTACCTAAGTTATTTCTTTGCTGTCTTGCTTTGCAGTACTTGATGCATAACTGACGTTAGCTCGTTGTCTGGGTCACCAGAAAGCTCCCAAGTGAAGACACCAGCCAAACCTTGCTGCTTCGCCCACTCTGCTTTCGCTTTTACCGAACGTGCATCTTCAAAAGAAATAAAGACTTTCTTCTCAGGGTTCCAGAGGTAAGGTGCATGCGAGGCTTCATCATAGCCATACTGGTAGCCTTCAGACTTGGTGTAATTCTGTTTCAAATCCCAGTACATGAAGTAACCTGGTTCACCCGTACCAAAACTCGCACCTTTTTCTGATGCTAAATCAGAAGTCGGCAGGCTACCGTCAAATTGAGAGCCCTCCCAGCCACGACCATAGAATGCCGCACCCAGAACCAGCTTTTCTTTTGGAATGCCCAACTCGATCATTTGATTGATAAAGACATCGGCGCCCATTCCCCACCAGCTACGATCAGTGGCATGCAGGTTTGTCAGGTGGCCTGTTTGCGGCCCCCAGCCCCCCAGGAAGTCATACGTCATCGCAAACATATTGGTCAGTTTAGGTGCCGCAGACTCCCAATCGATTTGTGCCGCTTTCGGGCCGACACCCACAGCGGTAGACAGTTCGTATTCACGACCCGTTTCCGCCGTTAACGTATCCAGCTCATCACGAAGCAAGGTCACCAGCGTGGTAAAAGCATCACGTTCCAGCGCTTTCACATCATCAGACAGTTTTGTATCAGGGTTCCAAGGAGAGGTTGTCAAACCGCCGCCACCTGGGTACTCCCAGTCAAGATCGATGCCGTCGAAAAAGTCATATTCGGCAATGAGAGCCACAGCCGATTTAGCAAATTGTTTGATGGCCGCTTCGTCTTTTGCCATTGCATGGAAGGGTTCTGACATGGTCCACCCACCAAAAGAAGGCAAGATTTTCAGATCAGGATGAGTCTTTTTCAGTTCAGCAAGCTGGGCAAAATGTCCTTTGTATGGCACATCGACAGACACATCACCAAAGTCCACTTCCATTGCTGCTTCTTGATCAACGACGATCGCGGAAAACGGAGCCTTACCTTCACAGGCCTTAGCCACTTGTTGCTGAACAAGTTCTGATGCGCCATTGTGAGGGCCACACATGCTCAGAAAAGCGTAAATAATGTGGGTCAACTGGTCGGCAGGAATATCTTTAACCGTGTAAGGATTATCTGCATTGGCGTACTGCCAGTCTGCAAAATAGCCACCCACAACGTGATTTTCCGCAAGCGCTGGTGTTGCCAAACAGGCACTGAGCGCTGCACCTGCTAAGATCTTTTTCATACCATCTCCTTGTAAGGCACGTTCAAAATACCGAAGCTCTTCAGTCACTTGATGGCGTCGGCATAAGTGGCTAATTATTAGTCGAACTGGCCTTTCAAAACTGATGTATGCGTACCGAACAGGGCGTTCATAACAGTTAGGTTACAAAGTTTGCGAGTGTCTTGTTTTTTGGCGATAAAACGGGTCTTACGGTCTACATAAACTTGCACCACAGCGCACAGTTTTTCAAACGCTTAAATCAAGGTGTGAGCCGCATTCAGCCTAAACAGATTCCGTTTTGGAGGCTGAGAGAGTATGCTGCCGCTAGTTTATTGAAAACCCGCTTATTATTGTGCTTTAACTGATGTCTAGAATGGTACTGGTTAAAGACGTAGATAGTTACAAGGAAAACGCTTTGAGCAATAAACTCATCAGTATCGATTTGTTTTTTGTTATCGAGAAACTCTTGCCGGGCAAGCGCTCTATCGAACTCTTCAGAAACAATAAAAAGCACTTACCCGTGACCACATTGTCGTTGGAGCACTGCGACTCAGCATCCGCGCTGCAATTAGCGCTCTATAAGTATTGTAAAAACTATGCCGCTTTCTCACAGGGTCAACCGCTGGCTGACGAATACGCCATCGACGGGAAAGACGAGCAAATTGAACCTGCAACCGCCATCGTGGCCGCATTTATCCGCGGTGCCTATTGGTGGGTAGAGCATTACCATGAAATCTACCGAAACGATTGGAGCGAGGACCAAAAAGCGCGCTGGCTGAGAGATTTCAAACTGCTTGTTCAGGCCATTATCGGCATTGGGAATATCACCAAAGCAGAATGGTTGATCAACAATCACAGTGCGATAAAAGCGTTGACGTACAACACGCATATCTCGCCGTTCCTGCAACATTACGACTAAAATTGAAGCTGCCTAGTGCAGCTTCTTTGTTCTTCCCTTCTTTTCCCCGTCTTTTTCCTGTCTTCGATTCGTCATTTTTCATCTCTAAACTGATGAACTTTAGGGTTGCGATTGATCACACGGGTGAAAAGACTAAAACGCTATCAATATGAGCGCTATGCGATCCTGTGTCGTGATGCCTACCCCAAGCATTTTGACCATGTCCAATACGGCTTTTCAAAAAACGGTCGCAGAGATATTCAAAACCGTTGGGGGAAAACCATTATTCGCGTGTTGTGGCGTGAAGACGGTGATGCTGTCATTGTCTTCAAAGGTTCCCAAAGCGTATGGGATTGGTTGTTAAACCTGATTGTCCTTCCAAGCAAAGTTGACGCGCCAAACCATGCTGGCCATGTGCACTGGGGATTCCAGTTTTTGTTGCGCCAACCCAGCCTTCCTGCCCGTTATGTGACGAATAAAGACTACTCCAGACTTTCCCCCAGCCAACAAACTGAATTCAGCCACTCAGAAGACACCAATCGTCTCATTGGTCAAAGTGTTATGGCAAAACTGGAGTCTTGTGCTGAAAGCTTAATAGCTCAAGGGAAAAAGCTGTCGCTGACCGGTCATTCATCCGGCGGCAGCATGGCCATTATTGCGGGAGAGATTCTTGAGCAAAAATACCCAGGTTCCATTAAGCGAATTGTGACCTTTGGGCAGCCGGCAACGGGCTTCTGGACTTTCAAGCAACGATACAGACTAAAAAGCCGTACCTATCGTATCTGCTGCGATGTCGACATCGTGACGTTTTTGCCCGGCATTCCTTTAATGTTCTGGCATGTTGGCGAATTGCTCTGGCTACACAATGACAAGATTTACCACAACATGCCGTCTCTGGTTCGCATCATCAGAGTCTTAACCAGTTGGCTCTTACGTCCTATTGCTTACCATTTTATGGACAAGTACATTCGCCGGAAAGATTACTTCGACAAGCATTAGAGATGCCTTAAATATCACCAATTCCCAAACTCTCAGCGCTCTCATGAAATTTTTCCGTTCGAGAAATCTGTATCTATTCTGAGTCATGATTAATTGAAGGAAGTTCTAGAAAGTCCCGACTGCGTTTTAAACACCCCATTCCTTACTCATACTTTGCCTTCAAATTATTACATTCATTTCTCATCTTCTAATTAGCGTTCTTTCCAGACCAACGCTCGCAAAAGGTGTAAGGATCTCCTGAAAAAATATCAAAAAACACCCCATCTCATAAACGAGAAAGACGTATTCAAAATATCCGAATAGGCTCTACCCAACATCACCCCTCAGTGGATTGCATGAAGCGATGGCTTCGGTGATAGGGCCAAACCCTTCCAAAGAAATAAAGTGGGCAGAGACCCAGTTTCGGAAGCGTTAGCGAAAAGGCTCATTGAGCGTGGTGGATACGCTAACCAGAAATATATGGACGATAGGTATCTTTCATCATGAAAAAAACACTGATTTCAATGGCAGTAATCGCTGGCGCACTGACTTCCGCTCAAGTCGCCGCAAACTGTGCGGGTAATGTCTACTCGATGAACGCAGGGCGTAACCATGTCGGCGTACTTTTGGACGTTCAAGAATTGGACAAAATGACAGGTGTCTACAGCACTGACGCGCCTAACCACTCTTCATATCATTCACGTGCAATGTTCAGTGGCTCTGCCATGTCGTATGACCGTGTGACTGATCGCCTCTACTATGCCAGTGCGCCACAACCAACAGATTTTTATCTCGACGTTCCTGAAAGCGACTTCACACCTGAAGAATATGCAGCACTGGATCTTCATGCGCAAAGAATCAAGCCTTATCAGCTGGCCTATATGGATCCTGAAACCGGTGAACACGTCGCGGGCCCAACCGTTAAAAAGCAAATCATGCGCATGGCTTTCCACCCTGACACGGGTGAGCTGTATGCTTCAGATGCTACATCTATCTTCAAAGTAAATGCAGCAACGGGTGAAATCACCAACATTGGCACTTTTGATAGCAGCCTTCGTTTTGGTGGTTACTCAAGCTGGGGCTCATTTGTGTTCTATGAAGGTGAACTGCTGTTCGTTACCAATGGCCGTACATTCTCCATTGACACAACGACGGGCGCTCAAACCCTGAAAGCATTCCACTTTATTGATTTCATTGCTGCAGCAACGCTGGATCAGAATGGTCAAATGCTGGTCGCAGCTAAAAATCAGAACGTTTCTGGTAACGTGAACAGTAATACGCTGTACCGCATCAAACCTTCAACGGGTGAAAAAGTAAAAGTCGGTCTATTCCCAAGCCGTATCAGCGCAATGGGCACCGTGACTTCTGAAGATCACACCTGTTATCCGAAAACCATTTTCCCAAGCGATCTGCAGCCTGAAGTACAAGGAATCACGCTTGCTTCGTCTTCAGTCAGCGAAGGCTCTACCGCTTACTTCACTGTGAACTTTGACAAAGCCACCGGAGATGCGAATACCAAACTCCGCGTCGCACTGAAAAATGGTACTGCAGTATTGAACAGCGACTATCGCAACACCGTTGCGCTGCTGTTCTCTGACGGCTCAACGGGTTCAGCGACTATCTCTTCCACATTGACTGAAATTACCCTGCCAAAAGGTGTAGATTCGATTCGTATTGGCGTATCGACTATCAATGACTCTACTCACGAAAACAGTGAGTACTTCACATTGCAAGCGTGGGTGAAAGACGATAAGAGCGATGCAGACTCTGCGAATGTGACTATTGTCGATAACGATCCAGATGTAGATACCCTACTTCGCAATGCGGCAAACAGCAGTGGCGTTGCGTGGCATGGCAGCCGAGGCGGAAACTGGGGCACCAAAGATCAATGGATCCGTGGTGTTCACGCTAACATCAGCGGAACTATTCCTCCGGGCACAACCCTTGAGTTTTACCGAACTGGTACGCACCTGCGTAGCATTTCTATCAATAACGGTGGTCAATACTACGAGCAGCACTCTAACCATGAGCGCTATTACTACTCTGGTGATATTGCCTGGGCGCGCCTGAAAGGATCAAATGGCCGTTACTACAACATTCGTACCGGTCACCGTGCGCAACTGCACTGGAACAAGAATGTGGATTGTTCAAACGGTTGTTGGTCACGTATCTACAACTAATCGAAGTACAAAATGACAAAGGAGCGATTTATCGCTCCTTTTCTTATTCATTTTTTCCCTTGGATTAACGCTTCGCACGCTGCAAAAACTTATCCAACTCATTGGCGAATTTCTGTCTTTCCTGCTGACTCATGGTTGCAGGGCCTCCGGTTTGAATACCGCTTGAGCGCAGCGTATCCATAAAGTCGCGCATGTTCAGTCGTTGGCGGATATTCTCCGGCGTATACAACTCGCCACGGGGATTCAACGCGACGGCCGATTTCTCAATCACTTCTGAGGCCAAGGGAATGTCTGCGGTGATGACCAAATCACCTTTTTCAACACGTCTAACGATCTCATTATCTGCCACATCAAACCCTTTCTCTACCTGAAGGCTTCGAATATAGCGGGATGGTGGCGTTCTCAAAGATTGGTTAGCCACCAACACACATTCGGTTTGAGTGCGGTCTGCAGCACGAAAAAGGACCTCTTTGATCACGGTCGGGCAAGCGTCCGCATCAACCCAGATTGTCGGCATGTCAGTTTCCTGTTTTATATTTTGCCAGAACAATATCAGCGAGTAAGGTAGGTCGCAATGGCTTACTGAGGCTTTCCACGCTCCTGGCTCGCGTAAAAAGCAGCGATGTCTTTCATGTCCTGGTCGCTCAATACCGACATTTGTTGACGCATCATATTACCCATTGCGCCAGTACGTTCCCCTGCCTGATAAGACTTCATCACATTGTATAGATAAAGCGCATTCTGGCCGTTGATGTGTGGATAGTCTTTCTTTGGCGTATAACCCGTTTCACCGTGGCAGAACTGACAGGTATAAGCCTTTTGTTTTCCTGCAACAGGATCACCTTCTCCTTCGATTGCCATCACATGGGTTGATAACAGGACGGCACCCAGCGTTCCCAAGATTCTCAGCATCGTTTTTTCCTCTTCTTTTCGTCAGGCTAAAGATGCCGAACTTCAAAGAAAGGGACTTTGTGTCTGATCAATTCTGCCGTATCGCCGACTGTGATTTGCGCAAGAATTCACACTTGCACTAAAAATAAGTGAAATCAGACTCATATAAAAATGCCCAAATCTTATTTATCAGTGCATGGTTCTCGATACTGACATTTACATTTCATTGAGAGTTCACGAACTTTTAACAATCGAATTCCAGAATTCGGTTCCGGTAGATAGCCAAACGCATACAAAACTTGCGTTTGGGAAAATCACACGATTAATTATTAAAATCATCTGGAAAGGAAGTCATCGTGAGCAAACATATTGACCAACGCCAACTGGACAGCGAGCCAGAGTTCAACCGTTTTATCGATGCGGCGATGAATCGTCGTAATTTCCTTCGCGCAGCCGGTGCAGCAGGCTCTGTGGCTTTCTTCGCGGCAAGCCCGGTTGCAAAAGCAGTTGCTGGTTCAATGGACAAGAGCAAGCTGATGGGCTTTGAAGCCATTCCTGCTTCTACTGCTGATACGGTTGTTGTTCCAGACGGCTATATCGCTGAAACAATGATCTCATGGGGTGATGCTCTGTTCCCTAACTCTCCAAAATTCAGCCAGTCTAACGATTCAAAAGCACAGGAAATGCAGTACGGTGATAACACCGACGGCATGACCTTCTTCCCGCTGTCGGACGACCGCGCGGTATTGGTTGCGAACAACGAATACACCAACAACGAGTACCTTTACACCCATCAGGGCAAAAATATCTCTGCCGATGATGTGCGTAAATCTCAGGCGGCACACGGTGTTTCTATCATCGAACTGGTGAAGAAAGACGGGAAATGGATGCCAAATGTTGAAGGTCGCTTAAACCGTAAGGTAACCGCATACACCCCAATGGAAATGACGGGGCCTGCACGCGGTAACGACTTGCTGAAAACCGCAGCAGACCCAGAAGGAGGTGAAACCATTCTGGGTACTTACAACAACTGTGCAAACGGCCAAACGCCTTGGGGCACTTATCTGGCATGTGAAGAGAACTTCAACGGTTACTTCGCGGCTTCTGAAGAAGTGGATCTGGGCCCAACCTATAAGCGCTATGGCGTGAAAGACAAAGATTGGGGCTACGACTGGTGGAAACATGACGAGCGTTTCGACGTAGCAAAAACACCAAACGAACCACACCGTTTTGGTTGGGTCGTCGAAATCGACCCAATGGATCCAAACTCTAAGCCGAAAAAACGCTCTGCACTGGGTCGTTTCAAACACGAAAACGCTGCACTGACTATCAACAAAGACGGTCACGTTGTGGTTTACCTCGGTGATGACGAGCGTGGCGAACACCTCTACAAGTTCGTTTCAAAGAACAAGTACAAACCGGGCACTCACGCTTCAAACCGTGATCTGCTGGAAGAAGGCACACTCTACGTCGCGAAGTTCGACGGTAAAGAGGGCGAACTGAAGGGTAAAGGTGAATGGGTTGAACTGACCTTTGGTAAGAATGGCCTGACACCAGAAAACGGCTTCAAGAGCCAAGCCGAAGTGATGATTTTCGCCCGAGAAGCAGCAACGCAAGTTGGCGCAACCACCATGGACCGTCCTGAGTGGGTTGCTGTTCACCCAGACAACAAGCATGTGTTCTGCACCCTGACCAACAACAAATACCGTGGTGTTCGTGAGAACCAGCCTTTGAACGTGGCTAACCCTCGTGAGAAAAATCCGTATGGCCACATCATTCGCTGGGAACCACAAGGTGGTGACCACACGGCGACTGATTTCAAATGGGATATCTTTGTGATGGCAGGCAACCCAGAAGTTCAGGAAGGCTTGATGGCAGGTACGCCAAACATCAACAAAGACAACATGTTCAACAGCCCAGATGGCATTGGTTTTGATGGCGCTGGCCGTTTGTGGATCCAGACTGACGGTAAGTACTCTAACGAAGGCAACTTCGCTGGCATGGGTAACAACCAGATGTTGTGTGCAGACACCAAAACTGGCGAAATCCGTCGATTCCTGACAGGTCCTATCGCTTGTGAAATCACAGGTCTAGCGTTCTCACCTGACTACAAAACCATGTTTGTAGGCATCCAGCACCCAGGTGAAGATCTGGCACCCTCTCACTTCCCTGATGGCGGTGACTCTGTTCCACGCTCAACCGTGATGCGGATTACCCGAAAAGACGGCGGTGTTATCGGCGCATAATCTGCCTCGAACATGCCCAACTGAAAACGGCTCCTGAAGGAGCCGTTTTTCTATTCACGGTATTTCAAAAAGTCCTTCGGCGGCCTCCCTCTCATAGGAGAAAGATGTATCGTGAACAAACATTAGCTGTAAATAATTTAGTGTTTAATTTCACAACATTACGTCCTCTAAATAAGAATCATGTTTCAGTGCGGCGAGTAACAAACCTATTCATTGATTTACAACAGTAAAAGGTAATATTCGATGGTAGGGTGCGTTCCTAGACATTTTTACAACTCGCTATCCAGAAGTTTTGACTGCAGTTGTCGCATGTCAGTCTGTTCCAAGAATAAAAATCTAATTGTAAAAACCTAAAGGACATAGGAGCCGGGAAATGAAAAAGACACTGCTATCATCACTCGTATTAGCAGCCAGCACTTTTAGCATGTCAGCTGCATCAGCAGAGTGTGATGGTAACCTCTACACCATTAACGCAGGCCGAGGTGATGTAGGTGTGCTTGTTAACGTTCACGAAGGTCTTGCTCGCAGCATTACGCGCCAACAATTCCACACGGAAGCCGTTAATCTCGCTGAGATTAATTCTCGCGCGCTATTCAGTGCTTCCGCGATGGCTTACGATGCAGCAAATAACCGCATTTATTACGCAAGCACACCAACACCTGATGAGTACTACATTGATGGTGTTGATAACGGCGAATTTACAGAACAGGAGATTTCTGATCTCCCATTCCTGCACAAAACGCATAAGCCGTATCAACTAGCTTATTTTGATGTCGCCTCGCAAACCCACCACGTGGTTGCTTCAACGAATTTCCAGATTTGGCGAATGACATTTGACCCAGAAACGGGAGCACTTTACGGTTCGGATATCCGCAGACTGTTTACCATCAACACTACCACTGGCGAACAAACAATCATTGGTCATCTGGATTTGAATATTCGTCTTGGTGGCTATGCGAACTGGGGTGATTTGATCTTTAAAGACGGCGAACTGCTGTTTGTTACCAATACGCGCGTCTTTAACGTGAGCACTGAAGATGCTTCAGCAACCGTGAAATTCTTCCACTATATTGATGAAATCACAGCGGCTACGCTTGATCAGAACGGTGAAATCTTGGTTGCGGCGATGAACAACAACGTGACGGGTCATCAGAACAGTACCAATCTTTGGGTTCTGGATTCGACCACTAATGACCAGAACTTTGGTAGTCAATCACATGCTGGTTTGGTACCAATGCGTATTGATGCGATGACACGAGTAACGGCAGAAACCGATACCTGTTACGCGCCGATGTTCCTGCCTAACTAAGCCTAGGAATTTAAGAGAAAAGCCAACCTTTCGGTTGGCTTTTTTTATGTCTCACTGTGCGGCGTCAGTGGTAAAAAGAAGTGAAATACCCACGCTGGGCCAATCAAAAGGAACTGCACATCTTTAAAGAAAGAGGGCTTTTTACCTTCGATATGGTGCCCGACGAACTGCAAAACCCATAACACCACAAACATCACAACAGAAATCAGGAAGATATCAAATCCAGCGCTATCCAATTCCACCAGCACCATGGTGCAAAACGCGGAGAATATCGCCATCACCACAAAGGCTTTGAAAGAAAGCGTAAGGTAGAAGAGCAATACCAACGCCAGCACAATAAAGTATGGGGCAATCGCCGCTCCAAAAATGGAAAACGAGGGGATCAGCCAAAGCAGCCCCGCGACAGAAAAGAAAATGCCCGGCACAGCCACTTTGTGAATTTTCTGATTGGTTGGGTTCTGGTGGCTTTCACCGTACTCCTCAAACCATTCTTCCAAGCTTTTCATCCATGATTCCTTATGATTTGGCCCTTCTTTCCATATAAACAAAGTGCTCATCTTCATTCACGTACTTGAAGCCAAAACGTTGATACAGAGCAGAAACCCGGTTTCCTTGCAGATAACTGAGTTTGACGGGCAAGCCTTCGCTGTCGGCTTTATCCAAACATGCGTGCAGGATAGAGGAGCCAATACCTTTGCCCTGACACTCAGGCCAGACGAAAAAACGGCGAAAGTAATAATGATTATCGTACTTCTGAAGCAAGAAGCTACCGATACGCTCACCATCAAGCTCAATCACCTGAGGCGTCGCGTCTTCCCATTCTTCTTGATGAATACGCCGTTGCACATCGTCGTCCCAACCAAATACCGCTTCAACCACTTCCCCTTCTGCCTGCTTTTTTACTTCCAGCAGAAACTCGTAGTCTTCGATGGTTGCCAACCGGTGCGTTATTGTCTTCATATCGCTTTGAAAATTTCCAAAATCACGGGGACGACGGACAATACCAATAACGCCGCCATAAAGTAATTAAATGCTTTACGACGGGCTGGAGATGACAGAACCCGTTTCAATGCCGACCCGAACAATAACCAAATCCCTACGCTGGGAAATGACACCACAAAGAAGGTCGCGGCAATAGTCAAATTTTGGCTGTAATACCCAGCGCCTAAAGTAGTGAAAGCGGCAATCGCTCCCGTTGCAACCACCCATGCTTTGGCGTTCACCCATTGGAACAGTGCGCCTTTCATGAACGTCAGTGGTTTGGCTTCCGTGTCGCTTTCCGCTACTTCACCAGAGCGGGCAATCAAGAAAGCAAGATAGAGAAGATAAGCCGTACCAACACATTTAATGATGAAGTGGAGCTCAGGAAACTGCTGGAAAATTTGCCCAAATCCGACGCCTACCAGAAACAGCATCAGCGCGAAACCAAAGCAAATCCCACACATCAGCGGCAGGCTTTTCTTTACGCCAAAATTAGCACCGGAGGACATTAAAAGAAGATTGTTTGGGCCTGGTGTAGCAGAGGCAGAAATCGCGAAAAGTGTTACTGCAATCAGGTAATCCATATCAGCTGTTATCCCTAAGCGTTGGCGTCTCGATAAAGACAACCTTGTGTCTCGCCAAGGGATTTTCAAGTGCTACAGACTGTTTTGAATCATTTTTGGTCGCTTTCTTTGAGGAATAGATAGAAAGGCAGCCCAAAAGCCACGCCGATCGTCAATGTACCTGCAATCGCCCAACCGCGAAGTCTTACGTTGTTATCCTTGCCATCGACCACGATGAAAACAATAAGCGCCACAGCCGCGATAACGACATCCAACCAAGCCATTATGCTGATAGGGTTTGCCATCACATCTGCAAGAAGCTGAGAAACATTTAGGCCATTCTCCACCAGCCAAACTCCAAAAGCGGCATAGGGCAACAGTGCCCCAAGAACGGCAAGAATGAAGTAGATGATCGCCAAGATTATTCTCCTTTTCTGCTAAGTCCATAGATCGCATGGTCTACCACGCGACCGTTAAGATTTTCATTTCGGGTGATAATTCCTTCAAGCACAAAGCCAAGGCGTTCAGCCAGTTTTCGACTTGGCCGATTCTCCGTTGCCGCTGCGATTTGTACTTTTTCCATTTCCAACTCTTGGAAAGCGATATCTATCAAAGCCTGAACACAGCGCGAAGCAATGCCTTTTCCCTGAAAAGATTCACTCAGCCAATAACCGATCTCGACTTTCTTGAGCTCATGGTTAATAGAGTTGAAACTGATATTGCCCACAACCTCACCACAATAGACCATGGCGCAGGTCAGAGATTTACCTTCCGCATAGTCATGAAGCGAGCGCTTTACGAAGCTCTCAAAGAATGCCTCTCCATTGGCGTGAGGAGGCCAGGCCAACCATTGGGATAAATACTCTCGCTCTCGGCACACGATTTCGTAGAAGTTTTTAGCAAAAGAGGGCTGAACTAACGCTATAGAGAGGTCATCCGAGATTTGACGCGTAAACATAGGTATTTACCTCTTCTTAGGGTCTGTTGACCTTCTTAGCAACACAGATCAGCGAGTTCGAGTTCTCTGACCATTTAGATCTTCGCCAGTCAGCATAGCGCTTGTCGACAATAAAACCTGCCTCGGTGAGACATAGCTCAATGGTTTCTATTGAACGATATTTCAGGTCAATGCTTGTTTCTTTGACGCTACCATCGGCATAGATGCGTCGGGACAGTGAATACAATACTTTGTTTTCTTTATCATATCTTGCCGCACGCCTAAAACATTGGACTTGTTCACCTTTCACATCAAGGTAGCTGGGGCAAGCTTTAAAATCATCGTCCAAAGCTAGATTTTGAGGTGTCGGCAGGCGGGTATCAAAGATAAATACCCCTTCAGGGTTTAAGTGCGCTGCGATGTTCGACAGTAACCTTGCAAAGTCCTTATCGTTTGCAAAGGCTTGAAAGGCGTTGCCCGTCATAATCACGACATCAAACCGTGACTGCAGTGAAAAAGTGACTGCATTATGTTCTAAAAACCTGACAGCAAGCGTTGGACTGGCTTTCTGCTTGGCGCGCTTCAGCATATCAGGAGAAAGATCGACACCCACTACGTGTTCGAGTTTTTCTGCCAATGGAATGGTCACGATTCCGGTTCCGCAGCAGATATCAAGCAGGCTCTTTGCTTGCTTCTCCTCTATCACCTGTTCAATGAGAGCAATGTCATCTTCATAGAGATGGGCATATTGTTGGTCGTAGTCTTCTCCAGACCAGAATTCAGAGAGATCCTGCACACTACTTCCTTGTTTTATCGAGAGAAACAAGGAGTTTACCCTGTCCACATAACCCCGCAGAGATCAACATAAGAAGTTTAGAGATAGCTCGAAACCTCAATCAGGTTTCCTGCGGGATCCCTAAAATACACAGATGAAACCGCCCCACAGCGCCTATTCTTTGCACCGGGCCTTTCAATACGCAAGTTTATGAATACACTCTGTAATCATCTATTTTCCAATATTCTTATATTCACCACTAAGCAATTAAATGCATAAAATTATGAAATACAGAAATTAAAGATGAGAAAAGAATTAATTTATCATTAGAATACAACAAAGGACTTTCAATTTATTATCTCTCACAATTCACGCATCCCATTATTTATTAGTCACTTATTAAACCATACTAAATTCAATAGAACTCCCTATTCGCTTTTACCAATCATAGCCATCGATTATTTCCCTTTTATCGATTGTGGTTTCTATTCCTATAATCCAAGCGTGACGAACATTTGGACAAAAACAATTAACGAATAATTATATTCGTTTAGGTAAGCTATAACTTTCCTCGCACTCACAGCATGTTAGCCATTCATCGTAACGCGCATATTGCAGGAGTTTCTTTGTGCTTACCTGTCTAAAAATTTAAGAAAAAGCTAATGGAAACGATCAAAACCGATTAAGGAATCAATTCACAAACAAAAAAACATGTATTTCTAAAAATTAGTATTATTCAAAATTTCTGATGAACCTACCAAACGAAACACTCATTAACACCAAAGGTTAATGAGTATTTAACAAAAAAGAAAAAGCAGTTGGCACGACTCAAAGGAGGCAATTATGTTTAAACGTACGCTACTCTCCATTGCATTATCTGGAGCTTTACTCTCTTCCCCTGTTATGGCCCAAGGCGAGCCAAAATCTAATCAGTTTTGGTGGCCTGATCAGCTCAATCTAGCTCCACTAAGAGATCATGGTCTGGAATCCAATCCTTATGGCGAAAGCTTTGACTATGCATCTGCATTCGCGCAGCTCGACCTCAATCAAGTTAAGAAGGATATTTCAGAGGTCTTAACGACGTCTCAGCCCTGGTGGCCGGCAGATTATGGACACTACGGGCCTTTCTTCATTCGTATGGCGTGGCACGCAGCAGGAACTTATCGTGTTCATGACGGACGCGGCGGTGCAGGCGGTGGTCAACAACGCTTCGACCCACTCAACAGCTGGCCAGATAACGGCAATCTCGACAAAGCTCGTCGCCTACTTTGGCCGGTGAAGCAAAAGTACGGTGCGGCACTTTCCTGGGCTGATTTGATGGCACTCACCGGCAATGTAGCCCTTGAGTCAATGGGTTTTAAAACCTTCGGATTCGCTGGTGGACGTGAAGATGACTGGGAACCGGATCTGGTTTATTGGGGCCCCGAAGAAGAAATGCTGGCGGATGAACGCCGCGACGAAAACGGCAATCTGCAAGAAGGACTCGCCGCGGTTCAAATGGGTCTGATTTACGTTAATCCGGAAGGCCCCGGCGGTAACCCGGACCCACTTGCAGCAGCCAAAGATATCCGTCACTCATTCGGCCGCATGGCGATGAATGATGAAGAAATCGTGGCGCTAATAGCTGGCGGCCACACTTTCGGTAAGGCACATGGTGCGCACAAACCAGAAGAGTGCTTGGGCGATGCACCTGCTGCTGCACCTGTCGAAGACCAAGGCTTTGGTTGGAAAAACAAGTGTGGCGATGGTAACGGTAAAGACACCATTACCAGCGGACTGGAAGGCGCATGGACTGTCACCCCAACACAATGGACCACCAACTTTCTGGATAACCTGTTTAATTTCAATTGGGTACTTACTGAAAGCCCTGCAGGCGCGAAGCAATGGGTTCCTGACAGCGAAAGCGCCAAACTTCTTGTGCCTGATGCGCACGATCCAACCAAGCGCCATGCCCCCATCATGTTCACCACTGATCTGGCACTCAAAGAAGATCCTCAGTTCCGTGCGATTGCAGAGCGTTTCCGCCAAAATCCGGAGGATTTTGAACTGGCCTTCGCAAAAGCCTGGTTCAAGCTAAACCACCGTGACCTTGGCCCTCGAGCACGCTATATCGGCGCTGAAATTCCAGAAGAGATTCTGGTGTGGCAAGACCCGGTTCCCGCTGTTGAGCACCCGTTGATCACTGACCAACAAGCTCAGGACATCAAGGCCGCCATTTGGGAAACAGGGCTCACTGTCCCTGAATTGGTAAGAGCCGCATGGGCCTCAGCTGCCAGTTATCGTGGCACCGACATGCGTGGCGGTGCAAACGGTGCTCGCGTGGCCCTTCAACCTCAGATCGACTGGGCGGTAAACAATCCTAAAGAACTACAGAAAACGCTGAAAGCACTAACCAAGGTTCAGAAAGCATTTAACAAAGACGCAGGTGATACCCAAGTGTCTCTGGCAGATGTGATTGTCCTTGGTGGCAACGCAGCCATTGAGAAAGCAGCCAAAGACGGCGGTTTCGATGTCTCTGTTTCGTTCAATCCAGGGCGAACAGACGCCAGTCAGGAAATGACTGATGCCGAATCGTTTGCTGTGCTTGAACCCACGGCCGATGCGTTCCGAAACTACTACGATGCTTCTCGCAACTACCGTTCTCCGGCAGAAATGCTGGTTGAACGAGCAGACCTGTTGACACTGACCGTACCTGAAATGACAGCACTGGTTGGTGGTATGCGTGCCATGAATGCCAACAGCGACGGTTCGACCAACGGCGTATTTACTGATAAACCCGGCACTTTGAATAATGCCTTCTTTGTGAATCTGCTGGATATGTCGAATGCGTGGGCACCTTCTGAAACGGAAGAAGGCATCTATGTAGGCTATGACCGTGCAACAGGAGACCAAAAATGGACGGCGACACCTGTCGATCTCATCTTTGGCTCAAATGCCGAATTGCGCTCCATTGCCGAGGTTTACGCCTCTAATGACGCTCAGCAAAAGTTTATTGATGACTTTGTTCTCGCTTGGACAAAAGTGATGAATAACGACCGATTTGATATCAACTAATCCATTAACGCACAAGCGTTTTCGCGCCATCTTTGATGGCGCTTTTTTTGTTTTCTGTTCACTGATAAGCCCCATATCACCTTCCACAACAGTCTTTTGCCATTCCAGCCGTACTCAACCCAATCCCGCCGCATTAGGCTTATACTGCCACTTCTTTGAGGTCATGAGATCTCAACGTTTGGCGGTCACACATCCCCAAGGTTTTTCCGTGGGCTGACCCATGTGGAAAGCAATAGAGCATGGAGGTTTAACCATGTGGAAGGTAATCAAGGATGCTATTGCTAAGGTGTTTCCTATGACAATTTCGATTCATCCCGCCGTCGACAAAGGCGTGCGAACAAACGAGGTCGCTGGCTTCTCTGGCGGTTCCTTAACATGTAACTGCAACAACGACCCTGTCGTGGTCAGCGTTTCTGCCCAAACTGCTCACAATCATGTCTGCGGCTGTTCTAAGTGCTGGAAACCAGAAGGAGCGACCTTCTCCCAGGTCGCTGTGGTGCCCAAAGACCATGTTTCGGTGGAACAGAACGCCGATAAACTCTCCATCATAGATGAAAGTGCTGCGATTCAACGCCACGCGTGCCGCGATTGCGGTGTGCACATGTATGGACGAATTGAAGATACCAATCATCCATTCTACGGCCTCGATTTTGTTCACACAGAATTGTCGAGCGAAGAGGGGTGGTCAGCACCGGAATTTGCGGCATTTGTGTCATCAATCATCGAATCAGGTACGCCGCCGAATCAAATGGAGGCGATTCGTGATCAACTCAAAACGCTGGGGTTAGAGCCCTATGATTGTCTCTCCCCACCTTTAATGGATGCCATCGCCACCCATATCCACAACCAGAGAAATCCAACTAACTGAAGGTAAAGCACTTAACGGCGATGGTAATTCGTCTGGGAAATATGCCCATTACCTCTAGGGGCTGTTGATCTTTGGTGACGATTTTTGCAGCAGTTTGTGGGGATTTTATGCAAGGCAGAGGCGTCGATGTGTAGCTGGCCTACATGAGAAGCCGATAACGCAGCAGAAATTCCCCACAAACGCTGCCCGAAGGGTTCGACTGCGCGTCCCGTACTCTAAGCGTTTTATGCTTTGTTGAGGTGTATTTAGGCGGCACACACCTCGCCGCGCCTAAAACGCTTATAGGTAGAACAAAATTCAACCACCAAAGGTCAACAGCCCCTAGGTTTTTGTCTCTTTCCTGAGTGTTTTTTTGCCGGCGAGTTGCCGGCATTTTTTACAGTTCCAGCAATAACCCTCCATCATTAGCCAATAGTAATAGCAAGTATTTACATACCAAAAATGTCGCCATTATTGGACATTTTAATGACCAAGCATATCGTAAAGTTGCACAAACAATGGATGAATAAGAGCTGCCAATTATGTGCAATTTACGTCAACGCTTCCCCAGAGCATGGAGCTTCTTCGCTACGCCTGTCCGCATGACGACAGACGCCTTCACACGTTTACTCCGCTTTCTCTACAACTGGCTGATAAGCCTGCTGGAAACAGGTGAACTGACCATTGAACTTGAATCTGTTGGTCTGACGCCTCAAGCAGCGAAAGCGCGCTGGCAAAGAGATCGTGAAGGCGTCATCGCCATGGCGCAGCGCAATCAGGTGAAGCTTGAAATGGCAATGAGGCTCAGAGATATCAACGGGAATCTCGTCCCTCCTTCAGATGAAAGGTATGACTTTCATGTGGTGATGGGAAAAGGCTACTTCCCCATCGTCGGTAACCTGCTAATCCCCACAGGCTCCGGCACCTTTCGCGGGCAAGGCAGTTATGTCAGGCGAAAAGCGCTATCCGGTGCATTACGGGATGTCACTACCCACCCCACGGCGCTGTGTCCTATTGGCGGGTCAAATAACGATGGGATCTACACCCAGTGCGGCTCCAGCCGTATCTTTGACTTTGCTGTAAGCGGCTGTCTGAAAGACCCTGGCGATGGCGGCAATGGCATTATGATTGGACATACGCCCCCCCAACCGAGTATCGCTGCCAGCTCTCAACCCAACTCCCCCAAATATTGGGCAGGTCAACCCAACCGCCTGCCACAAAAACGATTTGGATTGCCTCAGGTGTGGGAAGGAATCACCGATTTCACGCTGAATAACGGCGAAGGAGATACCGAAATCATCGTACCTGCACGCGGCACCTACACGGATTCAAAGGAAGTACTGCTGGACGACACCATTGATGTTCCCCTCGTGCGATGGGTGCGCGCCTACGATGCGAACGGCAAAGAGATTGTCCGCATTGCGAACATCGGCAAAAAGCTCGATGGCAAATACGTTGGGATCAAAGCCTCCGACAAACAAACCACCAGCAAACCGCATGAAGAAGGCGAAACGCGGGTGTATCACAAGCCAATTAAACGCTTGGACACAACCACCACCGTGGTGGTGCCGGGTGGGCTGCCCTCTAACACCAAAACCGTTGAAGTCTCTTTCTACAATTTGGAACCCCATTACACCCTGCTTTCTCAGATGACTCCGTATCTACCCGGCAACTATTCCACCACTGCCCGCGCTTCTTACAACGAGTTTATGAACATCGTCGTTGATGCTATGCCTTGGAACGGGTTTGTCGGTATTGATGGCGCGTACAACACCCATGTCAACCTGATGGCGCGTGAAAATGGGCTCGACGGGTGGTATTTCCCCGGTGGTTATGAAGACTACATGCACAACAGTTTCATCGGCTGTGCCGCGGTCAACAATGACGGTTGGGGCATCTATATGTCAGACCCTACTCTTGGCAGCAGAAACCCGACTGATGAAAACCGCTGGCCAACCCCGGATGGTCAGCTGGAGGTTCACCGTAAATGGACCTACATTGCCTCTTCGAACGATCTCGGTAACTTTGACTGCTACGGCAACAAAGGCGGAGCGTTATATATGGGGGCTTCTTCCAACTCGATGCAAACCGGCAGCGCCGAACACCATTTCGACAGCAACAATTACGACCCCTTCAATACGACCCAGTATGGTGACCGAGCGGACCGCAACCCTCTGCGTTGGACCAGCCTTATCGTATTCACTGCTGACGCGAGACAGAATGAACTGGTGATCACCAGTACACCGACAGATTCACGCCGGGTGACTTATTGTAAAGCGCGTTTATTTTGGGAGACGCCAAGGTCTAATAATCCAGACAGCAATATCTATAGTGGACTGAGTGGCAACCACTATACGCATCCAAGGTCGGATGATTTGGGTTCTTTAGTCAACGTTCGTCCCCCCTCTATCGCTCACCTACATATCACCCCTTATGACGAACATGAGCGGGCGGCTGGTGATCTGCAAGCGGAGAAAGGCGGTGCAGTGGAATTACAGGGGTTGTTTTCCGCGACCAGAACCGTGCTGTTCAGACCTTGGATCTACGAAATTTCACCACCGAAGAACCACCTCCCTCATGGTTGGAAAGTGGTGTTTTCTGCCAAAGACAAAAAGCTACCTGGCGCAGGGAAAGATGTTTCCTTATCTGCTGATTCAATTGGTATTGCAGGCCAGCATAAGTTGGACACTTTGTACTTCGGCACGTACGTACACAACTTCAAGGGGGTGTCTATCGAACCTGGAAAAGTCTTCACTATCTCTACCGACATACCGTTTCTGAGCGAAGATTTTGATGATATCGACATGAACCTGTTGTCGGTTTCGGCGAACTATCTGGTCGACGAAATCAAGAAGACATCAGGAACGCCAGCACCGAAACTGCCAACGTCCCTATTAGTCATGCCCGCCAGAATACGTTTGTGGAAAAATGCAGCTGGCGCGAAGAAGTTCTACGTGGAAATACCGCTGCTGAATACCGATGACGAAGCCGTCAGCTTTCCAGATACCACTGACCGTAAGCACTATTTCAAGATTAAAGTGGAGACCGCCACAGAAGACGATTCAGTCTAGCTGAGTCATCCATAATAGGGGAAAGATAAGAGGAAGGGAGAGCTTAGGCTCTCCCTTTCTCTTGCATTTGCGGATTGTTTAAGCCCACTTTACCGATTCAGGCAACGTTTGCTCCAGAGCGAAGATGTGACGAATCAATTGCGCTTCATGGGTTGCTTCGTGTTCAAGCAAATAAACCAATAACTCGTCGCGCTCTGGCGTCCAATGGCTAATGGTATTTACCACTTCATCGAACGCGTCTTGGGAAGATTTCAGTTTCTCGATCACATCGCCACGGCGTTCGGTCGACGCCAATGAACATTCAAAGCCTGCCCATTCACCTTTCAACAACGATTTCGTATAGCTCTCCCGTGCACCGACAATACACCACATATGCTCACCAACAGACTTATTCTTCGGTACATTCAAATGGGTGGTAAACAGCTCTGGGTTTAAGGTATCGACAATCTCATTCAAAGATTGAAAACGTTCGCGCAGGTTCTTTAATACAACGTCTCTCATGGTCTTCCTTGGGCTTTGAAACGAAAATCTGCACGAACCTTACCACATTAAAACACTGTATATTTAGACAGTTACCTCAAATCAGACTTTTGACCTTTAAATCGAATAGTTTCCACATTTCATATAATTACGTCTTCATCAAACGCTTTACCCCAAACTTTTAATTGGTAGCTACGAAACTCAGGTACGTAATAAGGGTCTTGTTCGATAATCGCCTTTGCACGAGCCAGACTTGCTACCTCCATGATCCAAAGACCACCCACATACGCGCCCCCCTCTTCATCTCTTAGCCCACCGCCAACCAGAATCTCTGATTGGTTGGCACGCAGAAAATCGAGATGTGCCTGACCATGCTGTTTACGGTGTTCAAGCATCTCTGGAGTATCAGTAAAAACCGCAACCACTCTCATCGTTCTTCTCCTTGCTGGGCATCCAGCCCGTAATCTCTCACCACGTTTGCAACGCGAATACGATAGTTTTTAAACAAGCTTTCTTTTCCTTTTTGCTGCGCCAGTTGATGACGAAGGTTATTCCGCCAATGAGCGATCGCTTCTTCACTTTCCCAGAAGGACAGCGACAACATATGTTCCTCATTAGTCAGACTCTGAAAGCGCTCTACTGAGATAAAGCCTTCCACCTCCATCAGTTCCTCACGAAGTACGGCAGCTATGTCAAGATACGTGCTTTTGTGCTCCGCATGGGGCTCCACTTCAAAGATAACGGCGATCATTTTGCTACCCTCGCTTCTTGCTTGTAGGTCGCGTCCACCACTCTTAGGAATGAGCGTTTTTCAGCTGCAATAAACTGCTCTTTGTTGGCGAAAAGAAAATTACGCTTCCCAGCCTCATCCGATCTAAGCCGCTCGCGGTAGCTTTCATACGACGCTAAATCTGGAAACGAAATCAGGCCATAGGCCACATCGTTAGTACCTTCATGGGGCATGAAATAGCCCAGTAAATCGCCTCCACACTCAGGAATAATCTTTCCCCAGTTCTTGGCATATTTTTCAAACTGACTTTGTTTGAACGGGTCGATACGGTATTCAATGAAACAGGTGATCATGGCGCCACGTCCTTATCCATATTGAGCGTTGGATAACAGCTTAAGCGTTGAAATCTCCCTATGCTTCGAGCGTCGTCGAAGTATTCCCTAGCCCCGACTGCTAACCTTATCCCAGTCAAATCATCGAGTTTTTGAAATGGAACCGGACATCACTCAAACCGCCGCGCTTGTTGCCGATAGCGCCCGATCAAAAATGCTCATTGCACTGCTTGGCGGTAAGGCGTTGACCGCAACTGAACTGGCGTTGGAAGCCGATATTTCCGCGCAAACCGCCAGCAGTCACCTGGCAAAGTTGGTCGAAGGTGGTTTGCTGGTAGTGCGTAAACAAGGCCGACATCGATACTTCCAACTTGCCGGTTATGAAATCGCAGAATTACTCGAACAACTCATGAACGTAACCGCTACCATCAAACCCATTCCGACTGGACCTAGCGATGCATCACTTCGTCATTCACGTGTATGTTATGACCACCTAGCGGGTGAAGTTGCGGTTCAACTCTATGATTCTCTGGTGGCGCAAGGTTTGATTGAAGATGCGTTAATTGAAGCCAAGCTGACGGAAAAAGGGAAAGCATTCTTTATTGACTTGGGTGCTGACATCGAAGCGCTTGAAAGACAAAAGCGTCCTGTTTGTAAAGCCTGCCTGGATTGGAGTGAAAGGCGAACGCACATAGCGGGAAGCCTAGGAAAATGGATATTGGAACATTTGCTGAGCCAAGGTTGGGCGCAACAATTACCGGACTCAAGAGTTATCGAATTTACGCCTAAAGGTATCATCCGTTTCAGACAGACTTTTATTGCATAACGTACTGATTCAAAGTCGCATTAGTGACTCAACTAGGGTCTAGAGACGACCTGAATCCGTTAGCTACACTTAGCTCAACACAATAACAACGAGCTAAGGACAAGGACGTTATGAGCATACCCATTCCCCACCGCCCAAGTGGTGTTCTACTTGGTGACCCAGCCGCATCCGTCACCATCGATGTTTTCATCGACATTCAATGCCCGCATTCGCGTGCTATCTGGCCGAACCTGATGGCGGTAATGGAACATTACAAAGGGCAGTCCGTGAGCCTGAAAACTCACCTCATTACGCTAAGTAACCACCGTCAGGCGTGGGACATGAGTTTGGGGTTATTTGCTTTGGCAGAGGGTGATGCAGAGAAGTTTTATCGCTTCGCCACCTTCCTGTATGAGCGGCAGGATACGTTCTACAACGGCCAGTTTCTCCATAAGACCCATGAAGATCTGAGAAACTTGGTTGCTGATTATGCCGTGGAACATGGCAAAGTTGACCGTGAGGCTTTCATCGAGCGAATGGACAGCAGCGATGTTTACGAGCAAGGCAGAACGCCGATTCGCTATGCAGCTACACGATCAGTCTGGGCTACACCCACGGTGTTTATTAACAATGCGGGCTTGGTTCCGGTCGACCACCATTCCAGCTTGGAAGACTGGCAGGCGGCGATTGATCCCTTGTTGAAATAGCCAAACTGAGTAAAAAGAAAAATCAGCCCCGAGAGGCTGATTTTTTATTCCCTTACAAACCGTTAAGAGAGGTCTGCTTTATCCGCTGCGCCAATCTGTTGTTGCGCTTTTTCGGATTCTGATTTGAGCAAATCAAACCACTTCTTGCCGTCTTTCACGTTCTCTTGGAACCAGATATAAACCGGCGCTGCGGATTCCTGGAACTTGGCTTTTTCTTCCGGAGTAGGCACGTAAAGCTTACCGCCGGCTTTCTTGAAGGCATCGTAAGCAGCAATCGATTTACGCTTCGGAGAAGCAAACGTTGCCTGTTGCAGTGCACGGAAGCCATCCACAATCACTTTACGTAGCTCTGGTGGCATATCTAGGAAGGCTTCGTTGTTCATGTACCAAAGCGCTGACATGTAGGCATGGCCATCCAAGGTAACGTATTTCAAGCCTGCTTCTGGGAACTTCATGCCCATGATATCGGTGATACCGTTTTTCGAGCCTTCAACCACACCCGTCTGGAATGAGGTGTAAAGCTCAGGCCATGGGATTGGCGTAGGGCTTGCACCCAGTGCTTTCACCAGTTCCTGTGGCAAGTCAGCAACCACGGTGCGGATTTTCAGGCCTTCCAAATCACTTGGCTGTTTCACTGTACGCTTGGTATTGGCAAAGTTACGCCAGCCCCCGGTATTACCGATCGCCATCAAACGCAGTTTGTCGTCAGTGTCCGCAAGGATTGCTTTGCGCAGTTCACGTACGAAATCGCCCTGTAGAACGGCTTCTGCCGTGCGGTCATCTGGCAGGACATACGGAAGGTCGAGAACCTGAATGTACGGGAACATGTTCGCCGCACCGCCAGAGGTAGAAATGTAGATATCGACTGAACCGTCTTCTACCGCCTGAATACACTCGGTACCGTTACCGCAAAGCTGGGTACCGATATAGAGATCAACTTTGATTTTGCCGTTCGAGTGAGATTCAACGAAGTCTTTAAAGACGATCAGGCCATCATAGTCTTCGTCATTTTCGTTGGAGTTAGCCACTGCGCGAAGGTTGAAGTCCGCCGCCATGGCAGGCACTGACAATGCTGTGGTGGTCATTAATCCAGCCAACAACGCCAGTGCACTTCCCTTCAATGCTGTACGCATTTTATTTACCGTTATTTTCATACTTCACCTTTTCACTTCCGTGATTGCCAGCCCAAAGGCTGTTCCACATAAGGTGAGAACTTACGTTCTCGGTTGCTTGTTAAGAGTAAAAAAACCAAACCGGCTCATGCCAGACCCAGCCATTGCGGAATGGTCATAGAAAGAGACGGGAAAAACGTAATCAGGAAGATCACTACCACTTCCACTGCCAGAAACGGCAGAATCGCGCGGGACAACGTTTCGACTTTCTCGCCAGATACGCTTGATGCCACAAACAGCACCAGTCCCATTGGAGGCGTCGCCAATCCCACCGTGAGATTCACGCTCATGATGATGGCGAAATGCACTGGGTCTATGCCCAGACTGACAAAAACCGGCGCCAGAATTGGCCCCAGAATAATGATGGCCGGACCTGCATCGAGGAACATGCCAACTATAAAAAGCAAAATGTTGATAAGGAACAGTAAGATCAGCGGGTTCTCACTGATACTCAGTGTCCAATGCGCCATGGATTCTGCCGCATGGGAAAGCGATACCACGGTTTTGAACGCCAGTGCTGCGCCAACCAACAATAGAATTACGGCTGACGACTTGGCACTTGCGGTAAAAATGTCCGGGATGTCTTTCAGCTTCACAGTGCGAAGCACGAACATGCCGACAACCAAGGTATAAAGCACCGCAACGGCAGAAGCTTCAGTCGGTGTAAAGATACCACCCAATATGCCGCCCAGAATGATCACGGGTGTCAACAGCGGCCAGAAGGCCTTTCTGGTGGCTGTTCCGCGTTCACGCCATGTTGCTTTTTCACTGGCAATCGGCAGGTTCTGGCTTTTCGCCAGCAGCGCGATCAACAGCATCAAGCCACCACCAATCATCACGCCCGGAACCACTCCCGCCGCAAACAGTGCCGCCACGGAAATTTCCATGGTGTAGGCGTAAATAATCATGATGCCGGAAGGCGGAATGATTGGGCCAATCACTGAGGAGGCCGCGGTAATGGCTGCCGCAAACTTACGGGAATACCCGTTCTTCTCCATCGCAGGGATCATCATCGAACCAATAGCAGAGGTATCCGCCACGGCAGAACCGGAAAGCCCCGCAAACAGCATGCTCGACATCACGTTGACGTGAGCCAGACCACCGCGTACATGACCGATAAGTGATTGCGAGAAATTCACCAGACTCAGGGTGATCCCACTCCGGTTCATTACCTCCCCCGCGAGCATGAAGAATGGAATAGCCATCAGCGGGAAAGAGTCGATACCGTTGTAGATATTACGAAACAGCAGGGGAATATCCCTGTCCATACCTTCGGCATATAGCATGAAGCCCGGAGCGGCGAGCAGCGCGAAAAACACCGGCATGCCGACGAGAAGAAAAACCAAAAACAGAGGTAGAAAGAAGATCAACATTTACAGCCACATCCTTATGATTACCAACGCCTGACTACTCAGCTTTCTCCAGCTTGCGCAGCGATGGCACCCTCTTCTTTATGAGTAAGCGCTTTCAGGAACATTTCTAAATTAGCGAGCAACATGGTGCCAAAGCACACCGGCATCGCGAGATAGATCCACGCCCGCTTCAGCGGAAAAGATGCTGCACGGGTTCGAAAGCCGCGGTCAAAAAATTCCAGTGCGATGACGAACAGTTGGATCAGTACGGCAAAGGCAATCACCAGCAGCAGAATACGAATCACCTGCGCCACTTTTGGTGACAGATAATTGAAAATCATATCGATAGAGACAAACATGCCCTTTCGATACGCTTGCCCTGCAACCAATGCCATCATCCAAATCATCAATGCCCGGGCGACTTCTTCCGGCCAAGGCAATGCAGCATTGAACACATAGCGACACACCACCTGCAGTAGAATGCTGGACACCATCAAGGCCACCAGCACCCAAGCTACGGATGCACCAATGCGATCCAATGTGTTATTGACGGTTTCCAGCACCGAAATGACTGACTTCACCACTGCCATTAAGCGACTTCTCCTACCTTGCCGAAGCGGCTGCGTTCAAACACTAATCCATCACCCTGCTGCGAGTGAAAGTCGGTCACTTTGCCAAGCAGGATATCGTGGTCACCTGCACTGACGACACCGTTTAAGTCGCAGTCAAACCAGGCGACAGCACCTTCAATGATGGCACGGCCACTCGGTGCACGTTGGATCTCCACACCACGGAAGCGCTCTTCATGGCTGTCACGGCAGAACTTCATCGCAAGCTCGGAATGTTCCACCGCCAGCACGCTCACGGTGTAGCCACCAGACTCCAGAATCGGTTGTTTGGTTGACGATGTGCGGTTGATGCTCCAAAGCACAATCGCTGGCTCCAAAGAAACAGAGTTGAAAGACGAGCACGTCAATCCATAATCCTGCCCTTCATGGCGCGCTGTAATCACTGTGACACCAGTGGCAAAGCAGGAAAGTGCGTTTCTCAGTTCGCGGCTCATGCTACTTCCTCCCCTGCTGCAGCCGTCCAAAGTTCAAACCAGGTCTCTCTATCTATCGAGACTTTCAGCGCGTCGCTTATGCCACGGATACGTTCAAGATTGTTGGTACCCAACACCGGCAAAATGCCTGCAGGGTGTGCGAGAAGCCAAGCAATCGCGACGGCATCAATACCGACATCGAATTTCTCGGCCTCACGATGCAACAAAGGTTTCACTCGCTGCGCCGCCTCGCTGTTGCCAAACAGTTCACCACCAGCCAGTGGCGACCATGCCATTGGCTTAATGCCGCCTTTTTGCATGAACGACACTGTGCCGTCAGTAAAGGAATCCCGGGTCATCAGGCTCATTTCAATCTGGTTGGTCACTAATGGATGACGCATACCAGATTGCAGCAACTCCCAATCCCACGATTTAAAGTTCGAAACACCGACCGCTTTCACCAAGCCTTCATCTATCAGTGAATCTAACGCATTCCCTGTTTCACTATGATCCATAAACGGATCCGGGCGGTGTATCAGCAGTAAGTCAAGGTGATCAGTTTTCAGGTTCTGCAAAGAGTTGGTAACTGACTGACGGATATGCGCTTCTGAGGTGTCGTAGTATTTAACACGGCGGTTCGGGTATTTTTCTGACAGCAGCATGATGTCGCATTTCGACACCAACTGAATCTGGTCACGAAGTGAAGGAGTCGCTTCGAGCACCTGACCAAATACCTCTTCACAGGAGTAGTCACCATAGATGTCAGCGTGGTCAAAGGTGGTGATGCCTTGCTCCAGACACGCATCAACTTTCGCGCGAACATGCGCCTCTGAGGTGTTCTCATCATCCGACAAACGCCAAACGCCATAAACTAAGCGGCTGAAAGCAGACAGTGACGGATGCAGTTCTGTGTATTTCATTATTTGCGCTCTCCTGCGCCAAGTGGAGTCAAAGGGGTGGTCGCCGGAACACGGCCGTATTCTTCAGGCATTGAGCAGGTTTTAAGCTCTGGTAGAATTTTCTGGCCGACAATTTCACATTCAGATTTGTGCGGGTAGCCAGAGAAGATAAAGGCGCGGATACCCATTTTCTTGTAGCGTTCAATCTTGGTCAGCACCTGATCGACACTGCCCACCAACGCTGCACCACAACCAGAGCGGGCGCGGCCAACACCGGTCCAAAGATTCGGTTCGGTAAAACCAAACTGGTCTGCCTGTTCACGCTGTTTAGACTGAAAAGCAACACCAAGACTTTTCGAGTCCAACGCGCGCTCGCGAATCGATTGACCAAAGTCGTCGTCGAGCTTAGATACCAGAGACTCAGCATATTCACGGGCTTCTGCTTCGGTATCACGAACAATCATGTGAACACGAAGGCCATAGTCGAGTGTACGTCCATGACGTTGCGCCACTTCATTCACCGCTTTCATGCGTGATTCCAGCATGTCTTCGGTTTCTGGCCACATCAGGTACACGTCACAGTCTGAACCACACAGTTCAAGGGCATCCGGAGAGTAGCCACCGAAGTAAAGAAGTGGACCACCGTTTTGCTGATAGGGACGAACAGGATCGGCAGAAAGCGGGTCGAGTTTGTAGATTTCTCCGTCGTAGCGGATTTCATCTTGCGTCCAGGCTTGACGAAGAATATCGACCACTTCTTTTGAACGGCGGTAGCGGTAAGCGCTATCCGCTTTCTCACCAGGGAAATCAGAGGAGATGACATTCAGCGTCAAACGCCCTTTCATGATGTGATCAAGCGTCGCGACCGAACGGGCCAACATCGCCGGATGCACTTCTCCACATCGAATTGCTGCAAGCAAGTTGATGCGCTCAGTAAGCGGGCCCATCGCGGAAGCGAAGGTCAGGGTGTCTTGCCCAACCTGATACGAGGACGGGCAAAGAATGTTGCGAAAGCCCTGCTTCTCGGCAGTCAAAACGATATCGCGGGTATTCTCCCAGCTGCTTCGCAACGCGCCATCTGGCACACCTAAATAACGGTAATCGTCACTACAAAGCGGCGCAAACCAAGATACCTCGGCGGCATCTAACCCCTCACTCGTGATAGGCACGACACTCATCTGAACTCTCCTGTTCTTATTGTAAAAAGCCAACCAACGTTATTGTTCTTGTTGCTTTTCATTCCCATCGAAATGAAAATGATTAGTGAATGAATTGTTAATAAATGCTATAAGATTTACAAATAAAGTAAATCAATGATGAATGAATTCATTCACTCTCTGAGCGCGGAAACAGAAATAAGCTCAGTAACCTTCTAATATATCGACGGTTATCAATTTTGAGATTTTTAGAAAATGAGTGAATCAACACGATTACCCTTGTTCATCCAGATAAGCGAGTTGTTGCGAAGAGAAATCTCGGCAGGTTATTGGTTGCCGGGAGAGAGGCTGCCTACTGAAGCTGAACTGGCAAAAAAGCTGGGGGTTGCTGTCGGCACGCTGCGCAAAGCGCTGAACGAGCTTGAACAGAATGGATTGCTGGAAAGGATTCAGGGCTCCGGCACTTACGTGAAAAACACGCCTGACAATTCGGCTGTGTATCACTTTTTCCGCCTTGAGTTGAAATCAGGTGGTGGCTTGCCAAACGCCGACTTTCTGAGCGTGGAGCAACACACCAATACTTATGTGGCTTCTTTGTTGGGGTTGGAATCAAACGCGCAACTATGGCGTTTCCGCCGGTTGAGAAAACTCGACCAACAACCTGCTGCCATGGAAGAGATTTGGATCAGCGGAGAGCACAAAGACGATATCGCCCAAGACGATCTCGTGGAATCACTGTATGTGTATTACCGCGAAAAACTTGGCTTTTGGATTTCAAAGGTGCAGGACAGCATCACGGTCGATCATGTACCGGACTGGAAGCACCAAGACTTTAAACCTGAGATTGGCTCTGCATGCGGCTACATAGAGCGCTTGAGCTGGTCAAACCGGGATCGCATCGAAGAGGTTTCTTTCACTTGGTATGACCCGGTAAACGTGCGCTATGCAGCGCGATGGACATAACGACAACGATAGCCTCTCAGGCTACCAAACAAACTTAAGGGACGGACTGAATGACAGATCAAGTAATTCGCTACGGCATCCTCGGCTGCGGCATGATGGGACAAGAGCACATCCGGAACATCCAACTTTTAGAGAATGTAGAAATCACCGTGCTTGCCGAACCTAACGCAGAAATGCGCGAAAAAGCGCAGACGTTAGTGCCAACCGCCCGCACAGTTGAAGGTTTGGATGAATTACTTGAAGCAAACGATGTCGATGCCCTCGTTATCGCGACCCCTAACTTCCAGCATGCCGAGCAATTGCTAGGCATCATGAGCCGCTGCTCACTGCCAATCTTGATTGAGAAACCCATCTGCACGCAGATTGACGATGTGTCGCGTTTGGTTGAAGCTGCAAAATCCCACCCTGCTCCAATTTGGGTTGCGATGGAGTATCGCTACATGCCACCCATCACCTTATTGCTCGATTTGCTAGCACAAGGCGAGATTGGCCAACGCCATCTGTTTTCAATTCGCGAGCACCGCTTTCCTTTCCTGCATAAAGTGGATGACTGGAATCGTTTCAACCACAAAACCGGCGGTACACTAGTCGAGAAATGCTGCCACTTCTTTGATTTGATGCGACTGATGGCCAACGCTAACCCTATTCGAGTCTTTGCTTCCGGCAGTCAAGCCGTCAACCACAAGGACGAATCCTACAACGGCGAAGCACCGGACATCCTCGATAATGCCTATGTCACCGTGGAATTCGACAACGGCACCCGTGCCAGCTTGGAGCTTTGCATGTTCGCCGAAGGCTCCCGTTACCAAGAAGAGATCAGCGTTGTCGGCGACAAAGGCAAGGTGGAATGTCTGGTTCCCGGCCCTGGCCGTTTCTGGCCGACAGAAACCCTTGGCGAGCCCCCTGTCGCCCAAGTCATTTCCAGCCCCCGTGATCCCAAGGGACCAAAACAAATGGAAGTGCCTGTAGACCCGACTCTTCTCGAAGCGGGTGACCATAATGGCTCCACTTTCTACCAACATCAGAAATTCCAGCGCGCAGTGCTAGGTGAGCAAGATGTAGAAGTGTCATTGGAAGATGGTTTGAAAGCCGTGGTAATTGGGCTGGCGGCGCAGGAGGCTATTCGTACTCACAAAGTTGTAACGTTTATCGATAGCGGCCTCGGCTTCAAAGCCGCAAACTAATTGAGTCGTCACTTACCCAGTAGAAACAATTCTACCGATGGCGTTCTGGTATACACGAACGCCATATGAATCACATTTTTCGTCAACTCAAGTGTAAAAGTAAAAAACTCTCGCTATTGTCTACTCTGTAACTTCGTACAGCATTTTATATTGCCTCTTATTACCCACCCGCGTAGACCGTCCTAAATCAAAATTCTTGCACCAAGTTTTTGAGCAAGTCCCACGAATTTTTCCGGTTTTTTTTCTATCGGTACAAACCTATCGTTATCTCTGTAGCAACACGAAATCAATAACAATGCAATTGGAGATACGATTATGAAAACGACAATGACTGCAATCAGCCTGCTATTCGCTTCAATGTCTGTAACGGCAATGCCAAGTCACGGTCTTGATGTTTCAGTTAATGCTCGCAATGGTGCAGCTATCATCGAAGTACTTCGTGACGGTCAACCAGTCGAAGGCGCAAATGTTTCTGCGAAGAACTTTACACAAAGTACAAACGAGAATGGCACCACGTTTTTTAACCTGCTGTCTAACCGCTCACAGTACGTAGATTTCACCATTACTGACGATCAGGGCAACACAGAGACCGTACGCAAGTACGTTCCACGTGACCGCAGTTAATAGCTAACAAGCCAAGTAAAAAGACTCCTTTGGGAGTCTTTTTTGTTTCCGGCGACAGCCAACAATGTAAATTTACGCAAATGATAATCGTTATCATTGAATTCTTCACAAAGGCGACGTATTTTAGGGTGAAGTAAAGTAGTCAGAGAAGAATAATGAAGAAACCGAGCCCGATTCAGCTTACTGTCGAAGCAAGCACAGCCATTACTCCCAATATGCAGCGTATCGTGATGCATGGTGAAGGACTTTCCCGCTTTCCTGCCAACTGCGAAGGCGGATATATTAAGTTAATGTTTGCGCCGGATGGCAGCACAGATCTGAATTCACTTCCAGCGGGCGAAAGGCCTGTTATGCGCACCTACACTATCCGCGAGTTGGATTTCAGCACACACACGATCACAGTAGACTTTGTCCGCCATAAGGTTGATGACTGTGGTTGTGGCCATGCCGCTCGTTGGGCAATGAACGCCAAAGTTGGCGATACCATGACGATTGCTGGCCCAGGCACCATTCAGGAAATCAACAAAGAAGCAGATTGGTTCTTTATGGCTGCCGATATGACTGCCCTTCCAGCACTGTCTGTCAAAATTGCTTCGCTACCTCAACATGCAAAAGGCCATGCGGTCATTGAAGTGCTTTCTCAAGACGACATTCAGCCGATTCAAGCCCCTGAAGGGATGCAAATCGACTGGCTGGTTAAAGGCGAAAAAACACTGGCAGAGCAAGTTCAGGAAAAAGAATGGCTGGATGGTAACGCTGCCATCTGGTGTGCCTGCGAGTTCGATTCTATGCGCTCGCTACGCCAATATTTCCGCAATGAAAGAAACGTCGAGCGAGACAATATTTACATCAGCAGCTATTGGAAAAACGGCGTAACTGAAGAAGGCCACAAAGTGATCAAGCAGAAGGATGCTGAGGCTATTGCTTAAAGATCATCTTCGCTTATCTAAAATGCCGCGTTATTACGCGGCATTTTAGTTCTACCCTATACCCAACTAACCCGCTTTGAGCTTATATTCCTCAGCCAGCATTTCCGCCGCTTTTTCAGCGATGGGGTTCAACAGCCCACTTCCCAGCGCAGCAATAAGACTCTGCTTCATGTCGCGCGACCAGAAGCGGCGAATGTGGGAAGCGACTTCGTCGACCGTCTCTTGCTCGGTTCTGCCATGCTCGAGGTTGTCAGCGATTTGGTTCGCCATCGCATAAAGGCGTTCGTTACGATGAAGTTCACCGTCCATGTTCACTCCTGCTTAATCGCTGCTGTCTTGTATCGCCGCAGATAAATGGGCTTGTTGTTGTTCGTCGAACTCACGGAAACGTTGTTGCCAATCCGCCGGTTCCACTGCCACTTTCACCTGCACCGCCGTCACTTTGTATTCAGGGCAGTTTGTCGCCCAATCGGAATTTTCTGTCGTGATCACATTGGTGCCGGAAACCGGGTGATGGAAGGTGGTGTAAACCACGCCCGGTTGCATGCGGTTGCTGATTTTCGCGGGCAAGGTAATTTCACCTGCACGGCTCGCAATCCGGACTGGAGAGCCATCTGTAACGCCTCGATCTTCCGCATCCAACGGATGGATTTCCAACACATCTTCCTGATGCCACTGACTGTTGTCAGTACGACGTGTCTGAGCACCGACATTGTATTGCGATAGGATACGCCCTGTGGTCAGCAGCAGTGGGAAGCGTTTATTCACTTTCTCTTCTGTTGCCACGTACTCCGTCACCACAAAGCTGCCCTTACCTTTCACAAAGCCGCCGATGTGCATGGTTGGGGTCCCTAGGGGCGCTTCATCGTTACACGGCCATTGAATAGAGCCCAGCTCATCCAGTTTTTCGTAGCTGACACCATGGAAAGTCGGCGTCAGCTTGGCGATTTCATCCATGATTTCGGAAGGATGCTTGTAATGCATCTCGTAGCCAAGGGCGTTGGCGAGATCCATGGTCGCTTCCCAGTCTGCTTTACCGCAAAGCGGAGCCATCACTTTACGCACCGGCGAGATACGGCGCTCTGCATTGGTGAAGGTACCGTCTTTCTCCAAGAAGCTGGCACCCGGTAGGAATACATGCGCAAACTTCGCCGTTTCGTTGAGGAAGATGTCCTGAACGATCAGGCATTCCAGCGATGTCAGCGCCGCTTCGACGTGTTGGGTATTCGGATCAGATTGGGCGATGTCTTCACCCTGCACATACATGCCTTTAAATCGACCTGCGATAGCGGCGTCGAACATGTTGGGGATGCGAAGCCCAGGTTCATCATCAATCGGCACACCCCATTCACCCTCAAACAACGCACGTACTTCTGGATCTGACACATGACGATAACCCGGCAACTCATGCGGGAATGAGCCCATATCACAGCTACCTTGCACGTTGTTCTGACCGCGCAGTGGATTCACGCCCACACCTTCACGACCAACGTTACCTGTCGCCATCGCAAGATTGGCAATTGCCATGACCGCTGAGCTACCTTGGCTGTGCTCTGTCACCCCGAGGCCATAGTAAATGGCGCCGTTTCCAGCTTTGGCATACATACGCGCGGCTTCACGTATCAGCATGGCGGGAACGCCTGTGGCACTTTCCATCGCTTCCGGTGAATGATGTTCATCGGCAATAAAGTCGCGCCATTTTTTGTACGCTGCCATGTCGCAACGCGCTTCAATGTACGACGTGTCTTCCAACCCTTCATTGATGATGACGTGCGCCAATGCATTCAACACGGCGACATTGGTGCCCGGACGAAGTTGAAGATGGTATTGGGCACGGACATGCGCTGCGTTGACCAGATCAATTTCGCGAGGGTCGATAACTATCAGTTTTGCGCCACTGCGAAGACGACGTTTAAGCTGGGACGCGAACACCGGATGACCATCGGTTGGATTGGCGCCGATAACGATAATCGCATCGGCTTTTTGGACTGATTCGAAGGTCTGTGTCCCTGCCGATTCGCCCAGCGTGGTTTTCAGACCATAACCCGTTGGAGAGTGACAAACACGGGCACAGGTATCCACGTTGTTGGTGCCAAAGCCTGCACGAACCAGTTTTTGCACCAGATAGGTTTCTTCGTTAGTACAGCGGGAAGAGGTGATCCCACCCAGAGCATTGGCGCCGTGTTTATCGCGGATCGCTTTGATCTTATCTGCGGCAAAGCCAATCGCTTCTTCCCAACTTACCTTGCGCCAAGGTTCATCAATAGAATCGCGGATCATCGGGTCGGTCACACGATCTTTGTGGGTTGCATAGCCAAAGGCAAAACGCCCTTTCACACAAGAATGCCCCTGATTCGCTTTTCCGTCTTTGTGCGGCACCATTCGGATCAATTCATCACCGCGCATTTCGGCACGGAATGAACAACCTACGCCGCAATACGCGCAAGTCGTCACGCGATAATGGCTCGGAGTGCCAAGTTCTATCACGCTGTTTTCTGTCAATGCAGCCGTCGGACAGGCTTGTACACAAGCACCACAGGACACGCATTCAGAGTCCATAAACGATTCTGACCCAGCAACGATACGGGATTCAAAACCTCGACTTTCCACCGTCAGTGCGTGTTGACCCTGAATCTCTTCACAGGCACGCACACATCGGGAACAGACGATGCATTTGCTGGTATCAAAGGTGAAGTAAGGATTGGAGGTGTCCTTTTCCATATTGAGGTGGTTGTTACCTTCGAATCCGTAGCGCACGTCACGAAGACCAACTGCACCCGCCATGTCCTGCAATTCACAGTCGCCATTCACCGCACAGGTCAAACAATCCAGTGGATGGTCTGAAATGTATAATTCCATCACGTTACGGCGTAACTTGCGCAGCGCTTCATTTTGTGTGGTGACCACCATGCCCTCAGCAACGGGTGTGGTGCAGGCGGCGGGTTTTCCGCGCATTCCTTCAATTTCCACCACACACATACGGCATGAGCCAAACGCTTCGAGTGAATCAGTGGCACACAATTTTGGAATTTGAATATTCAGCATGGTAGACGCATGCATGACCGACGTACCCTCTGGCACTGAGATTGGCCATCCATCAATGGTCAGTGAGATTTGCTTAACGTCTTCGCCTTTAACAGCAGGCGTACCGAAGTCTTTGCTGCCTTGCTCAATGGGAATATAGAACTCAACCATTGTCTTCTCCTCGACGGCTTACTTGCCGCCACTGTTCACTTGGGCACCCGCATCTTTTGCGAGCCCGAAATCTTCTGGAAAGTGCTTCAATGCGCTTTTCACCGGAAAAGGCGTCATCCCACCCATGGCGCAGAGCGAACCCTGCTCCATGGTCTCGCACAGATCGTCCAGTAGTTCTTTACGTTCCAGCTTGTCATCGCCTTTCGCATCCAGCAGTTGATCAATCACTTCCGCGCCACGGACTGCGCCAATACGACAAGGCGTGCATTTCCCACAGGATTCCAGCTCGCAGAATTCCATCGCAAAACGCGCCATCTGGCTCATGTCGGTTTGATTGTCGAACGCGACAATGCCACCGTGCCCCAACATGGCGCCACGGGCAGCGAGATGTTCGTAATCCAGATCTGTATCCCAGTCATGTTCAGCAATGTAAGCGCCAAGTGGCCCGCCAATTTGCACGGCTTTAAGGGGTTTTCCTGTCTTGCTGCCCCCACCAAAATCAAACAGGAGTTCCCGAATCGTCACGCCAAAAGCCAACTCAAACAGACCGGGACGTTTCACATTCCCCGCCAGTTGGATTGGCATAGTGCCGAGGGATCTACCCTGACCAAAGTCTTTGTAGTAGTCCGCCCCTTTGGACAGGATGATTGGAACCGAAGCCAGCGAAATAACGTTATTGATGACGGTGGGTTTACCAAATAGACCTTCAATGGCCGGAAGTGGCGGCTTGCTTCTTACCAATCCACGTTTGCCTTCCAAGCTCTCCATCAGTGATGTTTCTTCACCACAGATATAAGCTCCCGCCCCCATCCGAAGCTCTAAATCGAAATGTTTGCCGCTGCCGCAGATATCCGCCCCCAGATAACCCGCCGCATAAGCGTTTTCTATCGCTTGGGTGAAGATCTTGCAGGCATTCGGATACTCAGATCGGGTATAGACATATCCCTGTGTGGCACCCACCGCGATGGCGCAAATGATCATCCCTTCAATCAGGGTGAACGGGTCGCCTTCCATCAGCATGCGGTCGGCAAAAGTCCCGGAATCGCCTTCGTCTGCATTACAAATCACATACTTTTGTCCTGCAGGTTGGTCTGAGACGGTTTGCCATTTAATGCCGGTTGGGAACGCCGCACCACCGCGACCACGCAGGCCAGAGGTTTTTACCTCGTCGAGAATTTCTTGGGTGCTCATACCCAGCGTTTTTTCCAGCCCGACGAACCCGCCTTTGCTGCAGTAATCTTCAACATCTAACGGGTCAACAAACCCAACACGTTCGAACGTCAGCCGTTGTTGTTTTTTCAGCCAGAGAATTTCCGTGGTCAGCCCCAAACAGAGTGGGTGCTCCAACGCAGCGCTGCCCTCTTCATCTGGCGCAAAGAAACGGAGTGCCAATAGGGAATCCACGTCATCTTCGAAAACCGGACCAAACGCCACTCGACCTTTAGCTGACTCCACTTCAATCATGGGTTCGAGCCAGAACAAGCCGTGGGAACCGTTACGGACAATGGTCAAAGATTCGCCCATGGTGACGGCACTATGAGCCAAACGTTGAGCGACTTTCTCAGCGCCTCGGGAAACAGAAGAAGAGTCGAGGGGAACATATATGCGATAACTCATGGCGCTTTCACCTCGATCACTTGGGTGAGCAACGAATCGACAAGGTTGTCGAATGCCTCATCGTTCATTTCACCGTGGATATCATCACCGACTCTCACACACGGCGAGTACATGCAGTTGCCCAGACAGTAGACGGGTTCGAGAGTGAAGTTGTTATCTTTGGTCGTTTCATGAAAGCTAATACCCAACCGCGATGTGGCGTGCTTTTCCAGCGAGCGTGAACCCATTGACTGACAAGATTCAGCACGGCAAATTTGAATAACGTGCCCACCCGGTGGCTGGTGACGAAACTCATGGTAAAAGCTGATCACGCCATGTACATCGGCATTGGACAAATTCAGTCCGTCCGCAATCATCGGCACAGATGCCGGGGGCACATAACTCAACTGATGCTGAATGTGGTGTAACACTGGCAACAACGCGCCCGGCTTGGCTTTAAGCGAATTGATCGCTTCCGCCACGACCGCGCGCTCTTGCTCCGTCAAAGCGCTACGCTGACCTTGGTTTTCCATTGGCTTTCCTTGCTTTCCAATCAATCACAACTGCCTGTCTACGTACACAGACTTGATCTAAGTGTAGAGCCATTCCACCTCCTTCCTGTTCCCGAATTGAGACCCGAAACAGCGGTAATGCGACGTGCGGGATAGTATGAGCATGGTCAAAACTGGCTGGTTTTTATACAAATTTTTTCTATGCCGTCACACAATGATTAATTGTTGCTCAACAGTAATTGACAGTTTACTCGCCTCATTTAAAACTAACATTTGTTTAACAACCAAACAGGTGTTAAGTGTCATGACGTCGCGCGAAGATGAAATCCTCCAATTGATCAAAGATGATCCTTTCATCCAGCAACAGAGTATTGCCGACAAGCTGAATATCAGTCGCTCTGCGGTCGCTGTGCATATTATGAACATGACGCGGAAAGGCGTGATTCGTGGAAAAGGCTATATTGTTGACCGTCCACAGTATGTGGTCGTGATTGGCGGCACCAATATGGACATTCTGGGTCAGCCGGAAGTGGCGATGGTCGAGCGTGATTCCAACCCCGGAAAAATCACGGGTTCGGCCGGCGGTGTAGGTCGGAATATTGCAGAAAACCTGGCGAGATTAGGCGTCGACACTAAATTGATTTCAGTGGTTGGGGATGATGCCTACGGCAATGTGGTACTGGAAGCTACGCGCAAAGCGGGCGTGGACGTTAAAGCGGTCAGTCAGCTTACCGGACAGACCACATCCACCTATCTTTCTCTACTGGATGCCCATGGAGATATGCTGGCTGCAGTGTCAGACATGTCGATTCTCGATCACCTGAATATTGGGCTACTCGCCCAACATACTGATCTTATCCAACACGCTGCGGCGATTATCATCGATACCAACCTCAACGACGATGTTCTCGCTTACCTGTTTAGTAAGTTTCACGATCAAGTCATCTATTTGGATACGGTGTCGACGGCGAAATCCATCAAAGCCAAACCGTATCTCAAACATATCCACACACTCAAACCGAACCTGTTGGAAGCGGAGACCATTTCTGGTTTACCGCTGAATTCCGATGAGGATATCGACGACATTGCAGACTGGTTCATTCAACAAGGCATCACCCGCTTGTTCCTGAGCCTTGGCGCCGATGGCATCCTCTATCGCTCGGCAGAAGACACCGCCTTAATCCGTCCGTCCAAAGTCAATGTGGTCAATGCCAATGGCGCAGGAGATGCCTTTCTCGCCGGATTGGTGTACGGACAAATGAATAATCTGACTGACGCAGAATCCTGCCGCTTTGCGCTCGGCTGCGCCATGTTAACGATGGAGCACATGCAAACCATCAACCCAACCATTACCGAATTGATGGTGCTACAGCGCCTAGAGGAAGCCTTATGTTAAACCCCTATCTCGACATTCACCCGGACGTTCAGCAAGCCTTGTCAGAAGGCAAACCTGTTGTCGCGTTGGAATCCACCATCATTTCCCACGGTATGCCTTATCCGGAAAATGTGGAAACTGCCCTGCGCGTTGAAAAGGCGGTGCGTGATAACGGGGCAATTCCTGCCACTATCGCGATCCTCAAAGGCCGTTTAAAAGTGGGTCTCAGCGAAGAAGAAATCACGTATCTAGGGCAGCAAGGTCAGTCAGCGATCAAAACCAGTCGTCGCGATATTCCTTTCATTGTCGCGAACAAAGCAGACGGTGCAACCACGGTCGCATCCACGATGATTCTGGCCGATATGGCAGGCATCCGTGTGTTTGCCACGGGGGGCATTGGTGGCGTTCACAGAGGTGCCGAAACCAGTTTTGATATCTCTGCTGACTTGGAAGAATTGGCAGAAACCAAGGTCGCCGTTGTGTGCGCGGGAATTAAGTCCATTCTCGATTTAGGACTGACACTTGAGTATCTCGAAACCAAAGGTGTTCCCGTGATTGGCTATGGCACAGAAACGCTGCCTGCGTTTTATACACGCGAAAGTCAGTTTGGTGTCGACTACCGAATCGACAGTCCTGAGTTGATCGCGGCGGCACTGAAAGCGAAGTGGGAAATGAAACTTAAAGGCGGCGCAGTGATTGCTAACCCTGTACCTGAAGAACATGCTCTGAAGAACGAAGAAATCGATAGCGTCATTGAAGCTGCGATTACAGAAATGGATGCCAAAGGCATAAAAGGTAAGGATTCCACACCATTTTTGTTGGCAAAAGTGGCCGAAAAGACCGCGGGAAACAGCCTAAAAGCCAACATTGCATTGGTACTTAACAATGCAGCACTCGCCGCTAAGATTGCAGTTGCATACAGCGATTAACGCTCACTCTCAATAATACCCTCAAATTTCATTACACCTCTAAACACCTTGAGTGCCGGAAATTCGGCCTCAAGGTGTCCGTTTTTATAAGAAATCTTCATTCCTTTTGTCTTAAAACAGAGCATTTAGCACATGACATCTGTGTTTCAAATAAATTAATTTTACTTTTTTTTAACATTGTCCTACCCATAGGGGAGAAGCTGCGTTCTGGACTGCGCCAATCTCTAAGAGCTGTAACTAAATTAAACAAGGACGGTTTAAAACAAACCGAGAATGGAGAGGTTCCTATGGGCACAGTATCCTCACTACGCCAAACAGTTAACATCGGTTTCTATCTGTGTGACCGCTTTACCATGCTAGCGATGGCTTCTGCGGTTGAAGTATTGCGCATGGCAAACCAGTTGTCAGGCGAGACCTTGTACCGCTGGCACACACTGAGCGAAGATGGCAAAGCGGTATCAGCCAGTGATTCGCTACAGATAGGTGTCGATGAAGGCATCCCTTCTCAGCAAGCTTTGGACATCGTGATTATTTGTGGTGGCTTAGATATTGAAAAGGCAGCCAATCCAAAGTTGCTGAATTGGCTGGGCTCACTGGACAGAAAGCAAGTGACCATTGGTGCTATCTGTACGGGCAGCTATCTCTTGGCGAAAGCCGGTATCATGCAGAACAAAGCTTGCTCTATCCACTGGGAATACCTCGCTGGATTTCAGGAGGCTTTCCCCACCGTCCGTGTCAGCAACAAACTTTTCTCTCTTGACGAGAAGCGCATGACAAGTGCGGGCGGAACTGCACCGATGGATATGATGCTCAATATGGTCACGAAAGAGCACGGCAACAAACTGAGTGCTGCCATCTCTGAAATGTTCATGTGCGAACGTGTGAGAAATACAGAAGACGTTCAGAAGATACCGTTGAGAAACCTGATCGGCACTGCGCAGCCTAAGTTGCTCGAAACCGTATCCTTAATGGAAGCCAATCTCGAAGAGCCTTTCTGCATCGACGAACTCGCTGGTCTCGTACAGCTCTCGCGTCGTCAACTCGAAAGACTGTTCCAACGACATATTCAGTGTTCGCCTTCACGTTACTATCTGCACCTCAGGCTCAGTCGGGCCAAACAACTTCTGATCCAGACCAATCTCTCGATCATCGAAATCTCGATTGCCTGCGGGTTTGTATCCACACCCCACTTCTCCAAATGCTACAGAGATTACTACGGCATTCCGCCAAGAGAAGAGCGTGTAGGCATGCGCCAAGACCAAGAGCCGACGCTCGGCAGTGTCAGCTTAGAGAGCGCACAAATAGCCAGCTAAACGTTGAATATCTTCCAAGACATCAGCCCCGGAATTTCCGGGGCTTTTTTTCTCCGGCAGGATCTGCCATCTCATCTGTTGGAAAAAAGTGTTCAAATTTTGTTCAACATCAATCTCACAGTACCTAACCATCTTTTCTGTGCCGATAATCTAGACGATCCTGACATTTCGATAAGAACCGAGACACATAACGAAACCTGTTTCGTCGCAGACAAATTTGGGGCAAAAATAAAGCCTGCTGCGTTTAACTGCACCCTGCTTAACCCGCGTGCTTTTTAAGCAGACGGCTTTATCCCAAGATGACGTTTGTATTAATTCAACGTTACCCAAAGGGTTATCCACCGTTTCTGTGGGTAACTTTCTTCGCGACACGTAATAGATTGAGTTTATGTGATTAAATCCTGACCTCGCAATTTTTGCGACTGAGGACAAAATTTACCCCCAAACATTCTTTTGTCATCTCAATGACATATAGCCTGCCTAAATCATCGTACAAGAAAGGAGTCATAGGATGAGTACTATTGTGGTTACAGGCGCTGCGCGCGGAATAGGCTTGGAGCTAGTGAAAACTTATCTTGCGAAAGGCGATAAAGTGGTCGCGACCTATCGCACACCAGAGCCACCCGTTGCACTGACTCAGTTGCAAGGAACTGGTCAATTAACGCTTCACCCTCTGGAAGTGACCGACTCACAAAGCATCACAGCGTTTGCTGCATCACTTGCTGACACTCATATTGATGTCTTGGTGAACAACGCAGGTGTTATTGGTCCTGACCATCAGAGTTACAGCAACATGGACGTTGAAGGATGGAAACAAACCTTTGAGATAAACACCATCGGCCCTTTGATGGTTACTAGCTCTCTGCTCAGCAACTTAAAGAAAAGCCCTTCACCGAAGGTCCTCACTATTTCCAGCCAGATGGGAGCATTGAACCGAGAGTCCACGGGAATGTTGGCTTACCGAAGTTCTAAAGCTGCCGTAAACAAAGTCATGCAGGTACTGGCGTTGGAGCTGAAAGCAGAGAGCATTATTGTGTGTCCGGTACATCCTGGATGGGTGAAAACCGACATGGGTGGTGACGAGGCCGATATCACAGCGCAAGAGAGCGCAGAGGGTATTGTAAAACTCACTCAGTCACTGACAATGAAAGACAGCGGCAAATTTTTCACTTGGGAAGGTTATGAACACGCTTGGTAAGCACATTGAATACCTCTGGCTGGATACAGAGTCAGAGCATTATCAGCAGGCTTTGAGCCTTCGTTACGCGTTGTTTTTCGAAGAGCCAGGCCTACCTTGGGAAGTGTTGTTCGATGCGGACGAAGAGAACAGCCGGCATCTCGCGGCTATCTGTGACGGGGAATTGCTGGCTTATGGTCGTTTGACCAAACGGGATGATTCAACCATGCAGATATCACAAATGGTAGTTTCACCAGACCACCAGCGCAATGGGTTGGGAGAGGCCATTCTTAGCCGACTGGTTGCCCACGCTAAAAAGCACTTAACAAAAAATATTATTTTAAGTGCACGCCTGCATGCAATTCCGCTTTATGAAAAGTTGGGATTTAATAAAATAGGTGACGTGTATACCTCTCCCAAAACTGGCATTAAACATATTAAAATGAAGTTAGTGCTATGAAGGGCTGAATGAATCAGCCCTTTTATTTAACGCAACATCATGAAATTTAATTAAGCAATAACTTCTTCTTTGTTTTCAATAGAAGAAGGTGAACCGCCATTGATTGCAATGGACTTAGCTTTCATTGCTTCAGGAATAACTTTCAGAAGGTTAATCTTCAGCAGACCATTTTCCAGATCTGCACCGGTGACCTCAACATAGTCAGCCAGGTTGAACTTACGCTCGAAAGTACGGTTTGCAATGCCTTGGTACAGGTAGTTTTTACCTTCTACCTTCTCTTTCTCACCACGGATTGTCAGCACACCACGCTCGACGTTAATGTGAAGCTCTTCTTGAGTGAAGCCAGCAACTGCAAGCGTTATCGCATACTTGCTGTCTTCAAGCGATTCAATGTTATACGGAGGGTAACCCGCTGCAGCACTTTCTGCGCGAAACGCGTTATCCAGTAAATTGGCAAAACGGTCAAAGCCAACGCTATTACGGTATAGTGGGGTCAAGTCGATAGTTTTCATCATATATCCTCCAATGAAGCGATATTAAATTTAGTTAAATGATTTATCCGAGAGGTCGCACGAATATCGCCACAACCTCTACACCACTATATTTGGAGATGGACCAAAACACTTTCAAGTGTAAAAAGAGAAAAAATTTTTATTTTCTTTTAAATCTTTGATTATTAGGTGGTGGAGTTTTGAAATGTAGACCATTTGTTAATGGCGAATCCGAACCACCAATAATTATATATTGGGGCGATATAGAAAAGATTCAAGGCATGGGATATAAAAAATTAGTAGCTAATATTTTTGTTGTCGATAAGAAGGTTATCTTCCACGAATGTCTTACGCTCTTTATCGTTACACACACGGTGCATGCAAGTGTTTAGGCACAACGCTTGAACCACTTTCTTTGATTGAGCATTTAAACAGCTAAACTCTGCAGCGCACAATTGACCGTTCATAAACAGGCGCTCAAGTGTTTCTACACTGAATTCAAGCTGCACTTTTTCAACGTGTTGAACTGCGGTGGCTCCTCTCCCCCTCACGCGTTTGCTATCCATGTCATTCCCCATCGTCAATCCATCTCATCCATACTTACTTACTTACTTACTTACTTACTTACTTACTTAAATCTAGATGATAATGGTTATCATTACAACCTGAGATAAATTATGGATATGATTTGTATGGGGAGTGCAAGGCGACGTTCAGATGACAATTTGCACTGTAAATTTATTATTCGGTGGGCTCTCTGAGATAGCGACCCGGTGTGTTGCCTGTCATCTTCCTAAAGAAGCTGATAAATGCACTATCGCTGGAAAATTTCAGCGCCGACGCCACTTCTGACACACTTTCCCCTTCCGACAAGCGCTCGACAGATGCCTGCAACCGCCATTGTTGTCGCCAGGACTGATAAGGCATACCCGTTTCCCGAGTGAAGATGCGACTGATGGTTTTGGCACTGGCACCAATACCCTTTGCCATCTCGACTAAAGGCTCTGGCAGCACATTCCCTGCCATCACTTCCTCAAGCCAAACTTTTAGGCGGCGATCAGAAGGGAGTTTCAAAGCGAAGTGCTCTTCTTGTGCATCGCCGAACTCCTGACAAAACAGCGAGAAGATGGCTTGCTGATCTTCTTGTGGCATTTCCCATTCCCAGTAAGCCATACGCTCGATGAGTTCTCTTAGCAGGCCGTTGACAGCGATTATCTTGATGTCTTTAGGAAGGTGCTGGGATATTTGCGCGTCGAAATACAATGACCGATAAGCCACCACATTCCTCATCACTGCGCAGTGAACCGTGCCAGCTGGAATCCAGGCAGCACGGATTGGAGGCAGCACACACCACAACCCGTTCAGGTTGATGCTCATGCACCCTGAAGAAGCAAACAGAAGCTGATGCTTGTTGTGTTTGTGCATTCCCGAGTCATGACGCCCAATCTGTGCGGCAACGCCAATAATTGGCGCTTCCAACACATCTGCGTTAAATCGGGTTTCTTCAGTTATAACTGCCATCTGTCCTTATTTTGATGTTTTTGGTTCTAATAACGTTAATAGGCCAAGTATATCCGCCTGTAGACTCCACGCCATCAAAAACAATGATTGGAGACTTTATGAAAACGCAAACCCCGTCTTTGTGGCTTCTTGGGGCGCTGCTGATGTTTCCCCAAATTGCCGAAACAATTTACAGCCCGGCACTGCCCAATCTAGCTGAAGCCTTTGGCGTTTCCTTTGATACGGCATCACTCACGTTATCGGTTTACTTTTCCGCATTTGCGGTTGGTGTGGTGGTGTGGGGAAGGCTTGCCGATACACTGGGACGACGCACAGCAATGCTCATTGGTTTGACGACTTATGCACTGGGAAGCGTGTTAGCCATGCTTGCGGCCGACTTTCATGTCGTACTTTTAGCCCGAGTAATTTCCGCCTTTGGGGCAGCGACAGGCTCCGTCGTCGGTCAAACCATGTTAAGGGACAGCTACGAAGGCGCTGAATTGGGCAGAGTCTTCTCTATCATGGGAATGGCGACCGCTGTTAGCCCTGTGATTGGACTGATTTTGGGAAGTGTCGTGACCACTTACTCAGGTTACTTGGGCGTATTCACAACATTATTGGGTCTAGCAGTGGTGTTACTGGTTGGGTCTACATTTTCCCTGACAGAAACCAAACCCGTGCATACCCGACGTGTTTCGCTTGCTTCAGTGTGCCGTGCAATGCTGCGCGATGGCTCAATATGGAAGAATGCCGTTTTGGTGGCCGCCTTTAATCTTATGTTGTTCGGCTACTACGCGATTGCACCTTTTACTTTCAAACAACTTGGCCTTAGTTCCATTGAATTTGGGTACACCGGGATTGTGCTGGCGCTGGGATCATTTGCAGGCAGCATGATTAATAAGTCTTTACTCAAACGCGGCTTCGAGACGAATACCTTAGTTTCAGGATCCAGTGCATTGGCTGTGCTCTGTAGCGCCGGCGTTGGTGCACTACAAGAAAGCTACCTGCTTGTTCTGCCAATGATGGGAATCGTCGTCGCGTACGGCATTGCAATACCCAATATTCTCGGTCAAGCATTGGTTAACTACCGACAGTATGCTGGCTCTGCCGGTGCGCTGTTTGGATTGATGTATTACCTCATGCTTGGAATTTCGTTGGGCATTGCGGGAATATTCCAGAGTCTCGGAGGAACCTTGTTCACCGCTTCCTTGATCACACTGCTATTCGTCGTGCCAACCACGAAAAAACGCCTGGCATCAGAGACCAACTCATAAACAGAAGCCCACGGTTATCGTGGGCTTCCTCAGTGCTAGTGTTCTATCGACGTTATCGTATTGCAGTGCAGAAACTGACATCAGCATGATGGGTTTGCATATCAAAGCTGTGGTAAAGCTCGAAGCATGGACGATCATCTGATTCAATGCCCATCTCAATCACTTTACCCATCAGGTCATCCCATGCTTTGGGGTACTGACTAAAGTCCGTGATGTTCTGGCGCATGACTGCATATTCGCCACCGGGGAACTCCTGAAGCTCAATACCTGCAGGGGCATCGGTCTCATCCGGCACCATTAGGCAGATATCCGTCCTGCACTTCTCATTCGGGGTAATTTCAGGGTTATCGTGGTAAATGAAAATACAGGTGTTCCCTGCCAAGCCATTCATGCCCGCCCATTGATAAAGGCGAGCACTCGCTTCTTCATATCCCTGACCATAAGGGCCGGTCACGCGGACATAGGCCAGTCTACTGCGCTCGAAGTGTTGCTTTTCCATTGTCTTGCTCCATGTTGATGTGTCAGAGCCAGTATATGAATCAGTCACTTCCGCTTCGTTTCCAATCTTGCGCAGCGTGTGTCCAATCTTGCTGTTTCGTGCAAGCTCGGAAAATGCCTTGTAGTCTTCACAGTCACGAAAGGCTGTTGGCGTAACGCCAAAATGTTGTTGGAAGGCCTTCGCGAGGCTCTGAGAGGATGAAAAACCAAACTCTAGGGCAATGTTGAGCACTGGTTGCTTGTTCTTAAACAACTCATCAGCCGCCGCTTCAAGACGTAGACGCCTAATGAAATCTGCCAGCGTTTCTCCCTGTACCGCCTTAAATGTACGGTGAAAATGATAAGGCGAGAGATTTGCCAAAGCCGCGACTTCGGGCAGGTTGAGTGGCTCGTTAAAATGTTTTTCTAGATGACGAATGACAGGCAGCAACCGCTTTTGGTAATCAACACGCATGGCTTTTCTCTTCGGACTTATCTACAAACCGAGCCTAAACGATCCTTTCTTTACTTCAACGCTTCCAAGATAAACTTGAGATTCTTTCCATCAAATAGGGAGATTCCTTGCGTTCCTTTACTCCCATTTTCATCATGACCACGGAATCGGAGGTCAAATGAATCAACAAACCAAATGGAATCAGTACTATCAGAAAGTGTCTCCACTGCCACACCGAAAACTCGTGGAAAGAGCAATAAAACTCGATAAAACCGGGCATCGCGTTGCTGTTGATTGTGGCTGTGGAAGTGGCGCTGAAACGGCTTATCTTTTGGCTCAGCAATATGAAGTCCATGCCTTCGATTGCAATGAAGATGCTGTGACGCTAACCCACCAGCGTTGCAAGAATTACCCCAAGCTAAACCTGACGCTTGATTCTTTTTCAGAGTTTGAATTTCCCATATCAAGCCTGATTACAGCCAATAACAGTTTGTTCTTCTGCGAGGCTAAAGAGTTCGATGCTGTTTGGAACCGGATCCGTTCATCACTCATCCGTGGCGGCGTGTTTTGTGGTGATTTCATTGGCCACAATGACACCTGGAACCAGGACCCCAGTCGAGCGCTGGCACCCGTAGATAAAGTCATGTTAGACGACATGTTCAAAGGGTTTGAGATAGTCTTCTCAAAGGAGCGTGACGAGCTAGGAAAAACCGCCATTGGTAACGAAAAACACTGGCATACCTTTACGCTGATCGCGATAAAGCGCTGAAAACTTGCCGTTGGCGAGACGGCGGTCACCAAACTTGCCAATCCTCCTTTAGCCCAGTCTCCCTTGGGTTATAGTGAGCGCACTGAGTTGTATATAGTGATTAGCAATGAGTTTCGAGCAACAACTGGACCGTGCACATGAGGTCCTGACTGAGAAAGGCTTTTTGCCATCTTCCGCCAATCCTCTGATTTACCGTCTTGCGCGTAAATTGGGATTGAAAGTTCCACCACCGCAGTTCTGTTCCTTCAGCATCAACACGCTGCTCGGTACCCTTTGGTTTGGTACCTTGTGGGGATTGATCATGTGGTTTATGCAGTGGGAATCTCTCGGTGTGTCCCTCAGCTATGCGTTTAACGCATCTCTGGTTACCGGCCTGTTTTTCGGTGTGATGATGTCTGCGTGGTACAAGCTTTCCGCGAAAAGAAAACAGCTTCCTAGCTGGGGCGAAATCTAGATCAGCCTGGTTTGCCGACCACCCTGATTAGGGGGATGGGTGGTCAGCAAGCCAGCTATTACTTTTTACCTTCCAGTACTTTCTTCAAGTTTCCTAAGCCAGCCTGATACAAGCCCGTGACACCTTTAACTGCCGCTTCATCTGTCAGATAGTCAGGCGGATTACTTTCTGGAAAGCCACGGTAAAACTCACCGCTCCAACTCACTTCACTCACATTGTCTCCTTTCGAAACCACCGAAATGGTTGAGGTGTAATGCGTGACGGGCAACAAGTCGACATTCTCCTTGATGATTCTGTAATTCAGCGTCATGGTTTTGTTATCAATGCCCATCAACTCCTCTGTCAGTGACGCATCATCCACATAGAGTTTCCTTACCGCCCCAGCTTCGTTCGGCACGCCCGACACCAGTTCATTCTTGGTGATACCCGGAATCCACGAATCCAATCCATCAAAGCTGATGGCTTTGTCCCACACTTCTTTCGCCGGCGCATCGATAATGACCGTTTCCGTCACCGAAAGCTTTTCCAAACCATCCAATGCCATTGCAGGCATCGAGATCATCAATGCTGCCCCCATAAAGGTTTTCAACGTCTTTATCATTCCTTGCATCCTCTGTTAGCGACACGCCATGTAAGCAACACCACCTTGCATAGGTGCCAGATGGAAATGAAATTAGTTGAGAGAGTTGGGATACAGATGAAAGAAAGATGGGAAAAAGAAAACACCCGCATAAAGCGGGTGTTTTGACGCTGTGAGGTAAAGCTTACTCTTCGATGCCCCGCATCTTTGCACTGCGTCGGCGGAGGAACTCCAAGGTTGTCAGCAAAGCGATAGATAACACCACTAACAGGGTTGCAGCGGCCAGTATGGTTGGGCTGATCTCTTCCCGTATTCCCGACCACATCTGAATCGGCAGCGTCGTCTGTTCTGGCCCTGCTATAAAGAGCACCACAACCACTTCATCAAATGATGTGATGAAAGCAAACAGCGCGCCAGAGATAACCCCAGGCGTAACCAACGGCAGGACGACTTTGAAGAAAGTCTGAATCGGATTCGCCCCCAAGCTTGCCGACGCGCGGGTCAAGGAATGATCAAAACCACTCAGCGTCGCGGTGACGGTAATCACCACGAACGGAATACCCAACGCAGTATGCGCCAGAATCACACCTACATAGGTTTGGGTGAGCTGGAAACGGGAGAAGAAAAAGAACATCGCCGCAGCGGAGATAATCAAAGGCACAATCATTGGCGAGATAAGAATGGCCATGATCGCGTCTTTGTAAGGCATGTAACGGCTGGAAAGCCCAAGCGCCGCAATGGTTCCCAGTACCGTCGCCAACAAAGTGGAAGCAATCGCCACAATCACACTGTTTTTGACCGCTGCTTGCCACGAGTCAGAGGTGAAGAAATCCTCGTACCAACGAAGTGAATATCCGGCAGGGTCAAAACTCAGCATTTCAGGTGTAAACGTAAAGTACGGTTCGGCATTGAAACTCAAAGGAATGATGACCAACAAGGGGCCAATCAAGAATAGGAAAATCGCCGCACAGATCAGGCGAAACACCACATACCAAACTTTTTCGCCTGTGGTTGCGCATTCAGGTAAAGCCATCGTTTCCTCCTTACCCTAACTTCACGTTGTCGACGCCGATAAGGCGGTTGTAAACCCAATACAGCAAGATCACCACAATCAGCAGGATGGAAGCGATAGCCGCCGCCAAACCCCAGTTGAGCGAAGTCTGCATGTGGTAAGCAATGAAGTTGGTGATAAAGGTCCCTGTTTGGCCACCCACCAAGGCCGGTGTGATGTAGTAACCAATTGAAAGAATAAACACCAAAATCGAACCAGCGCCGATTCCCGGCAGCGTTTGCGGGAAATAAACACGGCGGAAAGCCATGGTTTGCGTCGCCCCCATCGAGCGCGCAGCCCGCATATAACTTGGTGAGATGGTTTTCATGACGGAGTAGAGCGGCAGGATCATAAAGGGCAGCAGAATGTGCGTCATCGCCACCAGCGTACCGGTCTGGTTATAGATCATCTGTATTCGGTTTTCGTCATCCAGAATGCCAGCACCCACCATGAGATCATTCAGCACACCTTGTTGCTGCAAAATCGCAATCCAGGTGGCGGTACGTACCAAAAGTGACGTCCAGAATGGTAGCAGAACCAGAATCATCAAAAGGTTCGCCTGTTTCATTGGCAGGTTCGCCAACAAGTAAGCAACTGGGTAGCCCAAGAGCAGACAAAGGAAAGTAATGCTCATACTCATGTAGAGCGTTCGCCAGAACAGGGCATTGTAAATTTGTAGATGTTCAGGCTGGGCGACGATACTGCCGTCATCGCCGTATTTAAGGTCAACCGCATTCAGGTAGTAAGAAAGCGTATAAGGCGAAGACTCACGTTCAATCAGCTGCCAGACAGCAATGTCCATCCAGCGCTTGTCGATTTTTGCCATCGCTTCTTTGTAAGGGCCTTCGTTAAGGCGTTTGGATTTTCGCGCTGATTTCATGATCAGCGAACGCATACCGGATTTTGCATAGTTCAGGCGTGACGCCACTTTACCGATATTGCGCGCTTCAGCGCCGATTTTCAGATCTTGCACTAAAGCGGCATACGTTTCTTCACCGGGCAGCTCTTCGCCATTCCAGTCTTGCAGCGCGGCTTTGGTGTTCGGAAGATAGGTAGAGACTTCAGGGTTTTCGACACTGCGTTGAAGCATGTCTACGATGGGAAAAACAAAAGCCACCAGCAAAAAGATCAGTAGCGGCGATACCAACAAAAATGCCCTGATTTTGTTGCGGCGGATAGAGCGCTGCTGACTGACTCTCAGCGAGACACCATCGGCCGTAGTTAATTCATTGACTGGACTTCCCTGCACCAGACTCTCCCAACTTCAAATAAAAACAAAAACGGCGGGCTTCCTTTCAGAAACCCGCCAATTATTTCAGATTACTTCGCTAACCACGCGTTGAAACGCTGAGCCAGCTCATCACCGTTATCTGCCCAGAACTCATCGTCTTTCGGAATCGCGGTTTTGAAGTTTGGTCCATAGGTCGGCATGTGTGGTTTCATGTCGATGCCTGTATCAGCATGCGTCGTTACCATCGCTGCTGAAGAATTACGCGCAGGACCATAAGAGATGTATTTCGCCTGATCGGCAAGACGTTGTGAGTCCGTTGCGAAGCGTAGGTAGTCTTTCACCTTGTCCAGCTTGCCTTTTGGTACAACCCAACCATCCAGTTCGAACACCTGACCGTCCCAGATAATCTCGAACGGTTGCTTCTCATTCACCGCAGCGTTGAAGATGCGACCGTTGTAGGCAGAAGCGAATGCCACTTCTTTGTCTGCCAAAAGTTGTGGCGGCTGTGCACCCTCTTCCCACCAAATCACATTGTCTTTGATGGTATCAAGCTTCTTAAATGCACGCTGTACGCCTTCTTCGGTGCTCAGCACGTCATACACGTCTTCCGCTGCTACGCCATCTGCAATCAAAGCCCACTCAAGGTTGTTGATGGGTTTTTTCTGCAGCGAACGCTTACCCGGGAAGTTTTTCAGATCGAACACATCATCGATTTTGGTAGGCGCTTTATCAAACATCTCTTTGTTGTATGCCACGATGTTCGAATAAACGATAGACGGAACAAAACACTCACTCAGTGAGCCTGCCAGGAAGTCTTTAGTTGCTGGCGTGCCATCTGGCGCTGCCGCCAACAAGGTATCATGATCCAGCGGCTCAGCCAGACCTTCGTCACACGCAACAATGGCGTCTGAAGGCAGGATGTCTACCAGGTCCCAAGTCACGTTGCCAGATTCAACCTGTGCGCGCAGACCTGAAAGGCCATTCTGAGATTTGTCGATATTGATAACCTTGGTCCCGGTTTTTTCAGTCCAAGGTTCGTGGTAAGCCTTAGTTTGGCTAGCGGTGTAGGCACCACCCCAAGAAACAACATTCAAGGTTTCATCGGCTACAGCGTGAGTCGCCATGCTTGCAACGCCTGCCAGAATGGCAACGTTTAACGCGAGTTTTTTCATTTTCCCTTCTCCTCAAGTCTTTCGCTTGTTTACGTCTGAGCATGAGCAGGAATCAAAATCTGCGCGTCACCACGACAGAAAAACTGCGTTCCTTACTAACCCAAATCAGTTGTCGAGCCCTGCACAAAGCACTTGTGCTAGATGTTTCCTTACGAGGCGTCCAACGCCCTGCAATCTTCTTCCGACCAGCCAATGCGAATGGTATCGCCACGCTGAAGGTTCGGGTGCCCTTCCGCATTGGGGGTTTTAATAATGAATTCATCGCTCTCACAGACTGAGACGCGGGTACGCAGGTGATCGCCGAGGTAAATCACTTCTTCTACCTTGGCGTCAAAAATATTGGAAAGCACGCCCTGCTCTGGATTAATCACAATGCGTTCTGGGCGGAGGGAAAGGGTGGATTGTTCGCCAGTACTACCGACAGCCACTGGCTTGGCAGTGATGATGTCGCCATTCGGAATTTTGACCTGACAAGCCTGCTCATTCATTGAAATGACATCGCCGCGCAGACGGTTATTCTCACCAATAAACTGCGCAACAAAAGCGTTAACCGGGCGTTCATAAAGCTCTTCTGGTGTTGCAAGCTGCTGCACCACACCGTCGTTAAACACCGCAATACGGTCTGACATGGTAAGCGCTTCTGACTGATCGTGAGTCACGTAAATCATGGTCACGCCGAGATCTTCCTGAATGTGTTTAATCTCGTACTGCATTTCTTCACGGAGATTTTTATCCAGTGCGCCCAATGGTTCATCCATCAATACCAGTTCTGGTTCAAACACCAATGCACGGGCAACCGCAACACGTTGCTGCTGACCACCGGAGAGGTGTGCAGGACGGCGATGACCGAAATCAGACAAACGCACCATATCCAGCGCGCGTTTCACTTTCTTTTCGATTTCAGATTTAGACAGGTTTCTGACTTGTAAAGGGAACGCGAGGTTTTCCTCTACCGTCATGTGGGGGAAAAGTGCATAGTTTTGGAACACCAGTCCAATACCACGTTTGTGTGGCGGCAGCTTTTTGATTGGGTTGCCATTCAGATAGATTTCACCATGAGTAGGCTGCTCAAAGCCCGCCATCATCATCAAAACCGTTGATTTACCTGAACCTGAAGGCCCTAGCAGTGTGATGAATTCACCTTGCTCGATATCCATCTCAAATCCTTTGACCACCAAGGTTCTTCCGTCGTAGCTTTTTTGCACATTATCAAAGCGCACAAAAGGCATACCGGAATTCCCATCACTCCCACTCTGCTGCATAAATTACGCATTCCTTTACATCACTAATCATTTAGAGCCTATAACAGGGTTTTAACATTGATCAAAAAGCGACCGCGCGAGTGAGAGACTGATCATGAGCGCGTCTTGATTCTGTGAAACATTGCACTTACTTCATGCTCATAGAAATGATGCAAAAGTCACGAATATCATTATCTTTCAGATATCGTTTTCAACACTTTTGATAAATTGGAAACCACTATTAAAAGACGTTCTATCGTCACAAATGGAGTCGCTCTCTATGCAATCCCGCTACTTACCTTTCGCGCTACTGGCGCTTTCCCCCTTTGCTTCTGCTGACGAGTGTGGTGATGTCACCATCGCTGATATGAACTGGAATTCCGCGACCCTGATGGCGCATGTTGATCAGTTCATTCTGGAAAATGGATACGGCTGTAACGCCGAACTGGTTCCTGGCGATACCATGCCAACCGGCGTATCGATGACGGAAAAAGGCGAACCTGATATCGCGCCGGAGTTCTGGAGTAACTCTCACAAAGAGATGCTGCAAAAAGGCGTTGATGCGAAGAAGCTGCGCTTTGCTGGCCCTGCGTTTGCAGAAGGCGGTGAAGAAGGCTTCTGGATACCAAAATACATGGTCGACAAAAACCCAGAGCTGGCAACGATTGAGGGCATCAAGGCTAACGCCAAGCTATTCCCTCATCCTGAAGATGATTCCAAATCGGGCTTTATGACCTGCCCTGCTGGTTGGACATGCCAGATCACTGCAGGTCACCTGTTTGATGCCCTTGGCCTTGAAGAAGCCGGCTTTGAAATGATTGACCCAGGTTCAGGCGCTGCGCTGGCAGGTTCAATTGCCCGCGCAAATGATCGCGAGAACGCATGGTTTGGTTACTACTGGTCACCAACACCTGTTCTGGGTCGCTATGACATGGTGAAAGTCGATTTCGGTGTGCCGGCAGATTCCGCGCACTACGAAAGCTGCATTACTCAAGCTGACTGTACCGATCCGAAAGTGACGGCTTACCCACCTTCTGCCGTGAACACCATCACCACAGAAAGCTTTGCGACGGAGTCGCCAGCCGCATATAACTACATCAGCAACCGCGCATACTCGAATGCAGATATGAGTGCCATGATGGCGTGGATGGAAGAAAATCAGGCAGACGGCGAAATCGCTGCGTTTGAATTCCTCGAATCCTACCCGCAAGTTTGGACCCAATGGGTACCGGCAGACGTGGCTGAGAAAGTCAAAGCTGCGATGTAACCGCCCATTCATTATCTCAAAGGGAGGCATCGCCTCCCTTTTCTATTCTTCTGATTTTATTTTTAAGAACTTCACTCTGTCCCAACTTATAAACACGGCAGTCCGTCAGGTTGCATAATACTTTCCGCATTCGTCGCTGTTTAAAGTGAGTCTGCATGAAGCGGTACGCTGTTCACCTAAAGGTTTCCGGCATTTCAAACATGCCAATGCACGCCCTTCTTCCTCTCTTTTCGCCAGTTTTGGCGACGCTGCCTTTTTTCGCTGAAACAACGCCAAGCCGCAACATGTCGCCGGGGAGATCCACGCATGAGTAAATGGTTTATTGGAATGGTGGTTATCGCGGTTCTAGCCTTTGGCACCGTGATTGGCTTTAACCTCTTTGTGAATAAAAAGATTGAGACCACACTGGCTAACCTGCCCGAACCGGTTTATCCGGTCACGGTTGAAAAGCTCACGCCAACGGTCTGGCCACAAGGTATCAAAGCCATCGGCTTTATCGAGCCCAACCAAGGCGTCTCTGTCTCAAATGAAGTGGCGGGCATTGTCACCGCCATCAACTTCGAAAATGGTGCCAACGTGGAAAGTGGCACTGTGCTGGTGAGCCTTGATTCATCGGTTCAGAAAGCACAGCTCAAAGCGCAGCAAGTGCAACTGCCTTCCGTTCGGGATGACTACAACCGACTGCGCAAACTCTATCAGGAACGTTCTGTCTCGGAACAAAGCGTCGAGGCGGCACAATCCAAGTACGAAGCCATGCAGGCAAATATTGAAAGCCTGCAGGCGACCATTAATCAGCGGGAAATCAAAGCGCCATTTAGCGGAGTGCTCGGCATTCGCAATATCAATCTGGGTCAATATGTTTCTGCGGGAACAGACATTGTCCGGCTCGACGATCTCTCGGTGATGCGGGTTCGTTTCAGCGTGCCGCAGGCAGAGATTGGCAAGCTTTCCGTTGGACAAGCCATTTCACTAACCGTCGAAGCGTTTCCAGGTCGTGAATACAAAGGGAAGATCAACGCCATTCAGCCTGTGGTCAGTGACCAAACCGGTCTGGTGATGGTACAGGCAGAGCTGCCCAACGAAGACAAAACCCTGCGCGGTGGCATGTTCGCCGCAGTGAATGTCGCGCTGTCAGATTTGGACAATCAGGTAGTTGTGCCGCAAACCTCGATTGTCTTCGCCCTCTACGGAAATTCTGTGTTTGTAGCAGAGAAGAAAGACGATGAAACCCGCGTCAGGCAGGTCACGGTTGACGTGCTGCAACGGGATGGCAACTTCGCCTTGGTCAAAGGGGATTTGAAGTTTGATGAACAAGTCGTCACGACCGGCATTTTGAACCTTGGTAACAATACCAAGGTAAATATCGTCGACAACCCGATTTCGACACCAGACAGCATGCCGCAACTGTGAGGAACAGATCATGAGCTTCACAGACATATTCATCCATCGCCCCGTCATGGCGGCATCATTAAGTGTTCTGCTGCTCTTACTTGGCCTCAACGCCATGAAAGATTTGCAGGTTCGGCAATACCCGGACATGACCAATACGGTCATCACCGTTACCACGCCCTATCCCGGCGCCGATGCTGAACTGGTCGAAGGCTTTATCACCCAGCCGCTTGAACAAGCCTTGTCGCAGGTAGATAACCTCGACTTTATGACCTCAGCCAGCCAACTCGGATCGTCGAGCATTACCCTGAACATGATGCTGAACACCAATCCGGAAGCGGCACTGGCTAACGTGCTTTCTCAGATAAATTCCGTTACCAACCAGTTACCCAAAGAGGCCTATAACCCTTCTGTTACCTCTTCGACTGGCTCCACAACCTCCATCATGTATATCTCGTTTTTCAGTGGAGACCTGAATTCCAGCCAGATCGCCGACTATCTCGAACGGGTGGTCAATCCACAGCTTTCCACCGTCAATGGCGTTTCCAATATCGCCATGATGGGCGGCTCGCCGTTTGCTCTGCGCATCTGGCCCGATCCGGAGAAGTTGGGGCAGTACGATCTCTCGACCTCTGAGCTTGTCGGCATTTTGCAACAGAACAACTACCAGTCCGCGGTTGGTCAATTCAAAAGTTACTTCACCGTGCTCAACAGCACCATTGATAGTCAGGTCGACACGGTTGAAGGTCTGAAGAATCTGGTGATCAAAAGCTACAAGGGTCAGGTGGTGCAACTTCGGGATGTGGCGGAGGTGAACCTCAGCAAGAGCAGTGACAGCTCGCGCGCACTGGCTAATGGACGGGAAGCGGTGATCATCGGCATCAATGCCACACCCACCGCGAATCCATTGGATGTGGCGGCAGGCATTCGCGTGCTGTTCAAATCCATTCAGAAAAACCTGCCTTCGACCATTGAAGCCAGCGTGCTTTACGATTCCACCTTGGCGATCACTGACTCCATCAATGAAGTGGTCAAAACCATCGCTGAAGCCGCCGTCATCGTTATCGTGGTGATACTCCTGTTTCTTGGCTCTTTCCGCGCTGTGGTGATCCCTATTGTCACCATTCCGCTGTCACTGATTGGCGTCATGGTCGTGATGCAAGCCTTTGGCTTCACCTTAAACCTGATGACGCTGCTTGCCATGGTATTGGCGATTGGATTGGTGGTAGATGACGCTATCGTGGTGGTGGAAAACGTCGACCGTCATATCAAAATGGGCACCAAACCTTTTAAAGCCGCCATTGAAGCCACGCGGGAAATAGCCGTTCCGGTTATCTCCATGACGATCACTCTCGCAGCGGTTTATGCGCCCATAGCCTTGATGGGTGGCGTGACAGGCTCGCTGTTTAAAGAGTTCGCATTAACGCTGGCAGGCTCGGTGTTTATCTCAGGGTTTGTGGCACTCACGCTGTCGCCTATGATGTGCTCGAAGATGCTCAAAACACACACTCATCCGAGTAAGTTTGAAGAAACTGTTGAGAGGGTACTCGGTGGCCTCACCAAGCGATATCACCACGCGCTTCTGGCCGTGCTTGACCACAAACGCGTTGTCGTCATCTTTGCCATTGTGGTGTTTGCTTCACTGCCGGTGATATTCAAATTCATTCCTTCACAGCTCGCGCCGGATGAAGATCAGGGGGTGGTGGTAGTGATTGGCAGCACGCCTTCCACCTCCAACAATGACTACATTCAGGCCAACATGGAGCTGATTTCCAACATCATCGCCAAGCAACCGCAGGCCGAGGCATCACTGGCGATGATTGGCGTGCCAACAAGTAGCCAGGGCATCGCTATTGGCCCATTGATTCCCTGGACAGAGCGGACGCTCAGCCAGAAGGAAGTCTCAGCCAATATCAACGCAGAGGCGAAGAAACTCCCCGGCATCAACGCCACGGCTTACCAAATGCCCTCGTTACCTGGCGCATCTGGCGGCTTGCCGATCCAGTTTGTGATCACCAGCCCCGCAGATTTCGAAACCCTTTATGCGGTCGGCAACAAGATTCTGGAGAAAGCCAAAGCCAGCCCGTTGTTTGTGTATACCGACGTGAACCTGAAATACGATTCCGGCTTGGTGCAGCTCAAAATCGACCGCGAAGCGGCAGGCGCTTATGGCGTGACCATGCAGGCGATTGGCGCAACACTCGGCACCATGATGAGCGGCGGCTACATCAACCGCGTTAACATTGATGGCCGTTCGTATGAAGTGATTCCGGAAGTGGAGCGGGTTTACCGCGCCAACCCTCATTTGATTTCGCAGTTCTATGTGAATGCGCAAAATGGCGAAGCCATCCCACTATCGAGTTTGGTGAGCTTTACTGTGAACGGACAAGCAAGGTCATTGCCCCACTACAATCAGATGAACTCCATTTCCGTTGAAGCTGTGCCTGCACCGAATGTTGCTATGGGCGATGCGATTGCCTTCTTCGAACAGTTGGCCACCACCGACTTACCGCAAGGTTACACCTACTCCTTTATGGGAGAAGCCCGCCAGTTCGTGGAAGAAGGCAGTTCGCTCTACCTGACCTTTGCCCTCGCCTTGGCGATTATCTTCCTTGTGCTTGCGAGCCAGTTTGAGAGTGTCCGCGACCCGCTGGTCATTATGTTTACCGTGCCGCTTGCCATTAGTGGCGCGTTAATCGCCCTTGGGTGGACGCATATCTCTGGCGCAACCTCGATGAACATCTACTCTCAGGTCGGCTTGATTACCTTGGTCGGATTGATCACCAAGCACGGCATCTTGATGTGTGAAGTCGCCAAAGAGGAACAAGTGATGAAAGGGGTTTCCAAACAAGAAGCGATTGTGGAAGCTGCCACCGTCCGCCTTCGCCCAATTCTGATGACCACCTCTGCCATGATTGCAGGTCTGATTCCTTTGTTGTTCGCAACAGGCGCAGGTGCCGCATCCCGATACAACATAGGCTTAGTGATTGTGGCAGGTCTGGCGGTAGGCACCCTGTTTACCCTGTTCGTACTTCCTGTGGTTTATATCTACATTTCAGGCGGCCACAGATACCATGAAGGAGAGCTTGATGAAGATGTGGATGAGGTGAACGAAGAGCATGCTTATCCTAGCCAGTAGAGCTTGGGTTAGATAGAGAAAAAGCAGGGGATTCCCTGCTTTTTCTCTTTGGGTGAACACCCTTAAACATGTCTTCGGATCTGCCTTTAAGAGACGTGGGAAAGCAGCAATGGTTATTTGCAAAATCTATCGCTCAGGCAAGCCAACCAACATTGCTTACGCTCAATCAACCTCTAGTTCAATTTCGCAATGAACATTAATCTCCAGCCAATCGCTATTGATTCACAACGAAGCCCAAACAACACAACCTGCAGCGTCTCCTATCAGCATGTGGGAACAAGAACAAGTAAGAGCAATCACCGTTACCTCAGCGCCAGTTGGGCGCCGGAGTATGACAGCTTCATCGCTCTCATCTAGTTCACAGAGAAAAACAGCACCGTCTCGATAACCCGCTAACACAGCACTATCGCTAGAAAAAGCGCGTACACACGTTACCACCTGCTCACCACGACGACCGATACATACAGGAGCGCGCCTCAGTGGGCCATCCTTCCCATCAAACGGCCAACAAATCACTTCATCCGCACCAGAAGTAGCAAGGTATGGTGTCTCACCCATCCAGCTATAGCTCTTCACTTTCTTGGGATATCCCGACATTTCAAGGTCGGCTCCGTCCGTCAAGCGCCATATGTGAACAGCATTTTCTTGCATCAGTGTGATGAGGAAACGTCCATCCGGGCTGAAGTCAACGGCACCATGAACACCCTTCCAGGGTAAGAGCAAAGACGTCCACTGACCGTTTTTTTGCTCCCATAGAGTAACGCCGCCATAGTGAGTCACTGCCATTTGTTTACTACGTTCATCGAAGGCAATCCCACCGACAGTGCTTGGGTGCTCCAGCAATATAGGTGAGGACTTTTCATCAAACCAAAGATAAACCGTTCGACCTGATGAGCAAGCGAATAAACCCTGCGCCGCCCCAACACAATCCACCCATTTGGTACCAAACGTCGCGATTTCAACTATGTTGCCATCGGGTGTTACCCGCAAAAAGCGTCCGTCGTCACCACCGCTCAGTACGCTTTCCCCATCAGTAGTGAGACAGAGGACGACACTCTCGTGAGCTTGAACTAGAACCGGCTCATCGTCGAATCCAAAGAAAGCAATTTCTCCGCTACCAAACCCAGCAGCGACTCCTTGACCAAACGAAACGGCTCCAGTCACCGATGCCCCCATCTTTAGGCTAATGCCTCGGCTCTCAAGGTAAGTTTCCTCAGCTTCATGCCCAAGAGACGACCCACCCAACGCACTTAGGGCTATTTTATCTTGCATGCTTCAAATCCTTCCTTCAGTTCCATGCTGTTTAGGTTTCGCCCAATAAACACCATTCTGGAACTGCGGGGCTTGCCTTCAGGCCAAGCCCCCATCATGGAACCATCCATCAGCATGTGTACTCCTTGGAATACATACCGTTGTTCTTGCCCTGCAAAGTCGAGAATGCCTTTTGAACGCAAGATGTCCTGTCCATGCAATTGTAAAAGCCGACCAAACCATCTTTCGAATTTTTCAAGATCAAGGGGAGTATCAGTTGTGAAAGAAAGGCTAGTCACATCATTATCGTGCTCATGAGCATGCCCCGACTCTAAAAAATCCGGTTCGAACTCCATCACTCGTTCGAGGCTGAAAGCTTCCAATCCAATAATTTCGTTTAGAGGGGCGTCGCATCGGGCTGTTCGAATGATTCTTGCAGAGGGATTGCTTTTGCGAATACGCGCTTCAACTTTCTCAACGTCACCTGCTTCAGCAAGATCAGTCTTGTTAAGCAAGATAACGTCAGCGAAGGCAATTTGCTCGTCAGCTTCATGATGTTCAGCTAATTGCGAATTAAGGTGAACAGCATCTGCCACCGTTACAATGGCATCTAACCTCGTTCGTTCAGCGACGTCTTGGTCAACAAAGAATGTTTGAATCACGGGAGCGGGGTCTGCTAGACCTGTCGTCTCAACAATGATCGCATCAAACTGACCAGCGCGCTTTATCAACCCACTTAGGATACGGATGAGGTCGCCACGGACCGTACAACATATACAGCCGTTATTCATCTCAAAGACTTCTTCATCAGCATCAACAACCAAATCGTTATCAATGCCTTCTTCACCGAATTCGTTAACGATGACGGCATAGCGATATCCATGCTTTTCGGTAAGGATTCGATTCAATAGCGTTGTTTTCCCCGCACCAAGAAATCCAGTTAACACGGTGACAGGAACTTGTTCTGTTCGGTTCATCGTTTTTCGCCCTAGAAATTTAAACAACCAATGACGAGGATGAGATATCTCAGCGATTTTTAACTCGCTACTTTCCTCATAGTAATTTGAAGTAAATGAAACGTTATAACATTACACCACTAGGAAATTTCTAGGTATCTACGATCTGATACACCCTTTATTTTGCTACACAGAGCGTTCAAAGGGGTCTTTTCTATCCGGGGAAAGTTCATACTAAAACGATCAATCGCAGCCCAAAGCTAATGATGAGAGACTATATGAGGACAGGCATAACAATAGAAATATGGGCAAATATGTTTCTCCCATTCGGTAAACCACAAATTTAGGCAGCTATTTACGAAATTAAGCCTTAGCTTTGGAGCCTTAACGGAGTTTGGCTAGATTTATCTCGGTCTTGGGCAGCAGAAACATCAGGCACAGGCCTGATTGTTTGAGGACAGAATTGAGAGAGGACGATTAGCTGTCAGGTAAGCGCACTCCTGACACTCTTTGGCGCTGAAGAAGCGGTAATGCTGCTTTTATGGCGTTGTCCGTCCCCACCATATTGCCAGCTTCGATGTTTGAGGTTGTTCTCAGCCAAAGAGATGTTTCAATCCCTAGGCGTTCCAGTAACGGCGGTAACTTAGTATCTATCTGGCCACGCTTATCATCACGAACTTGCCTACCCGTCCAGTCAACCAACTCCAGATAGTCCAATAACCGAAAAGGAATGCCTTCTGGTTGGTCTTTACGCGGATATCCCGCGAATACATGTAAGCCTTCAGCATTAACCTGGTTATTTCTCAGTGCTTCGATTCGTGCTTTGACCGACGTGTACTCAGAGGATTCAGGCGAATCGGCGATATCTGCTCGTATCGGGTTGAGGTCAACATAGGCCATCGCGGCAGCTAGCGCCTTTTCATCCAACAATGCCTGGCTCTTAAAACGCCCTTCCCAGAAGTGCCCGGTGCACTGGTCTTCACGGTTTGCTTCTGCCGCAATATATTGATTCAAAAGCCGCATAAACCAACTGATGGAGGTCAAGCGTTCTCGCCACGTTTCAATGAGTTCCAGACATCGTTCATTTTCTGCTTCAGACATTTCTTCGCCACGCATAAAGCGTTGTATCCGCACAGGGCCTTGATGAAACGACAACCACCGCTCAGCCACCTCTAATGGTGATAACACCTTGGCACTCTCTATGTTGATATGGAGAACGACATGGTAATGGTTGCTCATAATGGCGTAGGCGCACGCATCGATACAGAAGGCCTTTGATAATGAGAGTAGGCGTTTCTCTATCCATCCTCGACGGTGCTCAAAGCACTTTCCCTGTGCGTTATCAAAGCCGCAAAGAAATGAACGACGAACGCAGCGAGACACACAGTGATAGTAAGGTGTGGCATCAACATTAATGAGTGAGGCGCGAGCGGTTGTCATAGTGAATTCGAGTACTTATCGTCTTCACTGAATTCACTTACACTAACTTAGCTGGCCCATCCCTGCTGGATAAATGAACAGGTATGAGGCAACGTGCAAGTATGCATGAAACTGATAATTCAAGCATTTTCTAAAAGTGTCTGTCCTTCCAAGACTGTTCCAAGACTTACTTGGAACGATCCTGCTCTGGCTGCGTTATAAGTTGCTGGGTATCAAACGATGCCTTTGTGGAGGCTTGAGCCGTATGCAGTGAAAGTTGCACGTACGGTTCTTAGGGAGACGGCACTTGGCAACAAGTGTCGTCCACCCGACAATACCTTCTCAGGACCAAACCCCATCCTAACCTTCCCCTTCGAAAGGGGTGCGTTAAAAGTGCCTGTCCTGCCAACAGCCGTTTGCAGCCTTCGATATCACCCTGTTCAATGAACTTGCAGTTGACGAATGTCGTATCGCGCAAGTCAGCGCGTCGAAAGTCGTAGCGAATAAATGTACAAGCAGTGAACGTGAGAGCACTTAAGTCTTTATGTGAAAAGTTGTGGCACCGATATGTATGATTGTAAGTTTCCATGAGTACTCCTTGCTGGACTGGGTGCAAGGCTATCCAATCACCTGAAAGAACATTTTTGCACTGAGCATGACGCAAAGGATACCGATGAATTTCTTGAGTGTTTCACTTGGGAAATAGTAGGCCAAACGGACACCCACATGCGTGGTTAGATAGCTACTGATTGAAAAAGCAATCAACGCTGGCAGATAAATGTATCCCAAAACCATGTTGCTCATATCTGTATTGTGCAAGCCGTTTATGAGATAGCCAAAGGTGCCAGACAGTGCAATAGGAAAACCGATAGCGGCAGAAGTACCAATTGCCCGCTTTATCTCAACGTTTTGTTGGACAAGGTAAGGGATGGTCAATCCAGCACCGCTTATTGAAACAAGCGCAGAAACCGATCCAATTGAGAAGCCAGTAAAAATATTCCCCAACGGGCCTTGCGGATTCTCGTTATAGTGATACTCCTTCTGCCTGAACATTTTGAAAGCCACATAAAGCATGAATAAGCTGAAGAATCCCGCCAGATAAACCCCATTTAGATACGATGCGATGAAAGTGGCCAAAAATGTTCCGACAAGTACAGCGACCGACATTCTAGTTGCCATTTTTGTATCCACGTTTCCTTTTCTCAAATGGGCTTTCATGCTGCCAAAGGTGGTGAAAATCATCGCAGCCATTGATGTGCCCAGTGCTAGGTGGACCACATCATCATGCCCAATTCCTTGTTTTGTGAATAGAAAGGTAAAAATGGGTACGGCCATGCCTCCACCACCAACACCGACAAGCCCGGCAAGTAACCCAATGCCGAGGCCTGCTGCTATGTAGTAGGAAATAAACAGGTACTCGTTCATAAGAACTCCATTTCAGACATTCGGTTGGCTTTCTGAAATACTAAGTGAACGTTAACATGTTGTGATAATGTTATTCGGACATTAAATAATGAAAAATGGCCATCTATGAAACGGCGTTTACAGAGTGATAATTGTGACTATAGCGATTGGAGGGAGGGTGCCGAACTCATTGCCCGACAATGGTTACATGAACGTGAAGACAAGCTCTCTCGCTCTCAGCGACCCTATACAAGCCATAAGCATTATCGGGGGCAGCTAATTTGTATCGATGAAGGACTGATACAAGTTAACACCGAAGAGGGGACTTGGTTATTGCCTCCTCACCGTGCAGGATGGATACCACCGGAAGCAATGCACAGTGTCTACTTTCATGGTTCTGTGAAAGGTTGGTCACTGTTACTTTTACCTTCTGCCTGTCATCAACTCCCAAAATCCCCATGCGTTATCGGTATGAATGATGTGATTAAAGTACTTGCGAACCGGATACTAGGTTGGAGTAAAACCACGGAGGTCTCGCCAGACCAATCACACATTCTCTGCGTTATTCTTAATGAAATTCGCCGCGCTCCCCATGAAAATCTTTACTTTCCGCTACCGAGAGACCCAAGGTTACAAAGGATAGCCCATTCAATGCTGGATAATCTTGGTAGTACAAAGTCTGTCGAGCACTGGGCCAGTATCGGTGCTACGTCTTCGAGAACACTGAGAAGATTGGTACGAACCGAGCTAAATATGAGTTTTAACATGTGGCGGCAACAGATACAGTTGATCCACGCAATGGAAATGCTGGCTCGTGGGAAATCCGTCGGAGACGTTTCATTCGCTTTGGGTTACGCGACACCGAGCAACTTTATTGCCATGTTTCGCAAAGTCTACGGCGAGTCCCCTGCACGTTATTTTTCCAAACGTCCTGCAAAATATAATACCTAGTCCAACTGAGTTCTAGCATCGTTAGCTAGATTGGGTATACGTGATTATGAATTCGTCTTAGAAGGCCAAGGGAAAATGAAAACCAAATTAGTCATGTCGTTTGCGTTAACTCTGTTGTGCTTCAGTGTGAGTGCCGCTGAACAGAAATACCATTCTTCGCTGACGGTAAAGTCGGTATTCAGCAGTGACAGAAACAAGCCTGTCGATGTGTATTACTGGTATCCCACGACCAAAGAAAAACCAATTTTACGTTTGGTAATAGCAACATTTTTGAGGTGGTCGAAACGCAGTTAGATGCCCCTTTAGCTGGTGAGAAATTTTCTATCGTTCTCTTGTCTCAAGGCCGAACACGGTCAGCCTTTTCACACAGTGGGTGGATAGCATCAAGCTTGGCACAACAAGGTTATATCGTTGTTGTGCCAAAACCTCCTGAACCCAACGAAATCACGGCAGACAAAGCAGTCGATGAAATTACACTCAGAGCCAGTGATTTGAAGCTTGGGCTGAACACACTAAAATCGGTTGAGGCACTATTCGGCGGGGCGGATATGGGTGAGGTTTTCGGTGTCGGCTTTTTTCTGGGCGGTACATCGATGCTGATGCTATCCAGCGCCCAAATAAGCTCAGAGAAATACCTGGCATCATGCGACAGCACCAAAAATATAGACTGCCGTTGGTTACGCAATAACAACATAGACGTTGCTACTATACCGGATGAAAAATTCCGCCCACTTCAGACTGAAAACAAACTGAGATCAGTTGTTGTTATCAGCCCAGAGCTAACTGCACCTTTGCTGACGATACGCTGACCGTGATAGACAATCCGATTACGTTGATTAAGCTGTCTGCCAATCAACACCCTGCATTGGTGCCTACCCAATCAATGATTGAGCTTCCTTCAGTAACGCTTGAAGACATTCCAGGCGCGAACCAGTTTAGTGCATTTCTGAGTGTACTGAGAGTGGTTTCAGCATCCTTGCCTTAGAAGGAGAAGAAGCACTTTGTCAGGAACTGGGGCAGGTTTCCCGAGCGGAAAATCATCAGGAAATTTTAGATGCGATTTTGACTGCTCTGACTCGGTAGGAAACAAGGACCGAAAGAGCGAAAGAAGGACAGTCACTTTTAGCTATCATTAGGTGAATATTACAATCTGTTTTTTAATACTACGGGTGTAAACAACATAGTTATTAAAACAGAAAAAGCAGCTGCAAATCCAATGTCTTGAAGATAAGTAATATCAGAAAATAATAAAATTATTGCCATACCGAAAATAGCTATTTGGGAAAAACCTATAACGCGCCTTTTTCTAGCGCTACCTTGGCCACGAAAGATCCAAATCAAGGTGATTGATAGAGATAATAATAACAGAATAAATAGTGGTAAAATTGCCCCTGCTCCTCCGTGTGTCACCTCAACCTCCTATACACCTAACGTCGCAATAACGGGCGTTTACCAAGCCGCCAAAATTGCTTTAATCCTTTGTATTCACAACACTTTGAAAGGCTGCCGCATTGACAAAGCGTCCCGTTCATGACTTTGTTATACCGATTTTAGGTTGTGCCACCAGTGCCTACACCCTTTCCCACATGACAGCCTTCTTCGACGAGAATCACTTATGGTGAAAAGCGACATAAGCAAGCACCAAGATTTATCAATCTCGATATCTGGCAACAGAATAATTTTGTACAAAGCAACACTGAGATCAAACTTACTTATTAACACGCATGGTGTGAAATTTGGGTTTAACCCAGATATAACAATTGCCTTGCTTACTTCTTCATTTGTCGGGTGTGACTGAGTTATAAACTTAGATAAGGACCTCAGAGCTTCTGACTTTTCCTAATTTTTCAAATTTTTGAACCATAGATTGCCCTGCTCTCCCGTAAGAAAACCTTGGGCAATTTCATTGATTCTCAGCTCAATCTCACTCATATAATCCTGAGGTATAACGCCTCGCTTAACCGGCGCAAAATAGCAGGCTAAAATTAGCGACAAAGGAGCGCAAGCCTGCTGTTTTGCGTCCTTGGTTTAAGCGTTTGTTAGCTATATGCCGAAATCAGCCTGAAGCTTTTTAAGATCGCTCCACTCTTTATCCTGATAGAAATTAACCTCGATAGGATAAACTTCATGACCAGATAAGGCTTCATTAAACTGTTTCATGAAAATCTCCCTATCTGCGATATAAAATACAAACTCTTTAAGATCATTTCCTGTCGCTGAGTATACGTCGAAGTAGAGCTCTTCGCGGCCTTTGATTGTTTCAAGGCCATCTTCAAGTTTGATCATGAGTTCATTTACATGCTTTGGCGGCATCCCGTTATTAGTAGAGCCATCATACTTCCATGAAACTACAGTCAGCCACTCCATTTTTGAACGAGTACTATCATCAGGAAACTCATTCATAAACTTATAAACGACAGGTTTTCCTTGAATTGTGGCTTCGCCAACAGACCATGTTTCCTCTGACCACGCCATGAATGAAACTCCCAGAATTAGAATTGATAAAAGATACTTGAACATATAGCTAACGCCTCATTCAGAGGCAAATAATTGCTGGCTAAAATCGCGACGCAGGAGCAAAGCCAACTGTTATTTGTCCTGCTGCAATGACTTGTTAGGCATATTTTCACCCAACTTGTTTATTAAAGAATTTGGTACCATTATTTTAAACAAATCCAATGGTAAGAATTTACTGATTTCACGCATTGATTGATAATGCGATTTTGTAGTTCCGTAACTAATACCGGGATAATTTAGGGCTGTATTTGCAAAGTACGCAGCTTCCATAAGCAATTCCTTGATATCAATTTCGCCCATATAAGCGGGTGGAACAAGTAAACGACCTATAGTAGTTCTTTGTAAGTTAATTTGACCAATATACTCACTAATTTCATGGTCAGTATCTTTGCCGTATTCAAATAAAAAAGCCGAACCCTCAGAATACCAATCGGTTTCCATAGCGTCTTCCCATGAGATTTCACCTCTACAAAGTTTCTCAGCAGCTTCAACACCTTTTCTACTACCAGAGTCAGGAAGTAGCTCCCAGATTCGCCTACAGCATTCAAGTAAGTATTTTTGAATAATGGTCATTGATTCGGGATCTTTAAGGTGGCCAAGTTCTCTTAAAAGATAAATAACCTCCCAAGAAGATTCTTCACATGCTTGATCTACAGGTTGAATATTATCGACAGGGTTCACCATATGTCTAACGCCCTGTTAAGGTGTGAGCAACGCAATACTGAAGCTCCCGCATACCACCTTAAACACCAAACACAACGCATAGTAAAAATGCCACGCGTGCCGAATCACTCTTGAACAATTTGTTATGTTTCTAACTCACGTTTGACGGCAATAGCCTCAGAATCTGTCAAATCGTAGAATTTACGTTTTGCTATTGCACTCACTGGGTTATCTAGCTTTCTGATATTTTTTAACTTCCATGCCAACCAGCCCTCTTCAAACTCTGACTCATCACAGCCTGAATGTTTGCAGTCCTCTTTTACCCATGGTTCACTTGAGACAATATCAACAATAGCCACAACTCGACCATCAACATCTTCGTCACCGTCTCTCGTTAGACGTGTGTTATTTTGAACCAAAGCAACATTTAGCATTGGTAGTAGCTCTGGACTCCATGATCTAATTTCCAATGACTTTAATCCATTGGCGATCATTGTTCCCCACGGCTCAACTACTGATAGAGCTTTCAAGTTTTCCTCCATGAAACATAACAACTTATTAGCGGGCATAAAGCCCGTTTAGTACAAAATCGAGACGCCCGATTAGTCCGCGTACACTTAAGACACTTTATCATACAGCTTAGTAGAATCAGTGGATTAGCTTATTGGCTTGTGGTCCAAAAGTGAGAAATCGGGCGTCCCGAATTTAAAGCGTTCACATTTTTACTATATACATATCCCTGTATTTTTATACATAGGGAATGCAATAGAAAAATTTGGCCATTGTACGTCGATTCAAGTGCTGGATTGTTCGAAATGCTAACTCACTTTGGGCAAAAACGTGCCAGAGCAGATCGGCCTAGCACGAGTATGGACAAAAGCGAGTTAGGGTTGGTGCTCGAAAGCGTCTGATTCAGATAACTTCAGGTAGGGAAAATCGAAGTAGACGACTTTGTTGTTCGAGAGCATTGGCTGCTGGCGCAGCCAAAAGAATGCTATTGCCTATTGACCGGAGAAGGGCTCATATGTGTTATACGCTTGCTGATTTACCATGCCAAAACACTTCTTCGTGCCAGTAGTGAAGTACCCACGACTTATCTTTTGGCCAAACAGAAACGTCATCACTTGCACCATAGCAAAAGTCATCCCAGTACTGAATAAACAAGTCTGTATTTGTAAGAACTGCAGTATCTGGTTGCCATGAAACGATAATATCGCATTTTGGCAATCTGTTAGCTAGCCACTCTCTCACTTTATTTTGATCGATTGCCTCAATACTAGAAATATCAGTAAAAAGCTCATTATTGGGAGAAAAGTCATTTTTATCAGATGCGAACTTTAATGATGTTTCCCAAACTTCCTTGGCTGATTCTTGTGACAATGGAGTAATCTGAGCCAGTTCATCTTGGCTAAGTAAGCAATATTCTTCCTCAGTCCATCTCCACTTTAGTGGGAATTTATCAATGCTAGCTGTTTGCACGATGCTTGATTCCTAGGAGCGTATAACAACTTATTAGTGGGCATAAAGCCCGTTTAGTACAAAACCGAGACGCCCGTTTAGTCCGCGTACACTTAAGTCACTTTACCATATAGCTTAGTAGAATCAGTGGATTAACTTATTGGCTTGTGGCCCAAAAATGAGAAATCGGGCGTCCCGTATTAAAAGCGTTCATATTTTTGCTATATACATACCCCTGTGTTTTTATACAGAGGAAATGCATCAGAAAAATTCAGGCTTTGTGGGATGATTCGAGCACTCAGATGGCCTCAACGTTAACTCACGTTGAGGCAAAACCATATAAGAGCCCCCAAATCCTAACCTTCCCCTTAAAAAGGGGAAGTCCCCAAGAGCAAGTTAAGCCTTACTAAACGTCCGCGCACTCCACGTCGCTTCTACTGGTTGCTTACCGCAACACAGCGCCATGATGATGCCGAAGCATGCGCCTTGGGTGATCATTGCGGTGCCGCCGTAGCTGATAAATGGCAGCGGGCTTCCCATCACGGGCAGCAAACCACTTACCATGCCCAAGTTGATAAAGGCATAGAGGAAGAAGCTCATTGCCAATGCGCCGCTGACTAGGCGGGAAAACGGTGAGGCTGTGTTGACTGCCAGCCATAAAGCGCGGCCTGAGATAAACAGATACAGCGCAATCATGACGGCACTTCCCAAAAAGCCCCACTCTTCTGCAAAGGTTGAGAAGATAAAGTCAGTGTGGCTTTCAGGGATAAATCCCAACTGCCCTTGTGTGGCGTGCATAAAGCCTTTACCGCGCACTCCGCCAGAGCCAATAGCAATCAGGGACTGGATAATCTGATAGCCTGCGCCGAGTGGGTCTGATTCCGGGTTTAAAAACTGGGTGACGCGAAGTTTCTGATAGTCCGCCATAAAGAAGAACCACATCACCGGTACTGTCGCCGCAACTGCTGCTAACACTGAGCCAATGATCTTCCAGCTCATACCCGCAAGGTACAGCACGAACAGAGCATACATCACGGTAAAGATCGCGCCGTCCAAGTCAGGCTGAATCACAATCAACCCTGCGGGTAATGCTGTGACGAACGCGCAAAGCCCAATCTTTTGCAGACCCGGCCTGCCGGGATCTCGCACTATCAGCCATGCGACAATCATAGGTACCGCCACTTTCACAATTTCAGAAGGCTGGAAACGGATTGGGCCAAGCGCGAGCCAGCGTTTGGCACCATTGACCGTGTCCCCCGCCACAATCACGCCAAGCAGTAAAACAATCGCCAAACCAAAAAGGTGCGGCGTGAGTGCCCGGTAGGTTTTTGCGGGGATCAATGAGAAAAACAGTAAGGCAAGAAGCGCAATCATGGCGCGGGCGACGTGTCTCTCAAGGGTAGGCACACTGTAGCCGCTCGCGCTCCATACGCTCATTGAGCCAAGGGTGATCAGCGAGACAATCGCGATCAGCAACGGAATATCCAGTCGTGGGCGCAGTATATTCATGGGTTAAAACGTCTTCGTTAAGATCAGAAAAGCCACGCCGGTTTTGCAAGCGACGTGGCGATGAAATAGGTCAGGGTTAAGCTTGCGCTGAAGGGGGCTTATTGCCTCTCAGCAATTTGCGGACTCGCCAGGTAATCGCAGTCAGAATCGCGGCACAAAGCGTGATAACAGGAGCAGCCATCAGCCCCATGGTTACTGCACGTCCAAGCGCGTCTGGCAGCGATGGCAGCAGGAACCCGATGCCCGCCAGCAGGAAGACCCAAAGGGTCGCACTCAACCACGCGAAGTAATGGAAACGTGGTGCTTCTTTCACGCGGATGCCCATCATCATCGGCACAATCGAGCGAACACCCGGAATAAAGCGCGCAGCAAAAAGAGCCACCAAACCATGCTGACGCAGTAAAGCATCGACGGTTTTCATGTTCTTTTCCGGCACTTTCTTCAGCCAGGATTGCACCATTGGCAACTTGTTCAGCCAGCGACCTTGCATGAAGGCCATCCAGCTTCCCATTGAAGCAGCCACAATCAGCAGCGGGAATGCGATAGCAGGCGTTAACACACCGACTGCCGCCAAAGTACCGACCAGTACAACCACGCTGTCGCAAGGTAAGGGAGCCGCCGGTAAAAAGCCGCTTTCAAGGCAAATCAACACGGCCACGATGATGTAGATTAGGGTCGCGCTGCCGGGAGCCAGCAGCGCATCGAAATCCTGGTTCCACAAGGCCACCAGCACTTCCTGAATTGCTTCAAACATATTATCTCCAAGAATCAAAATAAACAGGGTTAGGTGATGCTGGAGAAGGCTTCCCTAGAGTGGATAAAGCGGAACTGGAGATGGCAAGGTGCGAAGAAGCCTGTGATGTTCTGTCGACTCTGGCGAGTGCAGAAGTAGCCTGACGACAAAAGGCCAAAGAGAAGCAGAGAAATGCCTGAAGCAGGAAAGGCTGGCAGTGATGAAGGTTCGTCATCGATAAACTCGACGTCACCGGGCAGAATGCGTGATGTCATGGTGCGAAGCAGCGAATACTCTTCCTTCGCCAGCGGCACGCCTTCTCTATCCTGCAAAGCTGCGTGATGCCCCTGCGCCAAATCGACCCCAATAACACCCACAGCACCACTTAACAGCAGCACCATCATCAGAGCAACATAGAGGGGAAGTCGCGTGGTCGGCGTTTTCACAGCGTATTCTCAAAGGTCAATTCAGGCAGAATTTACTGCTAAAACCACAAAAAGAACACCACTTTTTATCGCTTATGACGACCTTGCACAAGGCGGCGATTTTCCAATCAAAAACCGCCTGAAAAGCGCGCTATTTTTCGCCGTTTATCGACCAGTCTTGGCGCGCAGATTCACTGAAAAAAGTCCATGCCACAATACGCGTGACTTTCTGCCCTTGCGCCATTTCGATGGTGCGGACATCTTCGACTTTTAACGCTTTCAATTGCTTGTAGATACCCGGCAGGTTTTCTTTCTTGGAAACCATGGTGGTGAACCACAGGCATTGGGTTTTGAAATCGGCGCTTTGCTCTATCATTCTCTTGATAAAAGCGGCTTCGCCTCCCGGACACCAAAGCTCTGCGTTCTGTCCGCCAAAGTTCAGCACTGGTTTGCCCTTGCCTTTCATTGGCTGCGCTTTGAAGGGTTCTGAGCCTTTCTTGCGGGCATTGGCGGCAAGGTTCTTCACTTTGCGCTCAGAGCCTTTCGTTGCCTCTGCCATAGAAGCATGGAAAGGCGGGTTGCACATGGTGAAATCGAAACGCTCTTTGGCGTTAATCATGCCTGCGAAAATGTGGTCTGGGTTCTTTTGAAGGCGGCATTGAATGCCGCCTTTGAGGCTTGGGTTCATCTCCACCATCAGCTTGGCGCTTTTTACGGATACTGGGTCAATATCCGCACCCACGAACTGCCAGCCATAAACGCGGTGGCCGACCATGGGGTACACGCAGTTTGCGCCCATACCGATATCCAGCCCCTTCACAGCTTTGCCTTTTGGAATTTCTCCACCGTTGGATTCAGCCAGCAGATTTGCCAAGTAATGCAGGTAATCCGCGCGGCCGGGAATTGGCGGGCAAAGATAGCCTTCTGGAATATCCCAGAAACTGATTTGGTAGAAGTGTTGCAACAGTGCCTTGTTGAGGGTTTTCACCGCTTGCGGGTTGGAAAAGTCGACAGACAAATCACCGAACGGGTTCTTCTTCACAAAGGCTTTGAGCTCTGGGGTGCCTTTCATCAGCGCCGGGAAATCGTATCGCGCACGATGGGGATTTCTTGGGTGCAGACCTTTCTTAGGTTGTGAAGTGGTTTTGTTCGGTTTTGTCATGATGACGCCTAGTCGACTTTGTCCGGAAATTGCAGGGCAGCGATTCTAGCACGACAGCCAGAAATTCCGAGCTGATTTCCTCTACTTGTCAGGTCTTTCGATACTGTGTTCAGTCGGCTGCGGTGTCACTGTCATCACCTTCACGCCACTTGGCGTATCAAAGCGGTGCCAGACATTTTCCGGCACCACAACCAACTCTCCTGCAGACAAGGAAATGGGTGTTTCTCCTTCGCTATTGAGCAGAAAGATGGTGGTTTGCCCTTCCAGCACATGGACCAGTTCGTCGGCCGGATGACGCTCCCATTCGCTCTTTCCTTCGTAGTGGGCAATGAAAACGCCACCATCTCGGTAATCTGCCAGTGTTGCAAAGGCATCTTCCCCTTCACCGCTCAGCGAGTGTTCCGGCGTTCTATCTTCAAGGAAAGTGACTTGCTCAAACGCATCCTTGAGGTTGACTCTGCTTCCTTTCATGCCCTTTCCCCTCTCTGGGTAAATTAATTGAGCTTCTTAAACCATTGATCCAGCTTCTCGCCTGCTTTCTGGCCGTGTTCTGTTTTCACGTGCATCACGACCGCTGCCGCAGCGGCTGCAAGAACACCCAAATCATCGGAAAATCCAACGGCAGGTGTCAGATCAGGAATGGCATCAATAGGCGCGATAAAGTAGCCAAGCGCGGCGAAAATAGTGGTTTTCGCCCATTTGGGTGTATCGTCATCTGTCGCGGAATAGTAGAGCTTAAGGGCATTTTCCAATACGTCGTAACCTGCCTTTTGCGCAAAGTTACGGGCTTTGGTCCAGAATCCATCGTCGGAAAATTCATCCAGATATTTGTTGTCACTCACGGCGCGATCCTTTTCGTAAAGAATGACTGTTTTCAATCTACACGCTAATCAATGCTGCTGCCTAACCCGAATCTGAGAACTTTTTCACAGTCGGCAAAATTGAGAAATTTGCTGATGGATTAGACTGTTATAGTGGCACGCTAGTTTGAACTCTAAGAAGGTTAAGGAAAACGGCTGATGAACAAGTGGTACATGGTTCGCCGATGGATCACCTCTCAATTTCAGCGTTTAAGCGGGAAGCACGTTATTACTGCAGTGTTGGCCTACGCAGTCATAAGCTGGGTGCTGCTTCGCTTAGCGGGAGAGCATGCACTGACTTCTCCCTTCGTTGATTATATCTATTATCTGTTAGTGACCGCTTCTACAGTGGGTTACGGCGACATGTCTCCCACTACAACGGCGGGTAAATGGATTGTCGCACTGTTTGTGATCCCTTGTGGACTAAGTATTTTTGCCATCGGTGTAGGCCGCTTGGCGGGTATTACCATTGAGTATTGGCGCAAAGGACTGTTAGGAAGAAGGAGCATTGACGTGTCCGGACACATTTTGATTTTGGGTTGGAACGAAAGCCGAACCCTTCACCTCATCGACATGCTTCTGCACGAAGAAAAAGACAAGCGCCCCATCGTGCTGTGCGTGCGTGCTGACATTGAAAACCCTCTGCCGAAGGAAATCGATTTTGTCCGCACCACAAGCTTTACTGATGAAACCGCCATGAGTCGCGCTGGCGTTTCCGATGCAGACTGCATCATCATCGACAACCCGGAAGACGACATCACCTTCGCGGCGGCGCTATTCTGTGCCAGCAAAAATCCGGATGTTCACATTCTCGCGTACTTCCAGGAGGAAGTCCTTTCTGACCTTTTGAAAACCCACTGCCCGAACGCAGAGTGTATTCCTTCTGTGTCGGTGGAAATGATGGCGAAATCAGCTGTGGATCCGGGCTCTTCTGAGCTTCATCATGAGCTTTTGAACACCCGCAAAGGCATGACGCAATACGCGGTCACCTACCCTGGCGATGCGCAATACACCACGGTTGAAGCGCTCTTTCTACGAATGAAGAAGGAGCATGATGCAACGCTGATTGGTTTCCGACGCGATAGCAATGTCAGGCTGAACCCGCCGCTTGATCAGGAAATCAAGCCCAACGATTTGCTGTTCTATATTGCCGATGAAAGGGTGTTGGACTTTAAGTGGGATTGATTTAACCCCACAGATAGCAAATACAAAAAAGGAGCCATTCGGCTCCTTTCTCTTTAGTTATGGCGCTTAAGCCAGATTCAGACGCTGACGCAGGTTACGACGAAGCAGATAACCTATTTCACGTCCCTGCTTACCCATATACGCACCAAGCAATCCGCCAAATCGTGCGCCGCCACGCGAGCCTTCGTAGATAGAATCAAACAGGGTGTTTTCCACTTCCACTACGTAATTCATGCGGTCATCGCTATCAAACCACGCCAGTGATTGCTTATTAAGTGGCGTGTCGACCAAGGTGATTTTTTTCTCTGCTGGCAGTTTTGCCACGATTTGGTTCAGCAATTTGATGGTGTTGAACGGACGACGACCTTCGCCGTTTGAGCGCTCAAAATCTGCCGCATAGCAAATTGGTGCGATCTCAAGGCCGGACTCATCCAGCATGCAGTGACGAATCAAAGACGCCGTGCTTTCCGGCCAGATTTCCACTTCTGGTGACGGCGAATCGTTAAGGAAATCCCACTCATAGCTATGGCTGGCAATATCCACTTTGTTCAGTCCAACCACCAGACGGTTATCAAGCTCCTCGCCTAATGCTGGCACTATCACATCACAAATCAGTCGATAGCCTTGGTTAAGATTGCGCTCTGCAGCGTCCAGCACCACGACGACCATGTCGATGAGCGGGTTACCGTCGCCATCGCTTTCGCTCAGCGTTGACCCAATCTGCATATCCAGCATTTTGTCATGTTGTTCATCGCCGTTATGACCGGGATAATCCCACACCACCAGATTGCCATTTTGGAAGCGGGTAATACCGGAAGAAGCATTGAATTCTTCAGTCAGGTTATCGCCAAACACCGCTTTGATGGTGGCGGTTTTACCTACACCTTTGGGGCCGGCAACCATAATGTTTAATGGCTGATCTTCCAGCTCATGCAGACGCAGTTGCAAGGTGGACTTTTTGAACTCGTCCACCAGTGAAGAGTGGCTGATGTCCCAGGCCAGTTGTTGAGAAAATGACTTGCTGTTTTGCATGGGTATGTCCTCGGTAAATACTTCCTATACCCAAGCGTTTTTCACGCCAGCGACTTCCTGTCAGCTTGGGTATTACCATTCACGTAACCAATTTATCATCTGCAACTATACGCAATGCACAAGTGGCGATTTGTCTCGCTCTTGATAGCATTTAACAATTTGTTTACTTACGGAATGATGTGCGGTTTGAAGCTGATGAAACTAGAGAAGTTAAGGGCTCACGAAGTTGCGAGCCCTTTTGGAGATTTATATGGAAATACCCAATTGACTACGGATTTCGTCTGAAACAATGTTTCCAAGCGCACGGCCATGACGCCCCAAAAACGCACCTAGCTGACCGCCAAAGCGATCACCATCGTGCGCGCCAAGATGGATGGCATCGAAGCAGGCATTTTCAATGAGCTGCAGATACAGCAAATTGTCATCATGCTCACGCCAGTGGTCATCTCCACGACTGAAGACATGGTTGAACAAGGTGAGTGATTTATCTTCCGGCAAGGTTTCCATGGTGCGGGCCAGAAGTTTAAGCAGGTTGAAAGGACGACCACTTGGGGACTCTCCCGCTTCGGCGCTGAAAGCCAAAGGACGGGTCTGAACACCTACGTTGTCAATCAGTCGATACCGAAGCGTGGCAGCCGTGCAATCTAACCAGATCTCTGCATCCATCGGCATCACATCTTTTACGTACTCTCCACGAATGGCATGAGCAACTTTGTCGCACTTGCTGAAAAGTACCATCAATCGACCATCAGCGTTTCTGCCCATCATGGGGATGATCGTGCGGCAGATATCGAGGTAACTATCGTCAATGTTGCTGGAGGAGGCATCAAGCACCACCATGACCAGATCAATCAGTGGTTTGTTATGGTCATCGGTTTCAGACAACAACGCAGACAGTTCTTGTATTAGCGGCTTAGATTCTGGGCTGTAGTCCGGAAGGTTGGCTTCCCAAAGCGTCACTCGGTTGAGTTCTGTTCGCTGAATCTCGTTCGCCGAGCGAGACCAATCCCTCTCTCCAAACATTGCTGACAACATGGCGGACTTGCCTGTTTGGGGCGAGCCGAGCACAAGAACGTTTAATGATTCATCGGCAAGCACCTGAAGGCGACGCTTCAATCTCGCTTTGTACCCATGTTCCATTTCGACGCTGTTTTCGACCTGGCTAAGCACGCGGTCAAAGAAGGTATAGTCGGACACAGATGAATTGGCATTCTCATCTTTTAAGGCGCTCAGTTTTTTGAACAACTGAGTATCGACATAGTGGTTTCCCTGCATGGTGGTGGTTCTCCTCTTCAATCAGATTCACAACGGAACCATCCACCACTATATGCATTAAATGTCGTAACCAAGTGTCTCGCTGTTGATAGCACTCGATGATTTTCTACTGGAAGAGTGCGGTAAAATCGGTCGCTAAAAGGCTGCAGGCGAGAAAAAGCCCGCAATTGCGGGCTTTTTCTTCAGTACTCTCCGGCGCTCAACTTCTGTTGCGCTTCAGAAACGGTTATTCGCCCAAACAATATATCCATCATGGCCTGAATACGTTTGTTGTCATCACCATACTTCGAGAATGTAGCGTGGTTCGGCGCTTTAAATTCTACTTCTCCTACTTGGGCATCATTCTTGTAGGCTTTGATTTTCGCATCAGCAACAAAGGTTCGAATATCCCAACTCCAGCGGGAGATATATGTCAGGGTCAGTTCACTTGGATCGGGCGTGGTATTGGGTTTCGCCACTTTGCATTTTTTGCCTTCATCCATACACCACGTCAGCATGTTATCGAGAAACACACTGCGGGTCGCTGGGTGCTCTACGATGGTAACCTCGGTGCTTTGATTCGCTTCGCTGATTGGCGTCGCTTTGTATTTGGGACCAGAGCAACCAGCAAGTATGGTTACCAGAAACAAGCCAAGGGTAATCTTCTTCATTGTCATTCATCCGTGTTATTTATTTCCTTTTGTAGAAATAATATATGGGTATAGCCATGTTCCAACCCCTTACGCGTCGATTTAATAAGAAAAGCTCACCGAAGTGAGCCATTCCAAAAGACAATTGTTGATTTGAGTTTGGTTTAGCGTTGTCGCCTTATCGCCCCAACCAGCGCCTTCAATCCCGCTTCCACTTTCGAACGCGGACAGCCCAGATTCAGGCGGACATAGCCTTCACCCGACTCGCCATAAACGCTGCCGTCCATAATGGCGACATTGAAGTGTTCGATCAGATCGCTCTGTAGCTTTTGCATATCTAGGTTTAGAGGTGACAAATCAATCCACGCCAAATACGTCGCATCAGGCACCACATAGTTCAGTTCAGGAAACACACTGAGTGTGTCGCGCACAAGCTCATGGCTTTCACGCACGTAAGCATTCAAAGCATTGAGCCATTCTTCACCGTGATTGTAAGCAGCCATCATCCCTATCACGCCGAGAATTGAAGGCGATGACAGCCCATCCACTTCTTTCAGTTTGAACAGGTAATCATTACGCACTTTGTCTTCGGCAATAAACGCGTAAGCGCCATTCAATGCCGGAATGTTGAAAGACTTGGAAGCTGAGGTCACCAACGCCCAACGCTGAGTCGTGCCAAAGCCCGTCCAGGGGGTATGCGCTTTGAAGGCGACATCCATATGGATTTCGTCGGAGATTAGCGCCACATCATGCTCATCGCAAAGCGTTGCGATGCGCTGCAACTCCCCCTTTTTCCAAACACGACCGGTTGGGTTGTGTGGGCTGCACAGCAAGAAAATCGTGGTGTCCGCTTCTGCCAATTGCGCTTCCAGCAAGTCCCAGTTTATTTCCCAGCTGGATTCTGTTTTGACGAGTGGGTTTCGCACACAACGACGCCCTGCCCCTTCCACCAACTTGTCGAACGCATCGTAAGCGGGCGTTTGGAATACCACGCCATCACCTGCATGGCTCCACTTTTCAATCAGCTTGGCGATGATGTAAATCACTGAGGGGCCGTAAACGATGGTGTCTTTGTCGATTTGCACGTCGAAGCGGCGTTGATACCAGCTTTCAATCGCGCCTTTAAAGTCATCGTGATTCCAGCGCGAATAGCCCAAAACAGGATGTTCCAAGCGCGCTTTCAAGGCTTCCATCACAGGTGCTGGCGCTGCGAAGTCCATGTCTGAAATCGTGAATGGCAGCAGCCCTGCTTTGCCGAATCTGTCCTGCACATAGTCCCATTGAGTGCAGTAGGTGCCCATGCGGTCAATGGGGGTATTAAAATTAAATGTCATGTGTGCCTTCTTGCCGTTTTTTATGTTCTAGACAAACAGGAAAACCCCCGACTTATTAAGTTGCGGGGGTTTAGGGGGATAACAGATTAGCTTGCTGTTGCGGTCATCAGTGCCTGCATTTCATTTTTCACCAGGTGAACCTGAGTACCAATCACGACTTGCAGGTTGTGAGCGTCCAACTTAACCACACCCAGCGCACCGTATGATTTCAGCTTGTCTGCATCTACCAGTTCCATGTTGTCGACAGACAGACGCAGGCGGGTAATGCAGTTGTCCAGCGCGGTGATGTTCTCTTTGCCGCCCAGTGCTGCCAGAATCGCTGCACCTTTACCAGATTCGTTGATGAACGCTGCTTCCAGTTCTGAGTCTACTTCTGCAGTATCCACTTCACGGCCCGGGGTTTTCAGGTTGAACTTGGTAATCGCGAACTTGAACACGGTGTAGTAAACCGCAAACCATGCGCCTGCCACGACTGGAACCAGATACCACTTGGTTGCTGTGCCTTGCAGAACACCGAACACCAGGAAGTCGATGATGTTGCCGTCGGTGTTGCCGATAGTCACATCCAGCAGACCCATAACCATGAAGCCAAGGCCAGTCAGGATAGCGTGGATGAAGTACAGTGCCGGTGCCACGAACAGGAACAGGAATTCCAGAGGCTCCGTGATACCGCCAACCACACACGCCACCACACCAGAGATCAGCAGCGCTTTAATCTTGCTGCGGTTTTCAGGTTTCGCACAGTGGTACATCGCCAGTGCTGCACCCGGCAGACCACCTAGGAATGCTGGCATCTTGCCTTGAGACAGGAATGCGGTCACTTCAGGACTGAAGCCGTTGGTGTCTGCACACGCCAGTTCAGAGTAGAAAATGTTCAGCGCGCCAGAGACTGTCTGACCACACACTTCCATGGTGCCACCCGCTTCAGTAAAGCGGATCAGCGCAACCAGAATGTGGTGAAGGCCAACAGGCAGCAGCAGACGTTCACCAGTACCAAACAGGAACGGACCGAACGCGCCAGCACCTGCAATCAGGTTACCGATACCGTTGATGCCTGCCGCAAAGTAAGGCCATACGAATGGGATCAATACACCCACGACACCCAGCGTGATTGCTGAAATGATGGGAACGAAACGTGCGCCACCGAAGAACGCCAGTGCATCCGGCATCTTGAAGGTGTAGAAACGCTGGTGGAGTTTGGCGACGATGATACCCACCATCACAGCACCCAGAATACCGGTGTCGATAGATTCAATGCCGATAATGCTCTTCACACCATAGGCTTTGCGTTCCAGCTCGTCACCCAGCACGCCGTTCACGGTCAGGAAGAAGTTGATCGCCAGGTTAAACGCGGCATAACCCACGAAACCTGCAAAGGCTGCGACACCTTTCTCTTCGCGTGCCAGACCCAGCGGAATCGCAATTGCGAACATCACTGGTAGATAGATGAATGCCACCAAGCCAATCTTGGTCATCCACATAAACAGGTATTGAAGCAGGGTGTTATCTAAGAAAGGAATCGCTTCGCGGATGGCATTACTCGACAGCGAGCTACCCACACCGAGCAAAATACCTGAGAACGCCAACAGCGCGACAGGCAACATAAAGGTTTTACCAAGACTTTGGAGGAATTCCCACATGGTGGTTTTGGTGGCTTTCTTCGTCATTACAACTCTCCGAATTATGAGCATATGACTGGTGTGGAGTCCTCAACCAAAGCATGAATCGGTTGTCTGCCCCACACACGGGACTATGTGTTTTCGCCGCTCATATTAGGGAAACAAAATTTTGGTAAAACGTTTTATCAAAACATTTGTGATCTGCGCATCGATGCTTAATCCACAAATTTGATCAGGTTTAAATAATGGTAATTTAGCAGTATCCTTTCTTGGTAAAACGTTTTACTAATGTCACGCTAACCCCATATTCAAAAGACATGAGGATGCTCGCTGAATCCTGCATTTTCACGTCGTCTGGTTATTAAATATCAAATAAGGAATTCACTTGAAGAAAGTGACGATCACGGATGTCGCTGAGCACGCAGGCGTCTCAGTCACCACGGTCTCAATGGTTTTGGGCAACAAAGGACGTATCTCTCCGGATACAGCTGAGAAGGTCAACAAAGCCGTGACTGAACTTGGCTATGTCCGAAACCGTGCTGCTGCTAACCTTCGCTCCAACAGCAGCGAAATTGTTGGCCTGATCCTGAAAGACATCAGTGACCCTTATTACGCGCAAGTCGCCGCCGGCCTTTGCGAAGAAACCGAAAAACAAGGCTACATGGTGTTTCTGGCGCAAAGTGGTGATGCTGAAAAATTTGAACAATGCATGCTGACCATGGCGCGTCAGGGTGTGGGCGGCATTGCCTTCTGCCCGACCAATGAAAACCAGCAGGTTGATGCGGATGTGCTTAAAGCGCATAACTTGCCGTTGGTGTGTATCTCACGCGCATCGGTCAATCACCAGATTGATTACGTCGGGCCGGATAACGCCAGTGCGGCGAAAATGGCGACGGAATACCTGATTGAACAAGGTCATCGTCGCATTGCTTATGTCGGTGGGAAAAGTAGCTCACTTTGTCGCGCTGAACGCGTGGGCGGCTATTGCAGCACGCTAATGCAGTTTGGTTTGCCATTTAAACCGGAGTGGGTGGTGGAATGTGAACCTGGCCAGGCACCCGCAGCAAAAGCAGTCGAAGCATTGCTTGCCAGCCATCCGCAAATCAGTGCGGTACTTTGCCATTATTCGTCAACCGCAGTCGGCGCGGTGCAGGGCGTTCTCCGACTTGGCAGAAATGTCGGGAACGACACCATCTTCAATAAAGAAATCTCCATCGTAGGTTTTGATGCCGTTCAAGAAGCGGAACTCACCGAGCCGCCCATCGTGTTTGTGAATTCAGATGCCAAAGAAATTGGCCGACAAGCCGCAAAACGCTTGATTGAGCAGTTAGAGAAAAGTGATTCCGCCCCGCGCAAAATCATCGTCGCGCCTTCATTGACTAACCACTCGAGTTAGAGAAATTCGGCGCTAATGCTGGTACATTAGCGCCAACGTTTTCTGATGAAGCACTAACACTTTGGAACTATTCAACATCACCTGTCTCGGTAAGCCTCTGCGTCTTGAAGGATCGCTGGCGGGCTGGCAAGCACTTTACTGGGACAACCAACTCGTTTCTCAACTCGCCGCAAGCGCCGATAACGACGGCGAGAAAGTCCACACTTTCCAACTGACGGCCAACGACCAAATCATTACCGTCGATGTCTCCTCCAGCCTCAGTTGGCAGCCGTTCAACATCGACTACAAAGTCGCGGTCGACGGAGAAGTGGTGGAGTCTGGCTCGCGCAATGAAAAAGACATAGAGCGCCAGCAGCCGGAAGTGAAACCTCAAGCCAAACAGAAATTCAGCCTGATTGGTCTGGCGTCACTGGGCTTGAAACTCTTCAAGAGTGCCAAGGTCATCAAAGTGGTACTCGCGGGCGCAAGTGTCGCTGCCTATTCCTGGTTGTTCTCCTGGCAATTCGCCCTGGCGTTGATTGCTTGCCTAGTGGTGCATGAATACGGCCACATCCGCGCCATGAAGTACTTTGGCATGAAAACCAAAGGCATTTACCTCATCCCGTTTATGGGCGGATTGGCGCTTTCGGATGAGAAAATAAATACGCGCTGGCAGGATGTGGTGATTTCCATCATGGGGCCAACCTTCGGCCTGTTTATGTCTTTGGCGGCGCTCGTGGCTTATTGGGTAACAGGGAATGTGTTCTTTGCCGGTCTCGCGACCTTTAATGCATTATTAAACCTGTTCAACCTGCTACCGATTTTGCCCCTTGATGGCGGACACATCCTCAAAAGCATCAGCTTTTCGATGAACAGCGTTGCAGGCTTGGTAGCCTGTATTGCCGGTGCGGCGGTGGGGGTATATGTCAGTTACGCATTCGGATTGGCTCTGCTTGGCTTCCTGTTGCTGATTGGTAGTGCTGAAATTATCTTCGAATGGAAATACCGTCATCACTCGCATCTGTTGCCGCTGAGCCGTTACGGCCAAATCTTCAGTACCGTGTGGTATTTCTCAACGGTTGCCGCTTTGGTCGGCGTGATTATCTACTTCGCCACCAAAGGCGACGAGATGTTGGCACTGCCGCTATTGATTCTACAGAGCTAACTGAAAGCACTTCTCATAAAACGCCAGCCATTGCTGGCGTTTTTTCTTTCCAGCTTCAGCACAAATTCATGATGTGATTTATATCGCACTAAAATGAAAACCGATGTAGGATGCGCCACCTCTTTTATTTCGGTGTGTTTTACGTGATTACTCCATCATCAAATGCGCTGTATACAGATCTCTCGGGTTATTACGATCTGATGTGCGCAGACATTAACTATCAGTCTCAAAGTGACTGTGTGCGCAGGCTTCATCAACTGTTTGGTAACCAAGGGAAACGTCATCTTGATCTGGCGTGTGGTACAGGCCCACACATTCGTTATTTTATCGATACTGGCTTTTCAAGCGATGGTCTTGATCTGAACCAGCCAATGCTGGACCAAGCGAAACTGCGCTGTCCGGAAGCACAATTCTCGCTGCAGAATATGTGTGAGTTTGTGGTAGATGCGCCGTATGACCTCATCACCTGTTTTCTTTATTCGATCCACTACAGTGGCAATATCGAAAACCTCAGCGCTTGTATTCGAAGTGCTCACGCAGCACTTAAGCCTGGTGGTGTGTTCTGTTTTAACGCCGTTGAAAAGAACCTGATCAACAACAACTCTTTCGTGCGCCATATTGTTCAGCACGAAGGCAGTGAGTTTGCTTTTAAATCTGGCTGGTTCTATTCCGGTGAAGGCGACAGACAAGCACTGAAACTCAGCATCGAAAAGACCACAGACAAGGTGACCGAGGAGTGGCATGACGACCACCCAATGGTCGCCGTGAGCTTCAACGAGCTAAAAGAACTGCTTGATCCATACTTCGAAGTCACTGTGTTTGAACACGACTACGAAAAGCTGGAGATGTGGAACACCACGTCAGGCAATGCCATTTTCGTGTGTGTAAAGCGATAAGCTAAAATCAAGATAGAAAAGGCCGGATTAAATCCGGCCTTTTTTGATTAGATTGGATTGCCGTTGATAGTGGCGGAAAAAAGCTTGTCTGAGCCTGTCATGGTTTCCCCATTTTCAGCAGTCGACACGAAATCTTCCCGTATGGTTAACCCATTTCCCACCCCAATATACTGCGTAAACACCACTTTAAGCCTGTCTCCACTCGCATCTACGTTATCTACAACAAACTCAAGTACACAAGTTTCAAAAGTCCCTGCGGGAACCGTGATATTTTCCGTTCGCAAATACTCCAGAGAATAATCAGTCGTATTGCTTAGAGCATTGTTTTCGTATTCGGTGACCGTGGAGAATGTTTTCTTTTCACCCAGTGCCAAATCGTAATTGAGAACAAAGCCATTGGGACGATAAGTAATTTCATCGCTTCCAAGAATCTGACCCAGAGTTGTCACATTTTTTTCAGTCTGATCTACAAGGATATAGAGGCGATTATCTGAACCACTGCCGTCAGTGATTTTCTCTTCGATCGCATCGTTGTAGCCACGATAAGACGTTTTTTGAATCACTTCTGTGGTTTCAGAATAATTTGACAATGATTCACCGTTAAAAATAACGGCATTAACCTCATTGACCACAGTACCCACGCTGTAAAGCGATTCGTTAAAACAAGCCGAAGAATTGGCACGCTGGGCCACTGTGTTTCCGTCTCCGCTACTGCCTCCACATCCTCCTAAAAATAGTGCGACACTTAAGAACAACAGATACGACTTCATACTTCATTCTCCAACTGCAATCCATGGGCAGAATGCCCTTCGCAAGCGAAATATCTATCGATTCTATCGACCGTATTTCGGAGAATTTGCTTTGAAAACGAGACGAAATATAAATAGAAAAACAGCAAGCCCAAATTTGTTCTTTAAAGCTGAGCTACTGCACACTTTACAATATCGACACAAAATGAAAGCACTTTCTTTTTGGGGCCAATTTTTACTGAGCCCCTTTGTAATGAGCCACTATCTCCGCATTACCAATTGAACGTTCCGACTTGGAACCAAGAAAAAACACGCCATTGGCTGCATCTACATTGTATTTTTCAGGGATCAAACGATCGAACAACATCACCCAAAACAGCGAAAGCTTGATTGCTTTCCCCGCCCAGTGCGAGCGGAAAAGTCCACTGAAGAAGCCTTCAAGCGCCCACAATAGCTGCGTACCTGCCCCGGAACAGACTCCCGACTTAACCAAGCTGAACTGACGGAATAACAAACGGTGCCCACTTTCGGTAAAACGCATGAAATCGTAGGGGCCTTCATGGACATGCTGTAAAAAGGGGGTTTCCGCATACACCAGACCATTGGGTTTCAGTACGCGATGGATTTCAGAGACAACCATTCCCGGATCCATAACATGCTCTAGCACGGCCTGAATGATCACAGCATCGAAACTGTTGTCGCTCAATGGAATACAATGAGCATCAGCCACAAATTGAACGTTTGGAGACGCGTAAACATCAAAAGAAACTAATTCGATATTCTCGTCTTCATAGAAGCGTTCCATGCCTTCACCAATGGTACCGCCCCCTATTATCAACACGCGTGGCTTTCTGCGTAACTCAAACAGTGTGGAGATTAGCGTGTCGACATTCTTCTTTGTCGCACCGGAAGGTGGAGAAACCATGCGCTTCATCACCTTCATCGCTCCAGAATAGGTGTGCCGTGGTACAACAGAAGCATCAGATGACAATTGCCATCCCAATCCTTTGCAGCGTTCAGAACACAACAATATCGGGCACCCACCCACTACTTCATAGTGAATGTCACCCGTGCTTGACGCCACCTTGGCGTTTTGATCGTCCAATTTATCAAGCTCAGCGCCGCTACGCGGACAGCGCAACAGTGCTAAAACTTCTTTTTGATCCAAAAGCATTATTAGCCCTAATCCCTTACTGCAAAATACTAAGCGTTTGAACCTTTGTCTAAGTCTAAAAAATCTGAACTTTTAGCATTTCATTATTATGAGATAGACCTTATAGATTTTATGGTGAAGGATCTAGGGGAAATCATTCTTTAATAAAAAAATAGGACTTAAAGACTAAACAATCCCCATATACAAAGAAAGGAATAGTTGTAGAAAGGATGTATACAATTGAGAGGAACTAAAATTATTTCCTTTTAATACAATAAATTAAAAGGATAAGTAGGGAATTCTTTACAACATTAGTAATACATAAATTAGAAAACATTATTTTCCGAGACACCATACGGAAAACTTTCAATTTTCTGACAGCGCCTTGACGGCAATATTTTATGCGGAATAACCCGTGAATACCTATCAAGACACTGTGCATGGAAATGCATTCAATTCGATAAAATCCATAATGCCATTTCAGCCTAGCAATGTGTATTAATTATGCATTACACCTTATTGAAAATAAAATTATGCAACGAAACAAAATGTTAGCGAGTTTAGTCAACCACCATATAAAACAGGCAGTCTGATAGGGCAATATGGTGTTTGGTGGTGATCATGAAAAGCTTGGAGGCATGTTTTAAAAGAAGCTCACCATTATGTTCATAGAAAAGTGCGTCAATTGGGTGTCCGCCTTCGCCATCATTGGTGGTCATGCCGTCCAGTCCTTTCTCTCCGAGCCACCCAATCATGCTATCTGCCGCCATCCAACCGAAGTTATGGCGGTCAATATCAGGAGGAAGGGTCAGGTCTGCATCCTCGACCTTCCGGTCGTGATAGCAAAGTTCCAACCCTTGTTTCAGTTGCACTCGCACTGGGTGGTAAAGCAAGTCCAGTGGCCAGAAGCCAGAATGATTGGCGAAGATATTGTCTGCTGTCAGGAAATGATGAAGCCCATTTTTCGCCACTTCATGGGCGGCATGATCGGCAGCGCCCCCACATTCGACAGTAACGATAGGTGACTCGTCAGTGGTTTGCTCCATCAGCGCGCCCAAACGAACACTGGTGCAAAGCATTCGCTCAGTAAACAGTGAGGCAATCTGCTGGTGTTTTTCATCATCAATGATAGAGACCGAGAATGAAGGACTGGTGCCGGAGGTGTTGTGGAGGTCGACAACCGCTTCAGGTTTTAACTTAGCGATACGTGACATGATTTCAGCCGCGATGCCATAGCTGTCATCCTCGCCCGTTTTCCCAAAGCAGCGATTCATGTCCGGTTTATCAGCGAAATGTCTGGTGGTAAAAGGCTTGTCGTAGAGCGCAGCTTTCACATTGGCCAAACAAAAATGCGTAGTTACTGCACAGTCAGGAGAATTCTGGGCAAAATGCCAGAGTGCCTTGGCTCCGGAAGGTTCATTGCCGTGAAGTAATGTCACCACCACACGATGTCGTTCAGGATCCCGGCCCGGCAACGTCAGCCAACTGGCTCCCAGCAGCGTATCCAACCAGGCAACCAATCCGCGTCGTAAATCTTCATCGTTAGGCCAGCTAACATCATGCAGCATCATGATTTTCTTACACTCCTTGTGAAATTCTTAGGGTCTGTTAACACTAGCACCCACTGCATCATAAAATCGGCCAGTGTGAAACTGGTACGCCTGATAAATATTGCTTTTGATACAGGGCGAACATCTTGTTCAGGGCGACTTCACGGCCGTATTTTCTTTCCAGCTCAACCAGAGTCGAAAGCTGCCAACTCGCTCCGTTCTGACGTTTTGCCAAACGGTGCTCTATCACCACCATCAACATGTCAGCCTCTACCCTGGAAATGCCCAGTTCAACCAACGAATCGGCAACGCGTGGTAACAACTTATCCAACACATCCACCAGTGGATACTCTTGCAACGTGCCATTTTCTGATTCCCAAAGGATATTGGCATTCACACCATATTGAGCTGCTCTATAGAAATTATACTTGGCAAATTCAAAAGGTAGCCTGTCCATCAGCCTGTCCAGGTCACGTTGAAGCGCATGTGCCAAACCAATGCAAAGTGCCGCGTTAGCTACCATGTCAATGGTGGTCGGCCCGGCGGGCAAACTTCTGAGTTCAATACGAAGGTGTCCACCGTCTGCATCGTCATACACGGCGCGGTTCCAGCTCCAAATCGTGCTCTGGTGAAGACGCAGCGCATCAAGCCTTGGGCCACAGCCTTCCTTACATTTAGATTCGGGCAGATCAGGCAAAAGTACAGGCTGAAGACTGACTCCTTGTCTGAAAAGTTCCAGCGCGCTTTTTCGCACATACCCTTTACCGAAGGATACCCGTGCAGGCGTGTGCCAGTTCATGCCACAAAGATTGCGGCTGTCTATGGACTGCTTAAACAGCGGTACCCGGGTTTCATGCCAGAGTTTTTTCTGTAAGAAGACGGGGGAATTCGCTGCCATCGCCAAGGTGAAAATGGTGGCGATTTGAATACCGTTGTACCACTGAGCAAACTCATCAGGTTTGACACGATAATGCACCTGAAAAGACGTATTGGCGCCTTCCAGCGTGAGATCATCAGCATCCACTTCCAGGCTTTCTGCGCCATGAATACGGATATGGAATGGCCCACCGCGGGATTCGCAAAGAATATCGGTCAGAGCGTGATAACGGGGGGAGTCCGTCATAGACGCCAGTCCGAAGTCGCCATCTTTCAGTGTGGGCAATATCCCAATCGGCGTGACATCTATACCGTCTGCTTGTGCGATAGCCTGCAGCGATTGCAGTCGTTCGTCCATTTTTTGCTTGAGGAAGGTGAAAGGCGCGCCACTAAATTCGGTATAGGGGCAATTGTATTCCACATTAAAGCGATTGATTTCAGCCGTCATAAGTGGATCTGAGGCTTTGTCGAGAATATCGAGATTGTAGTGCGCGGGTCGATGATGTTTGTCGGTGAGATAAAGCTCCAATTCGGCACCTAAGGTGCATTTCCCTATTCCCCAACCCGGCGTTTCCAGTAACCCTTCGAGTTGGTCCAATTCTGACTTTAGCTGCTTGGCGAATTGCTCATGATCGCTGGCGCTAAACGAGGTTTTATTAATATTCTGTCCCACTGTCTTACCCTCGCTTGACTTCAATGTTTAACATAGAACAAAAAGCGCGCAGTTACAGGCAAGTAGCGACGTCCAAGCCCATATTCACGCCAACATTCGCATTCCTGAGCTAGTATACGAGTGCGGATTATGCACAGCATTTCCGTGAAATCAGACTATCTGATACACTCGCGCCCCTTCTTTATGGCGGAACTTTTTACCCATGTCAGACAACGTATTTTCACTTCTTCATCCCACGCTTCAGCAAACGCTGAGTGAACTTGGTTACAGCGAGCCCACTGATATCCAGCAGCAAGCGATTCCAAAAGTGTTGGAAGGAAAAGACGTGATGGGTGCTGCCCAAACAGGCACAGGCAAAACCGCCGCTTTTACGCTGCCTCTGATCCACCAACTTCTGGAACGTGGTGTGAAAGGTTCTGCGCGAGTGTTGATCGTCACGCCAACCCGAGAGCTTGCTCAGCAGGTGTATGACAAAGTTGCAGAGTATGGCCAGCACACTTCTCTGAAATGTGTGGCGCTATATGGCGGGGCGAACATTAACCCTCAGAAGAATCAGTTGGCGAAGAAGCCGGAAATCATTGTCGGCACGCCGGGTCGCCTGCTCGATCACCTTCATATTGGTACCTTGCAGCTTAACAGCCTGGATACGCTGGTTCTCGATGAAGCTGATCGCATGCTCGACATGGGCTTTATTTCAGACATCAAGCGCCTGATGAAGAAAATGCCAAAGGAACGCCAGACGCTGTTTTTCTCCGCCACCTATCCAAAGCAGGTCATGGATTTGGCTTACCGCCTGCTGAACGACCCTGTACGAGTGGAAGTATCAACCGCTAACAGCACAGCTGAAACCGTCAATCAGTTGGTGCATCCGGTTGACAGAAAACGTAAGCGCGAACTGCTTTCCTACTTGATAGGCAGCCGTAACTTGCAGCAGGTATTGGTATTCGCTAAAACCCGCCAAAGCACTGAAGCGTTGGCAAACGAACTCAAGCTCGACGGACTGGCAGCAGAAGCGATTCACGGCGAGAAAACCCAAGGCGCACGAAACCGCGCATTGGAAGGCTTTAAAAACGGTACTGTGCGCGTATTGGTAGCAACCGATGTGGCTGCACGGGGGTTGGATATCCCTTCACTGGATACCGTGTTCAACTACGAACTGCCACACCAGCCAGAAGACTATATTCACCGAATCGGCCGTACCGGTCGTGCAGGGAAATCCGGCATGGCGATATCGCTGGTCAGTCGTGAAGAAGAAGGCATGCTGAACGCAATTGAAACCTTGATTGACCAACGCCTCCCTCAGGAGTGGCTGGCGGGTTTCGAACCAGATATCAACGCAGATAAAGAGCACCATGAAAAGCGTGGTGGTCGCGGCGGAGAGAAGCGTCGCCTTAAGCGCCAGCTGTTGAAAAAAGCAGGGGCTAAAAAACGCTAGGGTCTAAGTAAAAGAGAAAACGGCGCATTCAGCGCCGTTTTTTTGTGTTCATACCAATCGCAGTAGGTAGCTGATCAGAAATAGCGCAGGAAAAATGCTAGGGGCTGTTGACCTTTGGTGATGATTTTTGCAGCAGTTTGTGGGGATTTTATGCAAGGCAGAGGCTTCGATGTGTAGCTAGCCTACATGAGAAGCCGATAACGCAGCAGAAATTCCCCACAAGCGCTGCCCGAAGGGTTCTGCTCTAAGCGTTTTATGCTTTGTTGAGGTGTATTTGCTTAGAATGCTAGGCGGCACACACCTCGCCGCGCCTAAAACGCTTATAGCTAGAACAAAATTTAACCACCAAAGGTCAACAGCCCCTAGAGAACAAGGCGGGAAATTTCGATAAGTAGTTATTCTACAGTCAAATTTTCCAACGCAGTTATCGAGCATTTTAACAAGCTAGGATGAGAAGATATTTACTACGATTGGTATCAGTCCACCAGCTCAATGCCGAGGCTTTCCAGCAAGTTCAACGCTTCGTAGCGAGAGAACTTGGCGCCTTTAAGCTGATTTTCCAATACGTTGATGGCGTAGTCTGTCGATTCACTGAAATCGACCTCTTGCAGATTGGTACGCATAAACTGAGCGTGGGTAAAATCGCAGTATGTCATCGAAGATTGCTGGAAGTCCCCTTCCCTGAAATCCACTTCATGCAGCTTGCACTCTTCGAGTTTGAGCTCATGCAGCGTCAGCCCAAAGAATGACGCATCATTCAAAATGCATTGCTTGAACCTGAGTTCGAAATCCACATGGTAAGAAGGCCAGTCGGCCTTGCTCCAATCCACGCCCACCAACTTACACTCTTCAAACTGCACGGTAAAAAGACGCGTGCCAGAGAGGTTCATCAAACTCAGATTACAGCGTGCAAACTCACAATTGATGAACTTACAGTTTTTGAAAATGGCGTCAGAGAAATCACACTCTTCAAAGCGACACTCCTCAAACTCAATGCCCGTGAACGATTCGCCTTGAAGGTCTTTCTTCGCGAACAGCTCGTCGTAATAACTTTCGCCACTTTCAATCATACTCAATGTTCCCAAATACGGCCAATAGACAACATTATGCCTGACAATCCGCCTCTATTGCCTGAGTATTCTTGCTTTGGTTTAAAAGCACATTCACTTTTCTAACCACCGCATCCACGACAAACTCATCCAGAAAAATGTCATGACCACCGGGAATTAAATCGACGCTCACTGTCTTGCCTTGCTCCTTCAACACATCACCATAGGTTTCAGTCAGGTAAGGCTGTGTGACGTTGTCTTCCTTGCCGCAAATCAGATGAATATCTGTCTCGGCATCGATTCTTTCAACCCGCGCAATCGGTGAGGTTACTCGAAGGCTGCCCCAAAACAGCGGATTGCGGCGTTGTTCATACATGTCTTTGCGCCAACGGTTAATATCCGCAGGGCAGGAAACCATCACCGCGGCATCAGCAAGGCTTGGATAATACGCGATGATCTTTCCCGTTATCGCAGCGCCACCGGAATGACCACAAATGATCACTTTAGCGGGACTATAGAGGTCTTTTAACGCTTGAATGGCCAAAACAATATGATCGATACGTCTGCGGTTGTAATTGTCACCAACGGTAAAACCTTTCCACCCCCCGGATTTTCGCCCCAGATTGTCTTTATAACCCGGCCTCAATAACCCGACAGATACGACATTGCTAGCGCGTTGGGCGATGGTTTTCGCAAACTGGTTTTGATAGCTCACCGCACCAAAAGGACTGTCGCCATGAATTGCCACAACCAGACAAGGATGAGCCCGCACACCATTTTCGTGAATGTCGACAATGGTTCTGCGGTTATCTATGTTGAGTTCCAAGCGAACGCTCCTTGAAAGGGTGGATTTTGTATGAGCAAAACGAGCTGGCCATAGACTGACTCGATGTATAAGTAAGGAGGACGCGCTAGTTTAGCTAAGAACCGCGTAACTGACGCAGATACCAAACGCGGGCAGTCCCGCGAAAAACAGCTTGAGAAACATTCGGCTGTCGTAGAACCGACGCACTGCATTAAATTCTGCTGCAATGGTGTTATCTACCAAGCTGGAAGCGGCCACGCTTGCTTTATCCGCATCAGCGTGAGAGTCACCATCGTCGAGCCAAAGAAACAATATCGACAAGCCCCACAAGCTCGTCACTGCGCCAAACACATAATCAATCCAGTGCGTGATACCAAATAAGCCTGTGACCTGGTCAAAGCCCCAAATTCCTGCAACCACTATCAAGTTACTTACCAGCACAAATCCCGCTAGCTTTAACATCGTGACCTCCCTCTACGATGGCTATTTCTCTAACCCACTCAATCTATTGCATAGTTGTAACAACAGTCACGTCTGGCGTTCACAATGCGCTAAGATGATTCCATCTTTTTCCAAATTTTCGCGACGCATATGGCAATTCCACTGATCGACTTTAAACAGCGTGAAGCCGCCCTACAGGACGTGGAGATCATCGAGCTTTCAAAACTCTATACCCGCGAGTTCAAAGATCACGATCCTCAAGCGCCGCACCGCCTTTCCTTCTTCATGACAGTGATTTTTGAAAAAGGGGAAGGTAAGCAGATGGTCGATTTCAAGGAACACGCATTCAAACCCGGTACAGTAATCAGTGTGCAGCGTGAACAAGTGACGGCGTTTGATTTAGGGGATAAGCCCGAAGGGAAAATCCTGATATTCACACAAGCATATCTGGATGCGGTTCACGCCAACATGAAGCTGCCCAGTTTCACGCCGACCCACCTCAACAGCCAATATTCGCCAGCCTTTGAACTCGATGAAGAAAACCGTAAACGCACATCCTCATTACTTGATGAAATGATCGCAGAGCTCATCTGTGAAGATGGTGACCCATTGATCGTGATGTATTTATTCTCAGCATTGACCTTGCTTCATCGACGTTTGAAAACGGTCGGGGAAGTCGACAACCTTTCCCCTTCGCAAAGTCGTCTCCTCTCTCGTTTTATCGCGCTCCTACAGGAACATTTTGAACGTACACGTGATGCAAACTGGTATGCCGACCAGCTCGCTACCACCTATAAAACCCTCAATCAGGTTTGTAAGGCATCTACGTCCCTCACCACCAAACAAATGATTGATGCCTTCACCATTACAGAAATCAAACGGCGGTTGGTGGTGAGCAAAATTACCTCTCAACAACTCGCCTATGACTTCGGGTTCGAAGACCCAAGCAACTTCGTTAAATACTTCAAAAAGGAAACCGGACTCACACCTAGCAAGTTCAGAAATCACTATCTATGACTATTGGTGCATAAAGGACTTGCACTGAACTTAGTTTTCTCAGGTTCGATATTGACCATTTTTCTGCCTATTTCCACTCTGCACGGATTCAGTGCAACGTCCTAACATGGCTTCAACACCGAACAAAAGGACGAGACAATGAAAACAATGACAAACAAATTTCTTCGCTCTGTTGCTGTAGCCAGTGTGATGGGAATTGCTGCATGCAGTGCCCAGTCAGCGTCGGAGTCGCTCTCAAACAAGGACAAAGCCGTCGCACTGATCAGCAGTATTGAAACCGGTGACCACGCGCCAATCGCTTATGTAAACCCTAACAAATACATTCAGCACAATCTCGCAGTTGGGGATGGCCTGGAAGGATTCGGTGAACTGATGAAAGCCTTGCCTGAAGGTGGCGCGAAAGCCGATGTGAAACGTGCATTCCAGGATGACGATTACGTGTTCCTGCACACTGAATATGACTTCTTCGGCCCTAAAGTTGGCTTCGACGTATTCCGCTTCGAAAATGGCCAAATTGTTGAGCATTGGGACAACCTGCAAGACATCGCCCCGGCAAACCCTAGCGGTCGTACCCAGCTCGACGGCCCAACAGAAGCGATTGATCTGGATAAAACTGAAGAGAACAAAGCCATTGTTGCAGACTTCGTGAAGACCATCCTGATGGAAGGCAACATGGCGCGCATCAATGACTTTATCGACAACGAACCGGAAGCCTACCTGCAACATAACCCGATGGTAGCTGACGGTCTGGCAGGTTTGGGGGCAGCACTGCAAGCGCTGGCTGAGCAGGGCATGCCAATGTCTTACACCAAAAATCACAAGATTCTGGGTCAAGGTAACTTCGTGTTGACGATCAGCGAAGGGAAATTCCTGAACGAGCACGTGGCCTTCTACGATCTGTTCCGCGTCGACAACGGCAAAATCGTTGAGCACTGGGATGTGATTGAAACCATTCCACCGCGCAGCGAGTGGAAAAACGACAACGGTAAGTTCGGCTTCCAGTAAGCGAAACGTCCACTGTCAAATACCCATCATGAGGCCACAAACGTGGCCTCAGTTACGGAGGTCAGCATGAGAAAATTAACTGTCAGCGACTACGCCGATCGCATCTCGCTCCATCGCCCGTATGTCCCAACCCCATTGCAAGGTCTGACGAACCCAGCATTGGTGCTCAGAGTATTGCAGGAGCTGACACCCGTTCTGCAAAAATCTGGCATTACAGACGTTCGCGAGCTGGATTCCGACGAGCAGCGCACTCTGCTGGACTCCGCCATTACTGTTATTCCGCCAGGTTATCTGAGTGAAAACGGTAAAAGTGCGCTGGATACCCTGATATCTGCAGAGTGCCAAAGCCAATCAATCACAGATGTCAGCGAATTAGCGCCATTTCTAAAAATCGGTGACACCAAGGTAGTGCTCTGGCGTGGAGACATCACCACACTGAAGGCAGACGCAATTGTAAATGCCGCAAATACCATTGAAAATCACGTCATGCTGGCCTTTCAGGTCATTCCACGCCTTAAAGAAGGTAACAATTTCGAAGTGGTCGATAAAGCCATTGAAGTCGTGAAAGCCGCCAATGTGTCATATACCCAAACGACCTGAAGATGCCGATTCAGCGAGTTTGACTGGCGTTGTGATCGCGGCGTCACTTTGCAGGTGTAGTCATCTCCATCAAAAAGGGACAACAAAGAGCACGACGTCAGTCAACTCGCCCGAAGGGAGGCCCTCAATGCGCCCACTTCATCGTTAAATTCCACGGAAATAGAACCACTATTCCTCGCAAAATTTGCCTCGAATTGAACGCATTGATGACCTCTGAATGCGAGCATCTTCAGGTCGTTTGGGTATATAAGGTCGGCGCGATGGAAACCACTATGAAAGGTGAGCTGGATTACTTGCTGGAAGTGGTCAAAAAAGCGCAGCAAGCTTGCTACGACGCAGGCGCGGTAGAAGTGATCACCAATATCAAAATCCATAGCAAAACAGACGCTGCAACAGATACCTTCTGCACCTATCACCGTGGCGTGACGGAAGCGAACCATATGTTTGTGGAAAAGTAAGAAAGCCAGAAACACAAAATCCACCCGAGGGTGGATTTTTTCGTTTCGATAAAGCCAATATACCCAATAAATACTATTTCAGGGCGTAGACATAAGCCTCAACAACCTTGCCATTTTCACAGGCTGCTCGAGTCAATACTCGCTGATATCCCTCGCCTTCAAACTCATCCAAGCGCTTCCAGTGTGAAGGTAAGGCTTCAGAACTGAAGATAAATCCTTCTACGTTATCTGCTGTTTCTGCAAGCGTAATGCCGGGGTAACCATGCTCTGCCCCCCAGCCTTCCTGTAGCAACTTTCCTTTCACCGACGCAGGTTCCCACGTCCCCGGAACCAGTGCTAATACATGCTCATTCGGACGCCCGGGTGCCAGCGTTCCATAGACAAATAGACGAGAAACCATCTTCAACTCCTCCAATGGCTTTTTCGCTATCCTAGCATCGGAATTGCTGGCAGATTTTATCGAATTTTGGACGGAATGAAGTTTATATCTGGTGTGTGTTACACCCTGCTCCAACATCAAATAAATGAATAGTAATCAATCATATAGTTGGATATCGCTCGCCTTTTTATGCCCCATCCCCCGCGTCTTCACTAGCAAACGTTAACATCTCCCCATTACTCTCACACCACAACCACTTAGTGTGCTAAGAACAGGCTCATGACCATGAAAAAACTAATGATCGCTGCTGCTATCGGCCTCACGGCTTTTATTATCTACTCCGAAGCAAACCGTGAACCAAGAGAACGCATTAACTATGCGCAAGCGCTACCTGAAGCTCCTGCCTTTGAAGTGTCATCAAACTTCGACGGCCAATGGGAAGGTAAACGTATTGATATCAGCGGCGACAACATCTGCCTCGAAACCCGCATTCTCGGAAGCATTGAAGAAGGCAAAGTCTCCCTTCGCTTGATGTATAACAACACTCTGCTGAAGGGTTGGATTGCCGATGATGGAAAGCTTGAACTCTACAGCAATAACGAGCGCTGGGGTTACGATTTCAAAGGGACGGCGCAAAACGGGCAAATTGATGGTGAATGGAAGGTATCAAACGCACCCTGTCGTGGCTCTTGGAAAGTGGTGAAGGTTTAATCAACAGTTCCTAAGCACTGGAAAACTGTTCGAATGAGCAGATTGATGAGAAAGTAAAAAAGCGTTCGCAACTAGGGATAAAAGGAAAAAGAGCATGAACTATCTGGTTTTAATCGCTGTGATTCTTCTCGTCTGTCTGGCAGCCGCTCACTCCTACTTGGGCGAACGCTATATTCTGCAACGTCTTTTCAGAAGGGATAACTTGCCCAAGTTGTTTGGGAATGATGATTTTACCAAGCGGACATTGCGCTTCGCTTGGCATGTCACGTCTATCGCCTGGCTGGGTTTTGCAGGCGTTATCATCGCCCTGTCTCTCCCAACGGTTAATGTCTCCCTTATTGCCACAATCATTGCTATCACCTTCCTTATTCATTTCGTTATTGCGCTTGTCGGCTCTAAAGGTAAGCACCTCTCCTGGATAGCATTTTTGATTGTCACTTTGGCCGTGTATTTTGGGGTTTCACACTAGCTCCGGCATGAATTGATAGCGCCACAATTTCATATAAACCTCTTATCGCTGTTTCCCAAAACCCTTTGAAAGCACTCTACACATTATCCGTCTCACCCTTGCATCATCTTTGTTTTGTCTTTTTTTCTTTACTTGAGTGACACAAAGCTTCAATAGCTTAGTCCGCTAAAGAAAGCGCTATCTTCTCTAAGGAAGGAACGAAGAATGAAAACCAAGGTTCTCGCTGCGGCTGTCGCAGCGCTGTCTCTCCCGCTCACGGGCTGCTTTGAACGTCCAATGGATCTCACCATCGCACATATCAATGACCATCACTCTCATCTGGAAGCTGACGATGGTTTAGACATCACCGTTGGTGGTGAAAGCACACGTGCAGAAGTGGGTGGTTTCCCGCGCGTCGTAACCAAAATCCGCGAAATCGACGAATCAAAACAGAACGTTCTGAAGCTACACGCGGGCGATGCCATCACTGGCGATCTGTACTACACCCTGTTTGGCGGTGAAGCCGATGCAGCCATGATGAACCAGGTGTGTTTCGATGCTTTCGCGCTGGGTAACCATGAATTTGATGACGGCGATACGGGCCTGAAAACCTTCCTGGATCAGCTGGCAAGCGGTGACTGTAACACCTCAGTAGTCGCAGCAAACGTTCGCCCAGAAGTCGGTGTATCTCCACTCACACCAGAAGGTCCTTGGGACTCTTTCCGCCCATTCGTGGTGAAAAGCTTCCATGGTCAGAAAGTCGGTATCGTAGGTATTGATATCGCCACCAAAACCAAGAACTCATCTAATCCGGATTCAACCACTGAGTTTTTGGACGAAACGGAAACCGCGCAAAAGTACATCGACAAGCTCAAGAAAAAAGGCGTGAACAAGATTGTTTTGCTGACTCACTACCAATACGGCAACGATCTGGAGCTAGCGAAGAATCTGAGTGGTGTTGACGTGATCATCGGTGGTGACTCTCACAGCCTGCTAGGCGATTTCGATGCGGTCGGTCTGAACAGCGCGGGCGACTACCCAACCATGGTGACGAACAAAGATGGCGACCCGGTTTGTGTCGCGCAAGCTTGGCAATATTCCTCAATCGTTGGCGAGCTGGATATCAGCTTCGACCGCAAAGGTGTCGTTGAAGCGTGTTCGGGTACCCCTCACCTGATGCTGGGTGACACCTTCAAGCGCCGCAACGCTGAAGGTACCCGTGTAGAACTGGAAGGTGCTGACCGCGATGCCGTTTACGCAGATATTGACGCAAACCCCGTGCTTTCAATTGTTGAGCGTGATGCAGAAACGCAAACTCTGCTGGACACTTACACACAACGCATCGAAGAAGAAACCCAAACTGTCATCGCGAACGCGACCTCTAATCTGTGTCTTGAGCGTGTTCCAGGGCAAGGTATCAGCTCGCTCTGTGATGTGACTGAAACCCAGTCTAACGGCTCTGATGTTTCAAATTTGGTGGCGAAAGCTTTCATGTTGCAGAGCCTAGAAGCAGATGTTGCCATTCAGAATGCGGGAGGTGTGCGTGCCGACGTCCCTATGGGTGATGTGACTATCGCGACCGCCTATCAACTGCTGCCATTTGGTAATACCTTGGTGAACCTGAACATGAGTGGTGCTGAAATCAAACTGGCTCTGGAACAAGGCGTGGATTATGTTCTGAACCCAGACGGTTCAAGCGGTGCCTACCCTTACGCTTCGGGTCTGCGTTTTGATGTGGATATTTCGAAAGCGTTTGGTGAGCGTGTCACCAATATCGAAATCAATTCGCGCTTAGCAGGTGATTGGGTAACGCTGGATACAGCAAGTACCGAAACTAATATTCAGGTGGTAACCAACAGCTTTGTCAGCGGTGGTCGCGACGGTTACTTCGTGTTTGGTGATGTCACCAATGATGGTCGAGCAGTTGATACTTACCTTGACTACGCAAAAGCTTTCGTAGATTACGCAGAAGCGGTTGGCACACTGAGCAAACTTCCTCTCGAAGAGTACAGCACCCAGCGTTTTTACGACGCTGACGGTAACCTGCAGTAATCAAACACCTATCTAATCAACAAAGCCCGCAAATGCGGGCTTTGTTATTCTAGGCCTTTGCAGGCTCAAACCAGTGGGTTGTTCTGTTTGCAAACCACACTAGAGATAGCATCACGGGGACTTCCACCAGCACGCCCACAACCGTTGCCAATGCCGCACCTGAATGCAAACCAAACAACGAAATCGCGACGGCGACTGCCAGCTCAAAGAAGTTAGACGTACCAATCATCCCAGCAGGAGCTGCAACGTTATGTGGAAGCTTGAGCCATTTGGCTGCACCGTAAGCAATCGCGAAGATGCCGTAAGTTTGAATAAGCAGAGGTATTGCAATCAACAAAATGGTTTGAGGCTGGCTGACGATGGTCTTCGCCTGAAAACCAAACAGCAACACAACAGTGCCAAGAAGTCCCACAATCGACCAAGGCTTTACAGCCGTCAGGAAGCTTTGCAGTTTTTCCTCACCTTTCGCGAGTAAGTGTTTACGAGCCCAAGCACCTGCGACCAGCGGAAGAACAACATACAAGGCAACGGAGAGAATCAAGGTTTCCCAAGGCACCTGAATATCTGTCACACCCAGCAAGAATGCCGTGATAGGGGCGAAAGCAAACACCATAATGAGATCATTCACTGACACCTGAACCAAGGTATAATTGGCATCTCCTTTGGTGAGCTGGCTCCATACAAAAACCATGGCGGTACAAGGCGCCACACCAAGAAGAATCATACCCGCGATGTATTCGCTTGCACTTTGTGGGTCAACCCAATCTGCAAAGATTCCTTTGAAAAACAACCAGCCCAACGCTGCCATGGTGAAAGGCTTCACTAACCAGTTGATTACCAGCGTCAGAGCCAGACCTTTTGGCTTTTTTCCCACGTCTTTGATGGCGGAGAAATCGACCTGAACCATCATAGGAAAGATCATCACCCAAATCAGTACCCCAACTACCAAATTTACGTGTGCAAATTCCAGATTGGCCACCACTTCAAAAGCAGAAGGAGCAAGATTTCCAAGCAGTACACCCGCACCAATACACACTGCTACCCACACGGAAAGGTAGCGTTCAAACATCCCCATCATTCAGTCCTAAGTCAGTTTAATATATGAAAATTCATATATATTGAGCCATAAAAACACCATCATCCTGGCTCTCTACTCTTAACAGCAGGTAGAAACGCGCTCTGGGCGATCGCCCATTTTGCATAGGCGGGTCATACATTCTTGCAGGAAGACCGGATTAGAATCGGTCGTCACGGCAAGCACCTCTTTCGCCCACGCCGGCAATGCTCTGGAAATGCTGTAGAACACCCACTGGCCCTGACGGCGATCGGTCAGCAGTTGGCATTTACGCAATTGAGCAAGATGACGGGATACTTTTGGCTGGCTTTCTTCGAGCGCTTCCATCAACTCACACACACAAAGCTCCCCTTCCTGTTGCAGCAACATCAGGGTTTTCAGACGGGTTTCATCAGCTAAGCATTTGTAGAAATTAACGGGAGAGATCATTCATATTCACCAGGTCGTTGTTCACCCTGCACACTGTATATATGTTTTTTCATATGTAAAGTGACATTTGGATGTCAGCATCTTCTCTTCACTGAATCAGGCGCAAAGTTGGTTTCGATAATCTCTCGGCGAAGCGCCACTCCACTTACGAAATGCATGACGGAAGTTAGCGGGATCTGAAAAACCCACCCGCTCGGAAATATCTTCAATGCTGATTTGGGTTGAGCGCAGGTAGTGGCGGGCAAGACTGAACCGCACATGATCCAGAATGTCCTGAAACCCGGTGTTTTCATTTTTCAGGTGACGGCGGAGTGTTCGGGAAGACATACCCAGCTCTGAAGAAACCACTTCAATCGACGGATACCGACCGGGGTTTTCCAACAACATCTGTGTAATTTTTTCATTCAACGTCAGCGCCCCTGAGACTTTATCCAGCATCTCATCACAGGATTTAAGACACATACTCAGCGTCATCGGATTTGCGGTTGGCAGCGGCTCATAGAGCTTAGTAGCGTCGAAATGCCATTCAAGGTGTTTGCTGTTGAAATAAACCGGGCAGTGGAAAGTTTCTTCATAGAGTTCGGCATATTCCGGCGCAGGGAAGGGAAAATAAATGGCTTTGGAAGGGAACGGTTGCTGAATCACCTCTTCACACAAACTCAAGATCGCCGCAAACCAGTATTCAGAACAAAACGGCAGCAATGAATCCAGCTCCACCAGCTGATCAGCACGGAAGTAGCCGACATCGTCTTCTACCCACATGGTTTTCTTGAGCACAGGTCCCGCCAAGCGAAGGTATTTGAAACCCATCATCAAGGCGTCAAGCAAAGTATTGCTGCTAAATACGGCGTAGCCCAGGACGCCAAAGTCGCTAAACCTCGCCTGTTGACCGACCTTCAACCCGAGCCCCGGCTCTGAGGTGTTGTTGATGGCATTGCTGAAGGTAGCGAGCTTTTGCATCAGGGTAATGTGGGTATCTGGCGCGTAAAGCCTGTCTTGTTGCAGTCCGGTTCCTTCAAGAAGCGTTTCCATCGGCACGCGATCTTGCAGATAACGGCTTAAAAGCTGCAAATCCAACACGCCACAAGACTTCATGTCTGGCTCATAAACCGCAGTGTACTTCATGGCGCTTCCCCAAGCTGCTCGTCACCAGAAACAGTGATAGGACTATTAATAACGCAATTTTGTCCGAATATCACCGGATTTTGTCTTTTTGGCACCTGTTCGGGGGTTTGACCTGATGTTGTAATCGAATGGTAAATGACAAAACCATCAGGAATTCGGGCATGAACAGTCAAAGCAGTACCGCACCATTCTCCCAACACACTGCGCTTAGTGAATTAGAAACGTGGTTTTACGCGCTGAAATCAGCCTATCAGCAAGATACCCAGCCCGCACTGGAAGATAGAAAAGCGCAACTTTCTGCGCTGAAAACCCAGCTTCGCCGTTATCAGAATGTATTGGCTCAGGCCATGAGTGAAGATTTCGGTGGCCGCAGCCATTCTGAATCCCTGATGGCAGATATTCTGGGGCCGATCCTCGACATCAATCATGTACAAAGTCACCTTCGCCGCTGGATGCGCCCGAAACGCCGCCCAACGGAGTGGCTGTTCAAAGGCAACAAACTGGCACTTCGTTACCAGCCGAAAGGCGTGGTTGGCATTATCTGCCCGTGGAATTTCCCGCTTTATCTCTCTTTGGGTCCCTTGATCACCGCGCTCGCAGCGGGCAACCGCTGCATGATCAAAATGCCGCCGAACTGCCCAAAAACCACCTCTGCATTGAAAGCTATGCTAGCGGAAATCTATTCAGAAGATCGTGTTTGCGTTGTGCCGGGCGATCATCCTCAGGCAATGGAAATCAGCCATCTGCCGTTTGATCATCTGGTCTTTACCGGATCGCCAAACAGCGGAAAGATCATCATGGCGAACGCATCAAAGAACCTCACGCCAGTCACCCTTGAGCTGGGTGGAAAATCCCCTGCTGTGATCTTCAATGATTACGACATCCAGCAAGCAGCCAACCGCATTGCCCACGGTAAGAGTTTTAATGCCGGGCAAATCTGTATCGCACCGGACTATGCGTTCGTGCCAAACGAAAAAGTGGATGCCTTTGTTGAAGCACTATCCCAGGCTTACAACAAGATGTATTCAGGAATAGCAAGCAACGCTGATTGCACATCCTTGGTTGATGATGCCCAATTCGAACGCTTTCAGGCACTCGTTGAAGACGCCAAAGCCAGAGGTGCCAACACCATCAAATGTCGCGATGACAGCGATAAACGCAAAATGCCGCTGCACATTGCAACCAACCTGTCGCCGGAAATGCGGATTTGTCAGGAAGAAATCTTCGGGCCCCTGCTGCCCGTTCATGGCTACAACAGCCTTGAAGAGGTCGCTGATTACATCACTAACCGCCCAAGACCACTGGCTTGCTACCTGTTCAGTCACGATAAAGAACGTCGGGAATGGATGCTTGAGCGCACCCACAGTGGCGGCGTCACTATCAACGATTGGGGCTGGCATGCCCTGAACCATGCCGTGCCGTTTGGTGGCATTGGTAACTCTGGCATTGGGAATTACCACGGCGAAGAGGGCTTTCGCGAACTTAGCCATGCCCGGACCGTTTTGCAGATGCGCCGTTGGTTCCCAATCAGCCTGTTCGCGCCGCCATATGGCAACCTCGCGCAAAGACTGGTGATGCGACTATTCATCGGCAAACCCGATCCCATGCTTTCCACACAAGACAATGCCAACGCCGCTATTGAAACCCCAGACATCGCTTCTGGACGATAGTGCTCGATAAAAACAAGGCAAACTAAAAGGAAGATAAGGAGTACAAGGATGCACAATCTTGCTGTCAATCTGGAGCGCAGTGCGGCGCTCTTTTCCGATAAAGTTGCTGTTCGAATGGCCGACACCGCCTTCACCTTCGAACAGCTCGACAAACTCGCCGCCAACGTCGCCCATCACCTTGTTTCACTCGGCTTGGAACCGGGAGACAAAGTTGCCCTCTCCTGTCCCAATATCCCCTACTTCCCCATCGCGTATTACGGCATTCTGAAAGTAGGCTGCGTGGTAGTACCGATGAATGTATTGTTCAAGCCCCGCGAGGTTGCTTATCACCTTAATGATTCCGACGCTAAAGCCTATCTCTGTTTCGATGGCACAGAAGAATTGCCGATGGGCACCTTTGGCCAGGAAGGGTTTAAACACGCGGAAGGCTGCGAGCACTTTGTGTCCATGCCAGGAAATGATTCGTCAGCCCATTCCCTTCAAGCCTGGCTGTCAGAAGCATCACAGCCATTTGAAGCGGTTTCCCGACTGGGCGATGATACGGCGGTTATCCTCTATACCTCTGGCACCACAGGCCAGCCCAAAGGTGCTGAGCTTTCCCACACCAACATGATGACCAATGCCATGGCGTCGCAGAACCTGATGCGTTTGGAATACAGCGACACCACCATGGCGGCGCTGCCACTGTTCCACAGCTTCGGACAAACCGTGATGATGAATGCCAGCATACTCACTGGCGCGACTGTGGTGCTGGTGCCCCGCTTTGAACCTGCCAGCGTGATTGAACAAATCATCGAACAACGGGTGACTGTATTTGCTGGCGTTCCTACCATGTATATCGCCCTGCAACGTGCCAGCGAAGCCTGTGCAGAGAAAGCCGAGAAAGTGCGCCAGAGTCTGCGACTAGGCATTTCTGGCGGTGCCTCTTTGCCTGTTGAAGTGTTGCGCCAGTTTGAAGCGGCCTTTGAGCTTCCCATTCTCGAAGGCTATGGCTTGTCTGAAACCGCACCTGTGGCGACTTTCAACCATATCGACAGCGACAGACTTCCCGGCAGTGTCGGCCAACCGCTGTGTGGTCATATGATCAAGATTATCGACTTGGCCGGAAACAGCGTCCCGACGGGCGAGCGTGGTGAAGTGTGCATCAAAAGCCCAAGCGTGATGAAAGGCTATTACAACCGCCCAGAAGCGACGGAAGAAACCTTTGTCGACGGATGGTTCAAAAGTGGTGACATCGGCTATCTCGATGAACACTGCAATCTCTTCATCGTTGATCGCGTGAAAGACATGATCCTGCGTGGTGGCTATAACGTCTATCCGCGTGAAATCGAAGAAGTGATGATGTGTCACCCTGCTATCGAAATGGTAGCTGTGGTGGGCGAACCCCACGAGAGACTTGGCGAAGAAATCCATGCTCATGTACTGTTAAAGCAAGATGCTGAGGTCTGCGAAGAAGCCGAGATTATTGCTTGGTGCAAGGAACAACTGGCGGATTACAAATACCCGCGCCGCGTCATTATCCGTAGCAGCTTCCCAATGACCGCAACGGGCAAAATCCTCAAGCGTGACCTCCACCCTTCCAATGATGGAGACGCATAAATGGATAGCTTTGATTACATTGTTGTCGGCGGTGGCTCAGCTGGGTGTGTGATGGCATCCCGCCTGTCCGAAGACCCGACAGTAACTGTCTGCCTGCTGGAAGCCGGCGGCAAGGACACCAGCGCCCTCATCCACACCCCTGTTGGCGTGGTGGCAATGATGCCAACCAAAATCAATAACTGGGGATTTGAAACCGTTCCCCAACCGGGATTAAACGGACGCAAAGGTTATCAGCCGCGCGGTAAAACCCTTGGCGGTTCGAGCTCAATCAATGCCATGATGTACTGCCGCGGACACCGATTCGATTACGATCACTGGGCAAGCTTGGGAAACCAAGGCTGGAGCTATGATGAATGCCTGCCGTATTTCAAGAAAGCGGAAAACAACGAAGTTCACCACGATGAGTTTCATGGCAAAGGTGGCCCGCTCAACGTTGCTGAGCTTCGCTCGCCAAGTCCTTTGATTGAGCGTTTTCTGGATGCCTGTGAAAGCATTGGCGTACCAAGAAACCCAGATGTGAACGGCGCAGAGCAATTCGGTGCGATGGTGACTCAGGTTACTCAGCTTAATGGTGAACGTTGCAGCGCTGCCAAAGCCTATCTCACGCCTAATATTGAGCGCCCTAACCTGACTGTGATCACCAATGCCACCACTTGTCGTGTGCTGTTCGAAGGCAAAAAAGCGGTTGGGGTGGAATACGAAAAACAAGGACAACGCGTTCAGATCCGCTCTCATCAAGAGGTGATCCTGTCAGCCGGTGCGTTTGGTTCACCGCAAATTCTGATGCTTTCAGGTGTCGGGGCGAAAGCTGATCTGGATGCCCACGGCATAGAGCAAATTCACGATCTTCCCGGCGTGGGTGAAAACCTGCAGGATCATATCGATCTGGTGCATTCTTACCGCTGCACCGCTAAACGCGACAGTTTTGGTGTTTCGCTGCAAATGGGTATCGAAATGGCGAAAGCCCTGCCCGAGTGGATGAAAGAACGCAAAGGCAAACTGAGCAGCAATTTCGCGGAAGGTATTGGTTTTTTGCGTTCATCGGATGACATTGATGTGCCGGATTTAGAAATCGTATTCGTCGTTGGCGTCGTCGACGACCATGCCCGTAAAATTCACGCCAGTCATGGTTTTTGCTCACACCTCACCCTGCTTCGCCCCAAGAGCATTGGTACTGTAAAACTCAACAGTGCCAATCCTTCGGACTCACCGCGTATCGACCCCAATTTCTTTGCTGCCCCTGATGATATGCGAGTGATGATTGAAGGCTGGAAGAAGCAATATCAGTTGCTTGAAAGCGACGCATTCAAAGACATTCGAGGCAAGCCTTTTTATCCGGTCGATGCTAGTGACGATGCAGCGATCGAGCAGGACATCCGCAACCGCGCAGACACCCAGTATCACCCGATTGGCACCTGCAAAATGGGAACGGAAGAAGACCCAATGGCCGTGGTGGATAACCAGCTTCGTGTCTACGGTTTGGAAGGATTACGCGTGGTGGATGCGTCCATTATGCCGACGCTGGTAGGTGGTAACACTAATGCCCCGACCATTATGATTGCGGAGAAAGTCGCCGACATCATTAAGCAGCAGCGACAAACCTTCACAACCATCGCCAAGGCGAATTAATCGCCTTTCAGCGCTTTATCCACGGCTTTCACGTTGAAGCCGTGGAGAACTTTGTCACCAATCTTTATCACCGGCACGCCACGCGCACCCAGCGAGGCGTGCTCTTTTCTGCCTCTTGGTGTGCCCACATCGCACAAACGGTAGGCGATTTTCTTACTGTCGAAATACTGCTTGGCTGACTGGCAGTGAATACAACTCTTACTGGTATATAAAACGATGCGTTTCAAAAAAGCGCCTTTGTTCAATGATAATTTTTGAGGAGGTTACCACCGAACAAAGGCGGGGAGAACATTCAGATCAGGTTCAGACGAGCCCTTTTTCTCTCAGTAGAGAGAGAATAGCGTCCGCCGCTTCCTGTGGGTTTGGGTTCATCATCACCTTTCCGCCTGAAGATGCAGGCGCAGCGGTGGCGGCTTTGAAGCGGTCTCGGCTGGAGGCTTTCGCAGCGATGGTTTTGGTCCGCTTCGGACGTTTCTTGGCAGGCTGCCATTCCCAGCCCTGTTGCTCCAAATCCATTTTCACTTCAACTTCCAGCACGTTCACTAAACCGTCTCTCGCTTTGGTAAACGCGCTTTGCCTGGCTGCAGGCGCTGATGCGCTGGCAATCAGCACGGCAGGTAGTTCCACCCTTAGTTTTCTACGCTGACCGCCCGCCAAAGCCTGAAGCACTTCAACGTGGGAATCGGTATGCTTCATCACATTGACCACCTCCGGCACCACGGCTGCACCTAACCCATCAGCAACTAGATACGGCACCATGCCGGATGATTCCCCCTGCTCTGCCCGGGCACCGCAGAAAACCAGTTGGGGCTTCTGGGATGCAACGAAATCCGCCAGTGCCATGCTAGTGTCTGCTCCTTCAGGTTGCTTCAACACATTGACCTTGGAAACGCCCATACCAAGATATTCCCGAATAGCAGGTGATTGCGGATCTCCGGCAAACACAACCATTGCTGATTGAGACTGGGTCAAAGCCATTTCCAGCGCCTTGGCATCTCGCTCTGCCCGTCTTGGGCGGCCAGAGAGCGGGTGTTGACCGGCTGAAACCAGTACGAGGATGTTTGGGTTATCCGACATCATCAAGCTCTCCTTCACCACCAGAGGTTGCGTCAACCAATGCCTGCATCACCTCGCTGCTGTCAGCGATAATGCTGAGATCAGCGCGCTTGATCATGTCGCAGTTGGCATCGGTATTGAGTGCGATGACAGTTTCACAGGTCGTCATCCCCTGCAAATGCTGAATCGCGCCCGAAATACCTACCGCGACATAGACTTTGGCATTCACGTAAGTGCCGGTTGCACCCACTTGAGTCGTTCTCGGCATGTGTCCGTTATCGACAGCGACGCGGCTGGCCCCTTCTGTTGCGCCCAAAGCTTGCGCACATTGATGGAACAAGGCCCAGTTTCGAATTCCGTTACCACCGGAGAGAATAAAGCGGGTTTCCGCCAAAGGAATGTCAGCCGGATCAACGGCAACACCACCAAGATCAGTGACTTTCGGGATCACGCCCGCCACTTCTGCGACATCCAGAGAAGACGCCTCCGTGATAAAGCCCGCGATGGGGTCGGCCACTTGTTCTTCCACCAGCAATATTCTGGAAAGCTTCCGGTTAACGCTTTTCGAAGCGTCACCACCACCACAGTTCAGCTCGCCATCTGCAAATTGTTTGCCGCGGGTGATTGGCCGGACACCCAACGAGACCGCCAATCTTCTTGCTAAATCTCCACCGACTAAGGTGCCATCCGCGAATATCCAATGTTTGGGGGATAGCTCTGAATCAATGGTTTGTAATATCGCGAGCCAACTGTCAGGTGAGTAACTGGCTGCATCGAGCGTCAGCGCCCTGTCTGCGCCGGCCGAAGCAAGGTCATCTTCACGGCTGTGAAGGTTAATCATTACGACGGCTGTGCCATCGTCAGCCAGCGAATGCGCAAGTCCTAACATGTCTTTATCCAGCACCGTCAGCTTGGCACTGTCAGAATCCGAGAACACCACAATATAGTTGGAAGGATTAACAATGGTCCTGAGTGGCAGGCTTTGTTCTTGCTGTTTTTTCGCCACGCCAGCCGCGGCGATCGCAGCACCAGAGCGGTCAATCCGTTTGATGCCTTCCGCCGATAAGTACCCCTGCTTGTGGGGATTTTTGCGGTTTGTACCGCCTGACAGCAGCAAGTCATGGTCAACAGCCATCTCATCATACTGAGGATGCAGGCGATTTCTCAGGATATGTTCTTTACGGGGATCGCGTCGTTTGATGTCGTCCATTTACTCCCCCACCGCTTTTGCTTGGCCAGCGTCGGCGTTTTCTGCCACGGCATCGAGCAGCATGACCGCAATGTCTTTCACTTCTGGCCTTGGCATCACCACGCCTTCGAGCATTACTGCACACTGCGGGCAGGCAACCGCTACCATTTCTGCACCTGTCTCCCTGGCATCATCCATCCGCATATCTGCAATACGGTGTTCGCCCGGAATATCGGTGACTGGCGCACCACCTCCACCGCCGCAACAACGCGAGCGATAACCTGAACGCTCCATCTCACTGACAGTGAATCCCATACTACTCAAGAGGTAACGCGGTGCGTCATAGCCACCGTTGTAACGCCCAAGGTAACAAGGATCGTGATACGTCACCGATTGGGCTTTGGCCTGATTCAGCTTGATATCACCTTGCTCAACCAGCTTCGCCAGATACTCGGTGTGATGGAAAACATCATAGCTGCCGCCAAAGTCCGGATACTCGTTTTTCAACACATGGAAAGCGTGAGGATCCGGCGTAACAATCGATCGGAATTGGTATTTGTTCAGGGTTTTGACATTGGCAATCGCCAAGCGCTGGAAGGTCGCTTCATCGCCCAGACGACGCGCCAGATCGCCGCTATCCAATTCTTCATTACCCAAAATGGCGAAATCGATATTGGCGTTTCGAAGCAGTGCTACAACCGCACGGAGCGTGCGTTGGTAAGCTAAATCAAAGGCGCCATCACCTGCCCAAAGCAACACATCTGTAGTACCTACCTCTGACAGATGATTGAGCTTCAGATCGACGGACCAGTTCGCTCGGCTGTTGGGCGACAGGCCATTCGGGTTATCGGTTGCAATCAGGTTTTCCAATACCTCTGCGCCTTTTCCGACTGTTTCACCTTTTGCGAGCGTCAGGTGACGGCGCATATCGACGATGGCATCGACGTGTTCGATCATCATTGGGCATTCTTCAACACAGGCGCGACAGGTGGTGCACGACCAGACGGTTTCTGCATCCAGCAGACCTTCAAACAAAGGTTTATCCGGCGCTCCGCAACGGGCTTCATCAGATTTGCCAGGGTACTGGCTGCCTGCGTAATTTACGGTGTCACCGCCAGCCATGCCAACCACCATATCCTGAATCAGTTTCTTCGGATTCAGCGGCTGACCTGCGGCAAACGCGGGACAGACTTTTTCACAGCGCCCGCATTGCACGCAGGCATCAAATCCCAACAGCTGGTTCCAATAAAAATCGGATGGCTTTTCGACGCCCAGAGTTTGCTCGTCAAGATTGATTGGTTTCAATCCCGTTGATCGGCCACCGCCAAAACGTTCCTGACGACGGTGAAAACCAAGATGCAAGGCACCCGCAAAGGCGTGTTTCATTGGGCCGCCCCAGGTCATGCCAAACAGCAGGTCTGCTAAACCTAGCAGAATGCCAACGATAAGCAGTGCCGCGACGATGATGGGCACATTGCCGATGCCCAATAACAACAGCAACGACATCATCAAGCCAGAGAAGGAGAAAACCAGCAGACTGTTAGGTAGCCTCTGCCAAGGCCCTTTGGAAAGGTTCGCAGGCGGGTTTTCGCGACGTTTTTTCACTTTCACTGCACCAAACGCCATCGCAGCAAACGTCGCGCTCATCAGTGCGAATGTCAGTATATTGTCGAACCCCAGAATGAAAACCAGCACCATTAAAATGCCGGATGCCACAAAGCCCCCAGCAGTGGCGACGTGCGTGTTCGCAAACGCTTTGTCACGTGCAACCACGTCGTGAAGATCGACCAAATAGCGTCTGGGGATGGCAGCAAGGGCTTTCCCGATAGGAAGGCTAGCTGGCTTCCCTTGCTGCCAGAGACGAATCCGTTTGACTGCGCCCGCAATCGCCAGCGCAATCATGATGACTAACAAGGGACCGATAAGCGACGTCCACATCACAGCTACCCCGCAGTCGGTCAGAGGTCTTTAAACAGACGCAGTGAATCGTAGATGGCAGCGTGAATATTGCGCTGCGCGCTGCAATCCCCGATGCGATAAAGTAGATAACCGTCCGCCTGCTCAGCAAATGCGGGTTGTGGCTCGAAGGCAAACAGAGTGTCGATATCTACCTGGCCGCGGTTGCGGGAGCCTTCTTTGAGCGCATAGTAGAGCGCCTCGTCCGGTCTGACGCCGTTTTCAATCACTACCTGATCGACCACGCGCTCTTCGCGCACACCTGTGTATTCGTTTTCAAAGCGGGCAATCAGTTTGTCGCCCTCTTTGTAGACTTCTTCCAGCACCAGATCCGGCGTCATCACCACATCGCGCTCGTAAAGGCTGCGATAGTATGTGGGGAAGCTGGTACCGCCCACAGCGACACCCGGCTTGATATCATCAGTGACAATTTCCACCAACGAGCCTTTCGCCGCGAGATAATCCGCCACAGACATGCCCGCAAATTCGCAAATAGTGTCATACACCACCACGTTTTTGCCCGGCTCAACTGCACCGCTTAGAATGTCCCAACTGCTCACCACCAGACCGTCATCACCGCCCCATTTGGCTTCCTGATTGATAAACGGTTTACCGCCGACAGCCAGTACCACAACATCGGGCGATTGCGCCAAAATAGTGGCTTCATACGCTGCCGTGTCGAATACAAGGTTCACCCCCAAACGGCGCAGTTCCAGATCGAACCAGCGGGTAATACCTGCGATCTGCTCACGTTGCGGTGCAGCCGCTGCCAGCGTGATTTGCCCACCCAGTTCGCTGTTTTTCTCAAACAAAGTGACCTGATGACCACGCTCGGCGCAGACACGCGCGGCTTCCATGCCACCGGGGCCACCGCCAACAACAACCACTTTGCGAATTGGGCCGTCGGTTTTGCTGATGATATGAGGTACTTTGGCTTCGCGAGATGTCGCTGCGTTTTGGATACAGAGGACATCAATACCCTGATATTGGCGGTCAATGCAGTAGTTGGCACCGACACACTGACGGATTTGATCTGTCTGGCCCAGCTTCACTTTGGTGATGAGATGAGGATCTGCGATGTGGGCGCGTGTCATACCGACAAAGTCAATCAATCCGCTTTCCAGCGCACGCGCAGCCTGTACCGGATCTTTGATGTTTTGTGCATGCATCACAGGCACATTCACCACGCTGCGAATTCCTGCGGCAAGGTGAATAAATGGCTCTGGCGGGTAAGTCATATTCGGGATGACGTTCGCCAAGGTGTTGTGGGTATCACAGCCCGAGCCGACCACGCTGAAGAAATCGATCATGCCGAGCCCATCATAGTAAGCCGCGATTTCTTTCATGTTCTCGTGGTCAAGGCCGTCAGGATGGAATTCATCCCCCGTCATGCGGATACCCACTGCGAAATCCGGCCCCACTTCCGCACGCACCGCTTTCAGAATTTCTACGCCAAAGCGCATGCGGTTTTCGAAGCTGCCACCCCATTCATCGGTACGACGGTTAACACGCGGACTCCAGAACTGATCGACCAAGTGCTGGTGGGCAAATGAGAGCTCAACGCCGTCCAAGCCACCTTCTTTTGCACGACGGACGGCTTGCGCGAAATCATCGATAATACGCCAGATTTCTTCAGGTTCAATGGTTTTACAGGTCGCACGGTGAACCGGTTCGCGAATACCGCTTGGGCTCATCAGGGTCGGCCAGTTGCCACCATCCCAACGGGAACGGCGTCCCATGTGGGTCAGTTGGATCATGATAGCCGCGCCATGTTTATGCATGGCATCAGCAAGGTTCTGGAAGTGTGGAATAACCTCATCGGTACTGACGTTCACCGAACTCCACCAATGCTGCGGACTGTCGATAGACACCGGGCTTGAACCGCCGCAGACACAAAGGCCAATACCGCCTTTGGCTTTCTCTTCGTAGTACTTGATGTAGCGCTCAGTCGGCATGCCATTTTCCGTCGCATACACCTCGGCATGTGCCGTACTGATCACCCGGTTTCTGATCGTCAGCTTGTTGATCGCAAGCGGCTGAAAAATAGCGTCGAACTGAGACATTGCACTTCCTTATTTTGTTTTGAGGTCCTAGGACCTGCTTTTCCTAGGATCCAGAACCTTCTCTTACCCAATCGGCTTCACTTCAAACAGTCCAAAATCGCAGCCTTCTTCAGAGCCGCTTTGTAATTGCACTGCCTGGGTTTTGAACGGAAAGCCGACACTCTCCGTCACCTGATCCATGGCACCGGCAAACCAGCCCGTGAACATGTAATCCACCTTGCGGTTGACCTTGCCGTAGTAATACACAAACGCGGAGTTTTCGAGCCGCACTCGTGCCGTTCCCTGAGAAACATCCAGATGCTCGATAAAGAACTGTCCCCAACCGCGCTGGGAAAGACGCTTCATGTAATGGTCGAACACTTCTGCACCTGAGATGCCGTGGGTTTCCCCCTCCTGCTCGCACCAGAAATAAGCGGATTTGTAGCCTGCTTTGTAGAGCAAATCCGCGTATTGATCTGCGCCAATGGCGTCTTCCACCGCTGCGTGGTTATTGATGAAAAAGTGTCGGGGGACATAGAGCATGGGCAAGCCATCGGTGCTCCAAACGCCAGTTTCGTCGTCGACCTGAATAGGGATTTCCGGTGGATGATGACCCATTAATGCTTCCTCTCTTTCTGGCTTATTTGCCCCAAACGTCTTTAAGAACTTTGACCCAGTTGCCACCCATGATTTTCTGCACTTTCTCTGGCGACCAACCGCTGTCGAGTAACGCCGCCGTCAGATTCGGGAATTCACCCACGGTGCGGATACCTTTCGGGTTGATGATTTCGCCAAATTTGGTCAGCCTTCTTGCGTAGCCTTTGTCATGGGTAATCCATTCAAAGAATTCCTGATCGTGACCTTGGGTGAAGTCAGTGCCGATACCAACACAATCTTCACCGACCAGATCAACGATATAGTCGATGGCTTCGACGTAATCTTCGATGGTAGAATTGATGCCGTTTTTCAGGAAAGGGGCGAACATGGTGACGCCGATAAAGCCGCCGTGGTCACCAATGAACTTCAGCTCTTCATCGGATTTATTGCGGGGATGATCTTTCAAACCGAGTGGTAGACAGTGCGAATAGCAAACCGGCTTTTTCGATTCCAGAATGACTTCTTCCGAGGTTTTTGGCCCGACATGGGAAAGGTCACACATGATGCCGACACGGTTCATTTCCGCGACGACTTCACGGCCATAACCGGATAAACCACCATCGCGCTCGTAGCAACCTGTACCGACCAAGTTTTGGGTGTTGTAAGCCATTTGCGCGATACCTACACCCAGCTTTTTGAAAATCTCGATATAGCCAAGTTTGTCCTCAAACGCATGAACATTCTGAAAGCCCAGCATGATGCCGGTTTTACCTTCACGCTTGGCAGCAAGAATATCTTCTGTGGTGTGCACCGGACGAATGAGGTCGCTGTTTTCACGCAGTAATTGGTTGAATTCGACAATGTTATCGACGGTACCCTGAAAACCTTCCCATACCGAAACCGTGCAATTGGCAGCCGTCAGCCCACCTTTTGCCATGTCTTCAAACAGTTCCCGGTTCCATTTGGCGATAATCAGGCCATCAATGATGATGGAATCTCGATGCAGCGCTAGAGCATCTGACATGGGTGCGTCCTTTGTTGGTTTTTCCTTTTCTATATTTAGCCAACTTAAACAACACTCAGCTGATCCAGCGATGCGAATGCGACAGGATGTATTTGGAATGCGCCGCGAACGGCGCATAGAGGAGAGTTTTGAATTTATTTTTGCTTTCTAATCAGTGCTGTAAGCGGATACAGAGTTTGTCCGATGACGCCCTTCGGCATAGGTTTGGTGGTGCCATATTTTGCTGGCCAATGCTGTTTAGGCATGTGCATGGTGCCGAACAACCAGTCAAACAGCACCAAATGTGCACTGTAATTGGTATCGATCGCAGGCTTTTCTGAGCTATGATGCCAGTGATGGAATTGCGGCGTCACAAAGATATATTTCAGAAAACCAAAGTGCATGCGGGTGTTACAGTGAATCAATACCGCTTGCAGCGCTGCGAAAGCCACGTAAGCATTCAATGCAGCCTCTGAAGGCCCCAGCAAATACAGTGGCACCATCACCATTGTACGCTCTGAAAACACTTGAATGAAGTGACCTCGAGAGCCTGCCAACCAATCCAGCTCTTCCACCGAGTGGTGAACCGCATGAACCGGCCACAGCGCTTTTACTTCGTGGAACAGGCGATGTTCCCAGTAAAGAACAAAGTCCGCAGCAATCAGAATCAGTACGAATTGAACAATGACTGGCAGGGATTGCATTGACTCTTGCAATGAAGCGCTCACTGCCCAGTCAAAATGCGAGGTATGGTAGTTGGCATAAATCAGGATGGCGGAAATCGCCAGATGGTTAAAACAGAAATAGAAGAAGTCCGTTTCCCATTCTTTACGCAAGATAACTTGGTTCTTGTACTTAGGCAGCAGCTTTTCCAGCGTCATAAAAATCGCCGCAGAGCCCAAAAATGCCAGGATTAACCAATCCACTCCCAAGGAGAGTTCTTTCGGCTCAACCGGGCCAACGGGAACGGTATACCCACCCAAAGCAAAAGCCACCAGCGTCAGCAGTATGCCGATGCAACCCAGACGACGATACCTTTTCAGCAGGTGCGTCATTGCACCAAAGAAAAGAGAAAAGTACATGCCGTATTTCAGAACATGTTGCAGGCTTTCCGCATCGTAGGTTTTACGAAGTTCAGTCGTGGTGAGATAGGAAGGAAAGAGATAGGCCAGTACAGCAAGCAGCGACAAACCACCCAAAGTCACGGATAGATAGCCACTGATTTTGCCTTCGCCAAGACGAAACGCGCGGTCGGTATCTAACTCAACCTGACGTTCCTGATATTGATACGGTTTGTCCTTCTTACACATCACTTGCTCCTGCTGCCAAATCGCTTGGAATTGAATGACAAGTACTTTACGTGCTTCAAGGCAGGAGAAAAACGTTCAAGAAATAAGTAACAAAAAGCGCTACCCAAGGTAGCGCTTTTTGACACTTAAATCAGAGGGCACTCAGAACAGTCCAACAATCTCGCCATCATCATCCAGAGAGATGCTGAGCGCGGCGGGCTTACGCGGCAGTCCTGGCATGGTCATGACATCACCACAAATCGCGACAACAAAGCCTGCACCCGCCATCAGGCGAAGTTCACGCACAGGCAGTATGTGTCCTGACGGTGCGCCAAGCTCCGATGGCTCTGAGGTAAAACTGTAAGGTGTTTTCGCGATACAGACAGGGAGATGCCCGTAACCTAACTGGTGGATTTCATCGAGCTGCTTTTGAGCTGCAATGTTGAACTGCACGTCTTCCGCGCCATAGAGAGCGGTGGCAACTTTGCGGATTTTGTCATCAATCGGCAGGTCGTCTTCGTAGAGGAATTGCACATCTGGCGCTTCACCGTCCAAAATGGTTTTCACTGCTTCAGCAACCGCTTTGGCACCGACACCACCTTCTGCCCAATGCTGTGCTTCTTCGACGCGCGCCCCCAGGCTCAGGCAAACTTCTTTGATGATTGAAAGCTCCTTGGCATCATCGGTCGGGAAACGGTTGATAGCTACCACAGGCGTAAGGCCAAACTTCTGCATGTTTTCGATATGGCGTTTAAGGTTGGCTGAACCAAGCTTCACCGCGTCAGCGTCTACTGAATCCAATTTGTCTTTCGCGACGCCACCCTGCATTTTCAGAGCGCGTACGGTGCATACCAATACGGCCGCATCCGGTCTCAAACCAGAAATACGGCATTTGATGTCGATGAACTTCTCTGCGCCTAAGTCCGCACCAAAGCCCGCTTCCGTCACTACAACATCGGTTAGACCCATGGCTGTGCGGGTCGCCATCACAGAGTTACAGCCATGAGCGATATTGGCGAACGGACCGCCATGAATAAGCGCCGGGTTGTGCTCCAAGGTCTGGATAAGGTTTGGTTGAATCGCGTCTTTCAAAAGCACCGTCATTGCGCCTTCTGCGCCTAAATCACGCGCGGTCACTGGCTTGTTGTCACGGTCGCGTCCAATGATGATGTTACCCAGACGACGTTGAAGATCTTTTCTGTCTTCTGCCAGACAAAGGATTGCCATGATTTCAGACGCTACGGTAATGTCGAAACCAGATTCTCGCGGCTGACCATGCGCAGGACCGCCCAATCCCACTAAGGTATGGCGAAGCGCGCGGTCATTCATGTCCATCACACGACGCCATGATACTTTGCGCGCATCCAGATTAAGCTCGTTACCCCAGTGGATGTGGTTATCAATCAAGGCTGCAAGCAGGTTATGAGCAGAGGTGATCGCATGAAAATCACCGTTGAAGTGGAGGTTTAAATCTTCCATCGGAATGGCTTGCGCACGGCCACCGCCAGCAGCACCACCCTTCACGCCAAAACATGGGCCCAGTGAAGGTTCGCGTAAACAAACGCTGGCGCTAACGCCGATAGCATTCAGTGCATCTGCCAGACCAATACTGGTGGTGGTTTTTCCTTCCCCAGCAGGGGTCGGCGTAATTGCGGTGACCAGCACGAGTTTGCCCACTTTCGAGGTGGTATCAATCTGTGACAAATCCAGTTTGGCTTTGTAATGCCCAAACGGGATCAAAGCATGTGCGGCCACGCCGAGTTTACGCTGGGCCACTTCAAAGATCGGCCAAGGTTTTACAGCGCGGGCGATTTCAATATCCGGCGCGCCGGGTGGAGGTAAAGCTGTCATATTTTCAGTCACTAATACGGTATTATTTTGATTATTCATTAGAGTGCCCCAAATTTCACTCTTTTAGGGTCTCAGCATCAAAACTAAATGCCAACGCACATACCCTAAATTGGATTATCTGGCTTTGTTAGCGAGCCATTCGGCAGATTGTTTCAGTCCACCAAACGGAAACAAATGGATCCCCTTCAATACAGATTCCGACCTATTCGATTGATAAACTGCCATCCCTTCCAGCAATGCATCTGGCGTCCAAGGTCTGAGCAGCCTGACGGCATTTAGGTTCTTGGTCAGTGCCTTTGCGGATGTTGCCACCCCGCACTGCGCAGCGTAAGAGAGCAGATTTTTCAAACGCGTAGGCCCAGCAAGTCCGAGATAAACCGGAATGCCAGCAAGTATGGTTTGGTGTTCATCGAGCCACTGCTCCAAAACCGTCTGATCAAACGAGAATTGCGTCACCACCCAAAGGGATAGTCCGTGCTCTTTGGCATAATTTCGTTTGAATTCAAGGGCATTTTTCAGCGTTGTTTGGTCGGCGTGGGGATGTCCTTCGGGATGCCCCGCAACACCAAAGCTTTCAATGCCGTATTCCTGCAACAAACCAGATTGCAGAAGCTGCATGGTATCCGCATAAGGCCCCTGCACAGTTTCAATATCGCCAGATATAAGCAGTAGTTGCTTTACGCCCAGCACTTTGAGCGCCAACAACCATTCACGAAGTTTTTCTTCACTGGGGACAGCGCGTGCAGGAAGATGAGGAACCGGAACCGCCCCCCAAATCAACAGGGTTTTACAGGTATCGAAAGCATCTTCAAAGTTTGAAGAGGGAAGAAAAGGCACGTACACACGGATACCTTCCGGTAGCCATTCCGGGCGATTTTCCAATGCGCTCACTTGACGCGGTGTCGCTTCTAGAGAGGCATGATAAATAAGCTCTGCCGCAGCAAAAGCGGGATCGGGAAGCTGAGGCATACAATCAACTTTGCCTTGTTCAAAATTCATGGTCATGAGCATTTCGCCAGAAAGAGGCGGCGCATTGCACCGCCAGCATATAGGTCAGGAAACAGGCGCGCTGGTGCGCGATTTCTCCACTTCACGGGAATTAGGATTCACTGAAGGCCGGAAGGGTATACTGACGACCTCGGCTTCGACAACCTCCCCGCCAAATTCCGTTGGCAACGCCACCCTGTATTTGGTACCGACATCCCGTCCATTCCACGGTACATGGCAAAGCGCGATGTTGGTTTCCAGCTCTGGGCTATACCAAGGCGATGTCACATAGCCGACCGCATCATCGCCCTCTTCGCCATAAATCAGCCAAAAATCGTTGGCGTAATCGATCACTGGCTCGCCACCGAAGACAATCCCAACCATACCAAGCGGGTACGGTGAATATCCGGTATCAATTTGCGCTCTCGCTTTCTCAAGCGCCGCCTTGCCTATGTAGTCGCCCTCTTTGTCTTTCGGCACTTGATAGGCGAGGTTACATTGGAAGGGAGACACCTCCTGATCAACATCCTGCCCCCAGGAAAGAATGCCAGCGGCAATGCGGCGGTGATGGGCTACGGCGGTCACTTTCAGGTTGTGCTTTTCACCTGCTTCCAGCACGCCATACCAGACTTTTTCCGCGTTCAACGTCGCGTCCAAGCAGTAGATTTCGTAGCCCTTTTCGCCGCTGAACCCGGTCTGGGAGATAATCACGTCCGCGCCATTGAGCGTGCCTTCCATCAAACCATAAAAGGGAATATCACTGACAGCTGAGCCAAACAAATCCGTCATCAGCGCTTCAGATTTTGGCCCTTGGATTTGTACCGGACAGACATCAATTTCTGCAATGGTGACATCAAAGCCTTTACCAATGTTCACGCCACGAAGCCAAAATTCGATGTCACTGTCTGAAATCGAAAACCAGAACTCATCTTCCGCAATGCGCAAAAGCACTGGGTCATTCATGATCCCGCCTTCTTCGTTACACAAGATCACGTACTTTCCGCGCATGGGTTTGATGATGTTTGCTGGGCGAGTGATAACAAAGTCGACGAACTTTTCAGCGTCCGGCCCTTTCACTTGAATCTGGCGCTCAACCGCAACATTCCACATCGCCACGTGATTGACCAACGCATCATACTCCGCCATCACGCCGCCTTGTTCTTTGGGAATATGGGCGCGGGGGTGATACATGCGGTTATAAATCGTGGCCTGCCAGCAGTCAGATTCGTAAGAGAGATGCCAATAGGGAGATTTCCTCACCCGTGTAGAAATCAGAAGTTCGACCGGTGTGGGACCGGACTGCCTGAGATTAATCGGCACTCGTCGGTTAGATTGATCAACAGAGGTTGTGTGCCTGGCTGCTGCCGCTCGCTTCTGCATGGGTGTTTTTTCATTCATTGCATCTGAACTCCTTGTATTCGGAACCCTATCTGTCCAAAACGCTGACGTTCCTTAAGGCAGATCCCACACCGTCCGTTGATTGGATGCTTCGCCCTTTGTTGAAAAGCGCTTTCTTGATGATGAGTTAGCCTCACCCTGTTGCCTAAACTGAGCCGTTTTAAACATCCAAGCCATTCAACACGCGACACGGTAAAAATGAAAAGCGTCAAACCATCGCAGTCAATTGACGACGAATCTCATCAATCATCGTAAAATGGAAGCAATCAATATAAAGGGATATCTCAATGCCACGGATTTTATGTTTCGGTGATTCAAATACTTGGGGTTATAACCCTTCAAATGGCTCGCGCTGGGGCGAGGGCATTCGCTGGACATCACGCCTTCAAGACGCGCTCAACATTGACAAAGACGACGGCTCCGAAGACCGTTTTGTGATTGTTGAGGAAGGGCTCAATGGACGCACCACAGTGTGGAATGACCCAATGAAGCCTTACCGCGATGGAAGCGCCGTTCTGCCCATGCTGCTGCTCTCTCACCGTCCACTGGATGGCGTGGTGATCACACTCGGCACCAATGACTTGAAGTCCCAGTTTCCTTCAGAGCCAGCCTGGATTGCAGAAGGTATTCGCAAGCTGATTGGTCAAGTCAGAGAGTGCGACAACGCAGGTCACCCGACACCACGTATTTTGATTGTTTCGCCTGCGCCAATGCACGACGCCAACAACTGGGCTTCAGGTTTTCGTGATGGTCGGCAGAAGTCTCTTGAGCTTGCGAGCTTTTTCCGTGCAGTGGCTGAGGAAGAAGGCTGCGATTTCTTCGAAGCAGCCACCGTCTGTGAGGCATCACCTATTGATGGCCTCCATCTTGATGAAACAGGTCATGCGGCATTGGCTGATGCACTGACGAAAATTCTTCGTTAAATGACCCACTAGGGTTTTGGCATCGTACTATACCCAAACGACCTGAAGATGCTCGCATTTAGAGGTCATCAATGCGTTCAATTCGAGGCAAATTTTACGATGAATAGTCATTCTATTTCCGTGGAATTTAACGAAGAAGTGGGCGCATTGAGGCCCTCCCTTCGGGCGAGTTGACTGACACCGTGCTCTTTGTTGTTCCTTTTTGATGGAGGTGACTACACCTGCAAAGGAACGCCGCGATCACAATGCCAGTCAATTTCGCTGAATCCTGCATCTTCAGGTTGTTTGGGTATAAAACACACTAACCAACAATAAAAAGAAGACACGATTTATGTTTAAAGCGCTTTTGATTGCGGCTTCTCTTTTTGGCCTGACCGCCTGCCAATCCGTTCCTGAAGGTGTTGAGCCTGTCACTGGATTTGACGAACAACGCTACTTAGGGAAATGGTACGAAATCGCAAGACTCGACCACTCCTTCGAGCGCGGCCTTTCTTCCGTCTCAGCGGAATACACACCACGCGAAGATGGTGGCATCAACGTCATTAACCGTGGTTACAGCGATGAAGACAAAGAATGGAGTGAAGCTTTAGGCCGAGCCTACTTCGTCGCCGAACGTGATGTCGCCCATTTGAAAGTCTCCTTCTTTGGTCCTTTCTACTCGTCTTACGTGGTGTTTGGATTGGGTGAAAACTACGATTACGCCTTCGTTTCTGGCTTCAATACAGATTACCTATGGCTGCTAGCGAGAACACCAGAGGTTTCGGAAGAGGTAATGCAGAAATTCATCGAAGCTGCCAAATCCCGTGGCTTTGATACTGAGGCTCTGATTTACCCTAGTCACAGCGAATAGGCGTCTGCATTTTTCGATATTAATCGCAAAACTTCAGTGCTCTTGGAAAGCAAGTAACACATGCTTTCTGCGCTTGAAATGACATCCTAACAATTTTAAGAATGGCCGCTTTGAGTAACTTTAAGCGGCTAATTTCATTACAATTGGGTGACAAGTCTAATTTTCTGGTTAATTTTTGCACCAACTCTGCCGCTTATGACACCAAGCGCTACACTTCGATTGACTGAAACAATCCGTTTCAAAACCAGATTGTTTCCTTGAGTCGCTTTCTGATTAAATAGCCCAACACTAATAACAAAAAAGTTAATAACAATGCCTATTACAACTGATACTCCGGCGACGCGTAATGCACTCGCCAGACTTAACGACGACGTTCTAAATTCGATGGACAACGAGGGCAACTGCACGGTGAAAGTGAGTGATCTCTCCACCCTGTTGGCTGCCTACAAAATTGAACTTAACAAAGCTCGCTCGCTGAAAAAGTCCCTGTCTGAAACGTCAGAGGTCTAAACTCAACGCCGCGGTCGCAGAACACCGGGAACTATGCCGATATCACTGACAAAATCTAATCATCCTGACGATTGGCGAACAATTGAAGGGTTTCTTTTCGAAGCCATTGAAAGACTCGAAAGCGCGGGGATCCCCCTTTGGGAGCGTGAAGAGGTCTCGGTGTCTGCACTACAAAAAGCATACGGCGATGACAGTCTTTATCTGGTCAAAGAAGAAGACAAGATCATCGGCGGTGTCTTCATCCTAGAAAAGGATGCTCTTTTCTGGCCTCAAATCACTGCTAATGACTCTTTGTTTTTTCACAAACTAGTGATTGGCGATGCCTTTATCACCCGTGGTATTGGTCATCGCGTTTTACAAGCTATGGTGGACTTAGTTAAGTCAGAGGGAAGACAGTGGCTGCGCTGTGATTGCCACGGTGATAGGCCAAGGCTTCGCAATTTCTACGAATCGTTCGGCTTTTATTTCATTGACCGGCGAGAAGTCGAAGGCTTCGATGCCGCGCTTTACGAATATCCCTGCCTATAACCAGCACTGATTTCGACATCACAAAATCTCAACAATGAAACATTGGTTATGTTTCCTATACTCACTAATAACCAAATAGTTAGTAAGGGGCTTTGTGATGAAATTCTTACGCTGGATAATGGTGTCCTTTCTCGCGCTACCATATACCGTTTTTGCTGAGGTCGGTGTCACTGATACCACCATAACTTTCGGCATGAGTAATGCACTTTCCGGCCCAGCCTCGGGTTTAGGCACAGGGGTGAAAGCGGGTACCCTCGCCTACTTTGAGAAAATTAACCAGCAAGGCGGCGTTCATGGCAGGCAGATCAAGGTCATATCCCTTGATGACGGTTACGAGCCGGATCGCGCAGCGAAGAATGCGAAGAGGCTGATTTACACTGACAAAGTCTTTGCGCTCGTAAGTTTCGTTGGCACACCAACTTCGAAAGCCGTCGTTCCCGAAGTGAACCGCGCAAAGGTCCCTTATATCGGCCCTTTCACCGGCGCAGAGTTTCTCCGCGCGCCTGCCAATCCGAATATTTTTAATATCCGCGCAAGCTACTTCAATGAAACAGAAAAGCTGGTTAACCATTTCATTAATGATTTGGGATACAAGAAAATTGCCGTGTTTATTCAGGACGACGGCTATGGCGCAGCAGGTAAAGCGGGCGTGCAACGCGCGCTAAGAAAACGCGGTCTCAAAATCCATGCGGAAGGCAGATACACCCGAAATACATTGGATGTCGAGCAAGGGCTGAACAGCATCATGAGCAAAAATCCGGATGCTGTAATTTTGGTCGGCGCTTACAAAGCCTGTGGTGCCTTCATCAAACTGGCAAATCAGAAAGGCTTTGACGCTAAGTTCGCCAATATCTCTTTTGTGGGCACTAAAAAGCTGATTGCAGAATTAGGTGCTGACGGCGACGGCAGTTATATCTCCCAGGTCATGCCGAACCCAGATGAAAGTGACCTTCGCATTATTAAAGACTTCAAAAAAGATCTCGCCGCCCAAGGCGTTGAGAGCCCTTACTACACTCAACTGGAAGGCTATTTAAATGCCATGGTGATAGTTGAAGCCTTACAACAGGCTGGTCAATCACTCACCCGATCAAATTTTGTCAGCGCGATGGAAAACATCAGCAACAAGAGCTTTGGTGGCCTTAATGTGAACTTCAGTAAGTCAGATAGACAGGGCCTGGACGATGTATACCTGACGAAAATCGAGAATGGCAAAGCGGTTCCAGTCAACAGTATGAAGTGAAGCCATGAATAAGTGGATGTCGTTTTTTAAAGGGTTGTCGCTTAAGTACCGGATTCTGGTTCCCTTGATCGGGAGTATCACCGCATTGCTGGTTTTGGCGGCCGTATTCTTCCACCACATGACTGCGCAGGAGCTTTCCCAGATACAAAAAGGGAAGGTGCAGTCATTGGCCAACTTTCTGAATCAATCCAGCAAGACATACATCATGAATTATGACTTGTCGGCGTTGGAGGAGTTTGTTCAGGTTGGCATGAAAGATCAGGATATTGACCATATCCAGTTTATGGACAGCCTTGGGGTGCCTTACACAGAAACAGCCCCTAAGGAAGCCAATGACGGAGCACTGAAGTACTCGGAGGAAATCCTCGCTCCTGATGGTACTTTGCTCGGTGTGCTGAATATTACCTACAACGAGAAGGCTTCAACGGCGGCACTGCAAAGGAATCTGCAAGTGGTGCTGTTTTGCTTTGTCAGCATCATCATTCTGCTTTGCCTGATCATCTACTTTGTTTCGATGCGACTTTCTAAGCCGCTGATTTCAATCACCAAAGACCTCGCCTATGTATCTGAAGCTGCTCAGGAGAATTCCCAGCTTGTTCTACAAGGCGCAAAAGACATTGCCAATGGAGTAGAGAAACAGCGGAGCGCACTGGATTCGAATGTATCTGCCATGTCTGAAATCCGGGAGATGGTGGAGCGTACCAATGAAAACGTCCTGACCTGTCTGGATGTGTCAAAAGGCACGTTAGCGCTCAGCTCTGACGGCAGCAAGAACATGGACAAGATGGCGCATTCGGTCGTGCTGATTGAAAACTCCAACAAGCAATTGCAGGAGATAAACGAGATCATCAGAAAGATCTCCGACTACACAAAGGTCATTCATGACATTGTTTTTCAAACCAAGCTGCTGTCACTCAATGCTTCTATAGAAGCCGAGCGTGCAGGTGAGCACGGACGTGGGTTCGCCGTTGTGGCTCAGGAAGTGGGACAGTTGGCCTTAATGTCGGGTCAGGCATCGCAAGATATCGATAAGCTGCTGAAAGACTCGATGGTCACCGTTGGCCAGATAGTGCAAGACACTGAGTTGCGGGTAAAGGAAAGTAAGGCGCTTTCAGAACAAACCCAGGTCAGTTTTTCGAATATCTCCAACAAAATTGAAGGGTTGGCGCAGGAAATTGATTCCTTTAGTCAGGCGTTCAACCAGCAAATGAAAGGCCTCATTCAAGTGAATTCTGCCATGGAATCCATGACAGGAATCGTCAACAATAACCACCAGATTGCCAATGAAACCTCAGAAGTCTCGATGAGTTACAAAGAACAGAGCCTGAAACTTAAGCAGGTAACTGAGACCATCGAGGATCTCATCAAAGGTAACCGGCAAAGCTAGCTGCTTGCCAAAGTCCGCTGAAAGAAACCTCCTCCATTGCAGTTCTTCTTTTTCATAGAAAAGGAGAGCTGTCATGAGAAAAAGCGTCATATCATTCCTGTCCCCCCTGTTGCTGTCTGTCATCGCGACGCCAACTTTGGCACAGGATAAATACAAGGATTTTGGTTTTGTCGGTGCCGGGCTTACTGTTGGGGAATCGGTCTTCTCAAATCAAGGCGCAAAGGCTGGGGCTGAACCATACCTGTTTTACAACAGTGAACATGGCTTTATTGATGGCAGCCTGTTCACTTACAACCCTATCCCGTTTATTGGCCTTTCCGGTAACCTTCGCTTTGCAGAAGTTTCTGACGATTTCGACGACATCCCTTCAGGAATAAATAACCGCGATGGCAACGGCGAGCTTGGCATTACGCTCGGTACTGTCGGTGCCCGCCTCACTTATCTTCATGATGTTACCGACGAGCACAATGGCTATGAAATACAACTGCATCTCGGCCGAGCGTTCGACACGCCCATCACCAACTTTGTCTTGTCACCCTACGTGGAAGTGAATTATCGCGACGAGAAGCTTTCCCAGCATCTGTATTCCATCTCAGCTCAGGAGTCTTCTGCCTCTGGCTTAGCCGAATTCAGCGCTGACGAAACCTGGGTGTACAAAGGCGGTGTCGTCGCCCTTTACGATATTTCTGAAAACTGGTTGGCTATTTCTGAAGTTGCACTTGAGCACCATGATAGCGACAGCCCCCTTGTACAAAACGATTTGGGTTGGGAGTTCAGCCTTGGGGCTGTATATAAATTTTGATAATAAAAAAGGCTGCCAAGCAGCCTTTTTTGTCATTCGACGCGACTAAACAAACAACCAAGTATGCAGTAATCTTCCCGGCGTAAACTCAAATGCACCCGCGACCAATAGCGCCAAAACATACAAAATCACCATGCCTTGCTGATGTTTTTTCACATTACCCTTTCTAATTGCAATGAAGGACTCAGGCACGGTGTAGAGAGTGACCTCTCAATCAATATTCATTCAGCAACTCAGTCATTTGGGCGACACACTTTAGCGCCTCCTTCTCCGGCATTCCCTTGAACATCTGAATACTTCGATAAAGAGGGCCATAATCAAACACAACCGAGCCGCCAAGCATATGCAGCCTCAATTGTTCTGAAAGAGGGCCTTTGGGGTCAAAAAAAACGGCTTTGACATGCTTGGGTAAACACGCAAGTTTTGTATGTGTCCAAGTGGGTACTTTCTCTTTTTGTAGGTCACACCAAGCAGATGATGAGAATGCTCCAGTGTAGACGAGTTAATTTCTACCAACTCATGGCTAAACAGATAACCAAAGAACAAAAAGAATACGATGAAAAAGAGTAGTGATGCCAAAAACAGCGTCAGTTCAAATTCGTGATTCATCAAGAAAATCACGAAGAATGCCAGTGGTGACAAAAAGAACAGTTTCAATGCGAGCGGTAAGCGGTTGTTAAAATCCCATGCTCGGATCTCTGTCGAAGATTCAGTCGTCATGCTTACCTATCCTTGGCATCATAGTAAATATCTTTTTAATCAATGAGCTAGTTTGAACCAGACATCTCCTATCTAGATGCTTCATTTTCAAGAACGAATTTCAGTTCGAAGAGAATCAAAACAACTTCTATCTGCAATACTCCATGTAGTCGCATACATTGAAACGTTATGTTATAACATTTCAATTACGAGACAAATTGGAGACTGTCCATGATAGCGGAAATCGAAACAGTCACCCGGCCAGTGACGGTTCAGAATACCCACCCAGAATGCCTGACCGAAATATTCCGGGAAGACGTGAATCTTACCGTCTGGCAGCGCGAGCTTTCGCAAGATTGCAGAGAGTTTGCCGACCAGTTCGCTACTCGGGTAGGAAAATACAATCGCTTTGTCGCACTGGAAAATTCGCTGTCTATCTGGGAACTTCTGCCTAAATGGGCGTTGGAACTTAAAGGCATAGAAAGCTGGTTAGCGGATGTGGAAGATGTGGTCGAAATGTATCGATGCCTTTTCGAACCCGACGCGTTAGGCGTTCGCCTTCAGGTGTTGGATACAACCATGTGCCCGCGTTTCCATATCGACCGTGTCCCAGCCAGATTACTGGTGACATACTCTGGTCGCGGAACAGAATGGATAGATGAGAGTAACGTTGAGCGTTCTAGCTCACCGGGGCAATTACCAGAGCAATCTGTCGCCCCATCTGGTATCAAAGAAATCCCCACCGGTGCCGTAGCGATATTGAAAGGTGAAGCCTGGGTCGGCAATGAAGGCCGAGGTATTGTTCATCGCTCTCCCGCTCCCGGAAGTGCCTCACGATTACTACTCAGCCTGGATTGGTTGTCTTAACCTGTCGTTCCAACGCATAAAGCTCACCTCTGTGGGCTTTTTCGTCGTTCGTACACTTACCTTCTTACTCATACGAATTCATACGCTTTTGGACGCAGTCATTTTCCTTGTTGTCGCACACTGATTGCGTTTTAATCACTTCTCGACTCACTCTCATCGCGCAAGGATTGATGCCTCATGCTGAAAAGCGCCATTCCCTTTGTCTTTGTCTTGCTTTGGAGCACGGGCTTTATCGGGGCCAAATTTGGCCTTCCCTATGCGGATGCTGCCACTTTCCTCTTTATTCGCATGGTGTTGAACGTCTTGGTTTTTGTGGTCATTCTAGGCGTAATGAAACCTGTGATGCCCAAAAGGAAAGTACTGTTTCACGTTCTAGTGTCTGGGCTGTTAATCCACGGTTTTTATCTCGGCGGCGTGTTTGCCGCGATTGGCTTTGGCATGCCCGCTGGTTTGTCATCCTTATTGGTTGGGTTCCAGCCAATCCTCACCGCACTGATTGTGATTAATCTTTCCAGCGAGCGGCTTAATCCGGCACAGTGGGTTGGCTTGTTCGCGGGTATTTTCGGCATCGCATTAGTCGTGCAAGGCAAGATGAGTTGGAATATCGACGCTCAACCTTTTTACGCTTACATGTTTGTATTCCTTGCTTTGCTTGGCATTACCCTTGGCACTTTGTACCAAAAGCATTTTTGTCAGGGTGTTGATTTGGTTGCTTGTGCGATGTGGCAATATGTCGCAGCTGGTGTGTTCTTTTTACCGATTGCCTGGTTGGTGGAAGGCTTTGAAGTGACTTGGTCGTTAACGTTTACACTCACCATGATTTGGTCAGTACTGGCGTTGTCAGTCATTGCAGTGCTGCTCTACCTTTACATGGTTGGCCGGGGCGCAGCATCTAAAGTCACCTCGGTGATTTATCTGGTTCCGCCCGTTACCGCTATTCAGGGATGGCTCTTTTTCGATGAAGCGTTTTCAACGGCTACCATTATCGGCTTCATAGTCTGCGCACTCGCCGTGTTCCTTGTTATGAAAGCTCCCAAGTTGCGTGTTGGTCTTTGACAAGTTTAGGTCGGCTATCAACCCGCAACTTTTATCACCAAAGGTGAACAGACCCCAGGGGCGGCGCACAAATTCTGAGCACAGAGAGGATAGCAACGACTGATTCCCCCATATTCAGCTGCTTCGTGTTAACCACTTTAGATTGAGTTGGTCTTTGCTATTTATGCCTGCGTTCAAGCAAATCCAACACCTCGTTTTCCACATCAAAAATGGCTTGGTTTTTTTCGGCATCCAATCGCGTTTCTTGAAGAAGGATGGGATCCCAGCCACTTCTGTCCGCTTCTCTGAAATTTCCTCCGTAGATGTGGATACCTGCAGCGAAAAGATGTGTCGGGTTAGTCACTGAATGAATGGCTTGATTATCCATACTCAGCACTTCTCCTGCAGCGATAGAAGCGGCACCAACAGCACGAATGTCGGCTTCTCCAAATCTACTGTCTCCAGCTTTTTGCCAAAAAATATGATCTTCTCTTCCCTCATAGACACCCACAACTGCCCAAAGGTTATGATTATGTGCAGGCATGGTCATTTTAGGTGCCCAAATAAAATGAAGAATGGTGAGATCATCTGACTCATACAGAAACTCGAAATCTGCTCGGTTACCAGGCATGAGCGCTAATTTGACCGAACCGGGATCGCGGAGACTTTCTCTCAACAATCGCTTAATGGCTTGTTGCGGGTTTTCCTGTTCGAGAGCTTCTTCACAACGCTCAATCAGCGTCTTGAGATCAAAAGACATTGCTTCACCTCTTACATCCATGCCCTACTTCTTTCATTCTAACCAACGTCGCTCCAACTGCCATCGGGCATCACTGGATCCCATTGACGAATTCAAACGTTTTTGGACACAGTCATTTTCCTTGTCGTTGCCCTTGCTAATGCTGGCACCATTATCTGATATTGCTGGTGTGCCCCTTCAAATTACGTTTCTGGCCTTCCAGTTGTGTGATGGACCAACATCATTGTACCGACATCTGCTTCATTGATGGCTACACTGGGTGTATGTCGCATAGATTGGGGTAATTGGGCGAAGTTTGTCTGGCGGTTTATGCTTTTACTTTTTGTCATCGCAAGTATCACAGTTGTGAGTGCACATCTCACTGGCTTCGCGTAAGCTTAAAGTATTATCGACATGAATAAAGGCGGGATGACAATCTCGCCTTTTTTGAGTTTTAACGACCTGTAAAATTCTTAAAAATAAGAACCTACGTAATGACGAAGTGTATTGAAGGAAACAAAATCGACGGCTTGTCCGTGATCTCTTCACTTGATGTGGACCAACTGGATGCAGGCTCACACAAGTTTTGGTTCCGTGCGGCGACCGATGCATTAGCACAGTGGCAACACCTTCCGGTCTGGGTATTTAAGGGCACTGAGCCGGGTAAGAAAATCATGATCACCGCCGGTGTTCACGGTGACGAATATAATGGCGTTTTGTCAGCACATGCGATTGCCCGTGCGCTGCATGGTAAATCACTGAAAGGCTGTGTGACCATCGTGCCTACCGTCAACCTGAGCGGTATGCTGCACCACAGCCGCGATTTCTTTTCCTCTGACCCTGACGTTTCCTGTGGCAACCTGAACCGCCATTTCCCGGGCAATCCGCAAGGTAACGAACCTCAGCGCTATCTTGATCCTATCTGGCGTAACCTTCTCCAGCCAAATGCCGATCTGGCGATTGACCTACACACGCAAACATCTGGCACCCGCTATCCGCTTTATGTGTTCGCGGATTATCGTTTAGATGACGCCGTAAACATGGCGCGCTTGATGAACCCAGATGCCATTCTGAACGATCCGGGCGACCCGGGTATCCTGGAAACCGTTTGGAATCAGAATGGCATTCCGAGCATCACGGTTGAAGCCGGTGTCGGCCGTTATACTGATGTGGAAATGGTCAACCGCACCGTACGTGGCATGCTGAACATCTTCACCCTTTACGGTTTGATTGATGGCGAATTTGCCGCGGTTGAGCCTGCCATTGAAAGCGCCCGTGTGACCAGTATTCGCGCTGTTCAAGGTGGTTTTATTCTTCCGCAGGTTGAGTTGATGCAGACTGTAGAAAAAGATCAGCTGCTGGCGATCCAATATGACAGCTTTGGTGAAGAGGAATACCGCTACCATGCGCCGGAAGGTGGCGTGGTATTGAGCCACAATGTCGAATCAATGCGTGCAGCAGGTTCGTTGGTGATTCGCCTGATTCACCCTGGCGCAACGCTCTGAATACGCTTATACCCAAACAACCTGAAGATGCAGGATTCAGCGAGATTGACTAGCGCTGTGATCGCGGCGTTCCTTTGCAGGTGTAGTCACCTCCATCAAAAAGGAACAACAAAGAGCACGACGTCAGTCAACTCGCCCGAAGGGAGGGCCTCAATGCGCCCACTTCTTCGTTAAATTCCACGGAAATAGAACGACTATTCCTCGCGAAATTTGCCTCGAATTGAACGCATTGATGACCTCTGAACTCAAGCATCTTCAGGTCGTTTGGGTATATTTCCTAATTTGACATGCAAAATCAAACGAAGCGCGCCGCACTGGCGCGTTTTTTCTTTTCATTTTCTGTAACCCGTTATTTTAAAAACATTTAATAACTCTACTTTCTCTGGCGCACATTTTGCTGCGATCTCTGCTTTACTCAATGCATGGGATTTCTTCGTCCAGAAAAATGCAATTAATCGAATGGCTTAACGACCAGCGCCAGCTGTTGCTTGTCCGTATCAGAACACATTTCGTACACGCGACCGCCGCGTTTGTCGCGCTGTCGTGTTTGCTGTGGTTGGTCATTCCTCATCCCGTCATCCCCATTGCGATTGGTCTGGTGCCCCTTGCCATTCTTATTACCCTTTCTCAACCTGTCCTGTTGGGGCTGCTGTTTATCGCTTTCTCTTTTTTCCGCCTTCATGAGGCTTTTGCACCACTCTACAATTTCAAAATCCCACTGTTGTTATCTCTCGGTACCCTGACCACGCTGACATGGCACATAGGTATCAGTGGCAAGCTCAAAATGTGGTCTTCGAAAGAACTGAATACCTTCTACATTTTTTTTGTACTTGTCGTGATTGGTATCCCTCTCTCCAGCAATGTGGGTGAAGCCATTGCCTACTTCAAAAACATCTACGTCAAAATTGGCATTATGACCCCCGCACTGGCGTGGCTGCTTACGGGGGTTCACCACTATCGCAATGCGCTCGTCATGATTACCGTATCTGGGGTCGTGGTGGCAATTGTCACCCTTTTCAATAAGGTCAATGGCATTGGCTTAGTGGAAGAAACGCGTGTCACCGTGGGCCGTGAACTTGGCTCCGTGCTTGGTGACCCCAACGATTTAGCGCTGGTGTTACTGTTCCCCTTTTCGTTTACCATCAGCATCTTGTTGACACCCGAACTTTCCAAGAAAACCCGCTTCTTTGCACTGATTGCGACTATCACCATATTTTTTGCCATTATCGCGACTCAAAGCCGTGGCGGATTGCTGGGCATCATGTCTGCTGTCGGCATTCTTGCCTGGCGCCGCGTGAAGTCGAAAACGTTGCTTTTCATTGGTGGCGGGATTGCCGCTGCGGTGCTGTTCGCAGTGGCAGGTATCAGTGGGCGAAAATCTGGTGGTGCAGCGGAAGAAGGTCTTGATGCATCGGCACAAGGCCGACTCTATGCGTGGGAAGCGGCTTTCTACATGGCGTTGGAAAATCCTTTGTCTGGCGTTGGCCTTAATAACTTCTACTTCAACTATTTCTACTATTCAAAGCACTGGGATGGTTTGAACCACGCCGTTCACAGCACATGGTTTGGCGTGCTGGGTGAAACGGGGTTTGTCGGTTTAATCGCTTTTTTTGTCATGACCATCACCGTTTACCGCTCAGCCCAAAGTGCTACCAATATCGTGAAAGAAAACGCCGAAAGGTACAGCCCTGTTATTCGTGCCATATCGGAAGGGCTTTACTCTGGTATCATCGCATTCTGTGTGTCAGGTACCTTTCTCACCCAAGGCTTCACTTGGCCGATCTATATTTTAATCGCACTGACCGCCTCTGTTTACCGGTATGTGCAGCTGGAGGAAAAAGCATTTCTCCAGCAAAGCGAAGCGGAAAAACAAGCAGACGACCAAAACGCCGACATATCGCCTCCTTCACAAGAGCCACATGACTCTTCAGCATTTCCCTTCGATAAGCGCTAATTAGGGGCTGCTGATCCTTGCATTTAAAAACTTGGCAAAGTCCCTGCATAGTCCTCTTAAGAACACAGCTAAATACGTTAAATAAAGCAGGAATCGCGCTCAATTTGCTCAAAGTGACACGCAAAGTCATTGTCAAACTGAGAGCCTGACAAGGAAACGAGCAGGCCGCGAGGACGGCGAAGGAGATGATGATGAAACAGTTACCACTCTGGCTTAAATACATGCTGTCCGTACTTTCAATAACCATGGCCCTTAGCTTTATTGCGGGCGAAGCCGCTCGTTCATTTGAACGCCAATATCTTTCTGATCGAATGGACAATCAAATCCGCGCGAATTTTTCAGCGCTGACGGCAGCACTGTCTTCAGACGTACTCATCAAGAATTCTGGCGCACTGAATGAAAAGCTCGCACTGATGGCAGAGCATTACCCCGATCTCTGCTATATCTCCATCGTTACTGACGGTGGCGTGCAAATTGGACAATGGGGCGATAAACCGCACGACAACAACCCAATGGCTCTCAATTTCGTCAACTCTGTGACCTATCGTGACACCCAAGTCGGCGACATGCAGATCTCCATGAGTAAAAAACAAATGATGGCCGACATTGAAATCCACGTAGAAACCGTGCGCTTTTACACAGCACTGGCTTTACTCTCGCTTGGTTTTCTCATTTTCTTGCTGTCACAAAAGATGGTTTTTGGCCCGCTATCAAAAATCAATCAGCGTTTAATAGACATTGCCAAACAAGAAGGCCGAGCACCGCAGCATGTCAACGAAATTACACGCCTGTCTAAGTCCGTCGATGATCTGGAATTTCACATTGAGCATTTGCGGTATCGAGAGCAAGAACTCGAGCAGGCGAGGGAACATGCTGTCGCTGCGAACCTCGCCAAATCCCAGTTTATTGCTACCATGAGCCATGAGATACGCACTCCGATGAATGCTATTTTGGGGGCGATTGATATCCTAAAAGAAGAAAAACTCCCAGAGCAATGCCAAACCCTCACCAATATGGCTGACGACGCTGCGCACTTGCTGCTTAACCAACTCAACGACATTTTGGACTACTCAAAAATCGATGTCGGTGCCATCAAGGTCGAAGAAAAAGAGTTTGATGTTGCTGAAATGGCGCGTGGCGTGATCTCTATGTTTGAAAAGTCAGCAGAGACCAAAGGCATCAGCCTGAGATTAGATGACCGGCTGAACCACCATATCATCGCCAAAGCTGATGAAGGCAAGCTCTCCCAAGTTGTCACTAACCTGGTGGGCAATGCCATCAAATTCACCCAATGTGGCGAAGTGGAACTCATGCTCAGCCATCACTTCCCTCAAGGTCTTCGCATTCACGTCAGAGACTCCGGGATTGGGGTAGATCCAGAGTATCAGAAGATCATTTTTGAACCCTTTACCCAGAAAGATGCGACCTTCTCGCGCACCTACGGCGGCGTCGGTATGGGGCTAGCCATTTCCAAGCGTTTGGTTGAATTGATGGGTGGTGACATCCAGTTGGAAAGTCATGTCGGATTGGGCAGTGAATTCACCGTGGTGCTGCCTTGTGAGCTGCATTACCCCGAAGAGTATGTACCTAACCCACACAGCAGAACAGCTTTTAAAAGCGACACAGGCGCTGCAATTCTCTTGGTGGAAGACAACGCTGCCAACCAGTTGATCGCCCGCACCATGCTGGAGCGCGCGGGGTTCAGAGTGACCACCGCCAACAACGGCAAAGAGGCGATATCTGCCATAGAGAAAGAAGAGTTTGCGTTGGTGCTGATGGACTTGCAGATGCCTGAAATGGATGGTTTCACTGCCTGTGAAACCATCAGGGCACTCAATGAACATGGTCGTACTCTGCCAATTCTCGCCATGACCGCCAATGTGACAGAGAAAGACAGAGAGAAATGCAAAGAAGTCGGCATGGATGATTTTCTGGCGAAGCCCGTCAATAAGCGCAAGATGATTGACGTCATTGAGAGTTGGACGGGTAAAAAGCACATCAGCTTTAACGCCTAGCCTGACAGCCTCTCCCTTTGTCTCGAACGAAGAGGGAGAGGCTGTTTTCTCAAACCTCAGCCTGTGCATGATGCCCTTCTTTGTTCTAATTAGGCATCTACTCCCAAACAACCCCAATATGCTCGTATTCAGGTTGTTTGAGTATAAAGAATCAGGATTCGTACGATGGCTGTGACCGCAAAACACCTTTTAAAGATCTACCAAGACCGCGCAAACATGCAAGCGCCTGGAATCACTCACCCGCACGCCCACATTGTGGAGGGGACAGCGAGATTAGTCGAAGTGCTATCCAAGCTCCCGCCAGAAGAAAAAATCTTGATCGAGTGTACGGGCAAAACTCTGTTTATTAGAGAGACCAACGGCGAAGTGCTGGCAGAGATTGACCCTCGAATCCCTGATTAGCCTATCGCTGGCTTTCTCCATTTACCCCCAACTTTATCTTTGACTGCTCACCTACTGGTGTCGCTTAAAGTTGGATCAACATGAAAAGTCATCATTTCCTATTCCGCCAACTCACCAACAAATCCTCTACGACCTCCCGCAAAATCATCGATTTACTTCTATCTTATATTTAAGACAAACCGCTGTAATAAGCGCTAATTGGCAATCAACATGAAGAGTGCATGAGTTTCCCATTTCTGTTTTCAAAATGAGAAATCCAATATATGCCCTCCACTAAGAATCTCTATCCGACTGTTTTTAATCAATATTACAACATGGTATGGAATTCGCATTAGAACCCATATCTATACAGGTGAGGCAAAAAAGTCATGCAAATCGAATCCATTAAACAGCCTGATGAATCCCTGCTGCTGATAGTTCGTGGCGACATGGACGCACAGGGATGCAGCGAAGCACAACCCATACTGGATGAGCTTGTTGCCGATGAAAAGATGACGGATATCTCCATGAACTTAGGTGAAGTGGACTTCCTCGACAGTTCAGGCATTGGAGCGATTGTGTTTCTGTTCAAACGCCTGAAAGCAAAAGGCCACACTCTGTCTCTGACCAATGTTCATGGTCAACCGATGGAGATCATCACCCTGCTACGTATTAACAGTGCGATTACCGTAGAAGCCGCCCAAACGACTCAGTAAGGCTTTCTTCCCAGGGAGAATTAGGATGACAAACCGCTTTACACTTTTCTTCACGATACTACTGCTCTCTGGTTGTTCAGCGTTTCCTGACCACGGTCAAGGTGGTATGGCCGAAGGTTATCATTCGTCAATCTCTCCCGTCATGCCTGATGAACCTCTCGGCCCTGAGCATGGTTTGCGATTCGAATGGGAGTTAGGCGCCAGACACCTCGATGTTCTTGTGCTGGAAGGGGCAGAGCTTTGCTTCCCTGCTACCGTATTACAAGCACGCCGCCTACAAGACCGCATTGTTCGTGAGCTGCATGGCGGACTGGAATTTGACGCCGCCAACGACATCATTATCCAACGTGCTACTCTTGAAAGGCTTGAGAAGCAGCTAGATGCAGTGAAGCGCAGTGGCGCTTGTGTGCCTTCTTCTGCGATGGGTTACAGCAACGCCTCAGACCTCGCAGCAGAGATCTACACCTTACTCAATGTCGATAACCAATTTGCCTTTAATTCACCTGAAGTGAACCCCAAATACATGGGGCATCTAGCGGAAGCCGCTCATCTGCTCCGTGACCTGCCTCAGTACAATCTTCATGTCACCGGACATGCGGATTCAGTGGGCGGTTCTGCCGCCAACAAAAAGTTGTCTCTCGAACGTGCGATTCAGGTCAAACGTTACCTGCAGATTTTCGGTTTATCCCCTTCGCGCATCACAGTCGATGCAGTGGGTTCTACCGACCCGCTTTTTGAAGGCAGTGAGCCTCAAAACCGCCTCGTAAACCGCCGTGTTTCTATCGAGTTGGTCGAAGCTGGCGCCAATTCAAAAGATGATGGGAGTCAACCATGACCCGTTTCATCACCCTCATTTTTCTGCTGATGGTCAGCGTTTCAGCGACCGCGGACGAATATCGTGTGCAGGTGGGTGATCAGATTGCCATCATGTTGCCCGGCGAAGTCACGCTCAACAAAGAGTTTCAGGTTGATCGTCAGGGAAGGCTCACCCTCCCAGAAGTCGGCATGATTGAAGCCAACGGCATGACAGAAGCTGAGCTGGATGTCGCAGTGAAAGAAACGCTTGGCGCTGTGTTCCGTGATCTGTCCTCTCTGCAAGTGTTCATTAGTAAGCGACAGCTCCTCGTCACCATTCAGGGCTACGTGGAAGAACCAGGTGAGTTCACGCTAAACCAAAATGCCTCAGTGCAAATGGCGCTGTATGCCGCAGGCGGCCTGCGTGCCGGTGCTCAATTAGACCGCTTTCAGCTGCGCCGAAACGGCGAAGTGATTACTTTTGACTACAAGAAATTTCTCGATACCGGCGATTCAAGCCTGCTACCTGAACTGCGCTCGCTGGACACCCTGTTTGTGCCTGCCTCTCCAATGATTGGCAACATTGAACAAACGTTTGACCCTACTGCACTAGCTGATTCCGGTGATGCCGCAGAAGACAGAGAAGCCATCAAGGTGTTTGGTGAAGTACTGCGCCCCGGCAGTTTCTCCGCCAAAGAGGAAAACAACTTGGTGGACATGCTGATGCGTGCAGGCGGCGTGACCCGCTACGCGGCAGTGGAACAAATCCGCGTTATCTCTGACAACGAGCCAAAAATCTTCGACCTCAAACGCTATCTAGACTCAGGTGATGAAAGCCTTCTACCAAACATTGTGGCAGGCGCGACGATTTTTGTGCCTAAGCAGGAAGAGGAAATCAAAGCTGGTTCCAACACTGTGTATGTGATGGGTGAAGTCGCCAAGCCGGGTGCTTACGAAGGCAAAGAAGGCGCTACCTTTATTGATATTCTTGCTAATGCGGGAGGCCCCACACGTTTCGCTGAAAGTCGGCAAATCCGTATTATCCGACGAAACGGCACCAACGTTCCGTTCGACCTCACCTTGTTCTCGGAAGGACGAATGACAGATGCCATGCCTAAGATCTTGCCGGGTGACGCTATCTTTGTGCCAGAGAAACTGGATTTAAATGAAAAATCCTGGCTAAAGGTATCACCTACCCGTGCCGTCCGCGTGATCGGGGAAGTCCTTAGACCCAGCCGGGTTGAATGGTCAGATGAAATGTCGCTGATGGATTTACTCGCCCATGTTGGTGGTCCCACGTCACGCGCCGATACCAGCCGTATTGAAGTCGTCACGCCCATTGGAGGGAATCGCACTAAAACCTACGTGCTGAACCTTGATACCTTCATCAACGAAGGACGACCTGACAGCGAATTACCAGAGATTCGTGCCGGCTCGACCGTCAGGGTCCATGATTTGCCAGATGATCCGACGGACAACAAGTCCAAATGGATTCGTCAGAGCTCAGACAGCTCCATCTACATATTCGGTCAGGTCGGCGCGCCGGGGCGCTACCGTTTCACTGAAGAAATGCACTTTCTCGACATCCTCTCCGCCGCGGACGGCCCAACCACTGATGCCGATATACATAATATTCGTATCACGCACTTAGACGGAAAACATGCCCGCGTCAGTCGCCTCAACCTTGCCCTGTTTTTCGAAACCGGTGATGCGAATTTGCTGCCAGAAGTGAATATCGGCGACACCATTTATGTTCCAGAAAAAGATCGCAACTGGTTGGATCGTCCGAAAGAAGAAACCATCCGCGTACTGGGTGCTGTTAACAAACCCGGTCGCTATAGCTTCGATGATCATATGACTATTCTGGACTTGCTCGCTGAAGCAGGAGGCACTTCCAACAATGCCTATGTAGAGAAGATCACCGTCGTGAACCTCTCTTGCTGCCGAGATCAGGCGCGAACTTTCAATCTTTCAGAATTCAGCCGAACCGCCCGTTTTCAGGATCTGCCCGTGCTTCGCGCCGGTGATACCGTTTATATACCCAGCAAGGATGAAAGCACCGCAGAAAAAATCCGCCAAGGGATTACCGACCTGTTCCAAATAGCCGGTATCGCCGCACTGATAGGAATATTGTGATGTTTATTTCGCCGCTCAACGTCGAGATCGAACGCATTTACTTTCAGATCGTTCGCAACAATTACAAAACCCTGACCATCACCGCCACGGAATCAGGCGAAGGTGTGACTTCTCTTGCTTCTGCCATTGCACACCGTTCCCTGCTGGCTGGGCAGTCTACCCTTGTGGTTGACCTGAACCTTTACCACCCCAGCCTCGTCAGTCAGGGCATGACGGTCACGACGTATGACAATCATTACCTGCCTAACCCTGAACTAGTGGGCGTGGATGGTGAAAGCACTTACTTCACTGGGATCATTGCACCGTCCAAGCGCGAAACCATCATGGAGCTTCGTCGCCCAGGGTCTTTAGAAGCGTACGTCGAAGAGTGGCACAAAGACTATGATCTCATCATCTTCGACACCTCGCCGATGGCGCGCTTGAACGCCAACAACATTCCTCCCGAAAGGGTCGCGTCCGCGTCGGACGGAACCATTCTGGTTGTGATGTCAGGGCAAACCACAGAAGCTCAGGCGTCCGAATCAGTGAAGAAATTACATGATGCGGGCGGCCACCTATTGGGCTGTGTGATGAACGACAAAAATAATCCGTCGCTGAAGACGGAAATTCTTCGCGAGGTCGGCAGGCTGTCCAAACGATTCCCGAAAATCACCCAAAGGCTACGTAAATCTATTTTCAGTAGCCATCTGTTATCGTTGGAGATATAGCGTATGGTCTCCGTGGTAAAGGAAGAATGCCGCCCCGCTACACTCGCTAAAGTGAGTAGCACACGAAAGCACTTAGGCGACACACTCAAGCAACGTGGCGTGGCTGATCACCTTTCCAACAAAATCCAACTCTGTTTTTCTGAAGCGGCCGCTAACCTGATAGAGCACACAGAGCCTCACCCAACCTTTATTGCCGTCTCTCTGGAATGTGTTGACGGTGCCTGGATGCTGCACATTGAGGATGACGGCGAATACTGGGACCCAACCTTGGCGGACCGGGTACAATCACTCGATACCTTTGAAGAAAAAGAGGGCGGCCGAGGACTTGCACTGATCCACAGCCTGACCGACGGACTCGAATACGTGAAACGCACCACATTTGGTGCCAACCGCCTCACACTGAAATGGAAGATACAACAGGTCGCGACTAAGCCCAGCGTATTAGTTGTTGAGGACGATGATAGCCAGCGTCGCCTGATCAGCGCGTATCTCTCCGAACACTTTAAGGTTTCTGAAGCCGCAAATGGTCAGGAAGCCCTGCAGTTCCTAATGAATAACCACGTTGATTTGGTGATTTCTGATATTCGTATGCCCAGTATGGACGGGTTAGACCTAAAAAGAGCACTCCATAAACAAACCAATACCCTGCTCACCCCTTTCATTTTCCTCACCTATGCGGACAGCCAGGAAGTGCGGGACAACGCCATGGGATTGGGGATTGATGACTATATCCTCAAACCTGTCACCAAATCCGCGTTGGTACAAAGCGCTCGAAGGGTATTACACCGCTCAGAGCAGATCTATCGCCAGCTTACCGATAAGGTAAACCATAGAATTACGCACTCTTTGACCCCGTCACTGCCAACAGAATCCCGCAACTGGCAAATTGCGATTGCCACCAGAAATACCGGGATTGGGGGTGGCGATTTGGTATTGCATCGCAACACGGATGATTTCCTGATGATCAACATGGTCGATGTGATGGGCCATGATGTGGCAGCCAAATTCTTCTCTTACGCCTATGGCGGCTACCTGCGCGGATTGATGTATCACGTCGACGACACTAGTGACCCATGCGGCACGCTATTAAGCCGTCTTTCCGACTGCGCAATGGACGATAATTTGCTCTCACAGGTCATCTTAACCTGCTGCTCTGTCGCGCTTTACGACAATGCCACCTTATCGATGGCAACCGCTGGTCATCCTCCACCAATTAAAGTCAGCGTACTAGGCGCTGAACTGATGGATGTCGGCGGCATAATGCCTGGCGTGCTCTATGGCGCAGACTACCAAACCCTGACCTCGAGACTCAGTTCAGGAGAGCGCATTGCGCTTTATACCGATGGCTTGTTTGAGGCGGCAGACTCCACGGAGAGTCGACAGGTACTCGAGAAAGCGGTGATGCGTGAACTGGAAAACACGCGCTCATTACCCGTCGGAGAGGCTGTTCAGCATGTTATGCAGGTTTTTGATAACTATGGAGATTGGCACCGAGACGATGCCACCATTGTGCTGTTGGAATATGCCGAGCCTGTACTAGACTGACAGTAAATCGCTCATTTTTTATGCCACCAAGCTCATATTTGTAAGCAGAGGCCCGCTTTGAAGATTCGCATTAGAACTATTTATCGCGTTGCTCTTTTTTTCGCCATTGGGCTGGCAGTGATGATCGCTTTCGCTGCAACATTGCTGGAAAAAGAAAAGCATGATGATGTGTATCATCTCGAGGCACATATTTCGCAATTGGTCACGCTGACCACCCTGCCTTATTTGGAACGGGGAGATCTGGAAGGGTTGCAACGTATCTCAGACGAAATCACCAAGCAACCGGGGATTTTGTACCTGACAATTGAAAAAGGGCAGGACGTTTTGGCTCACTCTCATTCATCGCGGGATCCCACCATTAAAGTCACCACCGTTTCGGTTCCCATCGAAAAAAGCCCGGTTCCAAACGTTGAGGCAGTGATTGGTTTTCAGGCTCAACACTTTGAATCAGCATCGTCAGAAATAGGGCAAATCATCATATTCAGCACGGTGGCGCTCGCCATCATCGCCATATTCAGTATCTACTTTATGATGGTCGGCGCAATGCGACCATTGAAACGCTTAAACCATCTGCAAGGCACCGACACAGCACCTCAGGATGTCAAACTGGTCAATTACGCCGATGATATCAGCGCCACCGTCGAATATATTCTCAACACCAAAGACAAGTTGGATAAAAGCTACGCTCAGCTCGAAGCTTCGCTCAAAGAACAAAAGTATTCGTACATTGAAGCGCGCCAGATTGAAGAGCAAAGCGAAGCCATCTACAAAGCCTCACATGACGCGATCATCGTGGCCAACGATCAGGGCATCATCATCGAGTTCAGCCCGGTGGCAGAACAAATTTTCGGCTGGGATCGGGATGACATCGTCGGAAAATCGATGGCGGAGACCATCGTCCCAACTCCCATGCGAGACATGCACATTCAGGGTATGCGCCATTTTTTAAAAACCGGTGAAGGCCCAGTCCTCAACCAACGCATCGAACTCAGCGCCATTCGTCGTAGCGGTCGGGAGTTTCCTATCGAGATATCCATCTCTGCAGCGAAAACACAGAAAGGGCACATCTTTGTTTCCTATATCCGCGATATTTCCCAACGTTTGCAGAACCAAACAGAACTTAAAATCGCCGCTCACGCTTTCGATACCTCACAGCCAGTTTTCATTGCTGATAACAAAGGCCATATCATCCGCAGTAATCCTGCCTTCTCGAACATTACTGGCTATCAGAGCAGCGAAGTCGCTGGCAAAAAACCCCGTTCACTGACAGCGAACCCAGAAGATCTCGGCTTCCACAAAAAGATATGGCGTATTTTGAATTCCCAAGGCAGTTGGGAAGGAGAAATGCGCTTACGGCACAAAGCCGGACATAACATTCCGGTATTTATGTCAATCACGTCCATTACCGATGAAAACAGCGAACTCAGCCACTATGTTGCCCACTTCTTTGATTTAACGGAACAAAAACGGGGCGAAGCGAAACTCAAAGAAATGCAGCAGGCTGCAGAGAACGCCAATAAAGCAAAAAGCCACTTTCTGGCCGCCATGAGCCATGAAATCCGCACGCCAATGAACGGCGTACTTGGCGTACTTGGGCTTTTGAAAGAAACCGAGCTCGATGACTTACAGAAAAAGCTGGTGAAAACCGCCCGTGAATCCGGTGAATTGTTGCTGGCCATCATCAACGACATTCTTGATTTCTCCAAGATGGAAGCAGGCAAGCTCTCGCTCGAGGACAACCCATTCAACATGTATGACCTGTTCGAACATACGGTCGATATCGTCTACCCTCAGGCAGAGAACAAAAACCTCCAGCTGACCTCCCGTATCGCAGACGGTGTACCAAAATATTTGGTCGGCGATGGTGATCGTGTCCGCCAAATTCTGTTGAATCTGCTTTCCAATGCGGTGAAATACACCAACACTGGCACCGTCAATATCAACCTTCAATGCTTACACCGCCGGCATGATTCGGTGCAACTTCAGGTCGATGTGAAAGACACAGGAATAGGGATTGACCAAAAACACATCCCTACCCTGTTTGAAGAGTTCACGATGGCACAGGCCACCTACAGCCGTACCCATGAAGGAAGCGGATTAGGCTTGGCAATTTGCCGTCAGTTGGTCAGTCAGATGAACGGGCAAATCTCAGTGATAAGTGAAGTGGGTAAAGGATCCACGTTCACTTTTACCATTGAGTTGGCCATTGCGGATGAGCAGGAATCTGGTGAGGTAACCAGCAAGAGTAAGCAAGACATCAACCCAACCAATATTTCAGATAACCTGCGCATCCTTGTGGCAGAAGATAATCCCGCAAACCAAATCGTGCTGCGCACCATGATGGAATTCTCCGGTATTTCTGTCGATATCGTCAGTAACGGCGTCGAAGCCGTCGAAGCCGTTTCACGTATTCCTTACGACATTGTTTTGATGGACATTTCGATGCCACACATGGACGGCATGGAAGCCACCAAGAGAATCCGTGCAATGAACACTCCGGCTAAAGATGTCGTGATTGTCGCCCTTACCGCCCATGCACTTCGTGGCGATCGGGAGCACTTTATCGAACTTGGCATGGATGACTTTGTTTCCAAACCCTTTACCCGACAATCCATCCTTGACTGCCTTAACCGCTGGCAACCGAATGACGCAGGGATTGGTCCCAAATCTGCGCCAGACAGTGCACTCTCAATGGCCTCCAAACCCCTAACAGGCGTAGCGGACGTTAACGCCGAAGCCGATACCGGTATAGATAACGACGCACCAATGGTAGATGAAGCCACTCTGGCACAATTAGCCAAAGATACGTCCGCAGAATTAGTGCCAGAGTTGATTGAGTTTTACATCAAAGATGCCCGTCAGCGGGTGGAAAAAATCGCCCAGTCGGCAGATGAGAACGACCATTACACGCTTGAGTTTGAAGCACATACCCTCGGCAGCAGTGCTGCAGCCCATGGCAACAAACAGCTTTGTGCGTTCTGTAGAGACATCGAAAAGCATTGTCTTGAGCAAAGCTTTGACCTTGCGTTCGCAAGTGCACAAGCCATTTCTGATATTGCTGAAAAGTCTTTCGAAGCGTTAGAAACTCGGGCAGAAAAAGGCTTTACGGAACAGTAGGTCGAATATGTCTTACACTTAAGACAAAAACTAACCATCGCTTGCCGTGCTAAGCCGACGGTCACAAAGAGGAAAAAGCCCACATGAAGTCAACGTACCGCGTCCTGATCATTGAAGACTCGCTACCACTCGCTAACCTCTACAAACAATATCTGGCCAACGAGTCTGTTGAACTGGCCTGCGTCGAAACCGGTCAGGCGGCGCTCGATTACCTCCAGGAATGCACGCCCCACCTGATTTTGCTCGACCTGAAACTGCCTGATATGCCTGGGGAAGAAATCCTGCAGTGGATTAAAAAACAGGGGATTCCTTCTTCCGTTATCATCGTCACCAGTCACGGCACGCTAAATACCGCCGTCGATTTGATGCGCCAAGGCGCGGTGGATTTTCTCGAAAAACCGGTCAGTGCAGAAAGGCTCAAAACAACCATTAAGAATCAATTAGAGCACGCACGTCTTCAAGGTTTGGTGGAAGACCTACAAAGCAGCTTTGAGCGGCAGACCTATCATGGTTTTATCGGTGCCAGCCTGCCTATGCAGAACGTTTACCGCATTATCGACTCTGCCGCCCCAAGCAAAGCCACGGTTTTTATCACAGGGGAAAGCGGTACCGGGAAAGAAGTATGCGCAGAAGCCATTCATAACCAGAGCCCTCGTGCAGATGAACCATTTGTTGCATTGAACTGCGGCGCTATTCCTCACGATTTGATGGAGAGCGAAATTTTCGGTCATATCAAAGGGGCTTTTACCGGCGCGAGCAGTGACAGAAAGGGAGCGGCGGCACAAGCCAATGGCGGCACCCTGTTCCTTGATGAGATCTGCGAAATGGATTTAGAACTGCAGAAAAAACTGCTGAGATTTATCCAAACGGGACGTTATCAGAAAGTCGGTGCCAGCAAAGAAGAGAGCGTAGACATTCGCTTTTTGTGTGCAACCAACCGCGACCCAATGAAAGAAGTGGCAGAAGGTCGTTTCCGCGAAGATTTATACTACCGTCTCCACGTGGTACCACTCGCCATGCCCCCCCTTCGCGAGCGGGGCGATGACATTCTTTCCATCGCCACCAGCTTCCTGGTTTCTTACGCCAAGGAAGAAGGAAAACTCTTCTCCCGTTTTTCCCCCGAGGCAGAAGTCGTGCTGCGCCATTACCCCTGGCCGGGCAACGTCCGCCAGTTGCAGAATGTGGTTCGAAATGTAGTGGTTCTTCATGATGGGGAGGCGGTTACCATAAAACAGTTACCGCCACCTTTGAATGAAACCTTGAGCGTTCAGGAAATCCGATCCATCACCAAAACCATGAAACCGATTGAGCCTGTAAAAGCCGAATTTATTGAGGATAGATCGGACGAAGACGCAGCACCTGATTCTGACATTCGTCCACTGAGCGAGATTGAGCGGGAAGCCATTCAGAAAACCATCGCCTATTGTGATGGGAACGTGTTGAAGGCCGCCGTTCTATTGCAAATCAGCCCTTCAACGCTTTATCGGAAAAAACAGGCTTGGGAAACCGACGAAGTCTGATCAACATTTCTCCCTTCAAACCAAAAACAACGCCGCATATATGCGGCGTTGTTCTTTCCGAATCTTATTGAGATTGCCGAGCTATCCCACCGAGCGTTCACCGTCTTCGTTGAGGTAATCAATCAACTCTCTCAGCCCTTGCGTGACTGAGGTTTTCGCTACCAGACGCAGCTCTTTTTGGGCATGCATGGGGCTGCCAATCGAGGTACGGATATCACCTTTTCGCGCTGTCAGGTAGGAGACACTGACTTTGATCCCCGTTAAGGTCATCAAGGTATTGGCAAGTTGGTTAACGGAAAGCGCTTCACCACGGCATACATTAAAGACCTCAGGTGTCGTGGAGATACTCTGCATCGCACCACGGAGGAAACGGACCACATCGCCAACATAAATGAAATCGCGTGTTTGCTCGCCATCGCCAAAAATTGTCAGGGGTTGAGAGGCCATGATTCTATCGGCGAAGATAGAAATCACGCCGGAATAAGGCGATTTAGGATCCTGTCTAGGCCCAAACACATTGAAAAAGCGCATTCCCGCTGTCGGAACACCATGAACCATGGAAGCCACTCTGGCGTGAAGTTCTGAGCCCAGCTTATCTGCGCCGTAGGCGGTCAATGGTCGGGGGATCGAGCGCTCTGACAGAGGCATATCAGCGTTATCGCCATATACAGCAGCAGAAGACGCGTAGACGACAGGCGTCTTAGCTGCGCGGGCAGCCTCAAACACACGAATGCTGGCGGTCAGGTTCACCTGATGGGTTTCTATCCACTCTTCATTTGAGCGCTCAACAGAAGCGATGGCGGCGAGGTGAAAGCAACCATCCATTTCTTTCATCGCCTCTTCCAGCACACCCGGCTGGCAGATATCAGCAACACGAAGTTCACAGTGTCGTGGAACGTTGTTGCGGTAGCCCGTTGAGAGGTTGTCGACGACCCTGACATGATGACCCTCTGCCAGAAGCGATTCAACTAAGTGGGAGCCGATAAATCCGCATCCGCCTGTCACTAAATAACTTGCCATAAAGACCTCTGTCCGTTTCGAGATTCTATCGGCACTCTCTGCAAAGGGTTTGCCAGATTTTCTGAACCGAGGGTCATTTTAGAAAGAAAGACGACTCAAATTCGATAGATTATTTAATAAAAACATGGATATAAAATCATTTCACGTTATTGCCATTGATAGAATTCTTCCATCACCAACAAGCCACCACCTCTTTCTATCTTTGTGAGAAAGAAGTGGGCTCGTATCATTTCGTCATTTTGACATGCGGTTTGACTAATTCCGTTTTCTCCTTTTCTCATTTTGATGAATTTCAACACCTTGCACACACTGCGTAATAACGCCCTCTTCGCTATTTCAATGAGTTAGCACACTGGCACTAAGTTTGCTGAAAGGCTTTCTGTAGGGTCTTTTCACTTTTTTCATTGGAAATGGGTGGTAAAAATGGAAACGAAGAAGATTTGGTTAATATTGGACAGTCGCGGTTTCGGCGGTATCGAGTCTCACGTAGAGCACCTGGCGCTTGGCTTGAACAGTGCGCGGAATGAAGTGACTGTGGTCTTTCTCAATAACTACGGCAGCCATCCTGTCCAACGCCGCCTCCTTTATGCAGGTCTCCAGTGTGAGGTGCTAGACGGACGTCTGACAACCCTCTGGCGTCAAATACGCAAGCACAAGCCTGATGTTATTCATACCCATGGTTACAAAGCCGGCATTCTGGTTCGCCCTATGTGTAAGATGATGGGTATCACTTGCGCAAGCACCTTCCACAGCGGCGAAGAAAAGCAAGGAAAGATGAAAATGTACGACTGGTTTGACCGTCATACCGCTTTTTTGGCCGACAAAGTGTTCGCTGTCAGCACGCCCATTCTGTCAACGATCCCCTGCCCTGCTGAACTGTCGGACAACTTTGTTAATACCAAAGACCTCTCTTTATCATCCGGCGAAGAGATTGCCTTTGTCGGTCGCCTCAGCAAAGAAAAAGCGCCTGACCGTTTCGTGTTGCTTGCCAAACACTTTCCTTATATGGACTTCCACATTTATGGCGATGGCCCCATGCGTAAGGATCTTGAAAAGTCTGCACCTGCTAACGTGGTGTTCCATGGCGCTCAGACAGACATGAGAAGGGTCTGGCCGCGCATTGGGCTGTTGGTGTTGCCGTCCCGCGCTGAAGGTCTCCCTATGTCATCGCTTGAAGCCATGGCGCGGGGGATTCCGGTGGCCGCTTTCAATGTCGGTGCGCTCGATAAGCTCATCCAGCACGATAAAAATGGTTGGTTGCTGAAACAAGGGGACGTGACATCCATGGTCGATGTGGTGCATGACTGGCGAAACAGCGATCCGCAAAAGCGTTCAACGTGGCAAATCAACGCGATTTCAACCATTAAAGAGCGTTACTCCGCTGAAGCTGTCGTTCCGAAATTGCTGAAGGCTTATACCCAAACGACCTGAAGATGCTCGTATTCAGAGGCCATCAATGCGTTCAATTCGAGGCAAATTTCGCGAGGAATAGTCGTTCTATTTCCGTGGAATTTAACGAAGAAGTGGGCGCATTGATGACCTCCCTTCGGGCGAGTTGACTGACGCCATGCTCTTTGTTGTTCCTTTTTGATGGAGGTGACTACACCTGCAAAGGAACGCCGCGATCACAACGCCAGTCAATCTCGCTGAATCCTGCATCTTCAGGTCGTTTGGGTATATTCCCTTTAATCTGACTCTCAAAATGAAAGAAACCACTGAGCCTGAGGCGAGAAAAGCACTCAAGCTCTTTCATTTCAATCACTTAAAAATTGGTGCGTTCTTTGCAATCACACTCATATACACAAGTCCGGCGCATTCATCGCCAAAAGGGCTGGAGGAAGAATAATGAACGCATCACTGCAAACTCAACAAACCCGTCAGAACGTACTTTTTGTGCATTATGGTGATAACTGGATTCGTGGCAGCGAACGTTGTCTGATCGACCTGCTGACCCACCTCGATAAATCTGCGTTTGCACCTGTGCTCTGGTGTAACAATGAAGCATTGGCTGAACAGGTTCGCCAACTCGATATTCCGGTTTACGTCAGCAACTTTACTTTGCTGTTCGGGGAACAAGCGCCCAAGTGGGACGTGGTCGGTTACACCAAGTTGGTCAACGAAGGCCTTCGTATTGTTGATAAGCACAACATTTCTCTTCTGCATTCAAACAGTGGTGCCCCATCACAGTGGCTGAATCTGGTTGCCAGAGCCCGCAAATTACCTTTGGTACTTCACCTACACTCCCGCTATCCACTGCGTGATCGTATTACACTCGGTTTTCATCATGCCAGCATGGCCGTTGGTGTCAGCCAACCTGTGGTGGACCAATTGCTGAGCGACGGCGCGAACAAAGATCGCTGTCAGGTCATTCCCAATGGCATCGACACTCAAAAACTGTTGAGCCAGCCAGTTGAGGATTTACGCAAGAAATGCGGCATTCCTTACCATGCTTTCGTTGCCGTGACTGTGTGCTCACTCATTCACCGCAAAGGCGTCGATTTGCTGATTGAAGCCTGCCGCCAGATGCGGGAATTGCGCTTGCCAGCCCACCTCGTTGTTATCGGTGAAGGCAGTGAACGCGCGGCACTGGAAAGCCAGATTGCAGAAGCCGGCATGAAGGATCGCATTCACCTGATTGGCGAACAGGAAAACGTCGTCGGCCTGATGCGTGGCGGTGCGGATGTGTATCTTTCCGGCGCGAGAGAAGAAGTGTTCGGCTTAACCCTCGCGGAAGCAAACCTCGCTGGTTTACCGGTTGTTGCTCCACGAGTGGGCGGTATTCCAGGCGTGATCGCCCATCAGAAAACCGGCATTCTTGTTGAACCCGACAATGCCCATGCTATTGCAAAAGCGGCTTACCATCTGTTTACGAATCCAGAGCAAAGCCTGCAATTTTCGCAGGATGGCTATCGCCGCGTGATGGCGGAATTCACCATCACTCAACATACCCAACGCTTTGAAGCCCTATATCAATCACTGCTGACTAATCCAAGCATGACCGCCCGTTGGACCAGCCAATGGCAATTTGTGCCTCCTGTTAAGGCGTCACTGAACTTTGTTCGCAAATTCCGCCGTCAACCTTCGGAGGCCGTGTAATGAAACGTTTAAAGCATATCGTGATTCTTGACCCGATCCCTTTTGCGGGCGGCTCTAAGGTATCCACCAAACATATCCTTAGCCAGTTGGAATCAAAGCCGGTTCGCATTTCGATTCTGACATCTGACCCTGACACCTGGGCGAAAACGCAGGCGTACGTAAAAACCTTGTACATGCCAAAGCAACTGAAAAAAACCGAACAGGGTTTAAGCTACTTCGCCCGTCATTTTCTGATTGCCCTGCAATTACTTTGGCTAAGATTGTTTGTTGGAAGAATGGATACGGCGCTCGCAGCATCAGGCCCGGGCGTCGACCTTGGCCTTTACCTCGCCCGTTTTCTGCTGGGTTACCGTCTGGTGCAAATGGTACATGGCCCGGTTGCACGCTCAAAAACCATTGGCCGCTGCTTACTGTCCGCCGATGAAGTCTATTATCTTGACTCCACGCGGGATTCGTTAAACCACGCCATCAGTGCAACAGGCTCGTTGGAAGATGTTTCCGCCTTTCCTCAATTCCAGACTTTCAGAAATGGTCTGCCTAAGGCGCTTTGGCCAACCCGATGCCAATATGACTATGCGGTATTGTTCTGGGCGGCTTCTCTCCTGAAATGGAAAGGGTTGGACACATTAACCAAAGCACTGTCGCACATGACACCGTCTGAACGCCCGGAAACGCACATCTGCTTTATCCACCCCAAACAGACTAATCTTGCGGTCAGCAACGCGCCACAGTGCATCACAAAAGTGTTCTGGCATGAAGCGCCTGAACAGTTGGATGCCATTCGCGCGCACAGCAATATTTTTGTCTCCACCAGCACCAAAGAACCTTTCGGTTTATCCATTCTCGAAGCCATGGCTGCGGGTATGTGCGTCATCATTCCTTCCGATGGTGCCTACTGGGACACCCAACTGACTGATGGCGAAAACTGCCTGAAATACTTGCCGGACGATGAAGCGGATCTTGCCCGTACACTGGCTAAAGCGCAGCAGAACATGCAGTCACTGAAAGAGTTGGGCGAGGAAGCGTTCCAAATTGCGCGTCAATACCGCGCCGAACTTTGCTTCTCCGCCATTTGTGACGCACTCACTCAACAAAGCGCACGCAATGAAGCCACGCTCGCCCGCGATGAGGTTCAAGGATGAAAGCGTTATCGCCAATGATGAAACAAACCCTGCTGTATGGCAGCAGCATGGCATTGATGAGAGGGATCTCTCTGCTGATGCTGCCCTTTATTACCCATCAGTTGCCTCAAGCTGAATTCGGGAAATTGGAGATTGTCAGCAGTATCGCCGCCCTCGGCAGCATTCTGGTTGGTTTGGGACTTGAAGACGCCTTGTATCGCTTTGTCGGGCGTTGTAAATCCGAGGCAGAACGGCTCACCATGTCCGCACGAATCTTCACGCTCACTTTGATTATCTGCGCTGTGGTGATCCCTTTATCCTGGTCACTGGCGGCTTGGCTCGACAGTATGGTTCCCGGTGGGCTCACCACCTATCAACTGCGTCTGGTACTTTTGATGCTGGCGCTGGAGGGTTGTATCGCTGTACCGCTCGGTTGGATTCGCATGCAGAATCGTGCCTTCACCTTCTTCTCCGTCGCCGTTGGCCGTGCCCTGCTGCAAGCGGCTCTCACTGTGGTGATGCTGCTTTCAGGCCGAGGCATCGATGGCGTATTGGAAGCCGGGATCATTGCGGCTGCCGTACAGGCGGTGATTCTGTTTGTGATTCAGGTTCGTGAAACGGGATTGGCGTTTTCCATGCCTGTTGCGAAGCAATCACTCATCTACAGCATTCCTATCATGGCGAGCGGCCTGATGGCTTTCACCATGAACGGTTTCGATCGCTGGGTACTGGCAGAAGTCAGTTCTCTCGAAGAGGTAGCACAGTTTGGTGTCGCCGCGAAATTCGGGCTGGCAGTGGTGCTTTTACTGCAACCTTTCGGTATGTGGTGGATGCCAAAACGCTTCGATGTGCTTTATGACGTCAACGGACGCGAAACAGCGACACGTTATACCTGTTTTGGACTTACCGCAGTGATGCTCATTTCTGTGATGGTTGCCTTTTTGGCCCCACTCGCCATTACTTGGTTACTCCCTGATACCTATCAACTCGCTGCGACTTTCACCGTCTTTCTAATCATTGCAGCATTGTTCAAAGAGCTGGCTGAACTGGTCAATCTTGGCAGCTTCGCCGGAGACACCACTTATGGTCAAATGGCGATTAATGTGGTGTCAGCTCTGGTTGCTGTGGGTACCTTGATTTGGTGGGGCAACAGCTACGGCGTGATGGGTGTGCTAATGGCACTCACCTTTACCCAAGGTCTTAGGTTTGTGTTGTTCTATGCTGTGAGCCAGCACCTTTACCATCTGCCTTACCCATTAACGGCCTTGCTCTTCTGCGGTGGTTTTTGCTTCTTCTGGCTTTACGTTTCCACTTATGAATGGTCAGACATCGCACGCCTTATGCTACTGATGATGGCGATAGGTTCTATGGTACTGCTGGCACAACGCTTCAGCCTGCTACCAAAATTTTCCATTCAGGCGATGAAAAGGCAAACAGCAAACTAAGCGTCAATTTGATTAATCTGACTTTCATAATGAGAAAACGCCGTTTTATCGCACGGCGTTTTACTCTATCTGTCTGAAAATTAAACCATTACATCTTGGCACAGTTAGTGCTCTCTTCTTGGAAAAGGCGCTCATTAATGAGCGGAAAAGAAAACCAAGGAGAACGATTATGTGTGGAATCTTCGCAGCTGTTTCAGAAACGTCAGTCACCTCAGCATTAGTGGGTGGGCTTCGTGCCCTGTCATATCGCGGATATGACTCCAGTGGTCTGGTGATCGCACAACGAACCGGATTACAACGTCGCCGTGCACCGGGCAAACTTGATGCTTTGAGCTCACTGCTGAAAGAGCATCCATTAGAAGGCTTTGTGGGCATTGCCCATACCCGTTGGGCGACCCACGGTGCACCTTCCGAGTCCAATGCCCACCCGCACATGACACCTAAAGTTGCGGTGGTTCATAACGGCATCATCGAAAACTACAGTGCACTGAAAGCCGATCTGGAAAGTGATGGTTATTGCTTTAACAGCGAAACCGACAGCGAGTGCATCCCGCTGCTCATTACCCGCAACCTTGATAAAGGATTGTCACCAGAAGCTGCGCTGCGAGAAGCTGTCGCCACGTTGGAAGGCAGCTTTGCGATTGCAGTCATCTTCGCTTCTGAGCCAAACACGGTTTATGCCGCACGTCTCGACAGTCCATTGGTGATTGGTCAGGGCGCAGCGGGTCACTTTATTTCATCTGATTCGATTGCTTTAGCGAGTGTTGCACGCAACCTCTGCCTGCTGGAAGACGGTGATGTTGCCAAAGTAAGCGTCGATGGCTTGGTGATCACCACCACCGATGGCGAAACCACGCACAGAGAAATGAAAGCACTGCAGGTCTCCGAACACGACCAAGGCAAGCAGGGCTATCGTCATTACATGCTGAAGGAAATCCACCAGCAACCAGAAGTGGTTCGCAATACGTTGAACCATTACTGTGACAACGCGACATTTACGCTGAAAGATGAAATGTTCCCAGCCAATCTGGAACGCTTTGACCGTCTTTCTATCGTTGCCTGCGGCACCTCTTATTATGCAGGTATGGTTGCCCGCACCTGGTTCGAACAATTCGCAGCGATTCCCGTTGAGGTGGATGTTGCGTCTGAATATCGCTACCGCGAATCTCCACTGTCACCAAACACACTGTCGCTGTTTATCAGCCAATCCGGCGAAACAGCTGACACCCTCGCCGCGCTTCGTTACACCAAAGAGCAGGGCTTATCTTGTATGTCTCTGCTTAATGTTGATACCAGCACCATGGCTGCTGAAAGTGACTGCTTCCTGCGCACGCTGGCTGGCGCTGAGATTGGTGTGGCTTCAACCAAAGCCTTCACCGGACAGTTGATGGTTCTGCTGCTGACCGCCCTACGCATGGCAAAAGCCAGTGGCCGACTGGATGTCGCAGCCGAAAAAGCGGCGACCAAGGCGCTGTTCAGCCTACCGGTAGGCTTATCTAATGTGATTGACCAACTGGCGTCCCTTAAGTCTGTCGCTGCTTCCATGATGCAATCTGAGCATGCACTCTTCCTCGGCCGCGGAACAGGTTTCCCTCTGGCTCAGGAAGGCGCGCTGAAGCTCAAAGAGATCAGCTACATCCACGCTGAAGCTTATCCGGCAGGCGAGCTGAAACACGGCCCTATTGCCCTGATTGATGAAAGCATGCCTGTAGTATTGGTTGCGCCTCCGGGCCCAATGATGGCGAAAACACTCTCGAACCTTCGCGAAGTGGCCGCACGTGGCGCCAAAGTGATTCTGATCAGTAACCACGAGGGTATCGAATTGGCATCAGACCACATTACCCATGCGATTGAGATGCCGGATTGCGACCCCATCCTGATGCCCGTGCTTTACACCCTGCCTTTGCAGTTGCTGGCGTATCACGTTGCTGTGCTGAAAGGCACCGACGTTGACCAACCACGTAACCTCGCGAAATCAGTGACCGTGGAGTAATCATCATGAACATGCAAGCTACCCGACATTGGTTAAAGCACAGCCCGAGCCCTGTCGCTCGCGGCCTGTTCAAAATGCTGAAAGGCATGCTCCAGATGAGCATGCCAGCACCAAAACTCATTGTTGTACCACTCTACAAAATCACGGTCGTGATTCAGGCCCTGTGGGGCAGCCTGACTCGCGCTCTGTGGTGGACACCGGTATTCAAGGGTCGCCTGCAGCATGTCGGTCGTGGTTTGTATCTCTACGGTGGTATGCCTTTCGTCAGCGGTCCGGTTTCTATCTCCATGGGTGATGACTGCCGCGTATCAGGGCAATCCACCATCTCGGGCCGCACCAGCGGTAACAGCCAACCAGAGCTGATCATGGGCAGCAATATTGATATCGGCTGGCAAACCACCATCGCAGTTGGCTCCAAAGTGGTGTTAGGCGACAACGTTCGCATCGCAGGCCGTGCTTTTATCGCTGGCTATCCCGGGCACCCTGTCAATGCAGAAGACCGCGCCGCAGGCATGTCTGAACTCGACAGCCAAGTGGGCGATGTCATTTTGGAACAGGATGTTTGGCTGGCGACCGGTGTCTCTGTGATGGCTGGTGTCACCATCGGCCGAGGCACTATTGTCGCCGCTGGCAGCGTGGTCACTCACGACCTGCCACCCTTTGTTGTCGCTGGCGGTGTGCCAGCAAAAGTGATTCGTCCACTCACGGATGAGGAGATGAAACGATGAGCCGCGATTTGATTGTTTTCGGTGAAGACTGGGGCGGTTTGCCTTCAAGCACCCAGCACCTTATCCGTCGTCTTTCGGAACAGCGCAAAGTGGTTTGGGTCAACTCCATCGGCCTTCGCCGACCAACACTCACCATGAACGATGTGCGTCGGGCGTGGAGAAAGCTCACCGCAAAATCGCTTCCAACTGCAGCAAAAAGTGAGGCAAGCTTGCCTGCGAACTTCACCTTGGTGAATCCATCAACGCTGCCTGCACCGCGCACCCGTTTCGGCAGAACCATCGCATCCAGTATGCTGATGAACCAACTGCTGCCTATCATTGAAAAAGCCAACCTGCACAACCCAATCCTCTGGACTTCTCTGCCAACGGCAGTGGATATTTCAGACAAACTGGGGGCGTCGTCGGTGGTTTATTATTGCGGTGACGACTTTTCCAAGCTGGCGGGTGTCGACCACGACACCGTGGCAGAACGAGAAACTGAATTGGTGAACAAAGCAGATCTCATCCTCGCTGCCAGTGAAACCCTCTACACACGTTTTCCTGCCATGCGCACACGTCTGCTGCCACACGGTGTCGACTACTCACTGTTTTCTACGCCGGCACCCCGCGCTAAAGACTTGCCTAATGATGGTAAGCCCATCGCTGGTTTCTACGGCTCGCTGTCTGAATGGCTGGATTACCCCATGCTGCACAGCACCATTGAGGCACTGCCAAACTGGCATTTTGTTTTCATCGGACATGCCTGCGACGAAGCCAAAACCTTGGCAAAGCACGATAACGTCACCCTGATGGGCCCTCGCCCTCACCACGAACTACCTGGTTACAGTCAACATTGGTCAGCCAGCTTGCTGCCTTTTACCGACAACGGCCAGATTCAGGCGTGTAACCCTCTGAAGTTACGTGAATATCTCGCCACGGGACGTCCGGTGATTAGCACACCTTTCCCTGCTGTCAGTGAATATCGTGGATATGTGTCTATCGTTAATAATGTGGACGAAATGATCTCAGCACTGGAACGTGCGGGGCAGAAGCAAAACAATTCACACCAGCAAGCGGCGGTCAGCCCTCATACCTGGGATGCGCGAGCTGAAAAATTAGCTGACTGGTTGGATGCGCTATGAACTCCTTGACCTACAAATTCCTGATCCTGCTCGATGGCGCTTGGCGTCGTCGCTATGTGGTTATGATGCCGATACTCATCTTTCCTTTGATGGGGATTGCCATCGGCCTGCTGAGCCCAAAGCAGTATATTTCGCACACCAGCATGCTGGTTCAGGAAACCTCAAAAATGAACCCTTTTCTGGAGGACCTCGCGGTGTCGGCCCAGATGAAAGAGCGTTTCAGTGGCTTACAAACCCTGCTGCACAGTCGCCACATTTTGGGGAAGGTCGCGCTTGAACGAGGCTATGTGGGCGAAGACGACTCACCGCAAAAGCTCGATGAAGTCATCGCACGGCTTTCCAATGGGCTGAATATGGTCACCATTGGTAAAGACGTGATCAGAATTGATTACCGCTCTAACGATCCAGAAGGTATGAAAGAAACGCTGGAAACCGTAAGCGATTATGTGGTGGAAGAGCTCTTAGCACCGGAACGCTCCTCCATGAAAGACTCCAGCTTCTTCCTTTCAGAACACATCAATAAGCGTCGCGAAGAACTGGATGATGCAGAAGCGGCGTTGGCTGACTTTCGCAGCAAGCATGCTGATGGTCTGCCGGAACTCCAAGTCGCAAACTATGCCCGTATCGAACAGCTCAAGCAACGCCTTTCCGAAAAGGAAGCCGAAATGGCCGGCGCACAGAAGAGTCTGGGTGGCCTTGACCAACAACTTTCCAGCACCAACCCGGTGATAGGCAGTATTGAAGATCAGATTGTGAAAATTCGCAGCGAGCTGGCATTACTGAAAGCGCGTTACACCGACCAACACAGCCTGGTTCAGGCGGCGCTCAGGAACCTGCGCCGCCTCGAAGAACAACGTGCCCAACTGGTTGAATCAACCCGCGAGACCATTGACACTGCACAGCTCTGGGATATTGCCAGCAGCGCACGCATGAATGGTGACAGTGAATCCCAACCCTTGCTTATCTCCCAGCTAGAAAGCCTTCAGGCTGCAAGAAGCAAAGTGGAAACGCTGGAAGAGGAAACGGCCAGCTTGCGAAAAATGATCACCCAGCTGGAAGAAAAGACCAATATGTCCGGCGAGAAAGAGCAGCAAATCCGCAAGCTCGAGCGTGACCTGCAAGTGAAGCGTATGTTGTTTGAAGAGTTACTGGAACGTCAGGAAAAAGCACGTTTAACCAGCTCTCTCGGCGTGTTCGAACAAGATAAGCGGATCAAAATTATCGACCGCCCCTACTCACCGAGCACACCAAGCAATCTCCCCATCATTGTGTTTGCCATCGCTGGCATGGTGGGCGGTGTATTCCTTGGCTGTGGGCTTGCCGTCATCATGGAACTGACTGACACCACCATTCGCCGTATAGATACACTGGAAACCATCACAGGTGCGCCGGTACTCACGCGCATTCCATTCGTGAAGCAGGAACACCCTGCACTGCCTTCACCCAAAGACGGCAATGTTATCGAAGCCAAATAATGGAGTGACAAAGATGAAGCCATGGATTCTCACCTTGCTGTTACTTTGTCCTTCATTGGTGATGGCCAACCTCCGTCTCGACAGCACGGAACTGCAAGACATCTCGGAAACCAGCATGCTGGTGATTTCTGGTAATAACCTTTCGAAAACCGACGCTATCGCCGTCATCCGAGCCGATGACACCAAAAACCCGGGTTATGCCGATCGCGCCAACATCGAGCGAGTCATACCACCCGGTGAATTTAATCTGGAAGTCCCTTTCGCCAGCTTGCGCACCCCGGAAGGTAGACGATTAGATCTGCAAGGTCTTGAGCAAATTATCGTTTTTGCCGGACGTGCAGAGCGCGGTTTTGCGCTGACCAGCATCAAGGCTGTTACCCCCAAGCCATTGGGCAAAAACATCTTTGCGTGGGATTTAGGCCCAGAAGGAAGCGCGATTTGGCCTGGATTTCAGCCTTTGTCACCCGGCTCGCCGCTGGTCACCGGACGTTCAGTTCATGCACTGGACAGAAGTACCCGCATGCAGGCTGCTGACGCCTTAACGTTTGATGGCATCCGTGGCATTGATAACCTCACACTGCCACTACCTGCCGGTGAATGGCAAATCACCCTCTGGCTGCGCGACGCAGGTGAATGGGAGTTTCTCCCCCATCCACTGGAACGCCAGATTCAAGTGGATGGAAAAACCGTTTACCGACAACGTCTTTCTCCAAAGGACTGGATTGAAAATGTCTACCTTGGTCTTCGCGACGTGACCGTCTCACCGGAAAGCAGCAGTTGGGATCATTTTGGCGCCAGAAAAAGCGACCGTGTCACTTTTAGTGCCAGCAGTAACGGCAATCCGGTGAAGATCACCCTCAAAGGCGACAGCCCAGATGCACAGTTTGTCAGCGGTGTGCTGGCAACACCTGCGGATAACCCGCTGATATTGGATATGCTGACCCGCCAACGAAAACTCTGGTGGGACAGAAACTGGCCGGTAGCAGCATGGAAAAAGTGGCCAACTGGGCAGCCGCGGTTACAGGTTCAAAAGGACACAATCAGTGCTGCTCCCGGAACACCCGTGTTATTCACCATGGCGTTCGAACAAGGCAACCTGCCCGGCGCTCCCATGGTGTTGCTCAGACAACCCAGCCAAGAACAGCAAACCTTGGCGGCCAGTTGGCACTGGAGCCAGTGGCAACTGACCCGAACCCACCTTTCATCAACCTTGCTGGCACCCAACGATGATTATCTCCGACATGGATTGATGCCGGAAAACCAAGGCGTTGCGCTGCCAAGGCGGCTAATGGTGCGAGTTGATGTACCAGACAACCAGCCTCCCGGTGACTATCGCGGCGAAGTGCAGGTGATGATGCAGGGCAAAGTCCTTAAAGCGCCGTTCACCGTTTCTGTTCTGGATGTTGCCTTACCTGCGTTGACCAAACCCGTCGGGATTTACCTTGAAAAACAGGTGCAGTTTGGTTGGTTCAAAGATCTGGCACCCATTGGTGACATGGCAATGATCTGCGATTTGAAGTTCCTGAGAAAAATCGGGCTGACCGGTATCTCTCCGCCTTATTCCACACCCCACAATCAGGAAACACAAAAGGAATTCGATAACCTTTCCGATAACCTGAATGTTCTGGGCTTTAGCTCCGTGATGGCTTACGCCCCGGCTAAACGGCTCAGCCAGTCCATAGGCACAGGCAATGCTGCCAATGTTGTGGCAGACATTGAAGCCCGCTATAAACAGCGGTTGCAGCCAACACCCTATTGGTCGATTGCTGATGAACCAAGCAATCCCGGCAATGTTGATCTGTTTAAGGAAATGCACCGAAGCTTTAGCATGCTCGCCCCAGACGCCAAGCTCGCTGGGCACCTAAACAGTGATCATGATAAAGCCTACCTTCCCATGTTCGACTTGGTCTTAGTGAACGACGGCTTTGGCATTGATGCGGATCAGGTCAAAGAGACGCAGAAAGACGACCGCGAAGTATGGCTCTATAACCTCTCTAACGCCCGCGCGGCATCCGGATACTACCTGTGGCGAACCGGTGCGGATGGCTTTTTGAAATGGCACGGACGTATGCCCACTGCAGACCCATTCGACCCTACCGATGGACGAGAGTTTGATGTGCAGATGCTCTACCCTTCCGCTAATCCTTGTCCGGAAGAGCCTGATATCCACAACGATCTGTATGACATGATGAACGGCATTGTCGATTACCGCTGGTTGTTATGGCTGGAGCAACAAGCCCAAAGCGATCCCAATGCACGTCAGCTTCTGGCGACGATAAAAAATGACATTCCGGACCGTTGGGAGCAAATGGAAAAGGTAAATTCCCGCACGATGGAAAACTGGCGTGAAAAAATCATGGGACTCGCCCGATGACTGTCAGGGCGATTCTCAGAATGAGAAATTCAACTCTCCTGCCAAATACCATTTTAGAATTCTTCGCCATATCATTGAGTTAAATGCCACACACGAATTGGCACACCCTATGCACTAAGGTCTTCATCAACAAGGTTCCTAAAGATTGAATCGAATTGGGGAAAACCATGAAGACCATAGTGCAGGTAGTACAACATCTCAGACCCGGTGGACTCGAAGTCATGGCGCTCGAGCTGATGAACTTCTCCACGTTCCGCAACAACATGAAGATAGTGAGTCTCGAAGGTAATCTGGAATCTGCGATTGCAGCGTGGCCTCGTCTCGAGGCTCACAAAGACCAGCTCATTTTCCTCAACAAGCAACCTGGCCTGTCTTATGCCCTGGTGAAGCAGTTGAAACGTGTTCTTCGTGAGTTGAAAGCAGATGTGGTTCATACCCACCATATCGGTCCCTTCTTTTACGGTGGTTTGGCATCTCGCCTTAATGGTATGGCTCACATGCACACCGAGCACGACGCTTGGCACTACAGTGAAAAAAGCCATCGCCTTCTACACCGTATCGTTTCCTTGATTGCCAAACCTGTCGAAGTTGCAGATGCCGACATCGTGGCGCAGGGCATGATGGATTTACCCGGCATTCACCAGTTAAAAGTCATCAAGAACGGTATCGATACTTCCCGATTCATTCCTGGTGACAAATTCAAAGCACGCAAGGCATTGAACCTGCCTTCTGGCGTCAAACTGATTGGTGCCAGTGGCCGTCTCGAAGAAGTGAAAGGCCACGGCGTGCTGATTGAAGCGATGGCCGATTTGCCTGCTCACTATCATCTGGCTATTGCGGGCTCCGGCTCACTGGAAAGCGCGCTGAAAGATCAGGCTGAACGTTTGGCGATTGACCATCGCGTTCATTTCCTTGGCCATGTCGAGAGCATGCCAACCTTCTACCAATCACTGGATCTCTTCTGCTTACCATCGTTCAACGAAGGCTTTCCACTGGCCCCCCTTGAAGCACAATCTTGCGGCATTCCGACTGCGGTTACCGATGTGGGTGGCGCTGTCGAAACGCTTTGCCCGAAAACAGGTTTACTGTTGAAAGCGGGGGATTCTGCAGACATGGCGGAGAAAATCCTGCCATTCCTGTATGAAAGCCGCACTCAAAACCCACGAGATTTCGTAATGTGCCATGCCGATGTCCGAAACATGGCAAAAGCCTATGATTCTTTGGCGGAGGGTCTTAGCTATGGCATATGAACTGATTTTTTGGCTCACAACGGCGAGTATCGCGCTGGTGATTTATCACCACATTGGCTACCCCTTGCTACTGAAACTGTTGGTGCGGTTCACCACTAACACAGCCTCAGAGCCAGCAACCACGGCGGATGAAAAAGCACTGCCAACCATCTGCGTGCTGCTGCCTGCTTACAACGAGGCACAATGGATCGCAGAGAAAATCCGAAATCTGGCCATGCTGGACTATCCCGCAGAAAAGCTGGAAATCGTTTTGGCATGCGATGGCTGCACTGACGACACGGCAGAAGTTGCCCGCAACACCATCAGAGAACCGCTGTGCCAGCACCTGAACCTGCGTGTGCTTGAGTACATCGACAATCACGGCAAGGTGATTGTGCTCAACAAAGCCATGGCGACCATTCATACCGACCTGGTGGCGATGAGCGATATTTCAGCCCTGATTTCTTACGACGCACTGCGTCTGGCGGCCAAACGCTTTCAGTGCAAAGAAGTTGGCGTAGTAAACAGTCGTTACTGTTTCCTGAACCCTTGCGAAGAAGAACAGCAATATTGGCACTATCAGAACAAAATCCAACGCAACGAAGCACAACTCGGCTCGGCATTGGGAGCACATGGTGCGCTGTACTTTATCCGCCGTGAATTATTCAAGCCGTTGGCGCTGGACACGATCAATGATGATTTCATCTTGCCAATGTCCATCGTGGCGCAAGGCTACCGCGCAGTGGTGCTGGAAGATATTCAGGCTGTGGAGCTGGAAGCCTCCAACCACGCGCAGGACTTCCGTCGCCGTCTGCGCATTGGTGCGGGTAACTGTCAGCAGCTTATTCGCCTCGCAGAATGTTTGCACCCCAGCCACCGCGGTGTCGCATTCACCTTTGCTTCTGGCAAAGCGTTACGCGTGCTGATGCCGTTTCTGATGCTGACTGCGTTGGCAGGCAGCATCTACCTTGCCAAGACCAATCCCTTCTTCATGGTTGCAGCGGCAGGACAACTCAGTATTTACAGCATCGTGGCGATATGTCAGCTGATCGGCTGTCAGCCCAAAAACAGAATTAGCAAGGCGCTGAACTACCTGGTTGCCGGCCACACGGCAAACCTGATTGGTACTCTGCGCTACATCATTGGATTAGAAAAAGGACATTGGCAGCGTGTCACGTCTGGCAAATGAATTTAGGAAGAGGACGATCATCATGAACCTGAACATGAATCTCAACGCGCAAATGGACATCAATCCCATCACTGCAAAAGCGAAGCGCTCGATGGACATTTTCTGCTCTCTTATCGGACTGGCACTCACACTGCCGCTGTTTCCTTTGATTGCACTCGCTATCAAACTCGACAGCCCAGGCCCCGTTTTCTTCAGCCAGATGCGCATTGGTCGCTCACTGCCAGACCGTAGCCTGATTTTTAACATGATTAAGTTCCGCACTATGCGTGCTGACGCAGAAGCTGGCGGCGCGGCTTGGGCAGCCAAAGAAGACCCTCGCGTGACCCGCGTAGGTCGTTTCCTGCGCAAAACCCGTCTGGATGAACTGCCACAGTTTCTGAATGTGCTGGCCGGTGATATGGCGCTGATTGGCCCTCGTCCAGAACGCCCAGGTTTCTACCAAAAACTGGAAACTGCTATTCCTTACTTTGCCGACCGCACTTATGGCGTGACGCCAGGCATCACCGGTCTTGCTCAGGTTAACCAAGGCTATGACACCTGCATTGAAGATGTACGTTCAAAAGTCGGCTTTGACCACTCTTACGCACTGTCACTGTCTTCACCAATGAGTTGGTTGAGAATGGACTGTTACATCATCTTCCGCACTTTGGTTGTGATGGTGTGCGGCCGCGGCCAATAAAACGAATCCAATTTATCTATCCACTGCACCCTTGCGCAGGCTCCTATTCCACCACCGGAGTCTGCGCTTTTTTATCTGACGATAATGGTGATTTTGTGGGAAATAACAGGTTTAACATGAGGAATATGAAGGTAGTCTCCGAGAAGTAATTGCAGCGTGTGTTTTCCCTTCGGCAGCGTCAATTGCGTCTCAGTTTGCCCACCACCAAAATGCAGGATGTTATTTGTTGCTGGTAAAGGCAGCGAAAAATCCACCAGCGAGTCAATGTTGATCAAAAGATGATGATGTCCTGAATTGGGTACTCTCTCACCCGCTTTCGCCAACCGCATACCTTCCAACCCGAATTTGACCTTGAAGGTCTGCGGGACCACCTCACCATCTTGTGGAGTGATAAAGAAGACGCGCGCATTTGACGGCGAAGGTGTCGCGGCGTTCGCCAAAGTGCCCAAAAGTGCGGGGGCAAGCAGCATCGACATGACGCATAACACTAAAAAGCTGTCACTTTTCATGAATAAACCTTAGGGGCTGTTGACCTTTGGTGATGATTTTTGCAGCAGTTTGTGGGGGTTTTATGCAAGGCAGAGGCTTCGATGTGTAGCTAGCCTACATGAGAAGCCGATAACGCAGCAGAAATTTCCCACAAACGCTGCCCGAAGGGTTCTGCTCCAAGCGTTTTATGCTTTGTTGAGGTGTATTTGCTTAGAATGACTAGGCGGCACACACCTCGCCGCGCCTAAAACGCTTAGCGCTAGAACAAAATTTAACCACCAAAGGTCAACAGCCCCTAGCACGAACCTAAAGTAATCATGAGCAAAGTTTGCTGACAAAAGGTGTCAGAATTTGGGACAACGGGGAAAAACATCTGGTCCAGGCTTGATGCCTAAACCAGATGAAAGAAGACATTAGTGGGATGACGCTGCAGTCTGAGCCGGAACCTTTCGGCCACTGTAGATAAAGAGTGCTAGGAAAGTCATCACACCGAGTAACCTCATCCAAAGTGGTAAGCCCGGCCAGACCATGACAATTGCCGCAACAACCAAAACCAATCGCAACAAAGGGTTCAATGCGCCTTCCAGGTACCCTTCCAAGGCACCGATAAGTGCATAGGTGCCGAAGATGGCAAAAATGCCCACCACCAACACTTCAGTGAAGTCCCAACTCACCAGCGAGCTGTAGGCAATCAGAAGTGGTACGATATAAAGTCCTTTGGCGATCTTCCATGCCGTCAGTCCCGTCCTCATCGGTGGCGTGCGTGCGATGGTCGCAGCAGCAAAGGCTGTGAGACAGACAGGCGGCGTGACGTTACTGTCTTGCGACAGCCAGAATATAATCAGATGCGCAGAGAGCAATGCCAGCCCGACAGCTTCAACGCCCAGCGCTTGTTCCATCAGCGTTTCTTTGAAATCCGGTGGCACCAGCGTCAGCAGATCTTTGGCTTGTTCTACGGACATCGCCGCGCTCAGTGATTCAAAGGTTTCAGGCCCCGCCAACATAAATATGGCTTTCGCTTGTTCTGGAAGCTCGCCAGCGACAATCAGATCAATCAACTGGTTTTCTGCCAGTAAGGTATAAAGCGCGGGTGCGGACAAAGTACCGAGCACGATATAAGCCGCCGTCACTGGCAATCCCATCCCCAAGATCAAAGAAGCCAGCGCGATCAGCAGCAGCATCACCAGCAGGTTACCACCCGCCCAACCATCAATCATCAGCGAGAAAGTATTGCCAATGCCAGTCGTGCTGATAACGTTAACGACCAAGCCAATACCAACCAGCAGAATGGCCGTCGGCGCCATATTCTTTGCTCCTAACGCCAACGCTTCAATCACAGCACTGGGTCCCATCTTGTTATCTTTCGAGAGCCAACTGGCCGCAATCACAGAAAGAATGGAAATGCCCGCAGCATAAGTTGGTGTGAACCCTTGGATTAGCAAGAACACCAACACCGCGAGCGGAATAAGGTTGTGCCAGCCTGAAATGAGCACACCCAGAACCGACTCTTCGTCTTCCGATACTTTCTGAACATTGCTGCGCTTGGCTTCAATGCGAACAAAAAAGGCAACGGAAAGGAAGTAGATCAGCGCTGGCATGAAGGAAACAGCGATGATGTCCACGTAAGGGATTTGGGTATAAGACGCCATGATGAATGCGCCGGCGCCCATCACTGGTGGCATCAACTGCCCGCCCGTAGATGCTGCCGCTTCGACCCCTGCAGCAAACTGCGCCGGAAAGCCCGCTTTTTTCATCAAAGGGATCGTGATAACACCCGTCGAGACAGTATTTGCCACGCTCGATCCCGATACCGAACCCATCAAGCCCGAGCCCAATACCGCGATAAAACCTGGCCCTCCAATGATTTTCCCTGCAGCCGCTTTTGATAGACGCACGATGAAATCGCCCACACCGGATCGCACCAAAAATGCACCGAACAGGATGAACATGAAGACGTAACTCCAGCTGATGCGGGAAATAGGGCCGAACATGCCCTCAGACGAGAAGAAGCTTCGGTACAACACGGTTTCCAAGCTCAAACCCGGAAAATGGAACACGCCGGGCATCCACTGCCCCCACAGCACGACATAGCTCAGGCATACCGCGATGAGCATGGGGATAAACCAGCCCATGGTGCGGCGTACCAGTTCCATCGCTATCAAGATAGCTATTGTGGCGAATACCCAATCGCTCGCCACAAACTTCACGCCGCGCTCATAAAGGGCATCTTCAGCGTAGGGGATATAAAGCAGACAAGCGACCGCCGCGATGGCAATCCAGAGATCAATGACCAAAGCGATTTTGTTATGTTTCAGGTGATTGGCGGCGGGAAACCACAGCGCACAAATCACCGCAAATCCTGCAAAGTGGGTCGCCGAAACCCAAAGTTCCGACCAAGTCGATAAGGTGTTGAACCAGATGTGAACACAGGATAAGGCCACCGCCAAAACGGTAATGGTCAGGTTCACCCAGGGAATATCGATGCGATTAGGCAGCTCGAATTTTTCGAGCTCTTTGTTTACAGCATCCGTCATGATTGGCTCCAGCACTCCTTTCGAGGAGCGTTACTACTCTTTTGCGAGACAGCCCTAAAGCAGGGCTGTCTGTCGTTTTCAATCTCCCAATTGGGGAAAAAGGGCTTATTGCGTTTTCAACTCTGCGGGAATGTCGATACCCACTTCTTCGTAATAACGCACGGCACCTGGATGCAACGGCACCGGAAGACCAGCAATCGCTTTTTCAATCGCCATGGCTTTGGTGGCTTTATGAATGCCCTGCAGGAAAGGCAGATTTTCATAGATGGCTTTGGTCAGTTGATAAACATCGTCATCCGACACATCGTCGCGCACCGCGAGGAAGTTAGGCTGAGCGACCGTGGTGATTGGTTTATCCAGACCGGGATAGGTGTTGGCGGGAATTTCGTAAGCTGTCCAAAGGTTATAGGTGCTGTTGACCTGCTTGATTTGCTCATCCGTAAAAGAAAGGATCTTCAAATCATCACCCATGGCAGCAAATGCCTGAGTAACCGCGCCCACTGGCACACCTGCAGGAGTATTCATTCCTTCAATGGTGCCGTTTTGCAGCGCATTGGCACTCGCACCATAGCCCATAAACGCCAGATGGAAGTTGTCCGGAGAGATGGAAAGCTCACTCATAATGTGGCGGCCTGAGTTCTCGGTACCTGAGTTCTTTTTACCAATCGAGAACTTCTTACCGTCCAGTTTCGACAAATCCGCCACCGTGCCTGTTTCTGCCAAGTCAGAACGCACAATAAAATGCTCAACGTTTTGCCATAGCATGGAAACGGCGCGGATATCATCTTGTTTCACGCCCTTGTATGGACCAGAACCTTGCCACGCCCATGCGCCATAAAGCCCTTGTAAAATCGCAAACTGGGCTTCGTTCTCGTTCAGCAACTTAACGTTTTCACCCGAGCCCGCAGAGCTAATCGCGGAAAGGGAGAACTGATACTTAGGCCCTAGCTTCACCTTGCTCAGCGTCGCTAACGCAACACCTACCGGGTAGTAAGTACCGCCAGTTGAAGCTGTTGCGAGAATATAGCTTCGCTCTTCCGCACCAACGTTCACGCTTGTGCCCATTGAAGCCACTACGGCCATTGCTGCCAGCATCTTTTTCAGTTTCATACTTCACTCCTGTTTACTGCGTTCCATGTTAATAATTTGTTATTTGGATTTGGTAAGAGCAAAGTAGATGCCAGATTTTATCTGTCTGATTTTATTTAATTATTTGAAAACGTGAGAGAGAAATGAGCAAAATCCTGCTGATAGGAGGAAAAAACCATTGGCAAGATTTTGCTTATTGTGGAAGTCCAGTATTGGCAAGGGGTTGCGAGGATTATCGGATGGCGATGAGCAAAAATGTGCCGATGCATATCGCGAGTTCATTCAGGACTATCAGGAATCCGTAAAATCTGTGCGATTTAAGCCGAACTTTTGCATTTTCTGGTTCAGTGTACGGCGGGGTAAATCCAGTTCCTGCATCACATCGTTGATGCGTCCTTGATGCCGACTCAGCGCCTCTTCCAACACCTTTCGCTCAAAGTTATGCAGTTGTACTGCCAAAGGCACACCCATGCTGTTGGGTTCACTGGATGTCACAGGCCGATTTGAAAGAATTTCCAGTACTGACATGGTGTCGTCCAGCGCAAAGCGCATGGCAACATTACGAAGTTCACGTACGTTCCCCGGCCAGCCATAGGACATCATGGCTTTCTTATCTGCATCACTCACTGGTCTCGCATTGGGATTGGATTCCTTGGCAAAATGCTCGAACAGCGTGAGTATGTCTTCTCCGCGCTCGCGAAGCGGCGGGATATAGATTTGCGCCACATTCAGGCGGTAATAGAGATCTTGCCGGAACTCAGGATGATCGCGCAGATCTTCTTTGGCAGCTGCGACCACGCGAAGATCGATATTGATTTGCTTGTTGCCGCCCACTCGCTCAACCGTATTTTCCTGCAAGCTGCGCAGCACTTTGACCTGCATTGCCGTAGGCATACTTTCAATTTCATCGAGAAACAGAGTGCCCTTGTCGGCATACTCCAGCTTACCAATGCGCTTTTTCGCGGCGCCCGTGAAAGCTCCTGCTTCATGGCCAAAAAGCTCGCTTTCAAACAAGTTTTCTGGAATGGCTCCGCAATTGATGGGCACAAACTGATGAGATTTTCTGCCGCTTCCCTTGTGCAAACTGTTGGCGACCAACTCTTTACCACATCCGGTTTCGCCATAAATGATTACGTTGGTGTCGATAAGTGCGATTCGTGCAACCTGCTCGCGGAGTCGCTTCATCACTTCGCTCTGACCGACCAGTACTTTTTCCAGCCCCGACAGACTTGCAAGATACTCCCCACGAAGTTGGGTCGAGGTTTGTGCGCGGAATTGCTCAACCGCTTGAGAAACACGACTCGATAACCTGTCAGGCTGAAAGGGTTTTTCAATAAAATCAAACGCGCCGAGGTGCAAGGCTTTCACAGCCATATCGACATCTCCATGACCAGTAATGATTAGTACTGGTGCACTCACACCACTGTCGATAAGCTTTTCTAACAACGTGATCCCATCAATGTCCGGCAATCTGACATCACTGATAATCGCGTCAAATGCCTGATGCTGAATCACGTCGAAAGCCTCATTCCCCAAGCCAAACTCAACCACATCAAAGCCTGCCAATTGCAGCCATTGGGAGGTTGCTTGCCTGACGATTTCGTCGTCTTCAATCAGGGCAATCCTTGCACTCTGCATTGTTTCCATATCCCTCAGTTCTCAGATCGCGCTACGCTCCACCCATCGGAAAAGCGCTTATAGTGTTAATATACTCAACGTTCTACAAGAAACGAAACCAGCAAACGGAATCTTGCTATGCGCCGTAAATGGAGTCTTATCGGTATTTCGCTGATCCTGGTGTCAGTATTTTTCTGGGGTGGTAGAGAAACCGCACGCCAATGGCTCACCGTGCAAGCGCAACATTCCGCACAGCAGGATTTGCTCAACGCCATCGCTGAGATTCGCCATGCCTTGCTGCGCTTCTATCACCTCCCCTATTTGCTCAATAACAATCCTGACGTGGTTGCTTTAACCTTGGGTGATACCTCAATCAGTGACGAGGTTGAAAACACACTCAGTCAACTCGACAAAGCAGCCAATACCAAAGGTTGGTACATCCTGTCTGATCAGGGAAAAGTACTGGCTTCCAGTGTGGATGGCGATTACATCACCAGTCAGGATTTGGATGCGATTGTGCGCGATGTCCACACCCTCGGCGAAGGCACATCCATGGTACGCAAAACCAAAGGGGTGAGCCCTTTCTACTACCTTTCATCGCCCATTTTCAGCGAGCTGAATATTGTCGGCATTGTCGTTGTACAGCTTGATTTACGTCTGCTGACTGATCAGTGGCTCGCGAGTTCTGACATCATGTTGCTACAAAATCCGGAAGGGCTATTTTTTCTTTCCAGTAGCGACAAGTTTTCCGCCGATGCGTTGAACGATGGCGACATAGACATCACAACCAAGGTATCCAGCCTGTGGCAAGGAGACACTATCCGCGTCTGGCAGCTTGATCGCACCCGCTATTTTGCTCAGACCATTCAACTGGACGATTTGAAATGGCGTCTGAGCTACCTCACCCCTATCAGCTCTGTGGAGAGAAACGCATCGGCGGCTGGTTGGAGCGTTGCCATGTTGCTTTTGTTGTTGTTCCTGCTGGGGGTGATCAGTTATCAGCGCCACCAGAAAAACCTGAGCCAGCGCCGTATTCAGGCGCTGATTGAAGAGTCAGAACAAAAACTCAATCAGATGATCAACAAAACCCAGGTTGGTCTCTTGTTGATCGATGAAAAAGGGCAAATCGTTGATATCAATGCCATGGCTATCAGCATGTTTGGTTTTACCGACGAGCCCACTCCGAATATCAAGATTTCACAACTGATTGAGGACAGACACTCCCCCATCGTGTTGCTGTTCGATCAGTACAAAAAAGTGATTGAAGACATCAACATCAATGCGCAGGAAAGCCTCGCGAAAAGGCATGATGGCAGCACCTTTCCCGCCTTGGTTTCTCTTACGGCATTCCCTTTTCACGATCGCCATTTCTATCTTGCAACTCTGCTGGATATCACCAAGCGGAAGAAGGCCGAAGAAGCCCTGTTTGAAGCCAACACGCTTTTAGCACAGCGCGTAGAGGAGCGAACGGAAGAGCTACATGAAGCGCAGGCTCAATTGATAGAGTCCAGTAAAATGGCCGCGATGGGAAGGATGTCGAGCGCGATTGCCCATGAGTTGAACCAACCACTCACCGGACTTCGCACGCTGGTCACAACCAACGGCGTGTTATTCGATCGGGGTGAAGGCGAGAAAATCCTCTCGAACAACCTGCTGATTGATAAGCTTATTGAACGCATGGTCGATATGACCACCCAGCTTAAAACCTTCGCTTACAACAAACCGGACAAACTTGATGCTATTGCACTCCCAAATGTGTTGGAGGAGGTCTTGCGCATCTATCAACAGCCTTTAGAAAGGGTAAATGTGAGGATTCGTTTGCCGGAAAACACGCCAAGCATATTGGCAGAAGAACAGCGCCTCAGACAGGTTTTAGGCAACCTGATTTCCAACGCCTGTGATGCCATGGCAAATACTGCCCAGCCTCACCTCATCATCTCGGTTGTTGCTGAAAAGTCCTCGGTCATCGTTACTCTGTCAGACAATGGTATCGGTGCAGAAGAGGAGGCCTTGGAAACCCTGTTTGAGCCTTTCACCACCAGCAAAAAGATCGGAAAGGGTTTGGGCTTGGGTCTTTCTATTTGTGCCAACAATATGCGGGACATGGAAGGCAGCATTGCTGCCAGAAAGAACAATCATGGCGGCATGGACTTTGAGTTGGTGTTCCAGTTGGGAAAGACAAAACAAGATGGATAAATCAACGCCAAAAATCATTCACAGCCATTAAATAATTGTTTGCTAATTTAGCATTGACTTATATGAAGATTCCATTAGAATTTTAAATATTAGGACGTGCTGAAATTTGAGCAGACTCATTAAAATTCGGGAGTATTTATGGCATTTCAAATACCATGGGACGCGCTGCTAGGTGGCATGCTTTTAGGTGTTTCTGGTTTGGTTTTATTGGCATTAAATGGTCGTATCGCTGGTATCAGCGGCATCATAGGTGGCTTAATGAAGCCAAAAAAAGCGGATGTGTCCTGGCGATTGCTGTTTATAGGCGGCATGGTGGCAGCCGGACTGATAGCGTCTTTCATTGGTTTCCCCTATCCCGACTTTCCGGCCATATCAGCAGACACCTCTCCCCTCCTCACTATGTGTGCCGGCCTTCTCGTCGGGGTTGGTACTAAACTCGCCAATGGCTGCACCAGCGGTCATGGTATTTGCGGCATGGGTCGATTTTCAAAGCGTTCTATTGTCGCCACACTTGTTTTCATGGCGGCGGCCTTTGCGACCGTTTTCATCCGTTTTCACCTTTAAGGAATATCATCATGCTTTTTAAACTGGTTGCCCTGATGTCAGGCTTTCTTTTCGGATTGGGGATGATGGTGTCTGGTATGGTCAATCCCGCCAAAGTCATCGGCTTTCTGGATGTGTTCGGAGAATGGGACCCCAGCTTGGCGCTTGTCATGGGCGGCGCTTTGCTCGTATTCCTTCCAGGCTACTTCCTTTTGGTACGTAAACAGCCCAAACCAGCGCTGGCAGATTCTTTTTCAGTCAATCCAAGCCAACAGATCGATAAAAAATTGGTGGCTGGCTCACTCATCTTCGGTATCGGTTGGGGGCTTGCAGGTATTTGTCCGGGACCAGCAGTGACAGCGATAGGGTCCGGCTCAAGCCTGATAGCACTGTTTGTTGCTAGCATGGTGTGCGGCATGTATTTGGTTAACGTGTTCACAGAAAATAAAGCCAAATTTTCTTACCAAATTCAGGGATAAGAAATATCTTTCCTAAACAGGTCACATTATATTTGTCTATAGTGGGAATCCGATCATTTACATTTCCGCTCAAAAATTGATCAGCGTCAGTTTTACTCCTCCTAATCACCCCCTCTTATTTTGCTCAAAATTTGTGCTTCATTTACATTTGTTACAATTTAGTTGATAAAATGGGTGTCCATATAAAAAGTCACCATGCATAAAATAATCTGCAAATATATGTAATTCTATTTATATAGTCATTAAACCAATTGCAATAGGTCAGGAATATTTAACATTTCTCTGACAAAAATATTCCGTGACCCAACTCAAACAAAGTAAAAAATAATGACAAATCTCATCTGGTTTAAGCATTAGACAAGAGTCGATGTTTCATATGTTTATTCGTGACTAAAATCAAATTATCCTCCAATTTATATTCAACCCCATAACTATACAACAAGTTTAATGCCACCTTAATCTGTATCATATGTGATTTTCTGGTTCATTAATGAAATAAACAGATCTGGTAAGTCAGGTAGATTAATTTGAATATCAGATATATCTTATGATCCAACTTTGGCATTTAAGATTATTTTTTAATTACTGAGTTCTTAAAAACTTTGCCAAAGTTAAACACTCTCAAACTATATAAATGGAGTTTTCTCATGTTTCTTTCAAAGATCGTAGAGCGTTTTGCACGTGATGAACGCGGTGTAACTTCGATTGAGTATGCTGTAATCGGTGTTGCGATTTCTGCATTGGTAGTTGCAGTGTTCGCGGATAATGGTGAATTGAACACAGCTCTGACCACAGCATTGTCAACTATCACGACTAACATCGGAACCGCTGGCGCAACTAACTAATGGTTGAAGCGGCTTAGCATCCCGAATGTTCATTCTGGAGGTGCTTCTGATAACCAGCTCTATCGTTGTACTACTATCGGATATCTCGCATAGGCGCATAAGCAATAAATTGAACTTAATTGTCTGCTTTATCTGCTTATCTTTAGCCGTTTTTAGTGAGGATTACTCACTACAACTTAGCCAGAGTGTTTTGATATTAGGTGTAGGGCTGGTTCTATTTCTGCTGGGTATTCTAGCAGCTGGCGATACGAAATTGTTTTCGTCTTATGCGCTCATTATTGATAGTAAATATTTTTTGCTGAGTGTTGTGATGATAGGCATTTTTGGTTTTTTTACCGCCATCATCATTTTCCTCATCAACAGATATCGAAAAAGCAGTGTGCGAGGTGTGCCTTATGGAGTTCCTATCGTAGTTTCCTGCTTGTTCTGGATTTATTTAAGCAAATTGAGTTAAACCATGAGCCAACGTCTTTTTTTCATTATAGCCACGTTATCGATCAGCATTGGTGTGCTAGGTCTTAGCGGCGTTTTCCAGAGCAGACCATCGACAGCTTCAGGTATTTCTCACATCTCCTATCAAGTTGCTCAACTCAAAGAGCCACTGTTAAAAGGAGAGATGTTGAAAAGTGGTAATTTTCGTTACTTCCGTATCAATGAGGAAACCGCATTAGAGCAAGGGATCCTCTACGACACCAATATCTCTATCATTTCTGGAATGGTGGCAAAACGCAGTATTTCAGCGCAGGAGTATTTATCCCAAAGTGACTTCATTACTCCAGAAGATCCCGGTTATGTTGATGCAGTGATCGAAGATGGTATGGCGCCATATTCACTCACCATCGAGAAAAAGAAATTTATTGGATCCGGGATATCAGTCGGTGACAATGTAGATATCATTATTTTGACATCTGATGACCAGAATATTGGTGAATCCTCCAAGAGCAAGTTTATCGACTCTTTTCGAACACTATCAGTATCTCCACTTCTACAAAATGTGCGCGTGTTAGCCATCGACGAAGATCATGATGAGGGGCTATTGCCATTGACCATCGAATTAGATCGCGAACAAATAGCCAAAATGGTTATCGCACGTCGCATCGGAATCTTGGAAGTCATCAAGTCAACAGACAACTTTTTAAAGCCTTCAAACAGTTTAAGTGCTGATACGCACGACGTACTACCCAACTTCAAATCAGTCACAGAAATTCGCGGTCAACAAAGGGCCTTTAATTAGAGAGCAGGGATATGCTACGCCTTCAGAATCGATTCATTACTTGTTCAATCCTGCTTACCAGCACACTGTTAGCTGCCACAGTAAAAGCTGCAGGTATTATGAACCTTGGTGTGGGCGACGCAAGATCGCTTCAATTTGACCAAGTTATTGGAACTGTATTCATCGCTGACCCAGAAACCGCAGACTACCAGGTGATCGACAATCACAAATTGGTGGTGTTTGGAAGAAAAATTGGACAGACCTCATTAATTGTTTTTGGTGAAAACAGCAATACGCTTTCAAGTCGAAAAATTGTTGTAAATAAAAGCCTCACCAAAGTAGAGCAGATCCTCAATCTGCATTATCCGAATATCAATATCTCCGTCCAAAATTTAGGTGACCAGGTTGTCTTATCTGGATTTGTTCCCACGCAAAAAGAGAAAAACGACATTTACGCCATGGTTGGTGAGTTGCTCAAAAAGGATTTTACTGAGAAACGTCTTGAGTGGAAAACTTCTTATAACGAAAGCTACGACATCGACTTTATGGCGCGTCGTACCTATGAAGGTTTAGTAAATAACCTGGAAGTAAGCGTTTCTAAACAAGTCAACGTCAAACTGACCATTGCTGAAGTTAACAGTTCTCTTGTCAACGAACTAGGTATCAAATGGGGAACCATTTTAAGCGATGGTTTTGCAGGAAACGGACAGTTCTTTAGAGGAATTTCAGGCCTAGGAGGGAGCGCCACCAATGTCGCAGCCTATATTTCCGCTATCAACGATGACACCGTTGGACAGGTACTTTCTGAACCCAATATTTCAGTAATTTCAGGAGAAACTGCAAGCTTTCTTGTCGGCGGAGAGATTCCTATTACATACCGCGTGGATGATGGATACCGCATTCAATATAAAGAATTCGGCATCGGTTTAGATCTGGCTGCAGAAGTGCTACGGGACGACAAAATCAAGCTCTCGATTGTTCCTCAAGTCAGCTCAGTTGATGCTCAATTTGGTGATGAACTACTTGATATCCCCTCGTTCAAAGTGCGACGTGCACGCACAACTTTGGAATTAGGTGACGGCGATAGTTTTGTCTTAGCAGGGCTATTAAGCACCGAAGATGAAGAAGCCTTATCCAAAATCCCATTTATTGGCGACGTACCCATCCTTGGCGCACTTTTCCGAAACACCACTACAGAGCGAAGGAAAACTGAACTGGTCATTGTCGCTACTGTTTCGCTCGTAGAACCCATATCTTCCGGCAACGTGCGTATCCCTTCCATGCAACGAACCTCAACCCTATCCAGGTTTTTTGGCGTCAACCTCGAGGCTTCACCGGAAGTCGCTCAGTGGCAAGAGGAAATATTATCAACCGGAGGATTCAAAAAATGATCTCATTAAGATTGTCATTGATAGCAAGCTTAACTGCCTTAGCTCTCACTGCATGTTCCGCGAATTCACCCGCGGTTGATGGAAGCCACTTATCAGTAACATCAGTGAATTATCAATACAGTGTTTCAGTGCAGAAGAACGGCATGATGCGAGCTCGTGATGAGGTTGATGCGTATCTGATCCTTAATCGCAAAGCGCTACTGGTTTATGGCGCCAAGATTTCTTGGAACGGAAAACAAGGGCAAAAATTGGCGCAAAAAAGTTATCGCTGGCTAATTCGACAAGGTGTATCGCCTGAGAAAGTGTCCTTACAAAACTCAGCGAAAACAGAGGAAAACAGCATCACAATCTCTACCGTGGTTCACCAAGTTCAAGCACCGTCGTGTGATTACACAGTTATATCCGGGAATAATCTCCGCAATCACGGTTGTACTGTCGAATCTCTACGTTGGGAATCGATGGTGTATCCAGAGCGTAAGATTGCAGGTAAGTCTCAAATTTCTGGCGTACTGCCACAAAGTCCAATGTAAAGGGGTCGTCCATGTTAGATTTCGGCGATCTATTAAAGAAAGATCAGAAAGACTCCACAGCTACTTCATCATCAAAAAACAGTTTGGGCGCAATACAATTTTATCGTACAGATGAAGTTCGTATTTTGATTGAGGAAACTTTTCGCTTCGATGGTCATGAGCCTCCAATTACCCAACCTTACAAGTTCAAAGATGTCGCTGTTCAGGTTGAAGAAAATAAAGCGCAATTAGCCGTCATTGATCTGATTGGTTGTCCCGACACATTAAAAGAATGTCGTCAGTTATCGGCGCGTCTACCAACATCACTTTCAATTATCATCATAGGTGATGTCGACTCTATTTCCGTTGTTAGAGAACTCAAGTCTCTTGGTTTCTACTACCTGCTTTGGCCAGTAGACAAAGTCGATTTGGCAGAGTTTGTACAGTCTGTCGTCTCCAGACACATAGAAACATCTTCTCTAAAAAACCGTCGTCGAGCAAAGCGTGTGGGTATTGTTGGAACGAGAGGTGGTGTTGGTGCGTCATTGCTTACCGCTGAGCTCAGTTGGGTACTAACGAACGACAAACAAACCTCCTGCATGGTGGTAGACCACAACTATCTTTCAGGTAATCTCGATCTTCTCCTTGGTTTAAAAAATCGCGACAAGAGACGATTAACAGATAACGAAGTCGGTACAGAGTTGGACCACACCTCTGCCAAAAGTCTCGTCACTCGCATCTCCAACCGATTGGATTACCTGGCTTTAGGACTAAACAATGAGAGCTCAGCAGACCTCTTCGAAACGAACAGTCTCGTCGTCTCTTATTTGACATCAGAAACCAACTTTATATTGGATGACCTCTCTTCATCCGTGAGTTTCGATGTGCAGCCACATACCATCCATCAAATGCTCGACGTTGCCGTCATTGTGATGGAACCAACCATTTCGTGTTTGCGCGAAACTTCCGCCATGTTGAATAAGCTTGCCAAGCAGACTCAAGAAGCTGAGAGGCCGAAGAATTTTCGAACTCTATTGGTTCTAAACCAGCATAGAGCACCAAGATTTGCCAGTGTGACGCAGGCTGAAGTAGAAAAATACCTAAACCGGCCTGTTGATATTGTATTGCCGTACGAGACCAAACTTGAGGAGTTTTTGGTCAGCGGCACGAATCCAGGAAGCACCAAGTCCAAGTTTGGTGGGGAAGTTCGCCGTTTGTGCTCACTTATTATTGGTGAAGATTTGTCACCCAAGCGAAAGCCTCTTTTCTCTCTTCCTCGTCTTGGAGGCAAGTAACCGCATATGCAGGGAACAAGAGACTTATATCGTTCGCTTCGCGAGAGAATCTTTGATGCTATCGATGCGGAAGCCATTGCCTCACTGAAACGTGAAGATCTGCAGCGGCAGTTAATTGAGGCCATTAACCTATTGGCCGATCAAGACAACGTACCTATTAACAATGCGTTGAGAAGTGACTTCGTACGAATGATGTACGATGAGCTTCGAGGTTTAGGTCCCATTCAACCGTTAATCGAAGATGACACAATCTCTGACATCATGATTAATGGTCCGTCTGATGTCTTCATCGAACGAAATGGTTTGGTGGAAAAATCTCCAATCACATTCATCGATAACCAACAACTGATTAATGTTGCAAAGCGCATTGCGGCACGCGTGGGTCGTCGGGTGGATGAGTCGGTGCCGATGTGTGATGCACGCTTGGAGGATGGCAGCCGGGTAAATATCGTGCTCCCTCCAATTGCGATTGATGGTGCTTCCGTTTCAATCCGTAAGTTTAAAAAGCAAAGCATCATGTTTGCGGATCTAGTTGAATTTGGAGCCATGACTCCTGAATTAGCCAAATTGATGGTCATTGCTTCGAGATGCCGCGCAAACATTGTGATATCAGGAGGTACGGGCTCCGGTAAAACAACCATGATGAATGCTTTATCTCACTATATTTCGGAGAAAGAGCGAGTCGTCACTATTGAGGATGCGGCAGAACTGAGATTGCAACAACCCCATGTCGTCCGCCTTGAAACACGTACAGCAGGTATAGAAGGTACCGGTGAAGTCAATCAGCGCCAGCTAGTTATTAACGCACTGCGTATGCGTCCAGACAGAATCATTATTGGTGAGTGTCGTGGTTCAGAAGCATTTGAAATGCTCCAAGCGATGAACACTGGCCATGATGGTTCAATGACAACACTTCATGCCAATAACCCTAGAGATGCTATATCCCGTATCGAGAGCATGGTCATGATGGCAACCTCCTCTCTCCCCTTGGAAGCGATTAGGCGAACCATAGTCAGTGCTATCGATGTCATTATCCAAATCAGTCGCCTTCATGATGGTAGCCGTAAGGTGCTTAGCATTAGTGAAGTCGTTGGTATGGAGGGTAACAACGTAGTCATGGAGGAAATTTTCCGCTTTGAGCACCGTGGTATTGGAGAAAACGGAAAAGTGCGTGGCGACTTTATCACTTCTGGCTTGCTTCAACGTTCGGTGCTTTATGAAAAGGCCCGTTACTTCGGTTTAGATAAAGAACTAAACAGTATCTTCAGCGGGAGATCTTCATGATTGCAAACGCGATTTACTGCTTATTCCTAGCGTTTGGACTCTACTTGCTCCACAAACAAACGCGTCTTAAATCCCGTCGGGAAACATTGCTAAAAGACAATAACCCGCTCCCGGAAACCCAATTTCTAGAAAACCGTGCGGTAGACATGGATGCGCTGACGCAAACTACCTATCCGCAAAGAGTAAAACGCGCGTTCGAGAATGTGTTGGCCGATATAGGACGGTTTGCACTTCTGAAAATCATCGCGTTCTTCGCCGTCACCTCAATGCTTGGGGTTTACGTGTTGGGTACCTTATTCCATTTATCCATGATTACTAGTCTCGTAATCACAGTGCCTTTATCTGCCATTTTAGGTCTTTCATACCTAAATACCCGAGCTCAGAATGCGTTTGAGGATAGCTTCCCTGATGCGCTAAACATGATTGCTAGCTCAGTCTCCGCTGGTGAAAGTTTGCTTCATGCCATCGTTTTTGTCGGTGGAAATCTCGACAGTATCGTCGGTAAAGAATTCAAGCGCATGGGAGAACGTCTGAATATGGGGGAGTCGACAGATGCTGTATTCAGGAAGGCTTGTTTGCGGTTTCCCACACCATCATTTCAATTCTTCGTAATCGCAATGCGCGTCAACGTTAACCGAGGCGGCCAGCTTCGGGAAGTGATCACTCGATTGAATCGAGTTCTGTTTGATGCCCGTTCAATAGAAATGAAAAAGAGGGCGATGACCGCAGAGGCGCGAATGTCTGCATACATTGTGTGTGCCATACCATTCATTTTCATTTTCTTCATCATGCGTGTACTTAGTCCTGAAAACTATGACTTCGTGATGAACAATGAAAACGGTCGCCCACTGCTTTACTACACCCTTATTAGTGAAGCAATTGGTATGGCAATCATTACTGGCCTTATGCGGAGCGTTAAGTAATGACTGGTGTACAGATAGTTTTCTACACCTTGCTGATATCCGTTGGTGCGGCAGTGATTCTTACCGGGATTTATGTTTCGTTTTTTCGCCGCTACCGCATACGCCAGACACTCGACGCTCCAACCGCATCTACCCAAAAATCGGCGATGTCTGAGATAGCCAGTTTTACAGCTAGTTTTCTTGCAGGTACAAACCGGGAAATTGAAGAGAAGTTTATCGGTGCAGGTTTTTACAATACCTCCCTCGCGCCTTACTACTTCCTTATCAAGTACACGGTCTGTGCTGTAGGCACCCTGATTATTTTGTTTTCGGGCGACACACCTCTCAGTGAATCAGTCACTTCAAAGGTGATGTGGTTGAGTCTACTCGTCGTAGCAGTTGTTATCGCTCCTGATATTTATCTGGACATGCGTCGCCGAGCTTTAGCATCCAAACTAACCCGAAAACTACCCTACCTTCTCGATCTAATGGGCGTTTGTGTACAAACAGGCATGACTATCGAAACAACCTTGTTTTATCTCACATCTGAAATGGCTGCATTTGATAGAGATATGGCCTATATGCTTAAACGCCTGAGAGATAGGTCTCAAACTGTCGGTCTTGAAAAAGCTTTGAGAGAACTGCATGAGCGGATCCCTGCTCCTGAAATGCGCAGCTTCGTGATGACACTCTCTCAAAGCATGCAGCACGGAACCTCAATTTACGGTGTTCTTTCAACGTTGGCGAGAGACATACGTGAAATTCAATTGCTCTCTCTGGAGGAAAAAGCCGGCAAGCTAGCTTCAAAAATGTCTGTTCCTTTGATCATTTTCATCATGATGCCAATCGTGATTTTGATTACCGCACCAGGAGTTATGAGGATGTTAGGTTAATGAAAATCTTCGCTTATTTTTTTGCAGCAACCCTATTAGTAGGTTGTACCTCTTCTTCACCATCTCAGTACGTGAAAGATAACGGTGAAGACATCCTCATTAACTCAGGAAACTATGCTGCTCTTGTAAAACGCTACGAAAGGCAGCTGCAAGAAGAACCATCTGCCGCCACGAGATTCAAGCTCGCATCAGCACATTACAAGTTGGGAGATGCAGAAGCTGCCATGTTCCAACTATCCCAAATATCTCCCAGGAAGCTGGATAGCGCAGAACTCGCCCTTCTTCGTGCAAACGTTTTTCTCGATCAAGGCAAATTGACGTTAGCTGAACAACATGCGAATACCGCAATTCGAAAGGAAAAAGGTTTAGGTGAAGCACACAACCTCAGAGGGTTGATTCTGGCTGAACAAGGAAAATTTGCCGATGCCACCACGGCCTTTGAAACCGCAAGGAAAAATCACTACAACGATGCCGCAGTAAAAAATAATTTAGCGATGATGGCGCTTTTGAAAGGTGACTACGACGAAGCTATTGATATTCTCGCCCCACTTGTTCAGGCAGGTAGAGCCGATGATAAGGCCAAAGCCAACCTACTTCTCGCTTATGCTAAAGCTGGCAAAACACGCGCATTCAGTCAATTACTGGCAAACAGCGAAAATGATACCTATCTCGCCGAGAAGTTTACGGGACTTCGGGCCACAACTCTCAACACAAATAAGCTCACATATGTTGAGAAATCCGCTTCAGTGCCAATGGGAAAACAAGACAAGCAGCCTGAACCAGTAAAGACAAAACAGCAAGATGTTGCGACAAAGGGCAATATGGAGAGTGGGCCAAAGGTTCAGTCGAACATTGTAACAAGCCCGGCCCAACCAGAACTAAATACAGCGACAGGCTCAAATGACCAACTAGCAAAACTCCGAATAAAAATGGAGCAAGCAAAAGCCAAGAGCGCTCAGCGAGCGATTGAAGAAGAAAAACAAGCGAAACGGCTGGCAGAACTGGCTGAAACCAAGAAAAAACGTCAGTTTGCTAAATCGCGTCGCTTGGTGACTCACGTTGAATATAAATCAACCGCTGAAGGTGAAGAATACATAGCAACATCTGATTTTCCACTGGGACAAATCAATACAGAGTATTTGGAGAAACGCAAAAAGTGGGTGTTTGACATTGAGGGTGCAAAAGATTTCACCACAAAGCGGCGTCGTTATTACAAAGAAGGTCCCGCTAAAAAATTGGTTCTGGGGGAACATGAAAACTTTGTACGTATCGTACTTGAAATGAGGGACGACAAACAGGGTAAGCCTGAGGTTCAAGTTAAAGGAAACAAACTTTTCATTCGATGGAAGGCTTAGAGATACGGAAATGCAAAATAAAAATAATATGAACAAACAACGTGGTGTTGTTGCCATTGAATTCGTTCTTGGATTCATGGCTCTATTTTATGTTCTGATATTTTGGGTGGAGTTGTGCATCATGGGATTCATTTCATCCGCCGTCGACTATGCCATCGCTGAGTCATCACGCAATGCCAGAACATCTGCAAACAGTGACTACACCGATGTATTCATGCGCACGCTCAATGACAACGATAGCACTTGGGCTCGATTTCTAGACCGCAACAAATTCAATATATCGGTACGTTATTACGAGTCTTATAACGATGCCACCTCCCCTAACAGTCAAGGAAGCGAAGAGCGAGAGGACAACCCCATTGCGCTCTATAGAGTGAGCTATGACTACTCGTCAGTTTTCAATTGGGTAGGCGGCTTACAGAATATTACTTTAGCCCGTGAAGTATTTGGCATTCAGGAGTTTGAACGTGACCAATTTAGTCAATAAACAACGCGGCGTATTCACCATAGAACTTGTCTTGGTATTGATTGGTTTTAGCCTCGTTTTGGTTTTCACTATGGATGTGGTCGTCAAGCAATCCATCAAAGGAAAACTGGATAGGCTTTCCTATTCACTCGTCAGCCTTATCAAAGAGCGCACTGAACTCTTTGACGGCGATGAGACGATCACCTATGCCGAAGCAACAAAAGGCTTGGACCTCGTATCAAGGTCTCTCAAAGATACTATTGGCGATTTCGAAGCATCACGATTAGGCCTTTATATCGAACAACAACAATTCGATGACAATAAGCAGCCAATCAGTCCCGTTGTTAATGTTCACCGCTTTAGCCTCGGTCAATATGCATGTCAGCCAGACACTGTTCTATCCAACATGATAGATATGGCTCCTATCACCCAGTTCGACAACAAACTTACGCTTTACCAAGTCACTATTTGCTATCGCTCGAAGAACTGGTATGGCGACATCGTTGGTGAAAACTTCGAACGAGTCCGCTCAATCTCAATGTCATTTGGTCGCTAGGGAAAGAAAATGAATTTTCATTCACCCAAAAAACAACAAGGCATAGCCACCATTATTTTTGTGATTATGTATCCTTTGTTCTTCAGCATTTTTGTTTTTGCTGTTGAGTCAACGCGCTATTTGCAAACACACGCAAGACTTGGCGACGCGGTTGAAATGGCTTCATTGGCCGTTGCTGCGAATGCATCTACAGTCGAGAGCGAAAACAAAGAGCTTGCTCAAAAAGTAACGAACGTTTTTGTTCCAGATGGCGAAATTGAGCAATCAGATATTGCTATCGTCCGAAAAAGTTGTGACGAAATTTATGGTAATGATTGCGGAAAGCCCGGTATTTATGATGAGGAAGGCTTGGTATTTACCGAATACAAAGTTGTCATTAATGCTGATTTCGATTCTTGGTACCCACAAGACGACTACAACTTGGGTTACGAAGAAGTTCAGGAAATGGGCGGTAAGGCCGTAGCTCGAAAATATCAGGGATATACCATTGATGTTGCTTTTGTTGCCGATTTTTCCGGGTCAATGCAGGAATCATGGAATGGGAAGTTGAAGTATCGGGGTGTTATTGACGTCATTTCCGACATCACCCAAAAGCTGGAAACTTTCAATGAAAAAACCGAGCAAGAGCTCAACGGTTCCAAGCTAAAAAACCGTGCAGCATTCATTGGTTACAACATGTACCCAAACAATGGGAGCCGCTATTACAGCAACGTAGATTATAACTATAATTCAAGCAGTTTAACGTGGGAATGGTGGCGAAACATTCCCAATATTAACTATTCGGCTACCGCTTCGGATCCTTTGAACAATCGCTATACCCGCATTAACGGCAGATATAGTGGTGACGACTCTTATTTTTACACGCTCGATTTAACCGACAACTTCAGACAGTTCCGTTCAACTATTTCCAGTTTTTATCCAGATTATGGTACGGCATCTTACGAAGGTTTGATCGATGCAGCGAAAATCGTCAATGAAGGCGAGAATGTTCGAAAATTAATTATCGTGCTTTCTGATGGTATTGACTCAGCAAACGATGGAAACTCAAACGATAACCGCTATCCGGGCTACGCTGCTCTTCGATTATATGAACGAGGCCTTTGCAACAACATCATCAGCGATCTTGAAGCCAAAACGATTAACGGGCGAGACGTTGAAGCCAAAATTTTCGTCATTGGTTTTGACTATAACCTAGAAACCAACCCCGGACTAAAAATATGTGCTGGCGAAGACAATATTCAGTCTGCCGATTCTTATCAGGAAATCTTTGACACTGTCCTTGAGTTGATCAGTGAAGAAGTCGGTCACCTTTACTATCGCCACTACGATGAATAACGGAGCATTTATGAAAGCCACCTTTACCCTTCCTGCGCTTTTTATTGCATTGAGCAGCGTGGCGATGCCGACTCTAGCATCTAACATTTCGGCAACGGTGTTTGAGGACATTTGTTCAGACAAGCAAACAGAGGTCAGATTCAAAATAGACGTTGGGCAATCGACTGATGTCTTTTTTCATAAGGCGCATTACCTCCAACTTGAACGCCAAACCAACGCTTTTCCAACCACCCCAATCTTCATCAACGCCCTGCTCAACGCGGGCCTCAATAAAGAATGTGCAGAGCTCTTGGTGCGCGAAACCCCAAAAATAGAGCAAGGAAAAAGTGGGTTGATTGCTAAAGTGCACTTCGGGTTTGATAAGTCTTCTCTGACACCAACAGGCAAGAAGATTCTGGCGAGAATTGTGGATTCCATAAAAACTTCCTCTACACCGCTTTCCATCACAGGTCACACAGACAGCGTAGGTTCGCACGCTTACAACCTGACCCTGGGTCTGAAACGCGCAGAGTCGGTCAAAGGCTATTTGGTTGATGCTGGCGGAGACAAGAAACAACTCAAAACTGTCTCTGCAGGGGAAACCAAACCCGCACAAAGCAACAAAACAGCAGCGGGTAGAACCGAGAACCGACGTGTCGAGGTGGTTGCAGTCCCTTTGCCTAATACGGCGGAATCCAAGTAGTAAATTTGAGCCCGCTATTGTTAGCGGGTTTTTACTCTTTGGGTCACACTAAAAGAACTATCACCCATGGAGGGAAGGTTCATGATTAAATGTGCCGAATATGACTATGTCGAAATCGCCTGTTTGTATCACTACCCCGTGAGGTTAGTGATGAAAGACGGTGGCGTTAACGAAGGCATTGCCAAAGATACCGCGCGAAATATCCAGAAAGAGGAATGTATGGTGTTGGATGTCGATGGTGAAGAAGTGTTGGTTGTGCTCGACAATGTTACCTCGATGAAGGTCTTAGTTGATAACCCTCACTTCAGCGAGATCACTTTCAGTTAAGTCGCCCGCCGTTGTTGTTAGTATAAGGATTGGAATAAAAATTCCATTTCCTATTCTTTAACGAAACATTACACTTGACATAGACGTGCTAAATCAGGGATCGCTATGGCAACTGCAACTCACCTCGCTGAATTACAACAACAAATCCGTCACCGCTATCATGATCTGAGTAAACGGCTTCAGCAGGTTGCTCACTATGTGTTGGATAACCCCAACAGCATTGCCTTCGACACTGTAGCCGTCATTGCCACTCATGCGAATGTGCCTCCTTCAACACTGATCCGCTTTGCAAATGCATTTGAATTCAGTGGCTTCAACGAAATGAAGCAACTGTTCCGCAAAAACCTTGTTGAGGAAACCAGCAGCTATACTGAACGCGCCCGTCTGCTACAAAACGCCCAAGGTGAAGAAAGGGAACTGGAAACGCCGTCAGACATTCTGCAGCAGTTTAGTCACGCCAATACCGTCGCGCTTCAGGAGCTCTCCAATGCAATCGCACCCGAGCAGTTGGATGCAGCCGTCGATCTTTTAGAAAACGCGGAAACCATATACATCGTGGCGATGCGTCGTGCTTTCAGCATCGCCTCATACCTGGGTTATGCACTTCGTCATCTTGAACGCCGTGTTGTGATTGTCGACGGATTCGGCAGCATGGCAGCTGAGCAATTAGCGTTGGTGGGCAGCAAAGACTTGGTAATTGGTGCGAGCTTCTCCCCTTACTCGCCAGAAACGGTTGAGCTGTGTGAGTTCGCCGCCATGAAAAAGGCAAAACAAATCATTTTTACCGACAGTCAGGTGAGCCCTCTGGCGGCAAATAGCCACGTTTGCTTTGTGATTAAAGAAGCAGAGGTTGAATCCTTCCGCTCCCAAACGGCGACACTCTGCTTAGCACAGAGCCTGGCGGTATCACTGGCATTCAGGCTCAGCAGGAAATAGTCAAAGAAGCCCGCTGATCCCATCCACAGAAAGCTTCACACCCGACAGGAAAAGAAACAGGTAGCAAAGCTGATAAATGCGCGCCTGACTGACGCGATGCAGAAGCTTCACGCCCAGCGCCACCCCGATTGGTGCCAATGGCACGAGTATCAATGCCGTAGACAAATTGTTGGTGTCAAGTTCGCCAAGAGCCGCGTAAGGAATAAGTTTCACCACATTTAACACAGCGAAGAACACCGCCATAGTTGCCACCAGCGTGACTTTTTCGAGCCTCAGAGGAAGAAGATAAATACTCGCAGGGCCACCACCGGCATGGATGGTGGTGCTGGAAAACCCGCTCACACCACCCCACAGCGTGGCTGCCAACATGTTATTTCGCCTTCTGGCGGGCTTGGCCATTCCTAACAGGCTCAATAAATACTGACCACAAAACCACAGCAACAATACCCCAATCGTCAGCTTCAATCCTGCCTGCGAAACAGCTTGCATGTAGAAGCCTGCGAGTGCAACGCCCACCAGCGCACCCGGTAGCATTTGCTTGATCACGGAATAATCAGCCTTGCGGTAGTGATAGCGAACGGCGAATACGTCCATCACAAGAAGAATCGGTAGCAAGATAGCCGCAGCCTGTGTCGGTGCTATCGTCAGTGCCATAAGCGGAACGGCGATGATACCCAGCGCGCCACCCAACCCACCTTTACCGATGCCGTAAATCAGCACGGCCGGGATAGCCATAAGGTAAAACAAAGGGTCAGTGATAAAATCCAAGCGCGCCATCTCGTTATTGTTTAATACCCAAATAACCTGAATCCCGCATCTTCAGGTCGTTTGGGTGTTAAACAATATCACTAATGCAGGTGGCTAATGCGTCACGTGGCTAAGAAAAACAAAGCCCGCATGAAGCGGGCAATGAGTATTGAGTTAGTAGGCCAATCAGCAGTCCAGCGCCAATCCGTATTCGTCGGCGGATTGCTGTATCCAAAGCGCGATGTAATCAGCAAAACTTCGGCGCACAATCAGGTCATAACAGTTTTCACTGTGATGGCGCATAAACACCTGCCCTTTGGCGAAAGATGTGCCAACGCACTTGCCCATGATGAAGCTTCTTCCATCGACATCGTAGGAAACAGATTTCTTCAGCACGTCTTTGGCATGAGAACCAGTCAGCATTAGCAATGTCTGCCCACCACTGACATCCGTGATTTGGAAATGCCCTTGCAACGCTTCCCGAAGTTTCTTCTCGATGGTACTTGCATCTTGCTCGAAGCTCAGGATCAGCCACTCATCTGGCGATTGCCACCAAATTTGCAGCGAATCGTTCACCGAAGAAGTACAAGGTGAAACTGGCAAGGTCAGCCCTAATGCACTTTCCACTGCCGCAGAGAACTCTGCAGTAGGCTCACCACGTAACACGAGATGGCTTACACCATCGCGCTCATGCAAATGCACGCCCGGTGAAGATGGGTGCGATTTACCGAGATGATGCACAGGTGTGCGTTTTACTGGTTCATAGCTTTCTGACAGCGCCGACACTTCATCCTCGTTCGCATTCATTGGCTTTTCATTTTTAGTGTCGTAAAACACTGAGCTGCAAATCTCCGCCTTGAGTGTTTTGCCATTCGCCAATGGGAAATAAACATACTCCCCCATTCGGTTAAGACCATCTTTTATGAGACCGAAAGCGATGGAATGCCCCAATACGGCACTGAAGTATGAAGAGGTGACATGCCCCACCATGGTCATTGGGACTGGTTGGTCAGGGTTATCGACTGCCTGCGCCCCTTCTGGAATAACCTTGTGTGACTCCACGCATTTCAGGCCCACCAGCTGTTTCCTGTCAGTTCGGACAGTGTCCTCCCGTGACCAGGATCGACGACCCAAGAAGCTGTAGGTTTTCTGCTTACCAGTAATCCAACCCATATTGAGATCCTGAGGCGTCACCGAGCCATCAGTATCCTGCCCCACGATAATAAAGCCTTTCTCTGCACGCAGAATGTGCATGGTTTCCGTGCCGTAAGGGGTGATGTTGTAGGCTTCACCCGCTTTCATCACCTGTTCCCACACGTAAAGGCCGTAGTTCGCATTCACATTAATTTCGAACGATAGCTCGCCCGTGAAACTGATGCGGAAAACGCGTGCATCCACGCCAGCCACCTTCATCGGCTTCCAGCTCATGAACGGCATAGCCTCTTCAGAGACATCTTCATCGCCAACCAACTGACGCAGCACATTGCGGCAATTTGGACCGGAAATCGTCATCGTCGCCCATTGGTCCGTCACACTGGTGAAGTAAACTTCAAGCTCTGGCCATTCGGTCTGGTGCCACACTTCCAGCCATTGCAGCACACCCGCTGCACCGCCTGATGTAGTTGTCATGATGAAGTGAGAGTCTGAAATACAGGATGTCACGCCATCATCAAACACCATGCCGTCTTCGTGACACATCAGGCCATAGCGGCAACGTCCCGGTGCCAGTTTGTCCCAGCCATTGGTATAAATGCGGTTCAGGAATTCGCGGGCATCTTTACCCTGAATGTCGATTTTACCGAGTGTGGATGCATCCAGAATACCGACACTTTCGCGGGTTGCCTTACACTCTCGTGCCAAAGCCTCATCCATGGTTTCGCCGTTCTTCGGGTAATACCAAGGGCGCTTCCATTGGCCAACGTTTTCAAACAACGCGCCTTCTTTGACATGCCATTCGTGCATCGCGGTATAACGCGCCGGATCGAACAGTTTGCCGACATGCTGCCCTGCCAATGCACCAAAGGTCACTGGCGTGTACATTGGGCGGAAAATGGTGGTCCCGGTTTCAGCAATGGATTTACCCATTGCATTGGCAGCAATAGCCATACCGTTGATATTGCCCGTTTTCCCCTGATCAGTACCAAAGCCCATCGCGGTGTAGCGTTTGATATGCTCTATGGATTCGTAACCTTCTCGAACTGCCAGCTCGATACCCGCAGCAGTAACATCATTCTGAAAGTCCACAAACTGTTTTGGCGCGCGGCTGACCGGTAAACGGTAAGGCACCAAGTACATCGCCATAGCAGAATCGGTTTGCAATGTGTCCACGACAGGAACTGTCGTTTCGGCGAGCTCTGAGCCCAATGCGTCTGCAATGGCTTTGGCTTTGGCTGCCCCGTCCTGAATCACTTCCAGCAACGCACTCTCACCATTGACAGCGCCTGCGTAATCCATTCCTTCAACAGTATTTGAAGGCACGAATCCCGCTATATCATCACGCCAACTAGGACGACCGCCCGTGTGGCAACTGAGATGCAGCGCCGGGCTCCAACCTCCGCTGGTGGCTACCGTGTCACAGCTGATGACTCTCATCGTGCCCGTGACGCTCTTCCCATCACGGTCGATAGGAGCTACTTCCGCACCAGTGACATGGCTGCTACCTTGAAGGCTGGTCACGGCATGACCATGCAAGACAGAGATTCCTAAAGCCTTGGCTTCTTTGACCCGCTCGCCATCAGAGAAGGAACGTGTATCCACAATCGCGACCACGGTTTTGCCACTGTTGTGCCACTCAATCGCCGCGTCATAGGCTTCGTCATTGGTGGTCATCAGTATCAGCTCATTGCCCGGTGCAACTGCATAGCGACGGAGATAAATCTGTACCGCCGATGCCAGCATACTGCCTGGCAAATCGTTGTTACCAAATACCAGCGGACGTTCAATCGCACCCGTTGCCAGCAAAACATGCTCAGCGCGGATGTGATGGATGCGCTGGCGAACACCGTTAACGTCTTCGCCCAAGTGATCGGTGAGCCTTTCTACGACGCCCACAAAGTTGTGGTCGTAGTAACCAAACGCGGTGCTTCTTGGCAGCAGCATAAAGTTATGGTCAGCCTCCAGATGCTCCACGGTTTCAGCGACCCATTGGGTTGCAGGGTTGCCGTTTATCTTCTCGCGGCAATGCAGCAGGCTTCCGCCAAATTCTGACTGTTCATCCACCAGGATCACGCGCTGGCCTAAACCCAGAAACTGTCTTGCCGCTGCCAGGCCTGCAGCACCACCACCAACAATCAGCACTTCGCAATGCTGATGCATGTGATCGTACTGGTCCGGATCGTTTGCGCGTGGAATTTCACCCAACCCCGCCGCCTTTCGAATTTGCTTTTCGTAGGTTGGCCAAAGGGATTCCGGATACATGAAAGTCTTGTAGTAGAAGCCGGCAGGCATCATTGCACCGCCAATTTTTCCCACAACGGAAAGAAAGTCTTTATCCAGGCTTGGCCAGGCATTGGCAACGCGGGCAGTAAGGCCATCATAAAGCTCAGTCTGTGTCGCGCGCTGATTTGGCAAAGAGGTCGCTTCGTTCGAACCAAGCTGCAAAATCGCGTTCGGCTCTTCCGCACCTGCCCCCAAAATGCCACGGGGACGGTGATATTTGAAACTGCGCCCCACGACTTTCACGCCGTTAGCAAGCAGTGCAGAGGCCAAGGTGTCGCCTTTATGGCCCTGATACACTTTGCCTTCAAAAGTAAATGTGAAAGAGGAATTGCGGTCGATACGCCCGCCTTCACTTAAACGGTTAATCTGACTCATGCACCCGCCTCCCCATTTTCCTCGGGAGCGGACTCACCGATTTTGTATACCGCTTCAATCTTGTAAGTCACTGTGTTGCGCTGAACGTTAAAGAACTTGCGACAGCCCGCAGCGTGATACCACATTTCTCGGTGGCTCCCCTTAATGTTCTTGCGATGGAACAGGTAATGACCCCATTCTTTATCGCTCAGGGCTTCGGGCTCGAGCGGACGAACAATGTGCGCTTCACCGCCATAGCTGAATTCGTCTTCTTCTCTGTATTCTTCACAGTAAGGGCAATAAATCCGTAGCATCTGCGTTCCTTTCCCTATGGTCTGTTGACCCTAATGCGCAACACCGGCAGCGCCGTGTTCGTCAATCAAATGGCCCGTGACAAAACGGTTGAGGTTGAATGGTGCCGCGATAGGGTGCGGCGAATCGTTCGCGATAGTGTGAGCAAACACATGACCTGAACCCGGTGTGGCTTTAAAGCCCCCAGTCCCCCAACCACAGTTGAAGTAGAGCCCTTGAATGTCCGTTTTACTGATGATGGGACAAGCATCGGGACAGGTATCGACAATCCCACCCCAGTGACGGTTCATTCGCACACGGCTGAGGAAAGGGAACATCTCGATGATTGCTGAAATCGTGTGTTCGATAACAGGGAAAGAGCCGCGCTGACCGAAGCCGTTATAGCTGTCGATACCCGCCCCAATCACCAAGTCGCCTTTGTCTGACTGGCTGATGTAGCCATGAACAGCGTTAGACATGATGACAGTGTCGATACATGGCTTCACTGGCTCAGATACCATGGCCTGCAAGGGGTGGGATTCCAGTGGCATGGTCATTCCCGCCATTCGTGCTAACTCACCCGAGTTACCTGCAACCACACAACCCACTTTTTCCCCGCCGATAAACCCGCGAGAGGTTTCTACACCTTTCACTTTACCGTCTTCAATACGAAGACCGGTCACTTCCGTTTGTTGGATTAAATCCACACCCAGTTGATCGGCGGCTCGGGCATAACCCCAGGCAACAGCGTCGTGTCGCGCCACGCCGCCCCTTGGCTGCCAACTCGCCCCCAAGACCGGGTAGCGGGCATTGTCAGAGCAATCAAGAAGTGGCACCAATTCTTGTACGCCTCGGGTATCCAATACTTCACTGTCGATACCGTTTAGTCGGTTTGCGCTCACACGACGCTCAATATCACGCATATCCTGAAGGTTGTGCCCCAAGTTCAACACGCCACGTTGACTGAACATCAGGTTGAAATTGAGCTCCTGGGAAAGGCCTTCCCAAAGTTTGAGAGAGTGTTCGTAAAGGTGTGCGGCTTCATCCCACAAATAATTGGAACGCACAATCGTGGTGTTTCGTGCGGTGTTACCGCCACCAAGCCAGCCTTTTTCCACCACCGCAACATTCTTAACGCCACATTCCTTGGCGAGATAGTAAGCCGTTGCCAAACCATGGCCACCGCCGCCAACAATGATCACGTCATAAAGAGGTTTCGGCGTCGGGTTTCGCCATGCCCGTTGCCAGTTTTCATGGAAAGTGAGCGCGTGTTTAAACAGCCCGAATCCTGAGTAATCTGTCATTCCATTGTCCTGAATTCCGGAAAATCTAACGCCGTCACTGAATTTGTCACGGCACTAAAAAGTGTAGTCTTTTCATTGCTGTCAGGCGGAAAAACGCCACCGTATAAAGGCATGGTAAAGCGGTGATCTCACTGGGAAATGTGCAAATGCGCCCGCCCGAAATGCGTTTGCGACAAAGTGTGACATCACCTTTTTTACACTTTGGGGCAACGCGTTAAACTGGTTGGCACTATGCTTCGTGACATACACACCGCTCAGGGCTGAGAATGACCAATCGCAAAATGAAAGATGACGAAGCGCAGCCGGATGCGCCAATTCCTCCCCACTCGCTGCATCATTACATTGATGACGAGAGTCAGGTCACTTCGTTTGCAACCCTGCCAACTGAAACGCCACTGGCCATCAGCTACAACGGCGTCAGCCATGCAGTGATGATGGTGACACCTCAGGATATTGAAGATTTCATTTATGGTTTTTCTTTCAGTGAGCGGATTATCCGAAGTGGCAGCGAAATTCACGACATCAACATCGAACAGAAAGACGACGCGCTGATTGCGAATGTGCAGCTTGCCAACCGCGCACAGGCGAGACTTTCCCTCACAAAGCGTCATTTGGCTGGTCGCACAGGGTGTGGGATTTGCGGTACTGAATCTCTCGAACACGCCATTCCGACATTTGAACCCTTGCCATATATCGATACCCTCAGCAACGGCAGCATCCTCAAGCTTAGGGAGTCTCTCCGTCAGTGGCAGTCTTTAGGGCATATAAGCGGTGCCATTCACGCAGCGATGTTGGTCAATGAACAAGGCGAGATTTTGCTGTGCCGGGAAGATATTGGCCGCCATAATGCGCTGGATAAAACGCTGGGAACGGCAATCCGCAACAAAGCGCTGGCACCGACTCAAGCCTTACTGGTCACCAGTCGTTGCAGCATCGAATTGGTGCAAAAAGCGGTGTTATCTGGTGTAGCCACACTGATCACGCTCGGCACACCCACTTCTCTGGCGGTCAACACCGCGATTGAAGCCAACCTAAACCTCGCTCATCTCCCAAGGCAGGATGCACCGCGCTTTTTTAACCGAGCGTCCCGTTGAGTCACTCGCAAATTTACAACTCGCAATGCAATAATTTTAAGGTTCGTTTTATTCTTCCGCATCAATGTTTTAGTTGAACATACGGAACGAATATGGGACCCGACAAACGCTTTTATCGATGGGGAGAAGAACGCCGCTATGGAAAGTTCTCTTATATCGTCCGTACCGCTTTGTTCCTTACCATCGTTCTGTTGTCATCGCGTCTGGCTTCGCTGTTCCTTTACGAACCCACTTCAGGCGTTGAAGCATTTTTCCTCCAATTTCCAACGCAAATACTGATGTTCACCACCCTATCTGTACTCCTTAGTACACTTGGATGGTACTTAAAAGAAGCATGGTACAAATCCAAAGCACGTCGCCGCAGCTTGCCCATTACGTCTCTGTAATCCGCGCAAAAAGTCCATATTTCGAGGCACACGTCGCGTCACCGCATTCAGGAGGAATCATGCTTAACATTCTGGGCATAGATCATCTGGTTCTCAGAACTGACAAACGCAAGAGCATGATCGCATTTTATACTGGCCTTCCGTGGTTTGCTGACCAAATTGCGCGAGGGCAATCCCTTGATTGATATTGTCAATATTCATAGTCAACTGGGATGACGAGGTGGTGGAGAACCAACAGAGATGGAGAATAGTGTTGACCATCTTTGCCTACTGATTTCTCCACTGGACGAAGACAACATTATCGCGCATCTAAACCAACACGGTGTTGAACATGTTGAATTCACCGCTCGCTATCGTTCAGAAAGTGTTGGCAAGACTCTTTCCTTCAGCGTCCCATAGGGGAATACGGTCGAATTTCGTTGCGCGAAAACCGGTGAGCCGCTCTACGCAGTCCTATCTGGTGATGGATAAGCCCAAAGGACAGAGCCATGCTCGACAAAAAGGATATTTATGCTTTTTTCTACGACTTTTAAAATTACTATGAAAAGGTATCTATCAGATGCCTGCTAATATCTCTTTCAGCGAAGTGACACCCCAACATATTCCTGCGTCACTGCTCCTCGAAGCGGATCCATCAGCATCCAGCATCGCCTCTTATCTACTTGATTCATGGTGTGTCATTGCAACATCCGATGACAATGTGGTCGCAGCATGTGTGGTCAAGCCTATCGGTAACCAACGTGCGGAGCTATTTAACATTGCTGTTTCCCCTGACTTTCAGGGCAAAGGCTGTGGCACACAACTGCTTCGATACATGATCCAGTTCGTTCGTGCCAAAGACATGAAAAGGCTGGAATTGGGTACGGGTACGTTTGGTTATCAACTCACTTTCTACCAGCGAATGGGCTTTCGGGTATTTGATGTTGTCAAAGACCATTTTTTAGACAACTATGATGAGCCCATTTGGGAAAATGGGGTGCAACATAAAGACATGTTGAGGCTTTACCTGGATCTGTAAAGCCTGCCAGCGCATAGGGAGTAGTGCTTTTCATGCAGCTAGAGACTTTTCTGCTTTATCTTTTCGTTTCATTTTTCTATGTCACCAGCCCGGGGCCCGCTATTTTGCTGGCCATCCGTAATGGTCTCGCGGGAAAAATGTCAGTGGTTGCCACCTCAAGCTTTGCCAATATCGTCGGGCTGTTCATTCTCTCGGTGGTGTCTATGCTTGGCTTGGGCGCACTCTTGATGACATCCTCCCTCGTCTTTACTGTCTTTAAAGCCATAGGCGCCATTTATCTCATCTACCTTGGCATCAAGATTTTTCGCTCAAGTCGAATAGGCAATTCAAAAGTTGAAGAGGGTGAAAAACCGAATAAGCGCTATCACCATTACTTTGGCGAAAGTGTGCTACTGGCGATAACCAACCCTAAAGCCATCGTCTTTTTTGCTTCGTTCTTTCCGCAGTTTCTGGATACCAACGCGCCTGTCGCACCGCAGTTTTTCATCATGACGCTGAGCTTTATGGCGATCTCTTTTGGCTCTTTGATGTTTTATGGTGGTGCGGCAAAGTTGATGAAGCAAACCTTGGCAAAGCTTGCATTTATCCGCTGGTTTAACCGGGTAACGGGAACCTTGTTTGTCGGGCTGGGTATCAAGTTGGCACTGACCCAACGATAAGAAGGGCTGTTTACACGAAAAATAAAGGCGTCTGGTTAGACGCCTTTGTTGTCTTTCAGCAGCGCTTTTAGCTCCTGAATTTCTTTTCGCAGTGATTGCACTTCAGCTTCCAATGCCGGCGAGTTGTTGTCCTTCGGCTCAGCAATCAGCCAAGAAGCAAACACCGCGGTAAAGCTGCCAAACATGCCCACCCCCATAGTGATCAGCATAATGGCGACAATTCTTCCTTCGAAAGTCACGGGATAGAAATCGCCATAACCTACGGTCGTGATGGTAATGAAAGTCCACCAAAATGCGTCTGCCGCCGTCTGGATGTTTGCGCCCGGCATGCCGCGCTCAAGAGAAAGCACGTAGATAGAACCAAACACCATCATGATCAGCGAAGTCGCAATCAGAAAATGGAGTGAGGACGACGCTTTATTTTCACTGATGGCATGGGTAATCATGGATATCGACTTGATGGCCCTAACCAGACGCACCACACGAAGAATACGGGCAAATTGGTTCACGTCCATCAAAGGAATGCAGGAAATCAAATCCAGCCATCCCCATTTCATATATTGCAGCTTGGATTCTGCTGCGCGGAACTGTTGAACGAAATCGATGAAGAACACCCCGCAGATCAGGGTGTCTACATATAGCAGGATCTGTCGCGTTTCAGCAGAGAGTGGGAACAGAATTTCCACCATCAGCGAAAGCACGACAAATACAGAAAGCACCAGCACCGCGATTTGAAAAGGCGTGATGGATTCCGGCAGCTTTTTGTCGACCGCTTGCACCTGCATTAACCCGCATCTTCCACTTCAGTTTTGGCTTGCGTATCGGCCGCTGATATCGCGACATAAGCATTTCGCATTGGGATCACCGCCTGAGAAATCAGTGCTGCACCCCAAACGAAGTTGCCGATGAGTGCCGGAACAAAAGCGACAATCGCTAGCGCCACAAAGGATAGGCCAATGCCCACCATGCGGATTTTAGCGGTCGCAAATTGGTGTGCCGTACGCTCTTCAATCACATTCTGAATAAGAAGCAACGCATAGAGATAGCCAGCCAGACCAAGACAGCCAATGACTGCATACTTGAACGGGTAGTGATCCCAGAAGCCCACCTTCACTTCAGCAGACAAAGCCACACCCACACATACCGCAGACAACATGAGCAAGAGGTGAGATAACGTCCACTGCATCATGGTTTTTGGATCTGTGCTTCGTGGTTTTCCGTTACCTGCAAAATCAAAGTAAATCCAACACATCACCAGCAATGAGAAACCACCGATAATGTAGTTAACAAATACATCTGGCGACACGTTGGAGACGCCGTATTCAGACAAGGTGATGATCAGTTTGAAAAAGCCTTCACCGACGACAATCAGCAGCAACAGGGCAAAACGCTCTGCCATGTGACCCAATCTCGGTACCAGACGTTCATGTCGAACAATGCCAATCTTTGGCATGACAAACAGCGCCCAGATCACCACCATACCAATGCCAAACAAGATGTAACCGTAAGGCTGAGGAAGGAAAGCACTCACTGCAAAAATGGCGGAAGCAATTCCGTAGTTACGGGACATTTTACAGGGTAGTGAGGATTCAGAATCTCCTACTTTCCTTGCCCGGCGATAGAGATAGGCGATGATCAATCTGTTCAGGGCATAGCCGACAGCAAAAAACGCCCAGCCACCGTGGTCAATCGAATGGATTGACGAGGTCATCAACATCACCGTTAGGATCTGTGCTGCCATCACCAATCGGTGGCGAATATCTGTACTCACGTACAGCGAGTTAAACAGGCTGAGATCGAACCAGGCGAACCACACCACCACAAACAGCATGGCGAAGATGGCAAAGCCTTCCACACTAAGATGATGGCTTAGGTAATTGCCCAGAACGAAGATAGAAACCACATGCACCAAGTCATAGAACAGCTCAAGCCAGTGAACGTGATCGCTGGATTTTTCGCTGTCTAAGTGATGCTGGGGCTTACGCCAGAGAGGGTGGTCTGACAGACTCATAATCACATCCGTGTCATATTAAAATTCAGAGCATTCTAATGAACGATCTATGTGTCGACTTTCTCAATATTAAGAATCCAATTCTTTCAATATCTGCTTTAGCACGTCGACAGGTTGAGCGCCTGTCACTGCACTTTCTCGATTGAAAACGATCGTTGGAACAGAGGAAACACCAAGGCCACGCCAGTAATTCTGAGTGTCGTCGAAGATCTTGGCTGCTTTGGTGTCTTCTAGTTTGGCCATGCCCTCTTCGACACTTAGACCCACTTTTTCAAGCAGTTTCGCCAAAATATCTCGGTTCGAAATGTCCTGCTTCTCAGAAAAGTAAGCATCAAACAAACGCAGCTTGAGTGCCGTTTGCTTCCCCTTTTCTTTTGCGTATTCCAAAAGAATATGCGCATCGCGGGTGTTCAGGGTTTTCATCTCATCGAAGAATGAAAATTGGAAGCCAAGCTCTTGACCCAATTGCGTCAAATTTTGGCGGTTCCGGTCACTGTCTTCACGACTGATACCGTATTTACCCATCAAATGCTCTCGCAAATTCTCACCTTCCGGCCCCACATGAGGATTGAGTTGGAACGGTTGCCATTCAAGCTCGATAACATCCTGCATACCCAGCTCATCGATAGCTCTCTCTAGGCGTTTGTAGCCGATGATGCACCACGGGCATACTACGTCAGATACAATGTCGATTTTGATTTTATCGGTCATGGTGAACTCCCTTTTTACCCCTTACAAAAATCGGCATACCAGTCTGCAAGGGTATATACCCAAACTACCTGAAGATGCTCGCATTCAGAGGCCCTCAATGCGTTCAATTCAAGGCAAATTTCGCGAGGAATAGTCGTTCTATTTCCGTGGAATTTAACGATGAAGTGGGCGCATTGAGGGCCTCCCTTCGGGCGAGTTGACTGACGTCGTGCTCTTTGTTGT
>NZ_ANFM02000028.1 GCF_000333895.2 Grimontia indica | reverse complement strand
GTACCTGGCTACGAACCAGGCGGTCGGAGGTTCGAATCCTCCCGAGCGCGCCATTTCACTTTCACCTTGATTGATACCTTTATGCAATCAATGCCTGCGCGACCGTAGCTCAGCTGGATAGAGTACCTGGCTACGAACCAGGCGGTCGGAGGTTCGAATCCTCCCGGTCGCGCCATTTCTTTTCTGCATTTCTATTCGAAATTTCCGACTAATCTCTCACTGTCTCAAAAGCCTTACTTTTCTCTATATTTTCCGTTTTTATACTTTTACTACTTTATCTGCTCACTGTTCTTCTTATTCGAGAAAAAACCGCTTAACTCACTAAAAAATAGCACTTTTACACTGCGAACTTTCCGCAACAAGTTGCAGCCTGTTTTAGGTGTCTAGTATTAACAAAATGGTAACAATTGTCCGTATTTATTGCGTCTGAGGCCGAAAATGAAGCAATTGACGAGTATTGCAGGATTGTCATTATTGCAGTTTGTTAGTATTTTGACCGATAACTTAACTGAGTGAGTAAATTCTCAACAAAATGTAAAATACGTTTCGTTGAGAAAAGTCGTGCCGATTTTCCGGTAAATGGAATACGGTAACCTGCAAGGAAGCAAACATATGGATTTGGGTAGTACTCTTCAGCACGCCGCTACACTCATGCTGACAGGCATGGTAGTGGTTTTCGTCTTTCTTACCATCTTGGTCGGTCTGGTCAAGCTGATGTCCCGCTTGGTCCCCGAAGAGTTGCCACCTCAGGCAACCACCACGACCACCCCATCAAATAACAATAATGGTCAGGTGTCAGGGGAAACTATTGCTGCGATTTCTGCAGCAGTACATAAATACCGTAATCGCCAGCGCTAGCTGATGCGAAACATACAATTACAAGGAGTTTTGTCGTATGTCTAAGCCACTCGCTATTACAGACGTTGTCTTGCGTGATGCGCACCAATCGCTGTTTGCGACCCGTATGCGTCTTGATGACATGTTACCGATTGCCGCTGCGTTAGATGATGTCGGTTACTGGTCATTGGAAACCTGGGGCGGCGCAACCTTTGATGCCTGTATCCGCTTCTTGGGTGAAGACCCATGGGTTCGCCTGCGCGAACTGAAAAAAGCGATGCCGAAAACCCCAATGCAAATGCTGTTGCGTGGTCAGAACCTACTGGGTTACCGGCATTATGCGGATGACGTGGTAGAGAAATTCGTTGAGCGTGCCCACGCCAACGGTATGGACGTATTCCGTATTTTTGATGCGATGAATGACGTGCGTAACTTTGAGAAAGCGGTGAAATCCGCTGTGGATGTTGGCGCGCATGCTCAAGGTACGTTGTCTTACACCACTAGCCCTTACCACACACTGGACACCTGGACAGATCTGGCAAAACGCCTTGAAGATCTGGGCTGTCACTCCCTGTGTATCAAAGACATGTCTGGCCTGCTCAAGCCTTATGAGGCAGAAGAGCTGATCAAGCGCATCAAAGCTTCTTGTGATATCCCTCTTGCGCTGCACTGCCATGCAACAACCGGTCTTTCTACTGCTACTGCAGTTAAAGCGGTAGAAGCGGGTCTGGATGTGCTGGACACTGCGATTTCCTCAATGAGCCAAACTTACGGCCACACGCCAACAGAAACCGTTGTAGCTATGCTGCAAGGCACTGAGCGTGATACTGGCCTGCAGCTCGAGAAAATCGAGCCAATTGCCGCTTACTTCCGTGAAGTTCGTAAGAAGTACGCGAAGTTTGAAGGTCAGCTGAAAGGCGTTGATTCTCGCATCCTGATTGCTCAGGTACCGGGCGGCATGCTGACTAACATGGAAGGCCAGCTTAAAGAGCAGGGCGCAGCCGATCGTTTGGATGAAGTACTGGAAGAGATCCCTCGCGTTCGTGAAGACTTGGGTTATATCCCACTGGTGACACCAACTTCTCAAATCGTTGGTACTCAGGCGGTCATCAACGTACTGACCGGCGAGCGTTATAAGAGCATCACCAAAGAAACAGCGGGCGTGCTGAAAGGCGAATATGGCGCAGCACCAGCAGAAGTAAACAAAGAGCTTCAGGCACGTGTGCTTGATGGTGGTGAAGCCATCACTTGTCGTCCTGCTGATTTGATCGAGCCAGAGCTTCATATTTTGACTGATGAGCTGATTGCCAAGTCGAAAGAGGAAGGCATCTTACTGGCAGAAGCGCAGGTTGATGACGTTCTGACTTACTCTCTGTTCCCACAGGTTGGTCTGAAATTCCTGAAAAACCGTGGCAACCCGGATGCCTTTGAGCCAGTACCAGGTTCTGAACCTGAAGTCGCAGCTGCTCCTGCAGCTCCAGCTTCTGCGGGTGACACTGAAGCTTACAGCGTTCAGGTAAACGGTCAGGTTTACGATGTGGTCGTTGGTCCGCAAGGCGAGCTGACATCTGTCACGCCTTCTGGTGCAGCGCCAACTGCAGCTCCAGTCCCTGCACCAACTGCAGGTGCATCTGAAGCGGTTGCAGCGCCTCTTGCGGGTAACATTTTCAAAGTGGTTGCTAAACAAGGTCATCAGGTTCAGGAAGGCGATGTACTGCTGATTCTGGAAGCAATGAAGATGGAAACAGAAGTTCGCGCAACCCGCGCTGGTGTCGTGCAAGACGTGATGGTGAAAGAAGGTGATTCTGTCACTGTTGGCTCGCCACTACTAAGCCTGGCGTAAGAGGAAAATCATGGAAGGTTTGTTAATCCTCTGGAGTGAAACCGGTCTGGCCAACTTTGAATTTGGCCAACTGGTGATGATCACTGTCGGTTGTATTCTTTTGTTTCTTGCCATTCGCAAAGGCTTTGAGCCCTTGCTGCTGCTACCAATCGGTTTTGGTGCGGTATTGGCGAACATCCCGAATGCCGGCTTTACCGAGCCAGGCGGTGTGCTTTACTACGTCTACTACGTTGGCATTGAGTCTGGAATCTTCCCACTGCTGATCTTTATGGGCGTGGGTGCGATGACTGACTTTGGTGCATTGATTGCTAACCCTCGTACCCTTTGGCTGGGCGCGGCTGCGCAGTTTGGTATCTTCGCCACCTTGTTTGGTGCCATCTTGCTGAACCTGATTCCTGGCATGGAGTTCTCGCTGGCAGATGCGGCATCTATCGCTATTATCGGTGGTGCGGACGGCCCAACAGCCATCTTCCTTGCCAGTCGCCTCTCTCCAGACCTGCTGGGTGCTATTGCGGTTGCGGCATACAGCTACATGGCGCTGGTGCCAATTATCCAGCCGCCAATCATGAAGCTGCTGACCAACGAGGAAGAGCGTAAGATCGAGATGCAGCAACTGCGTCACGTGTCTAAGACAGAGAAAATCATCTTCCCATTGGCGGTACTGATGATGGCGATTCTGTTCCTGCCTTCTGCGACACCGCTGGTTGGTATGTTCTGTCTGGGTAATCTGATGCGTGAATGTGGTGTGGTTGACCGTCTGTCAAACACGGCGCAAAACGAGTTGATCAACATCGTGACCATCTTCCTGGGTCTTGCTGTGGGTTCTAAGCTTCAGGCGGAATCATTCCTGAAGTTTGAAACGCTGGGTATTCTGGTACTGGGTGCGGTCGCGTTCAGTATCGGTACAGCGGCTGGCGTATTGATGGCTAAGCTTTTGAACAAATACAGCAAAGACAACATCAACCCACTGATTGGTGCGGCAGGTGTTTCGGCTGTACCTATGGCTGCACGTGTGGTTAACAAGGTAGGTCTTGATTCCAACCCGCATAACTTCCTGTTGATGCACGCAATGGGGCCAAACGTCGCAGGCGTATTGGGCTCAGCGGTTGCAGCAGGTGTTCTGCTGGCACTGGTTGGCTAACCCTTTAAAATACGCTCACAAAATAATAAGGCGGAAGGCATTGAGTCTTCCGCCTTTTTTATTAACACTGGAAAAAATGCTGGTGCAGAAAAAGGATGAAACCATGCCAAAGAACCTCCAACTTGCGATCACTGCTTTCGGTGAACCAGATACCCTCAAGCTGCAACAAACCGATATTCCCAACCCATCTGAAGGCCAGATACTGGTGAAAGTGGCGTTCGCAGGCGTTAACCCAATCGATGCCAAAACCCGTGCGGGTCTTGGTTGGGGCGCAGAGAAAATCAAAGACAGCTTGCCCTGGACGCCTGGCTTTGATGCAGCAGGTGTGGTCGTGCAGGATAGCGCAACGTTTAAGGCTGGTGATCGTGTCGTGGGTCGTATTGTTGAAGGTGGAGGGTATGGTCAGTATCTTTGCGCGCCTTCTGACGCGCTCTCTTTTGTGCCAGAGGATGTATCTTTGGAGCAAGCCTCAACGCTTCCCGTTGCGGGTCTGACTGCTTTGCAGGCGCTTGAGTTAGTCAATACGACCAAAGACGACAAAGTACTGATCCTGGCAGGCGCAGGCGGTGTTGGCCATATCGCTATCCAGTTGGCGAAAGCAAAGGGTGCAGATGTCTATGCCAGCTGTTCCGCCAAAAATGCAGAGTTTGTTTCCTCGTTGGGGGCTATCGCTTTGGATTATGGCAAAGCACCACTTGAACAGCAGGTTCAGGACATTGATGTTCTGATTGACCTGATGGGCGGCGATGTTGGCGAAGCGGCACTAGCTTCGGTGAAAGCCGGTGGTCGTGTGGTCACTGTGCCAACTATTACGGCTCCGCGCATTATTGAAGCGGCAGAGAAACGCGGTGTCATTGCTCAGGGGATGCTGGTACAGCCGAATGTTACCCAACTTGATGCGCTGCTGAATGCGGTGTCGGACAAATCGCTTACCATCGAAATCAGTAAAATTTATCCACTTGAAGACGGTGTTCAGGCGCATGTCGAAATCCAAAGCGGCAGAACCCGCGGAAAAATTCTTTTGGAGATCCCGCAATAATGAGTCGTTACGACAAATACGAAGCGCTAATTTTCGACCTCGATGGCACTCTGCTCGATTCCATGCCTGCGCACTTTGCAGCCTGGCAGCAAACAGCCTCTGACTTTGGGTTTGAGGTTGATGAAAGTTGGTATCACTCCCGTGGTGGCAGTCCGACGATTTTGACGGCTCAAACTTTGGTGAAAGAGTTAGAGCTGGCGATTGAGCCCCAAATATTGGCTGACCACAAAACGCAGTCTTTCAAATATCTGATGGAAGATCATCTTGAGCAACTGCCGTTTGTTGAAGTGGCTAAATACTATGCAGGCCAAAAGCCGATGGCAGTAGGAACAGGAACCTTGACTGATATTGCGACGAGAATGCTGGAGAAATCAGGGCTTCTCCATTTGTTTGATTATGTGGTGGGGGCGGATCAGGTCTCTGCCCACAAACCTGCGCCGGATACCTTTTTGCACTGTGCGCAGCTCATGAATGTGTCACCGGAAAGGTGTCTGGTGTTTGAAGACGCGATATTTGGCATTGACGCTGCGGCCGCAGCAGGGATGGATGTCATAGATGTACGGGTGACAGACGTTGGATTGGATTAGTGGTGACTCTGCGCTGTGGGTCTTGTTTTCGACCGGTTTTCTCAGCGCAACCTTGCTTCCCGGTGGCTCAGAAGCCAACCTGATTTACCTTCTTAAACAGAGTGATTACGGTATAGCCATACTGGTCATGGTGGCGACTTTGGGTAATACCCTTGGTGGCATGACCAACTATTGGATAGGCCGTTTTATTCCTGCGCGAACCCTTAGCCAAAAACACGGTCAAAGAGCCATTAGCTGGCTGCAACGTTACGGTTACTGGACCTTGCTGCTAAGCTGGCTTCCTATTATTGGTGACCCCCTTTGTCTTGCTGCCGGATGGCTGAGACTCAAACAACGTTGGTGCTGGATCTTGATAGCGATAGGTAAAGCGCTGCGTTATCTCATTCTGGCACTGGTCACCCGAGGCCTTCTTTTTTAACGATCATAGAAAGGATAGTTAGTGCGTTATTTTATCCTCACTGCCGCTGTATTAGGGCTGTCGGGTTGTGGCGTGTATCAGGCCACTTCCCAGCCTTCATTGCCCGAAGGCATCACGTTTATCGAACAAGAGAAAGCAGGCGAGAACACCCCGTCGATTCCTTATCAAAAATACCAGCTGGACAACGGCCTGACAGTGGTCTTGCATCCGGATGATTCTGATCCTCTGGTGCATGTGGACGTGACATATCATGTCGGCTCCGCGCGTGAAGAGCCAGGTAAATCTGGCTTTGCGCATTTCTTCGAGCACATGATGTTTCAGGGCTCGAAGCATGTCGGCGATCAGCAGCATTTCAAGTTTGTTACCGAATCTGGTGGTAGCGTCAATGGCACCACTAACCGCGACCGCACCAACTACTATCAAACCGTGCCTGCCAATGAGCTGGAAAAAATGCTGTGGCTGGAATCGGACAGAATGGGTTTTCTGCTTGAAGCGGTCTCCCAGCGTAAGTTCGAAATCCAGCGTGACACGGTGAAAAACGAACGGGCACAGAACTTTGAAAACCGCCCGTATGGTCTGGTCCATGAAACGCTGGCCGCGGCGCTTTATCCGCCAACTCACCCTTACAGCTGGCCGACGATTGGCTATGTAGAGGATTTGAACGGCGTTGATGTTGACGATTTGAAAGCCTTCTTCTTGCGTTGGTATGGCCCGAACAATGCCACGCTAACCATTGGTGGTGATATCGATGTTGAGCAGACACTGAAGTGGGTGAACAAATACTTTGGTGATATCCAGCGTGGGCCGGAAGTGAAAGCGGCGGACAAATGGCCTCTGACTATTGACGCTGACCGTTTTGTGACGCTCGAAGACAATATTCAGCAGCCAATGCTGGTGATGAGCTGGCCAACCGAATACCCGGGTGCGGATTCCCGCGTGGCGATCGATATGTTGGGCTCGGTGCTAGGACAAGGGCGAAACAGCCTGCTGTATCAAGATTTGGTGAAACCGGGGAAAGCGCTCAGTGCCAGTGCCTATCAGGATTGTGCAGAGCTTTCCTGTAATTTCCAACTCTACGTGTTAGGTAACCGTGATCAGGATCTTAGCGAGCTTCGCGGTGATGTGATGAAGGTGCTGGATTCACTCAAAGTCCGCGGCATCAAAGAAGACGATCTGGAACAGGTGAAAGGCAGCGCGGAAGCAGGTGCCGTGTTTGGCCTGCAAAGTGTGCAGGGTAAGGTTTCCCAGCTTGCGTCGAATGAAACCTTTTATGGTGACCCAGATAGGCTGGCAAGCTGGCTTGATGAGCTGAATGGCGTGACCACCCAAGACGTGGAAAATGCCTTTAGCCGCTTTGTGTGGCAACAGCCTTCGGTGAATGTGTCAGTGGTGCCTAGAGGTCAACAACGCCTGCAAGCGGCTGAGCAAAACTACACCGCAACCCGGGCGATATCATCCGGTGAGTCAGAAAAGCAGGTGATGCGTTACACCCCGGAAACGTTTGATCGCAGCGTACCGCCGGCCCCTAACGGTTCAGTATCGGTGAAAGTACCTGAGCTTTATCACGCCAAGCTGGGCAATGGGATTGAGATCTCCGGCGCTGAATCAAACGAAACGCCGACAGTGACTGTGCATCTGGTGCTTCCTGCCGGAAGTTTGATGGAGCCAAAAGGCAAAAATGGATTGGCGTCTCTGACGGCAGATTTGATATCTGAAGGCACGACCAATCGAAGCAGTGAAGATATTGCTGCTGAGTTAGATCGCCTTGGCTCAAGCATCAGTATCAGCGCGTCATCACGTGGTACCACAATCAGTGTTTCCTCATTGACCAAAAACCTGCGTGAAACCCTGACGCTTGCGGGGGACATGCTGTTTAACCCGCGCTTTGATGAAGCAGATTTCGACCGCTTAAAGAAGCAGGCACTGGAAGGTATTCATTTCAGTCACCAAACGCCGCAATGGCAGGCGGGGCAGGCCAGACGTGAAGTGCTCTACAGTGACCCCTGGCACGCTTTGCCGTCAGAAGGTACCAGGGAAACTTTGAGTGGTCTGACGCTTGATGATGTGAAACAGTTCTATGCAGATAATTATACGCCCGACAATGCGCGACTGATTGCGGTCGGAGACATTGATAAGCAAACCTTACTGTCTAAAGTGAACGGCTTGAGCCGCTGGAAAGGGAATAAGGCCACTGCGCCAGCGCCAGCAGAGCTCAAGCAATATCCACAATCGCAGATTTGGCTGGTGGACAAACCGGGCGCGCCGCAAAGTGTGGTGCAAATGGTACGTCACGCTATGCCTTATGACGCAACTGGTGAGATGTTCAAAACCCAACTGGCAAACTTCAACTTGGCTGGAAATTTCAACTCGCGCCTTAACCTGAATCTTCGTGAGGACAAAGGCTACACTTATGGAGCTGGCGGCTATGTAGTGGGCAATCAGGACACAGGCCGTGTCGTATTTCAGGCGCAAGTGCGCGCAGACAGTACGGTCGATACCGTCCGCGAAATGCAAAATGAACTCAACGAGATGGCGTCAAGTGGCATCACTGACGATGAGTTGAAGTTCCTGCGACTTGCCGTAGGCCAAAAAGATGCGTTGAGCTATGAAACGCCTGGTGATAAAGCCGGTCTTATTGCCAACATGATGCGCCATAAGTTGTCGTCAGATTACAAAGCGCAGCAGAGAGCCATTATTGAGACGGTTTCAAAGGAAACCCTCAATGCACTGGCGGCAAAATGGTTCGAACCTGACGCGTATCAGGTGATTATTGTGGGAGATGCGGCGACACTTGAACCTGCACTTTCCACACTGGGACTGCCCGTAAAGCGTTTAGTGGTTGAGAATTAACCCCTAAACTTCGGCAGGGAAGCCAAGAGTAAATACAGTGAGATGGCTTTTGCCACCAAGAGTGATTATGCTTAGCCATCTTACTGCTTTATGACAATAAACGAGTGCAGCCTTGACTAGTTTCTCCCAAAGGTTGGAAGCGTTCTCCGCAAATCCGGAAGCGCTTAAAGGCATAGGCCGAGGTGTTGAACGCGAAGCATTGCGCATCACACCCCAAGGCACGCTGTCCTCCGACGCCCATCCAAAAGCGTTAGGCTCTGCCCTGACTCATCAATGGATTACCACCGACTTCGCCGAGCAATTGCTGGAATTCATCACGCCGGTGACCTATTCCGTGCCTGAAATGATCTCGCAACTGCAGGACATTCATCGATTCACCTATCGCACACTGGGCGAAGAATCGTTGTGGCCAATGTCGATGCCTTGTTATGTCGCGAACGAAGATGACATCACCTTGGCACAGTACGGTTCGTCAAACGTAGGTCGAATGAAGACCCTGTACCGCCAGGGTTTGAAGCACCGCTATGGCAGCGTGATGCAAATCATCTCCGGCGTGCATTTCAATTTCTCGTTCCCAAGCAGTTTCTGGCAGCAGTTGTTTGGCGATCAGGCACCGTACGCAAGACAGGAATCCGTCTCTGAAGCGTATTTTGGTTTGATCCGAAATTACTACCGCTTTGGTTGGATGATCCCTTATCTGTTCGGTGCCTCACCAGCGCTGTGTGGATCTTTTATCAACAAAACTGAGTCGAAACTGGATTTTAAAGAAGTGGGCAAAGGTACCTGCTATCTGCCATACGCAACCTCACTTCGTCTCAGTGACTTGGGCTACACCAATAATGCACAAAGCAGCCTGAAGATTGGTTTTGATAGTCTAGAGCAATACCTGCGAGGTGTTCGCGCGGCGATTGGTACGCCATCCGCAGATTTTGCCAAGATCGGCGTAAAAGACGAAAACGGTTATCGTCAGCTCAACAGCAATGTGCTCCAGATAGAAAACGAACTGTACGCGCCGATTCGTCCAAAGCGAGTGGCGAAAAGTGGTGAAAAACCGTCTGAAGCGTTGGAGCGCGGCGGTGTTGAATACATCGAAGTTCGCTCGCTGGATGTGAACCCGTTCAGCCCGGTGGGCATTGATGACTATCAGGTTTACTTCCTCGACTTGTTTATTACTTGGTGTGCGCTGTCCGAGTCAGCACCCATGACAGATTGTGAGCTGCAATGCTGGCGCGAGAACTGGAACAAAGTGGTGTTGGAAGGACGTAAACCGGGTCTGACGCTGCAAATTGGCTGCGATGGTGAACAACTGACGCAAGCCGAGTGGGGACGCCGTGTCTTTGCTGATCTGGCTGAACTGGCAATTGTGATGGACAAAGCTTACGGCGGCGATAAGTACCAGTCTGTTTGCAACGAGCTGTCAGGCTGGTTCGACAACCCGGATAAAACCCTATCAGCGAAACTACTGAAAGATGTACTCGATAATGAAAGCATCGGTAAAGTGGGTATTGGCATTGCTAAAGACAATCAGGCCTTGTTTGCCCAGGGTGACTACGAGACTTTCTCTAAGCAGCAGTTTGAAGCAGAAAGCGAAGCCAGCCTGAAACGTCAGCAAGATGTGGAGCAAGGCGACGGTATCAGCTTCGAGCAGTATCTGGCCGAGTATTTTGGTGATAGTGTATCACTCTGATGTGATACTGCTTTAGCAATAAACAGGCTGGTATCCCCAGCCTGTTTTTGTATGTGCCAATAAAAGCAACAGATAGAAAGGATACCCATGCGCATTTCTCCCAAATGGCTGCTTGTTCTCAGCGCACTGGTATTGAGCGGCTGTGCGGCTCCTCCACCGAAAAATCCCGATAATATTTGCAGCATTTTCCGCCAGTATGATGATTGGTACGAAGATGCGGTCGACATGGAAGATGAATGGGGAACGCCAATCCATATCGCAATGGCGTTTGTGAAACAGGAAAGCTCCTACGTTCATGATGCATTACCTCCCCGGGACTATGTGCTCTGGGTGATCCCGTGGGGACGTGTCAGCAGTGCATACGGGTATGCACAGGCTCAGGACCCTGCGTGGTCTGATTATCAGAAAGCGACCCGCAATGGTGGCTCCCGCACCGATTTTGGGGATGCTATGCAATTTATTGGTTGGTACACCAGCGAAACCCAGAAGCAACTGGGAATTTCGAAGTGGGATGCTTATAACCAGTATCTTGCTTACCACGAAGGACGTGGTGGTTTTAAGCGCGGGACTTACAAATCCAAGCCGAAAGTGATGCAAGTGGCGAGAAAGGTCGAGCGCCAGGCGCAAACTTACGGTGGGCAGTTGAGAAGTTGCCGTGAAGAGTTGGAAGATAACCGAAGCTGGTGGTCATTCTAGCTGGTTTCACAAAAAGGCCTGTTTCAGACAACCAAAAGCGCCGGACCAGGCGCTTTTTCGCGTTTAGCTAGCCTATAGCTACCCAAATTTAAAAACTCGTAGAACCTTTATTCAGGTTGTCCAAAACCCACTGCGAATTGGCGTTGCCTGCTCGAATCTTGACCCGTAATCAGGCGCTTTGAGTTTAATTTCGTGTTTAAACGTATGAGTTTGGCTAGGTGAATTTTCCATAGAAAGACTCAAACACCCATCTTTATGCTGCATAGATTAACGTCGTCGCTGACCATCACCAGACTGACTATCATTGACTGATAAGGCAGAGTGTCGGGCATATCAGAGTTGCTTGATGATACCCAACACACAGGAATCATGATTATAGCCATTTGGGGTTTTGTCACGTGCCAACGAAATTTCGTGATCTAACCGAGCTAACATGTAAATGATTAACTTAATTTTAACAAAATGGTGATATCGATCGTATAAAATCTTTTAATTGGCGCGTTTTTGTTCTATTTTTTTACAAGAATTTCACATGGAAGGTTCCAAAAACATTTTTGTGGGTGATGAATAAATTATCTCGATGTTGTGCTTTTGGGATGTGGTGGCTATGAAAGCTAACGATGGAAAGGGTTTTCCTCAAAAACGTGTCACGATGATTGATGTGGCTAAAGCTGCTGGCGTCTCAAAATCTACAGTTTCATTGGTACTCAATGGCAGCGAGTCAGTCAGTGATGAGAAAAAAAAGCGGGTCAATGATGCCTGCAGAACCCTTGGTTACGTCTATAACGGCGGGGCTGCTAGCCTGCGTGGCGGGCGTTCAAAAATTGTAGCCATCCTCTCCAACAATCTTACAAGTCCCTACTTCAGCCAAATAATTAAAGGGCTGGAGCCTTACCTCGATGAGCTGGGCTTTATCCCTATCATTATGGATGTGAACGAGAGTATCGAGCGTCAGAATCAATTTGTTCATGCGCTTCGCGGTCACAATGTCGCTGGCATTATTATCACGCCAGCCCCCGGCACTGATAACCGTTGGATAGACAATATTGTTGCCACCGGGCTCCCTATCATCTCAATCATGCGGGAAGTTGAAAATTCTCTCTCCCCGGCAGTCATGGCTGAAAACCGATTGGGAACCTATTTAGCAACCCGTTCTTTGATTGAACTTGGCCACAAGCACATTGCTTTTGTGGGGGGGCTGGAAACTTTTATTGATCTCAAACTGCGTCACCAAGGCTTTATGGATGCCATGGATGAAGCCGGTTTAACGGTTCCTGATAATTATATTCAGCATAGCCCGAGTAGCCGTTCTGGAGGGCATGAAGCCACTACCCGCCTTTTGTCATTGGCTCCCGAAGTGACGGCTATTGTGTGCTTTACCGACGTCGTGGCTTACGGCGTCTATACCGCTTTACACGAAGCCGGAAAACAGCCCGGCGAAGATGTCTCCGTTATTGGATTTGATGATTTGGAAGATTCCCGCCTGATTTATCCCGCTCTCTCAACTGTGAGGGTAAAGGGAGAAGATATTGCGCGGGAAGCATGTTACTTGCTGCAACGCTTGCTGGCTCAACAACAAACACCCAACAAAATACTCGTCGGTGTTGAGTTGATCCAGCGACTGTCTACGCAGGCACCCAAGAGCTTGGTTTAACAAGCTCTGCGTAGTAGGTAGTCGCTGCAAGTTGTTTGGGTACACGGACCGAGTGGTCATGTCACAAAACAAACGAGGTAAGCATGAAAAATCAACTGGTAATGTCAATGCTGTCAGCTGCAGTCGCTATCGGAACGGTGACTTCAGCACAAGCGGAAGATGTAGAAGTACTGCACTGGTGGACATCAGGCGGTGAGGCTGCGGCGTTAAATGTACTCAAGGATGACCTTGCGAGCCAAGGCATCGGCTGGCAGGACATGCCGGTAGCCGGTGGCGGTGGCGGTAACGCAATGACGGTTTTGCGTGCCCGTGTGACCTCGGGGAATCCTCCGACTGCGGTACAGATGCTGGGCTTTGATATCCAGGATTGGGCAGCGGAAGATGTGGTAGCCAACCTTAACAGCGTGGCAGATGCCGAAGGTTGGAATACGGTGGTGCCGAATGCGCTGCAAAACTTTGCCAAGTACGATGGCAAGTGGGTGTCTGCGCCGGTGAACGTCCATTCCACCAACTGGATATGGGCGAACAAAAAGCTGCTCGATGAAGTGGGAGCAAAACAGCCTACCAACTGGGATGAACTGATTGAAACGCTGGATAAACTGAAAGCCGCGGGTTACATCCCACTGGCTCACGGTGGTCAGGCTTGGCAGGACGCGACCATTTTTGATGGCGTGGTACTGACCACTGGTGGTATCGACTTTTATCGCAAAGCCATGGTGGATTTAGATCCGGAAGCACTGGGTTCAGACACTATGGTCAAAGTCTTTGACCGTATGTCACAGCTGCGCGGTTATGTGGATAAGAACTTCCCAGGCCGTGACTGGAACCTGGCTTCTGCCATGGTGATTGAAGATAAAGCAGGCATGCAAATCATGGGTGACTGGGCGAAAGGTGAATTCCTGAAAGCCGGTAAAAAACCAAACGAGGACTTCCTGTGTTTCCGCATGCCAGGTACCCAAGGCATGGTCACCTTCAACTCTGACCAATTCGTGATGTTTGATGTGGGTGATTCAGATGCACAGAAAGCGATGGCCAAAGCCATTATGTCGCCTGAATTCCAATCTGCGTTTAACGTGGTGAAAGGCTCAGTGCCAGCACGTACCGACGTACCGAATGATGCGTTCGACGCCTGTGGTAAAAAAGGCATGGCGGATCTGGCGGAAGCTAACAAGAGCAACACGCTCGTCGGCAGTATGGCTCATGGCCACGCAGCGCCAGCTGCTGTGAAAAATGCGGTCTATGATGTCGTGACTAACCATTTCAATGGCGGTATGGACTCTAAGCAAGCGACAAAAGCACTGGTGGCTGCTGTTCAGGATGCTCAGTAACCCAATGGAAAAAGGGGACGGGTTAAAGCCCTTCCCCTTTTTATTCTAAGGACAGTCGTTTCTCGTCGTTTGAAGGATCAACTATGGCTTCTCAAGGAAAATACAGTTCGCGCCAGTTCTGGCAGCAACTGTTGCCAAAAATTGTCATTGCTCCCTCGTTCGCGCTGATCCTCTTTTTTGTCTATGGCTTTATCGCCTGGACAACCTACATTTCTTTCAGCCGATCGCGGATGCTGCCGAACTATAACCTCGATGGGGTTCGGCCTTATGAAAAACTCTGGAACAGCCTTAACTGGCAGGTGGCACTCGAAAACCTGGCAGTATTTGGCATCCTCTACATTGTGATTTGCTGTGCGCTGGGGTTGCTACTGGCGATTCTGCTCGACCAGAAAATCCGTATTGAAGGCGGGCTTCGCCCCGTGTTTCTCTACCCCATGGCACTTAGCTTTATCGTGACAGGTACCGCATGGAAATGGTTCTTAAACCCTGGTCTTGGGCTTGAGAAAACCATGCATGAGCTGGGGTGGGAGAGCTTCAGCTTTGACTGGTTGATTAACCCGGAAATGGCGATCTATACCGTCGTGATTGCCGGGGTGTGGCAAACTTCAGGTTTTGTCATGGCGATGTTCCTTGCCGGGCTTCGGGGCATCGACAGCGAAATGCTGAAAGCCGCACAGTTAGATGGTGCGTCTTCCTTCCAAATGTATCGTCGCATCATCATTCCTCAGCTTCGTCCTGTGTTTTTGAGCGCTTTTATCGTGCTCGCACACATGGCCATTAAGAGCTATGACCTGGTTATCGCCCTGACTGGCGGCGGGCCGGGTAATGCCACTGAGCTTCCCGCTACCTTTATGTATTCGTACACCTTCTCACGAAATCAAATGGCTGTGGGGTCGGCGAGTGCCATTGTGATGCTGATGACCATTGCGGCGATCATCGTGCCTTATCTCTACAGCGAGTTGAAGGAGCCGAAGCATGGACAGCATTGATAACAAATCCCCGTTTCAGGGGGCGAAATTCTGGCGGGTACTGATTTACACCACGCTGATTGTTTTCGCCTGCATGTACCTGCTTCCATTGTTCGTGATGCTGGTGACATCATTCAAAGAGCTGGATGAGATACGTCAGGGAAACATGCTGGCGCTGCCGGAAGTATGGACGGTTGAGCCATGGAAAGCAGCTTGGGGAACTGCGTGTATTGGTCTTACCTGCGAGGGGATAAGCGGCTACTTCGGTAACTCAATTGCCATCACGGTGCCGGGTGTCCTGCTTTCCACCATGCTAGGTGCGTTGAACGGGTATGTGCTTACCAAGTGGCGCTTCCCGGGACATAAATGGGTATTCGGCCTGATGCTGTTTGGCTGTTTCATTCCGTTCCAGGTGGTGTTGGTACCCATGAGTCAGGTGCTCGGTACCCTTGGCATTGCTAATACCACACCCGGGTTGGTGATGGTGCATGTGATTTATGGTTTGGGTTTCACCACGCTGTTTTTCCGTAACTATTACGAAGCGTTTCCTAGCGAGCTGATTCGCGCCGCCATGATTGATGGTGCGGGATTTTTCAGGATGTTTTTCCGCATTTTGCTGCCAAGTTCCGGCCCCATCATTGTGGTGACCATCATCTGGCAGTTCACCAATATCTGGAACGACTTCCTGTTCGGGGCATCATTCGCATCGGGCGATACCGCGCCGATCACGGTAGCGCTGAACAATCTGGTGAACTCTTCCACGGGTGTAAAGGAATACAACGTGCACATGGCGGGTGCCATGATTGCCGCACTGCCCACCCTTTTGGTTTATGTCCTGGCCGGTCGCTATTTCGTACGCGGTCTGATGGCTGGCTCAGTAAAAGGATAATCTGAATGGCTTCTTTGACGCTGAATAATGTAAAAAAACGCTTTGGTCATGTTGAGGTATTGAAGGGGATCAACATCGCCATTGATGATGGTGACTTTCTGGTGCTGGTGGGGCCATCTGGCTGTGGTAAGTCGACTTTGCTAAACATGATTGCTGGTCTCGACAGCATCAGTGATGGCGGTGTGTCTATCGGTGATGTGGTTATAAACGATCTGCATCCGGCTGACCGGGATATCGCCATGGTATTTCAGTCTTATGCACTTTATCCGAACATGACCGTTGGTCAGAACATCTCGTTTGGACTGGAAATGCGTAACGTTCCAAAGCCGGAGCGTGACCGCAAGATCAATGAAGTGTCTTCTATGCTGCAGATTGAGCACTTGCTGAGCCGCAAACCGGGTCAGCTTTCAGGTGGTCAACGTCAGCGTGTTGCGATGGGAAGGGCGTTGGTTCGTGACCCAAAAATCTTCCTGTTCGATGAGCCGTTGTCTAATCTGGATGCCAAGCTCCGTGTTGATATGCGTACTGAAATCAAACGTCTTCACCAACGTTTGAATGCGACGATTGTGTACGTCACCCATGACCAGATTGAAGCGATGACACTCGCAACCAAGATTGCGGTCATGAAAGATGGCGAGCTGCAGCAACTCGGATCTCCGGCAGAAGTCTACGACAACCCGGCCAATACCTTTGTGGCAACCTTTATGGGAAGCCCTTCGATGAATTTGGTTGATGCTAAGGTGTTGGAAGCGGATACCAACCGCACCGTGTTGGAACTGGAAGGGTTCGATGGTGTGAATCAATCGATCGCGTTTGATGTTGGGTTTGCAGACTTAGCTGCTTATGTCGGGAAGACCGTGAGTCTTGGTGTGAGGCCAGAAGACATTACCGAACAAGCCGATGGCGAAGGTACCTTGCATTGCAAAGTCGATGTGACTGAGCCAACGGGCGCAGACACTTATGTCATCACCTCATTGGGCGGTAAGGAAGTGGTGGCGCGTATGCCAGCCAATATTGCGCTGAGTGCAGGGGACATGGCGCATCTTGGCTTTAATCCTGAAAAGCTGGTGTTGTTTGATACTGATGGCGGCAACCGGATCCGTTAAGAGCTTTTGTTCTTGTAATAAAAAACGCTCCCGAGGGAGCGTTTTTTATTTGTTTTTTCTTCAGGTTCCTACGTTTAAACCGGATACGGTCTGCGCAACGTTTTCTGCACCGGAACGGATTTCTTCCATCACAGTGGAAGCTTCAGATATCTGCTGGGTACCTTTTTCTGCAGCTTCTGACACGCTCGACATCTTACGGGTTGCATCGGATGTCAGGTCACGGTTTTTCTTCACAACGTCGGTAATTTCAGCAGTCGACTGGCTGGTGCGCGCAGCAAGTTGTCTGACTTCATCCGCAACCACAGCAAAGCCTCGGCCCTGATCACCGGCACGCGCCGCTTCAATCGCAGCATTTAGTGCCAGAAGATTCGTTTGGTCAGCTATGTCACTAATGGTGGATAGGATGGCTTCAATGCTCTTAGATTGCTCATTGAGTTGGGTAATGGCGTTAGAGGTTTCCAGCACCTGATCGGAAATAGACTGTGATGTCGCAACCGTCGACTCCAGCACACCTGCGCCTCTTGTGGCAATCTCTGCTGTCTTGACCGACGTTGAGTAAGCGACTCCCGCAGCGTCGCGAATTGCATGCTCCTGTGTCACTTTCTCGGTAATGTTATTAGCGAACTTCACGACACGGATAACCCTGCCTTTGTCATCAAACACTGGGTTATAAGTCGCGCGGAGCCAGAGGACATTGCCCATGGAATCTTTTCGTTCAAACTGGCCTGCTTTGAAATCACCATTGGCAAGTTCGGCCCAGAAATTAGGATTATCCTGATAGAAATGATCGGGACAGAACATACGGTGATGTTTGCCCCGAATTTGGTCGAGTGTGTATCCAACAGCACCTAGGAAATTAGCATTGGCTTGAATAATGGTGCCGTCAGGGTGAAACTCAATCATGGCCATAGACTTATTCAGTGCGTCAAAAACTGCTGCCTGATCATCTAGCTTGATCTTTTCTTTGGTAATGTCTGCAGCGATTTTCATTACCTCAACCACGGCACCGTTTTCTTTAATCGGGAAGTAAGTGGCTTCAAGCCATAGCCTCTCTCCTTTTGAATTTAGCCGAGGAACTGTCCCACTGATGACTTCACCACCACGCAGTCTCTCCCAGAATTTCTGATATTCCATGCTTTGACCGTACTCAGGGTCGCACAACTCTCTGTGATGCTTTCCTGTCAATTGCTCAAGCGTAAAACCTACAGCACCGAGGAATATGTTGTTTGCGTGTTTGACGACACCTTCAGGTGTGAAGTGAATTGTCGCAACACTGTTGTTGATGGCATCCAAAATGGCTTGGTTGTGTGAAGCACTTAATTCCAGTTCTTCCAGTTGTTTTTTCAGTTTCCCGTTAAACATGATTGCTTTCCTTCCTCAGCAAGCACAAACAAATGATTCAAAGAAAGTCGGTGCACAAAACCGATAGAGCACCTCTTTAAAACTAGCTGATAATTTGGTCATTTGTATGAAAAGTGAGATTGGTTGGTGCGGGGGTCGATAGAAGGATTAAACTGGGTGAGATATTAAAAAAACAGCCAGCAATTTGCTGGCTGTTTTTTTAATAACAATATAAACCTACGTAAGTTATGTCTTGGCGCTTTTAGGTACAGGTAAGATCTTAACCTGCTTAATCATATTCTCAGCGACTTCAACAATTTCCATTTGATGCCCTTCGACCTCAATACTTAACTGACTGCTCGGGATATCTTCAAGGTGTTCCAGTATCAGGCCGTTAAGAGTACGGGGGCCGTCGGTTGGAAGTTCCCAGTTCAGGCTTTTGTTGAGGTCGCGGATATTCGCGGTGCCGTCAATCATGAAACTGCCGTCTGGTAGGGCGGTAATTTCCTCTGCCAGACTTGGTGACAGTGAGGTAGTGAATTCGCCGACTATCTCTTCCAGAATATCTTCCAGAGTGACCAAGCCAATGATGTCGCCGTATTCGTCGACAATCATACCGATACGTTGCTTGTTGCGCTGGAATTTCAGCATCTGAACATTCAGTGGCGTACCTTCCGGGATGTAGTAAACCTCATCCGCGGCGCGTAACAGGTTCTCTTTGTTGAACTCGTTTTCCACCATCATCCGGTAGGCTTCACGCACACGAAGCATGCCAACCACTTCATCAATATTGTCGCGATACAGCACCATACGGCCATGTGGCGCATGGGTGAGCTGACGCATGATGGCTTTCCAGTCATCATTGACGTTGATGCCAGTGATTTCGTTTCGCGGCACCATGATGTCATCCACGGTGATTTCTTCGAGCTCAAGAATCGACAGCAGCATATTCTGGTGACGGCGAGGGATGAGCCCGCCCGCCTCATTCACGACTGTACGAAGCTCTTCAGAGCTCAGGTTGTCTTTTCCGCTGTTATCAGTCGCAAGCCCCAGAATTTTAAGAAAGCCATTGGTAATGCCATTCACCACCCAAACCAGCGGATAAAGCGCTTTCATCAAAACATTGAGTAAAAGGCTGCTGGTGTAAGAAACGCGTTCTGGATAGAGTGCTGCGAGGGTTTTGGGTGTCACCTCTGCAAATACGAGGATAACAAGGGTAAGGCCACCGGTTGCAATCGCGACGCCGAGATCGCCAAACAGGCGCATGCCCAGAATGGTTGCGATGGCGGAAGCGAGAATGTTAACCAGGTTATTTCCGATGAGGATCAGGCCAATTAGCCTGTCTGGGCGTTCAAGCAGCTTTTCTACACGCTTGGCGCCTTTATGCCCTTGCTTGGATAGGTGTCGAAGCCGGTATCGATTTAATGCCATCATGCCGGTTTCGGAGCCGGAAAAATACGCAGAAATAAAGATGAGCAATACCAAAACGGTCGCTAGCGTTCCCGTCGATATGTCGTCCAAATTGCAAGTTCCTTCTTGTTTGGTTCAACCCTAATTAAGGGCAAGAATTTGCGTCCATGTCAAACATTGCTGCGCAAACTTTGTACACAAACGCCCCGTTAGGGTAAAGAAAGCCTATAAAAAGGGGCGTCTGAATTGAGAGACCGTTAACCTGCGATAATCACTTCGCGGACAAAACGGCTGCCAAAATAGGCGAGTGTCAGGAGGAATGCTCCCACGATGCTGATCCAGATAACGCGGCGTCCGCGCCATCCTGATTGATAATGTCCCCACAGCAGCACGCCGTAGACAACCCATGCCATTGCGGACAACACAGCTTTGTGTGCTTTGCCCTGAGCAATCATGTCCTGTACAAACACAAGACCCGTCAGCAGGGTCAACGTCAGCAGAACTTCACCAATCAGAATGATGTTGAACAGCTGTCGTTCCACGGCCATGAGTGGTGGCAGGTTCGGGTTCATCACCAGCTTCTTCTTATTTTTCAGCTGGTGGTCGAGCCATGCCAGTTGAATGGCATATAAAGTGGCAATCATCAGTGTGGAGTAAGAGAAAAGCGCGAGGGATATGTGCACCAGAACTTCTGGGTGTGCTTCTAGGTGGGTGATAAACGCACCGGGAAGCAATGTGGCTGCGGTCAGGTTAATCGCAGAGAAACTATAAACCACAGGCAGTAGCACCCAAATCCGCATCCTGAACATGAGCCCAGTGGTAATCGCGGCAATGATAAAGCTAATGAGAGACGCGACATTAAGGATACTAAGGTTCTGCCCACCGCCTGACAGGATGAGATCAGAAAGCAGATAAGCATGCAGCACCAACGCACCACACGCGCTCAGGAACACCGAGCGAGCCGGGATCTGATTCGGGCCGGATAGGCCGGGAATAATTTGCAAAAGCGCCGCAAAATAAAGCAAAGCGGCGGTGAGTGCTAAAAAGATATCCATGTGTCTTTCAACAACATCGCGTCAAAAAGGAAGGAATCAGTATACCTTGCGCAACTGAGAGTCGCTATCAACACGAGCCGATCTTTGAGACGTAAACCTGTCTTACCCGCGACAAATTTTAGGAAAAGTGCCTGCAAGCCACTTTAAAACTATCGTTAAAGGCAGCATGTAAGCATCAGCAATAATGAGATATAATCGCGCCAATTTTGTGTTTATCGCCACCTGACAGGATTTCGGGTCACGTGGTGCCATCGCGTAGATAAGCGAGTAGGACATGTTTGAAAACCTAACGGATCGTCTATCCCGTACGCTGAAAAACATCAGCGGTCGCGGTCGACTGACAGAAGACAATATTAAAGACACGCTGCGTGAAGTACGCATGGCGTTGCTGGAAGCGGATGTTGCGTTGCCAGTGGTTCGCGACTTCGTGAAGAAAGTAAAAGAAAGCGCAGTTGGACTGGAAGTGTCGAAAAGCCTGACCCCGGGTCAGGAATTCATCAAGATTGTTCAATCTGAACTTGAAGCTGTGATGGGTGAATCCAACTCTGAGTTGGATTTGGCTGCGCAGCCACCGGCTGTGGTACTGATGGCGGGCCTGCAAGGTGCAGGTAAAACTACCAGTGTCGGTAAGCTGGGTAAAATGCTCAAAGAGCGCCACAAGAAGAAAGTGCTGGTGGTCTCTGCTGACGTTTACCGCCCTGCGGCGATCAAACAGCTGGAAACACTGGCAGGCGATGTGGGCATTGATTTCTTCCCATCAACGCCGGACCAAAAGCCAGTTGATATTGCCAGTGAAGCATTGGCACACGGCAAGCTGAAATTCTATGACGTGGTCATCGTCGATACCGCAGGTCGTCTGCACGTCGACGAAGAGATGATGGACGAGATTAAAGACGTCCACGCGGCAATCAATCCTGTTGAAACTCTGTTCGTGGTCGATGCCATGACAGGTCAGGATGCGGCGAATACTGCTAAAGCCTTCAACGATGCGCTGCCACTAACCGGTGTGGTACTGACAAAAGTGGACGGTGATGCACGTGGTGGTGCGGCACTGTCTGTTCGTCATATTACCGGTAAGCCAATCAAGTTCCTGGGTGTAGGTGAGAAAACCGACGCACTGGAACCTTTCCACCCTGACCGTGTTGCCAGCCGTATCCTTGGCATGGGTGACGTTCTGTCACTGATTGAAGATCTCGAGCGCAATGTCGACAAAGACAAAGCCGAGCAACTGGCGAAGAAGTTTAAAGAGAAGAAAGGTTTCGACCTTCAGGACTTCCGCGACCAGCTTCAACAGATGAAGAACATGGGCGGTATGATGGGGATGCTCGACAAACTGCCTGGCATGTCAAACCTGTCTGATGATGTGAAAAACCAAGTGGACGATAAAATCTTCGTTCAGATGGAAGCCATCATCAATTCCATGACGCCGAAAGAGCGTGCACGTCCAGACTTGATTAAAGGCTCACGTAAAAAACGTATCGCCGCAGGTTCAGGTACTCAGGTACAGGACGTTAACCGTCTACTCAAGCAGTTTACCCAGATGCAGAAGATGATGAAGAAGATGCAGAAGGGCGGCATGAAGAACATGATGCGCAATATGAAAGGCATGATGGGCGGCATGGGTGGTGGCGGTGGTATGTTCCCACGCTAAACCGCAATAAAACCTATTCTCCGGTCAGATGAAAGACGCTGGCTGGGATTCGATAGAGCGACGGAATCGCTAAGTGATTGAAGTCCAGTTACTGCTGATGCTTTTTTAGCTAAAGCAGTTGCATTCGATCACAGAAAGCGTAAAATTCCGGAGCTTTATTTTGGCACGAGGCCCCGTATTAGCACGGGGCCAATTTAATTTAGTAATGCAAAGAGGACGATATGGTAACCATTCGTTTGGCACGTCACGGCGCTAAAAAGCGTCCATTCTATCAAATCGTTGTTGCAGACAGCCGCCAAGCTCGCGACGGTCGCTTCATCGAGAAAGTAGGTTTCTTCAACCCAGTTGCACAGGGTCAAGAAGAGAAGCTGCGTCTGGACCTGGACCGCGTTAACCACTGGGTTGGCGAAGGTGCAGCTGTTTCTGACCGCGTAGCTAAGCTGATCAAAGACGCTGCTAAAGCTGCGTAATTGATTAGTGTCAGGGTTGAAAGAAAAAGAAATGAGTGAGCAAGAAAAGGTTGTAGTAGGCAAGCTAGGTGCTTCTTATGGCATCCGTGGCTGGCTCAAAGTTTTTTCTTACACTGAAAACGCCGAAAACATCTTTAGCTACACACCTTGGTTTATCAAAGTGCGTGGCGAATGGCAGGCATTCAGTCTTGAAGACTGGAAACGCCATGGTCAGGGTTATGTAGGCAAGTTGAAAGGTCTGGATCAGCGTGAAGACGCTCAGGCACTGACAAATGCTGAAATCGCTATCAATGCAGAAGTATTGCCTTCGCTGTCAGATGAAGAATTCTACTGGCGCGAACTGTACGGAATGGAAGTGGTGACAACCAAAGGGTACAACCTGGGTAAAGTCACGGACATTCTGGAAACGGGCTCTAACGACGTATTGGTTATTCAAGCGAACCCGAAAGATGCTTTTGGCCAGAAGGAACGTTTAATACCGTTCCTCGATGGGCAAGTCATCAAGTTGATTGATCGCTCTGCTCAACGGATCGAAGTTGACTGGGATCCTGGATTTTAATTCCCCCAGTAACATTTAAAGCAATGGGAGTGGAAAAATGTGGGTTGGTATAATCAGCCTTTTTCCTGAAATGTTCCGTGCTGTTACTGAATTTGGGGTAACTGGCCAGGCGGTTAAAAAAGGCCTGCTCGAGGTAGAAGCGTGGAATCCCCGCGATTTTACCCACGACAAACACCGGACGGTTGATGACCGCCCATATGGTGGAGGCCCAGGCATGTTGATGATGGTTCAGCCTTTGCGCGATGCCATTCACACTGCCAAGAAAGCCGCTGATGGCAAGGCGAAAGTGATTTACCTTTCACCTCAAGGCCGAAAGCTTGACCAAGCAGGTGTTGAGGAGCTGGCGCAGAACGAGAAGTTGATTCTTATCTGTGGACGCTACGAAGGGGTAGATGAGCGCATTATACAAACCGAAGTCGATGAAGAATGGTCTATCGGGGATTTTGTGCTCAGTGGCGGTGAGCTGCCAGCCATGACGTTGGTTGACGCGGTTGCTCGGTTTGTACCGGGTGTCCTCGGAGACTTTGCGTCAGCGGAAGAAGATTCTTTTGCAAATGGTTTGCTGGATTGCCCTCACTACACGCGTCCTGAAGTGTTGGACGGATTGGAAGTACCTTCGGTACTGAAATCCGGAAATCATAAGGACATTCGCCGCTGGCGATTGAAAGAATCGCTGGGCCGTACCTGGCTCAGAAGACCAGAGCTCCTGGAAAACCTAGCTCTGACTGACGAACAGGAATCACTGCTTGCTGAGTTCATTAACGAACACAGACAAGTACCTAAAGATATTTAGTATCAGTTTATTCTAGGGTATAGAAAATGAGTAACATCATCAAAGCGCTCGAAGATGAGCAACTTAAACAAGACGTTCCTGCGTTCAACGTAGGTGACACTGTTGTCGTTCAAGTTAAAGTTAAAGAAGGACAGCGTGAGCGTCTGCAGGCTTACGAAGGCGTTGTAATCGCTAAGCGTAACCGTGGTCTACATTCAGCATTTACCGTTCGTAAGATCTCTAGCGGTGAAGGCGTTGAGCGTGTATTCCAAACTCACTCACCAGTTGTTGACAGCATTACTGTTAAGCGCCGCGGTGCAGTACGTCGTGCCAAACTGTACTACCTGCGTGAGCGTTCTGGTAAGGCAGCTCGTATTAAAGAGCGTCTGGCTAAGAAATAATCGCTCCGGCGTTTATACCCGAAAGGGAAAGAAAGCCCGCCTGTTTAGGCGGGCTTTTTCTTTTTCTGCAGACGGAAAATGCGTGCCATAATGCGAGCTTCATGAAGGAGATATAACGTGCAGTACGATTGGATTTTATTTGACGCTGACGAGACCCTGTTTTCTTTCGATGCTTTCGCGGGTCTTCAAACAATGTTCAAAACCTTAGGTGTTAACTTTACCGAGCAGGATTTTGCAGAGTATCAGACCGTCAACAAGCCGCTTTGGGTGAAATACCAAAACGGTGCAATCTCGGCGAAACAGCTTCAAGAAGATCGTTTTCTGGTATGGGCTGAGCGTTTGGATATTGAACCGGGTGAGCTTAACCGCCGTTTTCTCGATGCCATGGCGGATGTTTGTGAACCTTTGGAAGGTGTACGTGAAACCCTGCCTTTGCTGGCGCAACATGCAAAACTCGGTATCATCACTAATGGCTTTGTGCAGCTTCAACAAATCCGCCTCGAAAAAACAGGGCTTCGGGACTACTTCGACTTGGTAGTGATTTCAGAGCAAGTTGGTGTGGCCAAACCTGATGTTGCTATCTTTGATCATGCCTTCAATGAGATGGGTCACCCTGATAAAGCGCGCGTCCTGATGATTGGCGACAATGCAGATTCCGATATCCTTGGTGGCATCAATGCGGGTATCGACACTGGCTGGCTGAATGTTGATGGAAAAGTGAAACCGGAAGGTATTGAGCCAACCTTTACTGCTGCTTCTTGGGCAGATATTCGCGCTCTATTGTTGGATTAATCCTCTGGTTGTCTGGGTCTATCCGTGCAGCTTGAGTCCTGGGCTGCACTTCTTCATTCCTCTCCAAAAGAAATTTGCGCTGCGTTCCATAAGCTAACCATTTCATACTGGGTTGCAAACTTAGCACATCACAGTCAACCAAATCGCGCTTCACTCTCAACATGCTGAACGCTGGTGTTCGGCGGCGTTTCGCCAAAACAATAATGAGAGGAAAGCACAATGGAACCAACAGACACACTACAAAAACAGTTGGTTGGAGCGCTATCGAGAAATTGGTGGGTGTTGTTATTGCGTGGTATCGCGTCCATTATTTTCGGCTTCATGCTCTGGACCTTGCCGACGGAAGAGTCGGTGGAAACACTTATTCTGGTATTCGGTATTTTTGCATTTGTGGACGGCGCACTTCAGGTGTGGACAGCCATTATGGAGCGCAAAGAACGGGATAACTGGGTGGTACTGATGCTTTGGGGTGTGGTCGGGATCGCGGCCGGGATTATGACGTTTACTGTGCCGGGACTTACTGCGGTTGCCTTGCTGTTTTATATAGCCGTTTGGGCGATAGCGAAAGGTGTGCTGGAGATCATCGCCGCGATCAGGCTTAGGAAAGAAATCACTGGTGAATGGCTGCTCATTCTCGGAGGTATTATCTCCATTCTGTTCGGCGGCTTTCTGATGTCTAATCCCGCTGCAGGTGCGACGGCACTCATTTGGGTGATTGCGATGTACGCGTTTATTTTTGGTGTCTTGTTTGTAGCGCTTTCCTTTAAGCTCAAGGGATTAAAAGAAAATGTATGACGCCAATTCTGCACCTTTCCACTGAATCGGTATATAGTGACACTTTCCAAATCAATCTTAAGGAACACAGGATGTTGAAAAAATCCTTTGTGTCACTGGTTGCGTTGATGATCGTTGGCTGCGCATCCGTCGGAGATGCAGAGTCTTTGGTGAAGAAAGGCGATTGGCAGGCAGTCGGTGAGCAGGACGGTCTTAGAGGTATCCCTTCCCGTTCAATGTCAGATCTGAATGAACTGGCACAGCGTGCTGGTGGACAGAATGTCGATGTGAGCGATTACGAGTCTGGCTATGCGGAAGGTGTTGATCGCTATTGCAGCCTGGACAATGCCTATGACATTGGTTTGTCGGGCATGCAGTATTTGGGTGTGTGTGCCAACAGACCTGATGGTCTTCGCTTTCAGATGCAATGGCAGAGAGGTTTTGAGGACTTCCAATCAGCTGACCAGACTTTCTGATTGAGCTAGTAAAATAGCAACCCCAAGCAAAAAGGCCTTTTCGAAAGGCCTTTTTCTATTTTGTACGTTTTGGTTTACAAAAGTGTTTCCAATATGCTGATTGGTGAAGTCAGTTATATAGCCTTTAAGTTTGACCTTTATACTACTATGTAAATATAAATTTACGTTGTTATTTTATCTTTACGATCTATTGCATTCGTCTCTCAGATTGTTATTGTATGGGCAGTTGCGTGATAAATACCCATTCAATGCGCAAAATAGATTCAGAAAGGAAAAATGTTATGGAAAGAGATCTGCTTACTAACGTACATATTCAGGACGAAACGGTTCTGATTACCCCTGACCAACTGCGCAGCAAGCTACCCGTAAAGGAAGAGACGCTGGCTTTTATTTCAAAAGCGCGTCAGGAAATTGCAGATATCATCCATAAGAAAGATCACCGCCTTTTGGTCGTGTGTGGTCCTTGCTCGATTCACGATACTGATGCGGCGATTGAATACGCGAGAAACCTTAAGGCGCTTTCAGAAACCCTGAACGATCAGATTTACATCGTGATGCGAGTTTACTTTGAAAAACCACGCACCACGGTTGGCTGGAAGGGACTCATCAACGATCCAAACTTGGATGGCTCTTTCGATGTAGAAGCGGGTCTTCACAAAGCCCGTGAACTGCTTATTACACTGGCAGATATGGGCCTGCCACTGGCAACAGAAGCCTTGGACCCAATCAGCCCGCAATACATTGGCGATCTGTTCAGTTGGGCGGCGATTGGCGCGCGTACGACTGAGTCTCAAACTCACCGTGAAATGGCGAGTGGCCTTTCCATGCCAATTGGCTTCAAGAACGGTACTGATGGCAGTTTGGCAACGGCCATTAATGCGATGAAGGCGGCCGCATCTGGTCACCGTTTCATGGGAATCAACAAAGAAGGTCAGGTTGCGCTGCTGACAACTCAGGGCAACCCGGATGGTCATGTGATTCTGCGTGGCGGCAAGCAGACCAATTATGACTCAGTTTCGGTGACAGAATGCGAAAATGAGATGAAAGGGGCAGGGCTTGAGCCATCACTGATGGTAGACTGCAGCCACGCCAACTCTCGAAAAGATTTCCGTCGTCAGCCACTTGTCGCTGAAGATGTGTTCCACCAAATCCGTGAAGGAAACCAATCCATCATTGGTTTGATGATTGAGAGCAACATCAACGAAGGCAATCAGTCTGCGGACTTGCCGCGTGAAGAGATGGCTTACGGGGTGTCTATTACCGACGCATGCATCAACTGGCAGGATACTGAAAACCTGCTGCGCCGAGCCCATGATGAACTGACACCTTTCCTGGAACAGCGTTTACAAGGACATTAAGCCACATGGTTGCAGAGTTGACCCAACTTCGGGATCAAATTGACGAAGTCGACAAACAAATGGTCGAGTTGCTGGCACGCCGACTGGAATTGGTCGCGGAAGTTGGCGAGGTGAAGAGCAAACACGGTTTGCCAATTTATGCGCCGGATCGTGAAGCTGCTATGTTGGCATCACGTCGTGAAGAAGCGGCTTCTCGAGGGATTCCGCCGGATCTGATTGAAGATATTCTTCGTCGCACCATGCGCGAATCTTACGCCAGTGAAAACGATTCTGGATTTAAATGCCTGAACCCAGATCTGCGTTCTATTGTGGTGGTGGGTGGCCATGGTCAGCTAGGTAAAGTGTTCTGCAAGCTTTTCCGACTGTCTGGCTATGACGTTAAGGTATTGGGCTCGAAAGATTGGGACAAGGCTGAAGAGATACTCTCTGATGCAGGCATGGTGGTTGTCACCGTGCCAATCAATAAAACTGACAGTGTTATTCGCTCATTGGGCACGTTGCCCGATGATTGCCTCTTGGTAGATCTGACCTCCATCAAGAGTGAACCTCTGCAGGCCATGTTGGAATCACACAAAGGCCCTGTTGTGGGTTTGCACCCTATGTTTGGTCCGGATATTTCAAGTCTCGCTAAACAGGTGATTGTGTACTGTGATGGGCGAAATCCGGAAGCGTACCAATGGCTGCTTGAGCAATTCCGCATCTGGGGTGCGAGTTTGCACCGTATCAGCGCGATTGAGCATGATCAGGGGATGACGCTGATCCAAGCGTTACGCCACTTCACTTCGTTCGTATATGGTCTGCATCTGGCGGAAGAGAACCCAAATCTGGAGCAGCTTACAGCGCTTAGTTCGCCAATATACCGCCTTGAACTGGCGATGGTGGGCCGATTGTTTGCTCAGGACGCCCAGCTTTACGGGGATATCATTATGTCGTCGACACAAAACATCGACATGATTAAGCGTTTCCATGCGCGTTTTGGCGAGGCGATTAACCTGCTCGACAAGCAAGACAAAGAAGGCTTTGTTCAGGCGTTTAGTCAGGTGGAAAACTGGTTCGGCGACTTTGCTCCGCGCTTTATGAAAGAAAGCCAGAACCTGCTTCGTCAGGCGAATGACACCACGCACCGCGGTTAATACCAATCGTAGTAAATATCTGCTCATCCTAGCTTGTTAAAATGTTCGATAACTGCGTTGAAAAATTTGATTGTAGAATAACTACTTATCGAAATTTTTCGCCTTGTTCTCGAGCATTTTTCCTACGCTATTTCTGATCATCTACCTACTGTGATTGGTATAAGCTGCACGAGATAAAACAAAAGGAGCCAATTGGCTCCTTTTCTGTTTCTAGGGTCAACAGACTCTAGCATTGAGATTCGTTAAACGTCGATTTCTGTTGGAGCAACGTTCTCAATCGGGTAAGAACCCAGCACTTTAATGTAGCGGGTGATCTTGGTGAGCTCTTCCAATGCTTCTTTCATCACATCCGTACGCATATTGCCTTCTACATCCACATAGAACATCTCTTCCCATGGGTTGCCAAGCACAGGACGTGACTCCAGTTTGGTCATGTTGATGCCGTGATTGCGCAGCACCAGCAGACACTCCACCAGGGAGCCGGCAGATTGTCCGGTAGACATGATAAAGGTGGTTTTGGCTGGGATCAGCGCAGTGACTTCTACAGGCTTACGTGCGACGACGATAAAGCGGGTGTGGTTTTCCTGCTGATTGGCGATGCCGAACTTCAGCGGTTTCAGACCATAAAGTTCACCGCTTGCCGCATTACCAATCGCAGCCACATTTGGTTGGGCCATGGCTGCGACTTCTTTCATCGCCTCCGCGGTGCTTGAGCAATACTCTTGCTTAATACCGCTGCCCAGAGATCGCACGAACTCACTGCATTGTTGATGCGGCTGCGGATGCGAATAAAGTACTTCGATTTGGTCAATCTGCGTGTCTACAGCCGTCAGCAGACAATGTTCAATCGGCTGGGTGATCTCTCCGACGATAGACAAGCGGGTGTGCTGAAGTTGGTCGTAAACATCATTAATCGAACCTGAGCTGGTGTTTTCAATCGGCAGTACGCCGTAATCGGCATTGCCGGTTTCCACCATTTCCAGCACTTCTTTAAAGCTTGAACACTGGATCTCCGCGAGCTTGGTATGTTTACGTGCAAAAAAGTTGCGGGTTGCCAGATTGGAGTAGGAGCCTTTGCCACCAAGGAAAGAAACGCGGGCAAGCGGTTGTTCATTGTCTGGGTTGGCTAGGCGTTGCAGGAATGCCTGTTGGTAAAGCACAGAGTCTTCAATAATGGTGTGGAAAATTTTGGTGACGTACTGTGGGTCCAACTCGTGGGATTTCCCATTGGCAACCAGCTTCTCAAGCAGCGCCTGCTCACGTTCAACATCACGGACGGGCTTTTGGGTTTGGATTTTGCTTTTAGCGACTTCAAGACTCAGCTTACGTCGTTCTGCCAGCAGTGACAGCAGCTCTTGATCGATACGGCTGACATTCACCCGTATTTCATCAAGTGACAATGTTGGTTTACTCATTCCTTGTTCCTACTCATTATTCAGCGCCCAAAACAAAAAAGCCTCCCTTTCTGAGGGAGGCCTTCGGGAATCTGTCGTTATCGATGCTCGCCCTTACGCCCCACCTCTTCAGAAGCGGAAAAAGAAGCGAAAGAAAAACGAAGTGGTTTGCGACATCGATACTTTATCTTGTTGGTTCAATTATTGTTCAACCATATTGGGACGGCGTTGTCATGTCAAGACGAATCAGCCCCGCACTTGGCGGGGCTGACTGGTTTAATCCTCTGGATAGATTAGATAGCTTCAGATTCTTCTTCCGGTACTTCCACACCTGCATGGCTTGCGCGGCGTGCTTCGCCTTTGTGAGCTTGTTTGTTTAGCTGTTTCTCCAGTTTCTGGCCCACTTCATTGATGGCGGCATACATATCTTCATGCTCAGCGGAGGCAATCAATTTTGCACCTGGCATAGATACGCCAGCTTCTACTTTGAATTTGTTACCTGGTTCTTCACTGATGACAGCATGAGGGTTAATGAGAGCGACTTGCCATTTCTCTAGCTTTTCAAAACGAGACGTAATGCGATCGCGAATGGCAGGAGTGATGTCGATGTTTTTACCAGTAATTTCTACTCTCATAGATGTTTCCTCTTTTGCTTGCCCTTTGCTGGGCTCACTTTCAGATTACGTTTCTGGAGAGGAAATAACGTGATCTAAATCACTTTTGTGTCGCGAAATTTTATTGGTCAGGGGATTTGTGATCCTGTGTTTAACTTCGGTTTAAAAAGTCCGGAAAGTGCTTGAATCGGGCAAAAGAAGTGGTGCAAGATGAAGAGGTTAAGGTCGCTAACGAACACTGAACGTTAGGGACTTTGTTCGTGCTAAAGAAGGCTTTGGCGAAGAATGCAGCAGTTCACTATTTCGCCCGGACAAACAATCTCACACCCAAATAAACAAAAAGCAGCCATCAGGCTGCTTTTTTCTTTTCTGTTTGAAGGATGCTATCAGGCATCCACACCATTCAGTTTCATTAACTCGCGGGTCCGCTGGGCAGGCTCTTCCAGCTTCAGCTCTTCATAGGCTTTAAGCATCAACGGAAGAGATTTCTTCGCGGCATCCGTGTCAGGGAAATCACGCTGGATTTGCTGACAACGGTTGATCACAGCAACCCAAGCTTCACGGCGAACATAGAAATCGGCAGTGGCCAGTTCGTAATCTGCCAGACGGTTTTTCAGCGCGACAAGGCGTTTTGCTGCATCAGCGGCGTAATCACTGTCTGGGTATCGATCCAGCAGTCGGCGGAAGTCTACGAACGCACGGCGCACTGGCTCAGGGTCGCGGTCTTCACGATCCATATTCAGCATATCGTGGATGAAGCTTCTGTCCTGCGCCATGTTGGTCAGGCCGCGCATGTAGAGTACCCAATCCATCTCAGGGTGACCCGGATTCATGCGCATGAATCGGTCAATGGTGGCTTCACCTAAGGCCAAATCGTCATTCTTGTAGTAAGCGTAAATCAGATCCAGTTGAACCTGCTCTGAGTAAGCACCAAACGGGTAGCGTGAGTCCAGGGCTTCAAGCTTTTGGATTGCGGTGTTCCAACTGCCTTCATTAAGGGAAACCTGCGCTTCCTGATACAGCTCAGAAGGCGGAATATCAGGGACAACTTCTTCCGTGCTTGAACATCCAGCCAGCAGGGAAATAGCAAGTAAAGAGGATAAAGTAAGGCGTTTCATTACTACAGTTGCTTCCTTGAAAGAATATTTTCAGCCTTTGCCATTACGGAGACAGCCGCAAAAAGCTACAATGGCGCGATTGTGGGCTATTCTACCCATCGACCAGATATAATACCAACTGGTAAACGTGACTGAGCCCGAGGGCTTACATCAATACCACTTGGTATTAGTCTCATTGAGAATCAAAAAGTTCGTTATGGCACAGCAGTTAGAGTTAAACAGCACAGTAAATGAGAATCAACTGGGTCAGCGTCTGGATCAGGCATTGGCAGAGTTGTTTCCGGATTATTCCCGATCACGCATCAAAGAATGGATTCTGGCCGACAAAGTAAGCGTCGATGGTGAGATCGTCAACAAACCACGTTTGAAAATGATGGGTGGTGAAGCCATCGTCGTTCAGGCAGAAATCGAAGATGAACAGCGTTGGGAAGCGCAGGACATTCCACTGAACATCGTTTATGAAGATGACGATATTATCGTTATTAATAAACCGCGTGATTTAGTGGTACACCCTGGTGCCGGTTGCCCTGACGGTACCGTATTGAACGGTCTGCTTTTCCATTACCCTGATATCGCTGAAGTACCGCGTGCGGGTATCGTGCACCGTCTGGATAAAGACACCACCGGCTTGATGGTGGTAGCGAAAAATATCCCGACCCAAACACGTTTGGTTCGCGCACTGCAAAAGCGTAAGAAGTTCACCCGTGAGTACGAAGCGATTGCACTGGGTAACATGACAGGCGGTGGTATGATTGAAAAGCCAATCGGCCGTCACTCTACCAAGCGCACACACATGGCTGTTCAGGAGCTGGGTAAACCAGCAATTACGCATTACCGTGTGGTTGAGCACTTCCGCGCGCACACCCGTCTGCGTCTTCGTCTGGAAACCGGCCGTACGCACCAGATCCGTGTTCACATGGCATATCTGAACCACCCTCTGGTAGGTGACCAGCTTTATGGTGGTCGTCCACGTCCGCCACGCAATGCGGGTGATGAGCTGATCCAGACATTGCGTCAGTTTGACCGTCAGGCACTTCATGCTGTTATGCTGCGTATTGAACACCCTACCACCAAAGAAATGATGGAATGGCACGCACCAATCCCAGATGACATGGTGAAACTGACTGAAGTACTGCGTGCAGACACCTTAGAGCACGGAGACGAGGACTACTGATCATGGATTGGATCACGCCAGACTGGCCCGCGCCTTCAAGGATTAAAGCTGTGAGCACCACCCGCCAAGGTGGTGTCAGCCCTGTTCCTTTTGATAGCCTGAACTTAGGCGATCACGTGGGCGATGACAGTGATTTCGTGGTGAAAAACCGCCAAACACTGGCAGAAGTGATGTCGATGCCGACATCTCCAGCCTGGTTGAATCAAGTTCATGGTACAGAAGTCGTGACTTTGCCTTTGGCCGTTGATGAGGTGCCGGATGCCGATGCCGCCTTTACGGGAGCTCAAGGGCAGGTGTGTGTGGTGATGACTGCCGATTGTCTTCCTGTGCTTTTCTGTAATGAAGAGGGGACACAGGTGGGGGCGGCACATGCTGGCTGGCGCGGTTTGGTCAACGGTGTGTTGGAACAAACGCTCAGTAAGTTTGATGAGCCAAGTAAAGTGATGGCATGGCTTGGCCCTGCCATCGGCTCTGACGCTTTTGAAGTGGGTAGCGAAGTGCGCGATCAGTTTATGGCGCACGATGTAGCCGCCGAAAAAGCGTTTAAGCCACACAACGATCGTTGGTTGGCAGATATCTACCTCTTGGCAAGGCAGCGACTTCAAGCCGCAGGTGTGACCCAGATTTATGGCGGAGAACACTGCACAGTCTCTGCTCCGGAAACCTTCTTCTCCTACCGTAGAGAAAATCGTACAGGCCGTCAGGCCAGCTGTATCTGGATCGGTACAGAACGCGATTAACCAAATCGACAAAAATTTCGCCACTCAACTTGAAATCAGCCGCCGCCGCTCCCATTTTTTCGTTAAGCAACATCAAAGCTATTATCGAAATTATTAAAGGGGGGAGGCTATGCGCCTTGACCGATTTACCAGCAAATTCCAATTAGCCATCTCTGACGCTCAGTCACTGGCTTTAGGGCGCGATCATCAGTATATCGAGCCCGTGCACTTGATGGTGTCTCTCCTCAATCAGGATAGCAGCACCATCCGTCCTCTGATGACTCTCCTGAATGTGGATCTGACTCAACTACGCTCCAGTCTGAGTGAGCTGCTCGACAAGCTACCGAAAGTGACCGGCACTGGCGGCGATGTCCAGCTCTCGCACAGCATGGGTATGCTTTTCAATATGTGTGACAAGCTGTCCCAGAAGCGTAAAGACAAATACATCTCCTCAGAGCTTTTTATTCTGGCTGCCGTTGAAGACAAAGGTGCTTTGGGTGAATTACTCAGAAGTCTTGGCCTGACAACCAAGAAAGTGGAAGACGCGATTGATAAAGTGCGTGGTGGTCAGGCTATCAATGATCCTAACGCGGAAGAAGCGCGTCAGGCGTTGGAAAAGTTCACCATTGACCTGACTGAAAAAGCCGAGCAGGGCAAGCTCGACCCGGTGATTGGCCGTGACGAAGAAATTCGCCGCACCGTGCAAGTGCTACAACGCCGTACCAAGAACAACCCAGTAATCATTGGTGAACCAGGCGTGGGTAAAACCGCCATTGTTGAAGGTCTGGCGCAGCGTATCGTCAACGGTGAGGTACCTGAAGGGCTTCGCAACAAACGTGTGCTTTCTCTCGACATGGGTTCTCTCGTTGCCGGTGCGAAATATCGTGGTGAATTCGAAGAACGCCTGAAGTCAGTTCTCAATGAACTGGCGAAAGAAGAAGGTAACGTCATTCTCTTTATCGACGAAATCCACACTATGGTGGGTGCAGGTAAAGCAGAAGGAGCGATGGATGCGGGCAACATGCTTAAGCCTGCATTGGCGCGTGGCGAACTTCATTGCGTTGGTGCCACTACATTAGATGAATACCGTCAGTATGTGGAAAAAGATGCGGCACTTGAGCGTCGTTTCCAAAAAGTGCTGGTGGATGAACCAACGGTTGAAGACACCGTCGCTATTTTGCGTGGCCTTAAAGAGCGTTACGAGCTTCACCATGCGGTGGAAATTACTGACCCCGCGATCGTTGCTGCTGCGAGTCTCTCTCATCGCTATATCTCGGACAGACAGCTGCCGGATAAAGCCATCGATTTGATTGATGAAGCGGCGTCGAGCATTCGTATGCAAATAGACTCCAAGCCGGAGCAGCTTGATCGATTAGAGCGTCGTTTAATCCAACTCAAGATTGAGCAACAGGCATTAGCTAAAGAAAACGACGAAGCAAGTAAGAAGCGTCTTGAATCCCTGCAAAGTGAAATTGACGAGAAAGAGCGTGACTATGCTGAGCTGGAAGAAGTGTGGAATGCAGAGAAAGCAGCGCTTTCCGGAACGCAACACATCAAGAGTGCGTTAGAGCAGGCACGCACGGATTTAGACATTGCACGTCGTGCAGGTGACCTTAACCGCATGTCTGAATTGCAGTATGGCCGTATTCCTGAACTGGAAAAGCAGCTCGATCTGGCTAGTCAGGCGGAAATGCAGGAAATGACCTTGCTTAAAAACCGAGTGACTGACGCTGAGATTGCAGAAGTACTATCCCGTCAAACCGGTATACCTGTCGCCAAGATGCTGGAAGGCGAGAAAGAAAAGCTACTTCAGATGGAAGATGAGCTTCATGGTCGGGTGATTGGGCAATCAGAGGCAGTCACCTCGGTGGCAAACGCTATTCGTCGCAGCCGTGCCGGCCTTGCTGACCCGAATCGCCCGATTGGCTCGTTCCTGTTCCTTGGTCCAACAGGTGTGGGTAAAACAGAACTGTGTAAATCACTGGCAGAGTTTCTCTTTGACAGCAGCGACGCGATGGTGCGTATCGACATGTCAGAGTTTATGGAGAAACATTCAGTGGCTAGGCTGGTGGGTGCACCTCCTGGCTATGTGGGATATGAAGAAGGCGGTTATCTGACAGAAGCCGTTCGCCGTCGTCCTTATTCTGTCATTCTATTGGATGAAGTAGAGAAGGCGCACCCTGATGTCTTCAACCTTCTTCTACAGGTGTTGGATGATGGCCGTCTGACAGACGGTCAGGGGCGTACCGTTGATTTTCGCAATGCTGTGGTGATCATGACCTCCAATCTGGGTTCTGATCGCATTCAGGAACATTTTGGTGAACTGGATTACAATGGCATCAAAGCCATGGTGATGGATGTGGTGGGCAAACATTTCCGCCCAGAGTTCATTAACCGAGTCGATGAGTCAGTGGTCTTCCATCCATTGGGTCAGGAGCACATCAAGTCTATCGCCGGTATCCAGCTTGCGCATTTGGCAAAACGTATGGCTGAGCGTGACCTGAAGTTGGAAGTCACCGACGAGGCACTAACGCTTATCGCGGATGCGGGATTTGATCCGGTATATGGGGCTCGCCCACTTAAGCGCGCCATTCAGCAAAGTGTCGAGAACCCATTGGCACAATCTATTCTTCGCGGAGAAGTGAAACCAGGCTTGCCGGTGAAACTGATTGTCGAAGACGAGCAAATAAAAGCGGTGCAATAAAGACAGGCTTAAAGAGTAAGAACATAAAGAGGCCCAATAGGCCTCTTTTCTTTTATCTATATCCAGGTGCTTCCCTCGATTTTAAAAGTTACCCACAGCTTTTTGTGGGCTTGATGTGGGTAAAATGTGTGGAAATAAGCCTTTCGCGCAAAAGATACTCAAACGATGACTTTTCTACAAAAAAGTTTAAAAAAGCCCTTGCCAGAATTCGAGACCTCCCTATAATGCGCCCCATCGACACGGCAAGCGGCTC
>NZ_ANFM02000029.1 GCF_000333895.2 Grimontia indica | reverse complement strand
GGCAGACTCGAACTGCCGACCCCTACCATGTCAAGGTAGTACTCTAACCAACTGAGCTACAGACGCATATCTTACTGATAATCAGTCTTGCTTCCCCTGAAAGCGGGATGAATATTAGCGAGTAGGGACAAGCGGCGCAAGCGCAAAACGGGACTTTTTTACTACATCTTGTGCGTTTGCTGGTTTGCTGCACAATTTGGCGCTTCTTACGCCAGAGTTTTTGTTTTTAAACGCATTAGGACGCGTTGTTTTGCGGTGCTACTTGCACATTGCATCGCTGAAACAACTGTTGCCAGTATCCAACATGATCTTTTACTGCTTGTTGGAAATTCTGATAGTGACTGCCGGCAAAATAAGCGTCGTTGTAGTGAAAGAAAACCTCATTGTCTGGTAATTGCCTGTGAAGAGTTTCCAGTGCAGGTTGGACATCAAGGTAAAGTCCGTTAATCTTCGAAAGGTAGGGTTGCACCTCGCCGATGAAGAACTTATCGAACACGTTTCTGAGGTAGTTGAGGCGGGTCGGATCGCGGTTCGCACCACAAATCACCAGAAGGTCATCGCGATAAAGCTGTTTGGTAATGGTGTTAAGCCAACGTGTGCTTTCATCCATAGAATAGAAAACGGTACCTAGGTAGCGCTGCTTTTCGATGGGTTCTTGAAGAGAAACGATATCAGTATCTTTCTCTGACAGATGAGCGTAAGCATTAATGGCTAACAGCGCTTCACTGTGCGGAAAAGGCTTATCAGGCGCGATTAATCCAATTCCTGAAGGGGTGAGTTGCTGCCGCCATGCATCGCTGCTGATCAGCGTGTTCCAGTACACGGTGCTGAGTTGCTTTTGCTTTTGCTTTTGGACTTTGAGCAATTGTTCGCGAAGGGTATCGCTTTCGACGTCTGCTAAGCAAAGCTCAAGTGTGTTTAACAGCGATACTTCATAATTGAGCTGCCTGAAGGCGTCTTGAACCTTGCCGAGAATGGAGTTTCTGTCGGCTATCAGTTGAAACAATCCACACTCTCGCAGTTCATAAGCATCAAGCAAGCCCATTCGAACATCTTCGAGAGGTAAAGTGAGATCCCGCTTTCTCGGAAGTTCGATGGAAACACTGTCTTCTAATGGCAGAGGCTCAGTATTCACCACGTTGGCTAGGCGGCTCTGATAGTTTTCAAATTGTGCGCGAGCCTTGTCTGATTCCAGACAACCTGAAAGTAGGAATAAACCTGTGATGACGAGGGCGAGTCTATGGACCATATTCTCGTTCTGTTAAGAAGTCATAGTCATGATACGAAGTATAAAAGAAGCGGGATCCAAAAAGAAAATCCCGGCTCAAAGGCCGGGATTTTCGAGGGGGAAATGATTATTTCTCTGCCATTGCTAACTGGAATTCATCCGGTTGTTTGCGAATCCAGCGAAGGCGAATACCCAGCAAAATTGCGGCTGAAGTGAGACCGATAATAATACCTACCCAGAAACCGTATGCACCCATTGGTTCCACAATCCAATCTGTCATACCCAGTACGTAGCCAATCGGCACGCCGAGAATCCAGTACGCGACAAAGGTGCGCTCGAAGATGGCACGCATGTCCTTGTAACCGCGTAACGCACCGGCCGCAACGACCTGAATAGCGTCGGTACACTGATAGATGGCTGCGAGTAGCATCAGGTTAGCCGCGATGGCAACCACTTCTGGGTTGCTGTTGTAAAGGTGGATAATGGGTTCGCGGAAAATTACCGTCAGCGCTGCGGTGATCATGGCTGTGCCTAATCCGATCAGAATACCAAGTTTGGCGGCGCGGGCTGCTCCCTCTGTCGATTTCTCGCCCAGTTGGTGACTAACACGGATACTCACAGCGGTACCCAAGCTCATCGGCAACATAAAGATCATCGAAGAGAAGTTAATCGCAATCTGGTGTGCCGCTACGACCGTCGAACCCAGTGGCGCGATGAGAAGGGCAATCACAGCAAATAGAGTCACTTCGAAGAAAATCGCAGCTGCCACTGGCAGGCCCATTTTGAAAATGCGCCATAAAGCTGGGAAGTCTGGTTTTGAAAAGTCAGCAAACGCGTTCACGCGCTGAAGACGTTTGTTCAGCTTGATATAGATGAACATCGAAATGAGCATCAACCAGTAAACAATGGTGGTTGCCACACCACAACCTACCGCGCCAAGTTCAGGAGCGCCGAACTTACCGTAAACAAATATCCAGTTAAGGGGAACGTTCGCAGCCAGACCGATAAAGCCAATGATCATTGCCGGTGTGGTGAGTGACATGCCTTCTGCCAGGTTACGAAGCACTTGGAACAGCAGGAATGCAGGTACCGCCAAAATGACCGCATAGAGATAGCCGATGGTTTTTTCGGCTAATGCGGCTTCTACTTCCATGTAGTTAACAATGTGACCAGCGTTGTACAGCACAAGTGCGATAGGCACTGAAAGCATCAATGCCATGTAAACGCCTTGTTGCACCTGAAAGGGAATCTTTGCCTGACGGCCAGAGCCGTTTAACTGTGCGATGATCGGAACCATCGCTAACAGGATACCAATACCAAACAGGATAGAAGGCAACCAAACACTGGTTGCTACGGCGACGGCAGCCATGTCGGTAGCGCTAACGCCACCAGCCATAACTGTATCGACAAAGCCCATGGAAGTTTGCGCGAGCTGCGCAATGAAGACAGGGATCCCCAATTTAATGATGGATTTGGCTTCCAGGCGATAGTTTTGCACCTATAACTCCGGAAAAGAAAAGTGAGGCTGAAAAGGAGTTGTATTATACGTTTGCAAAGGACGGCCACAATCGATACTTTTGTGAATTACACAAGATTTAGCTTTTTGTTTGCCTCACTATTAACACAGCCAGTTGCTGTTATCAGGAATCGTTATGTTTACAGGTATTGTTCAAACCACCGCAGAAATCATTCAAATAGAAAAAAAGACCAACTTTCAGAGTCATGCGCTCCGCATGGATGATGTTATGCGAAAAGGGTTGGAAATTGGCGCTTCAGTCGCCCATAACGGTTGTTGTTTGACGGTAACTAAAATTGACGGAGACCTAGTGTGGTTTGACTTGATGCAAGCAACATTGGCGCTGACCAATCTTGGCGAGGTCAAGGAAGGCGACAAGGTAAACCTTGAGCGAGCGGCCAAGTTTGGTGATGAAATTGGCGGACATTCGATGTCTGGTCACATTATGTGCACCGCCGAAGTGGTTGATGTCATCGAGTCAGAGAACAACCGTCAGGTTTGGTTTGAAGTGCCGGCAAATATCTCCAAGTACGTTTTCGATAAAGGTTACATCGGTATTGATGGCATCAGTCTGACCATTGGCGCGGTTGAAGATAATCGTTTCTGCGTTAACCTCATCCCTGAAACACTGCAGCGCACCAATATGGGCTGGCGAGCGAAAGGGGACAGGGTCAACATTGAGGTCGACCCTCAAACGCAAGCTGTTGTGGATACCGTTGAAAGGGTACTTGCTGCCAAACAAGCTTAAGTGTTGTTCACTGATTACGTAGAAATGAAAAAGCCAGCAACTGCTGGCTTTTCTAGTATCGACTGCCTGAATATTTTAGAAAATCTGCTCGTCGTCAGCATCTACGAATAAGTTGATGGTTTTGTGCTGAGAGTCGATGATGAGATTCAAGTGAATAGCGTTACAGCATGCTGGGCAATCGTCATAAAATTCCTGATCACCACCGCTGGTATCCAAAGTAATGCGAATCCTGTGTCCACAGTGCGGACAATCGATCCCTCTTTCAGTGTAATTTTGCATGTTCAACTCCCTATCTGAACTGCGAGCCAATAACATGACGAAGAAAAGATAGCTGTTTCTTCTTGTGCTCATGTGTTTCCATTCTAAGAAGCCAAGAATGTTTGCTCAGTGAAATAAGAACAAAGTATGACCGAGCGCCGGAAATCCCGTTGAATTATTGGGTTGCGATATAGTTCGTAACAGTTGTATCCGGCATTCTTATTGGGATACGTAAGAATTTATTACAGAGTGTGAGTGTAAGTTACGTTCTGTGAGTGTCGTTCAAGAAGGGAGTGAAACAGTAGGGCAAAACTCGACATTTTGCCCTAATTTTGGAGATTAAGCCTCCAACATTTTGATGCTTAATTCGTCCAGCGATGTAAGTTTGACGTCGCTGATCACCCAGCGTTCTTGAGCGGCAACCTCATGTTCTGGCACGACAATTGTGCGCATCTGGGCGGCTTTTGCAGCCAATAGACCAGTAAACGAATCTTCCAAAGCGACGCAGTTTTGCGGGGCAATGCCTAAGCCCTCTGCGGCGTTCAGATAGACCTCTGGATGAGGCTTGCCATACTTCAAATGCTCTGCAGAGTGGCATTGTTCAAACCAAGCTTCGATACCCAAAGCTTCCAGCGTCGCGTTGATCAGTTTTAGCGGTGAAGAAGAGGCAAGGGCAATGCGCAGGTTGGCTTCTTTGCAGAGCGTTAGTGCGTGCATTACGCCTGGCTTCATCGGTTTATGAATCGAAACTAGCTCAATCACTTTGTCGAGGATCATGTCGCACACTTCCTCGCAGGAAGGGCCTTCCCAACCTTGGGTTTTATAATAATGCTTAATAATCTGGTCTATGCGGATGCCCGTGGTATCAATGGTGTCCTGACGGGTTAGTGTTACCCCAAGACCTTGTAGTACGGCGAGTTGTGCATCTTGCCAAAAGGGTTCTGAGTCGACCAACAGGCCGTCCATGTCGAAAATAGCTGCTTGGATCATGAGAGCTCCCAAAAAAGAAAAAGGCGCAAAAGCGCCTTATTCTGAACGATGATGTCTACACAAGAAAATCAAATCAGCTCAAGTTTGTTGATCAGCGCCTCGGTTTCAGCCAAATAAGGACCGCCGAAAAGTAGGCAGTGGTTGAGCATATGGTAAAGGTTGTAGAGGTCTTTACGATCTTCGAATCCTTCATCGAGTGGCCACACCTCTTCGTAACCTTCGTAGAACGCTTCTGGGAATCCACCAAACAGATAAGTCATGGCAATATCGACTTCACGATCTCCCCAATAAGAGGCAGGATCATACACAATTGGCCCATTCATGGTTGATGACGCATTGCCTTTCCATAAATCGCCATGCACAAGGCTGGCTTTCGGTTGATGGCCGTTCAGTCGTTCTTTTACTGCTTCGACAATGGTTTCTACATCACCAAATGACATGCCTCTTTCTTCTGCCAGCTGAAGCTGGAAACCGATACGGTGATCAGCGAAGAAATTCGCCCATTTCCGATGCCAACTGTTCCGTTGCTCCGTTGTGCCAATGAAGTTATCAATATCAAAGCCGTACTCGAGTTGTTCTCCCCATTGATGAAGCTTCGCCAGCTCCTTGCCGAGTAGATAGGCGTTTTCACTGTCAAGAGGTTTCATCGGAATGTAGTCCAGCACCAATACCGACTTTTCTTTAATAATGCCGAGATAAATGACCTGAGGGATCGAGACTTCACCGCTATTCGCGAGGTGACGAAGGCTTTCGGCTTCGGCCTCGAACACAGGCAAATTGTCTCGTGAATTCACTTTCACAAAGAAGCGCATATTCCCACTGGTAATGGCGTAACACTCGTTGATGTCACCTCCATCGATGGGCGTTTTTTCTTCGACTTCAAACTGCTGACCCAGAGCGAGCGAAAGCTGAACTGAGAGCGAATGCCACATAAGTGCACCTCTTCATGACGATGAAAATTGGTGTGATAACAAAATAGTAGCGCAATTCGCTGGGAGTGATATGTGTCTAATCCCACAATCTGTGTCGGTTTTTTGAATTTTGGAGAAAATAAGACAAAGCCCCGTAAAAACGGGGCGTTAGAGAACGAAATACGGTCAACAAAAACTAGAAACTGGGTAACAGTCTCGTTGGCATGTATTTGTTGTGGCTGGCTTCTTTTAGGTGAGCATTTGCCTTCTCGATATCTGGTGCGAAGTAGCGATCTTTGTCGTAGAAGGTAACGTGACTTCTGAGCTCTGCCTTGATCTGCTCTAAGCGCTGGGAGGTTTTCAGCGGTGCACGGAAGTCCAACCCCTGACACGCAGCGAGCAGCTCCACGGCCAGAATGCCACGTGTATTGTCGGCCATTTCTGCCAGGCGACGCCCTGCAAAGGTTGCCATGGAAACGTGATCTTCTTGGTTTGCTGAGGTTGGCAAGCTGTCTACGGATGCAGGGTGGGCGAGCGTTTTGTTTTCGCTGGCCAACGCGGCGGAGGTGACCTGTGCAATCATAAAGCCGCTGTTGACACCGCCATTGTCGACGAGAAACGGAGGCAACTTGCTTAATCCACTGTCGATAAGCAGCGCCATGCGTCGCTCGGACAAGCTACCGATTTCTGCAATCGCCAAGGCGAGGTTGTCTGCCGCCATCGCAACGGGTTCTGCATGGAAGTTACCGCCGGAAATGATGTCGCCATCATCACAGAAAACAAGCGGGTTATCAGATACTGAGTTAGCTTCGACTTCGAGTACGTCAGCAGCATGTCGAATTTGCTGTAAACATGCGCCCATCACTTGTGGCTGGCAACGCAGGGAGTAGGGATCCTGCACTTTTTCACAGCCTTGATGGCTATCGCCAACTTCACTGCTGGTGTCCAACAGGTGACGATATGCGTTTGCGGCATCCATTTGCGCTCGATGACCACGTACGCGATGAATGCGTGGATCAAACGGGCGGCGGCTGCCTAATGCCGCTTCAACGGAAAGTGCACCGCACGCGGTGGCAGAAGCGAAAAGATCTTCAGCAGCAAACAAGCCTTCCAGAGCAAAAGCGGTTGAGGCTTGCGTGCCATTCAACAGTGCCAATCCTTCTTTTGGACCAAGCGTGATTGGCTCTAACCCAGCAATTTTCAGCGCCATCGCGCCGGAAATGATTTCACCTTTGTGCCTAGCCTGACCTTCACCTAGCAAAACGGTGCTCATGTGGGCGAGGGGAGCCAAGTCGCCAGACGCACCCACCGAACCTTTCTTAGGAATACAAGGGAAGACTTCGGCATTAATCAGCTTTGCCAGCGCATCAACCACAGAAAAACGGATACCGGAATAACCACGGGCCAGGCTTGAGATTTTCAGTACCATCATCAGGCGTACGGTGGCGTCATCCATAAACTCGCCAATGCCCGCCGCATGGGAAAGCACAATCGAGCGCTGCAGGGTTTCAAGGTCTTCCAGTTCAATACGGGTGTTGGCAAGCAACCCAAACCCCGTGTTGATGCCATAAACCACACGGCCTTCATCAAGCACGCTGGCAACGGTATCAACACTTTCCTGCATGGTCTCGGCGACGCCTTCGGCAAACTTAACCTGTGTAGGTTCACGGCTGACAAGGCGAAGATCTTTGAGTGTTAGCGCACCCGGAATGAGCGTTAGTTTATTCATTATTATTAGCTCCTTACTGCTTGACCGGAACGTTTGGAAGGTCGAGCAAAGGTAAGTCAAGTTGTTGTTCTTTCGCGCAGTTTATCGCGATACCGTATCCGGCATCTGCATGGCGCATCACACCGGTGGCAGGGTCATTGTGCAAGACGCGCCCGACACGTTTCGCTGCATCGTCTGTACCGTCACACACGATCACCACACCAGAGTGTTGCGAGAAGCCCATGCCCACACCGCCACCATGGTGCAGCGATACCCAAGTCGCGCCCGACGCGGTATTGAGCAGGGCGTTGAGCAGTGGCCAGTCGGATACGGCGTCAGAGCCATCCATCATGCCTTCGGTTTCGCGGTTTGGACTTGCTACTGAGCCTGAATCTAAGTGATCACGACCAATCACAATCGGCGCTTTCAGCTCGCCATTCTTCACCATTTCGTTGAAGGCTAAACCAAGGCGTGCTCGGTCTTTTAAGCCCACCCAACAAATACGTGCAGGCAATCCCTGGAATTGAATGCGTTCGCGCGCCATATCCAGCCAGTTATGGAGGTGAGGGTTGTCAGGGATCAGTTCTTTGACTTTCTGGTCGGTTTTATAAATATCCTCCGGATCCCCAGACAGTGCAGCCCAACGGAAGGGGCCGATGCCCTGACAGAAAAGAGGACGGATATAGGCAGGCACAAAACCGGGGAAATCAAACGCGTTCTCGACACCTTTTTCCAGTGCCATTTGGCGAATATTGTTGCCGTAATCCAGCGTCGCTGCGCCGCGGGATTGCAGTGTCAGCATGGCTTTGACTTGTTCTGCCATTGAAGCTTTCGCTGCGTCAACAACGGCGGCTTCGTCTTCTTTGCGTCTTTCGGCGGCATCTTCCATAGTCCAGCCCTGAGGCAAATAGCCATTTAACGGATCGTGAGCAGAGGTTTGGTCAGTGACGACATCAGGCGTAATACCGCGCTCGACAAGTTGAGTGAAGATATCCGCCGCATTGCCAAGCAGGCCAATGGAGAGTGGCTTATTGTCATCGATTGATTGTTGAAGGATGGAGAGCGCTTCATCCAAATCGGTGGCTTTTCTGTCCACGTATCCGGTGCGTAGACGGTAATCGATTCGGCTTTCATCACATTCAACCGCGATCATTGAAAAGCCGGCCATGGTTGCGGCCAGAGTCTGCGCGCCTCCCATGCCACCAAGGCCACCGGTGAGTACCCAGCGTCCTTTCGCTTCTCCGCCAAAGTGCTTATTGGCGACGGCAACAAAGGTTTCGTAAGTGCCCTGAACGATGCCTTGGGATCCAATGTAAATCCAGCTACCCGCAGTCATCTGGCCGTACATGGCTAAACCTTGTTTATCGAGCTCATTAAAGTGCTCCCAGTTCGCCCAATGGGGGACCAGATTTGAGTTAGCAATCAATACGCGTGGGGCATCTTTATGCGTTGGGAAAACACCCACAGGTTTGCCGGATTGCACCAGCAGGGTTTGATCGTCTTCCAGGCGGCTAAGCACCTCTACGATTTTGTCATAGCACTGCCAGTTTCTCGCTGCGCGTCCAATACCGCCGTAAACCACCAAAGCGTGAGGGTGTTCGGCCACGTCAGGATGCAGGTTGTTCATCAGCATTCGAAGCGGCGCTTCAGTCAGCCAAGACTTTGCCGTCAGTTTTGTGCCTGTCGGCGCTTTGATGGTGCGTGACAGATCGAGACGTGGGTCATTCATTGTTTCACTCCTTGGTTTTCGGTGACCAGATGGTCAGCAAGGCTGCGCGAAATCGTCCAAACCAGACGGGCAGCAAGTCGAGAGGTATGGTTGTCTATGTCATAGCGCGGATTCAGTTCCGCGATATCGGCAATCTTCAATTTGGGTAAGCCGTGTTTATCCTTCGCGTTGCCTATATGGCGAATCAAGCGTTCTACCAGAACGTAATCGACGCCATGTGCAGCAGGGGCGCTTACTCCTGGCGCCGTGGCGGCAGGGAAAACATCAATGTCGATGGTTAGGTAAATAGCATCCATTTCCGAGACGAAAGTGCTGAGTTTGTCTTCGATGGTAGCAAGCGTGGCGGCGGTGAAATCTGTGTCTTCGACAACCAGAACGTTGAGGTCTTCGGCTTTATCAAATAGCGCTTGAGTGTTGCTGGCGCGGCTTACACCCAGACAGGCGTAATGAAATGCCCATTGGCGGTTATGGCAGAACTCTGCGATTTGTGAAAACGGTGTACCTGAGCTGCCATTGAGTGCATTGCCAGAGGGCGTGCGGAGATCAAAATGTGCGTCAAAGTTGATGATGCCGATCTTGGGGATGTCCGAGGGGCTTTTCTGTAGATAGTGATTTGCCAAACCCTGAAACGAGCCCCATGCCACTTCGTGCCCGCCGCCCAAGATCAAAGGAAAGTGTTTTTGGCGCATTGCCTCAGAGATATTGTCTGCTAGTCGTTTCTGCGCTTTAGAAAGGTCATGATCATCACAGCATACATCGCCACTATCAAAGAGGGGGAGTGCGTGATGGTGCCACGGCAGGCTTGCAAGCATCTTACGGATTTCGTTAGGTGCGGAATACGCCCCAACTCGGCCTTTATTGCGAGACACACCTTCATCACAAGCGAAACCAATCAACATACAGCCGGGCTGATTTGCTTGGTCTGCGCTTTGCACTTTTTGGTGAAAGCGGAGGCCGCGTTCGCCATCTTCTGGATCTGTCCGGCCTTGCCAGACGCTCATATCAATCGTCATTGGCTTTGACTCCTTTCAGATAGCGCGCATGAAGTGGCGCAAGGCCCACTTGATAGCTGAGCTGTGCTGGAGACGTTAAATCCCACACGGCGAAATCAGCATCAAATCCAGCCGCTATTTGTCCTTTTTTATTCAGTCCCAGCGCCTTTGCAGCATGACGGGTCACGCCGTAAAGGTTCTCTTTCGGTGTCAGCCCAAATAGGGTAGATGCCATATTCATCATGAGAGTCAGGCTGGCAAAGGGAGACGTTCCAGGGTTGAAGTCAGTGGCTATGGCCATTGGGACATTGTGTTGACGCAGCCAGTCAATGGGGGGCTTTTGGGTTTCTCGTAAGAAGTAGAACGCTCCGGGAAGCAGGGTAGCGACAGTGCCGTTTTCAGCGAGTGCTTTGACGCCTTCTTCGCAAAGATATTCGATGTGATCCACGGAAAGTGCGCCCATTTCGGCGGCGAGCGCACTGCCACCCAAATTGGAAAGTTGTTCAGTATGACCTTTAAGTTGCAATCCGTGGCTTCGCGCAGCCTCGAACACTCTGGCCATTTGCTCCGGCGAGAAGCCGATGCCTTCGCAGAACACATCGACGGCGTCAGCAAGGTTCGATTCAGCCGCTGCAGGGATCATTTCTTCGCAAACCAGAGAAATATAACCGTCGCTGTTGTTTTTGAATTCAGGCGGCAAAGCGTGTGCGCCAAGCAGCGTAGTGGTGATATTTACATCCAGCTCTTGTTCTAACCCTTTTGCTGCTTTGAGCATCTTGAGTTCATGCTCGACCGTCAGTCCGTATCCGCTTTTGACTTCAATGGTTGTGACGCCGTCACGCATTAGAGCTTTAGCGCGTGGAAGCGCCAAAGAGACGAGTTCTTCAATTGAAGCCTCACGGGTCGCTTTAACGGTAGAAAGAATACCGCCGCCGTTTCTTGCTATCTGTTCGTAGGGAACACCTTGCAAGCGTTGTTCAAATTCACCAGAGCGGTCACCAGCAAAAATGATGTGGGTATGCGCATCGATAAGCCCCGGCGTAACTAACCGGTTTTCCAGCGAAACCATTTGATAACCGGAGGTAGAAAGGTTTTCACCCACGGCAACGATACTGCCATTTTCGACAGCAATCATATGGTTGTCGCGTACTTGGTATCCCTCAGTACGAATGACGTCTGTATCCATTGAAACAAGACGACAATCCGTGAACATCTTCTTCATTTTTACTGCGCTCTTTATTTGTATATATAAATGTATAGACAAATAAGAGGGCGATGACAAGATCAGTTGTTATTAAATTGTGATCGAGGGTGTAAAGTTCAGCGGCCACTTTTAGGGGCTGTTGACCTTTGGTGGTTAAATTTTGTTCTAGCTATAAGCGTTTTAGGCGCGGCGAGGTGTGTGCCGCCTAGTCACTCTAAGCAAATACACCTCAACAAAGCATAAAACGCTTAGAGCAGAACCCTCCGGGCAGCGCTTGTGGGGAATTTCTGCTGCGTTATCGGCTTCTCATGTAGGCTAGCTACACATCGAAGCCTCTGCCTTGCATAAAATCCCCACAAACTGCTGCAAAAACCATCACCAAAGGTCAACAGCCCCTAGGAAAACCACTGAATTTAATAAGGTAGTCTGGTCTTGCGGTTGACTGGACTTAGAGTTCTGCGCGTGCACTCAGTTTGTAGCGGTTACCGGGATGGAAGAGAAGGGCAGCACTGACTAGTTGGTTCTCACTCCAGGTACGTCGGTGGAGTAAAAGGCAAGGCTGGTTAGTTTCGATTTGTAGAAGGTTAGCAATGTGCGCAGGAGGCAAAATAGCTTCCACCGTGTGTTCGATGATGCCTACCGGGCATTGGGACACCAGATATTGATTTGGCGTCATCGAGGAAAAGTCCTGATTTAAATAATCAGGTGCAAAAGCAGGGTTTACCCAACGAAGTTCAACCTGAATGGGTATGTCATCGGCAAAATGGACGATTTCACTCTTGAATACATCGCTACCTAGCATAATACCGAGACGCATTGCCACATCTTCTGGCGCACGTATTCTTCTTAAGGATATGATTTCACTGTGATGTGCTTGACCACGCCCTGATATTTCTTCTGCGATATTGCGGATATCCATCAGAGGACTTTCCGCTTTGCGCTGGCATACAAACGTGCCCAAACGAGGCGTTCGTTCCAGCCAACCCTCATTGACTAAATCTCTTACCGCTTTGTTTACTGTCATTCTACTGACCGAAAATTGCTCACAAAGCTCTGCTTCTGTTGGCACTTTTGCGCCAACTGGCCATTCCTGTGATTCAATTTTCTCAATCAGGAAGTCTTTAATCTGCTGGAAGCGGGGAGATTTCGGCATAGGTTCTCAGTGTCATATTGGTATATACAAATAATCATTGATGAAGTCAGAGCGAAAATCAAGGCCGATAGTCAGGGAGTCGGATGAAGCGCATAAATCATGCCTTTGTCTTATCTTTTGTTATGGCCTTGATTTAACACTGAACGGTAAGATTTTTGTCTCAATTTATTCATATGGTACATACAGAATGCAGTACGGTGACTAACGTAATACCCATAAAACCTAAAGGAAGTGGTACATGAAGAATATCGTCAAGTTGGGTTTAGTGTTTTCATTGTTAGCTGCAGGGTCAGCAATCGCATCTGAAGGCTATACACTTGGACCTCGTCCATTGTTTCTTGTTGCAGATATGGATGAAGGAAAACTGAAAGAGAAGCTGGAAACGTGCTTGGAGGACAAACCGAAGAAAAGTGCTTTCTCGATTGGTCATCGTGGCGCTGCTTTAATGTTTCCAGAACATACGAAGGAGTCTTATATAGCGGCAGCCCAGATGGGGGCTGGTGTGGTGGAGTGTGATGTCACATTTACTAAAGACAAAGCGCTTGTTTGTCGCCATTCCCAGAACGATCTTCACACCACGACAGATGTGTTAGCTCACCCGGATCTCGCTGCAAAATGCACGGTACCTTTCAAGCCGGCCAATCTGAAAACCGGCACGAAAGCGCAGGTTGAGTGTCGTACGACGGATTTCACTTTGGAAGAATTTAAGCGCTTAAAAGGAAAAATGGATGGTGCAAATCCAATGGCGACAACACGTGAGGAATACATGAATGGTACGGCTGGCTGGCGCACCGAACTTTACAGCAGTCGCGGTACTTTAATGACACACGCTGAGAGTATTGAGCTGTTCAAAACGCTTGGAGTGAAAATGACGCCGGAGTTAAAAAGCCCAGTTGTCGACATGCCTTACGAGGGTTTCACGCAACAAGATTACGCGCAAAAGATGATTGATGAGTATAGAGAAGCCGGCGTGAAAGCATCTGATGTCTTTGCGCAGTCGTTCGATATTGAAGATATGAAATACTGGATTGCTTCAGAGCCTGCTTTTGGTGAGCAAGCAGTGTTACTTGATGCGCGTATGTACAAAGACCGAACGTGGAAACCCACTTCAGAAGACATGAAAGCCCTTAAAGCGTCAGGTATTGAATTTATTGCTCCGCCGTTGTTTGCGCTAGTGTCGTTAGGCGATGAGGGCGAGATTGTTCCTTCTGATTATGCAAAACTGGCTAAGGATGCAGACTTGAAAATCATTGCTTGGACACTAGAGCGTTCTGGTCAGTTGAGCAATGGTGGCGGTTGGTATTATCAGTCGATAAAAGATGTGACCAACAACGATGGTGATGTCTTCAACTTATTGGATGTATTGGCTCAGGATGTTGGCGTTGTAGGCGTATTTTCAGATTGGCCAGCGACGACCACCTTTTATGCAAACTGCATGGGAATTAGATAAAAAGAAGGCCTCATCGACGGGTGTCGTTGGGGCCCAAAGCTACAGCATTGCAACATCACTGAATCATTACGTGACGTCTTTAGCTTCGGTTCACTTCACTGACTCAACATTCTCTTTATCAATTTCTGCGAGCTTCATTGCGAACTGTACATAAGCTCTGCGCTCCTCGGCTGACAGGTGTCGATTAACCGCCAGGAAGGCAATGAAGCTATCCATGATGGGCTCCAAAAGGTCTTGTTCTTGAGTGTCGCAATCGATGTACCGTGGCAGGAGTTTGTGCATTTGGTTGAGCAGACCAGGTTCGAGGTCGATCTCGTTATCCATTTCCTCCGCTTGCGCTAATGCCGTCGCCACCTTGTTGAAGTTCGCCTTTTTGGTATCTGGCGTTTGGTTCTGACATTGACTGGCAATGAGCTCACTAAAACTTTGTATATGTCGGTTTAAAGCCTTTTCTGAGATATCGGCGTGTGCAGGCGTGAGAATGAATAGGGCTGAAAGAGCAACAAATATGAAGATGTTAGGCATGAGCAACTCTTAATACTGCGATGTTGATAGTGACGTCATGAGAGGTTTATTCCATCTTCCTGTTTTGGTGCCAAATGACCACCTTTAAGGAAAGGAATTTCGTATCAAAGTGTTTGCTGGAGTGAATTTTGGACTGAAGATCTCCATATAGGGAAAATAAATAGCGATATAAGCGATTGTTTTGTCGGTTGATACCGTTATAAGAAGGTCGAAATTTCCCAATAATGGTCCCTCTTTAGTTCGGTAAGAGCGGGGAGGAGTGGCTTAGTAAATAGGTGACTGTTCGTAAAATAGCAATCAACGGGGCTATGGCCGTTTCTAAGTAAACTTATGGGGATAGCGCATGATTGGTTGCGTTATTCCACCACATGGTTACAATCCTCTTTCGATTCGGGTTCAGACATTTTGATTGGTACCAAAATTGGACCCTCAAGAATCTTTTCATTCTCGTGTATTCATCGCTCTCTAAGCTGAATACAAAAAATCCAAACAAGTGTTACTTCGTGTGTAACACCACTGTAAATAGGACAATATAATGCCTGTAATTACTCTTCCTGACGGTAGTCAACGTTCATTTGATAACCCAGTTTCTACTTACGACGTCGCTGCTGACATCGGTCCTGGTCTTGCTAAAGCATGTATCGCGGGTCGTGTTAACGGTCAACGCGTTGATGCGTGCGACCTGATTGAAAACGACGCGAATCTGGAAATCATCACTGCGAAAGACGAAGACGGTCTTGAGATCATTCGCCACTCTTGTGCTCACTTGCTGGGTCATGCGATTAAGCAGCTTTTCCCTGACGTGAAAATGGCGATCGGTCCAACCATCGACAGCGGTTTCTATTACGACGTTGACCTTGACCGTTCTCTGACTCAAGAAGACCTGGATGCGATTGAAAAGCGCATGAAGGATTTGGCGAAAACCAAATACCAGGTCATCAAGAAGAACGTGAGCTGGCAGGAAGCGCGTGATGCTTTTGAATCACGTGGCGAACCTTACAAGATGGAAATTCTGGATGAAAACGTATCTCGCGATGATCGTCCAGGCCTTTACCATCACGAAGAATACATCGACATGTGTCGTGGTCCGCACGTACCGCACATGGGTTTCTGCCAAAACTTTAAAATCCTGAACGTTGCTGGTGCATACTGGCGCGGTAACAGCGATAACAAGATGCTGCAACGTATCTACGGCACGGCTTTCAACGACAAGAAAGAACTGAAAGCTCACCTGCAGCGTTTGGAAGAAGCCGCAAAACGTGACCACCGTAAACTGGGCAAGCAGCTTGACCTTTACCACATGCAACAAGAAGCACCGGGTATGGTGTTCTGGCATCACAACGGTTGGGTTGTTTTCCGTGAACTGGAAACTTTTGTTCGTGCAAAACTGAACGAATACGATTACCAAGAAGTGAAAGGTCCGCTGATCATGGACCGTGTTCTGTGGGAACGTTCTGGTCACTGGGACAAGTACGCCGACTACATGTTCACCACTCAATCTGAGAACCGTGAATACGCACTGAAGCCAATGAACTGCCCTGGCCACGTTCAGATCTTCAACCAAGGTTTGAAATCTTACCGTGACCTGCCACTGCGTATGGCTGAATTCGGCAGCTGTCACCGTAATGAGCCATCAGGCGCGCTGCACGGCCTGATGCGTGTTCGTGGTTTCACGCAAGATGACGCACACATTTTCTGTACCCCAGAGCAGGTGCAACAGGAAGTGACGTCTTGTATCAAGATGGTTTACGACACTTACCAGACTTTCGGTTTCGACGAGATCGTGGTTAAGCTGTCTACCCGTCCTGAAATGCGTGTAGGTTCTGATGAAATGTGGGATCGCGCTGAGAAAGCACTGGCTGAAGCACTGGAATCTATGGACATTAAGTTCGAGATTCTGGAAGGCGAGGGTGCATTCTACGGTCCTAAGATTGAATTTACTTTGCATGACTGTTTGGATCGTGCGTGGCAGTGTGGTACTGTGCAGCTCGATTTTGCTCTGCCTGAGCGTTTGGGCGCAACGTATGTTGGCGAAGACAACGAACGTCACACCCCAGTAATGATTCACCGTGCGATTCTGGGTTCACTGGAACGTTTTATCGGTATTCTGATTGAAGAATACGCGGGTCATTTCCCAAGCTGGTTAGCTCCACAACAAGCTGTAGTGATGAACATTACCGACAATCAAGCGGAATATGTTCAGGAAGTAGCGAAAAAACTGCAAAAAGCAGGATTTAGAGCGTCTGCAGACTTGAGAAACGAGAAGATTGGCTTTAAAATCCGCGAACACACTTTGAAGCGCGTACCTTATATGTTGGTTTGTGGCGACCAGGAAATGGAAGCTGGCGAAATCGCGGTACGTACACGCAAAGGTAAAGACTTGGGTAAATATAAAATTGACGAATTCGTTTCTCTGCTCGAGAACGAAGTTCGCACCCGAACTCTTAATATTTTGGAGGATTAAGGTATTAAAGGCGCAAGAAAAGTCCCGGCTAAACAAAATGCTCACCGTCTTAACGAAGAACTTCGTGGTCTGCGTGAAGTACGTCTGACTGGTATTGATGGTGATCAGCTTGGTATTGTTTCATATGATGAAGCGATTAAAGCGGCAGAAGATGCTGGTGTTGATCTGGTAGAAATTAGCCCTAATGCCGAGCCGCCAGTATGTCGTGTGATGGACTACGGTAAGTTCATCTACGAAAAGAGTAAGGCTGCGAAAGAGCAGAAGAAAAAGCAAAAGATTGTCCAGATCAAGGAAGTTAAATTCCGTCCTGGAACCGATATTGGCGACTATCAGGTAAAACTACGCAACCTGGTTCGCTTTATTGAAGAGGGTAACAAGGTCAAGGTTACTATCCGTTTCCGTGGTCGCGAAATGGCGCACCAGGATATCGGTGTTGACGTTCTGAACCGACTGAAGGAAGACACTGCTGAAATCGCTTCAGTAGAAAGTTTCCCTTCAAGAATTGAAGGTCGTCAAATGATCATGGTTCTTGCCCCTAAGAAGAAGTAATTTCGGCATACAAGTAACGAGAGGCTATGCCTTCGGGCATAGCCTCTTTGTTCGCCAAATTACACTGTTATTAATTGCATACAATGCGGAGTTATTCATCATGCCTAAGATGAAAGCAAACAAAGGCGCTGCTAAGCGTTTCAAGAAAACTGGTGGCGGTTTCAAGTTCAAGCACGCAACTAAGCGTCACATCCTGACTAAGCGTACTACTAAGAACAAACGTCAACTGCGTCCTAACTCAATTCTGCCTAAGTGCGAAATGGGTGCAGTTGCGCGTATGCTTCCATACGCATAATTTTCTTAGTATTTTTAACGAATTAGTTTAGGAGAGACATAATGCCTCGCGTAAAACGTGGTGTACAAGCTCGTGCACGTCATAAGAAAGTTCTGAAACAAGCTAAAGGTTACTACGGTGCACGTTCACGTGTTTACCGCGTAGCTTTCCAAGCAGTAACTAAAGCTGGTCAATACGCTTACCGTGACCGTCGTCAGAAGAAACGTCAATTCCGTCAACTGTGGATTGCACGTATCAATGCTGCGGCTCGTCAAAACGGTATGTCTTACAGCCGTTTCATCAACGGTCTGAAGAAAGCGTCTATCGAAATCGATCGTAAGATCCTGGCTGATATCGCTGTATTCGACAAAGCTGCATTCTCTGTTCTGGTAGAGAAAGCGAAAGCTGCTCTGTAATTTATTACAGAATAGACTTTGTGAGAAAGGGGAGCTTCGGCTCCCCTTTTTCTATTCTAAATCGAACCGTCAGTTCGCTGTACAAGAAGACAGCAGCTCCCAAGGCGAGTTTTCGTAAAGCCCCGGTATTTGCTGGGTTGTCCACCATTTAGCTCTGTAGTTATCTCCCCGATAAATGACGACACTGCCTTCAGCATATGTTGTATATACATTCCAATCGTCCTTTGGGCATAAGGTCAGTGGCTCAGGGTTTTTCATCCAATCAATGATTTCAATGTGGCTGACAAAACGCACTTCAGATTTTGATAATGCATACTCGATAAATTTGGAGAGGGCTGCTTGGCGACTTTGGGTGTCCGAACCCGGCATTCCATATTGTTCTTGTCCATTCACCAACCCATAGAAGCCGGAATGTAATCCCAAAACCAAAGGTGCTCTGTTTCCTTTCAAACGTAAATCCAGGTTATAGGCATAAATGGCAAACACCTCATCTCCCGAGAGCCCAGCAGCGCCCCAAGCAGGCTCGGAGTATAGGTTCCAGTCGAAGTTGTCACCTTTGCCAGATTCACGGTCAAACCAAGGTACACGCTTGGCGATCTTGTCCCTCAAAGAATAATCAATGCCATATTCCGATGTCAGATTATCTGGTGGTACGATCAATGTGTGTGCAGGAACTTCCCACAAACCTGAATAGTTGGCTATTTGCGGTTTCCAACCACTATTAACGGCAAGATCATGCTCTGGACTGCCGTTCTCAAGAGTGTATGGCCAGTAATTGTTGGTTCCGTCATGGGCGGGTGTTATGCCTGCGGGAAAACTGACGTCGTAGGCTATACCGTTTTGAATGACTGCCTTTAAAGTGTTGTCATTGTAGGTAAGAAAAGGCGCTCGGAATCCATGTGCTTTTTCAATACCTATACCGCCATCTTCAACAGCGGAGGTGAGAAACTGATTACAGAGTGTCACTTCTTGCTGCCAAGCTTCTTGAGTCATCCAACTGTCCAAAGGATTCCAGTTCACCTTGTCATCCGGGTGTGTTTCGGTGTGGTTTCCAATGTCATGGCCCGCTTGGTGGGCGCGTCGCCATAAGTTTAAAGCGTCTTCGTTTTCCCTAGATTGGCCGCAAAGCATAAAGAATGACGCGGTAAGATTGCGATTAGCATGTTTGTCCATGCCATTAGGATTTTTGTGAAAGGCCAGGGTATCGAGAACCCACTTAAGACCTTCTAAGTCGTTGTTATCATCAAAGCCTAGCGAGACGAACATAGGCGTTTTTGCAGTATCAATCGGTGATAATTGAGAAGGTGGGTAAGCATTTTCCATTGCGAGTACTTGTGCTGACATAACTATTGGAAGAAAAAGCGAGTAACTGGTTTTTTTACCCGTAATGTGCCAACTGAATTTTGCCATTGTATTGTCCTATTTTTAGCTTCTACGTTATTGAATGTGAGCAAGAGCTCATCCACTAGAAAATACATACTCGGGCCTGATTTCTACGACATCTTGTACGTGCTGTTATCAAAGTTTGACTGTAACGATAGCGGAGGCTGTAAGTTGCATTCAGCGCAGAACAGATATTGGTATTTGATCGCACTAAGTGGTGAATCAATAAGCAATTTTCTTAGTCAATTGCGTTGCCATGGGCTTGAATCTGGGTAAATTCACGTCGTTGAAAAATATCAGGTGATAAAATCGCCGACGATTTAGTCATGACCGCCATTAAACGGCTATTTCAGATTGGATTTGAGGCGCGGTTTATTTACTATGTACCGTTACGTCTTATACCAATTCTCAGAGCGTGATCTGCCAATGCGAATTCGCACTGGAAAGACGGATTCTGCTACGAGAATTGGTATATCTTTTACTCCCCCGTAGGACACTGCCTAGACAGGCAGATGAGGAAACGATGCAACAACTAGAAGAGATTCTATCCAACGCAACGGCTGCTATCGAAGCAGTTGATTCAGTTGCGGCTCTGGATGAGGTACGTGTTAAGTACCTGGGCAAAAAAGGTGAGCTTACCCTCCAGCTTCAGCAGTTGGGCAAACTTCCGCCGGAAGAGCGCCGTGAAGCGGGTGCAAGCATCAACAAAGCAAAGCAAGCAGTTCAACAAGCGCTGACCGAGCGTAAAGTTGCACTGGAAAGTGCAGAGCTTGAAGCGAAGCTGGCAGCTGAGACCATTGATGTGACTCTGCCAGGTCGTCGTATCGAGAACGGTGGCATTCACCCTGTTACCCGCACTATCGAACGTATCGAAAGCTTCTTTGGTGATCTTGGCTTTAGCGTTCAAACAGGCCCAGAAATCGAAGACGCATTCCACAACTTCGATGCTCTGAACATTGCGGAAGACCACCCAGCGCGTACTGATCACGACACTTTCTTCTTCAACCCGGATCTGATGCTGCGCACGCACACTTCAGGTGTTCAAATCCGTACGATGGAAAACAACCAGCCGCCACTGCGCTTTATCGCACCGGGCCGTGTTTACCGTAACGACTACGACCAGACTCACACCCCAATGTTCCATCAGGTTGAGGGTATGCTGGTTGACGAAAACGTAAACTTTGCACAGCTGAAAGGCATCCTGAACGACTTCCTGTGTAACTTCTTCGAAGAAGATCTGGAAGTACGTTTCCGTCCGTCATACTTCCCATTCACTGAGCCTTCAGCAGAAGTTGATGTTAAAGGCAAAAACGGCAAATGGCTGGAAGTACTGGGCTGCGGTATGGTTCACCCGAACGTACTGCGTTCTGTTGGCATTGACCCAGAAAAATACTCAGGTTTCGCATTCGGTATGGGCGTAGAGCGTCTGACCATGCTGCGCTACGGCGTAAACGACCTGCGTGCGTTCTTCGAGAACGATCTGCGTTTCCTGAAACAATTCAAGTAAGCATTGGGGTAATTGATAAATGAAATTCAGTGAATCCTGGCTTCGCGAGTGGGTTAATCCTGCAGTAAACAGCGAAGAACTGGCACACCAAATCACCATGGCAGGTCTGGAAGTCGACGACATTGAAGCTGTTGCAGGTGAGTTTACCGGCGTTGTTGTTGGTGAAGTGGTTGAGTGTGGCCAGCACCCTGATGCAGACAAATTGCGTGTTACTAAAGTGAACGTTGGCGATGAAGAGCTGCTGGACATCGTTTGTGGTGCACCGAATTGCCGTCTTGGCCTGAAAGTAGCCGTAGCGACAGTTGGCGCTGTGCTGCCAGGCGACTTCAAAATTAAGAAAGCAAAACTGCGCGGTCAGCCATCTCACGGCATGCTGTGTTCGTTCTCTGAGCTGGGTATTGACGTCGAGTCAAATGGCATCATGGAACTGCCTGCGGATGCAGTGATTGGTACTGATTTCCGTGAGTTCCTGAAGCTGAACGACGTGACTATCGATGTAGACCTGACTGCAAACCGTGCTGACTGTCTGAGCATCAAAGGTCTGGCACGTGAAGTAGGCGTTCTGAACCGTGCTGAAGTATGTCAGCCAGCGTTCGAGAAAGTCACTCCGGCAATCGACGACAAAATCTCTGTTGCGATCGAAGCGCCAGCAGCGTGTCCACGTTACTTGGGCCGTGTGGTTCGTAACGTTAACGTTAAAGCGGCCACACCACTGTGGATGCAAGAAAAACTGCGTCGCAGCGGAATCCGTTCTATCGACCCAATTGTAGACATCACCAACTACGTGATGCTGGAACAAGGTCAGCCAATGCATGCATTCGATCTGGCGAAGATCGAGGGTGGCATCGTTGCACGTATGGCGAAACCAGGTGAAAAACTGGTTCTGCTGGACGGCAATGAAGCTGAGCTGAACGAAAATACGCTGGTCATTGCTGACCATAATAAAGCGCTGGCGATTGCAGGTATTTTCGGTGGTCAGGATTCTGGCGTAAATGCAGAAACCACGACTGACGTTCTGTTGGAAGCAGCATTCTTTGCACCAGACGCAATCCGCGGTCGCGCACGTAGCTATGGCCTTCACACTGATTCTTCACACCGCTTCGAGCGTGGTGTTGATTCAACGCTGCAAAACTACGCGATGGAGCGTGCTACTCAGCTGCTTATCAATATCTGCGGTGGTGAAGCAGGTGAAATCGTAGGTCAGGAGTCTGAAGAGCACCTGCCTAAAGCGAACACCATTGCATTGCGTCGTACCAAGCTGGACAACCTGCTGGGTCACCAGATTTCTTCTGAAGACGTGGTAGAGATCCTGAGCCGTCTGGGCTGCGAAGTTGAAACGACTGAGCAAGGTTGGACTGCGAAAGCGCCTTCATGGCGTTTCGACATGGCGATTGAGCAAGACTTGATTGAAGAAGTTGGCCGTATCTATGGCTACGACAACATTCCAAACCAAGCGCCTGTAGCCTCTCTGAACATGAATGAACACAAAGAGGCGAATCAACCTCTGAAACGTGTTCGTGATCTGCTGGTTGACCGTGGTTACCACGAAGCGATTACTTATAGCTTTGTTGAACCAAACCAACAGAAACTGATTGTGCCAGACGTAGAGCCATTGATTCTGCCGAACCCAATTTCAGCAGACATGTCAGCCATGCGCCTGAGCCTTTGGACTGGCTTATTGAATACCGTTGCTTACAACCAGAAACGTCAACAGCCACGCGTTCGTCTGTTTGAAGCAGGTCTTCGTTTTATCCCTGAACAAGCCGCAGAAAACGGCATGCGTCAGGAAATGATGTTGGCAGGTGTGATTGCAGGCCCTCGTTCAGAAGAGCACTGGGACATCGCAACAAACACCGTCGATTTCTTCGACCTGAAAGGCGATCTCGAAGCGATTTTGGAGCTGACTGCAAACGAGCTGAGCTACAGCTTTAAAGCTGCTAAGCATCCAGCACTGCACCCAGGTCAATCAGCAGCAATTGAAGTCGATGGCAAAGTCGTGGGCTACATCGGTACGGTTCATCCTGAACTTGAGCGTAAGTTTGGCCTGAACGGCCGTACCATCGTATTCGAAATCGAATGGTCAGCGATTAACACTCGAGTCATTCCAGAAGCGGTTGTTATCTCCAAGTTCCCGGCTAACCGCCGTGACATCGCTGTGATTGTTGCTGACGACGTTGAGTCAGAGGCTGTGGTTCGTGCTTGTTTGGAAACCGATAATGCACTGATCACCGGTTCTAAGCTGTTTGACCTTTACAAGGGCAAGGGCGTAGAAGACGGCAAGAAGAGTTTGGCCATCGCTTTGAGCCTGCAATCCACTGAGCGCACCTTGGAAGAAAGTGATATTTCTGAGGCGGTTGCATCTGTTGTAGCATCGCTTGGCGAGAAATTTGGCGCGCATCTTCGCGACTAATTACAAATTTATTAATAAAAAAGCAGCCCAATGGCTGCTTTTTTTATGTCTAAAAGTTCTAACACGTATCATTCTGATAAATCTATGTTTTATCATAATCTTAACAAGTCTCGACTTGCAAACGATTAAAACCCCAGTAAAAACATCACTTAATGACTATATTCACAATATCGTGTCTCAGTTTTTATGCATGACTCGAGAATGAAAAGCTCATAAACAGAGCACTGTTCTAAATAATGATATGGAAAAAAGTTGGCGCAAATCAGCCAGTTGGCTTACACTGTTCGATAGTTGCTGCTGGAGATTATGCTGCCCGACGAAGGAGCAAGTGAATAATTTCTTCGCAGTGCAATCGTGGTGTAGATACGACGTATCACATTTGTGTTCAACATTTCTTGAGGGAATGACCTATGGCGCTCACCAAGGCCGATTTGGCTGAGAACCTGTTTGAGAACGTCGGGATGAGCAAGCGGGACGCCAAGGAAACTGTCGAAGCGTTTTTCGAAGAAGTTCGTAAAGCGTTAGAAAGTGGCGAACAAGTCAAATTGTCTGGCTTCGGAAATTTTGATCTTCGTGACAAGAACGAACGTCCTGGCCGTAACCCAAAGACGGGCGAAGATATTCCTATCACGGCGCGTCGCGTTGTTACGTTCCGTCCGGGCCAAAAACTGAAGGCACGTGTCGAAAAAGCCAAAGTAGACAATTAATCGTCGTACGAGAGTTTTCCAAAGAACCGTGGTTATTTAACCGCGGTTTTTTATTGCCTGTAAGTTAGGGGCTTCGGCATCTTCGCATGGCGATATAGGCGTCTAATTGCGTTTGTTATCAGAGTGTTTAATTTGTATATTGGGGGTCAGATACGAGAAGAACACATAAAACAAAATAATCAAAAAGGACAGCTTGAAATGGATAGTCAACTCTCCGGGGGCTTTCTAAAGCACACGTTATATCCACCCAGCAATTTCATCCCTAGCAGCATAACTCTTTCTAACGGTGTCAACGTCAGCCATAACGCAATTGGTGTTGTTGAAATTACGCCACCAATGGCTGATAAAGCCATTGTGATCTCTTCAGGTATTCATGGTGATGAAACCGCACCCATCGAACTTGTCGACGATTTGGTCTCCAGCGTTCTAGATGAAGCCTTCGTGCCTACATCACGTTTACTGTTTATCATTGCCCATCCTGATGCCATTCACGCACACACACGCTTTATAGAAGAAAACCTCAACCGTTTGTTTGCGGGTGTGAACCCTCGAAGAAACAAAGAATGTGAAATGGCCAATGAGCTACAGGCGCAAGTTCAGTCTTTTTTTGAAAAGGGTAGTGAAGAGCATTGGCATTTTGACCTGCACAGCGCAATCAGAGCGTCTCAGCATTATATGTTTGGTGTTGTACCGGCTTCGTCGAAAGCCACTGATATCAGACCGCTGGTCAACTTCTTAAAAGCGTCTCACATGGATGCAGTCATGTTGAGCCGCACACCATCATCGACATTTAGCTGGTTCAGTGCCGAAAAATTTGGCGCATTGGCAGCGACTTTTGAGATGGGGCGAGTAGCTCGTCTGTATGAAAACAACATGGAAGAATTTGTGCCACTGCGAGACGCTTTAGTCGCATTAATGTGTGGTAAGGCTTTGCCTGCACCCTCAGCGACAAAGGGCTTCTCAAACTATAAAGTGACGCGAACTATCACCAAGACAGACGCCGCTTTTAATCTGGCATTCAGTGATGATGCTGCAAACTTTACCTATTTTGCAGAAGGGGCGCAGTTAGCAGAGGAAAACGGTACCGTTTATTCAGCGATCGCTGGCGGTGAGGCGGTGGTGTTTCCAAATTCAAAGGTAGCGATAGGGCAGCGTGCAGCTCTATTAGTTCAACCGTTTGAACCTGATCTTTCTAAGCCGCTCTACGTCAATGTGGAACGCGATCCGGGGCCTGTCGCCTTAAGTTAGCGCTTTTCATTTTCATCTGTTCTATGTATGGTTGGCGGCAATCGCGATTAAAACCCGAAAACCATGCATTTACTTCAACTTGTCCAGCGTCGGGAAAGGCGCTGGCATGCCGCACTTATCACTTCACTTTGCCTTCTCACGGTTAGTGCGTTCGTTTCCTTGTCCGTTGGTGAAATCTGGATATCTCCTTTTTCTGTCAGTTCGCAACTCGAGCAGCAACTTCTTGTTGAATTGCGTGTTCCGCGAGTTATTGCAGCGGTTGTCATTGGTGCCTCGCTGGCGGTTTCCGGTGGGGTATTGCAAGTGTTGCTTGGTAATCCACTGGCAGAGCCTGGGGTGTTGGGTATATCAGGCGGGGCGAGCCTTGCTTTAGTTGTTGTGCTGTTTCTCTTTCCTGCACTGGCCACGCCTTATGGGTTAATGGGTGCCGCCATGTTGGGAGCATTGGCATTTACGGCGATTTTGGTCATGTTGGCCAGAAAGCGGACGATGTCGACAGCAAGGTTGCTTTTGATCGGCGTCGCGCTCGGGATCTTATCTGGTGCGATTGTCACTTGGGCGTTTTATTTCAGTTCCGACCTTAACTTACGTCAGTTGATGTATTGGTTGATGGGAAGCTTGTCAGGTGTTCACTGGCCCCAACTGACATTGACTATCATTGTTGTCCCTGCGCTTATCTGGCTCTGTTTCCAGGGTAAAAAGCTTGATTTGATGATGCTTGGTGAAATGCAGGCAAAGCAACTAGGTCTGGATACAGACGCCTTAAGATGGCGTTTAATCCTTTTAGTGAGCCTTCTGGTTGGGGCATCTGTGGCGATGGCTGGCGTGATAGGTTTTGTTGGTCTTGTTGTGCCACACTTTCTACGTCTTTGGCTGGGAACGGAAAACAAATTCCTGCTACCACTTGCTGCCATTTCCGGCGCCGCTTTGATGTTAATTGCTGACACAATAGGCCGAATGGCAATCGCCGAAGCTGAGCTACCCGTGGGCGCCGTAACAACGACCATTGGCGCTCCACTGTTTATCTGGATGCTGTTGAGGCGCATATGATTATTGCAAGCAATATTGCGTTGGGTACACGCCTGTTACCGCTTAACTTCCGAGCCGAAAAGGGAGAAATTGTTCATCTATTAGGGGCTAATGGTAGCGGGAAAAGTACACTCCTCGAACTCCTATCCGGTTTAATTGAAGGGCAGGGTGATGTTGAACTGAATGGCAAGGACATGCGAAAAATTGACAGCATGTCTCTCGCACGCCAGCGTGCTTATCTGAACCAGCAACAGAAGCCCACTTTTGCAATTGGTGTTTACCAATATTTAAGCCTTAGCCTGTCTGCTATCCATCAATTGGACGCCGACTCAGCGGAGAGCGCAGTTGTTGAAGTATGTGAAATGCTAGGTATCGCTGACAAACTGAATCGCAGTACCGACCAGCTTTCAGGTGGTGAATGGCAGCGTGTCCGTCTGGCTGGTGTGTGTTTGCAGATATGGCCGGATATCAACCCAGAAGGAAAACTACTGATACTTGATGAGCCCGCCACTGCGCTCGATATTGCCCAGCAAAGCGTGATGTACCAAATCGTCAGGAATATAGCAGACAAAGGTATCGCGGTAGTGATGTCTAATCATGACATCAACCGGACACTATCCGATGCAGACCGAGTCGTGTTACTGAAGCATGGTCATATCGTTGCCCAAGGTGAACCGGCAAAGGTTATGGATGTTTCTAAATTAGAGGAGACCTTTGGTACAAGGCTCAAACGAGTAGAAGTGGATGGTCAGATTCTTATGTTGAGTCAATAGACTGCATCATTCAACGGAGGGATTTTAATCCGTTTCAATTGGTTCAGTGTCCAGCATTGGTGCTTGAATAATGTAGCTGTATATCTGTAATCGGGTGGCTTGCCGCTTTACTGCTTAGTAACCTCCAATTTCGCTTTAATAAATAGCGCGTGATCCAGGTAAAGTAGTTCTGCTGTTTTTCGAATAACGGAATCCTCCAGTGGGTCAACCTTGCCGTCTGCATACGCGACTTCCCACATCGCCTTGACTAAATCGTACCGTTGGCTCTGCTCTAACTGTCGCAGTTTGTCTGTATAGTCATAGAGCGATACGGAGTGTTGGCTATCCTTTTGTGCTTCTTCGACTAGGGTGTTTGCCTCATCTTGCTTAATGTCTAGTAGCGAGCAGAGTAGGCTGACTTTGGCGGCTTCTTCTCTGGGGTCTAGTTGGTGATCTGCACCAGCCACTTCGCACAGTAGTCCCGCCATTGCTCGCTGATAGCGCATTTCATTTGAAGTGGCGCTACCACCTTCTTCCGAAAATACTTCTTTTAAAATAGAAGACAGTTTTGAAAACATAGCCGTCGTTCCTCGTGATCTTTTGTCTAATCAAAGAGTACGCGACAAGGAAACGTGATGTAAACCGTATTTACAAAGCGAGTTTGAAAGACGCTCCTCAGTGAATCGCATAAGGAGCGTCAGTAACGTTAAGCGAGGGTCAGTTGAAGAGTCACTTCAGCACCAGTCACAAGACGAGATACAGGACATTTCTGCTTGGCAATTGAGCCTAATTCTTGAAGTAAGCTGTCTTCCAGGCCATCTGCAGACACTTCAGATTCCAATTCAATAAGCGTGATTTTGGGGCCATCCTCATCACCTAAGTGAACTTTGGCTTGTGTAGAAATGGTTGGAACCAGACCTTTTTCTGATAGAAGGGCAGAAAGGAACATAGAGTAGCATCCAGCGTGAGCTGCACCTATCAGTTCTTCAGGGTTCGTGCCTTCACCATGTTCAAATCGGGAAGCGAAAGTAAACGGCCCAGTAACATCACCGTATTTCATTACGCCTTTACCTGACTTTAAGGTTCCTTCCCATACTGCATTGGCTTTTTGTGTTGGCATTATTTTCTCCTTGTTTGAATTTACCCAGTCAAGTGGTAGTAACGGGGCAATAACCTACTGACTTTATTGTGCAGTAGAATTTTTCCAGAGCAGGGGAGCGGTAACAACAAATGAAATATTGTTCGCGGAGAGAGAAAAAATAGGTTGGAAAGGAATAAAAAAATGCGCGCCATTAGACGCGCAAAGTAGTATTGGCAGACGACCGCACTACAAAACCGATTTCGGACTCAGTGTGCTCTATTTCGCCATAATTCTTTAGGATTTATTTTCTCACTATAAAGACATTATCCTAAAGTCGTAGAAGTCGTTCTCAGCATTGATGAACAGCCTTCTTAGGTATAGCGTATATTCATACCGGCTAAATTAGAGATTGTAAAAAATGAAATCGTCTGCGGTGAAGTTTTCAACTTGTGAGTTATTGAAAATGATGGTGTGGTTTTCACTGACCTGAATTTCAACGGTAGGCCCTGACTGATTAAAAGCAAGATCTTGAAAATCAGTGGCGATATTAAAAAGCACCACCTTGTCTGTTCCCTGTTCAAAATCCACGATACGATCTGTGCTTTCTTCGGTGTCTAACAACCTTGTAAACATAAAATAGTCACTACCTTCACCGCCAAAGTAAAAATCTGACCCGCTAGTGCCAACCAAATAATCTTCGCCGCTATTTCCGTAAAGTCTATCGTTTCCAATGCCTCCAGTGATGACATCACTTCCTTCACCACCTAAAAGTAAATTATCGCCGGCAAAACCGATCAACATGTCATCTCCAGAGCCTCCGCGTATGACATCATCACCTGCACCGCCATAAATCATGTCGTTGCCAGCACCGCCGATCAGCATGTCGCTGTCGCCTTGTGTTGCAAGAACACTTAGAAATTCGGGGTTTTCGACAATAAAGTTTTGTACTCCAAACAAAGCATATTGGATATCTTCGATTGAAAAGTCGCTTAAATCACGCGACTGAACGGACTCGTAAAGTGCAACCAGCGCTTGTTGGACCGCTTCACTGTTAAGATCGATGTAGTCTTCAATAGGTATGTCATCACCCAGGATCAGGTCGTTGCCGCCAAAACCTACAATAGTATCCTGGCCATCCAAACCATTAATAAATCCGTCACCGTTACCACCATTGAGTGTGTCGTCTTCGTTCGTACCAAGTTTTAGATAATCAAATTCAATTCCATATACTGTTGTCATTTTTAATCTCCTAAAAGGCAAATCTGAATATCGACGAAAGAGAAACTCCACTTCATTGTATTTGCCCGTGGATAATAAAATGTTTCAGTTCGCTGACTTTATGCTGTAAATGGCCTTCTGAAACAATTGAAAGATATGTGAGAACGCGATTTTTAATAATGAGAAAGAATTAGTCATCCATATAAGTGGCGGGTTGGAATCGTTTTTTCTTATTTTTCTTTCAATAGTTCAACTAACATGAATTGTGAAAATTGAACCAAGGTTAAATATTCATCATCGGTTAATTACTGTGTCAATAACATCAGTTAATTTCGACGGTTGCCCGAGCGCTTATACCCAAACGAACTGAAGATGCTTGAGTTCAGAGGTCATCAATGCGTTCAATTCGA
>NZ_ANFM02000030.1 GCF_000333895.2 Grimontia indica | reverse complement strand
CCGCCGGAGGTGGCATTCACCGAGACGGTAAACACATCATCATCCGCCGATTCATTCAGGCTGTCATCAAGCGTATCGACGGTAAAGTCGGTGGAAGTGGTGTTCGCAGCGATCACCACATCACGGGTGACCGGCGTGACATCGCCATCTTCCGTGGTCTTGTGACCAATCACCACGGTGACCGTAAAGTCCGCCGTTGGCGCTTCACTGAGCGTCAAGGTGTAACTGGCCGCTTCGCCTTCATTCACTGAGGCATCACCCGTCAGGGTTAAGGTCGGCGCATCCGTGGTGGTGCCGTCATTGATGGTGGTTTCTACCGCAGCTGGGGCGGTGGGCTGCGCTTCGAAGTCACCGCCGGAGGTGGCATTCACCGAGACGGTAAACACATCATCATCCGCCGACTCATTCAGGCTGTCATCAAGCGTATCGACGGTGAAATCGATGGACGTGGTGCCTGCCGCAATGACGACATCGCGGGTCACCGGCGTGACATCGCCATCTTCGGTGGTCTTATGACCCACGACGATAGTCACGGTAAAGTCAGCCGTTGGCGCTTCGCTGAGCGTCAAAGTGTAGCTGGCCGCTTCGCCTTCATTCACTGACGCATCACCCGTCAGGGTTAAGGTCGGTGCATCCGTGGTGGTGCCGTCGTTGATGGTGGTTTCGACGGCTGCCGGGGCGCTTGGCTGCGCCTCAAAGTCACCGCCGGAGGTGGCATTCACCGAGACGGTAAACACATCATCATCCGCCGATTCATTCAGGCTGTCATCAAGCGTATCGACGGTAAAGTCGGTGGAAGTGGTGTTCGCAGCGATCACCACATCACGTGTAACAGGCGTGACATCGCCATCTTCCGTGGTCTTGTGACCAATCACCACGGTGACCGTAAAGTCCGCAGTTGGCGCTTCACTGAGCGTCAAGGTGTAGCTGGCCGCTTCGCCTTCATTCACTGAGGCATCACCCGTCAATGTCAGGGTTGGTGCATCCGTGGTGGTGCCGTCGTTGATGGTGGTTTCGACGGCAGCCGGTGCGGTGGGCTGCGCCTCAAAGTCACCGCCGGAGGTGGCATTCACCGAGACGGTAAACACATCCTCATCGGCGGATTCATTCAGGCTGTCGTCCAGGGTATCTACGGTGAAATCGATGGACGTGGTGTTTGCAGCGATCACCACATCACGGGTGACTGGTGTGACATCGCCATCTTCGGTGGTCTTGTGACCCACGACGATAGTCACGGTAAAGTCCGCGGTTGGTGCTTCACTGAGCGTCAAGGTGTAGTTGGCGTTCTCACCCTCATTGACCGAGGCATCGCCAGTTAAGGTGAGCGTCGGTGCATCCGTGGTGGTGCCGTCATTGATGGTGGTTTCGACGGCAGCTGGCGCCGTTGGCTGCGCTTCGAAGTCACCGCCGGAGGTGGCATTCACCGAGACGGTAAACACATCATCATCGTCGGATTCATTCAGGCTGTCGTCCAGGGTATCCACGGTGAAATCGATGGAAGTGGTGTTCGCAGCGATCACGACATCGCGGGTCACTGGCTGAATGTCGCCATCTTCCGTGGTCTTATGGCCGATAACGACAGTGACCGTGAAATCCGCGGTTGGCGCTTCACTGAGCGTCAAGGTGTAGCTGGCCGCTTCGCCTTCATTCACTGAGGCATCACCCGTCAGTGTCAGGGTTGGTGCATCCGTGGTGGTGCCATCATTGATGGTGGTTTCCACGGCTGCTGGCGCGGTGGGCTGCGCCTCAAAGTCACCACCGGAGGTGGCATTCACCGAGACGGTAAACACGTCATCATCCGCCGATTCATTGAGGCTGTCGATAAGAGTGTCTACCGTGAAGTCGACTGAAGTAGTACCGGCAGTGATCACCACATCACGAGTCACCGGGGTGATATCACCCTCTTCTGTCGTCTTGTGGCCAACTACCACAGTGATGGTGAAGTCAGAAGTAGGTGCATCCGAGAGCGTCAAGGTGTAGTTGGCGTTCTCACCCTCATTGACCGAGGCATCGCCAGTTAAGGTGAGCGTCGGTGCATCCGTGGTGGTGCCATCGTCGATGGTGGTTTCCACCGCATTAGGTACAGCAGGTAGTCCTTCAAAGGATCCCCCCGCGGAACTTGTTACTTCAACTTTAAAGGTATCTTCGTCAGCACGTTCATCATAAACATCATTAAGGGCTTCTACAGTAAAGCTTGCTGTTGTGCTGCCTTCAGGAATGACGACTAACTTTTCTGAAACTGTTATATCTCCAGTTTCACTGGAAATGTGGCTAATAGTAACGACTATTTCCATGTCTGAATATGGAGCCTCAGAAAGCTCCAATGTGTAGGTCGCGTCAGAGCCTTCATCCACGACGCTATCGCCACTCAATGAAAGTATTGGAGTGTCTTCACCAGCCTTCAGATCTTCAGTGTCTTCATCCAAAATGGTAGTCGTTAAGGGGGCGGATAAATCGACTAACTGTTGGTTATCGCTGACTTCAGTTTTGATAATAGAAACTTCAAAGCTGTCATCATCGTCACTTTCATCAAGGGAGTCGTCTAATATATCAACGACAAAGATGGCTTGAGTTTGGCCTTTAGGGATCACCAATTCTTGGGAAATAGGTGTTATATCGCCGGATTCTGATGTTTTATGCTGCACACTAATAGTGATCACAATGTCCGACGTTGCAGGCTCTGATAATGTAATGGTATATGTCGCAGTGCCTCCTTCAAATACAGAGTTACTGCCATTTAATGTCGCTTGAAGGAGAGAAGGGACACTTGGCGAAGATGCCCCTGATTCTTGAGTGTTTAATAAAGCGCTTTCTCCAAAAACGTCAAGAAAGGGGGAGCGGTTACCGAAAGTGTAATCGGTATCAAATCCCGCTGAAGTCAATACTGAAAGTGAATTGGCGAGAATGACAGCCTGTGGCGAAAGTGAAGAACCTGGTGAAGCTTCGCCAGCTTGTGGATCCACATCTGCAACTAGTAAAGGGTCTCTACCTTCGCTGATTGCCTTAAGAATTTCCTCGAGATCATCCGTCAGTACCATGTCCGGCGAAACGTCACCGTCCACAAGCAGTACGGTATGCGAAGCTATATCATCCCCAGTTGCAGAGCTATTGTTTTCTTCATTTTGCAGTGGAATAAAAATAACGTCACCCTGATTTATTTTTATTCCACTTTGTGCATATTCAACTCGTCCATTTTTAGAAATAAATACTTTTTTATTAGCCATCTGATCTAGAGTCTCTTCGGACATCCATGAACCCTCAATTATCTACCAGTCTTTTATAAGAATAATCACCTGAATAGAGTAGGGCTTAATTAAGGCTTTGTGACTATGGATATGATGATTTTTTAATTATTATTTAAAAGTGTATTAATATTGAGAATTAATTCATTCTTCAATATTTGATGCAGAGCTCATTCAAATTCAATGGGTTGATTAGACATGTAGTTGCAGTGACATCGGTTGATATCGCAGTTTTTAAGGTGTGGAGCTTAGCGGCTGTTCTTTAGATAAATAAACGACAACGTAAGGATGTTGGTTTTGAAGGTGGTGTATTAATAAAGGGTGGTACTTATTATTCATCAAATAATGATGTTGGGAGCTTTATTATTATGCCGATCACAAAACAAAGTCACTTTGACTAGATGATTATATATTGGCTGTTATTTATAGCCAGAAAATCTGTCACTTAAGTGTATTAAAAAGGGGCGGAAATCCGCCCTTTTTAATCGATATGCGCAATTAAGCAAATGCGTCTTGAAGCGGTGGAACGACCTGCTTCTTACGACTCAGAACTCCATCAAGCCAAACGCGGCCGTTTTCGGTTTCTTTACCGTATGCACGCTCAACAACAGAAACGTCATCAGAGATAACCAGAAGCTCAGAACCTTCTTTCATGATGTCAGTCAGTAGCAACATCACAGTATGGCGCTCGCCTTCTGCTTTTAGAGTAGCGATGTCTGCTTCCAGTTCTGATTTAATGTCGTCGAATACTGATAGATCGACTACTTCCAATTGGCCGATGCCTACCAGATTACCGTTCATGTTGAAGTCTTTGTAATCACGCATCACCAGATCACGGATAGGTGTGCCAGCGACTGCTGATTTCACATTGAACATTTCCAGGCCAAGGGCTTCGTAGTCTTCAATACCAGCAATCTTCGCTAGGTCTTCAACACAACGAATGTCTGCGGTGGTGCAGGTTGGAGATTTGAAGATAACGGTGTCGCTCAGAATCGCGCACATCATGATGCCTGCGATCTCTTTTGGAATTTCTACACCGTGGAAGTCATACATCATTTTGATGACGGTGTTAGAACAGCCAACAGGACGGATCCAACATTCCAGTGGGGTAGAAGTAGTTAGGTCGCCCAGTTTGTGGTGGTCAACGATACCGACGATCGTTGCTTCTGCGATGTCGTCAGGTGCTTGAGTCAGTTCAGAGTGGTCAACGATGTAAACTTCTTCGCCTGCATAGCTCAGTTTCAGCTCAGGAGCTTCGAAACCAAAGCGTTCCAGGATGAAAGCAGTCTCTGGAGAAGGTTCTCCAAGACGCGCTGCTACTGCTGGCTCACCGATTTGGTTTTTCAGGTATGCAAGTGCAATTGCACCACAGATAGAATCAGAATCAGGGATCTTATGACCCACAACATACATTGGCATATTTGGCTCTCGTCATGCTCACATTTGAATTTTGGCGCATTTTACCAGAGTGGCCTTAAATGTACATTCATCCATAGTATGAGGATGTAACAAACGCCCAACATGCGTCGAGCGTTAAAGTTACGGCGAAAAATGCTGAAAAACGGCAGCCATCAAAGTGGGAGGATCACACCGACGTTGAGTTGAGGCGCTAAGCCGCTAGGTAGAAAGGTGTCCTGATGTCGGAAGTATCCCATTTCAAGACCATATCTGACTTTGATAGGTAGATTGTAATCAAATACCAATGCTGCGCCGACACTTGGTCCATAGGCCTTCAGATCTTCTCTATCACGGCCAAAGTAGTTTCTTGTGCCTTTGTACTCAGCAATACCAGCTTCGAGCTGAACCGAATACGCTTGGTGTTTACTTTCTAAATATTGAACACCTAAACGGTAGTGTTTAACTGACTCTTTGTCAGAGAACCAGTAGGAATCGGCAATTCCGAAACTGCCATACACGGCTTCAAACCCCATGACATCGTTAACGCCAAGTTGAGCACCCAAGCCCCACTGCATTCCGATTTTCAGGTCAGGAGAAAAATGGATATCTGCGGTTGCCATTGAGCTGAATGCTAGTGCTACAGAGCATACTAATTTTTTCATCGTTACTTCTTCCTGTTAGCGAATGGCTCAGAACTTATAGCCGATGGAAAGCGAAAAGTGGTCAGTGAAGGCATCGTCTGTCAGGCGGTCAATGCGCAGGTCGGTATAGATGGTGTCATTGAAAGTTGCTCTTACACCCGCACCGACGTAAATCGCGCTGTCTGAGTAAGAGCTGGAAGCACTTCCCGCATCACCAGCATGAAATTCGTACTTGTCTTTGTAGCTTGCAAGGCCAATGACGCCGTAAGGTTTTACATGGAATTGATTGAGATCGAAGGTATAGCCGATATCCGCATCTAACTTGTATGTGTTGGTTTTCAAGTTCGTACCGTATCGTTTCCCATCAGCAATGAGCTCGACACTGTCGCTTGTGTTGCTATATGACACGTTGACACCAACTATTCGGTTAATGTCATAGCCATATTCGAGTTTGAAACCATTACCCCAATCAACGCGCTCACCATAAATATTTTCAATATCAGCACTGATAAAGCCAACGCCTGCTCGGTGGCCTGAGAAATCGGCTGCCAAAGCGCTTAAAGGAAGGAGGAAGATGGAACCTGCTAACACTGCTTTTTTCATGATTGCTCTCTTTATAAGGGAGCATCCTTGCTAATTACGTGAGCCAGTCCTTAAGTGGCGAGACCAGAATAGGGGATTAATGTGATAACCCCCAATTAGCAGCAGTTATGTCGGTGATTAGGTCTGGTTATTGGATAGCGAGTTCCAGTTCTTCTTTTACAAGGCTGTTGAGCCATAGAGTTAGAGGGTCGTTACCGTTTCTTTGGTGGAAGAAACTATTGAGGGAGTAGGTTAGTTCGAAATCTTGGGTATCAATATCTATACGACGCAGAGAAGGGTATGAACTGAAGGGAAAGAGATTGCTGGTAGCGAAAAACATGTCTGATTTATGTAAAACATCGACTATCGCCATTGGGTAGGCAGAGCGAAAGCCAACTTTGTAAGGGAGAGATAATTCTTTCATCTTCTTGGCTGCAACGGGAAGGTCTTCACTCCAACCAGGGATGAAAAGAGAGGCAAGCTCGTACTTAGAAAATTCGTTCGGTGTCGCGGATTTTGATTGAATTGGGTGGTCTTTTCTTACCGCGCAACAACCCGTGAGGTCGACTAACTTCTGCTCCCGAATATGTTTAGGCTTAACATCAAGGCCATATGAAATACCCATTAGAAGTTGGCCACTTTCAATGTCTGTAATAGTAGAAGAAGTCCAATTAACAACTTCAACCTCGAGGAAGGGGGCTTTTTCCCTGAGCTCAAGAATAAAAGTGCCGGACAGACGTATCATGACTTGAGGGGCAAATGCGATCCTGATTTTTTTCTTCAGGGTGAGAGGTTCAAACGCTTCCAGTTCATTCAAAGAAGATTGGAGATCGTTTAAAGCCGGAATAATTTTTGCGGCTAATTCTTCCGCTTTGGATGTTGGTTGTAGCCCCTCTGGGACTTTTATAAATAGCTCATCATTGAAAAAATGACGGAGCTTTTTAAGGTTTTGGCTGACGGCAGGTTGTGTTACATACAAACGCTCGGCGGCTTTCCTCGTGTTTTTCTCTTGGAACAAGACAAGGAAAACTCTGAGAAGATTAAGGTCGATAGTATTAAAAATATCTTTAGACATGAAGCGTTAAGCCAGCTCGAAACCAGTAGCCATTATGCAGGATCAATGGTGACTTTAAAAAGAAAAAACGCTGCCGGAGCAGCGTCAATGGGCACTATGGTGCTATGAAATTGTTATAGATCTCTCATCAGTATTTCAAGCTCTTCCGTGGCTTCTTCGATGAGATGCTCCAGTTCCTTGGCGTCATCATTTGCAAGTGGCAATTGCCAATGGACTGGTTTGCCATTTGACGTGTGTTTGCCTACCAACTTCGTCACTCTGCCGCTGCGTTCGAACCTTAAGTGTTCAAACTCTGCAGCGTGGCATTGACGTTTCTCAACGATCTCAATTTCTAACAGGCCGGTAGGATTAACCTGTACGTGAGCGTGTAATTGCTTTGTGTCTTTGAGCAAATAGTTTCTGTGTCGAGCCAACATAAACCACCCCTTAGCTGCGTCCCCATTCCGCACTTCAAGTGTAGTCAACTAGATGTATATGGATCGCAAAAAAATGCGTAAAAATGCACAAACATTGATCAAGATACTGATGCGTATATGGATCTTTTTTCACGTATTAAATACGGTAATTTTTAAGGAGTTGCGGGCTTTAGGTGGGCTAAAAAAGAAAAACCCGAGCAGGGCTCGGGCTTTACGGGCATCACATTGCGCGTACAATTTTTTCCAGTGCTTTTTGCAATGAAGACATCTCTTCATTGGAAAGCAATGAAGACAAAATCAACTTATTGTTGGATTCTGCTTGAGACATCATGTCGGCCATCATTTGTCCTTTTTCAGACAAGGTCAAGATTTTGGATCGGCGGTCATGAATGTCATCACGACGGTCAATATAACCCTCCATCACCAAGCCTTGCACGACACGACTGACTTTCGACTTTTCACTGGCTAAATATGGCAACCCCATCAGATCGCCTTGGCGCAGTTCACCTTTGTCTGCCACTGCGGCGATAGTAATTGCCTGTTCAGAACTTAATGTGACGCCTTGCTGTTCCAACCAATCGTGATGACGCTTGGCTGATTTGAGAGCAACGAGTCGGCATAAAAAACTCAGTTCCGATTGAATATACACGATTATCACTAGTTTATTGGTGTTATAAGTGGCATGCATAGTACAACTGGAAATGAAATAAAGTCTAATCCGCTAGGCAGTTGTGTTATAAGAATGTATCGCAATGAGTTTATTGTTTTTGTAAATATAACATGATGAAAATTAAGAACTTATAATAGGCGTGTGAAATGACTTGTAGCAAGTGTGATACCTGTCACTTATTGCTTTGAGTTTATTTTAAGCAGGGAGATTATTTAATAACCAAAAAAGACCTGAAAGAAAGTTCCAGGTCACATTCTATTATTTTGTAAAACTTTATGAATATATATAAAGCTCAACTTTTTGAATACTTTTAACGCAAGTATTAGTAACAATTTTCTGGATAGAGTGGGGTATAAGTTAAAGTAAAGGGCTAAACATATAAAAGAACTGCTCAATCGGACGATTAAACACAGAACGTCTAGACCACTCGGTTCGGTCAACCAGAGAAGAGTTCGCCATGTAGCCATTTTGCAGCGCAACTAAATCGTCGCAAAATTCAGGGTCATCTACGCAGAGCGTCAATTCAAAATTGAGCCAAAGGCTGCGCATATCCAAGTTCACCGTCCCGATAAGACAGAAATTGTCATCGACCATCACTGACTTAGTATGCAAAAGTCCGCCATTGAAACGATAGATATTAATGCCCGCGCGTAACAGCTCGTTAAAGAAAGAGCGGCTGGCCCATTCCACCATCAGGCTGTCGTTTTTGGCCGGAATAATAATATTTACTGTGACCCCGCGCTGGGCAGTCGTTTGCAGTGCACTAAGCAGGCTCTCACTGGGTACTAAATAAGGTGTGGTGATTGTCAGACTCTTTTTCGCCTGATGAATCGCCAGCATTAATACCTGTTGAATAATGCCATCCGGCATACCGGGTCCGGAAGGTGCAACCTGAACCGAGTGGTTTGCATGGCGATGTTCTTCAATCAAGCTGCACTGAGGCAAATCGGGCAGATAGCGAAGGCCGGTTTCCACCTCCCAGTCCCAGGCAAATATACTGTTGAGAATAGGCACGGATGGACCTTCGGCTTTGACCATAATGTCGACCCATTGGCCTACACCTGCATTCTGTTTAAAGAAACGAGGGTCGACCAAGTTCATCGAGCCTGTATAGCCAATCTTATTGTCGACAATAACGATTTTGCGATGCTGACGGATATCCAGTCTGCGAAGGAACATACGCGCTGGACTGACGGCAAGGGCTTCAATGAGTTCCACCCCGGCTTTACGCATCGCATCAGGCCAATGGCTTCTGAAAAAGGTTTTGCTTCCAGCGGAATCAAGCAGAATTCGCACCGTAACGCCGCGTTTCGCTGCATCACACACCGCTTTGGCGACATCGTCTGCATGTCCGCCAGGATGCCAGATATAGAAGACCATATTGACTGAGTGTTCGGCCTCCCTGACGTCTTGAGCTATGTTCCGGAGAATGTCTGCGGTTTCATTGAACAACGTGAGTTGATTACCCGCCAACGCAGGGATACCTGCCCGTCGCAGGCATAAATCGTGAACAGGGCGAGCGAGGAAACTTTGGTGCTGTGGTCGGTGAGCTTCACATTCATTGATGGTTTCAAGCCATTTACCATAAGGCGTAAACATAGATCTGGCGCGTTCGGCCCTTTTCCTGCCAAGGTTGAGCTCGCCAAAAAGCAGGTAAAGAATGACACCAACAATAGGAATGATATAGATGATCATCAACCAGGCGATGGAAACACCGAGTGCGCGACGTTTGAGCACCACGCGAATAGTCACACCAGCGATAAGCAACCAATAAAAGAAGACGCTTGCCCACACCAAAAACTGATAAATCTTATCCATTTCAATCCACTTAGACCCAAAACATCCCCAATATAGGCTGTTAAGAAACAGTATGCACTGTATTTAGCTATGCATATTCCCAATCGCGAGGCAGACGGGAAGTATTTTCCAACTCAACAGACAGTTGTTAATAAATCTTTGTCACTAAGTGTTTATAAAGTAATCAGAAGGAGGGCGGAAATGGGGAATTATGTTGGCTGATCGAAAAATATAGCGCGATCGCTTCAAATTTTATTCTCTAACTGGTTTACTTGCCATGCCTGTGCATCAAACAGGAGTTTTGAGTTCTGTAATTATAAGTTTACAGTCTGGCGATCGCTTCCCAAGGAAGGTCGAACATTACCAGGAAAAGAACCACCCAGTTAACTCTCGCTGAATGAGGCTGTCAGGGACGAATTGGGTATAACAACATTAAAAATTTTTAGAGAGTGATTATGGCAAGCGGTAATAGAGCCCAATTTTCTTCCCGTTTAGGGTTTATTCTTGCCGCCGCAGGTTCTGCGGTGGGCCTTGGCAACATTTGGGGTTTCCCTACGCAAGCGGCTAGCAATGGTGGTGCCGTCTTTTTACTGACCTACCTCGCAATGGTATTTATTCTGGCTTACCCACTGTTAGTGGCTGAACTGACCATCGGTCGTTACGGTGCATCTAACCCTATTCGTTCCCTGATTTCTGTTGCACCAAAACAAAAAGTGCTTGGCTCTGCGGTAGGTATCGCTGGTATGTTGGGCGTGAGTGGTATTCTCAGCTTCTATGCCATTGTAGCTGGCTGGTTCTTCGGCTTTCTCGTGGGCCCGTTGCTGAGTGCGGTGGGAATGGATGCAGCAGCGGCTTGGCTGGAAGGCTTCAGCATTGAACGCAATCTGGTATTGATGTTGCTGTTCATGGTGTTGACGATTCTGGTGGTTCGTAATGGTGTTGCAGACGGTATTGAAAAATGGTCAAGCCGTTTGATGCCGGTGCTGTTTGTGCTGTTCATCTTGATGGTGATTTATACCCTTTTCCAACCGGGTGCTGTTGATGGCCTGAAGATGTATCTGGTTCCGGATACTTCGCACTTCTCTCCTGATCTGATGGTCAGTGCGATGGGGCAGGCATTCTTCTCTCTGTCTATCGGTGTGTGCACCATGATGGTCTACGGCTCATACCTTCGCAAAGATGCGGATCTGCCTAAAACAGCGGCGCAGGTTGCTTTGCTTGATACTGGCGTTGCCTTTGTTGCGGGCCTTCTGATCCTCCCTGCAATGTTCGCGGCTCAACACAACGGTGTGCAGATTTACAACGAAGCCGGTGGCCTCTTGGATGGTGATACGCTGGTATTCAGTGTGTTACCAGCGATGTTTGACACCATGGGTGGTGCAGGTCTGATTGTAGGCGTGGCGTTCTTTGCGCTGATGGTCATTGCAGCCCTGACCTCATCGATTTCTATGCTTGAAGTGCCAGTGTCTTGTGCTTCTGAAGAACTGAACAAAGATCGTAAGACAGTTGTGTGGTGGATTGGTGGTGCAATCGCTGTGTTTTCTGCCGTTATTATCTTCAACTTTGGTTCACTGTTTGGTCTGGTGATCAGCATTACCACAGAGTACATGCAGCCAATTCTGGGGCTTATCATGGCGCTGATTGCTGGTTGGATTTGGAAGCGTAATCAGGTACTGGAAGAGTTGCGTCAAGGTAACCCAGAAATATCGGAGAGTCTGTTCTGGAAAGTGTGGCCAACCTACGTTCGTATTGTGTGTCCAATCCTTATGGCGTTGGTTTTCCTATGGCCCGTGATTAAGTAATCCTCATCAAGCGCAAACTCAACCTCGTATCCCCGGTAAATACCGGGGATTTTCTTTTCTGATTAGAGAAATTTGGGGCGATTGGGTTTACACTCTGCGCTTATTTTTCTGTAGCGACAGGTTTACCCATGTTCAGTCTGGTTTTTCAGAATGATGACTTTCTGGTCATCGATAAACATCCCGGCATTAGTGTTCACAAAGACGATGATGATCAGCCTCTTTTGAGTGAAGTGGCGAAGCAAACGGGCGACGAAAAACTCTACCTGATCCATCGACTGGACAAAATGACCTCTGGCTTGCTTCTATTAGGACGTCATCAACAAGCGGCCTCTGAGCTTTCTTCAATGTTTGCTGATAAAACGGTGCAGAAGTTTTATCTGGCTGTGTCTGCAAAGAAGCCGAGTAAAAAGCAGGGAACCATTATTGGTGATATGACCAAAAGTCGCCGCTCAATGTGGAAGCTTCTATCCACCAAAAGCAATCCTGCTATTACCCAGTTCTTTTCCACGTCTGGTGGTGAAGGTAAACGCTTATTTCTCTGCAAGCCTTACACAGGAAAAACTCACCAGATCCGTGTGGCGCTGAAAAGTGTTGGGTCGTCAATTATGGGTGATGAAACATACAGCGGGGCGGGGGCAGACAGGGGATACCTTCATGCGTTTGCCCTTAGGTTCAATCACGGTGGCGAGGCATTTTTATTCCAACAAAAGCCAAGCATTGGTAACGAATGGCCTGAACTGCCAGAAGAATGGCAAACACCGGAAGCGTTAAACTGGCCGAAGTTGCCGCACCAAAAATAGTAATTAAGTACTCCAAGGATGGAAGTATGGAGTCGAAAATGGCACTTAAACAAAAGAAAACACGCACGCTTAGAAAGTCAGGCTCTTCGAGTCGTTATTGGAGCTTGGCGAACTTTCGTCGCCAACTGAGAAAGAAAAAAGCGCGCGGGTGTAACCGCCGCAACTGTGAATTTTATAACTTGCAGTTGAGCAGTCAGATTGTCGAACAGAATGTCTTTACCGAAAACGCAAAGGAAACGATTGAATGATGAATGCCGCCGCGCTGCCTACATTTTTTGACGTGCTTAGCGCTCGCCTTGCTGAGTGTAACCAAGAAGTACGCCGTGTTTTCCATGGACGTGGGCGTTGCTACGAAGGTTTAGAGCAGCTAACCGCAGATTGGCTGGGTAAAGGCGTGCTTCAGATTGCGATATTCAAAGAATCAGATAGTGAATTCTATGCAGCGTTGCAAGAAGGCATAAGCGCTTTGGTAGCAAGTGATGTGTGGACGAAATGCCAAGGTACGACGGTCATTCTTCAGCATCGCGACCGTGAAGGCTCAGAAACCGAAACCTTGGTGGGCGAAATGCCAAACCAGATTGAAGTGGTTGAGAACGGCCTTAACTACAAGTTGGACTTGGGTAAGCGCCAGAATAACGGTCTGTTTCTGGATATGCGCCTTGGCCGTCAATGGGTGCAAGAAAATGCAGCTGGCAAACGCGTATTGAACTTGTTTGCCTACACCTGTGGTTTCTCTGTGGCGGCTATTGAAGGTGGCGCAGAAAAAGTCGTTAATCTGGATATGGCGAAATCTTCGCTATCTAGAGGCCGAGAAAACCATCACCTGAATCAGCACGATTTGAGCAAGGTAAGTTTCCTCGGTCACGAGCTTTTTAAATCATGGGGTAAGGTGAAGAAGTTTGGTCCTTACGATCTAGTGATCATCGACCCGCCTTCATTCCAGAAAGGCAGCTTCGTGTTGACCAAAGATTACGCTAAGATCCTGAGACGTTTACCAGAATTGGTCGCTGATGGTGGTGATGTACTAGCTTGTGTGAATGCGCCAGACGTGAAACCAGAATTCTTGACAGAGCAAATGGCTGAGTTGGCTCCTGAGTTTGCTTTGGTCTCACGCCTTACCAATCCACCGGAATTTGAAGATATTGATACTGACAGTGCGCTGAAAGTGATGCATTTTAAACATAGGTCTTAATTTAGGTTCGAAGCTTTATGGATGCATTTCAACGGATAGAAACACTAGACTCAGGTCATTATGACGTTCGGTACAAAGATGAGCGTTGGGGACTTTCAGTGAAGCGCTACAGCAACGGACATGCGGTAAAAGTTTACGCAGAGTCTCTGGCGGGATCTGATTTTATCAGCGGGAATTTGTATCTCGTTGATGAGATCTGGTCGTTGAAACCCTGCGAAATGCCGAGAGAGAAAGTGATGTCATTTATCCTCGGCTTCGAGCTTCAAAAATAACAAAGCCCGCGTTTGCGGGCTTTGTTTTATAGGTGTTTTTCGCAATCTTCACTGCGAATGATTCGTTCTAAAACCGGGCGCCCGCGTGCATCGCGGAAAAGCAGTTTGTAGTGCACGCCTTTCTCCATCAGCGAATAGATTTCGTTATCCGTACAATAGGTTTTCTCCAAACCTTCAGCCAGTGCTGCGGGGGCGACATCTCCGCTACCTGAATACAGCAACGTCAGTTCAATTTCAGTGCTGTTAGATTTCGCGCGCACCAAGTTGTATCCGTTCATTTGAATCGGTACGAGTTTGCTCAGCATGTCTGCACGCTGTGAAGCGAAGGATTCCGCTATCTCGAGATCTGAAGTGCTTGAACAGGCCGAGAGCACCAGTGCTGCGGCGCTCATCAGCGCGATACGTCCTGTTTTAAGAGTCTTTCGCATTGAACATTCCTGTGCGTTTAATCTGCCGCTGAAATTACGCGGGCAAAACTTTTTTAAATGGCTTCACGATAACGTCTTTGTAGACGCCCGCCTCGATATAAGGGTCTGCATCTGCCCATGCTTTGGCATCTTCCAAGCTATCAAACTTAGCAATCACGGTTGAGCCAGTGAAACCCGCTTCGCCTGGGTCTTCACTGTCGACAGCTGGATTTGGGCCTGCCACCAGAAGACGGTCTTGAGCTTCCAAATCGCGTAAACGGGCGAGGTGTTGTTCCCTCACTTGCATTCTTAACGGCAAACTGTTTTCAACATCTTGTGAAAAAATGACGTACCACATCCGTGCTTTCTCCGAGTTTTTCTCGCCTAGTGTCTTCGGCCTATTGTATGCAAGGCTACACGATTGCGCAGGCAAGTTTTTCTGATTTATGACTTATTTATCGGTCTTGGGCGCCCATCACCATCAATAGCAACATAATTGAACGTTGCTTCACAGACTTTGCGGCGGGTTCCAATGCCGTCTGTTGCCACGGGTTTCACCCATACTTCCAGGCTTACACTCATAGAAGTGCGGCCAATACGGGTACATTCACCGTAACAACAAACGACATCGCCCACTGAGACAGGGGTTTTGAACACAATTTCCTGAACAGAGACGGTAACCACGCGACCGAGGGAGATCTCCTTCGCCAAAATGGCACCAGCTAAATCAAGCTGGGACATAATCCAACCGCCAAAAATATCACCATTAGCATTGGTGTCAGCGGGCATAGCAAGCGTTCGCAGTAAGAGTTGACCGCGAGGGCAATTATTCGTTTCCGACATGATACGACTTCCGGGAAATGAAATTGAAAAAGGGTGAGCCTAGGGTCAACAGCCCGTAACACCCTCAGAGTGATTTTTGTGCGAGTTATTGTTCTTCTGAATCGGTTTCTTTTGGCATGTGCTTGTAGATGTAAACACCGCTCACTATGGTAAATGCCAACGTCAGTGCTAACAAACCAAACACTTTGAAATTCACCCAAACATCCAGTGGCATCTGATAGGCGACATAAACGTTGAGTATCGCCAACGCCGTGAAAAAACCAACCCAGGCTGAGTTGATGTTTCGCCACACATTGTCTGGCAGCGTAATTTCTTTGCCAAGCATGCCTTTGATAAGTGGTTTACCCAGAACCTGAGAAACCATCAACCCAATGGCAAACAGGGCGTAAACAATCGTTACTTTCCATTTGATGAAATTGTCATCTTGGAAAAACAGCGTCATGCCGCCGAAAACAGCCACCAATACCGCTGTGACAATCTGCATCTTCTCGACTTTTTTGTAGAGCACCCAGGTAACGGCGACCTGAATAATTGTCGCGACAATCAGCGCTCCCGTTGCCGTGTAGATGTCGTACATCTTGTAAAGTGCGAAGAAGATAATGAGCGGGATAAAGTCGAGAAGCTGTTTCATTCAGAGAGTGATCCTTGTGGCAGAGCTTTTGGCTTGCTCAATAAGACCCAAAGTTTACCGAAAACTTCTGGCAGTTAAAACGCAAAGGAGCCAGAGAAAAGAAAAGGCCATCGGATGATGGCCTTAAATATCGGAGATCTGGGACGGCTTCGTCTTACTTGGTTGTTGCGGCTTTCATGTTTGCAACGAACTCGCCAAGCTCTTTCAGCATGTTTGCTTCATCAGCAACATTACGCTCGATGATTTTCACCACAGCTGAACCTGAAATCGCCCCCGCAGCGCCTGCAGTAATAGCTTCTTTAACTTGAGCTGGCTCTGAAATACCAAAGCCCAGTAAAGGACGAGGTGCATCGAACGCCGACAGTTGAGCGAGCAGGTGCTCAATTGGCTTACCGGCTTTGGTTTCTGCACCGGTAACGCCAGCACGGGAAAGCAGGTAAGTGTAGCCACCGCCAAGTTCAGAAATGGTTTTCAGGGTTTCTTCGTTCGCGTTCGGTGGCGCGATAAAGATAGCGTGAACACCATGTTTGGCAGCGGACTCACGGAATTCGGTAGATTCGCCTGCTGGTACATCAGCAATCAGCACCGAATCTACGCCAGCTTCTGCGCATTTTGCATAGAAGTTATCGATGCCGTTAGCGAAAACCAGGTTTGCATACATCAGAAGGCCAACAGGAATATCAGGATGACGCTCACGCACCTCCTTCAGAATGCTGAAGCAATTGTCCGGCGTAGTGCCAGATTCCAACGCACGAATGGTTGCGCCCTGAATGGTTGGGCCATCGGCCAGTGGATCTGAGAACGGAATACCCAGCTCCAGCGCGTCAGCACCATTTTCAATCAGCGTTTCAATGATACGCAGTGATTGCTCTGGATTTGGATCGCCAATGGTGACAAAAGGAACGAATGCGCCTTCACCTTTAGCATCCAGCTTTTCGAACATCGCTTCATAGCGGTGAGACAAGGTAGCAGCCATTACATCACTCCTTTTTCTTTCAAAATGTCGTGGACAGTAAAGATGTCCTTGTCACCGCGGCCTGACAGGTTCACTACAAGCAGTTGCTCTTTTTCTGGGTTTTCTTTTGCCATCTTCAGCGCATACGCCAAAGCATGAGCAGATTCCAGTGCAGGAATAATGCCTTCGTGACGAGCCAGTTCTTGGAAGGCGTCCAGCGCTTCGTCATCGGTTATTGCCACGTATTCGGCGCGGCCAATAGAATTCAGATGCGCATGCTGAGGGCCAACCGATGGGAAGTCGAGACCTGCAGACACAGAGTAAGACTCTTCTACCTGACCATTTGGATCCTGCATCAGTGGCGCTTTCATGCCAAAGAAGATGCCGAGTTTACCGTGTTTAAGCGGTGCACCATGCTGGTCTGTGTCCAGACCCAGACCTGCAGGCTCAACGCCAATCAGGCCTACATCGGTTTCTTCGATGAAATCAGCGAACATACCAATGGCGTTAGAACCACCGCCCACACAGGCGATCACGTTATCAGGCAGGCGGCCTTCGATTTCCAGAATTTGCTGCTTGGTCTCTTCACCAATCATCTTCTGGAATTCGCGAACAATCGTCGGGAATGGGTGAGGACCTGCAGCCGTGCCCAGCAGGTAGTGGGCTTCTTCGTAACTTGCAGACCAGTCACGCAGCGCTTCGTTGCAGGCATCTTTCAGAGTTGAAGAGCCAGAATGAACAGGGATGACTTCTGCGCCCATCAGTTTCATGCGGAATACGTTCGGGCTTTGACGTTCAACGTCCTTCGCGCCCATGTATACGCGGCATTTCAGGTCAAGCAGGGCACAAGCCAGCGCCGTAGCAACGCCGTGTTGACCAGCGCCGGTTTCGGCAATGATTTCTTTTTTGCCCATACGCTTAGCCAGTAGCGCCTGACCCAACACCTGATTGGTTTTGTGTGCACCGCCGTGAAGCAGATCTTCACGCTTCAAGTAAAGTTTGGTTTTCGTCCCTTTGGTCAGGTTGCGACAAAGGGTGAGGGCAGTAGGACGACCTGCATACTCTTTAAGAAGAGAAATGAATTCTTCCTGAAAAGCTGGATCGTTCTGTGCGTCAATAAACGCTTGCTCCAGTTGGTCTAACGCTGGAACCAGAATTTGAGGAACATACTGTCCGCCAAACTCTCCAAAATAGGCGTTCAACTTAGTCATAACAGTCCTTAGTAATCTCTCAGCGCCGTAAATGCAGCGTCCAATTTGTCTTTATCTTTGATACCCGGTTCGCTTTCCACGCCCGAGTTAAAATCGAGTCCCGCACAGCCGATTTGCGCAGCTTCTTTTGCGTTCTCTGATGACAGGCCACCGGCAAGCATCAGGCTTTCTTTTTGTTCGTCCGGCACCAAAGACCAGTCGAACTGTGTCCCTGTTCCGCCACTTTGGTTGCCGACGCGGCTGTCCAGAAGATTGCGGTCAGCGTCAGGTTCAATGTGAGGAACCGTGTCGCTTACGCCATGCGCTTTCCAAATCTGGGTACCTTTCGGCAACTCGGCACGAAGCTGTTTCACGTATTCGCTGTTCTCATTGCCGTGGAGTTGAACCGCTGCCAGATCTAGCGCTTTTGCGGTGTCAGCGACATGGTTCAGGTCGTGGTTCTGGAACACGCCAACGTATTGCAGCGGCGCGCCTTCCATCACTTTTCGCGCTGCGTCTAAATCCACATAACGTGGAGACTTCTCAACGAAAATCAGGCCGCCATAGTTGGCATAAGAATCGTAAGCCGCTTTGGCATCTTCGGCACGGGTTAGACCACACACCTTGTTGTCACCGTAAAGCACACGGCGAACCGCCTGCTCAACATCGGCTTCTGCCATCAGCGAGCTACCAATCAGGAAGCCATTCGCAAACGGTGCCAATTCGCGGATTTGCTGGTGGGTATAAATACCCGACTCTGAAATCACAATGCGATCATCAGGCAGGCGAGGTGCCAGTTCTTTGGTACGGTTCAGGTCGATGCTTAGGTCACGCAAGTTGCGGTTATTGATGCCAACAACTTTGGCATTGAGAGCAATAGCACGCTCCAGTTCTTCTTCGTTGCTGACTTCCGTCAATACACCGAGGTTCAGCTCATGCGCCGCCGCTGCAAGTGTTTGGTATTCTTCATCGTTAAGCACAGACAGCATCAACAGAATGGCGTCGGCTTGATGATGGCGCGCAAGGTACACCTGATAGGTGTCGACCATGAAATCTTTGCAAAGCACAGGACAAGGCACTTGCGAACGAACAACCGGCAGAAAGTCAAAATTGCCCTGAAAGTACTTTTCATCCGTCAATACTGAAATCGCAGCGGCATGTTTGCCGTAAACACTCGCGATGTAGTTTAGATCAAAGTCGTCACGAATCAGGCCCTTGGACGGTGACGCCTTTTTGCACTCGAGAATGAACTTCGCCGGATTGCCGGAAAGTGCGTCGTAGAAGCTACGATCGCTGGGTACCACGTCGTTAATAAAACTCTCTAGTGGTTGCGACTCTTTACGCGCCGCTACCCAGTCTTTTTTGTCTTCAACAATTTTTGCCAGTACCGTTTCCATTAGTTGCTCCGAGATGCCAGTTGCTGAACCAGTTCGAATGGCTTACCACTATTCATCACATCCAGCGCTTTTTGCGTGTTAGCTTTGAGATCTTCTTGTCCAAACAGACGCAGCAGTAATGCCACGTTAACAGCGACAGCAGATTGCTGTGCGTTGGTGCCTTTGCCTTGCAGAATTTGCGAAATGATTTCGCGGTTTTCTTCCGGCGTACCGCCTTTGATGGATTCAAGCGGGTAGGTCTGAACGCCAAAGTCTTCCGGCGTCAGTGTATATTCGGTGATGACACCGTCTTTGATTTCCGCGACGGTTGTTTCACCGTGAATCGCTACTTCATCCAAACCACTGCCGTGAACAACGGCTGCGCGCTTCATGTTGAGATTCAGCATGGTTTCAGCAATAGGGCGAACCAGTGATTTATCGTACACACCCATCAATTCCAGCGTTGGCTTCGCAGGGTTAATCAGTGGGCCCAGCAAGTTGAAGATGGTGCGGGTTTTCATGGTTTGACGAACCGGCATCGCATGGCGAACACCGCTGTGATACTGAGGCGCGAACAGGAAGCACACACCCAAATCATCCAGTGCACCGCGCGCGGTTTCAGGGCTCATTGCCAGATCGATACCAAATGCCGCTAACAGGTCTGAAGACCCCGACTTGCTCGAAACACCGCGGTTGCCGTGCTTGGCGACTTTCACGCCACATGCTGCAGCAACGAATGCTGCGGTGGTTGAAATGTTGATGGTGTTTGCGCCATCACCACCGGTGCCAACGATGTCAGCGAAATCGTAATCCGGAGTTGGAAATGGGTTGGCGTTTTCAGTGAGTGCAGACGCTGCACCCGCAATTTCTTCTGGCGTTTCGCCTTTGATTTTCAATGCGGTCAGCGCTGCTGACAACAGAATTGGGTCAAGCTCGCCTTTGATGATGGTATCAAACAGCTGATGGCTTTCTTCCTGCGACAAAGATGTCTGGTCGTAAAGTTTGTTAATAATCGCTTCCATAATGCTCTCCTTGTCCTGTCGATCAGCGCGCTTGTGTAGCCCAGTTAATGGTATTGGTTAAAAGGTCTGCGCCTTTTGTTGTGAGAATGGATTCCGGGTGGAATTGGAAACCCACGACTTTGTCGTTGTCGTTAACAACTGCCATCACCAGCCCATCCACATCCGCAATCACATCCAGTGAGTCTGGTACCTTGGTCGCAACCAAAGAGTGGTATCGGGCAATCGTCAGCGGGCTTTCGATGCTTCCAAATACATCGTGGCCGTTGTGTGTCATGAGTGACGCTTTGCCATGAACGATTTCACCTGCGCCGGCAACAGTACCGCCGTAAGCTTCGGTAATCGCTTGTTGGCCGAGGCAAATACCAATCATTGGCACTTTGCCTTTCAGTTTTAGAATCAGCTCTGGCATACAGCCTGCTTCTGAAGGTGCACCAGGGCCTGGCGACAATACAACCACTGGGTTGTTGAGCTCAGACAGTGCCTGTTCGATTTGGTCTGCACTCAGGCTGTTTCGGTAAATCGTGACCGGGTAACCGAGTGAGCGGAATTGATCGACCAGATTGTAAGTGAATGAGTCGAAGTTATCGATGAGCACAATATGTGCATTGACCTGATTGCTCATGCTTATGCTCCTGTATGTGCTGCGCGAATCGCGGTAAGAACGGCAGCGGCTTTGCCGCGGGTTTCGTCTGCTTCTGCCTGAGGCACAGAATCAAACACCACACCGGCACCGGCTTGAACTTGTGCAATACCATCTTCTACATAGGCGGAGCGGATAACGATACAGGTATCCATATCACCGTGACCGGTAATGTAACCGACTGCGCCACCATAGCTGCCGCGACGGCTTTGCTCGAACTCGCGAATCAATTGCATGGCACGGATTTTCGGAGCACCCGTCAAGGTACCCATGTTCATGCAGGCTTGGTAAGCATGCAGAGCATCCAAATCATGACGAAGCTGTCCGACAACGCGCGACACCAAATGCATCACGTGACTGTAACGGTCAACTTGAAGAAGATCAGCAACATAGCGGGTACCAGGTTCACTGATGCGAGCCACATCGTTTCGCGCCAAATCAACCAGCATCATGTGCTCGGCTTTTTCCTTGATGTCGTTGCGAAGTTCAAGTTCTATACGACCATCCAGATCAAGGTTGATGGAACCATCACTGTTTTTACCGCGATGGCGTGTACCTGCGATCGGGTAGATTTCAACTTGATTGGTGTCTTTGCTGTATTTCAGTGCACTTTCCGGAGACGCGCCAAACAGGGTGAACTCCTCATCCTGCATGTAGAACATGTAAGGGCTCGGGTTGCCTTGTTTGAGTTTCAGGTAAGCGTTCAGTGGAGAAGGGCATGGCAAAGTGAAGCGACGGCTAGGCACGACTTGGAAAACATCGCCTTTTACCACATAGCCTTTGAGCTCATCGACAGCATTGCAGAAATCTTCGTCGCTGACAGAGACTGCCACATCAACACTGTCCAGTTGCTTCGCAGAAGGCATTTCGGTTGGATTCAGGCAGCTTTCCCGAATTGCCTGTAAGCGACGGCTTAAATCAAAGTAGGTTTCGGTGTTTTCGTTGCCACCAAACTGGGTTGCCTGAAGCTTGGCTTTGCGACGTTGGTGGTCGATAACCAAAAGGGTTTCCGCAACATAAAACAGGTAGTCAGGACAACGGTTACCGGATTCCACTTCTGGCAACGGTTCAAATTGTGCGACTAAGTCGTAGGCAAACAAACCACCGACAAACAATGCTTCGTCTGGCAGACCATCCAGTTTGAAAGCATGCTGAACCAAACGCAGCGCATCAAAAGGGGATGGCTGGCGCAGACGGGCGTCTTCATCCAGTGTGCGGTTTTCTTCAGCAAAGTGTAAGGTCAGCAGCTCTGGCTGACGTTCACTTTCAATAGCAAGTTGTTGGCTGGTGAGTTCAGCTTCAACGGCATCAAGCACGTTGTGGCCGTTTTGGCTCTTAGCTTCGAGTTCAACCGTGCGGCCACGACAAACGATACGCACAGCTGCATCGACCAACATCAGGCTTTTGAGATCCTGTTTGGAATCAATCTCGGCAGATTCAAGTAACAGGCTATGTGGGCGATCCTGACAGATCGCCGCATACAGTTCAGTGGGTGCAGCGACGTATGGCACATCCAGGCTCAATACGTCGAGTTCGCCTTTATTTAAAGCGTGGTTTTTCACAGCGTTCTCCCTGCTGCTTCTACAAATGGTTTCAATTCTTGCATTAACTGCGCGAACATTTCCCCTGTCAGTGCTTGATGCCCATCTGACAGCGCTTCTGCTGGATTGAGGTGGCTTTCAACGATGATACCGTCGGCGCCTACCGCTGCTGCCGCACGAGACAATGGAATGACAAGCTCACGTACGCCGGTGCCATGACTTGGGTCGACGACCACTGGCAAGTGGCTGCGCTGTTTGATGTAAGCGACTGCATTTAAATCCAAAGTATTACGCGTTGCTGTTTCAAATGTACGAATGCCGCGCTCACAGAGAATAATGTTCGGGTTGCCAGCATCATAGATATATTCTGCCGCCAGCAACAGTTCCTCGATAGTGGCGGAAAGTCCGCGTTTTAACAAGACCGGTTTACCTGTTTCGCCAACTGCTTTTAACAATCCGTAGTTCTGCATATTGCGTGCGCCAATTTGCAAGCAGTCGATGTATTCACACAATGAATCAACTTGACCGACTTCCATGACTTCAGAAACGGTTGGCATGCCGGCAGCTTCACTTGCTTGTTTAAGCAGTTTCAGGCCTTCAACGCCCATGCCCTGGAAGTCATAAGGGCTGGTGCGGGGCTTGTAAGCGCCGCCACGAAGGGCAACTGCGCCATGACCTTTGACGACATCTGCAACAGACATCAATTGTTGTTCGGATTCTACAGAGCATGGACCTGCGATAACCGCGAATTTGTCGCCGCCAACTGGCACATTACCGATGCGGACCACGCTGTTGTGTGCCTGTACTTCGCGGGACACCATTTTGTATTTGGTCAGGATAGGTTTGACTTCTTCAACCAGTGGATCGCTGTCCAGATGAAGCTTCTGCAATACGCGTTCATCACCCAGTGCGCCCAAAACAATGCGCTCTACACCCGGCATGTAAAGTGGCTTCAGGCCAGCGTTCTCAATCTTGTTCAGGATGTGTTTTGCTTCTTGTTCTGTTGCCTGAGGCTTTAGCACAATGATCATAATCTGAGTCCTTAGCTTGTCATTCCCAATCCAGTTCCCGGGAAAAAAATAGGAACAAAAAAACCCGCGTTATGCGGGCTTGGTGTCGTCTTTCCTTGAGATATCACTCATCACACCGCCCGCTATTGGGAGTGCCACCACCAGTTAATCAGTGCTGTTTGTTGGATGAGGTTATGCTGTACCATGAAGACGAAATCCATTTGAATAAGTAATCGTGTACTAGTTAACTAGTATATGGTGGCGAAGTCAAGCAACAAATAGAAGAAAATGAATGCTATTTGATCTACATAGCCACACAACAGCGTCGGATGGGCGCTTCACACCGGAAGACTTGGTCAAGCGCGCGGTTGATTTTCGCGTCAATGTACTTGCGATTACCGATCACGATACGGTGGCAGGGCTGGAAGAAGCCAAAGCAGTGGTTGCCCGTGACAATCTGCCATTACACATCGTCAATGGTATTGAAATATCGACGGTTTGGGAAAACAAAGACATCCATGTCGTCGGTCTCAGCATCGACCCAGAATCTCCTGAATTGCAGAAACTGATCGTTGAGCAGTCAGCACGCCGCGATGAACGTGCAGTACAAATTGCAGAACGCTTGGAAAAGCAGCGTATGCCCGGCGCGCTCGAAGGCACAAAAGCGCTGGCAGGCGATGTCGCGCTTACACGCGCCCACTTTGCCCGTTGGATGGTGGAGCAGGGGCATGTGAAAAACATGCAGGCCGTATTCAAAAAATATCTGACCCGCGGCAACCCAGGTTATGTACCACCAAACTGGTGTACGATTCAGGAAGCCGTTGATGTTATTCACAAAGCGGGTGGTCAAGCCGTGCTGGCTCATCCTGGTCGGTATAAACTTACCGCTAAATGGCTGAAACGCCTGCTTCAGGTTTTTGTTGATGCAGGTGGTGATGCAATGGAAGTTGCACAGCCACAACAATCGCCCAATGAACGTCGTCTGCTGGGCGACTACGCTATTCAGTTCGGGTTAGCCGGTTCCCAAGGCTCTGATTTTCATTACCCTTCACCGTGGCTGGAGTTGGGTCGTAACTTATACTTACCGAAAGGTTGTAAGGAAGTCTGGGAAAACTGGTCTTTGCCCGAGATTGCCGAGGCAGAAATGTCTCATGAGGAGGAAGTGTGAGCCAATTCTTTTACGTGCATCCTGAAAACCCGCAAGCACGTCTTATCAATCAAGCTGTTGCGATTGTTCGCAACGGTGGTGTGATTATCTATCCAACGGATTCTGGCTATGCGCTGGGTTGCCAGTTGGAAAACAAACAAGCACTTGAGCGAATCTGTCGCATTCGTCGACTGGACGACAGACATAACTTCACGCTGATGTGCCGTGATTTGTCTGAACTTTCGGTCTATGCCCGCGTCGACAACAGTGCTTACCGCCTGATTCGTAACAACACGCCGGGTTGTTACACTTTCATCTTGAAAGCGACCAAAGAAGTACCTCGCCGACTGATGAATCCTAAGCGTAAAACCATCGGTATCCGTGTGCCGGACAACCAAATTGCGCTGGATTTACTTGAGGCGTTGGGCGAGCCGATGATGTCCACTTCGCTAATCTTACCGGGGAATGAGCATACAGAGTCTGATCCGGAGGCGATCCGTGACCAGTTGGAACATGCCGTCGACTGTATTCTCAACGGTGGTTACCTGGGCGAGCAGCCAACTACAGTCATCGATCTCAGCGAAGATGAGCCTGAAATTCTCCGTCGTGGTACAGGCGATACCTCTCCTTTTGAATAGGCTAGAAGAGGGGCAATTGGGCAAAAACTCTCAGTTAAATAAAATGGCTGAGTGCAAACGAAAATTGCCAGATTCAGCCATTATCGATTCCGTGAAATTATGTGGTGTCATTGTGTGCATTTTGGCATAATACGCCGTTGCCTTAGATCCGCGCTCAGTCGCGCCTCCAAAGGTTTTCTTTCCGACATCGACGCCTGTGAAGGCGACAGTAAGGTAGTTAGTCAATGAGCGAAAAATTACAGAAGGTGCTGGCCCGTGCAGGTCTTGGTTCACGTCGTGAAATCGAGGGCATGATTCAGTCCGGCCGAGTGAGTGTTAACGGTGTAGTAGCAAAACTGGGTGACCGTTTGGAAGACCTGAATGCTAACGTACGTGTTGATGGTCACCATGTGCAAATTTCTGCGTCTTCTGAACAAGTTTGTCGTGTTCTGGCATACAACAAGCCGGAAGGCGAATTGTGTACCCGCAGCGATCCAGAAGGTCGCCGCACCGTGTTTGACCGCCTGCCACGCCTGAATGGCGCACGCTGGGTGGCAGTAGGCCGTCTGGACGCAAATACCTCGGGTCTTCTGCTTTTCACCACAGATGGTGAACTGGCAAACCGTTTGATGCACCCAAGCCGTCAGGTGCAGCGCGAATACATGGTTCGTGTATTCGGCGAAGTTAACGAAGAGATGGTTCGTAATCTGGTTCGCGGTGTTGAACTGGAAGACGGTGAAGCACGTTTCGAAGACGTGGTTTACGCAGGTGGTGAAGGTTCAAATCACACCTTCTACGTGGTGATCACTGAAGGTCGTAACCGCGAAGTACGTCGTCTGTGGGAAACTCAGGGCGTGACTGTGAGCCGTCTTAAGCGTGTTCGCTACGGTGATATCTACCTGAGCAAAGAATTGCCACGTGGCGGCTGGATGGAGCTTGAACTGAACGATGTGAACTACCTTCGTGAGATGGTAGAACTGCGTGCAGAACAAGAAACCATGATCGACCCAGAAACCAAGAAACGTAAAGCGCGTGCGCAAAAGATTCGCCGTGCAGTACGCCGTTATGAAGAGCGTGTTGAGTCTGGTGAAACCCGCAAACCACGTAACCGTCGTGGTGGTCAACCAGCTGGTAACCGCACCCGCACAGGTGGTGGTCGTCCAGGTAAACCTGGTGCAAACCGTTCCGGTCAGCCTTCTACCCGTCAGAAGAAGACAGGTGGAAACCGCAAGCCACGTTAATGGTTTGGAATATATAAAGAAAAAGCCAGCAGAGATGCTGGCTTTTGTCGTTTTCTAGCATCTAGAGCCTAGATGCTTTATTTCGGCTGAGCATCAATACACTGACCATTCACGTCTTTGCCTTCAGGTGCCATCAGGTAAAGGTACAGCGGCATGATATCCAATGGTGTTTTAAGGTTGTTGGCATCTTCAGCAGGGAAAGCCGATGCACGCATTTTAGTGCGTGTACCACCTGGATTGATGGCGTTGACCTTCACCGTGGTGTTGCTGAGCTCATCAGCCAGCACTTGCATCATACCTTCAGTCGCGAATTTAGAGATAGCATAGGTGCCCCAAAACGCACGTCCTGAATGCCCTACTGTCGATGAAGTGAAAACGATACGGCCATCTTTAGACTTTTGAATCAAAGGCATCAGTGCCTGAGTCATCATGAAAGTCGCTTTCACGTTCACCTGCATGACTTCGTCGTAGGCTTTTTCTTCGATTTGATCGAATGGGCTCAGCACGCCCAGCATGCCTGCGTTGTGTAAAACACCGTCCAGCTTACCGAATTGCTGCTCGATGGTGTCGGTCATATCCAAATAATGCTGGCGGGTTGCACCCATCATATCGAGCGGAATTATCGCTGGTTGCGGGTAACCTGCGGCTTCGATTTCGTCGTAAACGCTTTCCAGCTTCTTCACTGTGCGTCCCAGCAAAATCACTGTTGCACCGTGTTGTGCGTAACTGATGGCAGCCTGGCGACCAATACCGTCGCCTGCGCCGGTAACCAGAATTACTTTGCCATTCAATGCGTCGGCTGCTACTTGATACTCCACGTTACAATATCCTTTTCATTTTGATCTTGCGTGCCTGCTAAACTTGCCACTCGTCATCATGCGAGTGAAAGACACTGTTGTAAGCTCGCATTTTAAGGCTGCTTGGGAGGAAGAAACAACCTGGTGATGTAAAGAAAGCGACATACGAGGTTGTTTGGGTATTCATGTCTAGTAGAATGACGGGATTCACATAAATCTGTGCTCAATAAAAGTACACAGAAACAACAATAAACGAGGAACTAAGTTTGGAATTCTTGCTTGATTACGGCCTTTTCCTGGCGAAAGTGCTGACCTTTGCAGTCGCCGTGATCGTCGTGCTTATTATTGCTAAAAGCGCTGGCGGAAAACAGTCTCAAAAAGGTGAGTTAGAAATCACTAACCTGACTGAAAAACATAAAGATTTAGTGCATTCGATGGAATCGCATCTCTACGATGAAGCGGCATTAAAAGCGCGCGACAAAGCAGATAAAAAAGCGGAGAAAGCGAAGGCTAAAGACGCCAAGAATGAAGCGAAGAAAATGACAGATACGGCAACGCTGGAACAAAGCCGTAAACCACATGTTTTCGTCTTGGATTTTAAAGGCAGTATCGATGCACGTGAAGTGGCTTCTTTGCGAGAAGAAGTGACGGCAATTCTGGCTGTTGCCAAAGAGGGTGATGAAGTGCTGGTGCGCCTTGAAAGTGGTGGTGGCATGGTTCACGCATATGGCCTTGCTTCTTCACAACTTGATCGCATCAAGCAAGCAGGCATACCGCTGACAGCTGCGGTGGATAAAGTAGCTGCAAGTGGCGGTTATATGATGGCATGTGTGGCAGACAAGATCGTTGCAGCGCCTTTTGCCGTAGTAGGTTCTATCGGTGTGATTGCACAGTTGCCAAACTTCAACAAACTGCTTAAAAAGCATGACATTGAATTTGAGCAATTGACTGCAGGTGAATTCAAACGCACGTTAACCATGTTTGGCGAAAATACCGACAAGGCGCGTGAGAAATTTGTCAGTGAGCTGGAAGAAACTCACACACTGTTCAAAGACTTTATTGCTGACCACCGTCCATCGTTGGATCTTGAAAAAGTGGCCACTGGTGAGCATTGGTTTGGCAATCAGGCACTGCCACTGGGATTAATTGACAGCATTGGTACCAGTGACGATTATCTGGTGTCGGCAGTGAAAGAAAAAGATGTGCTGGGCGTGCGTTATGTTCAACGCAAGAAACTGGCAGAAAAATTGGCCGGTGCGTCGGCAGAAGCGCTAGACCGTGTGCTGCTGAAGTGGATTAGCCGCGGTCAGCGACCAATCGTTTAGGAGTAAAAATGAACAATCAAAAGTGGGCACTGCTCTCGTTTGAAGGCCGGATGCGACGCAGAGATTACTGGCTGTACAGCGTTCCGGTATTGATTATGGTGTTGCCAACTTTCTTCTATCAGGGCGGGAATGTGGTGCTTGATGCACTGGCATTGGCGATTTCACTATTTGCCATTTATGCTTCTATCGCGCTGAACATCAAACGGCTGAAAGACAGAAACAAGAGCCCTTGGTGGATTATTGTGACTTTTCTGCCGTTGGTAGGTCCTATCTTCGCGCTGGTGGAGTTAGGCATTCTTGATGGTACACCGGGTCCAAATCAGTTTGGCCCAGATCCGAAAGGACGCGGTCAGAAGCCGGGTTCTGGTGGCGGTGATGATGTCCATCAGGACGAGAAAAAAGACACAGCAGTGTTTGAAGGTTAAAGATAAAAATGCCACCGAAAGGTGGCATTTTTATCACTGAACCCAGCATTTTTAGGTCATTTAAGTTTATAAAACTACTGAATCGTATATTGCTTTGACAACTGGTGTGCCAGGTACTTAAACATATTAAATACGGCAGTGGTTTTAGGGGTTGGCAGTCCGTTTTCGTCTAAAAAATACTCCCCTTTGAAGATCATGACGCCGGCTTTTTCTTCGACAGAGTCAGTGTTCATGCCTTCGATGTAAGCATCATGCTCACGGATCATTTCGTTTGCGATTTTCAGTAAATCGTTAGCGCTGATAGGTGTTTTCTCAGCCATTCTCTTCTCGATTCGGGTAGTGAAATGAAGGGGCATTATAGCGCCGGGAAAGGAAAAAACAGTAGGTTTGAACAAAGCCTCATTATTTTGCGGCTTCCGCTACTTATTGTGAGCCAAGCCAGAAAAATTCGATGTGAAATGGTAAAGATGCTTCGGTCAATGGTAATGATTAGCGCGCCTGTCTGCTTTAGGCTGCACTTTCAGTCATGCTTTCTTAGCAATGACGAATAGAGGGTAAAAGTGCGGCGCTAAAGGGCTAGCGGTCTAAGATATCCTCGACTAATAAAAGTGAGACGGCAACATTTCCCTGATAGTGCAGACTTGTTGTTAACAAATGAACAACAACTGGGGAAGCAGCGACCAATCAGGGGAAATTAGATAGAAACTGGTTGATATTCGGATCGAGTCGCTCAATATTAAAAAAAGCGTCAGCATGGCACTGGAGTTGGAAAGCTCATCGATTGCCAGCGATCTGAATGAATTTTATGAATGAGAAACGCGAGGGCGTATTGGGTCACTATGGGTAAATCTCTCGTTATCGTGGAGTCCCCGGCAAAGGCAAAAACGATCAATAAATATCTGGGCAAAGACTTCATCGTTAAATCGAGCGTAGGTCATGTCCGAGATCTGCCTACCGGTGCCGCGCAAGGCGGCAAGAAAGCAACGCCAGTTTCAACCAAAGGGTTGAGTGCGGAAGAGAAAGAGCGCATCAAAAAAGAGAAAGACAAAAACGCGCTGATCAACAAAATGGGTGTTGACCCATACCGCAACTGGAAAGCGAATTATCAAATCCTGCCGGGCAAAGAAAAAGTCGTGCAGGAACTGAAAACGTTGGCAGAGAAAGCTGACCACGTTTATCTCGCAACGGATTTGGACCGCGAGGGAGAGGCGATTGCCTGGCACTTGCGGGAAATCATTGGCGGTGACGAAAGCCGTTTCAAGCGCGTTGTGTTTAACGAAATAACCAAAAACGCAATCCAGCAGGCGTTCGAAGCACCGGGCGAGCTGAACATGGATGGCGTAAATGCTCAGCAGGCGCGTCGTTTCCTCGACCGTGTTGTGGGCTTTATGGTGTCTCCGTTGCTTTGGAAAAAAGTCGCGCGTGGTTTGTCTGCGGGCCGTGTTCAGTCAGTTGCTGTGAAGCTGCTGGTTGAGCGTGAGCACGAAATCAAAGCCTTTATTCCAATGGAATACTGGGACATTCACACTGACACCACCACGGCGAGCCAAAATGCGTTGCGTCTGGTTGTTGCCCAGCAAAATCGTGAAGCGTTTAAACCGCTGAACGAAGAGCAGGCAATGGCAGCAACGGCTGCGCTGCAGAAAGCGACTTACAAAGTGGTTGACCGTGAAGACCGTCCAACCTCAAGTAAGCCGTCTGCACCATTTATTACCTCGACGCTGCAACAAGCGGCGAGCACCCGCATGGGCTTCGGCGTTAAGAAGACCATGATGCTGGCTCAGCGTCTGTACGAAGCAGGTTACATCACCTACATGCGTACTGACTCGACCAACCTGAGTAAAGAAGCGGTTGAGGCTGCGCGCAGTTTCATTGGCTCAGAGTATGGTGACAACTATCTGCCTTCATCAGCAAATGTCTACGGCTCAAAGGGTAATGCACAGGAAGCGCACGAAGCGATCCGTCCTTCAAGCGTGGATGTGAAAGCCGATGATCTTCAGGGCATGGACCCAGACGCCCATCGTCTGTACGACCTGATCTGGCGTCAGTTTGTGTCTTGTCAGATGGTGCCAGCGAAGTACGACTCCAGCACCATTACCGTGGAAGCTGGCGAATTTACCCTGAAAGCAAAAGGCCGTACCTTGCGCTTTGATGGTTGGACACGTGTTCAACGTCCAATGGGTAAAAACGAAGACACCACACTGCCGCATGTTGATGTGGGCGAGATTCTGTCTTTGGAAAAAGTGGATCCGAAGCAACACTTCACCAAACCACCTGCGCGCTACACAGAAGCCGCGCTGGTTAAAGAACTTGAGAAGCGTGGCATCGGCCGTCCATCGACTTATGCAGCGATCATTTCGACGATTCAGGATCGTGGCTATGTGCGTGTAGAGCAGCGTCGCTTCTACGCAGAGAAGATGGGTGAGATTGTGACAGACCGTCTGGATGACAGCTTTGCTGATCTGATGGACTACGATTTCACTGCGCGTATGGAAGAGCACCTCGACCAAATCGCGATGGGTTCAGAAGATTGGAAAAATGTTCTGAACAACTTCTTCAAAGACTTCACCGGCGATCTGGAAAAAGCAGAGCTGGAAGAAGGTGAAGGTGGCATGAAGCCTAACAGCATCGTGATGACCGACATCGACTGTCCAACCTGTGGCCGCAAGATGGGTATCCGTACTGCTTCGACTGGCGTATTCCTGGGTTGTTCTGGTTATGCACTGCCGCCGAAAGAGCGCTGTAAAACCACCATCAACCTGATGGATGAAGAAGGCATCGTTAACGTTCTGGAAGAAGACGTTGAAACCGCAGCGCTGCGTGCGAAGAAACGTTGTCCGAAGTGTGAAACGGCGATGGATGCTTACCTCATCGACCAAGACCGCAAGTTGCACGTTTGTGGTAACAACCCAAGTTGTGATGGCTATGTGGTTGAGAAAGGTGAGTTCAAGCTGAAAGGTTACGACGGCCCAGTGGTCGAGTATGACAAGTGTGGCTCCGACATGGTGCTGAAAAACGGCCGTTTCGGTAAGTACATGGATTGCACCAGCGAAACCTGTAAAAACACCCGTAAGATCCTGAAGAATGGCGAAGTCGCGCCACCGAAAGAAGATCCAGTTCACTTCCCTGAACTGCCTTGTGAGAATTCAGACGCGTACTTTGTGCTTCGTGACGGTGCATCAGGTCTATTCCTGGCGGCAAGTAACTTCCCGAAATCGCGCGAAACCCGTGCACCATTGGTTGAAGAACTGGCACGTTTCAAAGAACGCCTGCCTGAGAAGTTCAAATATCTGGCAGATGCACCATCAGAAGATCCAGATGGTCGCAAAGCAGTGGTTCGCTTTAGCCGTAAGAGCAAAGAGAACTACGTGCGTACCGAAGATGACGGCAAGCCTTCTGGCTGGACGGGTCTGTTTATCGACGGTAAGTGGGAAATCACTGACAAACGCAAGAAGAAGTAATCTCTTCACGCCAAATTGAAAAAGCACCTACGGGTGCTTTTTTTGTGTGTCCATTCCGAGCCTTAAGGCAATCTCTATCTTTTCTATGGCCTATGCTATCTAGCAATACTTTGACAAGGAGAAAGTCATGGCATTAACCCCATTTCATGTCGCCATTCCAGTGCGACACTTGGAAGAATCCCGACGTTTCTATGCGGATATCCTCAATTGTGGAGAAGGGCGCAGTAGCGATGAGTGGGTTGATTTCAATCTCTATGGTCACCAACTGGTGATTCATCATGATCCAAACATTGGCGAAAACAACACACTCAAGCTTCATCACAATGCTGTTGATGCCAAGTCAGTGCCTGTTCCGCACATTGGTGTTGTGCTGGAAATGGAAGACTGGCAACAACTGGCGGATAGATTGAAATCCAAAGGCGTCGAATTTGTGATTGAGCCCTACATCCGTTTTGTTGGCCAGCCCGGTGAGCAGGCCACGATGTTTTTCCTTGACCCAACTGGTAACGCGTTAGAGTTTAAAGCCTTCAAAGATATCGAAGGCCAGCTGTTTGCCAAATAAGCCCGACTACTTGCCGCACGCGCTTTCAACCTGACGCTCATACGACGTGATTGATATCGGCTTTGCGTTCCCAATAAATTGCTCTAATTCCGCCACGCAGGAGCCGCAACCGGTTCCTGCGCCAGTTAACTCACCCAGCGACTTCACAGAACAAACGCCACTGTTATCGATGGCATTCTCAATGTCTGCTTTGGTGACATTTTTACAGGTGCAGATGGTTCGTGATTTGGCTTTCAGCGTGCCGGCAAGAAAACCATGCATGACTTCCGGCTCTGCTTCCGCTGAAATTAACTGGGAAATATCGGGTTGAGACCCGGCTAGCGATGATGGATATATCGCAGCAGCAAGTTCGAACTCTCCTGACTTAAGAGAGACTACCCGTTGTGCTTCGCCACTGGATGCAGTGACCAGGGTAGGCTGCCCATCATCCATCAATACAGCTAATAGATCTTCCAACTCCAATGTTTTGACAGTTAGCTTGAGTGAATACAAAACGCCGGCATCACATTGCTGTGATACCCAGAAGGCAGCGGGGATAGCATTGAGTTTTGTTTTATCCAACGGGGATCTAGAAACAATCTGCGCATCGAGATAGGTTTTTACCGATTTCACCTCAACAGGCGTCGCTTTGAACTCAGGTTGACCAGAGAATGGATCCGTGTTGGAAGGAATGACGGTACACACCTTGCCATCTGAACAGTTGGTATGTGTCCAATGAATAGGGGCATAGCATTGCCCGACGGAAACCTTGCTAGTGACCTTGGCAATGAACATCTGTTCTCCAATGGCACTCACGACTTTTACCAAATTTCCGTCTTTGATGCCTCGATCGGCTGCATCAAAGGGATGGATTTCAAGCTGAGGCACGCTGTCGTTCTCTGAAAGCGACGGAGAGAGCCCAGAGCGGGTCATGGTATGCCATTGGTCTCGAATTCGCCCAGAATTCAATATAAGCCCGTAGCGCTCGCTTAAAGAGAGTGCGGGTGGCTTGAAATCAACGGCAACAAATCTGCCTTTACCATTCGGCGTCGCATAGTTTCCATCGCCAAATAGACGTTCTGGGCAAACACCATCTTTTGCAGGCCATTGCCTAGGTGGGAAAGATTGGTAATTTTCTGGTGTCATATCTGAAAGGCTTTCCAGCGTCAGGGCACGTGCGGTTGATGTGCCGACTTCATTTCCCAATCGGGTTTGTTCTACATACTCGTTGAAGATATCCAGTTCCGAGCGGTAGCTGAACTGCTGTTCGAATCCCATTTTCTTTGCGACTTCGCTGACTATCCACCAGTCGGGTTTGCCCATACCTGGCGTAGGCAACAAGCGACGCTGACGGGAAATCCGGCGTTCGGAGTTGGTGACAGTGCCTGACTTCTCGCTCCAACCTTGTGCAGGGAGGCGAACGTGGGCGTACTTCAGAGTGTCATTACTTTCAACGCAATCAGAGACAACAACATAGGGACAACTGGCGAGGATCGCATTAATCCGGTTACTTTCCGGGAGGCTGACGGCTGGGTTGGTTGCCATCACCCAGAGAGCTTTAATCTTGCCTGTCTCAATCGCTTCGAACATGTCCATGGCTTTGAGACCTGGCTTTGTCGCAAGGTTAGAGGTATCCCAAAATTCACTGAGTAGTTCGGATTGTTCTGGATGACCAAATTCCATATGTGCGGCCAGCGTGTTGGCCAGACCGCCAACTTCACGGCCTCCCATGGCGTTAGGTTGTCCAGTGATGGAAAACGGCGTGGAACCCGGCTGACCAACCCGACCTGTTGCTATATGGCAGTTGAGAATGCTGTTTACCTTGTCTGTACCGCTGGTAGATTGATTCACACCCTGCGAATAGACAGTCACTGTCTTCGGTGTTGAGCGGAACCACTGGTAGAAGGTTTCTATGTCGGCAGTTTTGAGGCCAGTAGCCAAAGACACAGACGTGATGTTTGAGAAACGCTTGGCGAGCGCTAATGCTTCATCAAAGCCTTCGGTGTGTTGATCGACATATCGCTGGTTAATCTGATTCAGCTTGGCCATATAGGCGAGCAAGCCGTTGAACAACGCAATATCAGAGCCCGGGAACAAGGGAAGGTGGAGGTCAGCAATTTCGCAACTTGCTGTTTCGCGTGGGTCGATGACTACGATCTTAGTGCCATGACGTGCTTTTGCCGCTTTAAGGCGTTGATACAAAACCGGGTGACACCATGCGAGGTTTGAGCCCGTGAGAATCACAAGGTTAGCAAGCTCCAGATCTTCATAGTTGCCAGGGACGACATCTTCACCGAATGCGCGTTTGTGTCCGACGACAGAGGAAGCCATACACAGTCGGGAATTGGTATCGATATTGGCACTGCCGATAAAGCCTTTCATCAGCTTGTTGACGACATAGTAATCTTCGGTCAACAGTTGTCCTGACACATAAAACGCGACCGAGTCCTGTCCGTACTTAGCGATGGTATCGCTGAAGGTGGAGGCTACATGGGAGAGCGCGTCATCCCATGAGCAATCTTCGCCGTGAATGGAAGGGGAGAGCATGCGCCCTTGAGTAGTGACGGTTTCCCCTAGCTTTAAGCCCTTTGAACAAAGCTTTCCTAAATTTGCCGGATGCTCTTCATCGCCACGAACTTCCAGTTTTCCATTCGCTTGTACTTTGGCCTCAATGCCACAGCCTACTCCGCAATATGCACATGTCGACTTTATCCAACTGGAATCATTATTTTTAGTCATTTTATTCCTCTTGAGATTCTCTTATCTCTATTGAGGGGAATAAAGCAACTCTCACGCCAACTACTCGGTGCTAAATATGATTTTTCGCATTTGAGTTTTTATTTAATGAAAACTAATTAATAAGCATGAGAAAAGTTTTAAATATTACCTTTCACTGAAATGGTGCCAAATAAATTTCATTGATAAATTGCGCAATAACAGTGCATTAATGAAGGTCCAATGCACTACTTCGAAGCGAAAGATCTATTTGAAATCTATTTTATTCTCCGGTTCTCTTAAGCCTGTCAATAAATATATAACTTTTAAAAACATGACTTTATATCAAGATTTTAAATCTAGGTTTTCCTAATGGCACTCTAATTGCTCTAGCGAAACGAATAACACGCGACATGAGGGGCAAGGATGTCCACCGTTAAAATGACATCTTTCAAACGAGGGCACGTCTCATTGGTAGGGGCAGGACCAGGTGATCCAGACTTGCTGACCATTAAGGCTCTTCGCTGTATCGAGAATAGCGATGTGGTGGTTTACGACAGACTCGTCAGCAAAGAAATCATTGGACTGATCCCAGAGGGGGTCGAGCTGGTGTATGTGGGTAAAGCAAAAGGAAAGCACAGCGTTCCTCAGAGTGAAACCAACCAGCTATTGATTGAACTCGCCAGCCGCGGCAAAAGAATTTGTCGTTTAAAAGGCGGTGATTCCTTTGTGTTTGGTCGCGGTGGTGAAGAGATGTTAGAGCTGCACCGCGAGGGTATATCTGTAGAAGTTGTGCCGGGTATTACCGCAGCGTCTGGATGCACCAGCTACGCAGGTATACCTCTGACACATCGGGGTCTTTCCCAAGGAGCAACTTTCGTCACGGCGCATGCGGAAAAAGAGCTCTCCATCAACTGGCAGGCGCTGGCCTCGCTGAATCACACGCTGGTGTTTTACATGGGCTTGTCGAAGGTTGGGCAAATTGCCCGGTCACTTAGCCAGCATGGCCTTTCTACCAGCACGCCGGTCGCCATTATTGAGAATGGCTGCACGCCGCAGCAGCGGGTTTTTACCGCCGATTTGCATTCAATTGAAGCCACCGTTCAAGGAGAGGGCGTCAAGTCCCCTGCGCTTGTTGTGGTGGGTGAGGTCGTCACACTTGCTGATGAGCTCAACTGGTTTATCTCTCAGGCTGAAACACAGCTAGAGAAGCTTTCTGCATAGGGAATAACAATGGAAAAGAAACGCATCGTTGTCATTGGTAATGGCATGGTTGGGCACCGATTTATTGAGGAGTTGTGCGACAAAAATGCTGGAGGCACCTTTGAAATTACGACCTTCTCAGAAGAACCAAGACTGGCTTATGACAGGGTTCAGCTCAGTGGCTATTTCAGTGGGAAATCCGCGGATGATTTGATGTTGACCAGTGAAGAAGCCTACGACGAAAAAGGTGTTCACTACTTCCTGAATGAAAAGGTCACCGCTATTCGCGCTGAAAATCACTGCGTTGTGACAGACAAAGGCAGAGAAGTTTTTTACGACAAGTTAGTGGTCGCTACCGGTTCTTACCCTTTTGTTCCGCCTATTGAAGGTAACGATCAGCCACATTGTCATGTTTATCGCACCATAGAAGATTTAGAGGCGATTGAAGCTTCTGGTAAACAAAGCGAATCAGGCGTCGTTATCGGTGGTGGCTTGCTTGGGCTTGAAGCCGCAAACGCCCTGAAATGTATGGGTGTTGACACCCATGTGGTGGAGTTTGCGCCGAGATTGATGGCCGTTCAGCTGGATGAGGGCGGTGGTGAATTACTCAAAGAAAAAATCGAATCTCTGGGCGTTAAAGTCCACACCGAAAAAGCCACCAAGTGCATTACGGCAGGTAGCACTTCACGTTACAAACTAATGTTTGCGGACGGCTCCGAGCTTGAAACTGACATGATTGTTTTCTCTGCGGGTATCCGTCCGCAGGATGAGCTTGCGAGGGAGTTTGGCCTTGAGATTGGTGAGCGCGGCGGGATTGTGATTAACGATCAGTGTCAGACCAATGAAGAGGATGTTTACGCCATTGGTGAGTGTGCGCTGTGGAAGGGCAAGATCTTTGGTTTGGTGGCGCCGGGCTATCAAATGGCCAAGGTGGCTGTCGCCAACATTTGCGGTGAAGAGGCGGCTTTTAAAGGCGCTGATATGAGCACCAAACTCAAGTTGCTGGGTGTTGATGTGGCAAGTATTGGTGATGCGCAAGGCAACACGCCTGGCGCGCAATCATACACATACGCCGACAGTGTGGAGCAAATCTACAAACGCATTATCGTCTCTGAAGACGGCACCAAACTGCTGGGGGCTGTGCTGGTCGGGGATACCGAGAGCTATCCGACTCTTCTGCAAACCATGTTGAACGACATGCCACTGCCGGAATATCCCTCAGTGTTGCTTCTGTCTGACGGTGCGGCTTCCTCAGACTCTGGCACGGCTGGTGTGGCAAACCTTCCTGATGAAGCACAAATCTGTTCTTGTTATGACGTCACGAAAGCAGACATCAAAGCAGCCGTTGTCGCGGGTTGCACCAACATGGCAGATCTTAAAGCGGAAACCAAAGCATCAAGCGGATGTGGCGGTTGTTCAGCACTTGCCAAGCAGGTGATGGACGCAGAGCTGGCAGCGCTTGGTCATGAAGTAAACAACAACCTTTGTGAGCATTTCCATTACACCCGTCAGGAACTGGCAGACATTGTTCGAATCAAGAAAATCAAAACGTTCGACGAACTGTTAGACAGTCATGGCGAGGGTCTGGGCTGTGACATCTGTAAACCTGCTGTCGGTTCAATTCTGGCGTCTTTCTGGAATGACTATGTGTTGAAAGAAGAGCACATGGGATTGCAGGACACCAACGATATCTACCTCGGTAACATGCAAAAAGACGGGACATATTCCGTCGTTCCGCGCGTGGCTGGTGGTGAGATCACGCCGGATAAACTGATTGTGCTTGGTCAGGTGGCTAAGCAGTTTGATCTCTACACCAAAGTGACTGGTGGTCAGCGTATCGACCTTTTCGGCGCGCAACTTCATGAACTGCCTGAGATCTGGCGAATTCTGGTCGATGCGGGTTTCGAAACAGGCCATGCCTACGGGAAATCTGTGCGTACCGTGAAATCCTGCGTTGGTTCTACCTGGTGTCGTTACGGTGTGGATGACAGCGTTGGCTTCGCGATTGATATCGAGAACCGCTACAAAGGCCTGAGATCGCCGCACAAGCTGAAGTTCGCTGTATCGGGATGTACCCGCGAGTGTGCAGAAGCGCAATCAAAAGACATTGGTATTATCGCGACAGAAAACGGCTGGAATCTCTATGTGTGCGGCAATGGTGGTATGCGTCCGCGCCACGCTGACCTGTTCGCATCAGACCTGGATAGTGAAACCCTGATTAAATACATCGACCGAGTGTTGATGTTCTACATCCGAACCGCAGACCGCTTGCAACGCACGTCAGTTTGGCTAGAAAACCTCGAAGGAGGATTGGACTACCTGCGTCAAGTGGTGATCGAAGACAAGCTCAACATTGGTGAAGAGCTGGAAGCAGAAATGGCGGCAAGCCTGGGTAACTATCAATGCGAGTGGAAAACCACCATTGAATCGCCTGAGAAACTCAAGCGCTTCAAACACTTCGTTAATAGCGAAGCGCAGGATGAGAGTTTGAAATATCAAACTGTTCGTGGTCAGCGTATTCCTGCTGAACTTGCATCGCAAAGTATTGATATCGTCACGCTGGAAAGTTAAGGAGAAAGCAATGAGCCAGTGGCAAACCATTTGTGAAAAGTCTGACTTGGTCAAAAACACCGGCGTGTGCGCATTGTTGGAAGACAAGCAGGTGGCGGTATTTCTTTGTGGCCGAACAGACTCGCTATATGCCGTTGATAATTATGATCCAATCGGAAAAGCCAATGTGCTTTCTCGCGGAATGATCGGCTCGATAGGTGACAAAACAGTGATCGCCTCACCGCTCTATAAACAGCATTTTTGCTTGGATAGCGGTATTTGTCTGGAAGACGAAAACGTATCGATCACCACCTACCCAGTCCGTTGTCATGAAGGTGCTGTGCAACTGAGTCTGGTTTAAATATTTTTCCCCTGATTACCCAATCAGGGGAAGTTAAAAATTTTCAAATTAAGTTTGCTGTGATTAAAACATCGCGGCACAGGGATTGTTTGTTTGAAGAGGAAGTCAATAATGTCATCTAGTGACAAGTTCAATATATTTTCCTTTACCGGAAAAATGAAAATTCTCCATTTAAGTTGGTTCGCATTCTTTATTACCTTTGTGGTGTGGTTTAACTTTGCGCCATTGCTGCAATCGGTAAAAGAATCGCTCGGCTTAACCACCGCAGAAATTAAAACTCTGCTTATTCTCAACGTTGCTTTTACCATTCCAGCGCGTGTTTTAATCGGCATGCTTACGGATAAATATGGCCCGCGGCTAATCTACTCCTTACTGCTTGCTATCTGTTCCATCCCTTGTTTTGTTTTTGCACTTTCAGATAGCTTTGTTCAGGCTGCCATTGCCCGTTTTGCCCTGGGTCTTATCGGTGCAGGCTTTGTTATCGGCATCCGTCTGGTATCTGAGTGGTTCCCACACAATGAACTGGGCACTGCAGAGGGCATTTACGGCGGCTGGGGGAACTTCGGCTCAGCAGCCGCAGCATTCACCCTGCCAACCGTGGCTGTGATGTTCGGTGGTGAAGATGGCTGGCGTTACGCTATGGGTATCACTGGCTTGATGAGCCTGGCTTTCTCTTTCGTGTTTTATCGCAACGTGACAGACACGCCAAAAGGTGCAACCTACTACAAACCAAAGAACGGCGGCGCCATGGAAGTCACCTCAAAAGGCGACTTCTACCTGCTGCTATTCATGAAAACCCCAATGTATGGCGCACTGGCACTGTTGGCTTGGAAACTTTCGCCAAGCGGTATTGGCATGTTCTCTGATGCAGCCGTGTACGGAATCTATGCGGTACTTGCAGGCATCTACCTGTTTGATGCCTCCCAAGTTTGGAAAGTGAACAAGCACGTCTTTAAAGAAGAGGTGCCAGAAATTCACCGCTACCAATTTAAGCAGGTTGCTGTGCTGAATGTGCTGTACTTTGCGACCTTTGGTTCTGAGCTTGCTGTGGTTTCAATGTTGCCATTGTTCTTCTCTGAAACCTTTGAACTGACCCCTGTAGTGGCGGGTATGGTGGCATCCGCTTATGCATTTATGAACCTGATGTCACGTCCTGGTGGCGGCTGGTTGTCTGATAAATTCGGCCGTAAACCAACACTGCTTATCCTCACTGCGGGTCTGGCATTGGGTTACTTCGTGATGGGTCAAGTCGACAGCGCGTGGCCAGTTTGGCTGGCGGTTGTAGCGGCAATGGGTTGTTCTTTCTTCGTACAATCCGGTGAAGGTGCAGTATTTGCGGCTGTGCCACTGATCAAGCGTCGCATGACAGGCCAAATCGCTGGTATGACAGGTGCTTATGGTAACGTGGGTGCAGTAACTTATCTGACGATTTTGTCCCTTGTTGATTACAGCACTTTCTTTTACATCATTGCAGGCACCGCAGTTGTGGGCTTTGTGACGCTACTCTTTATGGAAGAGCCGTCAGGCCAGATTGCTGAAGTGAATGATGATGGTTCAATCACCATGATTGATGTGGCGAAAGCATAAGTATGAAACCAGAGTTTCATGAACAGGCAGCGTCGTATGGCGCTGCCAGTACTGAAAACGGGGAGACGCAGGAAGCAGCTTCCCGTTTGATCGTTCGTGCGGGTGGCAGCTCGGTTGCCGGGCGCAAGCCACCTAATCAGGATGCTTTTGCTGTTTACTTACCAAAAAAGGCAAGCGAGCTGAAACACAAAGGTGTGGTAGCCGCGATAGCGGATGGTGTCAGCACCAGTGAAGTCAGTCAGAAAGCCAGTGAAATGGGCGTGACTGAATTCGTCAACAACTACCTCGACACGCCGATTACCTGGCCAGTGAAAGATGCCGCTGGCAAGGTGATGAAATCCCTCAATTACTGGCTTTACCACCATGGACAACAAGCAGGCACGCAAGCCAGTGCCATGGTGGCGGCTTTTTGCTCGGTGATTGTGAAATCGAATACTGCCCATGTTTTTCATATCGGCGATTGCCGCGTCTACCTTTGGCGTCAGCACAGACTGACCCAGATTACGCAGGATCATCGACACTACCAAAGCAAAACCCAACATCACTTAACCCGCGCGCTGGGTATTGATAGCCACTTGAATGTGGATTATCAGCCCGTTGCACTAGAGCGTGGTGATCTGTTGTTTCTCGCGACAGATGGCATTCATGACACCATGACAGAGCGGGAAATCGCCCAGCGTCTCTACGCTTCCGATACCACGTCTGATCTCGAGCATTTAGCGGCATCGTTTGTTGATGATGCTTATAAGCTGGGCAGCGATGACAACATCACTTGCCTGTTGTTAGCTGTCGATTCGCTTCCCGCTGCGACCTATGGCGAAGCGCTCCGCGATTTATCAGAAAGAAAAATTCCGCCTGTTCTGAAAGAAGGACAGAAGATTGATCACTACACAGTGGCGAGGGTGCTTTACAGCGGAAGCCGGAGCCATATCTACCTGACGCGCAGTGATTTGGATGGCCGTCAGTATGTATTGAAAATGCCATCGCTCAACTTTGCGGATGATGCGGTTTACCTTGCTGGCTTTATCCGGGAGGGGTGGATTGGTGAACAGGTGAAATCACCCGGCGTGATGAAGATTCATCCGCCATCGAGTTATTCGCCATACCTCTATCATGTCTGCGATTACATCGAAGGTGTCACGCTCAGACAATGGATGATCGATAATCCAACGCCGACGCTCACTCAGGTTCGTACGTTGGCAAAAGGGGCTATTCGAGCGGTTCGGGTGCTTCAACGTCTTTCGGTGGTTCATCGCGATATCAAACCGGATAATCTCATGGTCGACAAAGACATGAATGTGACTTTGATTGACTACGGCACTGCGCAATCAGCAGGCTTGGAAGAACTAATGGGGAGTGAGGAAGAAGGGTATCCAGTCGGTGACTTAAACTACGCGGCACCGGAATACCTCAAAGGCAACAAAGCCAATTTCTCTTCTGACTTATTTTCATTAGGTATGACAGTTTACGAGCTTTTGACCGGACATCTGCCTTACAAAGCAGTGAATGCCTCCAACCCCAGAGCGGCAAACCGACAAAACTATGTGCCAGCAACGGTCTATTGTCCCGGTGCCCCGGATTGGTTTGATGAGGCGCTTAAAAAAGCCTGTCATCCGATCCCGAAAGCCCGTTATCAGGCACTTTCAGAATTTGAACAGGATTTGATGAAGCCTAACCCCACGTTCAAATCTTCCAATGAAAACAGGCCGCTTTTAGAAAGTGACCCGTTGCGTTTCTGGAAAGGGCTAAGCCTTATCCTGTTCCTGATTGTTCTGGTGCAGTTTGTTTTTCTGATCGGTTAGCTCGCCTGTGAAATCAAATCTTCGACTTCGTCTTCATGAATCGGGCGAACAATGCGGTCAACTTCCAACCCATCCTGAAGCAGGATCAGAGTTGGCCAGAGCTTCACCTTAAAGGCTCGCCCTAAAGGCTTTCCCTTACCGTCATAAACTTTGGTGTGAGGGAAGGAGGCTGATTCCAGCACGGCTTTTACTGCGGGTTCAGCTGCCTGGCAGTGCCCGCACCATGGTGCACCAAACTCCAAAATAGACACACCCTTCTGGTCGGTGATGTCTTCAAAAGAGGGGGCGTCTTCACTGTATTCTGGGTTGAATCCCGTTTCGGTCGCGCGTATCGACATGCTGTCCTCCATGACATGTTGAAAAAGGGCTGAGCCAAGTCCCTAGGATATTACGTCCAGCGTTTAATCGCATCCGCCGTGTCGCTTGGATTGGTATTGAAGCAAATCGTCGCCTGTGGCGCGGCTTTATGAACGGCATTCACCAGCTTTTCAAACACCAGAAAATGGTCTTCATCGCGACGTACACCTGCGCCGATCAGCACACAGTCATAAGGTTTGCCATTGAGTGCTTCAGTCGCCGCATCAAATGCAGTTTCACCGTCACGAATGTAGTGAAGGTCAACGGCATAGCCCAGTTCGAGTAAGTTATGTCGGTCACCTTCCAATGCTGCGCGGAGCTTTTCCGCTGTCATACCAGGCCATTTATCGTAGTTCACCACATCCGGGTGCCAGCCAAACAGTGCCACTTTCTTGTTATCCATCGTATCTCTCCTTGTATCGTCCTTTGCTAATGTATCGTGGGAGAAGAACATACACTGTTCTAAATACGATAAAAAAAGCGAGCAGACCGACGACTGGCTACCTGCTCGCAAGGTTGTTTGGGTTTAAACAGTGTGTGTTTGATATGGAACTAAGTGAGGTCTCGAAGGGGTTCCCACTCACCGTCGTTGTCGCGTGAGCGAACCGCTGCATAAACAAATGCCATACCGTATGCGCCGTCCTGGACGGTTGGGTTCCACAGGCTCAGTGGTTCAGGAGTTTCGCCTGTCAGATCATCAACGATGTTGGAGGCAAAGTCGTAGTAGAGGTTGGCAAATGCCTCGCGATAGCCCTCCGGATGACCGATAGCGACATGGGAAACACGCTCTCCCGCACCTGAAAGACCTTTGCCACCTTTTGTCAGCACATAAGCAGGTTTATCGATAGGGCGGACTGTCAGCTCGTTAGGCTGTTCCTGATGCCATTCCAGGCCGCCTTTGGTGCCGTAAATGGTAAAGCTCAAACCATGCACACCGCCTGCTGCGGCTTGAGTGACCCAGAAGATGCCACGTGCGTTATTGGGGTAGCGAAGTAATATACCGCAGTAATCATCTGCTGTGCGTCCATCGACCAATGCGGTCACGTCTGCGCTCAATGAACTGGCTTCCATACCAGCGACATAACTGGTCAGGTGGTAGCTATGTGTCGCGATGTCGCCAAGGATCAAAGAAGGACCAGCAAGCTCAGGCTTCATATGCCAGTTAGAGCCAGCAAGCTCAGATTCTGTCAGCGCTGCCAAGTGTCCCTGAACGTAATTGCTTTGCACCATGGTGATGTCACCAATCAAACCCTGCGCCACCATTTCACGCGCTTGACGCACCATTGCATAGCCGCTGTAGCCGTAGGCGACGCAGTAACGCTTACCCGACGCTTTCACCCGCTTCACCAAGTCAGCAGACTCATCTTCAGTCATGGTCAGAGGTTTTTCGCAGAACACGTTGAATCCAGCGTCTAATGCGCGGCATGACAGCTCATAGTGACTGTTGTTGGGCGTCATGATGGCGAGCGCATCTATAGGCTCTTCCGCCGCTGCTTCTCCGGCAAACAAGGCATCTGGGTCACCATAAGGACGCGCAATACCCATGGATTTACCAGCAGCAATTGAGCGCTCAGGATTTGAGGAAAACACACCCGCGACAACATCAAACTCTTCATGCATGGTGGCAGATGAGCGGTGAATGGAACCGATAAAGGAATCTGGCCCGCCGCCTATTACGCCGAGTCTTAAACGTCGCCCGAGCTTCTTATACGCCTTGCTCATCGTCACTCCTTATCTGCTGCCAGGAGCGTGAGCACTCGCATGGCTTCTTGCTTCAGTGCAGGCATTGCTTTGCCCGCGAAATATTGTTTATCAAATTTATTCGGTTCTTCAGCCATGGCTTCACGAATGGCGTTGCCAAAAGCCATTCTAAGTGTCGTTCCTACGTTGAATTTACCGATTCGGCGGGTTTTGAGTTCGCGAAGATCAGCTTCAGTGATACCTGTGGTGCCGTGAATCACCAGAGGCAAGCTGGTAGCCGCTTCGATCTCATCAAGCAGGGGGAAATTAATAGGACTTCCCGCTTCTGTCATGCGATGGACATTACCGACTGAAATCGCAAGCACATCGATACCGCTTTGTTCGGCGTAAATACGTGCTTCTTCCGGGTCGGTAAATTCGGATTTGATGTGGTCGCGACCTTCCTGATAAGGCACAGAGCCAAGTTCACCTTCGACGGAAACACCAACAGCATGGGCGGCATCAGCAACCGCTCTTGTTCGGCGGATATTTTCTTCGAGAGGTAATTGTGAACCATCAAACATCACCGAACTGAATCCGGAGTGAATGGCGCGGTACACGATGGCTTCGTCATAGCAATGATCGAGGTGAACCACCACAGGTACAGAGCTGGCATGTGCCATGGGGAGCAGCATGCCCGCCATGGATTCCACACCGGCGAGATCCACCATGTCTTTGTTCACGGCGAGTATCACGGGCAAATTCAGTTCTTCAGCGGCGGCGATAATCGCCTGCGCTTCTTCAATACCAAATACGTTACAACAAGGCACCGCGCCTTGGGACGACGCGGCTTCCAGCATAAGGTCGTTCAGGGTAACTAGCATCCTTGTCTCCGTTATTGCAGGGTAAACAGACCCAAAGCGTTACTTGAACTTGGCGACCATGTCCTTGATGCCGGGAATCGTGTGTACCTGATACTCATGGTGAGGGTCGAAGTACTGCACGAGAGACTTACTCTTTTCACCGACAATGATGGTGAAGTAGTACATCTCATAACCCGGTGCGGCGACGGAAGGGTGGTAGCCTTTGTCTATGGCGATGACGCTTCCGGTTCTGACGTGGTAGACAGGTCCGTAGTCGTCTTCGTGCTCATATAGGAATTGTGCCCCAAACCCGTGACCCGGATTGAATCTGAACTGGTACACCTCTTCGTAACGCGTTTCTTGCGGCGGCCGTTCTTCATCATGTTTGTGGGGAGGAAATCCTGACCAACCTCCTGCGCCGACAGTAAACAGTTCGCTGACGAGCAATCTTCCGCGTTGGTCTGCGTTTTTCTGTCCGAGGATATGTTTGATTTTTCTGTGTGTTTTGGTGTCATCGCTGCCGTATTGCACTTTGTCTGTGTCTTCGGGCTGGATGGCGAATGGGGTGAGTTTTTCGCTGTTTTCTTCCGGCTCATAACGTCCTCCGGCAATCAATACATCGGCATTCTCTGAAACACAGGTAATGGTGGCTTGGCTACCTGCAGGCACATAGACAGCGGCGGGATCACCATCCCAAACTGACGCACGTTTGCCTATGCTGCTGAATGTTTCACCATCCACGGTGATATCGCAGGTGCCTCCAGCCAAGACAACGGCTGATTCGTATTCGTTAAGTTGGTAGCTGTACTGCTCGCCCGAAGCCAGTTTGACCGGGTTGAAATAGCAGAGGGGTGTGGTGTCGTCATTGATACCGATAACTGGCTCGTTACGGTTATCAAATGGCGCTATGTGTTTTCCCATGGTTAACTCCTTTTACCCAATTAGTGGAACTGTCACTTATCATCAGCGAAGTGATAGTCCCGGCTGCGCATGAACGCCTGAAGTGGTGCGAGAGAAGACATCGCATCTGCGCAGGTATCGCCCGTGACATTAATGGCAGCATTGGCTGCCCCCATGGCCACGGCGTCTTGTAGACAATATTGATTTAGCAGACCAAAAAGCAGGCCGGCAGCAAAGGCATCACCAGCACCGTAAGGCTTGCGCGCTTCTACTTTGAATATAGGTTGAGACAGGCTGGCGAGATTATTATCGTTATCCAACCCAAAGACATCACACCCTTCAGCGCCGCCTTTTACGATGACCAGCTCAGTGCTGCCACTTAACAGCTCTGACGCTGCGCTGACATGGCTGTCTTCGATGTCATGGGGAATGCCCATGACTTCGAATTCCTCGCGGTTACCGATCACTACATCACTGAAGGAGGTGGCGAGGCGATAAAAGTGCGGGGGATCTTCCGGCGACGCCCAAGAGTAGGGACGATAGTCGAGATCGAGCACCACCAGAGTGCCCGCCAGCTGCGCCATTTGCATGGCACAGAAGGTCGCTTCCCGTGAAGGACTGGTGGACAGCGCGGTACCTGAAACAAACAGACATCGGGCGTTGCTGAGGTAGCTGCTGTCTATGTGTTCAACACAGAGCGCAAGGTCAGCCGCGTTATTACGGTAAATCACCACTTCGGGTTCTGGACGCAACTCTGCCACAGCAAGGCTGGTGCGGTATTCACCCGTGAGCGTTGCCACACCATCCAGGTTAATCCCTTTCCCTTCCATGTAAGTGCGAACATAACGCCCCTGGGCGTCATCCGTCAGACAGGAAATAAAACCTGCTTTGGCGCCAAGTTCCGTAAGACCAATCGCTACATTCGCAGGTGATCCGCCGACGCATTTTTTGAAGCTGGATTCAGCGTTGAAGTCTGCACCGTCCGTATTGCCATAAAAATCGACCCCAGCGCGGCCCAGACAAACCACGTCTATCGGACGGTCCCTGTTGGCCTGCCAATCTGAAAGGTGAATGGAATCAGTCATAGTCCACCCAAACGGAACCGTTATCGGCCGATTTCACACAGGCATTCACCATCTTCACACCATCGATACCGCCGTCGATATCTGGGTACCAATGGCTTTCAAGGAAGGCTTTGTCATTGCGGTTGTAGGCATCAATCGCAAGTGCGTAGCGGTGATAAAGATTTGCCCAGGACTCGAAGAAACCTTCAGCATGACCACCGCCTTGACGGTTGGCTGAAACGCCAGGATCATCGTTGTGTAGGTAGCCCATACCACGCTCAAGAATACGGACAGGTTCTCCCTGAACTTCATAGCGAAGTTGGTTTGGATATTCATCCCACCATTCGAGGCTGGCTTTCTCGCCGACAATGCGGACTTTCTGCTGGTGCATCGAGCCGCTGTTGATGGCGCTCGCCCACAGTGTGCCGACTGCTCCACCTTCAAATTGGAACACCACATGGGCGTTGTCTTCCAATGGCGCGCGGGATTCGATAAAGCTTTGGCGTGAGCACATCAGGGATTTCACTTTTAGCCCCGTGATCATGCCTGCCATGTAAAATGGGTGCGTACCGCAATCGCCAATGATGAAACTTGGGCCAGATACTTCAGGGTTCATGCGCCATTTTGCGCCCGGGCTGTTTTTTTCAATCTCGGTGTTGTGGAAACCGTGGGCGAAAGACATCTGAATAACACGCACGGCGCCGATGTCACCGCGACGCACCATTTCTCGTGCCTGATGCACCATCTGGAATCCGGTGTAGCCGTACATCACCGCCAGCATCTTGTTTTGTTTTTCCGCCAAGGCTTTCAGTTCAAGCGCATCTTCAACATGAATGGTGGCGGGCTTTTCACAAATCACATGCAAACCCGCTTCCAGCGCCGCTTTGGCAATTTCATAGTGAGTAGAGTTCGGTGTGGCGATAGACACAGCCTGAATGCCGTCTTCGCGTTTGGCTTCTTCTTCAAACAGGGTTTTGTAATCGGGATAGCAGCGCTCGGGAGCAAGACCCAGCTTGGTCCCGAAGTCGCGTCCACGTTCTGCATCCAAATCCAGTGCCGCTGCAACAAAGGTAAACAGACGGTCACGCTGGGCTGCAGCGCGGTGCGAGTAACCAATCTCACTACCGCGGCCGCCGCCAACCATTCCCCAACGGATCGGTGCATCTAGCTGGAATTCTTCGTTAAACATGCGTGTTCTCCTTGTTGTTATTACACGCCACGACGCTGATTAACGCGTCCCTGTTCCCAGTTATCCCGGGCTTCGATGATATTTGGATCGTCAGAGACTTCTGACAGACCGACTTCCCACCACGCATCACAAGACGACCATTTGGTATCGTCGATGTCGACGACCAATACATAGGTGCGATCTGCGGCTTTGGCACGTTCGAAAGCGGCATCAAAGTCGCCCAAGCTGGTGACTTTCTCTGCATGTGCCCCCAGGCCTTTTGCATGACTGACAAAATCGACGCGCGGCAGGTCGTAATCACGCTCGGTGGTGCAGTCTTCCAACTGGTTGTTGAAAGCGGTGTTACCTGTGTTGGTTTGCAGCTTGCGGATCACCGCGAAACCGCCGTTATCACACACCACCACAATCATCTTGTGTCCGGTCAGTACAGAGCTGTAGATGTCGGAATTCATCATCAGGTATGAACCATCACCGACCATCACTATAGATTCATGATCAGGTCTGGCAATCTTGTTGCCCCAGCCGGCGGCGACCTCGTAGCCCATACAGGAGAAACCGAATTCCACATCCAGCGAATACGGATAGGTCGCCTGCCAGTTCATATTGATTTCAGCAGGTAAGCCGCCGGCAGCAGTAATAACCCGGTCGCCCTCATTGATAAGACCATTCACCTTTCCAACGACCTGCGCATATGAAGGCAAGGTTGTCTCCGCAAATGCCGTGCGGCCGTTAACGATATCAGTCCACGCCGCTTTTTCAGCCTTACCTTTTTCAACCCATGCAGCTTCCGTCGTCCAATCGCCGAGCTTGGCATCAAGCGGCTCAATGGTGTCTTTTGCGTCAGCAATGATGGACTGCGCCATGTGCTTGTTGGCATCAAAACGGCCAGCGTTGATGCTGATAAGTTTCATGCCGGGATCGCGGAACAGTGTCCATGAACCTGTGGTGAAGTCTTGTAAACGGGTACCAATGGCGAGCACTAAATCCGCCTCATTACACATGTGGTTGGCACTGTCTGATCCCGTTGCGCCAATCGGGCCGCAATTCAGTGGGTGATCGTCTGGCAACAAGGTACGGCCTGCGATGGTTTCCACTACCGGGATTTGGTGCTTCTCGGCAAAGCTAACCAAAGCGTCACGCGCACCGGAATAGAACACACCGCCGCCAGCAATGATCAGCGGCTTCTTGGCAGTTTTCAGCGCTTCAACGGCTGCATCTAAATCCACTTCTTCCGGCTGTGGACGGCGGATACGGTGAATTTTGGGTTCGAAGAAGCTTTCAGGGAAATCCCATGCCTGACCTTGCACATCTTGTGGAAGGGCAATCATCGCTGGGCCACAATCGGCGGGGTCCAGCATAGTCGCAATCGCTTGTGGCAATGCGACAGTCAGTTGCGACGGCGCATTGATGCGATCCCAGAAGCGGGTAACGGATTTGAATGCGTCATTCACCGTCAGTGAAGGATTGGCAAAGTGTTCCGTTTGCTGGAGCACAGGGTCAGGTAAGCGGGACTGGAATGTATCGCCGCAAAGCAAAAGCAAAGGCAGGCGGTTAGTGTGTGCTACGCCTGCCGCTGTCACCATGTTTGCTGCGCCAGGGCCTACCGACGAGGTGGCAATACCGATGCGCTGGCGCTTGTGAGCACGGGCATAGGCTACTGCAGCCAGCGCCATGGATTGCTCATTCTGTCCCCGCCATGTAGGGAAGACAGACTGGTTCTCATACAGCTGTTGCCCTAGACAGGTCACGTTACCATGGCCAAATATCGCAAAGGCGCAGCCAAACAAAGACTCCACCTTCCCATCAATCTCGATTTGCTGTGCGGCGAGGTAGCGCACCAACGCCTGAGCAGTAGTTAGCCTTATGGTTCCCATCCTTGCTATCTCCAATAATTTTCCTTGTTTGATGAAATAGTAGTCATGTAATGAAAATGTTTTCAAATGGTGAAAGCTAAAAAATCAGATTTAGCGCTCATTTTTCATTCTAGAACGCCAATCACCCGCAAAAAGCCCACTTTTGAGACGCCGTTTGGTTTGACAAAGTGAAATCATTACCATAGATGTTTAAAAAGTGTTAACGAAAAGTTTGATTATCGAAAGATTAAATCGTTTGGCGTTTGAAACGGGTTTAGCCGCGAAGCGTTAAACAGGGATGGAACATTGAATCAAGGAGACATTGCCTTGGAACTGAAAATAGCCAACGCACCATGCTCATGGGGAATTGAGTTTGCTGACAACCCGGCAAACCCAACATGGCAAACCGTATTGGATGAGATTGCTGGTGCTGGGTACGGGGCAACTGAGCTGGGACCGTTGGGTTACCTGCCGACCGATAAAGCTGCACTCAACGAGGCATTGTCAGTACGTTCATTGGGTTTGATTGCGGGGACCTTGTTCGTGCATTTGCACAAGCCGGAAGAACGCGATGCGATTCTGGAGAAAACGCGAGTGACTTGCCAAATCCTCAAGGAGCAGGGCGCGGATTTTCTGGTGGTGATTGACCACGTTTCATCACCACGCACCGATCAAGCGGGTCAGGTAGAAACGGCAACACGTCTGAATGACGAGCAATGGGCGGAAATGATGGAAACGTTACGCGGTGTCGGCACAGTGTGCGCGGAATATGGCATTACGCCAACGCTTCATGCCCATGCTGGTACTTACATTGAATACCGCGACGAGCTGGACAAAGCCATGCGTGACTTACCGCCAGAGCTGATGTCGCTGTGTGTGGATACCGGCCACTGTGTTTATGCAGGCATGGATCCGAGCGAAGTGCTCCGAACCTACAAAGAACGCGTTAAGTACCTGCATTTCAAAGATATTAACGCCGACGTGCATGCGGTATCCGTCAAGGCTGGCACGGATTTCTATACTGCAATAGGGAATAACATTTTTTGTCCATTAGGGCAGGGTTGTGTCGATTTCGACGAGGTAAGACAAACACTTATCGATATTGATTTTAACGGTTGGGTCACGGTTGAGCAGGACACTGACCCGGCAGCGAAAAGCGATGCGAAAACTGATGCCGAGAAGAGCAGAGCTTTCATTGAGAAAGCGGTGATCGCGAAAGTTGCGTAATCGAAAAAAGCTGTCATCCGGCAGCAAGGAGTCGGGCGAAAGCCCGAATACAGCAAGGAATTTGGAGGCAAGTATGTCGGTAAAAGAAGCCGAATCAGGGACAGATTCAAAACCGCTCGCACCGGGAGATGAGCGGGTTCGTAAAGTTTCAACGCTCAATCGTATGTTATCCCGCCCGGAACTGGGTTCTGTATCCGGTGCCATTCTGGTATTCGCGTTCTTCGCACTCGTCGCCTGGGACTCAGGCATGTTCAACGCTGATGGTGTCGTCAACTGGACGGTGGTGTCAGCGCAGCTCGGTATTATCGCAGTCGGTGCATGTCTGCTGATGATCGCCGGCGAATTCGACCTTTCCATCGGCTCAATGATTGGCTTTGCCGGGATGATGATTGCTATCCCTGCCGTATATTGGGGTTGGCCAGTCTGGGCTGCAATCCTATTTGCCTTTGTTGGCGCGATGGCCGTGGGCTTTATCAATGGCTACATCGTGGTTCGTACCGGGCTACCGTCTTTCATTGTTTCCCTCGCTTTCCTCTTCATTCTGCGTGGTCTGACAATCGCACTGTCTATTGCGTTGACCAATAAAACTATCATTTCTGGCGTAGGTAATCTGGCAGAAGGTGATTGGCTGGCTGCCATGTTTGGCGGCGAGATAGGGACAGGGCTATTTAACTGGCTTGGTAGCGCCGGTTGGATTGAAACCTACTCTGACGGTACGCCAGTAGTCACTGGCATCCCAATGGTCGTGGTGTGGTGGTTCTTGCTGACCGCTGTGTGTTCCTTCGTGCTGCTGCGCACCCGTTTCGGTAACTGGATTTTCGCTTCTGGTGGTGATGCCAACGCGGCGAAAAATGTGGGTGTACCGACTGACCGCGTGAAAATCCTGCTGTTCATGTTCACCGCATTCTGCGCAACGGTGTTCGCCGCTTGTCAGGTATTGGAGTTTGGCTCCGCAGCGGCTGACCGTGGTCTCTTGAAAGAATTCGAAGCCATTATCGCGGCGGTTATCGGAGGTGCACTGCTGACTGGCGGTTATGGCTCAGTCATTGGGGCTTTCTTCGGCGCATTGATTTTCGGTGTGGTGCAGATGGGTATCTTCTTTACAGGCGTGGATTCTGACTGGTTCCGCGTATTCCTCGGCGTGATGCTTCTTATCGCGGTGCTGTTTAACAACTTCATCCGCAAGAAAGTCACGAGCGCCCGCTAAACGCGGATCAGGAAACGGAATTCAGGAGAAAGACAATGGCAGAGAACGATAATTTTATCCTCGAACTGAAAAAGGTAAGCCGTTACTTCGGTTCGGTGATTGCCCTGAAAGATATCGATATGCAGGTGAAGATGGGTGAGGTGCACTGTCTGTTGGGTGACAACGGTGCAGGTAAATCTACCCTGATTAAAACCCTGGCAGGGGTGCACAAACCGTCAGAAGGTGAGTTTCTGATGAACGGTAAGCCTACCACCTTTGAATCACCGCGTGATGCGCTTGATGCGGGTATTGCAACTGTTTATCAAGACCTTGCGCTGGTTCCTTTAATGAGTGTTACCCGTAACTTCTTCATGGGTCGCGAGCTCACCAAAAAAATCGGTCCCTTTGAAGTGTTCGATACCAAAAATGCCAACGAAATTGCCAAGGCAGGTATGAAGGACATGGGTATCGACGTGCGTGACCCTGAGCACCCGATTGGCACAATGTCGGGCGGTGAGCGTCAGTGTCTGGCGATTGCGCGTGCAATTCACTTCGGTGCGAAAGTGCTGATCCTCGATGAGCCAACCGCAGCACTGGGCGTAAAGCAGTCTGCTAACGTGCTCAAAGTCGTTGCAAGGGCGCGCGGCAAAGGCCTTGCCGTGATCCTGATTACACACAATGTTCACCATGCTTACCCCATCGCTGACCGTTTCACGCTGCTGAACCGCGGTAAGAGTCTGGGTACTTGGTTGAAGAAAGATGTTACCCGTGAAGAAATCCTCGAGATGATGGCTGGTGGACAAGAGCTGGAATCACTCGAAGCAGAATTGGCTGAATTCCAGCGGGCAGATGCTGCCACGGCGAATTAGGCTTTTAGTAAGAAGAGTTAACGTGACGGGGCAGTTCGCTGCCCAACCCTTAGCTGTAACCGGGTGGGCAGCTGTACAGCTCGCCCTATGGATACAATAAATAATATAACTTGGAGACACCGGATGAATACCCTACTTAAATCTGTAGCAAAGAGAGCGTCCGTCCTTGTGTTAGCAATGGCAGCCAGTTTGGCCGCAATGCTGCCAGGTACTGCACTCGCCGATGGTGAGCGCTTTGTCCTGATCAGCCACGCACCGGACTCAGATTCTTGGTGGAACACCATCAAGAATGCGATTGGTACAGCGGGCGAACAGCTCAATGTAGAAGTGGAATACCGTAACCCTACTACCGGCGACTTGGCTGATATGGCTCGCATCATCGAGCAGGCCGTTGCGTCCAATCCTGACGGTATTATCACCACCATCGCGGACTATGAAGTGCTGAAAGGTCCACTGGAAAAAGCGAAGAAAAAAGGTATTCCTGTTGTCACCATCAACTCGGGTACTCACCAGCAAAGTGAAGACGTGGGTGCAATTCTCCACGTTGGACAACCAGAATATGATGCGGGTTACGGCGCAGGTAAACGTGCTAAAAAAGACGGCGTGAAAAGCTTTGTCTGTGTTAACCACTACATCACCAACCCAGCTTCTGTAGAACGCTGTCAGGGTTTTGCTGATGCTCTGGGTGTTGAGCTTGGCAGCCAGATGATCGATGTGGGTCAGGATCCAACAGGCATCGAGAAGAAAGTGTCTGCTTACCTGCGTGCGAATCCAGATACAGAAGCCGTGCTGACACTGGGTCCAACATCTGCTCACCCAACTATCCGTGCATTGGATAAGAGCCGTCAGCTGGGCAAAATTTACTTCGGTACGTTTGACTTGAGCGGCGAAATTGCTCAGGGCATCAAAGACGGTCATATCCAGTGGGGTATCGACCAGCAACCATTCCTGCAAGGTTATGTGCCTGTTATGGTGCTGACTCTGTACAACCGTTACGGTATTTCTCCATCTAACAACATCAACTCTGGTCCAGGTTTCGTGACTAAAGAGAACGTTGAGTTGGTAGAAAAACTGGCTGGCGAATATCGCTAACCATGAAAAGCGCCCGGCAACCCTCCGCCGGGCGCGCTCTTTTCAGACTTTCTTCACTTGAAATTGTCTGAACCTGACCAGCACTTTTAGTCATTTCTAATGAAAAGGCGTCGGCCCAGCTTGTGCAGCTGAAAACATTTTCATTATTATGGTGTTGCGCCTGGGGCTATATACCTGAGGGCGAAGGAACGACATTGTAAGCAGGAAAGCGTATGACGAAAGAAACCAACGTTGCCGTTGCAGCAACACAGATTCAGAAAAAACGTAAAGTCACTGTCGTTGAAGTGGCTGAAGCGGCAGGCGTTTCTGTCTCTGCGGTCTCCCGCGCGTTTAATCCTGATGCGAGTATTTCCAGACCACTGCGCGAAAAAGTCTTTAAAGCGGCAGCGTCGTTAAACTACAAACCGAACCGTTTGGCGAGGGGGATTAAATCCCGCTCTAGTCTTGTCGGCATTCTGATGACCGACTTCAACAACCCGTTTTATCTGCCCATTCTTTCCCGCTTTACCACTGAAATCCAAAAGCGTAACTGCCATAGCCTTCTTATCCACGTCGATGGTGAGATGGATATTCAGGAAGCCGTCGAGCTGGTGATGGAATACAACGTTGATGGCCTAATCATCACGTCGGCATCACTACCGCAAGAGCTTGTTGATGCGTGCCACTCCCAGAATACACCGGCAGTTATCTTTGGTCGCGACTCCAGTGAAAACAGTGTCACTGTAGTGAGTTGTGACAATGTGCTGGCAGGAAATATGGCGGCAGATATGCTGCTCGATGCTGGCTATACCAAACCGGCTTTTGTGGCAGGACCGATTGGTACATCAGCGACGATTGACCGCCAACGCGGATTTATTAGTCGCCTGATGGAGCGCGGCTGCAATCAGTGGCAAGTCGTTGAGGGTGGAGAGTTCAGCTACGACGCTGGCTACGATGCCACCTTGCGTATTTTCCAGCACACAGAAAAGCCAGACGCGTTGTTTTATGCCGATGACATCATGGCCTGTGGTGGTATGGATGCACTGCGTTATGAGCTTGGCCTGAGTGTGCCTGAAGATATTGGTGTTGTCGGCGTCGATGATATTCGCCTTGCGAAAAGTCGCTCCTACAACCTTTCCACGATTCGTCAGCCGAACGAGCAGATGATTCAAAGTACCATTGATGCCTTGTTCGAGCACATCGCTGATCCACATTTACCGCCACAGTCCATTACCTTACCGTGTGAAGCGGTGGTGCGCGGTTCAACGCAAAAGACGCGCACTTGATATCGGTGTAAACTCTGCCCAGTTCCCAAAAGTCAACAGACCCTATAAAGCATGAACCCTGCACTCCGTTATTTGGGTGGTTACCCTGAAAACCTTATTGAGCAAGTTTCCCGTTTGATTGAAACCGGCAAACTCGGCGCGTGGCTGGAACAGCGCTACCCACACAAACACGACATCAAGTCTGAAAAAGCGCTTTACGATTATGTGCAGGAGATAAAGAACCAATACCTGAAGAAGTCTTCGCCGATCAGTAAAGTGGCCTATGATGGCAAAATCCATGTGGTGAACAATGCGCTTGGGCTTCACAGCTTTGTGTCACGCGCTCATGGCGGAAAGCTAAAGGCCAAGAATGAAATCCGCATAGCGTCGATGTTCAAGGACGCGCCGGAGCCTTTCCTTCGAATGCTGGTGGTTCACGAACTGGCGCACTTGAAAGAGAAAGACCACAATAAAGCCTTCTATCAGCTTTGTTGCCATATGGAGCCGGATTATCACCAGTTGGAATTTGATGCGCGCTTGTATCTGATTCATATGGAAAGCCAGAAAAACGCGCTGAAATAGCGCGTTTTTGCCATCTGTGGAATTATTGGATAGAAAACCGCCCAACGATCTGATTGACGTTATCGGTGATTGCGGTGAGGCCATGCGCTTCTTTTGATAGTTTCTCAGCGCCCGAAGCTGTGCTCTTACCCAAGTCATTTAAATGTTCTACGGACAGATTAATGTTTGTTACGACAGTATTTTGCTCTTCGGCAGCGACCGCAATCTGGTGGTTCATGTCTCTGATACTGGCAACTGTGCTGGAGATGGTGGTGAGGGCATCACGAGCCTTATTCGCTTTTTCATATGTCGCGTTAGCTTCGTTTGCACTCACTTGCATCGATTCAACAGAACGCTTCGACTCGCTTTGTAGTCGTGAAATCAGCTCCTGAATTTCTTCTGTGCTTTGCTGAGTGCGACTGGCAAGGCTTCGCACTTCGTCAGCAACGACAGCAAAACCACGCCCTTGCTCACCAGCCCGGGCAGCTTCAATAGCGGCATTGAGAGCGAGTAGATTGGTTTGCTCTGCGATTCCCCGGATGGTATCTAAAATGCAGCCCACATTATTCGTTTCAACTTCAAGGTTGGCGATCACCTGGCTTACTTCGCCAATGTTACCCACGAGATTTTCAATGCTGTTTTGCGTTGCCTCCAACGTGGATTGGCCTTCATGGGCAGCATTGTCAGCTTGATTGGAAAGATCAGAAGCATACTGTGCATTCTGCGCGATATCCTTCACCGTACTGGAAAGTTCATTTATCGCAGTTGCGGTCTGATTGAGTTGTTCAGCCTGTGACTCTGAGTTTCGAGCCGTTTCATCGGTGACCTCTACCAGTGTGGTTGACGCGACATTCAGGGATTTCATTGATTGAGAGAGTTGCTTAATGATATCCCTAAGGTTCACAGTCATTTCCCGCATTGCTGCGTATATACCCGTCACCTTTTTCTCTGGTGAGAGTTCTTTCTTGAGTATACCCTCAGCAATTTCCCGTGCCATGGCCTCAATTTTTCTGGGCTCGCCACCAATAGGTCTACGGATGGTTTTAGTCATAAAAATGCTGAGTAATATGCCAACAAAGATGGCGATACCAGAAACAACAAACACCGCTGTTAAAGCATTGCCACTTTTTTCTATTGTTTGTTCGCCTAAAACACTCTGAGACTCGAGCGACGACATTTTGTAGTTAGTGAGATTTCCGGTGACTTGTGGCCCTACAACATCAATGACTTTAAAGACGCGGTTCGTGCCTTCTTTTACGATTTTTGCGATGTCTTGTAGTGCAACAATATAGTCCATATGGGCATCAGCAAAAGCGTTTAAAAGTTCGTCCTCCTGTCCCGCCAAAATGCCTTCTAGCGAAATAAAAGGTTGGAGTGCTGCATTGAGCTCGAGCAGTGCTGTATTCAAGTCTTGAGGGGAGTAGCTGATGAGATATTTTGCGGTGAAAAGTCGTCCCAAGAGCAGTTTTTCCTGAACTTCAGAAGCGAAGAAAATGACCTCTACATCACCGATGGCTTTGGCATTTGTCATGATCTGTTTGGTGGTCTGGTACATACTCAGGCCATTGGGGTCTAGGCGTTGCTTGACGACATTATTCATGTCCTGAAAATCTTGTACCACTAACGCAAAAGTTTGTGCGTATTCTTCCAGCAAGGTCCGTGACTCTTCTAGCCAAGCCTTGCGCTCTGAATCGGTCTCATTTGCTAGGATGAAGGCTATCTTTTTTTCCACCTTAGTCAGCTTTTCCCCGACCAAGGTAGCATCTTCCGGGTTTTGCGTTTTAAAAAATCTTTGAGCGACAACACGGGCATAGAGTAGGGCAGACTGAGCTTCCGCTGCATGGTTAGAGTTTATCGCTAATGCATGATACTGGCGGGTATTCGTGTAACTATTTGACAAGCCATTGTAGCCAACGACTGATACTACGAGTAGCAAAGCAAGGACGGCTGAGAAAGACAGGGTCAATTGCTTCGCAAGTGTAATTTTGCCTAGCATGGGTCTCTCCTAAATTGGCTGGCACCTCTGCAAGAATTGCGAGCTTCCGCTTTTGTGAGAAGGTCTTGATTCCGGGTTATGCAAAAAAGGCTTACTGACTTAACACTCGGTCGTAATACCAATAACGCGCAGCGAATCTTCAATCCAACAAAAGTGAAACAATCAATCAATAAGTGATTCACATGCGAGTCGCGTGGTTATGGTTTTTTACAGTTATGGGAGTCATGGTGAGATGTGGAGGAGTACATTCCGAAGTTTATAACCGGAAGAGGCTTGCATTGCTCAATGAAATAGCCCCCGGAGGAGGGGGCTAATTCATTACATGGAGAAGAAGTGCGATGGGTTAACCAATCGAGAATTTACCCACGATCTGGTTTACGCCGCTGGTAATCGAAGTAAGTCCGTGGGCTTCTTTCGAGAGTTTGTCTGCACCGGATGCCGTGCTCTTACCCAGCTCATTCAACTGTTCGACCGCTTGGTTAATGCTGGTCACCACAGTGTTCTGCTCTTCTGCTGCGACCGCGATTTGATGGTTCATGTCACGGATGTTCGATACCGACTCTGTGATGGAAACCAGTGCATCGCGGGTTTTGTTTGCTTTTGTCGATGTCTCTTCCGCTTCAGATGCGCTTTTACGCATGGATTCTACCGAACGTTTAGATTCGTTCTGCAAACGGGTGATCAGCGTCTGGATCTCTTCTGTGCTCTGTTGGGTACGGCTGGCGAGGCTTCTTACCTCATCAGCAACCACCGCAAAGCCCCGTCCTTGTTCACCGGCTCGGGCAGCCTCAATCGCGGCATTCAGTGCCAGCAGGTTAGTCTGCTCTGCAATGTCACGGATAGTATCCAGAATACTGCCAACGTTTTTGGTTTCGTTTTCCAGGTTCTCAATAATCTGACTAACTTCACCAATGTTACCCACAAGGTTTTCGATACTCTGGCGGGTATCATCCAACACACTCTGGCCTTCCTGTGAGTAACGATCAGCTTCATTGGCCACATCAGACGCACGCTGCGCATTTTGGGCGATGTCATCCACCGTAGAGGTTAACTGATGCATCGCGGTTGCGGTTTGACCGAGTTGGTCTGCCTGAAGCTCAGAATTTCTGGCTGTTTCCTCAGTGACGTTGACCAAGGTGCCGGAGGCATTGTTCAGAGTATTCACTGAGCTGGACAACTGGCCGACAATCTCTTTGAGGTTGCTGTTCATATCGCCCATGGCGGCAAAGATGCCTGTCGGCTGACCTTTGCTATCGAAAGACTGGGTCAGATCGCCGGTTGCAATGTTACGGGCAAGCTGTTCAATCTGTCTTGGCTCACCGCCAATAGGTCTCCGGATTGCACGCGTGACCACAATGCTCAGGAAAACCCCCACCAAGACGGCAACGGCAGACACGATAATCACCGTTTGAACTGAAGACTGGCTGTCAGACTGAGCCTCTGGCCCCAGGGTATCCTGAGCGGCACGAATGGAGGATTTAAAGTCGTTGAAATTGGTCGTCACCTGCGGACCAATCACGTCAAGGGTGTTCGAGATACGCTCGTTTCTCGCATTGATAATTTCTGCGGTTTTCTGGAGTGCCGAAATGTATCCAAGGTGTGCATCAGAAAACTCGTTCACCATTTGTCGCTCTGCGGAAGAAACCAACAGGCGTTTGAGGTTGTTGAGGGGAGCGACGACATTGTTAAGTTCAGTCAATGAACGGTTCAAATCGTCATCAGAGTTACTGATCAGGAACTTGGCGGCAAAAAGTCTTCCCAGTAGGAGCTTCTCTTGAGCTTGGGCTGCATAGAACAGGGAATCAACTTCACCGTCTGATGATGAGTCCTCGATGATTTTTGTCATCGTCTGGCGCATCTTAAGGCCGTTAGGATCTAACTCTTGGCTGACTACCGCGTTTCGGTCTGCAAAGTCTTTAACCACCAAAGCAAAAGTTTCGCCGTATGTGGCCATCAGTTTTTTGGACTCGCTGAGCTCATTGATGCGGTTCTGGTCAGTTTCATTAACAAGAATTTTTTCGATGACTTCGTCAATGTGAGCCAGTTCTTTCTCGACCTTGCCGATTTGGGCTGGGTCTTGGGTCTTCAGGAACTTTAACGCTGCAAGTCGGGCGCTGAGTAGTGCCGACTGTGCCTCGCTGGCTTCATTGGAACTTCTCGCTAAGCCGCGGTAATCGGTGAAATTCTTAAAGCCTTCAGAAAGACCACCATAACCCACGACAGATACAACAAGCAGCAGTGCGATGACAGCTGCAAAAGATACGGTAAGTTGCTGTGCAAGCTTAAGTTTGCCTAACATCTTAGCCTCCCGCTAAATGGCATTAATATAAGTCGCACAAAGCGACGCATGCTTGAACGTGCGTATCACTCCAGTCGCTACTGACTAAGGCTAACAAACCTAAAGCGCACAGATACGGTTTTCTCTCCTTGAAAGGCACGTACTGACAAACTGCTTTTTTTGCTAGTCAATGAAAGGCATTGAGTTATTTGTCAGTTATTAAACAAATAGTTCAATTGTGAGACGCCTTCCACAGCGTCTGACACTTTCGGTGCGCTGATGAGTTGAGTTGAATGAGAGCGCGTCAATCGAAGAAATCGTGAGTATCCCGGAATTTCGGCGCTGATTGATGCTTAATGCGCGCGATATTGATGATATTCGTCGAAACTAATCAGCACAAATTACATGGTGATTACATCGCCTTCCACTGTCGAACTTCTGTACAGTAAAGAAAAAACTTTATTAAAAAACGAAGCAAAAAAGCCGGGGTGTTCCGGCCATGTCAGTCGGCAAAAGGAGATGCGATGTCAGAAGATAATTTCACCTATTTCTTAAAACGGGCTTTAGTTCTGGGCTTGCCACTTGCTCTACAAAGTTTGTTATTCAGCAGTGGCGGTTTCATCGACAACCTAATGGTCAGCCAGTTGGGTACCGAAGAAGTGGCAGCTTCGGGTATTGGCGCTCGTGTATTTTGGTTTACGGGTATCTTCATTTGGGGAACAGGCACCGGCATGGGAGTGCTACTTGCCCAATACTGGGGAGCCAATGACGCAGAAGGATTGAGACGTAACTTTGCACTGGGCGCATTAGTGGCGTCTTTGGCGTCTTTTTTGATTTTCCTGTTCTGTTGGACATCACCGGAAGTGGTGCCAGCCATGTTTAAGGTGGAAGGTGAAACAGCCGCGCTCGCAACCGAATATCTTCAAATCATCAGTATTGCACTTCTGGTCGCAGGCCCTTCAATTGCGATGGATGCCGCGCTGCGCGCTTTAGGTAAAACCCAAACTACCTTCTACATGTCCTTCATTGAAATCGCGCTGAATATTGTACTGAGTTTCATCTTAATCTTCGGTCACTTTGGTTTGCCCGCGATGGGGTTAGCAGGAGCGGGATGGGGTACCGTGATCGCCCGTTTGTTCCGTGTGTTCATGTCTCTACTGGTCATTATTTTCTACAACAAGGTGTTGATTCTCGGCCCCGCTGATTTCAGATTCAGAAAATCCACGTTCCAGAAATATGTGAATGTAACTGCACCTGTGATTGTTGGCAGTCTCATATGGAGTGGTGGCATCTTCACGTATCAACTGATCATGGGGCGCATCGGTGAAAATGAACTGGCAGCAATGGCAATCATTTCTCCTCTTGAAGCCATTACCTTATGTGTGGCCTCGGGTTTGTCGGGCGCAACGGCGATTATTGTGGGTAATGCGCTTGGTGCAAATAAGCTTGAGACCAGCGAGAAATACGCAAGGTATGCACTCAAAACAGCTGTGCTAACAGGGCTGACAGCATCGGCTCTTATTCTGATGGCGCAAAGTTATATTTTGTCTCTATATACCCAGGTGAATGACGATGTGCTGGTATTGGTTTCACTTTGCTTCCCTGTTCTCGCTATCAGTGCCTTAGTCAGAAACACCAATATTACTTTGATTGTGGGCGTACTCAGGGCAGGTGGTGATGCCAAATTCTGCATGAACATGGATGCGGTTTGCCAGTGGGTGTGGGCAGTACCAATGACCGCCATCGCAGCGATGTGGCTGGAATTACCGCTACCTTATGTATTTTTGATGATGACATCTGAAGAAATCGTGAAGTTGTATCCCACCATCAGGCGTGTGTTTGGAAACAAATGGGTAAACAACCTGACAATTGAAGAAACCGTATAAATACAGCGGGCTATCTATTAATAAAGTACGATCTAAGCGATCGTACTTTTTAATTGTTTAAATGTGGCTTATATGATTCTAAGTATTGATAATGTGTTTTACATTTCCGCCATGAATGATGAATTTTAAATAAATCCTTACCGAAATTTATTCTAATTCACTAATATTTGGTATTTTTTCACTCCAAACAATCCATCTTAAATCATTCCAATCTAATTTATTTCTCATGCTTAGGTTTGATATTGTTATTAACATTCGAACCCTTGTTTGCTCACCTATTTGAATACGTATAAAACGTTTACACCGTGGCTAACTTGTTATTTAGTTGTCTCTAAAGTGAATCAAAACACTGACTGTTTGATAAAACAGTATGGTGATGTTGATGGCGGCAACGATGACTGCTTCCCACGGTGTGTGACTGGAACAACTGCATTTTGTATTTGCAACGCACAAGGATGTTTCCCTCAAATTCGTATTGTTGAACGGCACATCTTTTGGGTTGGAGAAAGGCCTTTCCTGACCATGTTCTTATGTGAAATAGCAGCAACCATGCCCCACTAAAAAAACAAAGATACCCAAACATCCTTCAAATAAAGGCAATAGGTTATGAATAAGTTATTTAGCATGCTGACATGGGTAGTAGGACTATCTATTGCGGTATCTATTAGCAGTGCAGTAAACGCAAACGAGTCTTCGGATGACACGCCAAAAGGTTGCATTGTCAGCTTGGAAACAGGTGCTGAATATTGTCTCCCGGTGGGACAGCGTTCAGGCTACTCCCTGCCAAGCTGGATCAAGTCCCATGAGGTTCGTGTTCAGGCGGAAGAAGGCGCAGCAGTGATGCTGTCTGATTGGGATAATCTCTCGTACAACCGTCTGGCGGTATTTTCGGGTACTGTCACCAACAGCGAACTGACTAATGTTCGTGCGTACAATGGCCAGAACCTAGACTTCTCTGCACCACGTTCTATGCGCGTTGTAGCCAGCAATGACAAACTGGGTTGTATTGTTAGCCTCCAAACTGGCGAGCGTTACTGTCTGCCTGTGGGTAAACGGTCTGGCTACTCACTCCCGAGCTGGATCAAATCTCACGAGGTTTATGTTCAGGCGTCTGAAGGGGCGGCTGTCATGTTGTCAGACTGGGATAACCTTTCCTATAACCGTTTAGCGGTATTCCCAGGTACCGTTGAAAACCAGAAACTGACCAATGTCCGTGCTTACAACGGCCAGAACTTAGATTTCTCAGCACCACGCTCAATGCGTGTTGTGGCTAGCAACGAGAAACTGGGCTGTATCGTGAGCCTAGAAACCGGTGAGAGGTACTGTCTGCCAGTGGGGCAGCGTTCAGGCTACTCACTGCCAAGCTGGATTCGTGCGCATGAAGTGCGTGTTGAGCCATCAGAAGGTACAGCAGTCATGCTGTCAGATTGGGACAACCTTTCTTACAACCGTTTAGGCGTTTTTAACTGTGTGACGCCGAACAGCCAACTGGAAAATGTGCGTGCGCGAAACGGCCAGAACCTGGATTTCTCTGCACCACGTTCAATGCGTGTTTTGGAAGGTACCACAGCGTCTGACCAAATAATTAATGGTACGTCGGGTGACGATGTTCTTCATGGCTGCTCAGGCAATGACACCATTACTGGCTTCAAAGGCAACGACACCATTTACGGTGGTGCAGGTAACGACACTATCAATGGCAGTGCTGGCGACGATGTACTTTACGGCGGTTCGGGTAATGACACCCTTTACGGTGCAGGTGGCAATGATTCATTGTTTGGCGACGAAGGAAACGACGTCCTGCACGCGGGCTATGACGATGACATCGTCATGAATGGCGGAACGGGCCTTGATATCTACATCGGTAGTGAAGGTAACGACACCATGTTTTTTGATCAGGAAGATTTTTCTGATGTGAACTTCCTTACCGAGAACGGAAATATCTACAACGGTGATCGTGGTTTTGACCAACTGATTGTTACTGGTGATGCTAACGTCGACCTTACTGGTGTTTCATATGGTGTCACTTCTGGTCCTAAACCTATTGCTCAGGTTGAAGCGGTGATTGGCGCTGAAGGAAACCAAGCGGTGACAGTGAACGCTTTTGCGATTCATGCTCAGTCTGATGGTTTCCAGTCCGCTTCTCTGGTTGATCCAGGCGATTGGGACGGCTTTGTTGCCCATCTTGGCGCTGGTAACGACACACTGAATGTCGATGCCGGTATCTGGAGTTACGATGCAAATGCATCTGCGTCTGTTGCCATTTCCAATGAGATGATTGAGTTCATGGGTTTGAGCTTCGCGCAGGTGACAGAGCTCCGCGCTTACGTTTTCACCTATGCGGACGAAAAAATCACTATCTGGACGGATGCTGAGATCGTTAAATCTAACGGTAGTAACATCTAATTCAGAGCCCTAGTAATGTGAGCCCGGTACTTGGTTGTGCCGGGCTTTTTCAATTTTTGACGGCCATTTCCATCGTCGCGTATGTGATTGGCTGGGAGAGTGAATAATTTCTGAGTCAATTGCTCTCTTTTTGTTTAAAACGTGTCAGAAAAGTTCCAATAATGCTGCTATTGAACCCCGCTCTAGTTCCTCTATTAGGTTAAAACTCATACTTAACTCATCACTATTTAAATAAGGGCTAGAAAGCGCTACTGAGATTAGCGTGATCTTGCTTCAAGTCTATTGTTCTTGAGTGTCTTGTCATTAAAACTCTTGTCACATCAAGCGCGGAATGAATGTTAGTAATCTCATATATAAGCAAGCACTTGTAAGTGAGGGTCTACTTTAGGAAAGCGGTAGATATATTCCAGCAGTTTCATTCGCGCCACATAAAACCAAGATCAAGATTATGAGGACATAGGTATGGCAGAGATCAATGGAACGACTAACGCAGATTTTTTGTATGGTGATGACAACAATCAAAATCTGTTGATGAATGGTGACTTCGAAGATTGGGGTAACGATTCGTCTGATCAGTGGGGTTTGTTCCAAGATCATCAAGTTGCAGGCTGGTACACGCCGGGCAGTATGAAAATCGAACTTCAACAAGGTGACTTCGGCGGCACGCCAACCAATTCCTCATCTAACACCGTGCTTGAACTGGATTCAACGGGTAACACCTGGGTTCAGCAAGACGTAGACGTCAGCAACCTGACTTCTTCAGGTGATGCTTCACTGTCACTCTCTTTCGATTACGCAAACCGCTATAAAGGCGACAATCACTCGACCAGCCAGTTCGAAGTAAAAGTCATGGACGACGACGGTAACGTCCTTTACAGCAAATACTTCGACAACACCCAGTCAAACGAAAGCTACCACAACTTTGAAGTCGACTTCACTGTACCAGCAGGCACCTCAGGAGTGACACTGCGTTTCGAAGGTAAAGGTCAGTCTGATAGCTACGGCGCGCTGATTGATAACGTATCTCTGACTAATAATGCCAATGGCAGCCTGAACGATAAGATCAACGGCTTTGAAGGCAATGATTACATTGATGGCGGCCAAGGCAACGATACGCTGTACGGTGGCGAAGGTAACGACACCATCAAAGGCGGTGAAGGCGACGACACCATCTACGGTAACAAAGGTTTTGGTGTTGGCGAACGCGAGCTGATGGTCAACGGCGGCTTCGAGCTGACTTACGGCGACAACGTTTCTAACCAGTGGGGCCTTTTCCACGACCATCAAGTCACTGGCTGGTACACGCCAGGCACGAACAAAATTGAACTGCAACAGGGTACGTTTGGCGGTACACCACAAAACGACGTGACTAACACTGTTCTGGAGCTCGACAGCCACACCAACACGTGGGTGCAGCAAGATGTGAACGTTTCAGGTCTGTCTGCTGATGGCGATGTGGTTCTGGATTTGTCGTTCGATTACGCGAACCGCTACCGTGGCACAGATACAGCAACCAGCCAGTTTGAAGTGAAAGTGTTTGATAGTGCAGGCAAAGTGCTGTACTCCAAGTACTTCGCTAACACTCAGGCGAATGACCACTACGAGCAATTCTCTACCGAAGTTGTACTGCCGCAAGGTGTTGATTACGTGACTATCCGCTTCGAAGCAGAAGGCCGTTCAGATAGCTACGGCGCGTTGATCGACAATGTGTCCCTGAAGCAAAAAGTGAACGTGGAAGACGACAACGACACCATTTACGGTGGTGCGGGTAACGACACCATTTATGGTGAGCACGGTGACGACGAGATTCACGGCGGTGATGGTGATGACACTATTTACGGCGGTAACGAAGCGAGCAAAACCTTCGATCTCGAGCACATTGACGGTGCGACGGTTTACAACCTGCAAGGTGAAGACACAGTCACTATCTCTGTTAGCGATTTTACCCACAGCGCAGGTTACAACAACAGCATTGGTTACTACGTGGTTGACGCGAACGGTAACATTCTCCGCGCAGAAGTTATCGCAGATAACGTGAAAAACGTGTCAGACCTGAGCGTTGATATCGACGTGTCCGGCGGTGTGTCTTTCGGTATGTTCCTCATTCCAGATGGCGACCGTAAAGGTTTCGATGTGGGCTCGGTTAACCTGAATCTGTCCGGCACAGCTTCAAGCATCACTCAAGGTACAGCAAGTTCAGTGGTTTATGTTTCCAACGCGGCAGAAAACGGCGATGGCAAAGACCATGAAAAAGTAGACGGTGATACTTCCAAGTGGGAAGACCTCTGGAATCTGGGTGATAACGACTTTAACGACACCACCTTCACTATCACTGTCGAGCAACAAAAACTGTACTCAGACAACGACACCATTTACGGCGGTAATGGTGACGACTTTATCCATTCCGGTGGTGGCGATGACGTGGTCTACGGCGATGCAGGCGACGACAACATCAACGGCGGCAAGGGTGATGACATCCTTTACGGCGGAGACGGTAACGACACCATCTTGGGTGGTCAGGGTAATGACACCATCTACGGTGGTAACGGCGATGATATCCTGCGCGGCGCAAGCGGTAGCGACAAGCTGTACGGTGGTGCAGGTAACGACTACCTAGAAGCTGGCTATGATGATGATTACATCCTTGATGGCGGCACGGGTCTTGACCTCTACGTAGGTAGTGAAGGTAACGACACCATGTACTTCGATCAGGAAGACTTCTCTGACCTGAACTTCCTGAAAGAAAAAGGCACTATCTACATTGGTGACCGTGGCTTCGATAAGCTGATTGCTGACGGTGATGTAAACGTAGACCTTACCGGAAAATCTTATGGTTTGACTTCAGGTCCTAAGCCAATTGCACAGGTAGAAGCTGTGATTGGTGATGAAGGCAACCAGACTGTGACGGCAAATGCTTTCGCAATCAATGCGCAGTCTGACCCATTCCAGGCTGAGTCGTTGACTGACCCGGGTGATTGGGATGGTTTCGTGGCTTACCTTGGCGCGGGTGATGACACCTTTAACCTAGAAGCAGCTGGTTGGACTTATGATGCAGATGCAGCACCAACAGCTGAACTGTCAGCAGACATGATTGCCTTTATGGGTTTGACGAATACCCAAGTTGGCGAACTGGATGCGTATGTGTTTGAGCACAGCTCAGGTGAAACCATCACTGTTTGGACTGACGCCGAGCAGTTCACACAAGACGGTAACGATATCTTTTAAGAGACGCTCATCTCTATTTGTTCAGCCCGGCATTTGCCGGGCTTTTTTTATTCAAAAAGCACGTCACGATTGGTTTAAGGCAGGTAATCATTAGAAGGACTCTGTTGTTCTTCCAATATCCTAAACTAGCTGTGTTAACTATCTGGACATGATGCCGAGGAGCTGTATTAAACTAATTCTTTTGTAATCATTCCAATGGCACTTCATTCATTATGCTTTTCAACCGTACTAATTCCACTCGCTGACTATATTCTGAATCTGCAATAGATTTGTTGTTTGAACCTGTCTTATCAATAAAACTGTTGTCACAGCAGTCGCTGACTTATGTTAGTTTTCTCGAATATGAGCATCCTCTAAAAAGCAAACGGATGCTCAATAATATTCATACCTTCATTTGTCAGCGTAACCTTAAATGGATGACGAGGACATTGGTGATGGCAGACATTAACGGAACTTCAGGCGCAGACACTCTTTACGGCGATATTGGTAGCAGCAGCGATCAGAAAACCGGTGCAGTATTTGTGATGGGCGCTGATTTCAACATGGACAGTGGCAACTTCCACACTTGGTCTTTCCCGCCAACGCTCAGCTTCACAGGCTCTACGTCAACCGTGACTTACAATGATGACGATGGTCAGCTAAATGGTGATGACTACTGTAACGAAGTTTCTGACGACAAATCCCAGACGGTTTCTATTGATGGTCAGGAATATTCAGCGAACGTTGATTACAGTCTTAAATACTGCGACAGCGACGGCAATATATATACCTTTGCGATCGTTGATGTAGATTCAGATGGTAATGGCCACCACTACTGCAATATTGGTGAAAACGGCAAAATCCTGATCCAAATCGACGGCCCTGAAATCACCAGCGCGACTGACCTGACCTTGGTTCCTAACTCTTACCAGAACGTTAGTAGCCTGAACTACGACGACATCACTGAGCCACAAACTGTTAACCCAGCTGATCTGGATGACACTATCACAGCGGGCGGTGGCGATGACACTGTTTATGGCCTCAAAGGCAATGACCACATTTCCGGTGAAAACGGTAACGACAAACTGTTTGGTGGTGACGGTGACGACATCATCTTTGGTAACACTTCGACTCCAAACTTCAGTGATGAACCAACCGTTACCGTGTTCCAAATGGGTAAAGATTTCACCATGGACAGCGGTAATTTTCACACTTGGTCTTTCCCACCAAAACTGGCGTTTGACGGCACCACCACGAAAGTGACCTTCCAAGACGATGACGGCGTGCTCAATGGTGATAACTACTGCAATGAGTATTCAGACGACAAATCGCAGACCGTGACTATCGACGGTCAGACTTATCCGGTTAACCTTGACTACTCACTGAAGTACTGCGATTCAGACGGCAACGTATATACCTTTGCGATTATTGATGTGGATCTGGATGGTAATGGCCATCACTACTACAACCTGAACGAGAACGGTAACCTGCTGTTGCAAATCGACGGCCCTGAAATTACGGATGCGACCGATTTATCACTGGTTTCCAATTCATACCAAAATGTTAACTCTCTCAACTACGATGATATCGCCATTGAGAAGACAATGAAGTCTAACGACAACGACTACATTGATGGCGGTGCAGGTAACGACACTATTTATGGTCAGTGGGGTGATGATGAGATCCATGGTGGTTCAGGTGATGACATCATCTACGGCGGGAATGTCGCAACGGAAACCATTGAAACCGACCCAACGGCGAAAGTGTTCGTGATGGGTGATGACTTCTCGATGCCATCAGGCGGTGAATTCCACACCTGGTGCTTCCCATCAAAGCTGGCGTTTGATGGCGGTATGACCGAGGTGACGTTCCAGGATGACGATGGCGTGCTTAACGGTGACAACTACTGTAATGAGTATTCAGACGATAAAACCCAGACCGTGACCATTGGTAACAACACTTACGCGGTGAACCTGGATTACACCCTGAAGTACACCGACGGCACCAACGTATACAAGTTCGCGATCATTGACGTGGATCTGGATGGTAACAATCATCACTATTGGAACCTGGAAGAAAACGGCAAAATCCTGCTGCAAATCGAAGGCCCTGAAATTACATCAGCAACCGATTTGACTTTAGTTCCTCACTCCTACGAGAACTTGAGAGAGCTTGATTACACCGATTTCGCTGAAACCACTAAAGAAGTGACTGTGAGTGATAAAGACACCATCTACGGCGGCGATGGTGATGATTTTATCCACGCGGGTGACGACGACGATGTGGTCTACGGCGATGCAGGCGACGACAACATCAACGGCGGCAAGGGTGATGACATCCTTTACGGCGGCGACGGTAACGACACCATCCTGGGTGGTCAGGGTAATGACACCATCTACGGTGGTAACGGCGATGATATCCTGCGCGGTGCAAGCGGTAGCGACAAGCTGTACGGTGGTGCAGGTAACGATTACCTTGAAGCAGGCTATGATGATGATTACATCCTTGATGGCGGCACGGGTCTTGACCTCTACGTAGGTAGTGAAGGTAACGACACCATGTACTTCGATCAGGAAGATTTCTCTGACCTGAACTTCCTGAAAGAAAAAGGCACTATCTACATTGGTGACCGTGGCTTCGATAAGCTGATTGCTGACGGTGATGTAAACGTAGACCTTACCGGAAAATCTTATGGTTTGACTTCAGGTCCTAAGCCAATTGCACAGGTAGAAGCTGTGATTGGTGATGAAGGCAACCAGACTGTGACGGCAAATGCTTTTGCTATCAGCGCACAGTCAGACCCATTCCAGGCTGAGTCGTTGACTGATCCGGGTGATTGGGACGGTTTCGTTGCTTACCTTGGTGCGGGTGACGATACCTTCAACCTGGATGCAGGTGGCTGGACGTTGAGTGAAGGCGCTGCACCTACGGCCGAACTGTCAGCAGACATGATTGCTTTCATGGGTCTGACCAATACTCAGGTCGGCGAGTTGGACGCTTATGTCTTCGAAAGCAGTGCTGGTGCGACCATCACGGTATGGACAGATGCAGAGCACTTTACTCTGAATGGTGACGACATCATCTAAAACAAATGACGATATTGTCTAAAAATCCGGCCTCGTGCCGGATTTTGTTTTTGGTCATACTTAAGTCAGCCCTAATGTATGTCCGTATCTCATACTGTAAATAATCAGGACTCAGGAAATGGACTGAGTTTTGATTGATCATCCGTCGAAGGAATTGTCTCATTTTGTCTCGTCCCTGAATATTCCCCTGAAACGCGCGTCCAGCCCAGGCTCGATTTTTCGGTGCTTCTATTCTGAAAGTCTCTTCCGCACCGGTCATGCTGTTCAGCCCTATTTGGTCAGTGCGATATAAAAAAAGCACAGAGGACAAAGGTATGGCAATTATTAATGGCACTAGCGGTGTCGATACGCTCTATGGCGACATAGAACAAAGCAATAATCTTCTTATCAATGGCGATTTTGAAGCCTGGGGTGATGATTCATCCAACACTTGGGGGCTGTTCGACGACAACCAGGTTGCGGGCTGGTACACACCGGGTACCAACAAAATCGAACTGCAACAGGGTACTTTCGGTGGTACACCGACGAACAGTGTGACCAACACGGTTTTAGAACTCGACAGTCACACCAACACCTGGGTGCAACAGGATGTCGATGTCACCACATTGACTGAATCTGGCGACGCAACACTCAACCTTTCTTTTGATTATGCCAACCGCTATCGCGGCTCGGACACATCAACCAGTCAGTTTGAAGTCAAGGTGTTGGATAACGAGGGCAACCTGCTTTACAGCCAGTTCTTCGATAATACCCAAGCAAATACCAGCTACGTGAACTTTGAAATCGACTTTTCGGTACCTGAAGGGACAACGGGTATTTCGTTGCGCTTTGAAGCCAAGGGTACATCTGACAGCTATGGCGCATTGATTGACAACGTCGCGCTGACAACGTCTACCGTGGGTGATGTTAACGACACCATCAATGGCTATGAAGGCGACGACTTTATCGATGGCCTGACGGGTAATGACACCCTCTACGGTGGCAACGGCAACGACGAAGTCTACGGCAGCGAAGGCGATGACGTTATCTATGGTAACGATGGCTTTGATGTTAATGGCACCCGTGAACTTCTTATTAACGGCGATTTTGAAGATTACGGTAACAACACCACCAATCACTGGAGCCTGTTGGACGACCATCAGGTCACGGGTTGGTACACACCGGGCAGCAACAAGATTGAGCTTCAACAAGGCACTTTCGGCGGTACGCCACAGAATGACGTCACCAACACGGTTTTAGAACTCGACAGCCACACCAACACATGGGTGCAGCAGGATGTCGACATCACAGGTCTTGCCGAAAACGGTGATGCCACACTGTCACTGTCTTTTGATTACGCTAACCGTTACCGCGGTTCTGATACTTCTACCAGTCAGTTTGAAGTGAAAGTCTTCGACCAACAGGGCAATGTTATCTACTCCCAGTTTTTCGATAACACCCAAGCCAATGATCACTATGTATCGTTTGCAACTGACGTGACCATTCCACAGGGCATGGATTTCATCAGCATCCGCTTTGAAGGCAAAGGAAAGTCCGACACCTATGGTGCGCTGATTGACAATGTTTCTCTTAGACAAACACCAGACAGCGAGGGTGACGATGACATGCTGTTTGGCGGTGAAGGTAACGACACCATTTGGGGCGAGCAGGGTGACGATTACATCGAAGGCAACGATGGTAATGATGACATTCGTGGCGGTACCGGGAATGACACCATTCATGGTGGCGCCGGCAATGATGTGCTCTACGGGAATGCGGGTGATGACGTCATATATGGCGGTGAAGGCGACGATTTGCTGAAAGGTGGTAGTGGCAGTGATCAGCTTTACGGTGGAGCGGGCAACGACTACCTTGATGCCGGGTTTGATGGAGACTACATCCTTGATGGCGGTACTGGCTTGGATATCTACCGCGGTAGCGAGGGCGACGACCTCCTGTTGTTTGATGCAGAAGACTTCTCAGACATCAATTTTATCAATACGCACGACAATGTTTATTTGGGTGACCGGGGCTTCGACCAGTTGATCATTCAAGGCGATGCCAACGTGGATTTCACCGGTGTCTCTTACGGTGTGACTGCGGGAGGTGAAAATCCTATCGCTCAGGTAGAGGCAGCAATCGGTGATGATGGTGATCAGTCAGTCTCTATCAGTGCGTTTGCTATCCATGAGCAATCCGATCTGCCTCAGCCGACCACCTTCACAGATCCAGGTGAATGGAATGGTTTTGTTGCTTACCTTGGAGAGGGTAATGATTCATTCAATCTGGAAGCAGGTGGCTGGACTTACAGCGCTGCTGCCACTCCATCAGCCACGCTTTCATCTGAGATGATTTCCATCCTTGGTCTGAGCGGCGCACAAGTCGGTGAGTTGCAGGCGTATGTATTTGACCACGCCGTACATGACACCATCACCATTTGGACAGATGCAGAAAGCGTCTATCAAGACGGTGTCAGCATCATCTAAATCGTGAGCAATCATGAAAACACTGAGCCCGGCAACCGCCGGGCTTTTTTTATGCTTTTTGCTTTTCCTTCAATTGAGCAAGGGAAATGTCAAAGGTGTCCGAATCCATGTTTTCATCCAGCGCTCGGCAAAGCAGGGCTTCCATGGTTTCCGGTGCCAGTCCGCCAATCGGTGGATCGGTATCCAGATTGGTTGGGAAGGCATAGCCATCTGCAGCGGCTGTGGCGATGGTGGCTTTTTCAGCCGATGACAGTGAACCGTTTTGCCAAATGGTAAGGAGGGTTGGATAGACTTTTCGGCAAATTGCCGCAGAATCGACGGTTTCCATTGGCTTGGCGAAAGCTGAAGAGATTTGCAGTAGATTGGCACTGCGATGGAAATCTGCGGTGACGTTTGCACCTGCTGCATGAAATAAAGCAGGGTTAAAGAACACAGCGTCGCCTTTCTCCAAAGGCACCTGAATGTAGTGGGATTCGAAAAAGTCCTGAAACGCTTTCTGGTGATAAGCGATATAGCCAAGCGGGTATTGCTGGGAAAAAGGCAGCAGCTTGGTTGGGCCACTTTCTAAAGGCATGTCGGTATGCGCGACTGCACCTTGCAACGTCAGCATCGCTGACATCTGCTGTGCATGCAGTGGGTAACGAACTATTTCTTCCGGCACCTGAAAACCAAGATGATAATCACGGTGCGAAACCTGCGCCTCACCGCCAGGGCGAACAATATTGACCTGTGCCGTGACCTGATAATGCGGCCCCAACCAGGCTTCACTGACGGAAGTCAGTAGCGGATTTTTGTAGTAATCAACAAAGGTCTTCGGGTCAGCTTCCGCACTTTTCTGAAACACATTCCAGATCCGACCATTGGCTTGTGGACCTGTTTTACCAAAGTGGTCTCCTGCACCAAATCCCTTCTCCGCTTCAAGGATCTTTTCAAATACCTCGCTCATTTCATCAATGACGGTGGTGTTGTCATAGAAACGTTTAATGGCAATCACACCCGGTCCGTATTGCAGCGCATGAGCTATTTCGTCCTGAAAGGCTCCGACATTTGATCCCGCTGATCGCATGGCATCGCCATCAAACACCACCACGTTATCAATGACGTCATCAGCCAAGGGATAGTCGGCTTTGTTGGTGGATTGCGACGTACAGATCTTGTGAAAAACCTCAATGTCACAATTTGCTTTGCCGAAAAATGACAGTCGGGGAGGGGAGTGCAAATCCATAGCGTTACCTCTTTGGCTGAGTTGTGTCATCACGTTCTTTGTTTCACTATAGCGCGGAATATGAAACATAAATTTCACTTTGTTGAGAATTGAAAAATATGTTCTATTATTGGCAAGTGGATCTTCAACTATTACATGATCAGTCACGACAAGGAGCCGTTATGTCTGACTTGCTATCCAAACGCAGTCTTCCTGATGAAAAAGGGCGCTATCAGAACATTACTCCCGCCTCTGCAGGCTGGAAATTTGTAGGCTTTCAGGCTTACCAACTCTCTCCAAATCAGACGATTACCTTCAATGCCAGCAGTGACGAGGAAATCTGTCTTGTGCTGGTGGGCGGTAAGGCGAATGCCACATTGGCAGGTGAATCTCTGGGTGAAATTGGCGACCGTTCAGGGCCATTTGAAAAGAAAAAACCGTACTCGCTCTATATCACTGCGGGTGATGCTGCTGAACTGACTGCCACCACGGATGTTGAGCTTGCAGTATGTCGCGCTCCGGGCAAAGGCACCTTTCCTTCTCGCCTTATCAGTCCTGAACAAGTTGGCGCAGAAGCGAGAGGAAACGGCAATAACAAACGCTATGTACACAACATTCTCCCAGACAACGAGAACGCAGACAGCCTGCTGGTGGTGGAAGTCTATACTGACGAAGGCTGTACCAGCTCATACCCCAGCCACAAACATGACAGGGACGCACCGCCGGAAGAAACACACCTTGAGGAAACCTATTACCACAGACTGAACCCGTCTCAGGGTTTCTGCATTCAGCGGGTTTATACCGATGAGCGTGACCTGGATGAATGCATGGCTGTTTACGACGGCGATGTAGTCATGGTTCCCCGCGGCTATCACCCTGTGGCGACCATAGCGGGTTACGATAGCTATTACCTGAATGTCATGGCGGGGCCAGTAAGAAAATGGTTGTTCACCTGGGAAGAAGACCATGCGTGGGTGAACAGTCCTGAATATGCCAACAAACACAACAATCAAAAATAGCAGTAGCAAAAGGAGAGGCCATGTTTAATATCGCGTTATTCGGCTGTGGGCGAATAGGGAAAGTCCACGCAGTGAATATAGACGCTCACCCGCTGACTCAAATCAAAGCGGTGATAGACCCTTATCATGAAGGCGCTGCCAAACTCGCAGATGAATATAATGCCGAGGTGATGACGACCGAAGAAGCCATGGCAGATCTGGATATTCATGCCGTGGTGATTTGTTCCGCGACAGATACCCATGCGGATTTGATTGAGCAAGCTGCGCGAGCGGGCAAAGCGATCTTCTGTGAAAAACCAATAGACCTGAGCTTGGAGCGAGTCAGGGGGTGCCTGAATGTCGTGAATGAAAATAATGCCAAGCTACTCGTTGGTTTTAACCGTCGCTACGACCCTCAATTCCGTACCCTGAAAGATTTGTTTGAGTCTGGCGCAATTGGTAAAGCCGAAACCTTGGTGATCACGTCCCGCGACCCATCGCCACCACCTGCTGAATACGTGAAAGTATCCGGCGGCATTTTCCGAGACATGTCGATTCATGATTTAGACATGGCACGTTTCATCATGGGTGAAGATCCGGTTTCAGTATCAGCGCACGGCTCATGCTTGGTTGACCCAGCGATTGGTGAAGCTGGCGATATCGATAGTGCCGTTGTGGTCATGCATTTCGAATCCGGTGCGATGGCGACCATCATCAATAGCCGCCGTTCTGGTTATGGCTACGATCAACGTATCGAACTGCATGGCAGCAAAGGCATGCTGAAAGCTGGCAATGTTCGCGAGCATCAGGTTGAACATTGGGGCGATGAAAGCTGTGCTGCGGCTAAGCCTCAGTACTTCTTCCTGGAAAGGTACAAAGAGGCTTACATTGCTGAGTGGCAACACTTTGTTGATGTACTGGAAGGCAAAGCAGAGCCGCAATGTACTGGCGTGGACGGCGAATTGGCGCTGTACCTCGCTGAGTGCGCACTTGAATCGCTGGAAATGCACCAAACGGTGAAAGTGAATTAATCCCCCTGAAAAGAGAGGACGCAGTCTCATGATTGCGTCCTCTTTTTTTTGCGCGAATCGCAATTGACATGTATAAATATACAGTATTATTATTCACACAAAATACGGGGAAAACATGGAACGTTGCAGCTGGGCGAATGTAAGCGAACTGGACCAGAAATATCACGACGAAGAGTGGGGTGTGCCTGTTCATGATGATCAGCAATTGTTTGAAATGCTCATTCTGGAAGGCGCGCAAGCAGGATTAAGTTGGACCACCATTCTCAAAAAGCGAGAAGGTTACCGAGAAGCTTTTGATAAATTCCACATCGAAACCGTAGCAGCTTACGACGAAAAGAAAATCGCCGAGCTGTTGGAAAACCCAGCCATCGTCCGTAACAAACTCAAAGTGAATGGCACTGTGATTAACGCCAAGTTGGTGTTGGAAATCCAGAAAGAGTTTGGCAGTTTCAACGAATACATCTGGCAGTTTGTGGGTGGGAAACCCATCATCAATCATTGGGAAACATTAGGGGATGTCCCAACTTCCACTCCCGAATCTGATGCCATGAGTAAAGCGCTGAAAAAGAAAGGCTTTAAATTTGTGGGTACCACGATTTGCTATGCCTACATGCAAGCGACGGGCATGGTCAACGATCATCTGACGAGCTGTTTCCGCTATGGGGTGGATGTCTCTTCCTGAGTCCGTTTCAGTCGGCGCTCTTCTTTACTTTGTTGCCAAGCAGCTTCCTGAGCTTGCTTGGCATGATATATCTCAATCGCCTCTTTACCGTAAACCACGTCGGTTTGCATATGTTTGTAGAGGAAATACCCCGCTAAAACCAAACCTAAGAGGCCATAGTAGGTCGCCGCGATGTCTTGGTGGCGTTTTTCGTAAAATAAACACCCACAAAGTACGACGCCCATAGGGTAAGCAATGATCATCAGAATGAAATAGTACAGGTAATTTGAGGCTGCCGGCGCTTCACCCATTCTTGACTCCCTTTTTCAGTATTCATGTCAATACCAGTCGTAGTAAATATCTGCTCATCCTAGCTTGTTAAAATGCTCGATCACTGCGTTGAAAAATTTGATTGTAGAATAACTACTTATCGAAATTTTCCGCCTTGTTCTCGAGCATTTTTCCTGCGCTATTTCTGATCAGCTACCTACTGTGATTGGTATAGCTACTTGATAGGGGGTTGAGTTTAGCCGATGTATTCTCAAACTTGGCGATCATTTTTTGCTCTTTTTCGATACGTTACCTTTTGATAAATATCGTAATTATGACTTCTTGTTGATTCTCACCACCGCATAAACCACCAGAATCATCCCTAGGCCGTGCCAGATGGTGAATGCTTCATCAAGCAGAGTAATCGCAAAAAGTGCGGTCACTGCTGGGCCAATATTGCTGGTCAGGCTCAGCACAGAAGGGGTTAACCTTGCCATGGCCGCAGCGACAAAGTACGAAGGCAATACCGTACAGAAAAAACCCAGCACGACGCCCAGCGCAATAAGCTCATTCGACATATCACTGAATTGCGCCCCTTTTACCTGATACTGAGCCATGATCACCAGACCCGCACTGCCCATACCAATACTGGTGAAAAGTTGGGAACCCATCTGGCCAATCACTTTCTTGCTCAACACCAGATAAATAGCAAAGGCCAAGGCTGCCGCAATTGCCATCACACTGCCAAGCCAAACCTGTGAACCAAATGAGCTAAAATCATGTAGCACAATCATGGCAACGCCGACATAACCAATGGCAATGGAGAGAAACGTACCTTTTCGCGGTGCTTCTTTCATAAAGACCCAGCTGATGATCACCACAAATGATGGAAACAGGAAGATCAACAAGCGTTCCAGCTGAGCTGAAATAAACTCCAGCGCCATGATGTCGAGCAATGCTGCGAAGTAGTAGCCAAGCACACCAACCAGCGCTGCTTGCCAACCAAACTGTCGTACTTTGCTGCGTTCACTGGCATTACGGCATAGCCAGAGCAGGATGAGGAAGTAAATTGGAAGGGAAGACGCCGCGCGAAGACTCATGATTGCAGTGGCATCACCACCCATTGTGTACGCGAGCTTGATAAGCACAGGCTTGATAGAGAAAAGCACCGTGCCAATTAAGGCGTAAATGATACCGGTTCGGTAATCGGAGGAGTCTTGCGTACTGACAGACGCGTCATTCATCGTTCACTTCCTTGATGTTGGTTTGTTGTTTTAATCAAGGCTGTGAGAGGACGACATCCGGCTGTTCTACTCACAGCCGGAAACGAGTCACTCTACCGACTGAAGGGCATAAGAAGTAGTAGCCAGAGTGGTAGAGATTGGAAAATCATAAGTGACTCTTTTTTGGTGATGAATTTTTAAACTACAGAAATAGAGACGGGTGGGCAAGTGAATTTTGGGGGCATAAAGCTGGTAGGGGTACTTAGTTGTGTTTATTCCCAGTTTTCATTCTACGTCGTTCGCTACATAACAACGATTCTCTGTTTGCCAGCATTCATTCCTTTTGTTGGTTGGTTTCGGTTTGACGATTGAATAGGAGGTACAAAACAGACTGAGTTTCCTTCTTACTTTTGAAACCTGTACTTCTCACGTTACTGTGTACTATCGCGATGGCATATCTTTCAAATTTTTTGTGAGGCTGAAATCCAACCATGTACAGGGAAGAAAGGGCAAGTAGCAAGGAGATGAAGTTGTGAAAGGCCTCTTTGGGAGATTGTTGCAGGCTCTGGCTAAAACTAGAGCCGGTTCTTACGTCAAAGAAATTGAAATAGCTCCTGAAAAAAAGATGGCTAGTATGGGCGAATTTACAGACAGCGAACGCGCTGAATTGGCCGCTCAAGGCGTGGTTTTCTATCGAAATAAAGCTATATTCAGAGCGCGTGAACCTATCACCGTAGCAGAAATAGACGCTGTTGAGTCTGCATGCGGCCAGCCAATTCCTCGAAGTGTTTTAAAACTCTGGCAACAATGCTTTGGTGGAGAACATGAATATAATCTCCTCGCTGATTTTTCCGGTTTTGTAGAGACTTTAGGGCTCAATAATATCTGCGCGCCCAAAGACAATGTATATAAAGATCTTTACGGTTGGATTGAAAATGAGTGGCAAAACAGTGATGGAGACTCTATTCCCTCACTGCCCGTAATGGCAGGACAAGACTATATTGAAAGACTTTTTGTTGACTTTAAAAACAATGAAACGGCTTCAGCTTTTCATTGCGGAATCGCTGGATGGGAATATCGGGTTCCTAACGCCGACTTCTTCGATTTTAAAGATGGGTTGAGCTCAGTCTTCGATCATCTCTTTTTATACCCTAGCTATTCTCCGGACGAGTCAAATAGATTGGTGTACGAAATACCTAGCACCTTGATTGAATACCGACGCAAAAATGGATGGACAGACAGTGATCCACCTGATGGTCTTGACGACGCAGTATTAAAAACTGAAAACCCTGAGATTATCGCGAAGTTTAAAATGCTACAAATCGCCAATATGCTTGATTGGAGAGGAGCTCTCGAGCAAGGCACGATAATAAAAGATTGGCGGTTGCCAATTCTTTCTATTGAGGCAGCAATACTTGCAGAAGATATTCACCTTTTGAATCAGCTTGAAGCAGCCGGGTGTGATTTATCTCGCCCATTACAGAGAAATATCCTGCCAGTTGAATTTGCGCTTTTGAACGATAAAGGCACGGTGTTCCAAGTGCTAAGGCAGAGATCATTCAGTTCTCCAAGATTGGCACGTATTGCCCTTGCGAAGAAATCTGACGCAATCATCATCGAAGATATAATAAAAACTTCTCCAAGTTTTGACTATAAAACGTTACTTGAATTTTTGAGCATGCCAGTGACAGATATTACTCTGCTCAACCTCCTATTTGACCACCTCAACAAAGATTGGGCTGATAGTTCTGACTTGAGCATTCAGCAAATCGAACACCTTATTCAGGTGGCAGAGAGAAAGATAAAGTTGTATCAGTCGGATTACGACTCTGTCATGTCTTATAAGTCAGTGGGAGGACCAGGTAACCCGCAGCTAGAAAGGTTTATGGCAGGTCTCAAGGAGGTTATAACTTCCGCAAAGCCGAACTGGCAGGCCGATTTGAAAAACAAGCGTATTCGAGATCGCCCTACGAGCGGATACTTCGCGCTGCTTGAAGCGTTGGTTACGGACAATGTCGAAATCATCGAAGCACTCACTGCCCAAGGCGTTGACTGTCATAAGTACCGGTTCGTCTCAAGCTGGGCGCATAACACAACCCCTCTTCTTTATTGCGCGTTGAACGACAAGCCTAACGCCTTTAAAGCACTGCTCATAGGCTCACATGATCTTTTCGATGTGCTAAGTTCAATGATTTCATGTGGTTGCAATAAATACTACATCGAAACTTTAGTTAATCATTTATGCTCAGTCGGGAAAGAGATCCCCATAGATTCGGTTGTGCATGCGGCTAGCACAGGTAACCTCGATATCGTACAGTACCTTTTGACAGTATTCGGACAGTCGCGAGTTAATGATGAGTTGCTAGACCTCGCGGCGATATTCAATTTACACAGATATGCGTTGGCAAATGAAGAACAAAACCCAGAACTTTCCACCAGAATTACGGACTGGGTTACCAGTTGGAAGGGGCGCCTCACCTACAACTCTTGCTTTGGCACTTCCGCACCAGCGTGGACAATGCTCTCTGGGGCAATTTGCTATGACGACAATATTGAATCACCTAGAGAAATTTGGCCACTTTGCTGGGCTAACCTATACTCCGGCCCATTACTTCTGGGTCTGTACGGTGAACTCGGTTTTGAGTACATCACTCGGACTCAAGGGTTCCGGTCTCAATTCAGCTTTGAAAACCCTCCAGAAGAAGCGGTGAAGTTTAGAGGTTTATTATCAGGGTTTCTTGTCCAAGAGCTTGATTTCCCAGATACCTCTTCATTTCTGAATTCGTTTCTTGAGGTGGTTATAAATTGCTATTGGGCGCATCAGAAATTGGCGCTGGCTAGACTCGATGATGCAGATAGAATTGCTATCGATTTGCAATTTTCACCAGAATTTCGCCGTACTCTTAATTCTCTTGCATCGACAAATTTCGATTATGCTCTGGAGCGTGAGCAACTGGCTGATCATACACTCACAGACTCTATGATTGACCTAGCGCATGCGCGCATGGCGTATCTGGCAAATCGACTAACACACAGAGAATACTTGCTGCTTTGCGCGCTCTGGCAACCTCTGGTCTATATACACTTCAATACATGGATAGATATCTATGAAAGCCTCAAGAAAAGCGATCTTGATACTAATTATGTGGATTCGATTTTAAAGGTCATCGAAACGCACTGTTTATCCAATCCACCTCTTAATCGAACAGAAGATGGTGAGGAAGCAGGTCTCTGGAGAGATATAGAATTCAAATTGCCGACGCGTATGCCAAAGTAGCTTTTTATCCATGCGCCAGAAAGCCTTCGCGAAACGAACGCCTAAGGTGATAATTGCGAATTCGCTTTTGTCTAAACCGATACAGGTTAGTTGCTAATGAATGTTGCTCAAGCCACCAAATCCCGAACCTTTCTGGTCGACCCTTCTTCCAGCACTTGCTGCTTTAACACGTCTTTGTACATATTGAACATGTATGCCTGACCCGCTTGAATACCCATGCCATAGCCTTCATCTAATTTGGATTTTTTCATGGTAAAGCGACCAACAGGGAAGGTGTCTGGTGGCGCAATCACATTCACCACGCAATCCTTTGGCGGGTTCTTAATAAACGCCAGCGAGGCGTTATAACGCTCGGCACGTTTACGCATCGCATCTGCAACGTGAGGGTACTTCTTCAGCAGTTGATCCATCAGCTTAGGCATTTTCATTGGAGACATTTCATAGTCGCCAGGCTGTGACAGGATAACTGTGATTTCTCGCGCACCGCGTCGATAGGCTTCTGCAACCGGGATGGAATCGGCAACGCCACCATCGGTGTAACAGCCACCAGAGAAACACGGCGTCGGGCGATAAGCGATCGGCAGGGCAGTGGTCGCTTCAATCACTTTTGACATATTGTCTGGCTTCACCCAGTAATAGTCTGCATCACCAGTATCCACGTTGGTTACGGTTGCCAGCAAAGGAATGTTGTTGAACAGGGTGTTTGTGTCGAGAGGGAAGCGGCGTAGAGACTCTTGTTCCAGCCACTGAACGTCAACCAGATTACCGCCACGAACAAAACGTGCAGGGTTAAAGAAAGCATCATCGGTCGCCAAACCAGTGATGACCTGATAGCTGCGGTTTGGCTGCTGAGCAAGATAACCCAACAGGTTAGAGGCACCAGCAGACACGCCAATGGCGAAATCAAAAGGATTAAAATTAACGTCCAAAAACGCATCTAACACACCGCTCGCGAAAATACCGCGCATGGCTCCACCTTCAACGACCAGTGCTTTCTTACCTGACATGTTTCTTATCTCTTACTCTGTAGCTATTGGCATTAGGTTAAGGTTTTTCATCTGCTAGCTGAAATCGTTAGTGGCTATTCAATCGATAGGCACGACTTAACTTAGGCCAGTGAGTATTAGACTTATGTGTTGCTTTCATTCTATTTCAATGTCTTAACTTGTAAGTGGGTAACGCTCATTCTTTCTATAGCGACAGTGACGTTAAGGTAAGGTTTCGCAGGGGTATTGAAAGTACCTAGTGCATCAGAAAGATTCATTTATCACTGCCGCCATAGATTCTTCTTACCATTCCACCTTGGTATCAGCCATTTTTTCGAGCATTTTTACAATCGACCAGTTATCTCCTTCGGGATACATGGTTTTACCTGCCTGGAATAACTCGAAAGCTGAGGCGGTCGTAAACATAGGCACGCCGTTTTCTTTTGCCATGGCCATTGTGATGCTGAGATCTTTATACATGGTGGCGATATGACTTCCCGTTTTTTCGAATTTCCGGTCCAGAATCAGCTTGGCGCAATTGTTAAAAAGAGGGCTAGCGGCGGCGCTTTTGCCAAAAACTTCAAAGAGGACTTTGCCATCGACACCAGCTTTGGCTCCGAGTACCAATGATTCGAAAATAGCGGTGAAAGAAGCACCAATGTAGGCCTGCAACGAGGCTTTCACGGTTTGTCCTGCCCCTACTTGTTCACCGACATAGAGAATGTTGCTGGAAATGGCCTCTAACAGGGGACGATTGGCTTCGAGGACGCTGGATTTGGCTGCAGGCATGAGTGTCAATGTTGCATTCTGTGCACCGCCCAAACCCCCACTGACAGGGCTATCAATCATCTCCAGTCCCTTTTCCTGAGCAATGGCGTAAGCTTCACGAATTTCAGAGGCGTGAATTGTTGCAGTGACAATAATCGTGCTACCAGGCTGCATTGATTCCCCTAACTGCCGCACGACGTTTTTTACTTGTGTCCCGTTCATCACCATAACAAAAGCAACATCGCAATATGTGCCGACGTCAGAACAGGTTGCTGCGGTTGCTCCTCCTATCTCTCTTAGCGCTTCCATCCTTGATTCGCTAAGGTCAAAGCCAATTGGCTGAAACCCATTCTTCTTGAGGTTCATTGCCATCTGTGATCCCATGTCACCTAACCCTATAAAACCTACATTTTTCACTGAAGACCTCCGTGTAATTCAATAAGGGTCAATAAAATCAAAAAACATCAATTACTTTTTACCGATAATAGGAGGTTAGAACTAGTTTCTCTTGTGCTCAAACAAAAGCCCCCCTTGAAAATAGTGTGAGTCTCGCTTCTTTCTTGAAAGTAATAAACTAACTATACTTTTGTTTTTATAGGTATTATTGGTTTTTTGTGGGGGTGTTTAGCAATTGCAATGACTTTGGAGTATGGTGGATTTCATCAAATCACATCAATTAGAAACAGCGTGTTCTCTCTATTGAAAATACATTATCAATTATAAATTTGTTTTTTCTTATTTTTGATAACGTAGAAAAATGATGGTTTTTGATGTTTATAAATTAAAAGCCTCAAATAAAATCATAATAAAAGCTCAACTAGGAATTAACGATGAAACCAAAACAAAAATTCCGCTTGTCTGATATTGCTGACCTAGCGGGAGTCAGCACGGCAACTGTTGATCGTGTCCTAAATCGTCGACCTAATGTCAGGGCACTTACAGCTGAGAGGGTTTGGGAAGCTTATCAAAAGTTAAAAGATACCAAGTTGGGGCAAACGCTAGAGGAGAGAAGGATTAAGTTCAAAGGAGTTATACATTGCATCCTACCTTCAGGCGCTGGACCTTCGATTGATGAAAACCTGAAATTGGCATTGCAGGCTTTTGGTGGGCATTACGAGAGACCAGTGAGTTTTCATTTCTATCGACGTATTGACCCAGTAGCGTTTAGCCATGCGATCGAGCAGGCTCTGAATGAGGGGGCTGGTGCGCTTGTTGTCCTCGGTATTGACCACCCAAGCACAACTCAGCGCTTGAGTGCCATCAGAGCAACAGGGATGCCTGTCGTTTCGTTACTTTCTAATCTTTCGGTCTCTCCACAGCTTAGCCATGTGGGTATGGATAACCGCGCTGCTGGTAAAACGGCAGGAGCGTTGATGGGGCGTTTTCTTAGAGCTGATGAAGGTGAAGTGGCGATTTTATGCGGAAGTTCAATGTATCAAAGCCATGAAGACCGCGAAATGGGTTTTAGAGCTGCTCTTAGAGAAAGATGCCCAAGCATTCGAGTGTTGGATGTGTTAGCTGGTAAGGATGGGCCAGAGGATAATCATTACAACGTGGTCGATCTTATACGTTGCCAACCTAATTTAAAAGGAATTTACAACGTAGGCTCAGGTAATAGGGGGGTTGTCAGTGCCTTGGTAGAGTTGGGTCTAGAACGAGATATTGTGGTGATTGCACACAACCTAACTTCTAGCTCTCGGGACTACCTAATTAGTCACGCAGTGGATGCTATTATTCACCAAAATATGAATGACGTTGCGAGAGGAGCTTTTGAATTATTGGCAGGTTCAGCGCCAGCAACTGGAAGCAAAATAATACGTACTGAGGTCATCTTGCAAGAGAACCTGCCCATTGAATAATGTTACTTATAACGCGCTGCGGTAATAAACTCGCCAAAAGATTCACACCAAACAATCACGGTATTGAATTGCGATGGGTCGACATCACTAGGGACTTCTACCAAGAAATTCTGGAAGGTTTTTACATCGCCCACGCGTTGCATTTGTGGCTTCAAGCGGTTGAAGTCGGCTTCTGTTTCAACAAACTCAGGTGAAAGGTAGAGTTTATAGTCTGGGCCTGGCGCGAGCTCTCCCATCAGTGAAATCGTTTCTGGGCCGATAGACACTTTGCCTTCACCCCAATGGAAGGTGTCGCTGTCTTTCAGGTCTTTACGAAATTCACCAGAGTAATTGGCTTTAGACGCGGTTGATTCGATCACTTCAACAGAAGGGCCTTCCGGCGCGATAAGAATGGGTAGTGCGTAAATGCCAGCAGCGAAACCGATAGCGATGGCAAAGCCATGAGTGAAAATTAAAACGATCCAGTTTTTCATTGCATCCCCTGCGTGAAATTCTTTCTTAACTACAGTGTAACCTAACACGTTGCTTTCGAAGGTGAAGTGACAAAAAGCCCGCCGGGCGCAAACCGGGCGGGCTTTTTCAATTCCTTCTCAATTGTGGAGCGGGAATTAGAGAGCGATTGGCTCGGCGATTTTCACCACCAACTTGCCGAAGTTTTTGCCTTCCAGCAGACCCATAAAGGCTTCTGGTGCAGCATCCAAACCTTCAACGATTTGTTCTTTGTACTGCATTTTGCCTTCCATCAGCCATTTGCCCATGTCGGCTGCAAACTCGTCGTAGCGGTGACCGTAATCATCAAAGATGATGAACCCTTGCATCTTGATGCGTTTAATCAGCAAGGTTGCCATCAGCAGAGACATACGGTCTGGGCCTTCTGGCAGTGCTGTCGCATTGTATTGAGAAACCAAGCCACATAGCGGAATGCGTGCACCGGTATTAAGCAGTGGAAGTACCGAGTCGAATACTTTACCGCCAACATTTTCGTAGTAAACGTCGATGCCTTTGTCACAAGCAGCCGCTAGTTGTTCTGCGAAGTCTTCCGCTTTGTGATCGATACAAACATCGAAGCCCAGTACTTCAACCGCGTGGCGACACTTCTCTTCGCCGCCTGCGATGCCGACGACTTTGCAGCCTTTTAGTTTGCCGATTTGACCCACTGTTGCGCCAACAGGGCCAGTCGCGGCCGCGACAACCAGGGTGTCTCCTTCTTTCGGCTGACCGATATCCAAAAGACCCATGTAAGCGGTAAAGCCCGGCATACCCATGATACCCAGCGCGAAAGAAGGTTGAGCAGGGGATTTACCCAGTTTCAGCAGACCTTCGCCGTCAGATACGGCGTAAGACTGCCAACCTGTGTATGCCAGCACCCATTCACCTTTTTCAAAGTTTGGATTCAGTGAGTCTTCTACCTGACAAACTGTGGCACCGACCATTACATCATCAAGCTCAACGGGATCAGCGTAAGATTTGGCATCGCTCATGCGGCCACGCATGTAAGGGTCGAGTGAAAGGTAAATGGTGCGAAGCAGTAGCTCGCCTTCTTTCAGTGCCGGAACCGCCTGAGATTCCAAACGGAAGTTATCGGTAACAGGCGCGCCAACTGGGCGTGAAGCTAGAACAATGCGGTTGTTTTCCAACGAAACTGACATGTGCTGATTCCCTTTACGTTGTGATATCACTACTAGACCAGTCGTCTAGTAACTAGGTAAAAAAATCCGCCAAGTGTATCTGGCGGCTTTATCGGCGCGGCTGCACCTTTTGATTAAAAAGCGTGTTGTCCTTTGAGCAGGCGTTCTGTACTTTCCAGCGCCTGTTTCATCGGATCTACATTCTGGTTGAGCTTGCTCATCAAGCTTGCACCAATCCAAAGTTGATAAAGCTGACTGGCAGCTTGTTCAGCGTTACTGACCTGAATTGAACCGTCTTCAATGCCAATCTGAACGCAATCAGCAAGCATAGCGACTATACGGTTTGCGCCATTCAGCAACGAAATACGCATAGACTCAGACAGATCAGACACTTCAGCACTCAGCTTCACCACAAGACAACGCTGACTGCCACACATGCCGTCATTCACTTCAATCCATTTCATCCAGTAACCCATGAGCTTCTCAAAACCATTGAGAGCAGGGTTACTGAAATGCGCATCCAGTTTGGCCTGATATTGAGAGAAGTACTCTTCGATCAAGGCTTCGCCGAATTGTTCTTTGGATTTGAAATAGTGATAGAAGGAGCCTTTCGGCACCCCGGCATGATTAAGCAGTTGCGCCAGACCGACGTTCGAAAAGCCTTTTTCAACAATAAGTTGGTAGCCGACGTCGAGAATGTGCTGGCGGGTAGATTGGGTTTCTGTGTTCATGGTGAAGCAGATTATCTGAAATTAGACCAGTCGTCTAGTGGTGATCTTAAGGATGATCCAACCAGTGAGATAGTACATGAAATGTTTGTTTCATTGGTTGCGATCTTACCGTTTCGATCTTAGTATAAAATGAAACGTACATTTCATAATGCGGTTAGATGAAGTGTATTTTTCAGGTTCAGCCACACTGAACAGGATGGGAAATCTGACAGGAGTCGGGAATGACGACGGTAGAAAAAACATTGGACGTGATTTGCCTTGGGCGAGTCGCCGTTGATTTGTATGGGGAGCAGGTCGGTTCGCGCCTAGAAGACATGCGAACCTTTGCCAAATATTTGGGTGGCTCGTCGGGCAACGTTGCTCACGGTACCGCAAGGCAGGGGCTGAAATCCGGCATGTTGGCACGTGTTGGTGACGAGCACATGGGCCGATTTGTGACGGAAGAGTTGGAACGTGTCGGCGTCGATACCAGCAATATCATCATCGATAAAGAAAGGCTGACGGCACTGGTGCTGCTTGGTATCAAAGATGAAGATACCTTCCCGCTGATTTTCTACCGCGACAATTGTGCCGACAAAGCCATCACCCCAGAAGACATTAATGAAGAATACATTGCTTCGGCCAAATGCTTGGCTATTACGGGCACCCATCTTTCTAATCCAAGCTCCCGTGAAGCGGTCATCACTGCACTGAATTACGCACGCAAACATGGCGTTCGCACAGCCTTGGATGTGGATTACCGCCCGGTACTTTGGGGCCTGACCTCGCTGGGAGACGGTGAAACCCGCTACATCGAATCAGATGAAGTCACCCGCCAGCTTCAGGAAGTGCTGGGCCTGTTTGACCTGATTGTCGGCACAGAAGAAGAGTTCCACATTGCTGGTGGCTCGGAAGATTCCGTGGAGGCGCTGAAATCTGTCCGTACCTTTACGGATGCGACCTTGGTGTGTAAACGCGGGCCACTGGGGTGCAGCGTATTCACTGATGAAATTGGCAGCGTTCTGGATGACGGCATCACGGTGAAAGGCGTGCGCGTGGAAGTGCTAAATGTACTCGGCGCGGGTGATGCCTTTATGTCGGGATTGCTTCGCGGCTACCTGAATGATGAATCATGGGAGCAATGTTGCCGCTATGCGAACGCCTGTGGCGCGCTGGTGGTTTCCCGTCACGGCTGTTCTCCTGCCATGCCTACCAAAGAAGAATTGGATTACTACCTTCAGCATGAGCACGAAATCCCACGTCCAGACAGGGATGGGGTGCTGAACCACCTTCACCGAGTGACCACCCGCGAGCTGGCCTGGAGCGACTTGTGTGTGCTGGCTTTCGACCATCGCTCCCAGTTTGTCGAAATGGCTCAGGAAGCAGGGATAGACGTCGCGCATATCCCTTATCTCAAAAAACTCATCTGGCAAGCGGCTCAGGAAGTGGCGCAGGAATCTGGCCTGAAAGGAAAAGCGGGGATTCTGTGCGACTCTACCTTTGGTATGGAAGTGCTGAACGCTGCAACAGGGTTTGGCAATCATGTCAGTGAGCGCTGGTGGGTAGGTCGACCTATCGAGCTGCCGGGCTCGCGTCCATTGCGGCTTGAACACGGCAACATTGGTACTCAACTCGCGAGCTGGCCAAAAGAACAGGTCGTTAAATGCCTTGTTTTCTATCACCCCGACGATACCCGGGGGTTGCAATTGGAGCAGGAAAACATGCTTCGTGAAGTCTATGAAGCCTGTTGCGCGACGGGGAACGAGTTGTTGGTGGAAGTGATTTTGCCGAAAGATATCGAGGTGAGCTCCGCGAAAGAAGCAGATTTTCTTTACTTGCGCGCGATGACCCGTTTTTACAATTTGGGCATCAAACCAGATTGGTGGAAATTGCCTCCACTGACCAAGCAAGGCTGGCAGGCGGTAGATGAACTGATTGAACAACGCGATACGCATTGTCGTGGCGTGGTGCTGTTGGGATTGGATGCACCAGCCGATGAGCTGAAAGCGGGTTTTGCTGCTTCGTCAGTTTCGAAAACCGTTAGGGGTTTTGCTGTCGGCCGCACCATCTTTGGTGAGCCAAGCCGTCAGTGGATGCGCGGTGAGTTGGATAACCAAGGGTTGGTTGCTGCCGTGAAGGCGAATTATCTCGGGTTGATTGAAACCTGGCGTCAACGCGGAGAGTAAGGAGACGATCATGGCTGTTGAATTAGGGATTAACCCACTGACGTGGACGAATGATGATTTGCCCTCTCTGGGCGCTGAAACGCCGTTAGAGGTATGCCTTTCTGAAGGCAGACTGGCCGGTTTTACAGGGTTTGAGTTGGGAAACAAATTTCCGCGTAAACCTGATGTGTTGGGCCCGATTTTGGCAAAGCACGACCTGAAGCTGGTATCTGGCTGGTATTCCGGTGAACTGCTGAGCAGAAGTGTTGAGCAGGAAATAGAAGCGATGCAATCGCACCTGAATCTGCTGAAAACACTCGGTGCGAAGGTCATGGTGTTTGCGGAAGTGACAGGTTGTGTTCACGGAAATCAAAACATGCCTGTCGAAAGGCGTCCGGCGTTTCCTGAACATCGCTGGCGGGAATACGGACAAAAATTGACGGAACTGGCGAAGTACACCCAATCCCACGGGGTACAGATCGCTTATCACCACCATATGGGCACCGTGATTGAAAGCGAAGCGGATGTGGACCGTCTGATGGCGGAAACAGGCCCGGAAGTCGGCTTGCTGCTGGATACCGGTCATCTGCATTTTGCTGGTGGCGATCCGATTGCTGTTGCCAAGCGTCACACCGACAGAATTAATCACGTGCATTGCAAAGACATTCGCCAATCAGTTCTGGACGATGCCAAAAACTGCAGGCTCAGCTTTTTAGATGCCGTATTAAATGGTGTGTTCACCGTGCCGGGCGATGGTTGTATTGACTATGCGGCGGTGATGGATGTGCTGAAACAGGCAGATTACTCAGGTTGGTTAGTGGTAGAAGCAGAGCAAGATCCTTCGATTGCGCACCCACTGACATACGCAACACTCGGATATAACAATTTGGCGACTTTTGCGCGAAATGCCGGATTGATGTGATTGAGACATGGAGACCCAAGACATGGAAACAGTTCATAACTTTATTAACGGACAAATCGCACAAAGCAGTACTGAACGATTTGGCGCAGTATTCAACCCGGCGACTGGCGAGCAGACCCGTCAGGTGGTATTGAGCAAAGCAGAAGAAGCAGAGGCGGCGGTGGCTGCCGCGCATGCCGCTTTTCCTGCATGGAAGAAAACGCCACCATTACGCCGTGCCCGTGTGATGTTCAAATTCAAAGCGCTGCTTGAAGCGAATCAGGATAAGTTGGCTCGCCTTATCAGCAACGAACACGGTAAAGTCTACTCTGATGCCGTCGGCGAGTTGACCCGCGGATTGGAAGTCGTCGAGTTTGCTTGCGGCATTCCTCATCTACAAAAAGGGGAGAGCTCGGCGAATGTGGGCTCTGGGGTTGATAGTCATTCTATTATGCAGCCGCTTGGCGTGTGTGCAGGTATCACCCCGTTTAACTTCCCCGCGATGGTGCCAATGTGGATGTTCCCGATTGCCCTTGCTACCGGTAACACCTTTGTTCTGAAGCCTTCTGAGAAGGATCCGTCTTTGGGTCTGATGCTGGCTGAGTTACTGAAAGAAGCCGGATTGCCGGACGGCGTGTTCAACGTGGTCAACGGCGACAAAGAAGCGGTTGATGTGCTGCTGACGGATCCCCGTGTTCAGGCTGTGAGCTTTGTTGGTTCAACACCTATCGCGGAATACATTTACTCCACGGCGTCTGCGCATGGTAAACGCTGTCAGGCACTCGGTGGTGCAAAAAATCACTGTATCTTGATGCCTGATGCCGACCTTGAAATGGCAAGCGGCGCGATAGTCGGAGCTGGCTTTGGTGCAGCGGGCGAGCGTTGTATGGCGCTGTCTGTTGTTGTCGCTGTGGGTGATGAAACCGCCGATAAGCTGGTGGCTTCGCTGTCAGAAAGCATCAACAAAATGCGTGTAGGCCCGGGTATTGTAGACGGCCCTGAAAACGACATGGGGCCAGTTATTTCGGCACAACATCGCGACAAAATTGTCGGCTACATTGATGCGGGCGTTGAGCAGTCCGCGAAGCTGGTTGTCGATGGGCGTGGTTGTCAGGTGGAAGGACATGAGAATGGCTACTTTGTCGGCCCAACCCTGTTTGATGATGTGACGCCTGACATGACCATTTATCAGGATGAAATCTTTGGCCCTGTGTTGTCTGTAGTCCGCGTGCCTGATTACCAAACAGCATTAGAACTGATTAACCGCCATGAGTATGGCAATGGCTCTGCCATTTTTACCCGCGATGGTGAAACCGCCCGCCAGTTCAGTGAAGACGTGTTAGCAGGAATGGTGGGTGTCAATGTACCAATTCCAGTGCCGATGGCATTCCACAGCTTCGGCGGTTGGAAGCGTTCAATCTTTGGGCCTCTGAATGTGCACGGCAACGATGGCGTACGTTTCTATACCCGAATGAAAACCGTCACCACTCGCTGGCCAGCCAGTGTAAGGCTGGAAACCCACGATAGTCATTTCACTATGCCGACCATGGGGTGAGTGGAATAAACGAAAAAGGCCGCAATCGCGGCCTTTTTCTTTGCTGTTAGCGCTTGGTAAGCAGGATTAGCTTTGCAGTGCATGAACCGCTTTGGCTGTATCTTGAATGGATTCAACGGCAGGTCTTGGTGTCCAACCGAAGATCTCTTGGGTTTCTGAGTTATTGGCATTGAGATTCATGTTCAGCATTCCCAACATTCCCTTGGCTTCACGGTCAAACAATGCAGTGAACTTCAACAGAAAGTTTGGCGCTTTTCGAGTGCTTGGACCTTTGTAGCCTTGGTCTTTCATCACTTGTGCCATTGTCAAAAAGCTTACCGGATCGGCAGTGGCGGCAATAAGTCGTTTCCCTTTTGCACCTGCTTCAGACAGTGCCTTAACATGTAACACAGCCAAATCGCGCACATCGACCATAGGCAGGGATATATTCGGCACCATAGGCACTTTGCCGCGAAGCATTTGGTCGGTCAGCGTCATCGTTTGTCCTGTGATGTTTCTACCAAGCGGAGGACCGAATACGCCACCTGGGTTGACCACAACCAACTCCATGGCGTTTTCATCTGAAAGAGTTTCCATGAATTCCCACGCTGCACGCTCCGCCAGCGTTTTACTTTTGGTGTAAGTGCTGATCTCGGTTGAGTTGGTATCCGTCCAGTTGTCAGGGCCGAATGTACCTGTCTTCATCGTACCCATCATCGAAAGGATGGAGCTCGTCAAAACAACACGTTTAACGCCAGCAGCTTTACCTGCGCGCAAGGCGCGAAGTGAACCCTGAACAGCAGGGATGATCATTTCATCTTCGGTTTTAGGGTTGGCAATCGTGAAAGGAGAAGCAATGTGCATGATGTAATCGCATCCTGCTGCTGCTTCATCCCAGCCATTGTCAGAGGTCAGGTCCAAATGAGCAAAACTCAGGTTGGCAGTATCTACCGACGCTGCTTCAAGTGTTGCGCGAACTTCATTTTCTTTCGCTTCACTTCGAACAGAGCCAACAACTTCAAAGCCTTGTACAAGTGCTTCTTTCGCACAGTGGAGTCCAATAAAGCCTGAAATGCCGGTCAGCAGCACTTTTCCGCGAGTATCTTGCGCCATGGTAGATGTCCTTTTCGAATTGTTTATTAAAATACTAGGTGGTACATTAATGCCAATCAGAACATACTGTCAATAATAAAATACCAGCTGGTACTTAAATATGACCCAAGAAAAAACCAAAGCGGCCAGGGGAAGACCCAAGACCATCAACCGGGAACGTATTCTGGATGTGGCAATGAAGGCCTACTGGCAAGAAGGTACCCGAGGTGTTTCCATCAACGAAATCTGCAAGCTGGCAGAAGTGTCCAAACCCGGTCTGTACAGGGAGTTTGGTAATGAAGACGGATTAATGGAGGCAGCGCTAGCAGCTTATATTGAGCAAACATTTTCCCCTTTGATTGCCACGTTAGAAAGCCAAACTTCGCTAAGCGGTGTGCTGGCGGAATTGGTGGAATTCGTCTGCAATGAGCGAAAAGAGTTACCTGATGGGTGCCTGATGGTCAAAATGCGGGATACCCAAACTAAACTCGGGGACAAAACACAGAATGCGTTAGCTGAAATTCATTACCAATTTATGGCTTTCATCGAGGGTTGGGCTCAGAGAGCGAGGGAAGGCGGAGAGATACCTGAAACCATGTCTAACCAGTTTGTGGCAGATTACATCGATGCACAATTAACCGCAGCTTTGGCGCAGCGTGCGCGTGGAGAAGATGTCGAGAAAGTGAATGCGGTGTTGAAGATGGCGTTTTCTGTACTAGCGTGAGACAGAGGTAAATAGCCGCATTGGCGGCTTTTTCAGTACAAGAAAACACGCGATGAAGCCTATTTGGATTGCTTAACCTGCTCCCGCAACTGGAACTTCTGGATTTTCCCTGTTGGCGTTCGGGGAATCATGGCAAAGGCAAAGTGTTTGGGGACTTTAAACCCAGCCATGTGATTGCTGCACCATGTTTTTAATTCCTGCTCTGAGACGACTTTACCTTCTCCGAGCTCAACAAAGGCAAAGGGGACTTCCCCCCATTTTTCATTAGGGCAGGCAACCACAGCAGCAACTGCAACGGCAGGATGTTTGTAGAGAACATCTTCAATTTCGATGGATGAGATGTTTTCGCCACCTGAGATAATGATGTCTTTGGAGCGGTCTTTAAGCTGAATGTAGCCATCTGGGTATTTCACCGCTAAGTCACCGGAGTGGAACCATCCCCCTGCAAATGCAGACTCAGTGGCGGTCAGGTTCTTGAAATATCCCTTCATCACCACATTGCCGCGGAACATGACTTCACCAATGGTCTTTCCGTCTGCAGGGACGGGCTCCATGGTCTCTGGGTTCATCACATCCAAGGCCTCGAGCGGTAGATATCGAACCCCTTGCCGTGCTTTGAGTTTGGCTTGATCCTGAATCGGCAGGTCATCCCACTCATCATGCCATTCATTCACGACAGCAGGGCCATACACTTCTGCCAAACCATAGAGATGAGTGACTTCAAAACCTGCCTGCTGCATCTTCGCGAGTGTGCTCTCCGGGGGAGGCGCGGCAGCGGTGAAAAACGCCACTTTGTCAGAGAGTGGCTGGGTTTGGTCAGACAGAATAATATCCATGACGATCGGCGCGCCACAAAGGTGAGTGACTTTATGCTCGGTTAGTGCATGCCAGATTGGCTCTGCGCGAACCTGTCTAAGACAAACGTGTGTGCCGCAGATAGCTGACATCGTCCATGGGAAGCACCAGCCATTGCAGTGAAACATCGGAAGTGTCCAGAGATACGTCGAATACTTGGGCATCTCCGCAGTGAACACATTCCCTAGAGCCAGAAGGTAAGCACCACGGTGATGACACACCACACCCTTCGGGTTGCCCGTTGTACCGGAGGTGTAGTTGATGGAAATGGCATCCCATTCATCTTCTGGCATCAACCAGCGAAAGGATTTGTCCCCCTGACTGATAAAGGTTTCGTAGTCCTGATAGGTTGAGTTGGGTGTTTCTTTAGTCTCTTCAACCCATACAGGATCACTGTAAACAATGACAATTGGCGAACGCTCTGCCAGTTCGAGTGCATCCTTGGCGACCGATAAGAACTCCTGATCAACAATCAGTACCTTGGCTTCCGCATGATCAAGCTGATAAGCAATGGTGGCAGCTTCTAAGCGGGTATTGATGGAATGTAAAACTGAGCCCGCCATAGGCACGCCATAATGGCATTCCAGCATGGCGGGCGTGTTGGCTAACATAGCAGAAACTGTGTCACCCCGACCAAGGCCGAGATTGGCCAGCTGCGACGCTAACTGACGGCTTCGGTCATAGAAGGTTTGATATGTAATTCTCAGGTCGCCATGAACAATGGCAAGCGAGTCTGGATAGTTTGATGCTGTGCGCTCGAGAAAGCCAAGGGGCGTCAGTGGTTGGTAGTTTGCAGGGTTACGGTCCAGTCCAATGTTATAAAGATTCGACATCGCTGAACCTCACTGATTTCGCCAGACAGGAGGACGTTTTTCAACGAAGGCGCTAATCCCTTCTTCGCCGTCTTCCGTCAGCATATTGTTTACCATGACTTCGCTGGCGTAGGCATAAGCTTCTTTTAGATTCATTTCCTGCTGGCGGTAAAACGCTTCTTTTCCGATAGCCAGTGTCAGAGAGGATTTGGCTGCGATCTTATCCGCCACTTCCTGTGTCAGTGCTTTTAAAGAAGCGCTTTCAGTGACGCGATTAATCAGCCCCATTCGCTCTGCATCAGCGGCAGAAAGCATGTCCCCGGTGAGCAGCATTTCCATGGCATGCTTGCTCGAAACGTTTCTGGAAAGAGCAACCATCGGGGTAGAACAGAAAAGACCAATATTCACGCCCGGTGTGGCAAAACGAGACGTGTCAGAGGCATAGGCGAGGTCACAACTGGCCACCAACTGACAACCCGCTGCGGTGGCAATACCGTCGATTTCTGCGATCACAGGTTTAGGGCAGTTCACAATGGCAGTCATCATCGCGGCACATTGGCTCATGAGAGAGGTGAAAAAGGCACGGCCTTTATCGTCATTATTTCGGGCAGCAGTGATTTCTTTGAGATCATGTCCAGCGCTGAATGCGGGGCCATTGCCAGATAGAACAACCACTTTTACATCGGATGAAATAGAAGTGTCAGTGATGGCTTGGTGAAGCGCTCCAATCATAGCCTGTGAGAGAGCATTGCGCCGCTGGGGGTTGTTCAAGGTTAATCGTAATACGCCATTGCTACTGAGCTCTTTTTCTATCTGCGCTGTCATCGGTGGTTCCTATCCTTGGCTGTTTGCTAAAAGGTCAGTACAGAACACAACGTCAGGCGATGAAAGGTTAGAAGTAAGACTTGTCGGAAACTCAATATTGAAAGACGCATAACGTTGATAAGAGCCGACAACAAAGAAAGTTGGGTGACTAAGTAAGATTGTTCCTTAGTGCATAGTCGACCATTTCAGCGGTAGAGGAGACGTTCAGCTTATGCTTGATGTTCTGGCGATGGGTTTCCACGGTGCGCACACTGATATCTAATTGCTGGGCGATTTTCTTGCTGCTCAAGCCCTTTGCAACAAGAGCAAGCACGGTTGTTTCGCGTTGGCTGAGTATGTTCTTTTTGTTCTCGGATTTTCGGGACTCTTTGACCATATCAAAAAGCGCCTTACTAGAGCTTTGGCAAAAGTAACTGGCGCCGTCATTAACGGTTTTAATCGCATTGATCATTTCTTCCAGCGAGACATCTTTGAGGATGTAGCCAGAAGCGCCGGACTCCATCACTTTCTGAATGTACTCACGGTTATCATGCATGGTCAAAATGAGTATTTTGGTCTCGGGGTGGTTTTGACTGAATAGTTTGGTGGTTTCGATACCGTTGAGCACTGGCATACTGATGTCCATCAATACCACGTCAGGTTTCAAAACTTTGGCTTTCTCAAGCGCCTCTACACCGTTTACCGCTGTACCTGCGACAGCAACGCCAGGTTCATTTTCGATGCGGGCAACAAACCCTTCCAGAACGGCACGGTGATCATCGACCAGCAATACACGAATGTCATCCATGATTTCTCTCCATGATTATGGTGCTGAGTTCCAACAGAATACTCACTTCCGTTCCCCGCTCTTTTTCTGCACTGATTTCAAAGTCACCACCGATAAATTCGATGCGCTCCCGCATATTTCTTAGACCGATCCCCCGACCTTTGAGCGCTTCGGAAACGTTAAAGCCTTTGCCATCATCGCGAATGATTAACTGCAATCTTTCCCCCAACTTTGACAAGATTATGTCGACGTTTCTGCATTGGCTGTGCTTTTCAATATTCACCAAGGACTCCTGCACCACCCGGTACAAGGTGGTGGTGACTTCCGGAAGCAGTTTGTCATCAAAATCATCCAAATGGGTGTCGATTTGAATGTTCTGTGAAGTAGCAAAGTCTGATGCTAGCAATTCAAGCGCAGCATTAAGGCCAATATCGTCTAACGCGGAAGGACGAAGGTTACGCGAAATGTTACGTACTTCTTTAATCGCTTTTATCAGAGAGGTTTCGCCTTTCTGAAGGTGTTCTCCGGCAGTGGTACTTCCGTTCTGGTGTAGCTCTTTTGACAGCAACTCAATATGGCATTTTGCAGATACCAGTAACTGGTTAACGCAGTCATGTAGTTCACGGGAAATGTACTTTTTCTCGTCTTCTTGCAGCATCACATTGCGAAACGCCAACTCACGTAGCCTTTCATCAGCGATTCGGTGCTCGTGTAAATTAACTGCCAGCGCAATCACCACCATGATGAGCACACTAGAAACCAGAATAACCAATATGGCGATGTAGGTATGATTAATACTGGTTTGAACATCCTGTTTGACCCCTTCGATCTGCTCGCCAATATCTTCAATGTAAAGCCCAGTACCTACCATCCATTTCCACTTGGGTAGCCATATGGCATAGCTCAGCTTTGGGACGACTTCATTGGTAGAGGGTTTATGCCATAAATATTGATGAAAGCCGCCGCCCGCCTTGGCTGAAGCAAGCAGATTCTGGATCAGGAAATTGCCATTAGAATCTTTTAGATTGATAAGATTCTGGCCTTCCAACTCTGGCATGATGGGGTGAGCGAGGTTAAAGCCCGCTTCGTCATAAACAAAGAAATAGCCATCGTTGCCGTAGCGAAGCTGACGCAGTACTTCCAAGGCCTGATGTTTAAGCTCTGACTCGTTTCTTGATGTGTCATCGTACAGGTAATCGATGCTCTGGATAGCAAGGTGAACGTAGTCTTCCAGTGCTTGCTCTTTGGTCGTGAGCATACTCTCGCGGAAGGTGGAGATTTCCTTTACGCCGAGGGATTGGGACTGGTTAATGGTTATCCAGCCGATGACGTAGCTGATAACCACGAGAGGGATCACTGTCATCAAAATGATCTTCAATTTAAGTGACATGTCCCTCTCTCCTTTAAAATGCAAAGGTCTTTGTAATATTAATCGCTTAACGCGTTTTTGCTTAGTTTCCGCCAAGGCCATAGAAAGCCGGGAAGATCAGAATACTGAGCAGTACCGCAGCCTGAATGGCGATAAACGGCAATACACCCCGGTAAATATCTCCAGTGGTAATAGAGGGTGGGGCGACGCCTTTGAGGTAAAACAGACTGAAACCAAACGGCGGCGTTAAGAAAGAGGACTGTAAATTCATCGCAATCAGGATGGCGAACCAAACCATATCAATACCAATCAGTTGAGCGACTGGCGCTAATATCGGCACAATGATGAAGCAGATCTCCACAAAGTCGATAAAAAAGCCCAGCAGCAGCACAACGAGCATGGTCAGGATCAGAAAGCCCCATTTATCGCCCGGCAATGCTGTCAGCCACTCTTCAACCAGATAATCGCCACCTGTATAGGTAAATGCCATTGAGAAGGCGGTCGCGCCAATCAAAATACCGAACACCATCGCGGTGACTTTGACGGTTTCTACAGCACTTTCAAACATCAGGCGGACTGAAAACTGTCCGTAAACCAATGCCAACACGATAGCGCCAACACCACCTAAAACGGCTGATTCTGTAGGGGTTGCAATACCCGCGAAAATGGAACCCAACACCACAATGATGAGCGCGAGGGGCGGGATAACGGCTTTCAGTGCATCGATGATTTCTGCGGTTCTGTCCTGATCGGGCAGGCGTGTCATGGCCCTGGCGGCTTGTGGATTAAGAAAGGCATAAATCAGGATGTAAGCGATATAGGCACCAACCAATATCAGACCCGGTAAAACAGCAGCTTGAAACAGATCGCCCACGGGAATGCCGAGTACATCACCGAGTAAAATTAGGATGATGGAAGGAGGAATGATTTGTCCCAGCGTACCTGACGCGCAAATGGTGCCGCAGGCCAGTGACTTTGCATATTGATACTTCAGCATCACTGGCAGGGAAATCAGCCCCATTGCCACGACAGAGGCACCCACAACACCAGTGGAGGCCGCCAGCAGACAGCCAACTAATACGGTTGAAATGGCCAATCCGCCTCTAACGCCGCCAAACAGTCGAGCCATCGCTTCTAACAACTGCTCTGCCAATCGGGTTTTTTGCAACACCAGCCCCATGAATACAAATAAGGGTACTGCCATCAACACAGTGTTTTCCATCACACTCATAATGCGAAACGGCATGAAGGCAAACATCTCGACGCCTTCTGCCCAAATACCGAATATCAGCGCGATACCACCAAACGTGAAGGCGACAGGAAAGCCAAGTAGCAGTGCAAAGAGAGCAACCACGAACATTACAATACCAATCATGGTGTTACTCCTTTATTTGGTCGTTGGACATCAAGCGTTGAATGGCATTTAAAGACTTCGATATGCCAATCAAAAACAGAAAAAGGAAAGAGGCAGGGATCATCCCTTTGATGACCCAACGATGCGGTAAGCCACCGGGGTCGCCACTGCCTTCACCTAATTGGTAGGCCTCTCTGGTAAAGTCGAGACCGAAATAAAAAATCAGAAAGCTGAAAGGTAACAGCAAGATAAGGCAACCAAGTAAGTCGATGACCGCCTGAATTTTCTGAGGCCAGCGCTCGTAAAATACGTCAATACGGACATGTCCTCCCGTTTTCAGGGCATAGGGGATACCCAGTAAAAACACAGCGGAAAACAGATGCCATTCAAGCTCTTGGGAACCAATCGATACTTGATTGAAGACGTACCTCATCACCACGTTGTAAAACACGTTGATAACGAGCAGCAGGAAAAGGGTACTGGCTATCCAGCCCAGCACATCAGCGATTCTATTAATGGATCGCTCAAGTAATAACAGCGTATACATGCTCACTCCATGAACAAAAAAGCGCCGGGTGGGATATCCCGGCGAAAAACAACTTCATGCCTTCTATTGGCCTTGAAGATAAGCTTCCTCAGAAATGGAGGTCCAACGGCGTATTTTGTCCAGGTAGGCCTGTTGGGAGTCGAGGATCTTTTTCGCTTGCGCATCTTTGTCGGCGTAGTTCGCCAGTAATTTGGTGTTGGCAGAGCGCAAGGCATTAATCACATCATCAGGGAACTGTTTAACCTGAATGTCGGGATATTCGGCGGTCATTTCTTCCCACGCTTCTGCGCTGGCATGCGCGTTTTGGATATACATGTCGTAAGCTGCAGTGCGCATGGCTACGCGAAGGATTTCCTGCAGATCTTCAGGCAGGCGTTCCCAGGTTCGCTTGTTGACGAGAAATTGCAGCTCAGTCGCGGGCTCATGCCAGCCTGTGTAGTAGTAAGGAGCAATTTTGTGAAAGCCCATACGTAAATCCAGCCCTGGGCCTACCCATTCCAACGCATCAATGGTGCGTCTTTCCAGAGCGGTATAAAGCTCACCGGGGGCGATGTTTGTCGGGCTCGCACCTAGCTCAGCCAATACTTCACCAGCAAAGCCGGGAATACGCATCTTAAGGCCTTCCAAGTCATCCACTGAGTTGATTTCTTTTTGGAACCAGCCACCCATTTGAACGCCGGTATTACCGCCGGGGAAGGAAAGAAGATTGTGTGGGGCATAGACTTCTTCCATCAGTGCCATGCCGTCTCCATGATAGAACCAACCATACTGTTCAGAAGCGACCATACCGAATGGCATGGTGGTGAAGAACAGCGTGTTTGGCACTTTGCCTTTCCAGTAATACGAGGCTGAGTGTCCCATGTCATATTGGCCTGACTTCACCATGTCGAAGACACCGAATGGAGATTTGTGCTTATTAGATGAGTCGATGCGGATCTTAAGACGTCCATTGGACATTTTCTCCGCCATGGCAGCCATATTCTTTGTGGCATCACCGAAAATGGGGAAGTTAGGTCCCCAGGTTTCGGCTAATGTCAGTCGGTAGGTTTTCTCCGCGGCAAAGGCAGAAAAACTGAGGACGGCAGAGAGGCAAATACATGCAAATGCTGCCAGTACTTTTTCAGTTTTTGAATGTAGAGGTTTCATGTCGCATTTCCTTATTGCTATAGAAATTCCAACGACACGATGAATAACAATTTGATAACAATGAATTCGTAATACCGCGCAAGTAATTGTATGAATTGCCATCATCACTACGTAGATGTTTCCTACGTATTTTTTCGGATCTTATTTATTTAAGGCCATGAATTCTTGGTGGAATAAGGCTAGTCGTGGCTTCAGGAAAGTAAGCAAATACTACGTATTTCTTGTGATGGATTTCATTTGAAGGTTTGTTGCTTATTTGTGATCGTGGTGGGTTTTGGCCAACACCTCTCCTGAATAATCTGTCTGGGAAGAAAAGAGAAAGGCCTACACGGTAGGCCTTTTAATCAATTGTTTAGCCATGATTATGGCGAGGTTTTGCAGCCTTTTCGGGTAACATCCACAGTCTTTGACTTAGTGCCTTCACCCAAACAGTAGGTACCAATTAACCTTGTTGTACAGGAAGGCAACCCATTTTCGTCTGCTGTGATAGTGACATAGATGGTGTTAGACAATCTTGTTCCAAGAGTATCACCATGTTGGCAGTAATTTTTATAGAACTCAGTCATATAGGCATTTACATTGGTGAGTGTTTTGATCTCCGATTGTCCGATGTAGCCGATACTCATCGCGTCGACCGATTGTGAACCACCCAGCTCAGTCTTCCAGGATATGCTTCCTTTGGTTCTCGATGTCATGTAGTACTTCTGAACTGTTGATTTTTCACAGTCCATGACTAAACCGCCGCTAAATGGCGCATCAATGTCAGAGCCTCGTATGTAAGAATAAAGCTTATCGCTGTTGTTACAGTTAAACGATGGCTCGTCATTATCATTGATGGTCCCAGTGCCTGATTTGAGGTCTGATTCATCCTCTTTTACCCAAGCATCAAGAGTAAAGGTTTTCGCAGGCTCATCGTTGTCATCGTTGATAGTGGGGACAATAACGCTGAATATATTGTCGCCCGGTTCAAAATTGACGCTCACGCCTTCATTATTGAGTGTTACATCTTTGGTTGTACCATCATAACCAATCGTTACATCAGCGCTATAATCCACATTCACTTTGGCCGTATTATCTTTTATTGCTAGAACAACGTCCTTGTCTGCTTTTAGCTTTTGGTTAAGAGACACATAAAAGGTTGCATTTTGTCCTTCAGTAACGGTGTCATCTGACACATCTGAGACTTCAATGTTGCGCTCACTTGGAAATATAGTCGCGTCATAGCACTCGTGACTTTCCTGAGTGTTAGTTGCCATAGCACTAATGCGATTTGGGAATAAACCAACAACGACTTTTTCACCTGTCTCCGGGTTCAGCCGAACCAGTTTGGTGCTGTTGATATTACCCGTTACGTTTTGGTTTTTTGCTGCAATTAAAACCTGTCCGTTCTGATCAAGGGTGGCTGCAGTGATGAAGTCAACAAAGTGGAAAGATTCCAATTTGGCAACAGCATTACTGGTGTTGATGCTGAAGGTTCTGCCGTTAGTAATAAATAGCAAATCGCCTTTATAAAACACAAAGTCCCCCCAGCTTGAAAAACCAGAGTAACCGAGTGTTGGCTTGTCAAACTCTGCGATGTCAGTGGTACTGGCTGTTGAAGGGTCAATAGTAAAGAGTTTTCGGTTGTCAGACGCATACAAAGTCCCGGTGGCGGGCTCAAAAGCCATCCGAAAAACGCTGGGAATGTTGCCGACGATAGTATGCGTATTGGTCTGAGAATCGAAATAAGCGAGTTGGTTAGGCTTTAGCTTGGACGCATGGAAATCAAGGCTTGCAAATTCATCCGCCGACGTATCTTGCCCTAATCCCTCAACATAATAGGCTTCGGGTCTCGGCGCACTCACATAATAAATACGGTTGGTGTTTTTGTCGTAAGCCATGGCTGAGGTGCTGAACTCAGCGCGCGATTTTTTAATTGCCCGATCACCGTTGTAGGTGCCTGACAGCTTTTTTGTCTCCTGTAAATCAATCATAAATCCAACATGTCCGCGTCCTGCATTCATGGCATAGACGTTTCCATAACATTCGGCTTTAGCGCCGATAGATATAACACTCGCAAGGATAAAACCTGCAATTAATCGCTTCTTCATGAGCTTCCTCTTTGGATTGTTACACTTGGGTTAAGGAAATGTTTCAATTGCATGTTGATACTACTAATGTGGTTTTATATTGAATGACTCACATATGAGACGTTGTGGTTTTTTTAGCTTTAGTGTTTTCTAATTGAGCTCATTAGTGATTGAATAATAAATTTAATTAGTTAGTGCTAAATATGCGGGTAATGAATATTCGAAGTGTTAATAATGTTTACAGTTATTGTTGATTTATGCTTAATAAAACAAGATCTGTATTAACTATCAAAAAGCGGACAAGCTGTGATTGTGAGATGGAAGTAGAGAGGTTCTGGAAGGCTTGGCGAAAGGTCAGAAAAAAGGGCCTATGAGGCCCTATCAATTATTGCTGCAGTACTATGTCAGACGCTCAAAATCGGTGCCAGCGCCTGTGAGACTTCGCCTTCAGATGCATCACGGGAAATGGTGAACGAGCGATAGGTATCACCGCGGCCGAATGAACGGTCAATCTCGGCAAGGCAGTGGATAACCGAACCATCCAAGATGAAAGAAAGCTCGATTTCCTTCTTGTTGAACATGCCGCTGTTTTTGAATTCAAGCTCTTGATAACAGCCAGAAACAGAGGCAAAGCCATTGCCACGCAAATGTCCTTTCTCTACATCTGCCTTCACTAAGTTAAAACCTTCACGTTCAATGGCGGAAAGCACACGTTGTACTGCAGGCAGTGGGCGAACTTCCAGATAATCTCGGTCAGTTGGGTCGATGGCGAAATCGATGTCCAGAACAGTCTCTACCCAAACATGGCTCTGGTTGAGCTTTGCATTGACGGCCGTAATTGGCGTTTCGGCATGCAGTTTTAGTTCGAACGGCACTTCTTTTTCTTCACCCGGTTGAATGGTGAAAGGATCATTTGCCTGAATATGACCAAGGACAAAGACCTGATAACCCACACCAGAGTCAGACTCAACTTTGACTTCAGTGCAGAGTTTCAGTGTGATGGAGTCAATCTCTTGCTCGACATCTCCACCCTTGATATGAACGGTTCCTCGCAGGGTTTCGCCTTGGTAAACAGATTCATTGTGAAGGATGGTATCGACTTTGGTTGCGCCAATACCTAAAGAAGCTTTGAGTTTCTTGAACATAGTAATCCTTGATTGTTCAGTGTCATTCCCTGTTTACCGAACATTGGCTGTCGGTGCAAGTCACAGACAGTATAAAGAAAAAGTCAGGGGACAAGGCCCTGACTTTGTCGAGTTATGCGGCGAGTGACGGCACGCCACTGTGGAAACGGAACATATCATCTGGTGTTTGGATGAGTTCGGCTTCTTTCTCACCAATCGCTTTCACGCGGTCGGAAATATCTCCGCCAGCAATGGCTGCCGCCAGTTTCAAATAATCCTGATAGTGGCGTGCTTCTGACCGCAGCAGAGAGATATAAAACTTACGCAGTTCTTCATCCAAGTACGGTGCGACTTTGGCAAAGCGCTCACATGAGCGAGCTTCGATGTAAGCGCCAATAATCAGCTTGTCGATAAGCATCGCTGGCTCATGCGTACGGACAATTGACATCAATCCTCGTGCGTAGCGGCCGGCATTGAGCGGGCTGTATGGCATATCACGTTTTTCCATGATTTCGATGACCTGCTCGAAATGATGGAATTCTTCTTTAATCAGTCGAACCATTTTGTCGATTAAATCTGGGCCGTGTTCGAAACCTTCCTTGGGTTTTAGTGGAGCGCTCAGCCCATTCTTTTTAGCGTGGAAAATCCCATCACGCATGCCACGGTAAACGAAATCTTCATAGGGTTTTGCCCACTCCAAAAGTAGCTCGCCGCTGGACGCGTCAATGGCGTACTTGCGGATAAGCCACATTGCGGTTTGGCTGGCTTTTAATTCGCAGTTAGCGTGATCACGCAGAAGTATGGTTTCGTTTTCAGGCTTAATGGCCTCATCAATCCACGTCTGTGGCGTTTCGCAGTGCAGAAACCCGCGCACTGGCTCGAGCAAACTTTCTAATTCTGGGCTTAGCGACATCGATTTTCTTTGGTCTTTTTTAGTGCTTTGAAGACGGCAATTATATACCCAAACGACCTGAATATGCTCGCATTGAGCCACTACTTTCGGGCGAGTTGACTGGCGCCATGCCCTTTGTTGTTCCTTTTTGATGTTCGAAAAAGTTGAACATCAAACTCAAATCTCTCTGGTTTTATTCAAGATTGGGATTGCTTAACCTTTAAAGCAATAAGTTAAGCGCAAAGGAGGTCGAAATGATTGATATCCGTAAATCTGAGAAACGTGGCCGTGCAAGCTTTGGTTGGCTGGACAGTCGCCACACCTTCTCTTTTGGTCATTATCATGACCCTGAGCAAATGGGTTTCTCGGCGCTTCGTGTGATTAACGATGATGTGGTGAAACCATCGACTGGGTTTGATACTCACGGTCACCGTGATATGGAGATCATAAGTTATGTTCTGGACGGTGTGATTGAGCATAAAGACAGTGAAGGGAATATCCAGTCTCTGCCAGCCGGTGAATTTCAATTGATGTCTGCAGGGAAGGGGATTTACCACAGTGAGTACAATGGCTCTTCCGACAGTGACCTTCGCTTCCTGCAAATTTGGATTCAGCCTAATGAGAAGGGTGGAGCACCAGGTTATCAGCAGAAGGACTTTGGTAAAGCATTGGGCTTCACTGAGATAGCAACGCCTGATGGCCGTGATGGCACATTGCACATTAAACAAGATGCCCGATTACTGCAGTTAATCCTTGAAAACGATAGTTCGGAAACTTTCACCCCGGAAATGGGCAGCAATGTGTATGTGCATGTCGTAGCGGGTGAGTTGTCAGTGAATGACGATGCTCTCTCAGCTGGCGACGGTGCAAAAGTTAGCGGGCTCTCCCAACTCTTGCTGAAAAATAACGGCTCAGAAAACGTCACTGCTTTGGTCTTCGATTTACCGTAATGTGTTTAAGCTCTTGAAATAGAAGGTCAGCCAAAAGCTGACCTTTTTTTGTTTCTGGGAAACGCTCCTGACACGATCTGTCAGTAGGTGTCAGTAATCTCTTCTCAACCCCACACGAAAGGAGATAACACCATGGATAACATTGTAGAAACCGTAAGATTCAAACTGAAAGACGGCGCGGATATGAAGGCATTTGTTGAGGCAGCAGAAGGCACTATTCCCTTTATTAAAGGATGTGAAGGCTATCTTTACCGTTCGCTGAGTCTTAATGAGCAGACACAAGAATGGACAGACATTGTTTACTGGGCGACACTCGCTGATGCTAAGGCAGCGTCAGACAACTTCATGAAGGATGAAGGTGCTCAGAAGATGGTGTCTTATATTGATGCTTCAACGCTAGTGATGGCCCACGAGCAAATTAAAATGAGTCCTTGTATGACTGAAACAGCTTAGGAAGAGTGAATGAGTAAATCGGAGCGCTTGTTTGAGCTTTTAACACTGCTGCGTAGTAAACGTTACGCGGTGACGGCCAAGTCGTTGTCGGAAGAGCTGAAGGTCAGTGAGCGCACGATTTACCGTGATATCCAATCCCTGCAATTGTCCGGTGTTCCCATTGAAGGCGAAGCAGGGATTGGTTACCTGTTAGGCAAAGGCTCTCACCTTCCACCGCTAATGTTTACTGAAGAAGAAATCGTCGCATTGGAACTTGGCATGCAAATGGTACGAGCATGGTCAGATAAGAGTTTGGCGGCTGCTTCTGAATCTGCCTCAAGAAAAATCCAGTCCATACTGCCAGAACACCTTAAAGCCCAGATTGACGCTTTGCCTCTTGCGGTGCCTGACTTTTACATTGAATCAGAATGCACCGTATGGCGAGAAAGCTTGCGCGCAGCGACGACTGAAAAACAAAAAGTCCGCATCAAATATAAAACTGGCGAAGGAATATACTCCGAGCGGATTGTTCACCCTCTAGGCCAGGTATTTTGGGGCAAAGTCTGGACGCTGGTGGCATGGTGTGAGCTACGGGATGATTATCGAAGCTTTCGCGTTGATCGTATTGAGCGTATGGAAGCCCTCAAAGAGCATTTTGAAGCCGGTGAGTTAAAGTCTTTCCAACATTATCTATCGCTCTGCGAAGAAGAGAATAGGTAATAAAAAAGCGGGCCATTCAGCCCGCTTCTTCATCATTGAAATTCATCACGCCAGAACGTCGGTTGCAACCTTGTAGCTTGGGTCTTCGATGTGGTTAATTTCAACCAGGCTGCCCGCTTTAGTCAGCAGCGCCAAACAGTCTTGTGACAGATGACGAAGGTGGAGCGTCTTACCCGCTTTGCTGTATCGCTCAGCCAGCGTTTCAATCGCTTCGATGGCTGAGTGGTCAGCCACACGGGATTTACCAAAATCGACAATCACGTCTTGTGGGTCGTTCTGAGCATCAAATAGTTCAAGGAAGTTAGCCACTGAGCCAAAGAACAATGGACCATTCACTTCATAGATTTTTGAACCTTCTTCATTGATGTGGCTTGATGCATAGATGTGTTTCGCGTGTTCCCATGCGAACATCAGCGCCGACACAATCACACCAACGATAACCGCAATCGCCAGGTCAGTCATAACGGTAACAACAGTCACCAGCACGATAACGAAAAAGTCGCGTTTTGGTACACGGCTGGCCAGCTTGAACGTTGCCCATTCAAATGTGCCGATAACCACCATGAACATCACACCAACCAGCGCTGCCAGTGGGATCATCTCAATCAGCGAAGAGGTGAACAGGATGAAACAGAGCAGGGCCAGTGCGGCAACGATGCCAGACAGACGGCCACGGCCACCAGAGTTAACGTTGATCATCGACTGACCAATCATCGCACAGCCGCCCATCGCACCGAATACGGAACAGGTTACGTTCGCGACACCCTGGCCTACACATTCGCGGTTACCGCGGCCGCGGGTGCCGGTCATCTCGTCAACGACGGTTAGGGTCAACAGAGATTCAATCAGACCAACAGCTGCCAGAATCAAAGAGTATGGCAGGATGATGTATAGTGTTTCCAGATTGAATGGAACAGTTGGGAAAGCGAAAGTCGGCAGTGAACCAGCAAGCGTTGCGTTCTCGTCACCACTCATTGAGCGCAGGAAGTCGACAACTGTGCGGGTATCCAGATCCAGCAGGACAACAGCCGCAGTCACAGACACAATCGCAACCAGAGAAGAAGGTACTGCGGTGGTGATTTTGGGCAGGAAATGGATGATAGCCATGGTAATCGCCACCAAGCCAAGCATCAGATACAGTTGCTCGCCTTGCAGCCATTCCATTTCACCGTTCAGGCCAGGCACCTGGAATTGACCAAGTTGAGCAAGGAAGATGACGATAGCCAGACCGTTAACGAAACCAATCATTACCGGGTGTGGCACCATACGGATAAATTTACCGAGCTTAAATACACCCGCCAGAATTTGAAGAGCTCCCGCCAGCATGATTGCCGCAAAAAGATATTGAATACCGTGTTCTGCGACCAGGCTGACCATGACCACAGCCATTGCGCCAGTCGCACCAGAAATCATACCAGGGCGACCGCCAAGGATAGAAGTCAGTAGACCCATGATGAACGCAGCATACAGGCCAACCATTGGGTCAACGCCTGCAACGAAAGCAAACGCAACGGCTTCTGGTACCAGAGCGAGTGCAACAGTCAGACCCGACAGAATGTCGTTCTTGGCCGAGTGTTTAGGAAACTTGGGGAATTCAAACATCTTGTTCGGTTACTTCTCTAAAAGTGGGTTGTTGGCAATTCGACAAAGACGGCGATACTACCTAAAAGTGTGATTTTGTTCAATCTTGGTAACGTATTTGTGAAACTTAAAAGCAGGTTACGTCTAGGCAGAACAGCGGGTTATAACAAAAAAGACGTGCTGCAATTAGCCAAACTGATTAGACATCAAAGCGATGGCAGTTTGATGAATAAGACCCTAAAAGCCCAAGAGGTGGCTTTTTGTTCGGGTACAGATACATAAAAAAAGAGCCATGCTAGGCATGGCTCTTTCTGATTCATCACTTCTTACTGGAAGTTCGGCTTGGTCGCTGGCGCTGCGGCGCTGTTGGTTGCCGTTTGGCTACCTGCTTGGCGCGTTTCAGCTCGCTCACTGCGGAACTCAGCAATGGCTACTTCAATCGCTGATTCAGCGCTTTCCGGTGCTGGCGCTTTTGTCATTGGAGACGTTGCACGACCGATGCGAATAGCAGGCTTAGCAGGTTTCTCTGCTTCTACAGCAGGGATTTCGCTAGATTCCATCACGCTCTTCACATTGGTTTCTTCAGCTTTTGGCGCTTCTACCTGTTCAGCTACAGCTTCGACAACTGGCTCTGCAGCAGGTGCTTCTACTTCTTCCGGTGCATTAACAGCAACTGGCAGTTCTTCGTTTAGGGCGTCAGCACCTTCGTACTTCGCTTTTTCTTCCAGCACAGTGGGTGCTGAACGACGAACAATGACTTTACCCATTGCCATTTCAGGGAAGGCTACACCACCAACAGCAACTGTCTTAGGTGCTGGAGCTTCGTCAGTAACAGGTGCTTCTGTCACTGCTTCTGCCACAACCGGGGCTTTCAGTGCAGCTTTCGAAGGCCATACTTTACCCATTGCCATTTCTGGAGAAGCAACACCAGACTTCAGAACGACCTTGTTGCGCTTTTCAACGATAGAAACAGCCGTTTCCATCATGTCCAGTTGGTCAAGGCCTTGCTCAGCGTTTGCTGATTCGTCTTCGCGGTTGCTGCGACGACGACGTTGGCCACTTGCACGCAGGTGACGAGGTGAACGGCGGTTACGACGCTTCTCTTCACGTTGCTCACCATTATCGTTCGTCTCGGCGGTCTGAGGTGCGTCAGTAGTGGTCGCTTCTGCTTTCGCTTCTTCCGCTACAGCTTTGCCCATTTCGTGAAGTGGGTTTACTGCGGCGATTTCAACTTCTTCAGTATCACCAACACGGACTTTCTTGTTCAGTTTACGGCGTTGACGGCGCTGTTTTACTTTCTCCGTCTTTTCCGCTTTCTCTTGCTTGTTAGCTTGAGACTCTTCTTTTACTGGCTTAGCCGCTTTCGCTTGCTGTTGACGTTGGTCAGCTTTTTCTGCCTTGTCAGTCTGCTTGCGGTTTTGCTTCTTAGCTTGTTTTTCCGGACGCTCATTTGAACGTTCGTTATTTTCAGCGCGCTCTTTGCCACGACGTGGTTTCTTATCTCCACGCTCGCTTCGTTCATTGCGCTCGCCATTCTTGCTGTTTTCGTCGCGCTGACCATTGCGCGAGCCACGACGGGTGCGATCTTGAGAACGCTTGTGGTCACGACGGTTACGAGACTCGCGTTTTGGTTCTTCTTTCTTCTCTTCTTCAGCCGGCGCACTTGCGAACAGGCCAGAGATGAAAGATACCAGACGAGAGATCAGACCAGGTTTAGCTTCAACTGCTGCTTTTGCTGCTGGCTTGGCAACCGGTGCCGGAGAAGCAGGGGCAGCGAAACTTTGCAATGCTGGCTCTTCGCGTTTCTTAACAACGCGCTCAGCTGGTGCGTCGTCTTTGCCTTCAGTCTCACGCATTGCTTCCAGTTGTTCTGGAAGGCGGTAAGACAGTGAAGTCACTTCGTCACCACCGCGGATACGAACCACTTCAAAGTGTGGGGTTTCCATGTTGGCGTTAGGTACAACGATAACGCGGACGTTGTGATACTTCTCAACGTGCTGCACTGAGCGGCGTTTTTCGTTGAGCAGGTAAGAAGCAACCGGAACGGGTACTACAGCCATTACTTGGGCGGTGTTTTCCTTCAGCGCTTCTTCTTCGATCAGACGCAAGATAGACAGAGACAAAGATTCGTTATCACGAATCACACCAGTACCTGTACAGCGAGGACAGATGTGGTGGCTGGCTTCTGCCAGAGAAGGGCTCAGACGCTGACGAGACATTTCCAGCAGACCAAAGCGTGAAATACGACCGATTTGAACGCGTGCACGGTCCATACGGACAGCTTCACGCAGACGGTTTTCTACTTCACGTTGGTGGCGAACTGGGGTCATATCGATGAAGTCGATAACAACCAGACCACCAAGGTCACGCAGGCGCAATTGACGTGCAATTTCGTCCGCTGCTTCAAGGTTTGTCTGCAGGGCGGTTTCTTCGATATCAGAACCCTTGGTCGCGCGAGCGGAGTTGATGTCGATAGAAGTCAGTGCTTCGGTAGGGTCGATAACAATCGAACCACCGGAAGGCAGACGCACTTCGCGCTGGAAGGCAGATTCAATCTGGCTTTCGATTTGGTAGTGGCTGAAAAGTGGAACTTCACCTTCGTAGCGTTTAACGCGACTCAGGAAGTCAGGACGGGTAGCCTGAATACGCTCACGAGCCTGATTGTAAACTTTCTCACTGTCGATCAGCACTTCACCGATGTCACGACGCAGGTAATCACGGAATGCACGCGCAATCACATCGCTTTCCTGATAGATCAGGAATGGCGCTGGTTTAGAATCAGCGGCGCCTTGGATGCGTTCCCAGTTGTTCAGCAGGTAGTTTAAATCCCATTCCAGCTCTTCAGCAGATTTGCCAACGCCAGCAGTACGAACGATCAGACCCATGCCCTGAGGCAGTTTCAGACCAGACATTGCTTCTTTCAGTTGGCTACGCTCTTCACCTTCGATACGACGGGATATACCGCCAGCACGAGGGTTGTTTGGCATCAGAACAAGGTAACTACCAGCGAGAGAGATGAAAGTGGTCAAGGCAGCGCCTTTGTTACCACGTTCTTCTTTATCAACCTGAACAATCACTTCCTGGCCTTCTTTCAACACCTCTTTGATGTTTGGACGACCTTGGTAGCTGTAATTGTCTGGGAAGTATTCGCGGGCAATTTCTTTAAGAGGAAGGAAACCGTGACGCTCAGAACCATAGTCTACGAATGCTGCTTCAAGACTTGGCTCAATACGTGTAATACGGCCTTTATAGATGTTTGCTTTCTTCGATTCATGGCCAGGGCTTTCGATATCCAGATCGTATAAGCGCTGACCGTCAACCAATGCGACGCGCAACTCTTCCTTTTGAGTTGCGTTAATCAACATTCTTTTCATATCAAATTGTTCTCGATTATTTGTTGTTATTAGTTGTCGGATACGAGAGAAAGAACGCAATGCTGCCAGGTCCCAAGTCTGATGTTAATGCAGCCTCACGGCTGGGGAATCAGGGACGCTCTAGGGCACTACTTATCCACCCACTGATACGGAATTAAGATATTCACTCCGGTTTATTCAGTCGGCTATTCGCCACAAATGGCGACAGTCTCTTTGACACTGGTTATTTATCCCGTCGTGCCAACAAACTAACGGGTGCTTTATTCCTCATGTCTTACGCCGAGTGCTGCATGATTAAGACACCGTTAACTGCCAGCTGATCAAGATACTACTCAGAAATAGTGCTAGTGGCGGTTAGGGGTCTGAGATAAAGCGGTAAAGATTTACTCTATTTGTCGACTTTTTAGTCGTGGCGAGCAAAAAAGCTTCAAACTTTTCTGCTTTACGGCGCAACTATAGCAGGGACACTTTTTTGCAGCAAACTACTTTGATGCAATGTAGAATCTACGCCCTATGAATACTGAAAAACCTAAAGTGCAATTCATCGACATTTCAGATGACATTGCAGGCCAGCGGATCGATAACTTTCTCCGAAATAGGCTTAAAAACGTACCTAAAAGTATGATTTATCGCGTTCTGCGTAAAGGAGAGGTGCGAGTTAATAAAAAACGCATAAAACCTGAATATAAGCTTCAGGCGGGCGATGTTATTCGCGTACCACCTATCAAGATCCCAGAGACAGCGCAGGCTGAGGCACCCAGTACCAAACTGAATCGTGTTGCAGAGTTGGAAAAATGTGTGATTTATGAAGACGATCACATGTTAGTGCTCAACAAACCGTCAGGCACTGCGGTTCACGGCGGAAGTGGTCTGCACTTCGGCGCCATTGAAGCGATGCGCGCATTGCGCCCAGACGCACGCTTTCTAGAACTGGTGCACCGTATCGACCGCGATACCTCAGGCATCTTGCTAATTGCTAAGAAGCGTTCAGCATTGCGTCATTTGCAGGCGCAATTCCGTGAGAAGACGGTGCAGAAATACTACTTTGCTCTAGCCATGGGTAACTGGAAGCCTTCTATGAAGAAGGTAACTGCGCCACTTCTTAAAAACGAAGTGAACAGCATTGTTCGTGTAAACCCGAATGGTAAGCCGTCTGAAACCCGCTTTAAAGTGATGGAACAGTTCGAGCAAGCGACTTTGGTGCAAGCTAGCCCAATAACTGGCCGTACCCACCAAATCCGTGTGCATGCGCAATATGTGGGACATCCACTGGCGTGGGACGATCGCTATGGCGATCCAAGGTTTGATGCTTACACCAAGAAGTTTGGTTTGAGCCGTCTTTTCCTGCACGCAGCCAATATCAAGTTTACCCACCCGGGAACCGAAGAACTGATGGATATCTCCGCCCCGATGGATAAGCAATTAGAAAGAGCACTGGAAGGTTTAAGGAAAGCGCCACGTGTTAGCTAACTATAAGTTGGTCATTTTTGATTGGGATGGCACCGTGATGGATTCTGTCGCGCGTATTGTTTCCAGTCTGGAAGCTGCTGCCCATCTCACGGGTGGTTTGCCAGAGTTGTCTGGTGATGAGCTCAAACAGATGATTGGCCTGAGCCTCGACAAAGGGTATGAATTTCTCTATCCCGGGGCGCCTTTAGAAAAACTGGATGAGTGGAAACGCCATTACGGGCAACAGTTTCGTGTCGATAACGATACGCCTATTGACCTGTATCCTTCTACTTTTGCGTTTTTGGAAACGCTAAAGCAAAGAGGGCATTTGCTCGCGGTTGCGACAGGCAAATCCCGCCCGGGCTTAGATAAGGCCATTGCGGATACCGGCACGTCAGCATTTTTTGTGGCGACTCGCACTGCGGATGAAACGGCTTCAAAACCTGACCCATTGATGCTCAATGAGCTTTTGGCTCAGCTTGGTGTTGAGGCAAAAGAGGCTGTGATGGTGGGGGACACAACACACGACATGCATTTGGCGCAAAATGCTGGCGTAGATGCTATCGGTATCACATGGGGTGTCCATGACAGGACGACGCTGGCAGCTTACCATCCTGTCGCGATTGTAGATTCTCTGGAAGCACTTCTTTAAATCGTCGACGAAAGATAAGAAGAAAGTGGGGCGATAGCCCCATTTGCAGATATACCCAAACGACCTGAAGATGCAGGATTCAGCGAGATTGACTGGCGTTGTGATC
>NZ_ANFM02000031.1 GCF_000333895.2 Grimontia indica | reverse complement strand
TGTCTGGCGGGGAATCACAGCCAAACAGCAGGAAGGATAGAGAAAGCACGCTGATTTTTATTGAGGGAATAGCCAACTGATTCTATGTCCATATAGTCTGATATTTAACCAGTTGTTGAACATACACAAAGGGTTGGTTGTTGTCACTTTTACCCGCCAATAGCGTGCTGGCCTTAAACAACTTTTTAAATCGCCTTATCCGAAAACCAAAGCCCAATTCATTTCTCATCAACTAATTGAGATTCCTTTTAGGTATGTTCTCCAGGCCTGTCCTAAGCTAATTGTTAACCATGATTAACACTTATCACAAAAAAGAGACAGCGCTATGCCACGTTCTATCAAGAGCAAGCTCTCCCTCGCAATTGCCTTCATCATTATTGTTGTTGCCGCCGTGCAGTTCACACGCCAAGATCAGCAGCTAATGACCTATACCCAAAACTCAGTTGCGCAATATATCGACTCAGTGAATATCGCTACAGCGAAGGGTATTCAGAACTGGATTCAACCCCGAATCAGTATTATTCAGAGTGCACAACGAAGTGACCTGAGTGCAAATGGCCGGCCTATTTATGCTTATCTCGACCAAGCCAGAGCATCCGGAAGTTTTCAGTCTGTTTATGTTGGCACATCTGGCGGAGAGATGATTCGCTACAACGCAAAACCATCGAAAGCAGGATATGACCCAAGACAGCGCCCTTGGTACATACAAGCCTCCAGTGCTGAAGGCCCCATTATCACCAAGCCATATAAAGACTCTGCAAGCGGGCAACCTGTCGTGACCATTGCTGAAAAGTACACGCGAAGCAACGGTGAACAAGGCGTTATCGCCGGTGATATCAACATTACGCAGTTGATTAATTACATTAAGAGCATCAGCAGCGAGAGCACTCAAGCAATTTTGTTTGATAACAACGCGACTATTCTTGCCAGTGTGGATGACGGCATGACGTTGCAGCCCGCGAGTGAGCTGACACAACAAATCAGCGCGGAAACCCTGCCAGTTATCGCCCAATCTTTCGAAGTCAGTGAGATGAGCATTGGCAATACCCCTTATCTGTTCAACATCCAAAAAGTTGAGGGTACGCCTTGGTATGTCGCGGTCGCGGTTGATAAAGCCTTCGCTTTCCAGACCGTGAATTCCGCTCGAACCGACTCTCTGATCTTCTCCGCATTGCAAGTGATCTTGGTTTCTGCGTTAGTGGTGTTCTTGGTGAACAAATTGCTCAAACCACTCTCTCCTATCATGCGCGCGATGAAGAAGCTTGCACAAGGTGACTTAACCGCCCATGTTCAAGTAACGACCAAAGATGAAATCAGTGTGATTGCACGCGGTATCAATGAGGTGTCCCAGAACCTTCGCGATATAGTCGGCGGCATCTCTCAGGCGACAATGAACATTTCCAGTGAAGTGGATCAGGTGAAAAGCCAGACCGAGAGCAATCATCACACCCTCACTCATCACAGTGAAGTGACTGAGCAGGTCGTTGGCCGCATCGAAAATATGAATTCCACCGTAGACTCTGTCGCAGAAAGCGCTTCAGAAGCATTGAGCTGTACGCAACGGACTAATCAGCAAACCTTTGACTCCAAACATCAGGTTAAAGAGTCGGTGAGCAGCGTGAATTCACTGCTTCAGGAGATCTCTGATATGGAAGCGGACATTCAGGCGATGAGCGCGAATTCTGAGAAGATAGCCTCTGTGTTGGGTGTGATTGGTGATATTGCGGAGCAAACCAATCTGCTTGCTTTGAATGCGGCGATTGAGGCAGCACGTGCTGGAGAGCAAGGCCGAGGGTTTGCGGTAGTTGCTGATGAGGTTCGCGCACTGGCGAGTCGAACACAAGAAAGCACCTCAGAAATTAATGAGATGCTTTCCAAGCTTAATGACGGCACGGAACGCGCTGTTCGCGCCATCGAGAACACCAAGAAGAGTTGTATGGTTGCTGTTGAAAAGGCGGATGTTGTTGATACCAATCTCGACGTCATGGCTGCCTCGGTAGACGAGATCAATACGCTTAACAGCACGATTACAGACATCACGAAGTCGCAAAGCCAGTCTTCAAGCGAAATCAGTCAAAGCATCGCTACAATCAGAGACATGGTAGAGAAGCTCAATCATAGCGGCGAAGCGACACTGTCGAACGTGCAGCAACTGGCAGCATCCAACCAGCAGCTGTCTGCCGCCATCGCCAAATTTAGTATCTAAACCACGAACGAAAATTGGGCGAAAGTGCCATTCTCTATAGGCTGTGGAGCAATCTGCAGCCTTTCTCTTTCTTTGCTAAACCAACCACCGCCAGTTTGTCCTTGCAAGTAAAGCTGCGTTGTCAGGAGTTCTTTGCTTCCATCCCATAGTTTGACGTGGATATGCGGCGGTCTGCCTGTGTAAGGAACGGGATATAAGGTTTCAAATTCGTAGTTACCGGTTGTATCCGTGATTGCAGCACCGTAACCGCCAAAAGCAGGATCGAACTTTTCAGTATCAGCCTGTCGCGGATGGTCATAGAGCCCCACACCATCGCATTGCCAGATCTCCACTTTTATACCAGCTAATGCTTTGCCGTTACTGTCTAAGACTTTGCCCTGCAAATTCATTACTTCGCCTACTAATGAATTCGCATCCAGAATCAGGGATTTTCTCACAGGGATTTCTTTCACAGGGTAGAAAGGTCCTTCCTGTTGGCTCGGTGTTTTTCTGTCAGAGGCCCACGCAGGAAAGGTAATGGCTGCAATTCCAATCCCTTGTATGAAAGTGCGTCTTTTCATTTTTCTTCCTTTTTATTTTTTGGTCACTGCAAACTGTTATGACTACTAAACAGGCAAAGAAAGTTCCCAAAAATTTTTGTTTTTTATTTCCCTGAAAAGCACTACTATTGCGGCGTTTTGGGGAGTAGTCACTTCGTCGCGCTGTCGTCATCCCGTAGCTTTTCGCTTCCGGCACGCGAGAACACTTATCGAAAGTGTTTTGACAAGACCAACGCACACACTGGCTTTAACTTTCGATTTTAGCTGTGCGGTTGGTCAGGCGATCCCCCTCTCCTGTGCCCTCCGCATGCTGGAGGTATCATGTTCCTAAGCGAACTCTTTTCAGGTTATGAAGGCCTGCTCATTCTGACACTCCTGATGTTAGGGATAGACTTATTGCTGACCCGCGGAAAGATCAGTTTCCGTAGTGCAGCAGTTTGGAGTGTTTTCTGGTTTGCACTGGCCTTTGCCTTTGCAGCTGCGATCTTTTTCTTCTGGCCACACATGGCGCCGAATAGTGCTCTGACAAACGGCGAAGCAGCAACATCCTTTGTCACCGGCTATTTGTTGGAAAAATCTCTCAGTGTCGACAACCTGTTTGTCTTCGCCCTGATTTTTGCTCAATTTAAGGTGCCGGAAAGAAACGTACCCCGCATTCTGATGTTGGGTATCGTCGGTGCGTTGGTGTTGCGTGGCATCATGATCTCGCTGGGTGCGCCGTTGATTGCCAAGTTCCATGTCATTCTGTACCTGTTCGGCTTCTTCCTGATCTGGACTGGCGTACAGATGTGGCGTCAACATGGAGAGGATAACGAGTCATTCTCTGACAGCTTTGCCGTGCGTTTGGTCAAACGCTTCCTGCGCGTGAGCCCGGATTACCAAGGCAATAAATTGTTTATCCGCGATTCGTTAGGCTTGCTGGCGACTCCAATGCTGGTGGTGGTGATGGTCATTGCGATGACTGACGTGATGTTCGCTCTGGATTCAATCCCTGCGATCTTCGCTGTAACCCAAGAACCGTACCTGGTATTGGCGGCCAACGTGTTCGCGCTGCTTGGCCTGCGTTCTCTGTATTTTGTACTGGGCGGCATGCTGAACAAGTTCGCGTACCTACACCACACACTGGCATTTATGCTGTGCTTTATCGGTGTGAAGATGCTGTTGATCGACACGCCATTTGCGATCGCAACGCCTGTCTCTTTGGGCGTAATAGTGAGCTCATTGGCGATTGGGATTGGCGCATCAATCTGGAAACAACGTCAGCTAGAAAGACTGGCACACTAATAAAACGACGAAGGCACCTTGTGGTGCCTTCTTTCTATTTCGGTGTTACAGCTTGCCAAGGTAGTCTCCCAACAAACCGCAGCCTATGCCGAACATTGCGCTGGCAAAGGTTCCCAGCATCACATATTCCGTGAACATTCTGCTACCGTGATCTTTCAAATCCCCAAATCGGAAAACGGATTTGGCCGCCAAGACCAAGGCCACGCCAGGCAATTGTCCCCAAAGTACAAAGGTCACAATCAGCGCTCGTTCGAAATATCCAATAAACGTCCCCGCTTCTTTTAAAGGTCGATTGGTTGCTGCATCTTCATTCGCGGTTAATTCCTGCGTCCAGTTCTGCAAAATCAAAGCAATCGCTGAAGAAGAAGGTTTTAGCGCTAAAAGATAAGCGAGCCCCCAACAAAGTAGTGTTTGCCACTTCGCTTCAACAACAGTTTCCCATGCCGTGTGTCGCTGCTCCGGCGTAACGGCAAAAGCGGTAATCAACGCAATCAAAACGACATGTAGCGTGAGTTTCAACACTAGCCCGCGGAGCCTTTCCGCAGGTATCGACATGCTATGGCTGATCACCGCATATTGCGCTGCGAGTGCAAAAGCAGCGATGAAGGCGGTAAGAACGGGTATTCCCGCTATGGTGAACGCAACAAAGGCTAAGGCCGCCTGAACAGCGCCAACCAAAATCTTTCCCTGTCTCGTGGCCTCCAACAACGGGAGCACGTAAAACTCTGTGACAATATGGATAACCACCAGCACTAATATTAAGGTCAGCAAAGCACTCAATTCCTTTGATATCTTTCCAGCCTGTCAGCATACCAGCAGAGTGTTTCTTCAATGCGTCCATAATTGGCACGATTGATAATTCTTGTGAACGCGCTTCGGCTTACACCAAATTTTTCGGCGAGCTCAGCGTGCGGTTTCGACGGTTGATCGAACCAAAGCAGCAGTGCTTGTGCCATTTTGACTGTCAACTGGCTTAGATGATCATCGAGAAAAGAGAGGACGAGTTTTGCATCGCTCGTAAAAGGCTGATTGTCAGAAGAAAACGTCAGTCTGGCGTTTTTCATCGCATCCAGGTTTCTTCCCGACAAGGTGAAAGCTTCAGAGTTATTCGCCATTCGCACTGGCAACTCTCGCTCGCTGGCTGCGGCGACCGACAGTGATAATCTGGCATCTTGCCCCAAAGCAATCAGGGATAGTCTCAGCTTTACCGCCATTTCCACCAGCGAAGCAGGTTCAACGGTGTAGATTTGAAAAGCGTCTCCACGGTAGATCTCACCTTTCGCTGATTCCCTAAACGCAGAAAAGCACTGCTCTATCGCATCAATGCATTGGCGACGCAGTGCTTCTTCCATTTCTGTTGAACCGACCAAATCTCCGGTAATGACGCCGGCAGTACTGATGTTCATGCAACCTCCAAGTTACACAAATAGGTAACACCATTAAATGTTACGCCTTTATGTAACTTTGTCAAAGGTTACGCTGTTTTGTCACGCACTGGTTCTTCTACTGAGCTTTCTAATTGATCGTACAACGCCTGAAAACTCTCAGAGAGTTTATGTTTGGGCGCAAAATGAACAAGCGGCTTTTGGTGGTAATGCGACTCTTTCATTTTCACTGACTGCGGAATAAATGGCTCCAACAAAGGCAAACCCAACTCTCTCACGTTCTCAATGATTTGCCCTGGGAACTTCGCCTGCGCGTTGAACATGTTGACCACTACCCCTTCAAGCATCAGTTTGCGGTTGTGGTCATCACGAAGTTCAGCAAGGTTATCCATCAGGGTCAAAAGAGCCTGGTGAGAGAAGCTGTCGCAATCAAATGGGATCAGCAGCTTGTGTGCCGCAATCAGTCCCGCTTTGCTGTAGAAATTAAGATTAGGCGGCGTGTCGATGTAAATGCGCTCATATTCTTTCTCCAGCTCATCTAATGCATCACGTAGCTTGTATATCTTGTAGCGTCGCTCTAGCTCAGGCTCTAAGGTAGCCAGCCTCGGACTTGAAGGAATGATATCGAGGTTTTCGTAAGCCGTTGCTTGGGGGAAGTTTTTGATGGGAGTCGAAACAGAAAACCAAGAAACGGTTTGATCGAGAAGATCAGCGATCGTTCTGTCGTTCTTGGCGTTGATATCCACACCCAAATAATGGCTGCTGTTTCCTTGAATATCGAGGTCAATGAGCAGTGTTTTCTTGCCGCTTGCTGCACTCAGCGCCGCAAGGTTAACCGTTATACTGGATTTACCAACACCACCCTTTTGGTTGAAGATGATTCTTCGCATCGTTTTCCCTTCCAATGGTTTGAAAAAGCACGACTGCGAACTGTGCATACTCAATTGGTAGCTTAACAAGACCAGAAAAAGAAAAAGTGAAGATGTGTCTCGAATATCAGCAGAAACACTCCGCGCCAGCCATCCACATGACTAGCGCGGAGAAGAGTTAGGATTTACCCAACATACGTTTCAAAGTCTCATCCTTATCGATGATGTGGTGTTTGAGCGCACCAGCGATATGCAGCACCAGCGTGGCAATCACAATGTTCGCCAGCACTTCATGGGTAACATGACCAACCTGACCAAGCCATTCGATTTTGTCACCTGTTGGGATCAGAGGTATACCAAACACAGACAAACCAAAACCACCGCCCACTGACATGGCAATACCAGAAATTGGCATCAAGAGCGTCGCAAGTAGCAAGATATGATGAACCGCTTTGGCGGCTTTCTCTTGCCAACTTGGTGAGCCCGGGATGACTGGAATCGGGCCTTCTTTAAAGCGCCAAACAATACGTGCAGCAGCCAGCAGTAAAACGAGAAAACCAAAAGATTTATGCAGGCCAATCATCTCACCCTTATCTGGGCCTCTTGGTAAGTCTTCAACATACAAACCAAATGCCAGAACCGCGATGAACAATATCGCAACACCCCAGTGAAACATTCTGGTCGGCTTAGACAAAGACGACGTACTCATTTTACAACTCTCCATATCCTCATTGAATTTGGGTATATCTTGCGCTCTAGCTGAACACTAAACAATCAGCCCAGTGTAAAGTTAGGTAAAATTAGTACTGTATATTCAACGTATTTCATCTAAGCCTGAATCTTTAAATAAGTGCTCTATCTCTTCTCATACCCTTCGACTCAGATGCCGGATGGTCGAGTAATTCGTCATTAGATTTTTCTGTATTCAGACAAAGCGATGACAGAGAAAGCCTAGTTTTTTCATAAGGTTCTCGGATATTTGGGGAAATCTTCAAATGTGAGATCGACATACAGTGTTTGCATGAATGCTAAGTGCCATACTACCTAATCAATATTTATTATGCTGGAGAGACGTTCATGATCCCCCGTTGGCGTAACGCATTGAGTCTGCCTTTTTTACTCCTTCTTTTTTCGTTTTCATTTGTCAGTTTTGCTAACGCTGAGACCTCGACGCCCGCAGCGGCAACACCTAGCGCTGCCAGTCAATGGCAATCTCAGATAGACAATCTGAATAAAGAGCTCGGTGATCTCGTTGCCCTGCAATCTAAAGCCAGTGGCGAAGACAAACTGGCACTGCAACTTCAAATGTTTCAGAAGAACGAGGAGCTCCGTTCAATCATTGCCAGTGGTGTGAAAAACGACAGCTTCGACCGCGCATTTCTTATCAAACAAATCAAACAGCAGCAGAAGTACGCAAACCAAGGGGTGAAATATCTCGTAGAACGCTCATCCAAGCTTTCCGAGCAATTAAGCGAGGCCAAAAGCGAAGACAAATTCGCCATTCTGTCGGAATACGAAGAATCCCGTAAATACCTCGACAGCATGTACGAGGAGCAAGCGCAGAACATCGACTGGCTGAAAAAACTCAATGCCATCGACCCAACAGCAGAAGATGCCTTTAAAAAAGAAATTAGCCGCCGAACCGAGCAAGTTGCTGCGAACGTTGAATACCTTCGTCAACAATTAAGCGCAGATGACGCCCAATTGAAAGTCGCACCAGAATCTGAAAAAGCCGTCATTCAGCTCAGGCAGCTCATTACCCAGCGCCGCATGGCCATCACAACCAATAGCCTTTCGGTGATGATTGATCTTTCCGACAAAGTCGGTATTGAAACGGCAGAGTACAAGCGCCTTTACTTTGAAGCGACTGGCAGTGTGACGCAGGATTTGCTGAGCGGTGACGTGTTGCTTTCGATCGTGAAAACCTGGTCAAGCAAGTTCTGGAATTGGTTTGTTGAAAATGCGCCACAACATATCTTCCAGCTCATCGTCTTTTTGATCATTCTGCTGATTGCCCGACAAATCGCCAACCTAACGCGTAAAGTCGTGAAGAAAGCGGTGGCCGCGAAGAACCTCAAGTTCTCGGTGTTGATGCAGGACTTTTTCATCTCTATGTCCGGTAAAGCGGTTTGGTTTATCGGTATTCTGATCGCCCTCTCCCAGATTGGTCTGAACCTTACGCCTATTCTCACGGGTTTCGGTATTGCTGGTGTTATCGTCGGTTTCGCTCTGCAAGATACCCTCTCTAACTTTGCAGCAGGCATGATGCTTTTGATTTACCGCCCGTTTGATGTGGGTGATTTTGTTCAGGCAGGCGGCGTAGAAGGTAAAGTGAGTCATATGAGCTTAGTGAACACCACCATCAAAACCTTCGATAACCAGATCATCATCGTGCCGAACAGCAAGATTTGGGGTGATGTGATTAAAAACGTTACCCATGAACGGGTTCGACGTGTCGATATGGTTTTCGGTGTTAGTTACAGTGATGACGTTGAATATGTTGAGAAGGTACTGACTGACATCATCAGCAGCCACCCAGCCATCCTGCGTGCACCTGAACCGATGATCAAATTACATGTTCTGAACAGTTCGTCTGTTGATTTTATCGTTCGCCCTTGGGTGAAAACTGACGACTACTGGGATGTTTACTGGGATGTGACAAGAGAAGTGAAAATACGTTTCGACAAAGAAGGCATTTCTATCCCATTCCCACAACAAGATGTGCACCTTCATATGGCATCAGGACAGCTTCCTCCTTCCCCTGACAAGCCAGCTTGATCCAGAAACCCTGATGACAATTAGTGAGCCCTCATATCGGGGGCTTTTTCATTTTCTGAGGGTATATCCCTCACTACACAACATGACTCCTTTTGGCAAGGCCCCAAGTTGTTGGCTAGGGTTATTTTGTCATATGCACAATTATTAATAAGTCAGTAATAAACAGTATCGCGTGTGGCTAGTTAACTGATCTTGTTGAAATTAAATGCTTCCAGTCCCGTTTTCGAGAAGAAAGCATTTCTTTACTTTCGGTTAAGCTAATACACCTTGCTCTCATATATAAAAAGGGATTTTCAATGCTTAATAACAAAATCAAAACTTTTGCTTTGGTCGGGGGATTGGCACTTAGTCTCTCTCAACCTGCACTGGCAAAAGATAAGATCATTCAATCAGCGGGTGCATTGGCTTTCGATACCAACAATGTTCTGTTTGTTGGTGATAGCAAAGCCGGCGTTGTACATGCTTTTGACCTGCCAGAAAAGTCATTTGGCGATCAAAGCAGCTACCAATGGGGCCGCGCTCAAACCTTTGAAGGCAGAACCGTTATTGAAAACATTGATCAAAAGATCGCTGATCTTCTCGGTGCATCTGCTGAGGACATCAGCATCAATGATATGGCTGTTCACAAGCCTACAGGCGAAATCTACCTTTCTGTTCACCAAGGCCATGGCCCAAAACCAAAGGCTTCCGTTTTAAAAGTCTCTAACGGTGAATTGAAGAAAGTGAATTTGAAATCCGCCAAACACACCTCTATCAGTGTCGGCCCAGTTCCTACCGACGAAACGTTAGAGTTTGGTCAGCCACTGAATGCACTGGCGATCACAGACATTGATTTCTACAACGGTGAAATCTTTGTGGCTGGTGTTTCCAATGAAGTGTTTTCTTCGAAACTACGTCGCATCCCTTTCCCATTCAAGGGTGAAGTCAACACGACTTCAATTGAAATCTGGCACGCAGTTCATGCTCAGTATGAGACCCGCGCACCGATTATCACGCAAACCATCCGTGAGCTGGATGGCAAGCCAACTCTGATCGCTATTTACGCCTGTACGCCTATCGTTAGGATCCCTCTCGACGAGTTGAAAGACGGCGCGCAAGTACGTGGAACCATGATTGGTGAAATGGGCTATGGCAACACCCCTATCGATATCGTCTCTTTCACTAGCGGTATGGACCAAAATGACTACGTTGTTGTAACGAACACCAACCGCAGTGCAGCCCAAATCCCGTTGAATGCTATTGCGACAGCAGAAGCGATGCCAGCAGGTGAAGGTGTGAATCCTGTTTTCCAGGTTGCTGGTGTTTATCAGTTCCCACTGCCAATGAGTGGAACACTGCATCTTGATTTGATCAACGATCAGTGGGCTGCGACTATCCGTCGTCACCCTGAAGACGTTGGCCGTATTGATTTGCATACTCTGCCATTGCCGTTCTTCTTTGACCGCGCTGACCACGTCGTTGAAATGAACTGGGCTGATGGTCCCGATCCATTCGGTTACAAATCACAGCCACCTGTTAAATACTAACGATGATGTTTTTAAGTCTGGCAGCACGACAAATAGTTTTTGTCGTGCTCCTTTTCTCTTCGGCAGTGAGCACTGCTCAAGCAGCTTTGCTTAGCTACACCCCCTCTCAATCTGCTATTCCTGCCAACACCCTTCGCTTCTACCTTCATTTTTCGGAGCCAATGGCTCGGGGACAAGTCCAAAGTCATATTCGGCTTGAACGCGAAGACGGCAGTAAAGTGGTCAACCCGTTTCTCAACCTCTACACCGAGCTTTGGGATAGCGAGCAACGCAGAGTCACGCTTCTGTTTGACCCAGGCCGGGTTAAACAGTCCGTAGGACCAAACGTCCATGCCGGTGCTCCATTGGTAGAAGGTAACCAATATCGACTTGTTGTCTCTGGGTCTATGAAAAACGCGGTAGGAAAAACAATCGGAGAAGACCAGATCATTGAGTTTAATGTCATCGCCCCTGAGCGACACGCCATCGTACCCGCCGATTGGGAATTGACCACACCACCAGCAAACGGGTTACAACCACTTGTGGTGACATTCGACAGAATCATCGACAGATACGCAGCACAGCGACTCATTCGATTGAAAGGTCCTGATGGAGAAACCCTTCGAGGAAAGCTAGTCAGCGAAGATCGCACTTGGACACTGACCCCGGAAACGGCGTGGCATCGCGGGAACTATAAACTTATCGTCAGTCCCGAATTGGAAGATATTTCCGGCAATACCATTCGCTCTCCGTTTGATGCCAAATCAGGGACAATGGGCAAAGCCACTAATATCATCGAGCGTGAATTCGTCATCGGTACGCCATGATCAGAAAAGGAGGCGAAACGCCTCCTTATGCTGCTTTACTTCCTTTCGTTCTTATTTCGCTTTTACAAACAGACCTTTAAGCCATTTGTATATAAGAATCAAACTATAGAACGGGTTGCTTGACGTGTTGTATTCCTCAAGCGCATAGATGTAATTAGATTTGTACTTATCTACCGCTTCCTGTGCTGAATCTGCATATATCGAGTCATCTTCTACTTCATAACCCTGTGCCAGCAGAGCATCCTTTTCTTCCAGGAAGGTGTTTGAAGCCATGTCCAAATAGGTAAACTTTTGTCTGTTTGAATTTGGAATGGTGAAGAACTGATATTTGTTAGCCATTAACGTCCCCTAAATTGATTAATAGGCGGCGAAATCGCGGTGCTCAGTTAACTGCACGTCCTGTGCTTAGGAACGAAACCCAGTCATCACGATTTCTGCTTTTTGCAGCTTCAACGGCTTTGCGAGCATCGTAATCGATTCGCTTGTGGTTCACACTCCAGCTTTTACCCTCACCTTCTACAATTGCGTATGAAGCATGATGGCTAAAGCTTTCCATCGCATGAACCCAAGGCTCGTCATCCTTGTAGGCGGGAAGTCCCACACTGCCAGGGTTAACGATGAGTTGATTGCTGCGCGTCGAAACTGATCTTGCTAAATGGGTATGACCGCAACAAATTAGGTGGCTTGGGTTGCCCGCCAGCAACGTCATTATGTCGTCGTCACTTCTCAATACCGGGCTTCCGCTTGACGCATCCTCTAGCAGGTACACCAAATCGTCTTCCGGTGTTCCGTGACAAAAGAATACATCCTCATTGAATTGCATGGTGGCTGGTAGAGATTTCATCCACTCGAGGGGCGCTGCGCCAAGATCATCCAGAATAAACTGCATCGTCGGGTTTGAAGCAATTTCCGCTTCCTGCGCCTCATAAATCTGCCTGTCTTGATTGCCACGAATCGTAACAATCTCATGCTGCATCAATAAATTAAACGTATCACATGGGGCGATTGGTCCGTACAAGATATCGCCTAGATTAACGATAACGTCGACACTTTCTCGACGAATGTCACTCAGCACTGCCTCCAATGCAAAAACGTTACTGTGTATATCTGAAATCAGAGCTAAGCGCATTGAAGCATCCTTGTATTTAGCGGTCAGCAGGATGGTTTACACCATCGTTAGTGACAACGTCACCCAAATCAAAAGGATTGACACCTTCCAGGCAACCCACGTTATAGCCATATTCTGAAGGATCTGAGCGACGCTGGTGGTGTGTGTAAATACCACACTCTGAACAAAAATAGTGTTTTGCTGTGTGGGTGTTGAAAGTATACAGCTTGAGGAGCTCCTGCCCTTTGACGATGTTAATACCATCCAATTTAACAGAAGCCACCACGGCCCCTTTTCTGCGGCAAATTGAACAGTCACAGCGGCGAGGTTTATCAATACCATTCGGTAAAGAAAGCTCCAACTCCACACCACCACAGTGGCACGTAAATTTATGTTTTTCTTTTATTTCTGTAGGGCCAACTTTACGAATCATACTCGCCTCATCATCCATGCCATTCAGGTCAACTGACCTGACGCAATTTATTCAACTGCATTGATTCTAAAAATAACAGAGGGTTAAACGTTAAACGCCACTCAACTCCCAATTCAGTCATTTCTATGGAACACTAACACTTAGAACAATTGCCATCCCTACGTTCGTACTCCAGCAGATTGCCTTGGCTGTCCAACGAGAACTTGCAGCACTGATTGAATAAGCCCATCAAGTTCTGCCGACTTTTCTTTAACCGCGACTTTAACGTTGAATAATTAATATCGTGAGTTTCCGCGTAATCTTTCTGGCTGACGCCGTCTATCTCAATCGCCTTTAGCAATTCGGCCTCACTCTCAGACAAACCGTGTAAAAATGGGAGAATACATTTGGAAAGATCTTGGACAACAGAAGGCGATTCTTCATCTAGCCAGAGTTCGATACCGACCTCATCACTATAATTGCTGTCGAACCTTTTTCTCCGGTAGAAATCGATGATGGCATTGTTGGCTATCTGAAACAGCCAAGGCTTTAACTTGCTGCGCTCATGCAAAGAAGACAGGCTGGTATACGTCTTTACCAGTATGTCCTGCAGCAAATCTTCCGCATCGTCCGGATTGCTGACTTTGCTACGAATAAAGGCTTTAAGACCTGTCTGATACTCAGACCAAATGGCTTCTATTGTCATTGCTCACTCTTACATAAACGGAAATTGGCTGATGGGATGTCTCCCACCAGCCAAGTGTATTTATTTTTAAAGTTAAATCGCTTAACCGCAGCAGCTTGACGATCCGCACTGACTAGCCGCCACATCTTTACCTTCACCAAGATAGGTGTTTTTAAGGTAGAAATCGCTGAATCGTTCAACAAAGTCCGATGATACTGACTTCACCGCATAACCTGTCTCTAAAACGGCGTGCTGCCATGCCTGCATCTTTGGCAGACCACATAGGAAGTCATACCCGCTCTTTTCTTTAATAATCGCTGCGCGATACAAGAGCGGTAACCAAGCAACATCAACTTTGCCTAGCGTGTTTGAGTCAAAGAATCGCGTGTCACATGTCAGTTGCTTCTCAGCTTTCTGGAGAACCAATTGTAACTTACTTGCCCTTTCATCAAAGGTCGCTTTATCTTTGCTGCTCATGGTGCCGCACTGCATCAGGTAGTGTTTGGTACCCAGATAGCTCCATGCGCGCTGCACCGCTTTGTCTTCGTTACTCAACTTGTCTTGCAAAGGTCCAAATTCATCTTCGATGTATTCAACGATGGCATCAGACTCGAACAAAGCTACGCCGCTTTCGGTGATAAGCAATGGAACCTGCCCATTGGGGGAGATTTCCAGGAACCAATCAGGCTTATCCTTGAGGCTGATATATTCAATCTCATAAGGGACTTCCTTAGCCTCAAGCAATGCAGTGACACGTTGAACGAAAGGACAGATTTTAAAACTAACAACTTTAATCATAAGAATGCTTCTTCTTTTAGGGACTTTACCTATATACCCAAACGACCTGAAGATGCAGGATTCAGCGAGCTTGACTGGTGTTGTGGTCGCGGCGTCCCTTTGCAGGTGTAGTCACCTCCATCAAAAAGGGACAACAAAGAGCACGACATCAGTCAGCTCGCCCGAAGGGAGGCCCACAATACGCCCACTTCTTCGTTAAATTCCCCGGAAATAGAACAACTATTCCTCGCGAAATTCGCCTCGAATTGAACGTATTGAGGGCCTCTGAATGCGATCATCTTCAGGTTGTTTGGGTATAAGACGAAGCTAGGAAGAAAAAGACGAAGGATGATGACAATTTTTTTCTAAGTTTTTAAATTCCAGAATAACTCGCATTGTTGCGGAGCAGCTTATGCTCCTCTCTTTTAGTAAACTTTGCTAAAATGCTCTTATTACAGAACAAAATATGAACGGAGTTTCATGTCTCAAGCCTTGCCTAAAAACCGTACCGAGTGGCTTATTTTCTTTCGTCGTGCAAAATCTATCGACACGTTGGATTTAATGCTGGACGGTGCGTTAAAAAAACTAAAGACGCCTGCAGAACAGGCTGATGCGATCCTTGGCCATGAGGCCAGACTGGATGAACTTGAAGGGGTTCGTAAGGCGATTTAAGAAAAAAGGCACAATGCTGTTCATTATGCCTTTTCGTGCATTCAGGCTGACTGGTTAAATTTCTCAGATTTTTCTGGTTCTAGAGGTTTAACTGGCGCAGGTTCAGTTTCTTCAGGCTCTAGCATTTCTTCGGCTTTCTTTTCTGCTTCTTCGACCAGTTCGCTGCCTTTCTCTTTGCCTTTATTCCAGAGCTCTGAGCTTTTCTCTTTTGCGCTGTCCCAAAGGTTACTTCCACCTTCCTCAGCGTTATTGAGCAGCTCCCCGCTCTTTTCTTTGGTCGCATCCCAAGCATTCTTACCTGCTTCCTTCGCCGAGCCCCAAGCTTCGCTTGCAGATTCTTTCGCTTTGTCCCAGCTACTTTCTTCCTCTGCCTGCGCCGATAAAGGCAACACAAGCATTAATGACAGCACCAGTGCTTTCATTGGATTCATCATGCTCTCCCTATTTGATTGCTTGGCGTTTCGTTTGAATCTTATACCCAAACCCGCGGTATCGTCAGTCTATTAAAGACAACTTGAATCACATATCAAGTCACCCTATCAGAAATATAAAACAGTGTTCAATATTTTTATATAAAAGAGCCACCTTCATCGGTGGCTCTTAGGTTGATTTCAGTCTATGCCCTTTTAGCCATCACCTCGGTCAATTTGAACATTCGCCTGTTGACTCCTTTTCACACCAAAGCCCAGCTTTTCCAAGCCTGCACGAATCAAAGGCAGCAACAGAACAAACACCGAAATGCACATAATGGTCAACGTCAGTGGCCTTTCCCAGAGGAAGCTCAAGCTACCATCAGAGATAATGAGCGACCGACTGAGGTTGTTTTCCATGATACCGCCCAATATAAAGCCCAGTAGCATTGGCGCCATTGGGAAGTCCAATAGTTTGAGCAAGATTGCCACGACAGTGATGAGTACCATCATGTTGATATCAAACGTATTGAAACTGACCAGGTACACCCCTGTGATTGAGAAGAACAGGATAAGTGGGATCAGAATCGGTCGTGGGATCACCAGCAGACGCGAGATATATGGGATCAGTGGCAAGTTCAGGATGAGCAGTACGATGTTGCCAAAGTACATTGAGATGATCACCGACCAGAACACATCCGGGTTATCAATAAATAAACGCGGCCCAGGCTGGATGCCATAAGCAATCAAAGCACCCAGCATGATCGCTGTTGTACCAGAGCCTGGAATACCCAAGGTTAGCAGTGGCACAAAAGAGCCTGTCGATGCCGCATTATTGGCTGATTCTGGCGCTGCAAGGCCTCGTAATGCACCTTTACCGAACTTCTCCTTCAGACGTTTTGGCGCAAGGTTCCGTTCCAAACCATAAGCAAGGAACGACGCAATCGTTGCACCTGCACCGGGAAGCACGCCCACGATAAAACCAAAGACTGAAGAACGGGCTACCGTTGGTGCAACTTCTTTCACTTCGTCTTTAGACAATTTCATGCTGCCAAGCGCCGCCATGTCCATGTCTGGTTCTTCTTCTTTGTGCTGGCCTTTCAATACAGTCATCACCACTTCTGCCAAAGCAAAAGTTGCCATTGCCAGCAACAGGAAGCTGATACCGTCAATCAGATCGATATTGTTGAACGTAAAGCGCGGCGCACCGGTGATAACATCCGTACCCACAGTCGCAATCATCAGGCCGAATACCGTCATCGCCATCGCTTTTAGCACCTGACCTTTACCGGCAAACGCAGCGACTGCGGTCAAGCCAAGGATCATCAATGCAAAATAGTCAGCAGACTGGAAGCTTAGGGAAACCTTTGCCAGTGCTGGTGCGGCAAACAACAGAATAATTGCGCCAATCGTACCGCCAGTAAAAGAGGAGTACGCAGCCAGCGCCAGTGCTTTACCGGCCTGACGTTGTTGAGCAAGAGGATAACCGTCGAACGCAGTAACCACTGTACTCGCACAACCTGGTGCGTTAATCAGAATAGAAGAAGTGGAGCCACCAAATACGGCACCATAATACACGCCTGCCATCAGGATGATGCCAGACGCAGGATCCAGACCGTAAGTAATCGGGATCATGAGCGCCACTGCTGAAATTGGGCCAAGACCCGGCAGCATACCGATGAAGGTACCGGCGAAACAGCCAACGACCACCATCATAATGTTAAAAGGCATAGTTGCGGTGCCTAAGCCCGTAGCAATTCCTTCCCACATAGCCTTAACCTCCGAACAACTGGGTAAACGCGCGCCCTGGAGCGAGATAGATATCTAATAGCTTTGCCAGCACAAACCAGATACCCACAGCAAACGGCACAGACGCAATGAACAATGTTTTTGGACGACGTTCACCAAGAATCCAGTAACCGACAACCAAAAAGAAGATGGTAGAAAGCAGGAAGCCAACCCACTCCAGCGCAAAAGCGAATGCAACTATCAGCACCAGCAGTTTCGCCACCAACACAAAATCCAGCCCCGCCAGGGACAACTTCGCGGCAGCGTCTCTTCGCCCAGTAACCAGCATGAGCACACCTAGAATGCCGCCCATATACGACAAGGCAATAGGCAAAGTCTGAGCGTGGAAAGGTTCGTATTCGTCACCGGGCAGCATTGGGATTTGACGAGCGTAGTAGCCGTATGCCACTGAAAGACAGAGAAATATGAGACCACCGATATGGTCTTTAGTGACAACCATGTGACACTCCTTGAACTGCAAATTAAGACGGAAATGTCCGTCTTGAAAAGCGATAAGGCCTTATCCTTGGGCCTTAAATTGAATCAGGGCTCAGAGAACCGAGCCCTTTTCGTTGAGGCTTAGCGCAGGAAGCCAAGCTCTTTCATCAGTGCACCCACTTCTTGCTCCTGACCTTCAAGGAAAGTCACGAACTCAGCACGAGGTTTGAAGATTTCGATCCAACCGTTGCGGTCACGAACTTCCGCCCATTCATCGGTCGAATACATTTTCTCCAGTACTGCAGCGTATTCATCCGCTTGTGCATCAGACAAACCCGGTGCGGCAAAGAAACCACGCCAGTTGGTGAACTCAGCATCAACACCCAGCTCTTTCAGAGTCGGAACATCCGCTGCTGCTGGAGAGCGCTCTGGACCTGTCATAGCCAGAATGCGAACTTCGCCTGCATCTTTGAGTGCCAGTGCTTCTGAGAAACCGGTAGACAGCAACTGAGCTTCACCTGACAGAATGCCAGCCATTGCTTTACCACCTGCATCGTAAGCGACATATTTCAGTTTCTTAGGATCACCACCCGCTGCTTTGAATGCTTGAGCTGCAACCAAGTGGTCCATGCTGCCTCGCGCAGAACCACCAGCGATCGCAATAGAACGTGGGTTTTCTTTGTAGTCAGCCAAAACCTCAGCGAAGGTTTGGTATTTGGAGCTGGTTGGTACCACGAAAGCCGCATAGTCACCAATCGTCGCGGCGATTGGCGTCAGGTCACGGAAAGACTGAGGGAAAACTTTAGAAAGTGAGCGAATAACAATCGGGGTAGAATTCACCATCAGTGTGTTGTCAGCTTGATCAGCCGTTTCGATCAGGTGTGCAATCGCTTTACCACCGCCACCACCGGACATGTTTTCGTAAGAAACAGTTTCAACAAGACCTGCTTTAGACAAAGCCTCACCTGTACCGCGCGCAGTGCCATCCCAGCCACCACCTGCACCACCAGGGATAAGGAAGTGAACTTCTTCAACAGCAGCGTTAGCTATTCCCGCACTCAGTGCAGATGTGAGCGCCAATGCAGCAACGAATGAACGTTTTTTGGCGAACAGATTTGAAATCATAGGTTTTTCCTCGTGTCGTTCCGTCCTTTGGACGAGATAGATTTATGCCGAAACTCCGCTCAAAATGGCGTTTTTGCGCAATGCGCCGTTTCGGGATCTTAGCCCTACTCTTTCAAACTATTTGGTGACCTCGGATCTGGAAAGCTTGTGTTTTTAATGTTTTTTTAAACCTTTAAAAACATTTTGTTCATATTGTTCACTTGCGTGATAAAGAACAAAGAATCATCATTTCAAGTAGATAGATAATAGCGAGTATGCTTAAACCACGAACTCGCCCTCTTTAGTAAACAAAAGGTTTCACCTCTGGATGTTTTCACTTCGCGCGCTCAAGCTCAAAACCCGCATGATGCTGATCCTTGGCATGATGGCCTTGCTGCAAACTGGATTTATCGGTCTGTTTGCACTTTTCTATCTTTCTCATTCTCTCGACGAACAAATCAGCCAACGTGCCTTAAACGTGGCCAAAACGATTGCCGCCATGCCGGCCGTGGTTGAAGCAGCAGAACAGAGAGACAGTGAATACCTGCAACCGCTGGCCATTGATCTGGCCGAAGTGAATGACGCCCGGTTTGTCGTGATTGGAGATCGCAATGGCATACGACTCGCCCACCCATCTTGGGAGCGGGTAGGTAAACCCATGTATGACGATGACGGCGATTACAACGAGCCCGCCTTGCTTTACGGCAAACCCTACATTCAAAAAGCAACGGGTAGCCTTGGGGCGACAGTGAGAGGCAAAGCCCCAATCTTTGATTCCAGTAGCGAAGAGGTCGTCGGTATTGTCTCGGTCGGTTTCTTGCTCAAATCCGTTGATGACATCATCAACCGCTATATCGCCACGCTCTATATCGTTATTGCCATCAGCTTTTCGTTAAGTGTCTTGACGGGTCTGTGGTTTGCTAACCACTTCAAGAAAGCGATTTTTGGTCTTGAACCTGAACAGATAGGCCGATTGTTTCAAGAGAGAAATGCGACGCTTGAATCCGTCCGTGAAGGGATCATTGCCGTCAATAACAAAGGGCGTATTACAACCTTCAACCGAGCTGCCGTTGAAACACTGGGATTAGATGCCAACACCAAGCTCACCGACCGCCCGATTGAAGAAGTGCTGCCAGACAGCCGTTTAATGGATGTGCTTAAATCCGGCAAACCCCATTTCGATAAAGAAATTTGGCTGCAAGACAGAAACCTGATTGTGAACCGTCTCCCCCTCCTTCAGGACAACGAAATCACAGGCGTTGTGTCGAGCTTTCGCCGTAAAGACGAGCTCGATGCCGTGAGTAAACAGCTTACTCAAATACAGCAATATGCGGACACGCTGCGCAGTCAGTCCCACGAGTATTCCAATAAACTCCATACCATTGCGGGTCTGATTCAGATTGGTGCTACCGATGAAGCATTGGCACTCATTGGACAGGAAACCCAAAGCCATCAAGCACTGATTCATCTGATGGTTGAAGCCGTGCCGGATCCTATCCTCGCGGGCTGTTTGCTGGGGAAATACAACCGCGCCAAAGAACTGGGTTTACGCCTCGAAATCGACCCAGAAAGCTCAATGAAAGAGATTCCCGATCACATCCCTCGCGAAGAGTTAGTGAGTATCATCGGTAACTTGATCGACAATGCCCTTGAAGCCACGTTAAGCAACAAACGCTTGGAAGTCAGGCTATCCATGACCGATCTTGGCAATGACCTCATATTTGAAATAGAGGACGAAGGGCAAGGTATTCTTGAAGAAGACCATTCGCGCATCTTCCTTAAAGGTGTCACTAGCAAAAAGGGCGAAGGTCACGGCTATGGGCTTCATTTGGTGCAAAAGCTTTTGCAAAAGCTCGGTGGTACGATTTTGCTCGAGCCTGGCGATACCATGGGCAGCCGGTTTACCGTTTATATCCCTAAATCCTTTGAAAATCAGAACTAAACTATAAAAAGAGACTAAGCAAGGAGTCAGCAGTACCTATGACACAAAACATCCGCGTCGTTATCGCAGAAGATGACGTTCAAATCGCAGAGATTCAAAAACGCTTTCTTGAACGTATCGAGGGCGTCGAACTTGTCGGCATCGCTCATACGCTTGAAGACGCGGAAGATTTGGTGGATGTATTCAAACCTGAACTCCTGCTTCTTGATAACCACTTCCCTAATGGAACAGGCCTCGAGCTTCTCCGTAAATTACGGGCAAACAACAGCGAAACCGATGTCATTCTTATTACAGCGGCCAAAGAGGTCGACACCTTGCGTGAAGCGTTACGCAGCGGCGTATTCCACTACATCCTCAAACCGCTAGTGTTCGAACGCTTAAAAGAAGCCATTCATCAATACGCCGCGCATCTTGAAAAGTTGCATGCCATGGATGATTTGGTTCAAACCGACGTCGATACCTTATTACCTCAACGTACGGTAAGTACGGGTACAGCGTCACAAGAAATCGCCAGTTCCATTCAACGACTGCCAAAAGGGATTGATGGCATCACACTCGATAAAATCCGTACCGTGTTCTCTGATTCAGACGCCTCCCTCAATGCAGAAGAAGTTGGTGCCATGATCGGCGCGAGCCGCACCACGGCAAGACGCTACCTCGAATACATGGTCAGCACCCAGGAATTGGAAGCACAGGTTAATTACGGCAGCGTCGGTCGACCTGAACGCAGATACATCTCCGCATAAACCCTTTTGCAGACTAGGAGACGAGTCGCGCGACTGTGATCCTAATTGAATAATTGGAAGTTAACATATTCAGTTATAGTGCGTTATAACGTTATTTATCGCGTTCCATCGAATGAACGCTTAGTCTTGATTGTTAGCGCTTTTCGTAAGTGTCCAAGTCCTTCTTCAACATGGAGTTAGAAAACATGAACCATGCCCCTCTCTCAGTGACAACGTCACTCCCTGAGAGTTTTCGTCATCAAGATTTTCTGACTTTTCATAGAAGAGACAAAACTGAGCTGGCTGAAAAAGTCGAAGGCAATGAAGTGATAAAAGGCATCACCTTAGAAGGCGTTCCTACCCTACTTCACCTTTCTTTATCTGCAGATTCAGCCAGACTGGATATTCAATCGGACGCAGAAACGTGCCTAATGACAGAGGACGATCTCAATAGTCTTCTTCAACATATGCTCGGACTAAAGCAAGCCACAGAAGACTTTGAATCAGAATACAAAGCTCACTGCGATGTTTCCCGCCTATTGAATCATTCTTCAGGGCTCCGAATTCCTCAAACCGTTACACCCTTCGAAGCCATTACATGGGCAATCACGGGACAGCTCATCAGCGTTGAAGCCGCAGTCTCAATTCGACGCAGACTGATTCAGGCAACCGGGAAGCAACACAGCAGCGGCATATGGTGTTTGCCCGACGAAATAATTCTGGCCCAAACCGAGATTGATACTTACCGAAACTGCGGATACTCGAACAGTAAGGCAACAACCATTCAGCGTATTGCTCAAGCGTTGGTAGACGGCAGCCTGTCTCTGTCGTTAGATGCAGACCCCGAAGAGATCGGCAAACAGCTTCTTGCTGTCAAAGGTGTGGGGCCATGGACGGTCAGCTATACCCTTTTGCGTGGATTCGGCTGGTTGGATGGTTCACTTCATGGCGATGTCGCCGTCCGCAGAAGCCTTCAACAGTTATTAGGACTGGAAGAAAAGCCAACGGAGAAAGAAACTCAACAATGGCTTGCGCCTTTTTCTCCTTATCGCGCATTGGTCGCAGCACATTTATGGGCGATGGATTCTGCCAAGAGTTACTAGAAATCATCCAGAGGGGCCGGCTTTTGCACGCTCAATAGAATCTTGAATCTCACTTTCAATGTCAGTAAGTCGCTGCTTAAGCTGTTGAGGTGATTTTACTCCATTGAATGGATTTACTTTATCGACGATCCTCAAGTCATAGTCGATATCTTTATTTCTGAATTTTTCTGGCTGAAACATGGCCATTCTTGATAGCGATTCAATCATCATCAGAGACTGGCAGGTGTTGTACCGACTAAGCGTATTGTAGCTGGACAGCAAGTGAGGGTTTTCCATACAAAACTTAGCCATCTTTTTATATACATCTACGCACTCAGTATGAGTCTGAAATTTACCAGTTGTTTGATAACTCACCTTACAAATTTCGAATTTAGCATTCAGTTCTGGGTTGCCTGTGTCTGGCGAAGAGAATTCATCATGCTCTTTTTCACAACCACTAAATAGAAAAGAACTTCTAACACTGCATGTCTCTCCTTGTATTTTTGGTTGGACGCTTGATTCTGATACTTGCGTTTCAACCGATAAAGGTGCTTTTGAGATTAACAACCCTTCAATATCATCTTCAAAAGGGAGTAACACCAATAAGATCGATAACACAGCACCAAAACCAGACACTTCCCTAACTGACAACATAAACATTCCTTTTTGCTTATTTTATACGTTGCTTAAAATGCTTTATCAATATGCAACGGTTGAGCGCTGTGACTTTTAATTACCAATTTATTCAGCTTTCTCAGATGGACAACAGTTATCGCCACTTAAAATCGTTCATTTCGCTCTCAGATTGACGTAAAAACATGCACTTGAACGTCTTAACGTGCCACAGTTGCGGAACCCTAATGATCATTGCGGTATGCTCCCCGCCCTCGTACCGTGATCAATGACACATTTATGCATTACAAAAACATGTTGGGTTATCGTTACCCTAAAGGGCCGTTTGCCATGATCAGCGTGTACACCTTCACCGGTGCCGCTGTTGTTACCTCTACGGTTTTTTCGCTGCTACTATTCCTTTCCATTGATGACAACACCATGATGAAGGTGTTGTTTGGTACTCTGGCAATCATTTTCGAAGCGGGAAAATTCTACGCTTGGTACGAATTTGGAGAGCGTCGCGCACACAAAAACTACACAGGCGCAATCACTGCGTTGGTCTTCTATTTAGTGCTGGCTGCCATTTCTATTGGCGGGAGTATTGGCGGCATCAACAGTGCAACCAATAAGGCGCAGGGTGTTATCTCCATTCAGGAAGCAAAAGTCGCAGCCTACGACAGACAAATCGCCGCCATCGAAAAACAAATTGAACTCAATAACCTCGCCGCTGAAAAGTACATTGAAATGGAACGCATCGCGACAGGCGTTACCCGTATTCAGCAGCAAAACAACAAGCTTCGTGAAGAGCAAATCAAGTTGGCAACAGAACGCGATTCGTTGCCGCCTGTAACGCAAGGCTCTGCGATTGGTTTGATTGACAGCCTGGCCGATGCGTTCAGCGTTTCTCAGCAAGCTGCACAATTCGGTCTTGTCGTATTCCTTTCTATTTTGCTCGACCTGTTTGCGGCTTTCTTTGTCGGTGTGATTGGTGAAGAGTTGCGTTTCCGACGCTTCTATCAACACCACACTGAAATTGATATCACGCCGGAAGATGTTAGCAAGCCGATTGGCTATCTGGAACATAAACCCGCTTTAGATGAGCCTTTCACCGCGGATGCTGCTTGCGCAGAAGAAGCACTGTCGCTTGAAGATAAAGTAAAAAAAGCGGTGCAAGACGGCGTGATCACATGCTCTAAGAAAGCCGTTGGTAAACATTTCCTGCTTTCAACGGATGATGTAGACGCTTTGTTTGAGCAAATGTTGCTTGGCGGCCTTATTGCTAAGAAAGCCAACAATCATTATTACTTGTTGGCTTAAAACACAATCAATGAAAAAGAGCGCGTAAAGCGCTCTTTTCTTTATTTGATTAATTGGAGTCTAAAGCCCGTCAGTGGGTTCCGCACTCACTTCTGTCACAATGCTATCTCCCTTTGGCTTGATGGTTTCAATCACCATCTTGAGGTCGTCAATCAGCCCTTCGTTTTTGCTGTTTTGCTCTTCCAGTGTCGTCACTTGTGCCGTTAGCGATGCTTTTTCCTGCTGCGACATCGATAAATCTGACTGCACTTTATCCAGTTCACTCATCAGCTTCGCGAGTTGAGGATCGACGTCGGGCTTCGACGTCAGAGCGGTATTTAACATCTGGGCCTTTTCTTCCAGCACCAGGGCTTGTTGCTGCATCGGTTGATTGCGAAGATCTAACCCTTCCAGCGCTTGCGCAATGGCATGAAGTCGGTTTTCCAACTCAAGGATCAGTGGTTCAAACTTACCATCATCAACATTTCTAAACCGCTTTACCTCCTGACCGATATGCTTCACGTGGTCAATTTCAAATTGAACGGCAGCCACAGCGGCATTGATGGCATCTATGTCCCGGGGATTTGCATTAACGCTGGCGACCGCTTGTTCGAGCGAAGCTTCTGACTTAGTGAAACTGATGGGCGCTACGGACTTAAACCCTTCACGGCGAAGCAAGGTAATCTGATTTTTCAGTGGCTCAACGTGGGTTTTGAGAACAACGGCAATTTCTAATTTCTTTGCATTTTCAAGGAACACGACTTGCTTGACCTGCGCATCATCAATGTCGTTATCCGCGACATAAGAGAATAACTTCCTGTAATCAGAAGCCAAGCGGTTATAGCGTGATGCATACAACTCATCTGCGCCTATCTCTACGAGGTAAGCCATCTCAGCAATCGATTCAGCCAGTAATGAATCTGCAGTCGTTTTGAGTGTTTGCAATCGTTCAAAAAGCCCATCAACTTTTGACAGACGTTTGTCGAAGATTTCAGCATACGTCCCATCAGAGAAGACAGAATAGTCTTCTGTTGCTTTCGCGGGGTTTGATGCGAAGTCTTCGTACACATCGACAGCGTCATCCCATGCATCGAACAGATCATCGACCAAGTCATCGTCGTAAAGCCTTAGTGACTTGCTTTCCTCCATCTTAGCCAGCCAACGCTCGTAGTTTGCTTTTGATGCTTCGTAGATCTTTAGTGTGTTCTGGTTTTCTTGGGCGGGTGCATTGGTTTCAGAAGCAACCTGTCTTGGCTCACTGGTTGACTGACAGGCACTGAGTAAAGATGCAAAGGCGACGGCACAAAAGACCGCATTGAGTTTGTTCATCGGCTAATCCCCTAGGTCACTGAATCTGAGCTGGTTAATATTCAGAGCATCATTGTTTTATTTTTCTTATAGTTAGCTGCCACTTTTCGCTTTTAGTGATCTGAATCACTCCCCTTAAAGCTAGACCAATGCCTGAATCAGAGTCAGCAGATAAACATGACTTAGATCACACTGATTTTTGTAAGTTTTACACGACGAGATCCCGTATTTAGAAAAAGATAACTTTGGTTTAAAAGAAGCAAAACCAAGTTCACATTTAATTAAAATCATCCTAATTAAAATCCTTAATGAAAAATAAATCAGGAAATTAAAGAATCGGATAACATGTTTTACTTTGGTTAATTAAATTAGACTAAATATAAATACCAGTGTTAATCACGACTCTTATTTATCCAATAACTGTCGAATTTATATCTTATAACTATTGGCAATATAGATCTCGTTTATATGCTTAAGCCTTTGGCTTTATGATTCGCCATAACCACGCTTGCTGACTGAAACCAGGTGGTTTCGAGAGAGTCTTCATACATGGATGATTCCCTCTCACTTGTTAAATATATTTTATACCCAAACAACCTGAAGATGCAGGATTCAGCGAGATTGACTGGTGTCGTGATCGCGGCGTTTCTTTGCAGGTGTAGTCATCTCCATCAAAAAGGAACAACAAAGAGCACGGCATCAGTCAACTCGCCCGAAGGGAGGCCCTCAATGCGCCCACTTCTTCGTTAAATCCCACGGAAATAGAACGACTATTCCTCGTGAAATTTGCCTCGAATTGAACGCATTGATGACCTATGAATACAAGCATCTTCAGGTTGTTTGGGTATATGTTTTTATTTTGTTATTTGTTTCATTTTAGCCCGCTACTTTTTTAAGGATTATTATAGAATGACAATGAGCGTTATATTTAACCTCGCGATATTCATCGCGCTTATCTATTTCCTTTATAAACTCCAAGCCAAATATGTTCCTTTTACTAAACGCGTTTTTGCTGGCTTGGGTTTAGGTGTTGTTTTTGGTGGATTACTGCAACTGTTTTACGGTGCAGGTTCAGACATCATTGCCAGCAGCATTGACTACTTCGATATCGTCGGTAAAGGCTACGTTAAGCTACTGCAAATGATCATCATCCCATTGGTCATGGTCTCGATCATTTCGGCCATTCTCAAACTGAATGGCGGCACATCGGTGGGTAAAATCAGCGCGATGAGCATTGGCGTATTAGTGATTACCACCATGATTGCAGCATTGGTTGGCATTGCATGGTCGCTGCTATTCGGTCTGAGTGCAGATGGCCTGACAGCAGGGGCAGCGGAAGTTGCCCGAGGCCAATCCTTGGAAGCAAACCTGGGGCGTGTAGAAAGCTTGTCTTTCGCTAACATGATTCTAGAGTTCATTCCTGCAAATCCATTCCTGGATATGACTGGCTCGCGTAAAACATCGACAATCGCCGTGGTGATCTTCTCCATCTTCATCGGTTTGGCTGCGACAGGTATTTCCACCAAGAAACCCGAAATTTACGCCTCATTCGAACACTTCATCAAAGTCGCACAAGCCATTGTGATGCGCATAGTGACTATGGTGCTGCGTTTGACGCCTTACGGTGTATTGGCGCTAATGACCAAAGTGATTTCAGGGTCTAACTACGCTGATATCGTGAATTTGGCTAACTTCGTGTTTGCTTCTTATGGCGCGCTGATCACCATGTTCGTCATTCACTTGTTGATCATTTCACTGGTTGGCCTGAACCCGATTCGCCACCTGAAGAAAATTATCCCGGTACTGACCTTCGCGTTCACTTCACGATCCAGTGCTGCAACCATTCCTTTGAATGTACGTACACAGGAGCAAGCGCTTGGCGTACCAAGTGGCATTGCCAACTTTGCAGCTTCATTTGGTGCGACCATCGGCCAAAATGGTTGTGCAGGCATCTACCCGGCCATGCTTGCGGTGATGATTGCACCAACAATGGGGATTAACCCGTTGGATATCGGATTCCTCGTTCCTCTAATCGCCATAATTACTGTCAGCTCATTTGGTGTTGCCGGTATCGGCGGTGGCGCGACATTTGCTGCGTTGATTGTGCTTTCAGCAATGGACTTCCCAGTGGCATTAGCAGGCCTTCTGATTTCGATTGAACCTCTGATCGACATGGGCCGCACCGCGTTGAACGTTTCAGGTTCTATCACAGCAGGTTCTGTGACCAGTAAGCTGATGGGCGAAACTGACATGACCGTTTTCAACGAGGACAAGCCGCTGAATTTGGATGGCGAAGACGCCACCGCATAAACACTCATCTAATTGCAATCGGGGGCATCACGTCCCCTTTTCCTGTTCTATTTAAAGGTTCAAACCATGAACATCGTTATTATCGGCGGTGAAGCAGCAGGCATGAGCGCTGCGGCTAAAGCTCGTCGCGTTAACCCAAACGCTACCATCACAGTCTATGAAGCCTCAGAAGTCATCTCCTTCGGTGCATGCGGTCTTCCCTACTATGTCGCTGATGAGTTTCAAGATGCTGGCTATATGTCAGAGTTCACGCCCGCACAGTTTGCTGAACGTGGCATTACCGTAAAAACTGGCCATCGCGTCACCAAGTTGGATGCTGAACAAAAGAAGCTGGAAGTCGTCCATCAGGGCAAAACGTTCATCGCAGAGTATGACCGCCTGATGATTGCCACCGGCGCGAGAGAACTGTTGCCACCGGTTTCTGGCCTCGACAAGCAAGGCGTTCATACGCTTCGTGTCATGCAAGACGGTCTTTCGCTAAAAGAAGCGATTCAGGATGAATCATGTCAGCATGTCACTGTGATTGGTTCTGGCTTTATTGGCCTTGAAGTCGCCGAAGCCATGATTCACCAAGGTAAGAAGGTTCGACTGATTGAACGTGCTGAGCGCCTGATCCCTGATGCATTTGATGCCGAAATCAGCGTTCATTTTTCGTCTGAACTGGAAAAAGCGGGCGTTGAGATTCACACCGGCGAATCCCTGAAAAACATTTTGGGTGAAGGTCATGTTTCTGGTATTGAAACAGACAAAGGCCAGTACGTAACAGATTTGGTCATCGTGTGTACTGGCGTTAAACCAAACACCGAATTTCTGAAAGAGACTGGTATCAAAACCTTAGATAACGGTGCCATTGTCGTGGATCGCCAAGGTAAAACATCACTGAGCGATGTTTGGGCTGCGGGCGACTGCGCAACAATCTGGCATTCAGTATCCGGTGAGAATGTGTATATCCCACTGGCAACCGGTGCGAATAAGCTTGGCCGGATGATTGGTGACAACATCGCGCAAACCGAAGGTGAACCACTGGAGTTTCCGGGTTCTTTGGGCACAAGCTGTGTTCGCGTTCTGGGATTGGAAGCCGGCCGCACTGGTCTTTCTGAGCAAGAAGCTATTCGCGCTGGCTTTGCGGTGAAAACCGTCACCATCAAAGACAAATGCCACACCAATTACTGCGAAGGCCAATCTGACATGCACATGAAGTTGGTGTATGAGGAAGGTTCAAAGCGTATTCTTGGCGCGCAGATCATTGGTTACAAAGGCGCGGTACACCGCATTGATGCAATGGCTGTCGCCGTAAGTACAGGGTTGACCACCAAGCAACTTGGTATGATGGACTTTGCCTACGCGCCACCGTTTGCGCGCACGTGGGATATTATGAACGTGGCAGGTAACGTTGCGAAATAACATCAACCTGATGTGAAGACTCTGAAAGCCAGCGACGACGCTGGCTTTTTGTTTCCAAGCGTTCAAAGGCTCATCCGTTCAATATATTGCACACATCACAATCTCAACATCTTTTCTTTCAGGTTTCTGCCTGCTTTCTCTCCTTTCCTTGCAACCAAATAATCCGGCAGTTAGGCTAATCTCAACTCTACTGGTTCATCGAATGGAAGCCGCTATGGAACAGATAACTAACCGCTCGCTACTCTCGGCAATGTGCGAAAACACGAACACTGCCATCGCTGTTGATAACCCTGCTACCGGAGACGTTCTGGGTTATGTGCCTAATCACAGTCAGCAAGAGATAGAAAATGCCGTCAGCAAAGCCTCAGAGGCACAAAAAGCCTGGGCCAAACAAACAGCGAAACAGCGTAGTGAGGTTTTGATCCGATGGTTTAACCTACTGATGGAAAATCAGGAAGATTTAGCGCGCATCATGACATTAGAGCAAGGCAAACCGCTTGCCGAGTCCCGTGGTGAAGTCGTTTATGGCGCGTCATTTATCCAATGGTTTGCTGAAGAAGGTAAGCGCACTTATGGCGAGACCATTCCAACGCCAATGGCTGACCGCAGAATCATGACCATTCGCCAACCTGTCGGCGTTGCAGCGGCCATCACGCCATGGAATTTCCCTATCGCGATGATCACCCGTAAAGCCGCGCCAGCACTGGCAGCAGGTTGCAGCTTTATTGCCAAGCCTGCTGCTCAGACGCCCTTAAGTGCTTACGCTGTTGCAGAACTTGCGTATCAGGCTGGTATACCCCGTGATTTACTGGCGATAGTGACAACAACTGATGCAGTGATGGCTGGTGAACTCTTCTGTAGCAGTGATCAAATACAAAAAATCTCCTTTACTGGCTCCACTAATGTCGGCCGTATTCTCATGAAACAAAGTGCCGAGAGCGTTAAACGTGTGTCGATGGAGCTTGGCGGCAATGCCCCTTTTATCGTGTTCGATGACGCAGATATCGATGCCGCTGTGAAAGGTGCCGTTGCCTCCAAATTCCGCAACGCAGGTCAAACGTGTGTTTGTGCCAACCGCTTTTACGTTCAGGATGCGGTGTACGACGAATTCGTCGAGAAGTTCTCAGAAGCCGTGAAAGCACTGAATATCGGAAATGGTCTCGAGGATGGCGTAACCATTGGGCCTTTGATTGACGATAACGCCAAATCCAAGGTCCAACGCCTGATTACTGGCGCGACAGAACAGGGGGCGAAAGTAGCCGTTGGAGGAAAAGATCAAGGTGGTCGATTCTTTGAGCCAACGATCCTCACTGATGTCACCCACGACATGGCGATTGTTCAGGAAGAAATATTTGGTCCTATCGCCCCTGTCATTCGATTTAGCGACGATAACTCTCTGGTGCAGATGGCGAACGACACCATTTACGGCCTTGCCAGTTATTTCTACAGCAAAGATATCAATCGTATTTTCGCCATTGCGGAAGCGCTGGATTACGGCATGGTGGGCGTCAATGAAGGGGTTATCTCTACCGAAGTTGCACCGTTTGGTGGTGTGAAGCAATCTGGCATTGGCCGCGAAGGTGCCAAACAGGGTATCGATGAATACCTGAATACCAAATATATCTGCCTCGGTGGTTTGTAATCACTTTCGGTGAATCAAAAAGCAGGGACAAAATTCCTGCTTTTTTTGCTTAAATGGCTAAAAACACATACCAAACCCACTTAACACCAAGAAATCCCTTTCATTCACTTTTACGCTCATAACATTCACTAATCTTTAACGAAATTCCTCTACATACGTAAGTGACTGTTGGAAATCTGCATAAAAATTCTGCAATCAAACTTCACAAAGACGGGTCTTTTCCTTTAATGTGAAGCGCAACAGTGTTTTTTCGTGCCACAGTGCGAAACTACGCTCAATTCAAAAAGAACAAAGGTAAAAAGATGTCTGACGTACCTTCAGCTGTTGTAGAAGTCGCAGCTAATGCACAAACCGTTGCTGAATCTTCCGGTTCCGTATGGCCATACGTGGTTGGCGGTATCGCTCTTGTCGTCGCAGCGGGATTTTGGGGTTACAAGCTAGTAAGCCGTCCTACTTTCATCATTAAGCAGATCCGCCGCCGTAATCTGAAAGCAATGAAGAAAGAAGGGATTGAAAGCTCAGAAGCAACCAACGATTTGGATAGACTGCTGACTGCAATCGAAGAACATGCAGTCACCAACAAGATGTCTGGCGCTGACATGATCAAACTTCTGGCACCACTCAATGACCAGAACCGCATGAAGTCGGCAAGAGATATGTACCTAACCATGCAGCACATCGCTCGCGAAGTTGGCAATACTCGTCTTGCTGGTGAGTTTAAAGGTAAATCTTCAGGCGTGAAATCCAGCTCTAAGCTGATGGCAGGTCTGTTTAAACGCGCAGGCATCTAAAGCCTTAGCAAAGAAGAACTCAAGGCACCTTAGGGTGCCTTTTCTATTTCATGGCAGCCTTACCGCCAATGATCTTATAAGCAGGTGTTCCCCTGACCAACGTCTCCCTCGCAAACACATTGCCACAAGAAGGACATTCGCAAGGCGTTTCAGTGTAGTCAGTCACAATGCGTTCTTTGAAACACTTCACCAAAGACCCTTTCCCACCTTTCTTGTATTTAAACAACATCGCCTTGCATTTCGCGCAGATGATATCGACTGATCGTTCCGGCAATTTCTTGTTGGGTTTCGCCACGTTACCTCCGATGATGACTTCCTCGATCTTATCTCAAAGAATGCGTTAGACCAAAGTCTTAGGGCGGGAGAAAAACTGAGAGAAAGCTTATGTTTATCAGGACTGGTTAACATACCGTTTACAATGTCGGCTATTCTTTGCTGGTTATCTGCGATGCGTCTATCTCACGCTTTGCATCTTATTCCACGGCAACGGATACCTATAACATTGGAGTGTTGTATGAAAATCAAATCCTTGGTGAAAACCCTTTCATTGGCAACTGCCATCGTGACAGCAGGCATGGGCAGTGCCGCTGCGGAAGAAAGAGACTACATCCTCGCTACAGCATCTACGGGTGGCACATACTACCCCGTCGGTGTGGCACTGGCGACTCTGAGTAAAGTGAAGCTGGAGCCTCAGTACAAGTTTTCACTGTCTGCTATCAGCTCTGCAGGTTCTGGCGAAAACGTTAAGCTGCTCCGCGAGAATGAAGCACAGTTTGCAATCCTACAGGGTCTCTATGGTGCATGGGCGTGGAATGGTGAAGGCAAAGTTGAGCAGGCAGGCCCACAGAAAGAACTGCGTTCTGTTTCCATGCTTTGGCAAAACGTTGAGCACTTCATCATGCTAAGCGATTTGGCCAAAACTGGCACCATGGCAGACATGAAGGCTATGGACGGTAAGAAGTTCTCTATCGGTAAGAAAAACTCAGGAACAGAAGGCTCTGGCCTGCAAATTCTGAATGGTTTGGATATCAACACTAACAAATTCAATATGGCGTACCTCGGCTACGGCGCCAGTGCTGATGCCCTGCAAAACGGCAACATTGATGGCATGAACACGCCTGCAGGTGTCCCAGTCAGCGCTGTGACCCGTGCTTATGCGGCAATGGGCGATAAAATCAAAATCCTCAACTTCACCGACGAGCAGGTTAAAGAAGCCAATGGCAGCTATAACCTATGGACCCGTTACGTGATTGAAGCCAATACTTACCCAGGTCAAACCGAAGCGGTTGAAACCATCGCTCAGCCTAACTTCCTGGCAGTACGCAGTGACATCAGTGACGAAGACGTATACCTGCTGACAAAAACCATCTACGAAAACCTGGCTTTCCTGAATGGTATTCACAAAGCCACTAAAGCGATGTCGCTACAAAAAGCCATTGATGGCCTACCTGTGCCACTACACCCAGGTGCGGCTCGCTACTACAAAGAACAAGGTTTGACGATTCCTGATCACCTTGTTAGCAACTAACGGCTAAACCCAAGGCGCTGACCCCGTCAGCGCCGCTTCTTCATTTCCAGCCCAACAGGACGTCGTGTCTTCTTTTGCACGCTAGAGGGAATATGACCGATAAATCTTCCAGTGCTGATTCGTCTCAGGAAATCGAAACCGAACTCTCCCAATTTGAACTGACGCAGCGAACAGATTTCCCGTTAATCACTCGTATTGTCACCATTTTCGGTATCGCGCTTTCACTTGTTCACATTTGGTTTAATACGTTCGCTACACTGCCAGAGCTATGGGTGTCTGCTGCACATTTCGCTGGCTTTTCAGTAATGTGTGCATTGACCTACCCTGCTGCAGCCAAATGGCGAAATAGCCGTTTTGCATTGGCCATCGACATTGGTATCGCCGTCGCCGCTATCGCCTGTCTTGTTTACATCATTTTCGCTGAAGATGCGCTGTATGATCGTGGCGTAACTTTCGTCACCACCGACTGGGTGTTTTCTGTCATCGCCATTTTGATCGCTCTTGAATTGATTCGCCGAACCATGGGCTGGTTTATTCCATGCCTGATTGTCGTGGCGCTCACTTATGTGGTTTGGTGGGGAAGTTGGCTCGATGGCATATTCGCTTTCCCGGGACTTTCCGCAGAAACCATGCTCTATCGTGCTTTCTACAGCTCAGAAGGCATGTTTGGCCCTATCTCAAGAATTTCATGGAGCTATGTCTTCATGTTCATCTTGTTTGGGGCATTTTTGGTGAAATCCGGCGCGGGTGATTACATCATCAATGTCTCCCGTGCTGCCGCGGGTAAGATCATTGGCGGCCCCGGTTTTGTCGCCGTATTGGGTTCAGGGTTGATGGGCTCAGTATCCGGTTCCAGCGTGGCAAACACCGTATCTACTGGGGTGATCACCATTCCCTTAATGAAGAAAGCCGGGTTTCCTCCCAAGTTTGCTGCAGGGGTGGAAGCAGCAGCATCGACAGGCGGGCAGCTCATGCCTCCTGTAATGGGCGCAGGCGCGTTTATCATGGCGTCATACACCCAAATTCCCTATGTCGAAATCATCGCAGTATCGTTTGCACCTGCTCTGATTTATTTTCTGTCTGTGGCCTTCTTCGTGCGCATAGAAGCCAAACGCTCCGGTGTGCATCAGCTAGAAACCGAAACGCCATCCATGCTGAAAGTATTGGCGTCGGGTTGGCACTACCTCATTCCACTCGCTGTGCTTGTCGCTTTGTTGGTCATGGACTTCACACCAACCTATGCGGCGGGTATCTCGATCATTTCAGTGGTTGTGTCGTCTTGGTTATCACCAAACAGGATGGGCATCGCGGATATCTTTGATGCGCTCGCCCAAGGCGCCCGTAACATGGCGACCACAGCGGTATTGCTTACTGGTATTGGCTTAGTGGTCAACGTCATCAGCACCACAGGGATTGGCAATACCTTCTCCCTGATGATCAATGACTGGGCAGGTGGCAGCCTGTTCATCATGATTGTATTGGTCGCGCTGGCATCGCTGATTTTGGGAATGGGATTGCCTGTCACCGCGTCCTACATTGTGCTTGGCACCCTTTCTGCGCCTGCCCTTTATGGCTTGATTGCCGAGCAGCAATTGCTTGAGCTTCTTACTACCGGTCAGTTGCCAGAAGAAGCCAAGACCATATTTATGCTGATAGCACCGGAGCAGCTCGCCGCTTTAGGCTCACCCATGTCATTTGAAATGGCCGTCGATTTAGTAGGCAAGGTACCGGATGATTTTAAAGCGACGCTTCTGGAGCAATCTCTGGGCCCAGTTACCGTTGGATTAGCCCTGTTGGCCGCACACCTGATCATTTTCTGGTTATCGCAAGACAGTAACGTGACGCCACCTGTGTGCTTAACTGCTTTTGCTGCCGCTACCATTGCGCGCACACCTCCAATGGCTACAGGCTTCAAAGCCTGGAAAATCGCGAAAGGACTTTATTTAGTGCCACTACTCATGGCGTATACACCATTGGTAGCGGGAGATTTTCAGCAGGTTGTTATTGTGACCCTGTTTGCCATTTTGGGTACTTGGGCGCTTGTAGCTGGCTTAGAGGGTTATCTTGAAGGTCCGATTAATCCGCTTTTCCGCGCAGCAACATTCGGTATGGCAGCTTTGATGATGTGGCCAGGTTTGGATATTTGGCTTCGCTTACTGGGTGCAGGGCTGTTTATCGCACTGGTAGTGCACTCATACAAGAAACCGCCACCGCTGGCGACTGCCTAGCTTCAATGCTCAATCGCTTAAAAGAAGAAAAGCGCCTATTTGGCGCTTTTCACTTCTGTTGGCAGCCGACTAACCTTCTTTCAATACCAAACTATCCATCAAGCCAACCATACGGCCAATTTCTGGTTTAGTGATGGTGTCGTTAGCACCAAGATCCAGCGCTTTACGGCGGTTGTCCTCACTCATCAAGGAAGAGAACATGACAATCGGAATGTCTTTGTATTCACCGATATCACGCAGCCTTTTTACCAGATGCAAGCCGTCCATTTTCGGCATTTCCACGTCAGAGACCACACCGTCGACGAATTCAGTAATGGGCAGCTGTTCTTCGGTACACAGACGGACAAACTCAATCATGTTGTCCAGCCCTTCCTGACCGTCTTTTGCGGTGATCACATTGTAACCCGCCGATCTCAACGTGTTTTCAATCAAACGCCTAATAAACGCCGAGTCATCGACAACAAGGATGGTTTTAGCTTCGCGCCTTGCCACCATGGCATCATCGATAACCACCGTTTTGTCTTTGGTGACATCGTATTTTTCCATGCTAAGTTCTGGATTGATGTCAGCAATGATTTTCTCGAAGTCGAGGATCATGATGAGATTGGATTCCTGACGCACTACCGCCACGACACAATCTTGATCTGAGGCTTCGAGGAACTGGCTGGGAGATTCCACCTCTTCCCAGGATATTCTGTGAATCCGGCTGACACTGTCTACCAAGAAACCGTTCGACATCTTATTGAAGTCAGTAACGATAACGACTTTTTCTTCGACACAATCCTTGGTTGGCACGCCAAGCCAGCGAGCTAAATCCACCAAAGGAATCAACTTGCCACGAAGAGAGAACACCCCCAGCACGTTAGGCTGTGCATTGGGGTAGTCCGTGGTATCGGGAACGCGGATAACCTCTCTTACTTTGGCGACGTTGATACCGTAATAACAGATCTTTTTAGAGCCATCAGGCAAAATTTTCTCTAAACGAAATTCAATAATCTCGAGTTCGTTTGTACCGCTTTCTGTCAAGATTGAAGTTTTAGGTTCTGTGCTCATACCAGATCTCAATGCATGTGAAGGCAAAAACAATAACGTCCTCTAACAGCATAGTCTTAATCTATCGACAGATGACTCAATTGACGAAAATAGTTATGTCCAAATTCAATACCTTGAACAAAGACCACTCAATGAGCAAACTTAGCTCTCCTGTTAATCCACTTTAAAAACCTGTTGGTCGTAAAGGGCGTTAATGATTTCTGAAGTACTGGATCCTGCAGCCAGACTAAGCCCTGAACTCGATATATCCATGCTTTCCAGCACGATGTTTTGCGTTTGCCCATTTGAAATCAAGGCAAGCGTGATCGTGCCATCGTTAGCGACGGTTGCATCATCAAAAAATGGCAATAAATCAGATGCATCCGGTGTTGAGCTTAACCCTGTCAGCAAGTCAGAGATATCCAGTTTGTCCTGCCCCAACGTCAGATCAGTCACCCTGTCTGTATTCGCTGGATTGGTCAAAGACGACTCCAGCCAAACGAACAGATCTTCTCCTTCACCGCCAGTGAGAATGTCATCGCCTTTACCCGCTTGCAGGGTGTCATTGCCCCCCATACCAAACAGACTTTCTCCTGCGTCATCGGCGACCAACGTATTGCTTTCTCCATTACCGATATTGTCACCGAGATATAACTGACCGCTATCGATGACAGAGGTCAGGAGCTCTTCCTGGGTCATCCCAGAAGCCATGCCATTAATCATTTCATCCAAACTGACGCCGTTGAAAACGATGTCCTGAACTTTATCTCCGCCAACTGAAACACTCAGAGTTGCGCTGCCACCGCTTTCGGTTAATGCGAGGATATCAGTCAGCGCCGAAAGGCCACTCAGGTTTTGCAGGCTTAACGCACCGCTGAGATCCACCACATCCGTTGCAGTGTCGAAATCTTCGATGGTATCTGTCGCAGGGCTGCCGGCGGTGCCAAAATCTGCTGCATTCCAAACAAACCTATCGATGCTGTTGTCCGCATCACCTTCTTTACCACCCCACAAGCTGTCATCACCAGCACCGCCACTGAGGATGTCTGCACCAAGCCCGCCAATCAAGGTATCGTCACCAGCGCCACCTTCCAGAGTGGCATCTTCCGTTCCCGATACCACAACATTGTCGACGGCAGGATCTGCAGCTGCAATCGCCCCTTCGCCTGCGTTAGTCACGTTGATAGAAAGTTCGATGGAATCAGATTCTGCCGATTCCCCCGTCGTTGTCGTTGAAATAGCAACCACTTCAACGGTGTTCGACAGCACAGACGATCCCGTTACGTGCAGTTGTGCGAGTTCTGCCGGCGTTAGCGTCACAACACCACCAATAGGGCCTGTCCCCATGGCTGCGCCATCAGCATCAACGAATGTTAGTCCCGCAGGCACATTTCGAATTTCGATCGAAAGCGTTTCAGACGGGTCCGTCAATGCAGCTGCCAGCCCAAGCAGAGGAATCACGGAAGCGACACTCCCCGCAACCGCAGCGGTTTGTGGCGTATTCAGAGTCAGTGTGGGAATGTCTGGTTTTGGCAGTACATTGATGCTGACCGAATCCGTATCTGTCTTCGCCCCTCCGTCACCGGAATTGCCGTTATCGTTGACCGTCACGGTCAGAGTATCTTCACCACTGAAATTAGTATCTCCCGTGTAGGTGACGCCATTACCCAAAGCGTCATTAATGGCATCCAACGGCCCTTCCAAAGTCATATTGTTGGTGCCCTGCCCACTCACAGTCACGCCTGAAGGCAATGGTGGTGAGTCCGGTAAACCAATCACACCATCAATAGCACTCAAGCGAATAGAAATAACGCCACCAGCCGTTTCATTCGCATCGACATCTTTCACCTGTATAGATTCAATCAGTAAGGTCGTTTCTTCTTCCGCTTCCAGTGAAGTTGGCAAGGTTAACTCTGGCTCGTCATTGACTGGTGTGACGGTGACATCGATCACCTGATTCACCCACAGAGAACTGTCTGCTTCTACGCCGTTATCTACCGCGCGAATCGACACTTCAAGCTGCCCATCCCAGTTATTTTCATTGGCATCTCCCGGTGTGAAAATAAGCGAAGACAGCGTGGTTTGATTGGCGATAACGACCCAACTTCCATCGGGTTGTTTTTCCGCACTGCTCCCACTGGCAACACCCGGCGGCAGGCTGATCGTTGCGGAATCCGGCACATTGGTCAGCACCACTTTCACCACTTCTGGCCCATTCTCAGTCACAGACAATCCCGAGCCATCATATGACGATGCTTTATCTATCACCGTGACATCCAAAGGCAACTCAATGTTCTCGTCTTCCGTGCCGGAGACCGACGTGGTGATTTCAGTGTCTACTCCATCGCCAATGGGGTTAACCACAACGTCGATGGTGGTGCTGTATTCTTTCGGTGTGCTGAGTAAATTCTCTTTGGCGTAAACCACCATGACGACCGTCATTGAACCACTGAAGTTTTTGGGTGGAATAAACGCAATATCATCAAGAGAGAAACTTTGGCTGTTAGGTGGCACACTGATGGTCCAGTCGCCGCCGCCACTGTTCTGCACCAACTGGCTTCCATTCGAAACCAACTGGAAATCATCAGGCACACCGGTGAGTTTCACCGAAACAATCTTCTCAGAACCATCAGTGTCCTGCAGCGTTGCCGTGACTCCTGTTAGTGCGATTTGCTCATCTTCGTTGCCCGCAATCGCTGAAGTATTACCACTGAAGGTAACCGGATCGTTAACTGGCAAGACTTCGAAGGACACATTGGTTGAGATGGTTTTAACGGTGACAGAGTCAGGTAAGCTCGTCTGATCATTCACTGCCCTATCTTCGACCGTTGTATCGACTTTAATGCTGACATCACCACTGAAATCCGCTATCGGCTTGAAGTAAACCTTGGAAAGATCAGCACTGGAAACAGTGATGGTGCTTTGCGGGTTCTCACCACTTTCATCAACAAAAAAACCTACGGAGCTGTCAACGGTCAATACAGCCTGAGTGATGGTTTCAACACCGGAATTGGGCGACGTATCGGGGTCGATTAATTTCGACGTAAAATCCAGCTCTATGATGCCATCTTCAAGGGCTTTGTTGGCGACTGGCACCCATTCTGATTCATCCTCGACGGGCTGTTCTTCACTGTTCAAACCGTCAGTTTGAATCACTTTCACTTCGGTCGTAACACCATCTACCACCGGAGCAATAACAATGGAGATAGACGTATCAAGCTCTTTGATGTCGCCGCTTAGTTTGTCTGTCGTGACTAGTTTGATAGGAAGTATTGCGTCACCGGCAAAATGTCTGGGCAGTAATAAAGCGATGGCGGAAAGATCAACAGACCCATCCGCGGCCACTGGTACTTTGGTAACATATTCACCGGTTTCGTAGTTGAACGACATCCCAGAAGCCACTGCGCCAATCGCCGACAGCGCTGAAGAATCAATAACCAGTGATAACTCATCATTGGGTGCATCCACAGCATTTATCTGGATAAAGTCGCCAATTTGCTCTCCAAATGTAATCGATTTATCTTCAGCACCTGTCACATTCTGCAAGTTGACCGATATATCACCTGCCAACTCGGTCTGATCTGTCTCACCCTGAAAGTCCAGTGTCAGCACAATGGGCTTCTGCTCGACGGGAGTACTTACGTCTCCTTCAGTTCCGTCCCCCTGATCCTGAACCTGCGCTGTGATTTGCGCATATACAGGCGCCGTTGTTTTAGCAGACGTCGTAATGGCCAATGTATCTAATGCATTCGCAGGAACAGTCCAACTGCCGTCACCATTATTGATCCCACCTGTCACGTAGAACTGGTCATAGAGTTCAAGCTGTTCCTCTGTCAGTGGTGTTCCACTGGCATCAGCGACAAAAGTGACCACGACCTGGGTAATAATTTCCTCGCTGCTTCCGTCTGTGTTTACGCCTTCAGGTGTTATAAATGCCAAACGTCTATCAGGACTGGAAAGTGATATTGAGCCAGTACCCTCCCCGACAATGGTCGTCGAAAGAATATTATCGGAAGCATCAATTAGCTCGATGTCTCCAGTATTCTCTACGGTCGCGATGATGAGGACATTCAGATCACCAGTGATCTCTTTGGTATCAATAGCCGAAGAGTCAGTGTCTTTCTGTTCAACAGTTAGCTTCACGCTTAGATCAAGATCCCGGTCGAGGTCAGAGTTTACTGGGGCTCTAAGTAAAAGATTACTGCCCGATAAGAGCTTACTCACTTGATCAGTGGAGAGCACCGCTTCGCCTCCGGAGAAGGTAATAGGCGTTGATTCACCGGCAATTGTCAGCGTATAACCAGCGTCAATCGCTGCCTGAGCCATCGAAAAGGTAATAGCGGTAATAGATTCGTTGTTATCAGTGAATCCTTCATCCGTATTTGGACGCCAATTAACGACCACATTCTGGTCTTCAAATCCACGGCTGTTGAGCGTGTAATCTTGCGCATCAATTTCCGGTTCAATATGGACAATGACATCTTTATCGACGGTCAAAGAATCGCCATCATCTTCAGTGACGATAATGGTGACAGTCAGCGTGATATCATCTGTGCTGCCAGGAGGAGGAACCAGTTTAACGTCTGAAAGCCCATCTACCTTGGCCTGATATTGGGGTTCACCATTAGCACCCAGGCCAGCATAAACTAGGTTGATTTCGTCATCATTGGTATCTAATAAGGTCACGCCTTTGGGAATATTGGTGACCAGCGTAGACAGTGTTTCAGAGTCATCGTCAGGCAGAGAACTCCCTTTCTCACCAGATTTAATGGTAAACAAAAGTGAAACTTCTCCATCTTCCGGAATGGTGGTTTCAATCCCCGTCTCCACGCCATCTTCGATGACTGGCTGCCAAACATTACCTAAATCTGCTTCAATATCTGGCACATCAGCCACGCCTTTCAAAGCCACGTTGAGGATTTTTGCGCCAGTCTCGTAAACATCAGTCACCGTCTCGGCGACACCACTGGCATTGGTGACTGTGATCGTGTCTTTCACCACGCCTCTGACATTCAAGGCGAAATCCACATTGCTTTCTGGTGGTGGCTGAAGCTTCAAACCACTGATATCTGCATACGCAAACTCATAGAGACCGCCACTTTCCGGCACCTCGGTCCCATCACTCAAGAGTAATTTCGCACCTGTTGGCACGCCGGTGATCCAGACATAAAGCGCTTCAGAACCGTCTGTATCTACTGAATCTGTCAGTGAGATATGCGGTGCGAGGTCGATAAGCTCGTCTTCCAGCCCACTGGCTCGGGTCACTTTGAGGGTGGTGGTATCCGCAATTGGGTCAACCGCAATCGTGATGGTTTGAGGTTCTGAATCCGCCGTTTGCTGACCGGACGCGAAGTTGTCTTTCTCTTTACTTTGGGCAATCGCTGTTAGCGTTATGTCACCAGAGAAATTCTCGTCAGGTTTCACTACCACATTGTTGATATCCGCCGCTGCGACGATGTATTTGCCACCTGTCGGCGTCAACTCTGCGCCATTGAGCAACAAGGTGGCGCTGCCAGCGTCGAGTGTCAGGATGTAGTTCAGTTCTTCCGAATCATCCCTGTCTTCCAATTCTGCGTTCAGGTTGAGTGTTGCACCGTCACTGTCTTCATCAATTCGGTAGTAAAGCGTTGTCGTTGAATTTTCCCAAATCGGCACATCAGCAATACCCTCAACGGTGATGGAGAAGGTTTGGTTATCTAACTGACGTTCTGAGCCATCTCCGTTGGCCACAAATCCCGTCACGGTAAACGTAGGCACACCGTTAGATGCGGAGTAATCCTGATCAGGGACAAAGGTCACACCTTGCAGTGTCCAAAGTTCATTGGAAGCATTGGGCGTGAACAAGTTGCCCGCCAACTCAATTTGGTTACCAGTGATGGGAAGCTCCGCACCGTTCGCATAGAAAGTGCCGTGAGCGTTGGATGGCAAGGTAATCAAAACGCGATCAACCGTTTCACTTTGGTCGTTATCACCGACGTCAACCGTCATATTAATGGCTATACCATCCGCAGGATTGCCGACCAAATCATCGTTAGGATCTGGCTCCCTGCCCTGGTCTTCCAAACCAGATGCGTTTTGGACGACAAGTTGCGGTTGGGCATCGACAACCACAATTTCCGTGGTGCCGACAACGATGTCTCCATCGCCGTCGAGAATTTCGTAGCTAAAAGATTCTGTGATGCGGTTACTGGTTGAGCCCCTGTGTGTGATGTCATCGTTGGCGATGAACTCCACCGTACCGCGGCTATGAATCACCAAGGTGCCGAGCTCTTGCCCGCCACTCCCTTCGGTGACCGTAAACCGGTTATTAATGCCCGGTGTCAGTTCATGCTGTTCGCCATTGATGGTGACTGACTTGATGGTTGCATCATCAGCGCCACGATTGCGCGCAGGCAGAATGGTAATGCGTGAAGATGAATTCCCTTCTTCCGTTACCAAACTACCGCCGCCTGTTCCTACGCCGTCGGTCTCCAACGAAAATGGCACATCATCAAGGACATTTACGACGATATTGGCTGTCGCTTTGTCGCCATCAGCATCAGTCACTTCGACAGGGAAGTTAATCGCGAGAGAGTTTTTCTCTTCACCTCGTGGGTGGTCAAGAGCACCAAGCAATGCAAAGGTATAAGTGCCATTCGGAAATACGGTTAGCGTAAAGACTTCTCTTGCGCCTGCCATACCGGTGTAAACCTTATTGGCAGATGTATCACTGGTCAGCTCCAGCGTGACTGCGGTGCCCTTAGAACTCAGTGGAATGGCAGTACCACCCGCATCTTCACTATTGTCGCTATTTACTGAGGCAAAGCCGCCAACGTTTATCGCTACATCAGCAATTTCATCACTGCCGCTATTGATTTCCAGTTGCCCGGTCGCTGTATCCTGATCAGTGCCCACACCACCAGGCGTGGTACCGGGTCGGTTCTGATTGGGGCTAGAGCCGTTAGCGTTAATATCGCTTTCTTCGACATTCAACGCAGGGGCGTTGGTAATCACCGGCGCTTCACCATCCTGAATATCAACGCTAATCGCTGCAATGCCACTTATCACATCACCATCAGAATCCTTGGTGTCGAGAGAGACGGAAATAACAATGCGATCGCCATTAATCGTTACCCGCGTGTTTGATGTTGCATCTGCATTGTGGTCAACAGGTTTGAATAGCGTGATAGAAGGTTCGATGACCAAACCATATCCATCGACGCCTTGGGTAGCAGGAAAGCTCAGCGTCATGACCAACTCACCATCAACCCGCCCAGACAGAACACCTGTCGTCTGATCGTATTCGAAGTCGATGGGTTTACCGTTACTGGTGAGTACCTCTTCCATGTCTTTGATCAAGTCATCCAACTGAGCACTGCTGATTCTCACGTCGTCCGGGATCAATCGGTCAGTCCTTGCATTGACCGTCAAACTCACGGTTGAGGTGTCGGGATAGCCAACTTGAGCGCCATCAGGGGTTAAATCTGGCTCAGTGATCGGCAAGGTTTTGTCAGTAGACGGAATGATCGCTGAGTCATCATCCTGAATCGTGACGGTAAACTCACCTGTCACTTCATCGCCATCAATATCCGTCACCTTCACGCCGATGGGTAGCTCAAGGTCGCTACCAGCCTGATCAACAGCCAAATCCAACACAACGGAGTATTCTCCTGTTGGCTTACCCGAAGCATCAGTATCAAGTTTGATGGTCAACACCGTGTCACCATTCGCAGGTGAAGAGGAGGCTGACAGGCTTGGATCATCGATAACGATGACGATTTCGTTAGTCAGCGAAGAAAACGGCTGTGGTTGAACACTGGTTTGGTAACCACTGCTGGTAATAGCATTAAGTGCTGCTTCCAATCCTGATGGCGCATAGAACTCGATGGACTGAATCGCATCTGTGCCTTGGGTAATGCCGAGGCTGATATTCTCTTGCGAGCGCGTGCTGCCAATAATGGGGTCAATGAGTGTTGAATCGACAGGATCGACACTCGGCGGCGCACCATCCTTTATGGTGAGCGTGAAATCAGATGTCGTTGTGTCACCGTCATCATCCGTGACTTTAAGTGAGAGCGGCAACTCTACCGACTCACTGTCTGGCTGTTCAATCGGACGGTTTACGGTTGCGGTGTATTGGTTGTTCGCTTGATCGATCGCTACCGTCAGCACAGTTATAGTGGCGCCAGACCCGTCGATATACCCCACTTCGATGGTTTTGTTTGAGCCATTGAGTTCGTTCAATGGTGTTAGCAAAGTCAGCGCATTACCTTCGCTGGTTAGCCCTTCTATTTGGGTAGCCAAAGAAGCATCTAGATCCCAAACCAGCGAGGTGATGTCATCACTTCCTACCTCCAGACCCAGAGATTCTGTCGTCGAAACTGGGGTGTCGCCATTGGCAGGTTCAGTGAGCTCCGCATCCACGACCTCCATAATCGCATTAATGCCATCTTCCACTGAGTAAGTGACTTCTATAGGTGTATCAAGCGGGTCGTTATCCGTATCGCGTGCCTGAAGTTGAACCTTGATATCGAAGATTTCGTCATCGCTACCAGAGGCTGGCTTAACCGTCACCCATTGGTTGTCAGCAAACTTGCTTTCTTCAATATGATCAAGTGGTTCGCTGAGCGTAAAGACAGAAGCGATAGACAGACCTTGCGCACCCGTACCTGCCGACTGTGTCGTGGTCAAGGTTATACTGGCAACTTCAGTACCATCGCCTTTTTCACCCACCAGCGTGATGACGTTATCTGCGGTGCCCGCCTCAATGCGGAATGTCAGCGCATCACCACCTGAAGTCAGTTCATTCAATTCTTCAATCAATGCAGTCAGATTGGCGATGGAGACGGAATTGGGCAGCAGCCTATCCGCAGCGGCATCTAATGTGATCGTGCCGTTGACGGTTTGAGCAGGTTCGTTAAGTTTATCCTCGGTGATTTCATACTCACCACTCACTGTCGCTGATTCGCCCGACGCGTCACTGCCATCATTGACGGTGACGGTAAAGTCAGAGGAATCACTGTCACCGTCGTGATCCGTGACTTTCACAGAAAGTGGCAGCTCAACCTTTTCATCTGATGGCTGGTCGATAGATTGTGACAGTGTCACTGCATATTGATTATTACCCGCATCCAGCGCAATCGTCATCACGGTCACTGTTGCACCAGAGCCATCGGTATAGCCAATCTCTATCGGATTATCAGAATCATTTAAATCGCTGACTGGACTCAGCAATGACAAAGCATTGCCATTGCTGGTTAGCCCTTCAACGATGGTCTGAAAACCACCGTCCAACTGCCAAACTAGTGATTCAATATCATCACTCCCGATATCCAGTCCCAGCGAACGAGTTTCTGTTGCCGTTGAACCGGAATTAGGGTCAGTCACACTGGCATCCTGAACATCGATTTCTGGATGGATGCCATCTTCAACCGAATACGTCACTTCTATCGGCGCATCCAGCAAATCATCATCGGTATCTTTCGCTTGCAGTTGAAGCTTGATATCAAAAATCTCTTCGCTGGTGCCAGATGCAGATTTGATGGTAACCCACTGATTATCAGCAAACTTGTCTGGGTCTGCATGGTCGAGCGGGAGGTTGAGCGTGAAGACTGAGTCAATCGTGATGCCCTGCGCACCGCTACCCGAAATTTGTGTGGTAGTCAGCGTAAGGCTAACCACCTCGGTGCCATCCGCTTTTTTACCGACAAGCTCAATGACGTTATCAGCAGTGCCCGGCTGTATGGTGAAAGTCAGTGCATCACCGCCGGAAGTCAGTTCGTTAAGTTCGCTTTGAAGAGCCGACAAGTTGGCGATAAATACAGAATCCGGCTCAAGCCTGTCTGTGGTGGCATCTAATGTAATGGAGCCGTTGGCGGTTTGAGCAGGTTCATTCAGCTGGTCTTCAACTAAATCGTAATTACCGGAGACACTGACATTGACGCCGTTGGCGTTGTCATTGTCTTCAATGGTCACCGTGAAAGCAGAATCTGCGGTGTCACCATCTTTGTCCGTCACCTTCACGGAAAGTGGAATGTCGATTTTGTCGTTACTGGTGGTTTGATCGATTGGCTGGGACAGCACTACATCGTAATCATTATTCACCTGATCCAGCGTGAGAGTCATGACTGTGATTGTGGTGCCAGTGGTGCCAGTGCCGTCAACATAACCAATCTCAATGGGTTGGTTTGAATCATTGATGTCGCCGAGTGGTGTTAACAGCGAAAGTGCATTGCCATTGCTGGTGAATCCTTCGATGGTGGTCTGGAATGCGCTATCCAGCTGCCAAACCAGCGATTCAATATCATCACTGCCAATGGTAAGGCCAAGCGAACCCGACGCCGTTGATGCACTTCCCCCTTTAAGCGGATCGACAAGTTCTACGTCAGCGGCATCAATCACCGGATGAATGCCATCCTCAATCGAATACGTCACTTCAATGGGTGCATCTAACGCATCATTATCTGTATCAAGCACCTGAAGCTGAAGCTTGATGTCGAAGATTTCTTCGCTGCTACCGGATGCAGGATTAATCGTGACCCACTTATTGTCGGCAAATTTGCTGTCTTCAATGTGGTCTAGCGGTTCGTTGAGTGTAAAAGCAGAAGCAATCGAGATCCCCTGTGCGCCGGAACCCGGCTGTTGCGTGGTAGTCAACGTCAGACTGACCACTTCCGTGCCATCGGCTTTTTTACCCACCAATTCGATAACGTTCCCTGCCGTGCCTGGCTCTATCGAGAAAGTCAGCGCATCGCCACCAGACGTCAGTTCATTAAGCTCGGACTGTAATTCCGACAGATTGGCAATAGAGAGGGAATCAGGTTGCAGACGGTCAGTTTTCGCATCCAGCGTAATCGTGCCGTTTGCGGTTTGCGCCGGTTCATTCAACTGATTTTCTGTGATTTCAAATCCGCCACTCTCCATCGCAGACTCACCAGATGCATTGCCTGCATCGTTAATCGTGAGGGTGAACTCAGAGGTAGTGCTGTCCCCATCGTCGTCTGTCACTTTAACCGTTAATGGCAATTCGACCTTATCATCGGTTGGCTCATCAATCGGTTGCGCCAACGTCACCTTATATTCATTGCTGGTTTGATCGAGTTCGATAGTGAGCACGGTAATCGTAGTGCCAGATTCGGTGTAGCCAACCTGAATGGGCTCACCATCGGCGTTGAGCTCACTTAAGGGTGTCAGCAATGACAAGGGATTCCCGTTACTGGTGAGGCTTTCAATCAAGGTTTGGAAACTGCTGTCGAGTTGCCATGTGAGTGAGGCAATATCATCACTGCCAACCTCTAATCCCAGTGATTCTGAGGTGGTTGAAGCAGGCTCGCCAACCATCGGGTCAATCAGGGTTGAATCTGCTGCGTCGATAAGTGGCGTTGTCCCATCTTCCACTTTATAGGTCACGCTAATTGGCGCATCGAGTGGGTCCCCATCCGTATCCTGTACCTGCAGCTCAACTTTGATGTCGAAGATTTCCTCGCTCGTACCCGAAGCCGATGAAATAGTGACCCATTGGTTATCCGCAAACTGGCCTGGGTCGAGGTGATCCAACGGACCATCCAAGGTAAAGACTGACGCAATGGAAATACCCTGCGCGCCCGTACCAGAGGTTTGACTGGCCGTTAACGTGATATTGACGATTTCGGTGCCGTCCGGCTTAGTTCCGGTAATTTCGACTACATTACCCGTTTTAGTTAACTGGAAGGACAGAGCCTCTCCGCCTGAAGCCAGCTTATTAAGCTCGGTTTGAAGGCCAGTGAGATTTGCAATTTCAAGGGAGTCAGGAACCAATCTGTCTGCCGCTGCATCTAGCGTTATTGTGCCATTTGCGACCAAAGCAGGTTCTTCCAGCTGGTCTTCCGTGAGTTCATACTGCCCTTCTATGGTTGCGTTTTCTCCCGATGCGTTATCACCATCTTCAAACGTGACGGTAAAGGTGCCAACGCCGCTGTCCCCGTCCCTGTCTGTTGCTTCAACGGTCACCGGAATCAAGGTGTCATTGCTCGCTTCTGACTCATCAATCGTGGCATTTTGGGCGACAACGTAGGCATATTGATCTGTCGCCCCCGCGACAGGTTGGAGGGTGATACTAAGTACAATGGAAGAAGGATCGCTGTCGAGGCTAACGCGGATTTCGTTGTCTTCAACAACAAAGGAGGTCGAAGCACCATTGCTGGTGATCGCACTCAAGGCATCGGAAAGCTCAGGGGTCTCGACAAAACGAATCAATGCCAGTGCATCACTGTTTACATCCAGATTGATGGGAATGGGCTCGGAAACATACTCCACGTTGTTTTCATCAATGGTGATGCTGTCAGGACTGAGTGTTGGATCCGCACCATCTAACACGGTTACCGTGGTACTGACGGGCGCATCCAGCGCATTACCGCTAACGTCTTGCCCTTGGATCTCCATCGATATGTTGATGGAATCCCCCGTCACTGTCACCAAACCCGCGCTACTACCCTCCGCATTGTGGTCCAGAGGTGAATTCAAGGTAACAGAGACCGTCAATGACACATCCCTGCCAACCTGTTCGCCTGTCACTTCAATAATGACAACGGTTTCGCCATTTAGGCTCCCTGTGATGGTTTTGCCATCTGCAGAAAGAACATAATCCAGTGGCTCACCGCCGCTTAGTGTATCTGCGGTCAGCTCGGTGATTATCGCTTCCGCTGCCGTCGGCTCAATCACAAAGCTGGTCGCATCCAACGGTAAAGAGCTTGCTGTTATCAATACACTGGAAACCGTGTTTACCGGGTACTGATCTGGCTGTAGGTCGCTCTCGGTGATGGTGAGAGACAGAGACTCACCACCCGAAGGGGGAAGAATAGGAAGTGGATCGTCATCGGCTGGAGCGGCTGCGTTTGGGGAAAAAGTAGTATCGAACCCGGCCTGTGCCAGCACGCTGGTATTGTTGTACTGAATAACCGCAAAATCACCGATAGAGGAACTGGTTCCACCTGCAGCTCCCGCCGCCGCCGCTTCAAATTCCTGCGTCGGGTCAACACCGGCAAGAATAGCTTCCTGCAACGCAGCGATGTCACCATCTAGCAGCGCGATTGCGTCTTCACTCTCTGCCAGCGTGACGTTTTCATCCAGCCCAATGATCTGAATGCCCTCATCATCGAGCTTGATACAGGTGGCACAGGGCTCTGAAACCAACACGGGTTCGCCATCTTTAATAACAATGTAGCGAGCGTTGGGTGACGCGATAACTATACCTTCAGCACCCACATTTGCGCTGCCGGTCAATGGCGCTGCCAGATTGTTCTGAACAAGGTAGACCTTGCCTTCTTCTACGGTGAGTGACGTTGATAATTTTTCTATGTTTTCCGACGTTTCTGAGCCGGTATTTGCTGTCTTCATCGATATACCTATAACGTTTACGAATCACCCAGCCAGTTGCCTTACTGTCTAGATTTACCAACTAAATTGCAGTGAGACGGGTTTTCGAAATTGTTTGCCTATCGGATTTGGTGAGAAGTATTAATCGATCAAATTGGTAAAAAATTAATGCCTCCCAGACAGTTTGGCCTTTAGAAGTTTGCTTTGACCTGTCTCATTTACGATAGAAAAGCGATAAAGCCCGTTTTAGGGGGTCAATTATTTTCGAACATGCCCTACTTTTTACGTTGTTAAGTCGAACATGTAATTTATCGCAATTTGTGGTCACACACCTGTCCATATATCAATGCATCCGAGCAGTTTCAGGAGAAGAAAAACAGGTGAAAAAATGGCAGTTGGCTCCAGTTTTCTTTCCACATTTTAGCGTTTTGACTTTTCAAATTTTACGCAGGGTCTAATTTCGCTTTGAGGGAGCATTCATGAAGCAACGTAACACCCACTCTAGACTGCGGTTTTTGGCAAGAACATCACGTTTCCCTAAAGCTTGGAAACCGACATTAAGTGTTATTGCATTTGCACTTTGTAGCACCGGTTTAGCAGCAACCGTGCATGCACAATCATTGGAGCAAGCCGTTGCAACGACACTTTCACAAAACCCGACAATCAGAGAAGCCTATAACGAGTTCAAAAGTCGTGAAGCGGATATCGATGCATCGGAAGGTGGTTATCTGCCTTCTGTCGATCTCGACGCTGGTATTGGTTATTCCGAATACGACAGTGACAACAACGATGGGACTTATCATCCCAGGGACGTAAGGTTGAGTCTTCGCCAGTTAATCTGGGACGGCTCCATTACTTATAACGACATCAAACGCACTAAAGCAGAAGCTGAAGCTCAGCGCTTTCAACTGTTAGCAGATGCTCAAGACACCGCACTTAGCGTGACAGAGGCCTATATTGAGGTTTTGCGCACTCAGGCGATTACGGATCTTTCCCAAAAGAACCTGGAAACCCATGAGCGTATCTTTGGTGATATCAAAAAGCGCGCGGATTCGGGCATCAGTTCCACCGCGGATCTTTCTCAGGCTCAAGGTCGTCTGGCACAGGCACAAACCAATTTGTTGTCTGCGATGAGCAATCTCGATGACGCTGTTATCGAGTTTGAACGCGTTGTGGGCGCATCTCCTCTCGATTTGGTTCTGCCAGAAGTCGATGCACTTTTCATTCCGCCAACACTGGTTGAAGCACTGACCATCGCAAAAGAAAACAACCCCGTTATTCAGGTTGCAACGAATGATGTAGAAGCCGCACACCGTCAGTACAAACAGGCTAAAGGCGACTTTTTCCCAACGTTTAGCATTGAAGCCTCTCAGGAATGGGGTGAAGAGTTAGATGGTCAGCCAGGTGATACCGACGAGTTTCAGGCCATGCTGCGCATGCGCTACAACCTGTATAACGGTGGCACCGACGCGGCGGAAGCACGCAGTGCCGCTTACCAAATAAACAAAGCGAAGAACATTCGCCACAACGCACATCGTCTGTTGGATGAAAGTACGCGTCTGGCATGGACAGCGAAAGAGTTGGCAGAGAAACAAACACAGTTCCTACAACAACATGTTGATTCAGCCTCTAAGACGCTTGAAGCATACGAAAAGCAATATTTGATTGGCCGACGCACATTGCTTGATCTGCTCAACACAGAAAACGAGTTGTTTGATGCGCGCCGCTCATACATTGATTCTCATTACACCGGTATTTATTCAAAGTACCGCGTCTTGAACGCCACTGGCCTGCTGCTTGATGAACTGCGCGTTGATACACCAGAAGAGTGGCAAACTTCGGTCTACGGCAAGGACGGCAAAGATAAACAAGGAGACACCGAATGATGAACGCTTTTCAGCGATACGCTGGCCTGTCTCGGCAAGCTCTCAGCAGTGTATTTCTGATCATCGCGGCTCTGGTGCTGGCGGGTTGTTCCACCAGCGCTTCGCAAGCCCCTGTTGCCAAACAGCATGCCGATTTGTTGGATGATGACAGTGATGGTGTGATTAACGCCCGGGATGCCTGTGAAGGCACCCCTCTTGGTGCAATCATTAATAATGATGGTTGTTCCGAAGAACTGGAAATCAGCGCCCGTGATGACCTGCATATTCTGTTTGCTAACGATTCAGCAAAGATCCCAGCAAGCTTTGTCACCGAAGTGAATGACCTCGCCCGCTTCATGAAGTCTTTCACTTACATCGTGGTTGAGCTTAACGGTTACGCGAGTGTGGTGGGCAACCCAGATTACAACCTAGCGCTTTCAGAACGCCGAGCCAATGCCGTAAAAAGCGCGCTGATCAAACAAGGCATTAGGCCGGATCGGGTTCGAATCATCGGTTTTGGCGAATCCGACCCCGTTCTTGCCCAGTCTCAGGAGCAGTCGGACATACTCAGTCGCCGCGTGACGGCGAGTGTGAAAGTATCGGAAACCGAAGTCGTTAACAAATGGACGATTTACACGTCATCATCCGCAAAATGATGCGACGTTTAGAAACAGAAAAAGGGCCGATTCGGCCCTTTTCTTTTATCACTTATTTCTTTATCGCTGATTGGCTCATTCACTGCTTTTAATGCAGGACAACCGGATCAAGCGTTCCTTGGTTGGTAGGTAACGCCAACAACAACCAGAAATCCAAATCTGTCTCGGTACACTTGTCGGGGGTAACCCGAATAACGCCTTTACAGCGCTTGCCGCTTGGCTGTTCAAGCAACGCTCCAGGTCTTCGCAGTGCTTCTTTCATGCACTCATCGCCAACAATGAACTGCAAGCCGTCATCATCTACGATGCTGAACAGTCTATCATGCTGGAAAAAGTAAATGCGTTCATTGTCGACTTCTTCCCGAATACCTGAAATGCCTAGCAGCGCCCGGCGAACGAAGCCCGATAAATCTTGACCAGTCACACTCATTGGATTGTTCCGTATTAACTTCAACGATAATCATTCCCAATATAGTGATATGAAACGATCTGTTAATCCTAAGGGGCGCACATTGGGACGAAAACCGTTAAAAAGTCTGACAGACTTATAATCAACTTCGTAAAACTGTACTCATAAATATCCTGTGTTTTGAAAAAAGTATCAGGCTTGAGTACTAAACCCTCTCAATCCAAGTCACCGCGCAATGCGGCATTGGGGCATTAACCCGCTATAAGCATCAGGTTGATCTCGCACACATTTCATTCTCAAGGCTTCTTGACTTTATCAATGCTGGGCTACGCTTTAACTGTGAGACATGCATCTCACCTGTTTAATCGTCTGCACTCCGTTGACGTTTAATTGCGTACTCATGATTTAGGAGGTGAATCGACAACTAGAAACCACCCTTCTGTTCGCAATGACCAATTACAAAGGAGAGACGGTATGAAAGGGCTTCTATGGTTTAGACATGATTTACGATTGGCAGACAACCCTGCACTCGTCGCCCTCTCCCGGCGCTGTGACCAAGCCCTCATGGTTTACGTGATTGACCCAGAATGGTTTAGACCCGCTCATTTTCAATCGCGTCACTTGGGAAGATTCAGGGAAGAGTTCTTATACCAATCTCTACGTGCACTGGAACGTGAACTCAAAAAGCGTAAACAACGTCTGGTTGTTAAAGTGGGGAATCCCCTTCAAGTGATACCAGACCTTTGCAAAAAGCACGGTATCGATCTTCTGGCTGTGACTGACCATCCCGGTGTTTATGAACGCCAGCAAGTGGCTTACTTATCACGAACTCTCGGTTGTGAGGTCAGTGTCAGCGAAAGCTTCTCACTTTTTCTTCGTAGCCAACTCACTTTTGATAAAACCACTTTCCCGCAAACTTTCAGCCAGTTCAGAAAACACGTAGAAAAGCAGAACATCCTCCCCTGCATTCCTATTAGCGCACCCGAATCACTGCCTAAGCACATTGATGAGCGTCGTGACATCTGGGGTGGCCAAGAGTTTGTTTACGACCTGACGCCGTATCATGGCGGTGAAGATTCCGGCATGGTCCAACTGAACCAATTTTTCTGGAAAACCCAAGGGCTGAAAAATTACAAAGAAACCCGCAACGGATTGGATGGCTGGCAGTTCTCGTCCCGTCTATCCGCATGGTTGGCAAACGGTTCAATATCTCCCCGTATTGTCGCTGCGGAATTGGACAACTACGAGTATCGTCACGGACGGTCTGATTCCACCGAATCCATGTATGCTGAGCTGCTGTGGCGCGAATACTTCCAATGGATGATGCATTACCATGGCGCCAGCATGTTTGCATTTGAGGGCATTAAGAACAAACGCCCTCTTACCACTTACTATTGTCAAAACTACAAGGCCTGGGAACAAGGCACCACAGAATATCCCATTGTGAATGCCTGCATGCGTCAACTGAACCAGACCGGGTACATGTCGAATCGCGGACGTCAGATTGTCGCTTCATGTCTGGTCAATGAGCTGGGTGTGGATTGGCGATTCGGTGCAGCTTACTTCGAACAACAGTTGATAGACTTTGACGTTGCGACCAATTACGGCAACTGGCAATACCTGGCAGGTGTTGGCGCAGATCCCCGTGGTCAACGTCATTTCAATCTGGAGAAGCAAACAGAGATTTATGATCCTGAGGGTACTTTCGTTGAAAAATGGGCCAACTCGAAATCGTCAGAAAGCTTGTTGAAGTATTGAATCTCAAAGAATGTGCAAGGCGACTTTATGTCGCCTTTTTCTTTGCCAACAGAAACCAGAGATGACTAAGCCATGCCCTTGCCTACCGTGGCCCGAGCCGGAATTCCATCCGGATCAAATCCTTCCAGACAGAATACATTCACACCAAAATGGTCAGGCGTCACACGCTTTCGGTGGAACGGATAAATACCGCAGACTTTGCAAAAGTAATGTGTCGCTGTGTGAGTATGAAATTGATAAGCCGTCAGTGCGTCTTCTCCGCTAAGAATACGCATCGACGATTCATGCACTTTCACCATCAAGGCATTTTTCCTGATACAGATTGAACAATCACAGGTTGTGAGCTCAGGAAAATCGGAATCTATTTCAAACTGTACTGCCTGACAGTGGCAACTGCCCCTGTATGTATTGACCTGACGTTTCGGTTCCATATCTATTCATGCATCCATTCGCTAACTGACATTGACACGATAGCAACCGAAACAATGAATAAACGTCCCTTTATTGAGCGTTTCTCTTTACTCGAGAATTTCCAAAATGCGCTCACTCACCCGCTTGGCAAAAATCAGTGCTGAATGGGTTAATGGAAAAACTTCATGGCTGGTCATTCCGTCTATTTTCGTTTCTTCTACAAGCACAGTGCCATCTGACTCTTCATCGCGAACCAACACCGTTGCTGGGCCAATACGCATATCCCCGGCAATACTATAAAGCGTTGAGCCCTCCGGCCATGTGGGTTCTTGTTCCGGCATCAGAAAGCGGCTGGACTCCTGAAACATAAAGTCACCGATCCCTATGTCTTTAAAAAACGCGGCGACCTTTGAGCCTTTGTGTGGAGTGCCCAAGGTAATAACCGTTTTTACACACTTAGACATGTCGCTGCCATTTTCGAGATAAGCCCGCGTAATAACACCTCCCATGGAGTGCGCAACAATCGCGATGTCATCACCATCAATAAAGTTGTCCATCGCCCTGAACAACCCGCTCAGATCGGGCATGATGGTGTTATAAGACAAATTCAAAACCTTATGACCTGCACTTTCCAAGCGTTTTTCCAAGGGCAACATGGCAACACCATGCATGTACAGTCCGTGTAATAGAATGATTTTCATAATGTTCTTCTTATTCTCATTGAACCAGTCATTGTCCGTCATACCCGCGAGGTAATCATCAAACGGAACACCAGATTCATCATAACCTCAGAACAAGTCTTTCAACTGAGACGCTGCGTACACTCTTTGAATAGGTACTTTATATCGACAAACATCGTCCACGGGCAATGTATTAACACTTTGAAGGACCGACATAATGGATTTACGACACCTCCTCCTCATTTCATCAGTTTTTGTTGCTTTACCTTTTACCGCGAGCGCAGACGATGCGTCAAAAGAAGCGGCAAAAATTGAACAAGCGCGAGTTCATGAACTGAAAAAACTTGAAGAAGCTGCAAAGCGTGATCTGGCGGAAATTGAGCGGGAGTCGGCTAAAGACATTTCTGAAATGGAGCGCGAAGCGCAGAAACAATCTCAAGAAGAAATGGTTGAAAATAAAAAGAAAGCCGCCGAGCAAAAACGCGAAATGATGAAAAAAGAAGCCGAAAAGAAACGTGAGCACCTGAAAAACAAGGCGAAGTGTAAAGGCAAAGAAAAAGCCTGCGAAAACGTAAGTTAAACCTACTTCTTGAAGATGAAAAAGCGACCCACAACGCGGTCGCTTTTTTTCGCCCTAATTTGAGTGGGATTGCCGACAATGAGACGCTCTGATATTCCGCTCGCTGCATATTCTTATACCCAAACAACCTTAAGGTGCTGGATTCAGGTTGTTTGGGTATATCTGGCTGCATAAATATCTCACATGGAGAACGTCACAATGAAATCATCCAAATTGGCCCTTCTCAGCATGCTGTTTGTTGTCGCTCCGTTTGGCTCTCAAGCCACAGAAACTGCCGGACAACAGGCTGAACAAGTCGCACAGGAACGCGTAGCCCAAATGGAAGCGGTAGCCGACTCTGCCGAATCCGAAGCAAAGTTGTTGTTAGAGGAAACCAAAAAAGAGACGGAAGCGATGACCGAAGACGCAGAGAAAGACGCAAAAGAAGCGGTCAGTGAGTAGTATTGCAAAGAAACAAAAAGGCGGTCAACCGACCGCCTTCTTACTGATTTATTGGGTTTTTAGAAGATAAGGTGCGCGACACCGGCGATGACTGGCAGAGTCACTAAAGTACGCAGGATGAAAATCATCACCAATTCCCAAACCTTCACCGGGATCTTACTGCCCAGCAGCAGTGCGCCAACTTCAGACATATAAATCAGCTGGGTCACAGATAGGGTTGCTACAACAAAACGGGTCATTTCGTTGTCAATGTTCGCCGCCAGAACCGCTGGAATGAACATGTCTGCTATACCAATCAGCATGGTTTCAGATGCAGCTACCGCTTCAGGGATTTGCAGCAATTCCAGCAGAGGAACAAATGGCATACCCAGAATGGTGAATACTGGCGTGTATTCAGCGATGATCAGTGCAGAAGTACCAATCGCCATCACCACAGGCAGAACACCAAACACCATATCAGCAGCGTTCTGGAAGCCTTCTTTCAGTACATCACTCAAAGAGCGGATATGAGAAGCGCGGTTGACGGCACTTTTCACACCGAACGAGAACAGGGTTTCGCCTTCTGGAAGAGATTCATGCTCAAAGGTTTTCTCTTCGCCATTCACCAGGGTGTTCTTTTTCCAACAAAGTGGAGGTAGACGCGGCACAACAACCGCAGCCACAAATCCCGCCAGACACACTGTCAGGTAGAATGGGACAAACATGTGTTCCAGACCGACCTGTGCAATGACCACCAAGCTAAAGCTGATTGAAACAACAGAGAAAGTTGTGCCAACAATGGCTGCTTCGCGTTCGGTGTAGTAACCCTGCTCGTATTGCTTGCTCGACATCAGGATTGCCACACTGCCATCACCCAGCCAAGAGCTGGCACAGTCCACCGCGGAGCGGCCAGGCAAACCAAACAGTGGACGCATGATTTTGGTCATGAAGGTACCAATCAGTTCAAGAAGGCCAAAGTTGGTCAGCAACGGCAGGAACAGACCTGCAAAAACGAAGACAGAAAGCAGAGTCGGAAGCAGATCGCCCAGGACGAAACCGCCGGTAGCACCGCCAATCACGTGTTCAGGACCAAAACCGAAAAACGACATGACGACAAACGCAGCCCCCAACAAACGCACTGTCAGCCAAACAGGTGTTGCCAAAAACAAGCCTGACAGGAACTTTGATTCTGTAATGAAGCGTGGCTTTGTCGCCAGCGCCAGCACTGAACCCAATGCACTAATGAGGATGATACTAGTCACCACGATGGTCGCGCTCTGACCAAGAAGCCCCAAAAGTGACTTCGCAAGCACGGCAATAGGGATCGTAAAGCCACCATCGATCATAATTGGCGTCATAAACAGCAGTACGCCCAGCAGTGATGGGATCAAGAACATCAACAGATTCCGTGTTGATGAAGACGATGTTTTTAGTTCTTCTGTTTTTTGCATGGCAATACTTCCTGAGCAATGCGTTGGGCGAAATAGATATTCACTAAAAGTGACTAATTGAGCGCAAGATTAATGCAACCCGTTTTCCATGTAAACAATAAATAGTCATTTGTTTTGAATAATTTCACCACATTAGCTCAATTGACTATTATGAATTCAAATATTGTATATATTTAACACATTAAGTGTTAATAGCATGTAAATATACCTAATCGGACGCATAAAAAAACCGGCTTTAAATAGCCGGTTTATGATGGGCTTCCCCTAGTCACAAAAGTGAATAACTACCCTATTTTACGATCGATCTTTGCATATTCGGATTCAACCCATGCACCGAAGCTGTCCATCAGGGCAACGACAGCGCGTTTTTTCACGGGCTTACGTTCGATCAAATAGAAAAGTCGCTCTATTTCTAGCGATTTATTAGGGTAATGTTGAAGAAAAGCCTCAGAAGCGGGCTTCAATTCAAACTGCCAGTTCTGCTCTTTATGTGCGACCAACCCAAAGCTGGCTTTGATTAACCGCTCGGCGGCTTCCTGAGCGGCGTCGAGTTGCGTCCCCCATTTGGTTGCGACCGCAATTTTCTGCCGTAAATCTTTGAGTCTCGGGGCCAAATCATCATTCATTGCCTTCGACACTTCCCAACTCACTTCAAAGTGTCCAAAGCTCTTGCTGAGGTTTTCTCCTGCCAAGTTCACCGAGCAATGTTTCAGGAAGAACCCCCAGCGAAAAATATTGGCTAGATTGGTCACATCTTTTAGTGGTACGACATCAATAAGCACACGCTTTAAGGCATCGCTGGATTGTTCAATACGCCAACGAACAGTGTTCAGCGCTGCATACTCCTGCACATTTAAAGCGCGTGTGCAGACCAACAGCAAGGTGAGGTCAGCAGTCTCCCCTGCTTCTCTTCTAGCCACATCGCCAGACAGATAAAGGCTATGAAAAAGTTCGTCACCCATCGCTGACTTAATCTGGCGGACAGAAGCCGCTATCGGTTCAACATAATCAGCTTGAAATGGTCTTTCGTTATCCAACTCAGGTAACAGGCCACCACGCGGCTTGTTCTTGTACAAAGGCATGTCCTCGTTCGGGCAGCTTTAGTTTTCTCTATTCTATACCCAATGAGGTTCAAGATGCTGGTATCAATATGAAATCGAGTGACTTATCGCTGCCTTTATCGCCAATTGGTGTTTGTGGTGATTGGGAAATCTTCGACACCGTGGTGTAATGACACAAATTCAGACATCCTGAGAGACCTCCATGGAAACGCCTTTACTGTCAATTGACGAAACCCTCGATACTGCCTTTGAAATCTTCTACGAAATGGCAGAAGACAATCTCGACTACGATGACATGCTGGCTTATCAAGAACGCTTCGACGAAGAAGGCGCTGGTGTTGCCGTAGAAGCTGAAAGTGACTGGGAAGGACACGTTGCGTTTGAAGTAGACCGCGAAGTGTTTGTTGAAATCCGTATTGGCCTGACATCAGGCGATACGTTGGACGATGTATTGGTTCGCATGCTGATCAGCCGAGACCCAGAGCAGAAGTTCTGTCATATGCTTTGGAAGCGTGCAGCAGAATAATTGGGAAAAAATGGGGGCCAGCAAAAACGACCGCTGGCCCGTTGGCAAGTTAAAACTGAAAATCTTTTGACGCGTCGTGGTTCCTTGGCAGCTTGTGCGCAATGCCCTTGTGACAGTCAATGCAAGTCTGCCCTGCTTCTTCCGCCTTGTCGTGCACACTCGCCGCCACTGATTTCTGGGCGCTGAAATCCATAAACTCGAAATTGTGGCAGTTTCTACATTCTTGAGAGTCGTTTGCCTTCATTCGGTTCCACTCTCGGGTTGCCATTTCCAGTCGGTGATCTTCAAATTTTTGAGGTGTATCAACAATACCAAACGCTTTTGCATAAAGCTCCTTACTCGCTTGGATTTTTCGCACCATTTTCGGACCCCATTCTTTAGGCACGTGGCAGTCAGGACACGTCGCCCTTACACCGCTTCGGTTGCTGTAGTGAATGGTACCGACATATTCCTGATACACATTGTCTTGCATCTCATGACAGCCGATACAGAACTCTTCGCGGTTAGTCATTTCCATGCCGGTATTAAAGCCGCCCCAGAAAATGATCCCCGCAACAAAGCCCAGTGTCAGCACCGTGCCGATAGCCAAGCCGCTCGGCGTTCTGAACCAGGTCCAGAATTTGGTGATGAATCCCGGTAGTTTCATCATCACCTCCTACTGGCCAAACTTACCGGCTGGAACAAACTCGTTCTCAACCAGCGCTTCAGCCTGCACTTGTGGAACATGGCACTGAAGACAGAAATAACGGCGTGGTGACACTTCCGTCAGCACCTTGTTGTCACGATCCATAAAGTGGGTTGGACTAACACGCGGCGCACCCGTTTTACGGTAAACATCCACGTCATGGCACTGCAGGCACGCGTTGTTGGATTGATTGACCTGATAACCGTCGACCGAATGGGGAACCATCGGCGGCTGGTTTACATAGTTCAGCGCAAAGCGTTCCTGATGTTTAGGTACCGCTTTGATTTTTGGCACTTCATTGTTCGCGCCTATCTCCTGATCGCCACGTAGTGATGTGACTTCAGCGATGGCGACAGAACTGAGCAATGCCGCAACAATCAGGGAAATGGAGATTTTCTTTTTCATTGTCGGATCCTTTCGAATCAAATTCTTTCAGTGTGCTGCGGGGCGTTCCCACAGCACTGCCCGGATAAGTCGTTACGCCTTTACAATCTTCACAGCCGCTTTCTTGAAGTCGGTTTCTTTAGAAAGCGGGTCAGTTGCATCCAATGTCAGCTTGTTAACGAGCTGTCCGGCGTCGAAGAACGGCATGAATACCAGTCCTTCCGGCACACGGTTACGTCCGCGTGTTTCCACATGCGTTGCCACCTCGCCACGACGGGAAATCACTTTCACCGAATCGCCACGACGCAGACCGCGACGTTTTGCATCCAACGGGTGCATGTAAACCACGGCATCCGGATAGGCTTTATAGAGCTCAGGGACACGGCGTGTCATGGTGCCTGTATGCCAGTGTTCCAACACACGTCCGGTTGACAGCCACAGGTCGTATTCTTCATCCGGCTCTTCTGCAGCAGGCTCGAAAGGCAGTGCGAAGATGACTGCTTTCTTGTCAGGTTTGCCGTAAAACGCAAAACCTTCTCCAGCATTCACGTATGGGTCATGACCTTCTGCATATCGCCACAGGGTTTCTTTACCATCGACCACAGGCCAACGCAGACCACGGGCTTGGTGGTAAGTCTCAAACGGTGCAAGGTCATGTGCTTTACCACGGCCAAACGCCGCATACTCTTCAAACAAACCTTTTTGTATGTAGAAGCCAGCATCACGCGCGTCGTCGTTCAGGCGGTCAGCCGGGATTTCATCCAGTTTGTATTCGTTGACCTGACCGTTAGCAAACAGGATGTCGAACAGAGTCTTGTCTTTGTACTCCGGCATTTTCGCGACCAGATCTGCAGGCCACACTTCGCCAACCTTGATGCGTTTAGACAGCTCAACAATTTGCCAAAGATCAGACTTAGCCTCACCCGGCGCTTTGATTTGCTGGTACCAGAATTGAGTACGACGCTCTGCGTTACCGTAGGCACCTTCTTTTTCTACCCACATTGCCGTAGGCAGAATAAGGTCAGACGCCATTGCCGTTACCGTTGGGTATGGGTCTGACGTGATGATGAAGTTGCGAGGGTCGCGATAGCCCGGCAGACGTTCTTCGTTAATGTTCGGGCCTGCCTGCATGTTGTTGTTACACATTACCCAGTACACATTCAGCTTTCCGTCTTTGAGCATGCGATCTTGCAGAACCGCGTGATAGCCCGGCTTCGGTGGAATGGTACCTTCCGGCAGTTTCCAGATTTTCTCAGCCATGGCGCGGTGCTTAGGATTCGCGACCACCATGTCCGCAGGTAGACGGTGAGCAAAAGTCCCCACTTCACGCGCGGTGCCACAAGCAGAAGGCTGGCCAGTAAGTGAGAACGGACCACAACCTGGCTTCGAGATTTTTCCGGTTAGCAGGTGGATGTTGTAGCAAAGGTTGTTTGCCCATACACCGCGGGTGTGCTGGTTGAAGCCCATGGTCCAGTAAGAGACCACCTTGGTTTCCGGGTTGGCATAGAGTTCAGCCAGTGCGATCAGTTGATCTTCCGGCACACCTGATAGCTCAGAAACCGACTTCACGTCGTAATCAGCAACAAATTTAGCAAAGGTGTCAAAGTCGATTGCTTCCGACGCACCACTGCCTGCATTCGCTGCGGATTTCTCGAGTGGGTGCGTTGGGCGCAAGCCATAACCGATATCGGTCGCGCCCTGGCGGAAGTTCACGTGTTTTTCAACGAAGGATTTGTCGACTTTATCGTTTTTAATAATGTAGTTGGCGATAAAGTTCAGAATCGCAAGGTCTGTCTGCGGCGTGAAGATAATGCCGTTGTCTGCCAGCTCAAAACTGCGGTGTTCATAGGTGGAAAGCACAGCGACTTTAACATGATCAGCGGACAAGCGACGATCCGCCAGACGCGTCCATAAGATTGGGTGCATCTCCGCCATGTTTGAGCCCCAAAGCACGAATGCATCGGCTTGCTCGATGTCGTCATAACAACCCATTGGCTCATCCATACCAAAGGTACGCATAAAGCCCACTACCGCGGATGCCATACAGTGGCGTGCATTCGGGTCAATGTTGTTAGAAAGGAAGCCCGCTTTCATCAGTTTGGCTGCGGCATAACCTTCCCAAACTGTCCACTGACCTGAGCCAAACATACCCACTGTGGTTGGGCCGTTTTGCTGAATGGCAGTTTTGAACTTGTCTGCCATGAGATCCAGTGCTTCATCCCAACTGACCGGGGTGAATTCACCGTCTTTGTCGTAAACGCCGTCTTTTTTACGCAGCAAAGGCTGGGTCAGACGGTCGCTTCCGTACATGATTTTTGGCAGGAAATAGCCCTTCACGCAGCTCAAGCCTCGGTTAACCGGGGCTTCCGGATCACCTTGAGACGCAACAACACGCCCATTCTGAGTGCCTACTAATACGCCACAGCCAGTGCCGCAAAATCGGCAAGGCGCTTTATCCCATTTTACCTGCTCATCAGATCCCGCCGCTTGCGCGATTGAAACGGGCAAGGTCACGCCTGCTGCGCTTGCAGCCGCAGCAGCGGCGTTTGCTTTTAAAAATTTACGTCGTGTTAGGTTCATTGTCCCACTCCTTCCAATGCATTCTCAGGCTCTTCTTCCTCGACCTGATGAAAAACCAGTGTCGCTGCCAGTACGCCAGGCAACGCTTTAATCTGTTCAAATTTATCCAGTAAACCGCCACGGCTTTCGCCTTCAATCACCACGACCAGCTTTCCAACTTCACTGGAAGCTGGCACTTCCGCGCCGGGGATCTTTTCAATCTCTGAGGTAACGCTTTCTATTTGATCAGCCGCAGCGTGAACCACCAGACTGCTTACGTGATATTCATTCATTGCCAGTGTTCTCCATGGCGATGGCGTTGACAGGACAAGGCGAGATGCATGCACCACAGCCAGAGCAGTCCTGTAGGTTAAATTGAGGTTGGGCGACTTGCCCTTTTGTCAGTTGGAATCGGATGGCGCGCGTATCACACACATCACTGCAGCTGCGACATTCCACGCCTTTGTAGGTAAGACAGGTATCCTTGATGGTGATGACCTGCTCCCACGGCTTCTCATTTTCTGAGCGGAATAGTTTCTCCGGGCAGTGGTCAGCGCAGGCATAGCAGAAGGTGCATTCGCCTTTTGAGAAATCGATAGAAGGGAAACCGCCATCGCCATTCACGATCACTTGTTCCTCACACACGAGGTGACATTCACCACAGCGGGTACATTGATCAGTGAAATTGTCGCGGTCAGCAATCCATGGCAAAGGCTGAACCTTTGCTTTGGCGGTGCTTCTCAGAAAGAATAGGCGACGAGTATCGACCATCTTGGACCTTAATCCTTAAAGCTCATATTTCATGAGCTACTTCTTAATTAAGGCCACGTTATGAAGAAATGAGAGGTGTATATATACCTCTTAGGGGGTATATAGGGGGTGGTATTGCGCTAGATCAATTTATCGAATTGATATAGCTCACATTATGAAATCAAAACCGTACGCTTGAATCTTAAAATGAATGCTCAAAAGAAAGATATAGCTGTAAAACAATCCGTTACCACTATCGTCGCCCGTTCTCTTATTGGCATACTCTTCCTCGCGGTGATTATCACGGGTTTTGCAATCTTTACCTTTGCTTCCAGCCTGAATGACGCTGCGGCCATCAATACCTCTGGTTCATTGCGAATGCAAAGCTACCGAATTGCTTACGACATCGTATTGGACTCCCCTCGCCTGCCTGAGCATATCGAAAGCTTCGAAGCGTCACTGCTTTCTCCGGAACTCGTTATTCTGGATAACTTCGCCGTGCCCATGGAAATCCGAGAACGTTATAACTCGCTCATTTCTCGCTGGGTTCTACTCCGCCCAGAGCTGGAGAGCCAAGATAGAGGCTTCTACGTTGAGCAAGTCGGTTTATTTGTGAATGATATCGACCGTTTTGTATATGCCCTTCAGCAGCACTCAGAAAACAAACTGCAAGTGCTCGCCATGGTCGGAAGTGTTGGTCTTGGGCTGATTCTGGCGTTGGTGTTGTTTCTGATTCACTACACTCAACGTCATATCGTGAATCCTCTCAACATGTTGGTGAAAGCCAGCCAGAAGATTCAAAACCGCGAGTTTGATGCCGAATTACCGCCTGTTAAGAACAACGAATTGGGTGTGCTTTCCAACAGCTTCGCCTTGATGGCTAACGAACTAAAAGGCCTGTATAGCAACCTAGAGCAGAAAATTGAGAGCAAAACCCAAAAGATCACCAAGGCCAACCAGTCACTCAATGTGCTTTATGATTGTTCAACCCAACTTTCTTCCACCTTCCTTACGCGGGAGAGCTTCGAGAAAATCTTAGCCATCACGTTGAAAGCTGACGGGGTAGAAGCACTGGCATTGCAAGCTCACAACGAAAACCAGACAGACTGGGAACTCTCCGCCGGAACGCCTACCGGGCTTGAATGGCATGCTCTGCCACTAGAGCTGGATGGAGACAAACTGGGAACGCTCAGATGGCAAGGTGATAAGACACTTGTTGACCATGCCCTGCTTGCCAATTTGGCCTCAATTCTCGCCCGTGGCGTTTACTACAATCACGCCCAGAAACAGGCGATGCATTTGGCCGTGATGGAAGAGCGCGCCACTTTGGCTCGGGAGCTACACGACTCCATTGCTCAATCCCTGTCTTACTTAAAAATTCAAACCAGTTTACTGAAACGTCACCTTAAAGCGGTTGATGCACCAGACTGCAAAGAGATTGCAGACGACATTAGTGAGCAACTGCGTATTGCTTACGACCAACTGCGTGAGCTTCTGAACGCCTTCCGACTCTCTTTAACACATGCGGATTTTGGCCTTGCCCTGCGGGAAATGATTGATGCCTTACAGGGGCAAACCGATGCAAAACTGACGGTGAAAGCGGACATGGATACGCTGTCGATGGATGCGCAGCGCCAGATGCATATACTTCAAATCATCCGTGAGGCGTGCTCAAACGCCATCAAGCATGCCAATGCACAGCACATACAGGTGCGTTGCTTCCAACACAATCATCAAGCCTGTGTCGAAATCATGGATGATGGCGTTGGGTTTTCATTGCGGGAAGAAAAGCCTGATCATTACGGGCTGAATATCATGCAGGAACGTTCGGAGATGCTGGGTGGCGAACTAAAAATTACTACGGCACCTTCCCAGGGGTGTCAGGTCACACTGACCTTTGACCTTAACTAACACGGAGTGACTTTCACATGGAAACATGGAGCGTATTGCTGGTCGATGACCACCCTCTGATGAGAAAGGGTCTTTCGCAGCTACTGAAATTTGAACCGGAATTTTCTGCTATTTCGGAAGCCAGCAATGGCGCAGACGCCATTGCCGAAGTCCTGCGCAATGAACCAGATCTTGTTATTCTCGATCTCAACATGAAAGGTCTCTCTGGTCTCGATACGCTGAAAGCGCTGAGGAACGACGGTTGTACTTCTATCATCGTTATTCTCACGGTTTCTGATAGCCCCAGCGATATTCACGCCATTGTGCAGGCCGGCGCAGATGGTTACCTTCTCAAAGACGGTGAGCCGGAAGAGTTGGTCGATCAGCTAAAACTCGCCATGACCGGCGAAAAAGCTTACAGCGACCAAGTTCGTCAATTTCTCAACCAGAGTCGTGATCAGACTTCACCACTCAGCGTACTGACTGAACGCGAGATGCAAATCCTTCATCAGGTAGCAAAAGGGCTCAGGAACAAGCAAATAGCGGAAACGTTGTATATCTCAGAAGCGACAGTCAAAGTGCACCTGAAGAACCTTTTGAAGAAGTTGGGGGTGGAATCCCGTGTTGCTGCCACCGTGTTGTATCTGGAAAACGAACCTGGCATCTGACATTGCAATAAAAAAGGGCGGCCATAAGGCCGCCCTTTCCGTTTAACCGTACAACTTAGAACAGATCGTTACCGTTAAGGGTTACTGTCTCTGCATCTGTCCAGATAGTGATGGTGCGATCCAGGTAATCATGCTCGAACACGTACGCATTCAACTCACCAACCTGGGTATCGGTCAGGCCCATCAAGCTGATCATCTCTGCTGAAATCGGTGCGTTCACTGTACCGTCTTCAACAAAGTTCCAAGGAACACCAGATACGTCGAAAACGTCATCACCAGCGCCCAAGTGAGCAATGAAGCCGTCCCAATCGTCAGGTGTGCCCAAGTCTTCGCCAGCTGGTACGTCAGACTGCGCCTCGATAGCATTTGGATTGATAGTCAGAATTTGGTTACCTTCATCACCAATCACTGCTTCAATCTGCGCCATCACGTTGCCGGTAACGCTTGAATCTGACTGATAAGCCACACCCGTGAAGTCAACAATGGCATCGCCGTTGACCAGCATGGTATCGAAGCCGGTATCACCGTAGTACATGTGCTGGTTGATCACTTCACCATTGGCAGTAGTGGTCAAACCAACAAAGTCGTCCTGACCGAAGATGAGCACATCATCACCGTTGCTACCACGATAAGAGTCAACACCTTCACCACCATCGATAGTGACGTCGTTACCTGGACCACCGTGCAGGAGGTCATCACCCGCACCGCCCAACAGCGTATCTTTGCCCAAACCACCAAACAGTTGGTCGTTACCTTCACCACCTTCAATCACGTCGTCGCCTTCGCCACCGTAAAGAAGGTCATCACCAACGCCACCCATGATGTGGTCGTCGTCGTCACCACCAAAAATCGTGTCGTTACCTTCACCACCGTAGATGGTATCAGCGTCGCTCTCTTCAATAACTTGAGTCGCGTTAACTTTCATGACCACGTCATTGTAGTCTTTGTCGCCCAGACACCACAGATCTTCCCAGCAAGAATTCTCGCCCGAGTTGATTTCATGATCCTGACGGTCGCCGTTTTTACCTTGTTCCGACACATAGCCGCCGGCAGACAGACTACCCTGACCAAAGACTGGGCTGCCGCTAGCAAAACTCAGTGTTACTTCACCTTCGTTAAACCCTTTGGTGTCGCCATCCGGGATGATGAACAGACCAAGACGATCTGCGCCTTCCACGTCGATAATCGCTTGCGCTTCGTTATCCAGCTTGGCGTTATCCGCCATAATCACCGCTTTCAGCACGTTGCCATTTTCATCCAACACGTAGTAACCCACGCTGTTGTTGTATGACGCGCTTGAAGTGATACTGGACAGATCCAGCGTGACAGCGTCACCACTACTGATATCCCAGTAGCCATCTTGGCCACGATCCAGTTCAATGGTTTGATGGCCATAAGTACCGCCGTAGATAACGTCATCACCTTCGCCACCGTAGATAACATCGTCGCCCCACTGGCCGTAGATAGTGTCGTTACCTGCACCGCCGTCGATGTAATCTTCATCGTTGGAAACCTGAGTGGTGTCTTCTGAGATGCTGTTGTAATCGATGTAGCTGATGTTGCAGTAAGAGTTCGGCACCAGAGACAGGTCAGTCATGTCTGTGATAGCTGGACCGCTCAATTGCAGCAGCAGGTTGCCATTTTCGTTCAGGTTGTTGTAGTGGTGGCCGTTGCCATCCAAGTCCACATCCAGAATAGCGAACTGGTAAATGTTGCCTTCAGAATCACAGTACTGCAGGGTGTAATCCAGATTGACCGCATAGGTATTACCGTCAATGGTTACGGTCTGAGATTTGTCATCAGAGTACTCATTGCAGTAATCATCGCCATTCAGGTAACCATCATCATCCTGGAAAGTGACTTTCGTTGAGCCACCGTCGAAAGACAGCTTTGGTGGGAAACAGAAAGTATGGAACTCACCACCATTCGGCATGGTGAAATCAGCACCCATCTGGAAAACATTGACGCATGGGTCATCGCTGAAGTTTGGAGCCGCTGTGTTTCCGTAGATGATGTCATCACCATCACCGCCGTAAATCTCGTCCTGGCCGTTATCACCTTCGATGTAGTCATTACCGCCTTGGCCATAAACGGTGTCATCGCCATTACCCGCAGTGATAACGTCATCACCACCAACGCTTGGATCGACAGTTTCTGGAGAAGTGAAAGAAGAGTAATCCAGGCTGCTGATGTTTTGGTAAGAGTTAGGTACCAAAGTAAGATCAGTAGACGAAGTGATTTCTGGGCCATCGGTTTGAATCAGGATCTTGCCGTTTTCACCAACGTTGTTGTAGTGATTACCAGAATTGTCCGCATCGATATCAACCACTGCGAAGGTATAGATGTTGCCTGCAGAATCACAATATTGGAGTTGGTAGTCGACGTTTACGTTGAACTCTTGGCCACCAATTTCTACCGACTGAGTTGAATCATCTGAATACTCATTACAGTTGTCATCGCCGTTCAATTTTCCGTCGTCATCATTAAATGTCGCGGTTGTCGTTGAACCAGAGAAATTGAGTGTTGGTGGAAAGTTAAACGTATGAAACTCACCGCTGGATGCAGAAAAATCCGCTCCCATGACAAAAACAGCACCAACATAACCCGTACCCGTTGAATCACCCACATCACCGTAGATAACGTCGTTGCCGTCTCTACCTTCGATGTAATCATCTCCAAGTGTGCCGTTGATGGTGTCTGCGTTATTTGTTCCGATAAAATCCGACATTGTCTGTCCCTCTTTTAGCTAACCAAGCTTAGAGGCGGTCCAGCCATCTCAGTACCACCATAAACCTGAGACCCGTAACTTTCCGTCCCTGTTTCACAACAGGTTTGGCTTTAACTCCGAATAGTTGTCCTATTGATAGGTATGAAAAAATGGGCGCCTTGTGCACAACAAAATCATCGGCACCACTATTGCAAATGCGTAGTCAGGTTGGCTGAAAGATGACCACTCATCAAGCGTTGCAAAGGGAATTAGTCAGAATATAAGGCTAGGGGCGGACGAGGGATGAGCCTACGTTTAAAAAAAAATGAACAGGCATTAGAAAAGCACTACGTAAAAAGCAGTACTGTCGAGGGAAATTGGTATGATACCGTATGCTGTATGTGACGTTTTTGCTGGCCTGTAAGAGGACACATACAAAAAAGCCATCATAAGATGGCTTTTTCAGACATACGAATGACTTAGTAAATACTAGGCGATGGTTGCATCATCTTCTGTCAAACTTATGTCAGAATCCTGTATGTTTCCTTCCGCACCATGCATCCAGTCCACCAGCTTGTTTGAACATAGGATAAGCAGCAAACCCGCAATGGCAGATGTCGCTGCAATACCGCCGAAAATAGCCAATGGGCCAGCGTCACCCACATGGCTGCCAATAAAACCTGCCACATAGTTAGCCACTGCGTTCGCACAGAACCAGGTTCCCATCATTACAGACATCAGGCGAAGCGGCGCCAGTTTAGTGATCAGGGAAAGACCAATTGGAGACAGACACAGCTCACCCAGCGTGTGGAAGAAATATGCCCCTACCAGCCACCACATTGAGGCTTTTACTGACATATCGCCGCCCTGCTGCATTGCCGCACCCACCATGCAGACAAAGCCCAGCGACAAAAAGCCCATAGCCATCGCGAATTTGATTGGCGAGCTCGGCTCGTTGGCACCCAGTCGACGCCAGAATACTGCCAGCAAAGGTGCAAGAATGATGATGAACATTGGGTTCAACGACTGGAACCAGGCCGCAGGCACTTCAAAGCTACCCAGCATTCGGTTGGTGTATTCCTGCGAATAGATGTTCATCAGGCCGCCCGCTTGTTCAAAGCCTGCCCAGAAGATGATGACAAACAGGCTCATCACGACAATCACTTTCAGGCGATCGCGCTCAATCTTTGTCAGCGGTTGTTTTCCTTGGCTGCCACTCTTGTCACGATGTACTTTTGCCGCGGGTTCAATACCGATGTTGCCCAAATAGCGGTTTGCAAAAAACAACTGGATAACCAGTGACAGCAACATCCCGATACCCGCGCAAAGGAAGCCAGCTTTCCATCCGTAATGCAAAGATGCGGTGCCGGCAATAATACCCGCAAGCAGCGAACCCAGGTTAATACCCATATAGAAGATGGTGAATGCGCCATCGCGACGGTTATCCCCATCTTTATAGAGGTGTCCCACCATGGTTGAAATGTTGGGCTTAAATAGGCCGTTACCGATGATCAGGAAGGCAAGGCCAACATAAAAAGCCTGCAGTTCAAACGGGTCGATCACGCTGTTTGGCAAAGCTAACGTGAACTGTCCAATCGCCATAAGTGCGCCACCAATAATGATGGATCGGCGTTGACCAAGAAAATTATCTGCAATCCAGCCGCCAAGCACTGGCGTCAGGTAAACAAGTCCGGTGTAAATACCGTAGAGATTCAGCGCGTCTTGTGTTGTCCATCCGAGACCGCCGTTAATGGTTTTATCTGTGAGGTAAAGCACCAGAATGGCGCGCATTGCGTAAAAGGAGAAGCGTTCCCAAAGCTCTGTACCACAGAGGAGGAACAGACCGCGAGGATGACCCAGCCACTCAGACTGTCTGCTTGCATTCATTGTGTGTTTACCGCCTTTATCGTTATCAAAGCGGGAGTTTCAGGTCCTCCTTTTCCTCTATGACTCCGCTACAGGCGGTACACATTGCACCAATTTGATGTTCGTCGCAATTACTAAATAAACAAATCTAATATTTCCATATTTGCTTTGATCTCTATCAGGAGAGCTTAAAACAGAAAAAGGCAGGAGATCCTGTTGGATTTCCTGCCTTTTTATCAATTTCGTCTGTATTTTCTACTTTACAGCTCCCTAGTCTGATAGCGCCGTCACTGGTGTATCCGGTGCCATATTCTGGCGACGACACAGCAGCAAGCCCAGTCCTGATACCACTGCCATAGCCAGCAAAATTGCACCCAGCGAGAACTGATCATTCACGTTCATCTGTGCCGCCAGCAAGGTAAACAAACCTGCACCCATGTTTTGAACCCCGCCCATCACCGCACCCGCCGTGCCTGCATGACGTGGAAACGGCGAGATAGCACCTGTGGTTGCCGCTGGGAAAAGGACACCCGCACCCATGAAGTAAATAAATGCACCGCCAATCAGGGTTTCAACGGTCACGGTGACAAAATAACCAGGGATCACAACGGTCAACGCGCCCGCTAACAAGATCACCGAGCCTACCAGCAGAGATTTCCCTGATGACTTTCGCTGCTCGATCACGCTTGAAAGCCAAGAGCCCGCCATAAAACCCGGTAAAGGCATCACGAATAACAGGCTTACTGTCGTCGCACTCAGACCCAGAGTGCTTCCTAACAGCACCCCAGCTGCCGCTTCAAACACTGAGATACCAGAGAAAACCGCTATCAAACAGATTAAGTAACCCTGAAACTGGCGGTTACTCATTACATGGTGATAGCTCTTCAACACGGAATCTTGGCGACGTGCTTCAGGCGGCAATGTTTCCTGAAAATACAGCGACATGATCAAGTACACCACGGCTGCCAACACGAACAAGAATCCATAACTCGCCTGCCAGCCAAAATAGGTGCTCAGTAAGCCCCCAATCACGGGTGCCATCAGTGGAGAAAAAATCAGGCCAATGCTGACCAAACTGTTCGCTTTGTGAAGACGGCTACCGTCAAAACAGTCTCGGGTCAGGGTACGCGCCATAGCGCCACCACAACCAATACCAGCACCTTGAATCACGCTACCCAGCAAGAAAATGCTAAAGCTTGGAGCCATGAGTGCCACGATGGTACCAACAAGATAAATCGCCAAACCGACAAGAATGATGGGTTTACGACCAAAGCGATCAGACAGCGGACCATAGATAAACTGGGAGAGTCCGTAAGGGATCAAGTAGCACGCCATGACAGCTTGCAGCCACGCTGGCGGCACAGCAAAACTGTCAGCCATCATGGCCATGGAAGGCACATACATGGTCTGGGTCATCTGACCAACAGCAGCCAGAATGATAATCATGAGTAAAATTTTGGATAAAGGCGTTGTCGATGACATCACCAGCACTCCCGGAAGCAAATAATCACTAAGAATCTTTTATGCGAGGAAGTGGACGATAAAAGGGATATTTAACGCTTTCGTTGAATAGTACGCCACCACCTCTAATTTTTCGCAGAGTTTAGTGTCGTGAGAGGCTTCAAACAACCAATTAAACGTCATTCAAGCACGATAAGAAATCATAGAAAGGATTAGTTTTACTAATGCTTATTTGCAACCATTGGTTTGCCTGATTATTCGCCAACTAAGAATAGATCTTCAAGATCAAAAAAGCAGCGACAATGCGCTGCTTTTACACCCATCACCCGGCAGGGAATCAATCAATGGTCAGCTTATGCTTACCATGTGATACTTTGGCTTTCAGGTACATTTCATTGCCATCTTTAATATGAGCTTGTGTACCAACGACATCTTCTAACTCGATGCCGTGCTCCTGAATCTCACGGATTTTCTTCGGATTGTTTGTGATAAGGCGGATGGTATCAACATCAAGCGCCTTCAGCATCGCTGCCGCGTCTTCAAAGGAACGCAAATCATCGGGAAACCCAAGATGATTGTTGGCTTCATAAGTGTTCATGCCTTCGCTTTGCAGCTTATAGGCATCCAGCTTGTTGTATAGACCAATTCCACGACCTTCCTGGCGAAGATAGAGAATGACCCCGCCTTCTTCACCCATTTTCTGAATGGTTTCTTCCAGTTGTTCGCCGCAATCACAGCGAGAGGAATGGAATACATCGCCTGTCAGGCATTCTGAATGCATTCTGACCAGCGGTGCGTCCTGCTGCTGATCTGCACTTTTGAAGATAATAGCGACGTGCTCTTTATCTGAGCCCAAACCTTCGAACGAAAGAATCTCTGCAGGGATCTTACTACCTACACCCACGTTCAATGGAACTCTTGCTCTAACTTTTGCCATCGACTGCAATTCTCTTTTTATTCAGCTTCGCTGAATGGTACTGCCCTGTTTATCCGGGTTGAGCCGCTTAGTGTTAAGCGCCGGATACATATCAAAATACTCGTACTGCAATTGTTATAATATAACAATTCTAACGCTGTGGCGGGCAATCGTATCAGAACTCTAACAGGACTGCCAACCTCTCAGCGGAGGCGGCGTATCACGCTTGCAGGGTTTCCAGACACCACGGAAAACGGTTCGATATCACCTTCGACCACGGAACCCGCTTCAACCACAACCCCTTCGCCAATCGATACCCCGGCTTTGATAACACTGTTGCCACCAATAACAACGTTGTTGCCGATAATTATAGGCAATGAAATTTCCATCTCACCATTCAGTACCTCCAAGGGCAGGAGACTTTGGGTAATGGTGTATATGCCCACGCCAGGGCCGACGAGGACATTGTTCCCTATTTCTACGTGTCCACTGTCGATGATGGTGCAGTTTGGACCAAAGGCCACGTTGTTACCCACATTGACGTTCATGCCGTAGGTGCAGGTAAACGGAGCCTCTACCACCACGCCTTTGCCGCGAATGGCAAACAGCTTAGTAATCACCATTTCATTGGCATCAACGTCTGCCGGGTCAATGGTGTTGAATTGCTGGCAAAGCCGTCTGGATGCATAGCGGAATTGAGTAAGTTCCGGGTCTGCGGGACTATAAGGCATTCCCTGCTGCATCTTTTCAAATTCAGTCAATCTTTCTTCCTTGAAAACATTGTGATTTTTTAAAGTTAGCCCGTTACTGATGATACGTCATTGAACGCCGCTGCATATTGGTCAACGAAATGTCGTCCCGCTTCGAGACCATCCTGGTAATCGTGTTCCAGTTGGAAAGGCTTACTCAATAACGCACTGCTTGAAAGAGGCTGTTTTGGCGCGAGTTGAATAAGTTCTGTCCGGACGGGAGGATGGGACATAAATTCAATCGCTTCCTGATAGGTTTGAAAATGCCGGGTTAGCATTTCCAGCATATCCGCATTCAACTTCTGGCCAGACAGAGCATGAAGACGATAAATCGCATCACCACCAAATAGCCAACGGCCACCATTCTGGCTTTTGTGCTTTGGCATCATGTCTTTGAGTCGATGCCAAATCGGTTCTGGCGTCTTTTCCCTATACCTTTCCCTGATTTCTTCCAACCGGTGTGAAAGCTGGTCATGGAATTCTGAAAGTTTCTCCATGCGATCTTCAATGTTCAATCTCGCAAGATATTCAGGAAGCCGCTTTTCCATTCTTCCGCGTAAGTTTTCTGCAAAAGCAGAACTCATTGGCGATTTGTCTTCAGCAACAGGCTCAGTGCGGATCACCACAATAATATCAGCGCCACGGTTGAACGCTTCTCTTGCGGGAATCGCGCCCGTGACACCGCCATCAACAAAGAATTGATCTTTAATGCCCACCGCTGAGGGATACAACATGGGGATCGCACAAGTGGCTTTCATGACATCAAGCCAGTTGTCTTCAAACATACGGAAGAATTGTGGCTCGAGGGTGTGCGTATTCGTCGCGCAGGCGTAAGCACTTCGGTTAGACAAGGTAGTCAGTGCATTTTCTAAACGTAGCCCTTCCGGGTGGCTTGGGCTTGCCATTTCCAACGCCCAGTCCAAGTCCATAAATTGCTGGCGACGCACATACTTCATCAGGTTGAAGAAGCGATCGTGCGTGGTGTACTGAGTAATGAAATGATGCCCGAACCCACGTTGACGGGTGATATAAGAAGCGAGGTTGAGTGCACCGGCAGAAGTACCAATATAGATTTCAAATGGGTCGAAACCTGCATCGAGAAAACTGTCTAATACACCTGCTGTGAAGACGCCTTTCTGTCCCCCACCTTGCGCAACCAAAGCAATGCGCTTTTTGCGTTTAAGGGTGTGGTCATTCACAGGAGTAGCGGAAACGCTGTTGGATGGATAAGACGCTGAAAAGGCAGTGTCTTTAGGGCTCTTCACAAGCACCTCTCGGTGTCATCATTGAATAGGCGTTATCTTACGCCTTCTCACTTGCCAAGAGCCAATGTTTTTATACAACTGAACGCTATGAGAAAACGATAGCTACAGTCGCGAAAGTAATGATGCCGCTCAATGCACAAAAAACGGTAACCAGCGCGATTTTTAAATTAGTGTCCATTCTCCGACCCCTTAACGATAACACTTACGTTACATATACATAATGTAGGGAGATTATCACTGCAAGGCCAAATATTCAGTTTCCTATCTAAGATCGTTAAGTCATTGAAGCAAATGTTTCATTATGTGACACAAAGCAAAACCCCTGCCTACAAAGCCTCTACAGAATCTTTCGCTGTATTTGCGAGAGACTTAGCAAACACATAGAAACATCTTCTTCCTCAAGGGTGGATTGAAAAAATTTGAACTTAAACTCCACCAATTGGCTAAAAAAAGAACAGTAAACTTCATTTTACCACCACACTTTATTTAACAGACCATTAACTATAACTATTGGAATCATTTTGAAAACAGTTGCAAATTAACCCTATTTTTTAGTGAATTAGATTTAGATAAAACGCGTCAACCTTGATATTACCAATCGGTGATCAATAAGACCTTGTGCAGTTTTAACGACTTTTTAAGGTTTAAACTTCAAATTCGAACCAATACGCATTTTTGTTCATTTTTCACTCAAACAAACACGGGAAATAGATCGCAACTTTCTGCTAACAGAAACATCATCAATAGTTCATATCACTATTAATACGTCATTTACATCCAGAAACACACCATCCGTATGCGTTTACGCGGAATGATAACTATCAAAACAGCACGATCATAAGAGATTCACGCTATTGATTTAGTTGAAACCAATGCTTAATCTGCCTTTAACCTCACAGGCAGAAGATTATTTTGCCAAATCGTGATGGGAAAAAATTCCAAACACAACATGGTTGAATCAGCACCCGCAACCAAGCGCTTCCAGAGCAGTAACAAAACCATTCAAATCTGTTCACGTCGACGCTGATAACACAGCGCAGCACAACAAGACGTTGTCTGCGTACATAAAAGGACGGGTGTTATCACCAACAAGGAGAAGTTATGACTAGAGAAGTCTGGGGCTCTCGCGCTGGATTTATCCTCGCGGCAGTAGGCTCCGCAATCGGCTTGGGGAACATCTGGCGTTTCCCATATATGGCTTACGAAAACGGCGGCGGCGCATTTTTTGTTCCTTACCTCTTCGCCATGCTGACCGCGGGTATTCCATTTATGATCATGGAGTTTGGCCTTGGCCATAAACTTCGTGGTTCTGCACCGGTTGTCTTTTCAAAACTGAACACTAAGTTCGAATGGCTGGGCTGGTTCCAGGTTGGTATTGCTGCTGTTATCGCAGTTTACTACGTCGCGGTTATCGGCTGGGCAATGTCTTACGTCGGTTTTGCATTTGATCAAAGCTGGGGTACAGACACTAACGCCTTCTTCTTCAGCGAATACCTGAAGCTGGGCGAAAACTCACCAAGTAATCTGGGTAGCTGGCAGCTTCACATCGCAATTCCTATGACTATCGCATGGGCGATCACTTTTGCTGCAGTATTTACCGGCATCAAAGGCGGTATCGAGCGCGCAAACAAGATTTTGATGCCTGTACTCTTCATCATGGTTCTGTTGCTGATTGCACGCGTTGCGTTCCTGCCAGGTGCTGTTGAAGGTCTGAACTACCTGTTCACGCCTGATTTCAGCAAATTGACTGACGCGAAAGTTTGGTCAGCGGCTTACGGCCAGATCTTCTTCACACTGTCTGTTGGCTTTGCCATCATGCTGGCTTACTCGAGCTACCTGCCGAAGAAATCTGACGTCACGAACAATGCGTTCATGACCGTTCTGATCAACTGTGGTTTCTCTATTCTGGCCGGTGTACTTATCTTCTCTATCTTGGGCTACATGGCACAAGAGCAAGGTAAAGCGGTCACTGAAGTGGTTAGTGGCGGTGTAGGTTTGGCGTTTATTACGCTGCCTCAGGCTATCAACCTGCTACCGGCACCTTACATCATTGGTCCACTATTATTCCTGGCACTGGTTGTTGCGGGTCTGAGCTCACACATTTCAATTATTGAAGCGGTGACGTCAGCGATTATCGACAAGCTGAACATCAGCCGTAAAGTCGCTGCCTCTGTTGTTTGTGGTACTGGCTTCGTTGTTTCTATGGCGTTTGCAACCAACGGCGGTCTGCTACTGCTGGATCTGGTTGACTACTTCATGAACAACGTCGCTCTGCTGGCAAGCTGTCTGATTGAGCTGGTTATCCTGGGCTGGTTGATCAAAGTGTCTGACATCCGTGACCACGTGAACAAAGTCTCTGAGTTCTCTGTAGGTGCTTGGCTGGAAGTGTGTGTACGTTTCGTAAGCCCACTGATGCTGGCTTGGATCGTCGGTACTAACCTGGTTAACACGTTCAAAGAAGGTTACGGCGGCTACGAGCAAAGCGACCTGCTGATGCTGGGCTGGGGCCTGACAGCAGCACTGGTTATCGTAGGTATCATCGTAAATATCGTATCTCGTCCTGCTAAGGATTCAGCAGAAGAAGACGCACAGGAGGCAAACGCATGACAACAGGTGCAATCATTATGATGCTGATTGGTTTCGGCATTACCTGGGGCGGCGCAGCATACTGCATCAGCCGCGCAATGAACTCGGATAAATAATCCGAACCCAGAAAAGTACAGAACCCCGGCCAATGCCGGGGTTCTTTTTTTGTCCAAATCAACCATTTGTTTGATCCCATCCACTCAATTTGGGCGTGCCTCGCTAGAATCAAGACATTTTCTCTAAGATAATAACGTGATATTTGTCGAGAATAAGGGGAAGACCTTTCATGGTTAATCAGAAGCGGATCCTGGTGGTGGATGACGATTTAGAAATCCGCGAACTGCTTCAAGAGTATCTGTCCAAAGCGGGATACGATGTCATGACCGCGCAAAACGGGCAGGAAATGAAAGCGAAACTCGCCGTTCAATACCCGGACCTCATCCTTCTCGACATTATGCTGCCCGGTGATGATGGATTCACGCTGTGTAAATATGTTCGACAAGACTCGAGCGTTCCAATCATCATGCTCACTGCGGTTTCCGATGAAACCGACCAGATCATCGGTCTGGAACTCGGTGCGGATGACTATATCGCCAAACCGTTCAGCCCTCGCCAATTGGTTGCCCGAATTCGCGCCCTGCTTCGCCGCACCCAGCAATTGCAGGAAACCACCATGTCCAAGCCAAAAGCGATTCGCTTCGCACAGTGGCGCTTGGACCCCGTCACACAGCGGCTCAATCATCAGGTTACCGGTCAGGAAGTAGAAATGACCTCAGCAGATTTTACCCTGCTGATGCTGTTTATTGAAAACCCCAATTCGCTGATGGACAGAAACGCGATTTCTAACGCGACCCGCGGGCGCGACGCACAACCTCAAGAACGCGGCATTGATGTTCAGGTCAGTCGACTACGCCAAAGACTGAAAGATAACGGCCGCCAATCCACCATCATCAAAACCGTTCGTGGTAACGGCTACATGTTTGTCGCAGACATTACCTATGAGTCTTAACTTAAAATCTTACTTCTGGCCGCGTTCGCTGCTTTCGCGGACCTTGTTACTCACGGTACTGTCGGTGATCCTTGCACAAAGTGTGGCCAGTTTCTTCTGGTACACCCAGTCCAAGGAACGCGAAGTGGAAGGTTTGAAATCGGCGTCTGAAAGCATGGCGCAGATGTTTGCTTCCACCACTACCTTCTTCCAGTCATTGCCCCTCGAATATCGACATATCGCTCTGGACCAACTCCGTAATATGGGTGGTGCACGCTTTTTCGTGTCATTTAACACGGAAGAAATTCGTATTACACCAATTCCGGATACACGTTCAAAACTCGAGGCGATTAGCACCATCGAAAGCGTGCTAAAAAAAGAATTGCCCAATGTTGATCAAATCAAAGTGGATTTTTCCCGCCCTGAAACCTTGCGCGTGCTGAACAACAGCTTATTGCTGTCTGATCTTCCGAAGTCTTGGGCGCACCACACACTTAGCTTGGAACCCTTAAACCCGCCGATTCTCGTCGTGCAGATAGAGCTCACCGAAGGGCAATGGGTATACATCGCCGCTATTTTGCCTGCGCCTTATGTCACCCTGGAAAACGATCTGATTAACGCAGACCAAATCGTCTTCCTGTTTGCGATCACCACCCTGTTACTGGTCTTTACCTTTACGTTGATACGCAATCAGACCCGACCATTAAAGCGGCTCGCACGAGCAGCAAACCGCCTGAGTACCGACATAGAACAGCCAGAACTGGTGGAAGAAGGTGCCAGTGAAATCACCACAGTAACCCGCGCTTTTAACCTGATGCAAAAGCGACTTCAGCGTTATATGCACGACAGGGAAAAACTGTTTGGTTCCATTTCCCACGATTTGAAAACGCCAATCACCCGATTGCGTCTTCGTGCAGAGCTCATTGATGACGAAGTGCAGGCTGTGAAAATCAACAAAGATCTCGACGAACTCGAGATCATGGTAAAAGGTGCGCTGCAAACGGTAAAAGATACCGATATTCATGAAAACGTCACCGCGTTGGATGTGCTCCAAATCCTTAGCAGTATTGCAGAGGTTCACAACCAGCAGCGCCTGCGTGTGAACATTACCGGCGAGCAGTTACGCCCGTTCTACTGCAAACCTCTTGCATTCAAGCGCTGCCTGACCAACCTCATCGACAACGGTGTGAAATACGGTGATGAAGTCATGGTGTATGTCCATGACGGTGAAAAATCACTGGATATCACCCTGATGGACAAAGGTCCCGGCATCCCTGAAGATTTTCTAAAGAAAGTTTTCGACCCTTATTTCCGTTTGCATACTGATTTACATGGCACAGGTCTCGGCTTGGGTATTGCCAAAAACATCATTCGCGCACATGGTGGTGAAATTATTCTGTCCAACCGCAAGGAAGGCGGTCTGCAAATTGACATCGCATTCCCCAGGACCTGATTCATGAAATGTTTTCCATCCCTTTTGTTTGCCTCAGCCCTCGCTTTCTCTGTTCAGGCTAACGAAACCAATAACGTCGAAGTGCTGCACTGGTGGACAAGTGGCGGCGAAGCACGCTCCGTCGATACACTCAAAGAAATGATGAAACGCGAAGGCCACGTTTGGACAGACTTCGCCGTTGCGGGGCGTGCCGGCGAAAGTGCTATCAATACGCTTCGCATCCGCGCCCTTTCCGGTAATCCACCGGATGCTGCGCAAATCAAAGGTCCAGAAATTCAGGAGTGGGGAAAACTGGGTTTTCTCGCCACACTGGATGATGTCGCTAAAGAACAGCATTGGAACGAGTTAGTGCCTCGTCGTGTCAGCGATTTTCTGAAAGTCGATGATCACTATGTGGCGGTACCTTTTAATATCCACCGCGTAAACTGGCTATGGGCCAATGCAGACGTATTAAAGAAAGCGGGCGTTGAGCCTCCTAAAACGCTGGATGAGTTTTTCAACGCTGCGGAGAAGATCAAAGCGGCAGGTTACATTCCGCTCGCGCTGGGTAACGAGCCTTGGCAAGAAGCCACTTTGTTCGAGCTGATTGCACTCGCTATTTTAGGTACAGAAGATTTTCACAAAGCCTTTATCGAACAAGACAGCGACGCGTTAACCAGTGACAAAATGCGGGAAACACTTCACGTGTTCCGTAAGATGAAGCAATACACAGACATTAATTCGCCGGGACGCAGTTGGAGCGATACCACGTCTTTAGTGATCGATGGTAAAGCGGCGATGCAAATGATGGGCGACTGGGCAAAAGGCGAATTTCTCGCAGCAGACAAGAAGGCAGGAAAAGACTTTCTTTGCATTCCTGCGCCGGGAACCGCCAACCAATTTTCGTTCAACATCGACAGCTTCGTGTTCTTCAAAAATGGTGCCTCTGAGACCTCAGAGTCGCAGAAGATGCTAGCCAGACTGATCCTGGAACCAGAGTTCCAGCGGGAGTTTAATCTCAGTAAAGGTTCCATCCCAGTCCGCGTTGATATTGATATGCAAGACTTCGATCCCTGTGCTCAGGAATCAATGCAGGCGTTTCTGCGTGCTGCAGCAACGGATAATCTCGTTGCCAGCTTGTCCCACAATATGGCCATTGGCCGAGCTTCCCAATTCGCGCTGTTCGATGTGATCAGTCGTTTCTTCAATGACGATAACGTTGATATCGACGAGACCATGCGACATATTCGCGCCGCAGTGCTCGCTGATAAACTCTAATTGTGACTCTATTGCGCCCTCAACTCTGAGGGCGCAATTCCCCCAATCTGTTGATTCGAGCGTCTCGCTCACAATTCGCATTTTCGAAATCGAAAATTAATAATCCTGTCAATTCAATTATCTACTCTTTGCAGTGCTCTCTAAGTTAGCGGGAAATCACACATTTTATTTGCGACTAAAGACACACAATGTCGACGGTGATATAACAAATTTGTAACATAGCACTCATATGCTCTACCTTCCCGCTCGAACGAGCGAGCACACTTTCGAAATGGAAAGCCAAAAAAGGCAATAGAAGTTCGTCAGACAAGGAGTAAACCATGAAGCTAGGTCAATTAGCAGCACTCACCTCTGTATCACTGCTGCTGGCATCCCCATCTTACGCTGCAACAGAAATCGAGTGGTGGCACGCGATGGGTGGTAATCTCGGTGAAAAAGTGAACGAGATTGCAGAGAAGTTTAATGCAAGCCAAAGCGACTACGTTGTTAAGCCTGTCTACAAAGGCAACTACACAGAAACCATGACAGGTGCTGTTGCCGCATTCCGTGCAAAACAGCAACCGGAAATTGTTCAGGTTTTTGAGGTAGGTACTGCGACCATGATGGGCGCAAAAGGTGCTATCTATCCTGTCTACCAATTGATGGAAGACACCAAAACAGAATTCGACCCTTCTGCTTACCTAGCATCAGTAACCGGTTATTACACCGACAGCGACGGCAACATGCTTTCCATGCCGTTTAACAGCTCCACACCTGTGCTTTACTACAACAAAGATCTGTTCGCTAAAGCCGGTGTCGAGCCACCAAAAACGTGGGAAGAAATGGATGCCGTAGCAGATAAACTGCTGGCAAACGGTGCGAAATGTGGTTTCACCACAGGCTGGCAATCCTGGACACAAATCGAGAACTTCGGTGCTCGCCACAACGCTCCTATCGCAACCGCCAACAATGGTTTCGACAGCACTGATGCCAAGCTACTCATTAATGACAAAATCTTCGTTGACCACATCGCTCAACTGGCAGAATGGCAAAAAGACGGTACGTTCAAATACGGCGGCCGCCGTTCAGACAGTGCGCCACTGTTTTACAGCGGTGAGTGTGCCATGTACATCAACTCTTCGGCGTCTTACGCGGGCATAAAAGGCAACGTGAAAGATTTTGAGTTTGGCGTATCACCATTGCCTTACTACGCCTCTAAGATCAAAACCCCACAGAACTCCATCATTGGTGGTGCAACACTGTGGGTACTGCAAGGCCATGACAAGAAAGACTACGACGGTGTCGCTAAGTTCTTCAAATTCATGTCCAGCGCGGAAAACCAAGCTGACTGGCACCAGTTCACTGGCTATCTGCCAATCACTCACGCAGCTTACGACCTGAGTAAGAAACAAGGTTTCTACAACGAAAACCCAGGTACTGACGTAGCGATTGTTCAGATGACATCTGTTGAACCGACTCCTGCTTCTAAAGGTATTCGCCTCGGTAACTTTGTTCAGATCCGTGACGTGATCAACGAAGAGTTGGAAAACGTTTGGTCTGGCGAAGCCTCTGCACAAGATGCGATGGATAAAGCCGTTAAGCGCGGTAACGTGCTTCTGGCGAAGTTCGCAAAAGCGAACAAGTAATACGCTCACCGTAAAACCGGGGGGAAACATCCCCCCGCTGATCCACACAATTACAATAAGCAGGTTGTTATGGATAACAAACCCGTCTTTCACAACGTCTGGTTACCCGTACTGCTGCTCGCCCCCCAGCTGGTCATCACTTTTATTTTTTTCCTATGGCCAGCGGGACAAGCAGTATGGCAATCCACGCTACTGGAAGATCCCTTCGGCTTAAGTACAGAATTCGTTGGCTTAGAGAATTTCTTTGAGCTTCTTGAAGACAGTGCTTACTTCTCGTCATTTGGCACCACCTTATTCTTCAGCTTCGCAGTCGCAGCATTAGCGCTTTTCGTCTCTTTGCTGCTGGCGGTGATGGCTGACCACATCATCAAAGGCGCTACCGCCTATAAAACCTTATTGATCTGGCCATATGCGGTTGCTCCCGCGGTTGCCGGTGTGCTTTGGCTGTTTATGTTTAACCCAACGGTGGGCGTATTGGCGCACGCCATGGCAGCAGTGGGGATAGATTGGAACCCGTTTATCAATGGGGGCGATGGCATGTTTATGGTTATCGTCGCGGCAACCTGGAAGCAGATAAGTTACAACTTCCTGTTCTTCCTCGCCGGATTGCAGTCCATTCCCCGTTCACTGATTGAAGCGGCAGCGATTGATGGCGCAGGCCCAGCGAAACGATTCTTTACCATTGTGTTCCCACTGCTTTCGCCAACCTCGTTCTTCCTTCTGGTCGTGAACTTGGTTTATGCCTTCTTTGACACCTTCGGCGTTATCCATGCAATGACACAAGGTGGCCCGGGCGACTCAACCACCACACTGGTTTACAAGGTTTACGCCGATGGATTCGTCGGACTGAATATGGGCTCCTCCGCCGCTCAGTCAGTACTGCTGATGATTCTGGTGGGTGTGTTGACCGTTATCCAGTTTAAATACGTTGAGAAGAAGGTGGCTTACTGATGGTAGAAAGAAGACCCTTACTGACACTTTTCAGCCACTTAGTACTTATTCTGGGCGTCCTTGCTGTTGCCCTGCCTGTCTGGCTGGCACTGACAGCAGCGACACACGACAGTAAAGAGTTTGTGAGTGGAATGACACCGCTTTGGTTTGGCGACCGTGGCTTTGAAGTGTTCCATGAAATTCTGACCGAAGGCACATCGCGTGAACTAAAAATCAGCGTGGCCGGCATGCTATGGAACTCGACGTTGATGGCGCTTGGTATCGCCTTTGGCAAGCTTTCCATTTCCATTTTGTCCGCGTATGCCGTGGTGTATTTCCGTTTCCCTGGCCGCATGCTGGCGTTTTGGGTGATATTCATGACTTTGATGCTGCCTGTAGAAGTTCGCATTATGCCGACTTTCCAGGTCATTGCCGATCTCAGCATGCTCAACACTATGTCCGGCCTGACTATCCCGCTAATCGCCAGTGCGACCGCGACTTTCCTATTCCGCCAGTTCTTCCTGACGGTACCGGGCGAGCTATTGGAAGCAGCTCGAATTGATGGCGCAGGCCCAATCAAATTCTTCTTTGATATTCTCCTGCCGCTCTCAAGAACAAATATCGCAGCTTTATTCGTGATTACGTTCATTTACGGCTGGAACCAATATCTATGGCCTCTGCTGATCACCACCGAAGATAACTACTACACCATCGTGATGAGTATCCAACGCATGTTGGCTGTCGGTGATGGCGAAGTGGAATGGAACAAGGTGATGGCAACGACACTGCTCGCCATGATCCCGCCTGTACTCGTGGTTCTTGGCATGCAAAGGCTGTTCGTGAAAGGCCTGGTAGAAACTGAAAAATAATAAAGAATTAAGCTTCACACAGAGGATGCGTGAATGGCGACAATGACACTCGACCAAATTAAAAAAGTTTACCCCAACGGTTTTAAAGCGATCCACGGGGTAGATTTAGACATCGCAGATGGCGAAATGATTGTACTGGTAGGCCCAAGTGGCTGCGGCAAATCCACTCTACTCCGCATGATTGCAGGGTTAGAAACCATATCGGACGGCGCCTTATCAATAGGTGGAGACCGCGTTAATGAGAAAGAACCGGGTGAACGTGATATCGCCATGGTCTTTCAGAACTACGCGCTGTATCCGCATATGACAGTGTTCAACAACATGGCGTATGGCCTAAGAAACCGTGGCGTACCGAAAGATAAAATAGAAACATCCGTTAACGAAGTCGCTAAGATGCTGGAGCTCGATCATCTGCTGACACGCAGACCGTCTCAGCTTTCCGGTGGTCAGCGTCAACGTGTGGCGATGGGGCGCGCCATTGTGCGTCGTCCAAAAGCGTTTTTGTTTGATGAACCGCTTTCCAACCTCGACGCAAAGCTGCGTGTGCAAATGCGCTTGGAAATCAAAAAGCTTCAGCGCTCGCTGAATACCACCTCCATCTACGTGACCCATGATCAAGTGGAAGCCATGACGCTGGCGGATCGTCTGGTGGTACTAAGTGCGGGCAACGTCGAACAGGTTGGCACACCGCTGGAAGTTTATGACACCCCTGCCTCTCTGTTCGTAGCGACATTTATTGGTAGCCCGTCGATGAACATTCTTGAGGGCTCAGTGAATGGCGGAAAGCTGACCTTGAGCAATGGTGAATCCATTGCGGATTCGAATCTTGAAGATCGTAGCCTTTACATCGGGTTGCGTCCTGAGCATCTCCAGATTGCTGAGAACCCGGACAACAAGCAACTCACCATGAAGGTCACGCTAACCGAATCTTTAGGTGCAGACTTGCTGGTTTACGGTACGCTGGGTGACTCTGACCAGCAAATGACGCTGCGCGTTGAAGGTCATGTGGTGGTTGAAGATGGCGCATCGTTACCTCTGACTATCGACACTAAAAACATTCACCTGTTCGATAGAGAAACTGAAAAACGCATCGAAAGCTAACCCCTCTATTTGTCACAATCTGAGCAACTGAGAGATCTCTCGCTTGGATTGTGACAATCCACTAATTCCAGAGAAAATTTTCGTTTTTATTCTTCGGTCGCTAACATTACCATTACGACTATAAAAAATATCTGTAGCGTCAATGCCAAAGAAAGAACGCCACAGAAACAACCTTCGACCAAAAGGATTTAAAAATGCGTCGTTTAGCCCTGATCCTCATTGCCACTTTGGTGCCTGGCATTTCGTTTGCGAAAGACATCGAACAACTGGACAAGCTCTGTGTTAGCCAGAAGTATCACAACTATGTGGATGCTTCGATCACTTGGTACGAAAACCTCGTAGACCTGACCATTAAGAAAGACCCTAAACTGGAAGGCGTTGCGGGTTGGTTCCTTGAAGGTCGCCGTAACCACTTCACGCTTAACGAAGAAGCGTTTGACTACTATCTGGAAAACGACCCAAGCAAACTTAACTTTGATGCCCCTGTGGAATCTTGGTTGAATTTGTCTCAAGAGGACGTAAAGACACTTAGTAGCTCACAAGGCGAACTCGCGGATGCAGCGAAGAAAGTATTCGAATTCCGTCAGGGTAAAGCACACGAAGGTAACTACGATCTTCGCTCTGCCCTCGCCTCTCTGCTCAGCCACCCTAAAGAAATCGATGTACCGTTGACTCAGTACAACGATGCGATGTTGAAACTGGCCGAAACCAGCTGCGACAAGCAATAACAGCCTCGCGCCAAGCTTTACAAAAGCCACCTAAATGGTGGCTTTTGTCTCAACCCCCAAGATTTCTACCCTTTGACATCGACCAAGCCCACGTTTTTCCTGTGTTGTAACTTCGGCGAACATCGTGTAGAAAAGCCCATTATTAGAAAATAAAGAACCTCGGATGGTTACAGAAACTAAGACGGCGGAAGCGTCCCTGGAAAGCCTCCACCGTATTTTTACCGTGCCCGAAGCGCCCGATTCCACCTTGGGCAAAATCGAGCAGGAAATTTCCCAAAACCTGAATCGCTTTTTGCAGAATCATATTGCTGCGACAGATTCATCTCTCACTGATATCGAAAAAGATTTCAGCAACCCGTTGATCCCCGAAAAACCAACCTTCGTTTCCGAACACACCGAGTTTTTGCTGGATAAACTGGTTGCCCAATCGGTTCATACCTCATCGCCACGCTTTATTGGTCACATGACATCAGCGCTTCCCTACTTCCTGATGCCGCTGTCCAAAATCATGATTGGCCTTAACCAAAACACGGTCAAAATCGAAACCTCAAAGGCCTTCACGCCACTCGAGCGTCAGGTGCTGGGCATGCTCCACAACCTGATTTACGGCCGTGATGACCCGTTTTATGAAAGCTGGATGCACAGCGCTGAACACTCCCTTGGGGCATTTTGCTCCGGCGGGACAATCGCCAATATCACGGCTTTGTGGGTAGCGCGCAATGCTGCACTGAAAGCGGATGGCGATTTCAAAGGCGTGGCGGAAGAAGGCCTGTTCCGCGCCATGCGCCATTACGGCTATGACGACTTAGCCATTCTCGTCTCCGATCGCGGCCATTACTCTCTTAAAAAATCCGCTGACGTCCTTGGCATTGGCCGACAATCCTTGATTGCTATCCCAACTGACGAAAACAACCGCATCCGCATCGATAAGCTCGAAGAGAAAGTTGCTGAGCTGAAAGCGAAAAGCACCAAGGTATTTGCACTGGTTGGCGTCGCTGGCACAACCGAAACCGGGAATATCGACCCGCTTGACGCCATGGCAGAAATTGCTGAGCGTGAAGGCATTCATTTTCATGTGGATGCTGCCTGGGGCGGTGCGAGTTTGATGTCCAGCAACCAGCGACACAAACTCAAAGGCATTGAACGAGCAGATTCGGTGACCATTGATGCTCACAAGCAGCTGTACGTGCCAATGGGTGCAGGCATGGTGATTTTCAAAGACCCTTCTATGGTCTCTGCGATTGAGCATCACGCCAACTACATTCTGCGCAAAGGTTCTAAAGACCTCGGCAGCCACACACTCGAAGGCTCTCGCAGTGGCATGGCGATGTTGCTATACGCCAGCCTGAACATCATCGGACGTGAAGGTTACGAACTGCTGATAGATCAAAGCGTCGATAAAGCCGAGTACTTTGCTTCATTGATTGCAGAGCAGTCTGATTTTGAGGTGGTGAGCAAGCCCGAGCTTTGCCTGCTCACCTACCGATTTGTTCCTGAAGTAGTTACGAAAGCGTTCGAAATCGCCAATGATACGCAGCGCGAAAAACTCCACCAGCATTTGAACGACCTAACTATTTTCATTCAGAAGCACCAACGCGAAGCCGGAAACACTTTCGTCTCCCGAACCACGTTAACGCCCGTCCAATTGGACAATCGCGCCACTATCGTATTCCGTGTGGTTTTAGCCAACCCGCTTACCACCAAAAACATCCTAGAAGAAGTGTTAGAGGAACAGAGAGCACTGGCGAAACAAAGCACAATCGCGTATCCCAAGCTTCTGGAACTTGCCGAACAAATCCTGCATTAATCTTCATAAAAGAAAGCCGCGAAAGCGGCTTTTTTGTTTCTCACTGCTTACGACTCATTGCTGCAACATGCTGATTTCAAATCGCTTGGCTAAGCTGATCAATAAGGAAGATTGAAATCATAGGGAATGTGAGATGGGGACATTAGGCTTTGAGCTGAAATCGCTGGAAGTGTTTGTGGCAACCGCCAAAACCGGCAACATGACCGCCGCTTCTCAGCATCTGGATATTTCTCAATCTTCGGTCTCACAAATTCTTGCCAATCTGGAAAGTAGCCTCGGCGTGAAGCTCCTTGATCGCAGTGTGCGCCCCGTTGAGCTTACTGTCGCTGGACGCTATTTCTACGACCAATCCGTCCACCTGCTCGAACAAGCCTATAAAACCCAGCAAGTCATCACCAAAGGGAGTTTTAACAGTCTGCACTTGGTGCGAATTGCTATGGTGGATTCACTGGCTGCCACCGTAGGACAACCGCTGATTGAAGTGATAAAAGCGCACACCGAAAACTGGACCATGATGACGGGCTACTCTCACCTTCATCAGCAAGGTCTTCTCAGCCGTAGCATTGATATTATTATTTCTGATGATGTCCTCGAAAGGCAGGACGACCTTCGCCGTCTGCAGATTCTGAAGGAACCCTTTGTTCTGGTTGTTCCCAAGCAGTTCCAGCAAAAGTATCCCGACACCTGCCACTCGCTTGTCGCATTGAGTCAACATTTGGATATGATTCGCTACAGTGAACAAAGCCTTATCAGCCAATCCATCGAAACCTACCTACATCACCAAGGGTTAACCGTGCCAGACCGCATGCAACTCGATAACACATTTGCCGTACTTTCTGCGGTAGCTCAAGGACTTGGCTGGGCATTAACCACACCATTGTGTCTTCTTCAGGGTGAAGTTTTCCGCAACCAGATAAGCTGTATTCCACTTCCGGAAAAGGATTCTTTTTTCAGGTACTTAACCCTGATTGCAAGACGCAATGAGTTGGGTGATTTACCGGAAAAACTCGCCGATGGAAGTTGCAAAATCCTACGCCAACATTTCCTTGCCAAAATCCGCCAACATTACCCCTGGCTGGATGGAAAAATACGCATTGGAAAGTACACCTAACAAGCCGTTCAAATTCACACTATTAAAATTCCTAATAGTGTTATCCCACCCTGTGTGATTGTGGTGGTAAAAGTTTTTCACTCTCTCCTACCTTAAAGTAATACCCAAACGACCTGAAGATGCTCGCATTCAGAGGTCATCAATGCGTTCAATTC
>NZ_ANFM02000032.1 GCF_000333895.2 Grimontia indica | reverse complement strand
GCGGGAAGCGAGCCTCAAGATGAGTCATCCCTAGGGCTTTAAGTCCTCTAAAGGGTTGTTGGAGACTACGACGTAGATAGGTCAGGTGTGTAAGCGCTGCGAGGCGTTGAGCTAACTGATACTAATTGCCCGTGAGGCTTAACCATACAACACCCAAGGGGTTTTGACGGACTCAGATAGAACATTGAATGTGTAGAGAACACAAAAACAGCTTTCCAAGATTTTAACGAATTTGCTTGGCGACCATAGCGTTATGGACCCACCTGACTCCATGCCGAACTCAGTAGTGAAACGTAACAGCGCCGATGGTAGTGTGGGGTCTCCCCATGTGAGAGTAGGACATCGCCAGGCTTCCAATTTAGAAAAAGCCCTGACCTGACGGTCAGGGCTTTTTTGCATCTGCATCTTTCCATATTCATCATAGCTACTGACAAAACAGCTGTTCGACACGCAACAAAAAGGCCATCCGTAAGAATGGCCTTTTGACGTATATAGCTAGATGAAGAACTACTTCACTTCAGCAACTCGGCTTGAGCGATCTCCTGATACGGTGCGGATAAGTGCACTAGTCACTGCAGGCGCTTGATTCGCATCATAGGCTTGCCAGCTTTGACCATTGTCAACGGAGTATTCAATCGCAAGGCCAGGGAAAGCACTGTTCGCTTTCAATACGCCAGCTTCGATGATGCCGCCAGGTACTGGCAGGTTAAAGGCGATACCACCTTCTTCCAGACTAGGCATGATGTTTTTCGCAACAAGGTTTGCGAACTGATTGTAGCCAGCATTACGTGCCGCCTCATCAACCAACTTGCCGTCTGCATCGTGAGCTTCCCATGACGCCGAATGCCAAGCACGCTCTGCCAACGCGATTGCGCGAGGGAAGGTCATGCCTTCGAACTGCGCTTCTGTACGGATAGTTTCACTCCAGATAGAGCCCTGAAGTCCCAGAACGTTTTCTGGATGCTCAAGCGTTTTCACACCAGCAGCGTTGAGGACTTCTTCTTTAGTGATTGGCGCGCCAGCACGGGTAAAGTCGGCATTCGCGTACAAGTCATCTGGCATAAAGCCGAATGACTTACGGGTGTCAGTGAAACGTGGAGCCCAGTAATAACCGCGCTCTTCTGGATCTGGCTCATGTGGGTGGTCGAAGTAGAAGTGAGTTGCTTGGTTATAAATCACGCCATAGCCATTGTTAGCAAGGTTGTAAGCGCGGTCTGCAACGCCCCATTCCCAGATGTTCTGCCATGCATTACCGGTCACCTGCGCGTTCACCATTTCCCCGCGTGGGTAAACTTTGTTGTTGTGCATCAGGCCATCTTCCCAACCACCCAGATCAAGGTTGTGGTTCGCCGTAATGGCAGAGATACGTTCAACGAAGTATTGGCTTAGCTCGTCAATGGTAGAGATGCCATGGCTGTTATCTGCAAGGAATGCCTGACAGACAGGAGAGTCTTTCCATGCACCAGCGATTTCATCACCACCAAAGTGGAAGGTTTTGAGCGGCTGAATATCCTGATGAAGGGCAACCAATGAACCAACAACGGTATCAACGAAGTTGTAGGTTGATTCCATACAAACGTTCATAGCGTTATCAGTGAACATCTGTACTGACAGATATTCTGTGGTGTCGTCAGGATCGCTCAGGCGGAACTCATTGGCTTTGACCAAATCACCTTGCGCGGCAAATTTCTCAAAGCGTGCGTCCATCGCTTTGATAGCGGCGTGCGCGTGGCCCGGCATATCAACTTCAGGGATCACCTCAATGCTAAGCGCCTTAGCAGCGGCCAGGATTTCCTGGTAGTCAGCCTGGGTGTAGAAGCCATTGGACTCGGCTGTGCCATCAGGGCCAGCGCCAAGGAATGGCAAGACACACGTAGTTTCAGTAAGGTCATGACATCGTTTTGAGCCAACGTCAGCGAGTTCTGGCAACTCTGGGATTTCAATACGCCATGCTTCATCGTCACTCAGGCGAAGATGCAGTTTATTCAGTTTCACTGCAGCCATCTGATCGAGTAACTCCAATACAGACTCTTTGCTGCGGAAGTTACGTGCTGCGTCAATGGAAAGTCCACGGTAAGCAAAGCGCGGGGCATCTGCGATTGACGCTTCAGGCACAGTGCTGTTGTCTGTTAATTGAATAAGTGATTGTGCAGCATACAACGCACCTGCGGCATCAACAGCGTTGATCTCAATCTTTTCTTCTGCTGCGGATACACTCAACTCGTAAGCTTCTTCCCACTTGGCTTTACCATCAATGGTGACTTGCCCCCAGCCAACATGAATCACTTTGGATTGATTTGGAGACCAAGGTGCTGCGGTTAAGCCAAACTGCTTAGCGATAAACTCTGCCTGGGTTTGGTAACCATTGTCATAAACCACTACCCAAGATGGATCGATAGTGAGCTCACCTTCCCCGAAGCTAATTGAAGCAGGTGTAGGGATAACCCCCTTTGCGTCAGCAATCTTGCTGAGATCGCTGTTTTTCGCGTAGCGATCGGCAGCTGTGAACGGGTCGTAGAAATCTGTGATGCTGCCGCCATAGCGCTTCCACTGTAGCTCAGTGTCAAAATCAGACACGAAAGGTAGCTCTTCACCTGGCTTAGTCGGTACTTCACCATTGATGGTGTTGCTTGTGCTAGCAATCAGAGCGGTATCACCATTGTCGGAAACCAGATACCAGTTTGGCATAACGTCGGTTTTCGCGACTTGCCAGAATTCGGATAAGAATTCGATATCAAGTGACTGTCCCGGTGTGAGGGGAGAAAAAGAAGCAGTAGGTTCGATCTTGAAGATATCACCGTTAACATGAGAAACCTTAAGCGCGTCTGTTGCTAAAGGTTTGATCATGCGGATGTGGCTGAAGTAAATAGCCCATCCTGACGATGGCAGCGCCGTTGCGCTGTCATTGGTGAGAGAAATGACACCTTTGAACGTACGCCACTCATCTTGCTGGTTATCGATGACTGAGTACGTCAGGTCGAGACCTTGGCCCAACTGAGTTAACTCTTGCGAAGAGACTGCATAACTCGGTGCCGCCAATGCTCCAGATACAGCGGCCGCCAATAAAGCGTGTTTTAACATCAGTTTGCTCCTTTAATTTCTAACGCGAAATAAATCATAAAAGAGCATAACGATGAAAAAAGGCAGGGTAATTAGTTGCGAGGGAAGACTTTTCCTTTTGCAATTTCGGTCATCGATTGACGCTGAAATGGAGGGCATTTCAATATAATGTTTTCGTTGGCCGCACAATGTACAGAAAAATGGCTATACATATCGTTAAATATGCGCTCTTTATTTTTCCCCATTAATTTATTCAAATTTCATATTTTCAATATCTTGTTTTGAAGCAAAGGTTCGCCTTGGATCAAACTAGAATGAAATGTTGTGACTAGGTTTTCATATTAATTTTTGCATTCATGATGAGATATATGAGAACGCAGTGACGGAGAAGAATGATGAAGAGATTACTTGGCGTTACGATGTCGGCCTCTCTGTTGGCCGCTTGTGCTTCCCCATTGCCTCACCAATATGCGTGTGAGGATGGCCAGGTGTTCGGTGCTATGGTGATGTCAGACTACGCGTTGATTCATGTCAATGATGCTGAGTATGAACTCCCCCGAATTCGATCTGCTTCCGGCGCGCAATATGAACTGGAAGATGGCTCTGTGGGGCTATATACAAAAGGAGACGACGCTATGCTGGTTGTCGGTGACCTTTCTTTCCGTGAATGCACCCTCAGCAGATAAAAGAAAGGGTAGCTAAGCTACCCTTGTTGCAAAAACCTTTCGGTTTGCAGGAATGAACAGCATTGTTGCCAATTTAGTGGATTAACCTGTTCATTTTTGACATCAAACGTACAGGAACTCTTTGATTTGTTGAACCAGAGCTTCCGCGGTGTCTTTGTCTTCCCACTCCACGAAAATACGCAGTAGTGGCTCGGTGCCTGAGAAGCGCGCCAATGCCCAACCGCCGTTCTTGAAGTAAACTTTCAGGCCATCGGCATAGCTGACTTTTTCAATCTCATAAGCAAATTCTGGCAGTGCCTTTTCTACATAAATCTTGTTGTAGAGCTCTTCGCGCTGAGAAGCTTTGAATGTGCAATCACCTTCAGCTGTGTAGGCGTAGCCATACTTGCTGTAGATTTCATCAAGCAATTCAGATAGCTTCTTGCCCGTTACGCTGATCATTTCCACCAATAAGCTCGAAGCGAATACGCCATCTTTACCTTTGATGTGACCGCGGATTGTCAGGCCACCAGAGCTTTCGCCGCCAATCAGAGAGTCATCTGCTTCCATTTGTGAGCTGATGTGTTTGAAGCCCACAGGCACTTCAAAGCTCTTCTCGTCATGGTCTGCGGCGACTTTATCCAGCAGGTGAGTGGTCGCGATGTTACGTACCACAGAGCCTTTCCAGCCTTTGTACTTCAGCATGTAGTAGTACAGCAGCAGCAGGACTTCGTTCGGGTGAATGAAGTTACCTTTCTCGTCGATGATGCCAAGACGGTCTGCATCACCATCGGTACCAATACCGATGTCGTAACCTTCATGAGCAACCAGATGCTTCAGGCGGTATAGCGTTGCAGCACTTGGTGATGGCATCAATCCGCCGAAGCCTGGGTTTGCACCGTCGTTGATAACGTCAACGTCACAGCGGCCAGAGATAAGAACGGTTTGCAGGGCGTTTTTCGCCACACCGAACATAGGATCTATCAGCACGCGAAGGTTGGCTTTTTTGATCGCTTCAATGTCGATGAAATCGATGATCGAATCCACGAATTCGTTCATCGGGTTGATGATCTTGACCGAGCCCGCTTCAACCGCATCTTCGAAGTCGATGGTTTTCACATCGCTCAGTTGAAGTTGGCTTATTTGCTCTTCAATCTTCGCAGTGATGATTTCGTCTGCGTCACGACCGCCTTTGATAAAGACTTTGACGCCGTTGTAATCCGCTGGGTTGTGGGAAGCGGTGATACACGCCGAATAGTGGGTTTCCATCTCCTTCGCTTTGAACATCACGATAGGGGTTGGAACGTATTTGTCGATAAAGCTAACGGTGATGCCATTTGCAGCTAGCACGCTCGCAAACCATTCTGCAGCTTTGTCAGACAGGAAACGGCGGTCATAACCGATAACAAAGCCCGGCTCGATCGCGTTTTCATTGATCATGATGTTGGCAAGGCTCTGGGCAACGAGTCGCACGTTATCGCGGGTAAACTCTTCGCCAATCAGTGCACGCCAGCCACCGGTACCAAATTGGATCATGGTTGAACTCCTTTAGAAACAGACAAATAACGGGGCTGATTCAGCCCCGTTTTTGTGATTAGCCCAGAACAACAACCACTTCGTTCACAGAGCCTGCCGCTTGTGCAGGAATTGCACCTTCAACAGTTTCACCGTTCAGAGTGATTGATTTCACGCCTTTGCTAACGCCGTTCGGGTTTTCAACCTTGATGTTGTAAGTCGCATCGCGCCATTCACGGCGAACTTCGAAACCAGGCCAGCTAGTTGGGATACATGGGTCAACAATCAGGCCGCTGAAGCCAGTTTGTACACCCAGAATGAAGTTAGTTACCGCGAAGTAAGCCCAGCCAGACGTACCTGTCAGCCATGGGTGGTTTGCGCGGCCATGGTTTTCGTGGTCACGACCCATGACGAACTGAACATAAGAGTAAGGTTCAGCCACACGCTTCTCGATCATGTCATTCTGGTTGTACGGGTTCAGTGCGTCGTAGAACTTCATTGCACGGTCGCCGCGGCCCAGTTTGGTTTCTGCTACCCAAGCCCATGGGTTTGGATGCGAGAAGATCGCGCCATTTTCTTTCACGCCTTGGTAAACGCGGGTTACGAAGCCGATGTCATCGTTTGGTGTTGCGAACGATGGTGAGTTCAGGTGCAGACCGTACTCAGAGAACAGGTTCTCATCTACTGCATCCATTGCCTTCTCACCGCGCTCTTGAGACGCCAGACCAGACAGAACAGCCAGAGTGTTTGACTCAAGGTGAACACGACCTTCTGCTTGTTGTGCAGTACCGATCTTGTCGCCGTCTTTTGTCAGGCCACGGATGTACCAGCCGCCTTCGTTATCCCACAGGTGCAGTTCACAGGCTTCACGCACGTTTGCTGCCATCTCGGTGTATTTAGCCACATCTGCGTCTTTACCTTTGTACTTCGCCAGAGCTACAAACTCTTGAAGCGCCCAGAAGTGCAGGAAAGAAACCATTGCGGACTCACCGCCACCCAGATTCAGACAGTCGTTCCAGTCTGCACGCAGACCTTTACAAATACCGGTTTGGCCCACGTATTCTGCTGAGAATTCCAGTGCAGCTTTCATGTGCTCGTAAACGGTCGCGTCGCCGCCATCTGCGTATGGGATCACTTCGTCAAGGAAGCTTTCTTCGCCGGTTTCCTGAACGTAGTTAATAATGGTTGGGACAATCCACAGGTGGTCATCAGAACAGGTGTCTTCGATGCCGTGGATCTTGTCTTCGTCACTTGGGGTTGGAACAACGGTTGGTGACTTAGATGGTTTAACGTCGGCTTTCTCTGGATCGAACCAGTCTGGATCGAACAGGTGCAGACCGTAACCCGCTTTCACCTGACCGCGCAGCAGGTCAACCAGACGCTTGCGGGTCATTGCTGGGTTTGAATGAGGAACAGAGATTGCGTCCTGAGCGGTATCACGGTAGCCCAGACCAGTACGGCCGCCTACTTCGATGAATGACGCAAAGCGAGACCAAACCACACAGGTTTCCGCCTGGTACAGAGTCCATGCGTTGATCATGGTGTCCAGACCTTCGTTTGGTGAGGTTACCTGGAACTTGTTACAACGCTCATCCCAGTGGCCTTTGATGTCAGCAAATGCTGCATCAACGTTAGCCATGTCCTGGTATTTCGCGCGCAGACGTTGGCCTTCACCTTTACCGATACCCAGCAGGAATACGAAGCGAACCTCTTCACCTGGCTGAATAACAAATTGTTTGTGCAGAGAGCCACAGTGGTTGTAACAGGTTTGAACGTGGTTAGAGCAACGACCATTTTCGAGAGCAATTGGGTTTGCTTCGTCGCGGTACATACCCAGGAAGCTATCGCGTTGACCGTCGAAGCTGTCTGGGTCGAAGCTGGACGCCATGTAGTAAAAGCCTTCATGGTCGTTAGTGTTGTAGTACAGATCGTACTCTATCACGCCTTCGTTATATGAAGTACCTGCAGAGTACAGGCTCATCTGGTGGTTCTGGTTGTCAGACTGGATGTGGCTGAATGAGAACTCAACAAAAGAGAACGCGCTGATCGTACGAGGTTTGTCGCCGTCGTTCTTGATCTTCACATCCCAAATTTGTGCGTCTTCGCCTTTTGGTACAAAAAGGGTTTTTTGTGCGGTGATGCCGTTGTACTCACACTTAAACTTAGAGTAAGACAGGCCGTGACGCACTTCGTACGATGCTTCTTCCAGGCTTTTAGCCACTGGCTGCCAAGAGATTGACCAGTAGTCGCCAGTCTCGTCATCACGCAGGTATACGTAGTGTCCTGGACGGTCGAAGGTACCGTTTGGACGGAATTTGGTTACGCGGTTGTACTCAGGGCTGTTGTAGAACGAGTAGCCACCTGCGTTGTGTGAAATAACGGTACAGAACTTTTCTGTACCTAAATAGTTTGTCCATGGCGCCGGTACGTCAGGGCGGGTAATGACATATTCCCGGTTGTCGTTATCAAAGAAGCCGTATTTCATGGCGTGTATCCTTCTACAAATCTCAAAAAATTGAAGTAATTACCGACGATAGTTAATACCCAGACGATCCAGGTACTGCAGTTGTCCGCTGAGACGGGCTTGGAAATCTGCCCAGTCCCGCTGTTCCTTGGCGCTCCAACACACTTCTGCGATCGCCAGAAGGCGAGGGAAGATCATGTACTCGAAGCGGCTTTGGGTATTGGTCATCTCGCACCAAAGTGCGCATTGAATTCCTTTCACTTTCCCAAACTCTTCTGTGGTGACGGTTGAGTTAGCGAAAGGCTCATAGTGGTAGGCTTTTTCAAGCGGTACCTTACAGGCCCAGTCTGTGCCCGGCTCACAAGCCGAGTAGTCTTGTGCCATATCCAAGTAAGTTTCGTGGCCTGGCTGAAGCACAACGTTGTAACCGTTGCGAATGCAGTCGACGCCGGATTGTTCATTCAGCCAAGAGAAGATCACTGTGTCTTTGCTGACTTTGTTGCCAAACACTGCTTCTTCCCAGCCAAACATTTGTTTGCCTTTGGTGCTGAGGAAATCTTCACAGTGACGCAGAACATGACCCTGAAGATCTTTGAAGTCTTTGTAGCCGTGGGTTTTCATCAAGGCCTGACATGCAGGGCTGTCTATCCACACGCCTTCTGGCACTTCGTCAGCACCGATGTGAACATAAGGCGCAGGGAAAAGCTCACACACTTCTTTTAGAACGGTTTCCAGAAAGGTGTAAGTGCCTTTGAGGCCAGGGTTCAGCACATTGTCGTTGTAGTTCTGGATGCTGCGATACGCTGAGGTATCCGCATCTTCAACCAGCAGTTGTGGCAGGGATTTGATAGCGGCACGGCAGTGACCTGGGATATCAATTTCCGGTACAACAGTGATGCCTCGCTCTGCGGCATACGCAATGACTTCACGGATCTCGTCTTTGGTGTAAAAACCACCGTGGATCTTGGACAGCGAAGTGTACTGAGGCTCAATACTTTCAAATGGCCCACGCCAGGCGCCGATTTCCGTCAGCTCCGGATACGCATCAATCTGGATGCGCCAGCCTTCGTCATCCGTTAAGTGCCAATGGAAATGGTTGAACTTAAAGCGAGCCAGTTGGTTGATAAGGTTTTTAACACGGCTGAGAGGGTGGAAGTGACGAGCACAGTCCAGCATCATGCCGCGGTAACCAAAGCGAGGATGATCTTCAACTTCAACGCATGGCAGGGCGTAATCGAAATAGTGACGGTGCGATGCTTGTGTTGGCAGCAGTTGAAGTACTGTCGCTACACCATGGGCAAAGCCTGCCTCGTTCGATGCTGAAATCGTTACGCCCTGAAGGGTTACGCTTACCCGGTAGTGCTCTGGCTTCAGGCTTTTATCCTGAACCAGACGGATTTGAGCTTCTTGCTTGATGGTGACATCACGGCGAAGGTGTTGAGACATCTCGTCTGCCAGCCAACGCGCTGCAGGTTTGCTGATATCACTGTCAGATTGAATCGCGATGTCGTCAGTCAGCGCAAACTGGCCTTGCTTTACCACCAGCGCTTTAGGCTGAGGAATCAGATTGATCGCTTTCGGTTCCGGAAGTGTCAGTGGAAGGCGTTCTGGTGTTTGGGTGCCGAGATTGATTGGTGTTGTTTCAACTGGCACGGCCTTCACGCCATCTTCTGTTGTGATCAACAGGCATGCATCACCAATGCCTTCATCATGCATAGAGAAAGGCTTGGTAGGATGGCTGAACTCGAGGTACAGATGATCGTTTGCGTTTAAAGGTTCGCCCGTTTCAAAAATACACAGACTGCCAATCTGTTTTAAGGTGCCGTGAGACACTGACGTTGGCAGCACATAGCGGCTGGCGCTGAATGTCAGCTGCCAGTTCTGGATGTTAGTTTCAGAAAGGTTATGAAGCACTAACGCAAAGCGGCTTTCACTTGGCGTCGCTTCAATAACATTGAGGTCTAGGCGAAAATTCATGGCTCACCTCGAAAACGGATAAAGATTGTGGTTACCGCGCGCCATCAAAATAGCGCCGGCCATGGCATCCGCCTGGGGTTTTACCAGCAAAGACTGGGCCGCTGGAGACAGCCAGCGAACAATGCGTTCACCAATGCTGCCCATCAGCGCGATTTGCGTTGCGCCTTTACGGTTCAAACCGAGGATAAGGCGCTCCACATCATCAGCAGAGCCTTGCAGTAATTCCATGGCAAGTTCATCTCGTTCCATTGCCAGTTCGAATACTTTCGGACTGAATTGGCCGTAATCGCGAGGTTTCGCGGTTTTAGACCATTCAACAATGGCATCGAGATCGTGGTTGAAATACGCAAGGACGTGATCTGACAAAGCTGAACTGGTGCGAAGACCATCGTGCGCCAGCAGTGTTTGTTGGATCAGGCGCAATCCCATAACAGCGCCGCCGCCTTGATCGGAGATTGGGAATTCACGGCCACCGACAACATGCTGTTGACCGTTTTCTAAATAGATACCGACAGAGCCTGTACCAGCGATAACGATGGCCCCGTTATCACCGCTGAATGCGCCCATACATGCACCATAACCGTCAGTGTTCAGGGTCATGTGTTTGTACGGGTGCGGTAGAGACATAAATGCATGCCAGGCTGAGCGTTGCTCGGCTGCTGCCAATGCAAGACCAACAGACAGCGTGGAAAGGTCGGTGATGCCAGCCTGTTCAGCCGCTTGAGCAATAGCACTTTGGATGTTCTCCATCGCCAGTTCCACACCCAAAAGGATGTTGGCACTGCCGGTTTTGGCTTCACCCAAAAACTGACCTTGTTCATCAACAATACGTGCGCGGCAGGAAGTGCCACCACCGTCTACGCCACAGAAGAAATTACCCATGGGTAACATCCTTCTTTTGCATAGCAATCGCTAACAGATACCAAGCCGCATGTGGGATCCATTGCTCACCCCAACGCCAGTTCTGCAGCATGTCATCTTTCTGGCCTTCCGGTTTGAAAGCGATGTCATGCTCGTTCTCAAAGCCAGCCGTAATGCCGTTGCACACGCCGCCTTTGGCATTGATAAAGCCAAGATCAGGCAGATAGTCAGGGTTGTTACGACCATGGCCGTCCAACATGCACATGTCGTAAGGGTTGAGTCCCACAATCCAGTTCAGGGCATGTTGACCGTATTCACGAAGCTTGGCTTTTTGCTCTTCGTCAGACACATAGCTGGTGGCCATAAATGCCATGGCAGCCAGTGAACCCAGACGCGCATTTTCACCTTGCCACCAGTAGCCGGTCTCGTTGCGCTGGGCCACGAAGAAGCTGGTGCGTTTTTCTGCGTCAACATTCTTGATGTACTGACGCGGATAACCGAACGGGTTGTTCACTTCGGCGGAGATGCTGAGCTCAAAGTTCAGCGCATTGAAAAGGGTTTCCGTATATTTCGCTTTGAGTGTGTCATCGCCTTCTACCTGAAGGTATTGCATCAGCGAAATCGCAGGCAAGCCTGCTTCAGCAGCATGAAAATAAGGGCGAGAACCGTCACCGTTAGCGGACCAGAAGTGATTAATACATTCATCACTCTGTTGTTGCTCGGCAAGGCGGGTTGCCCAATAACGCGCTTCTTCAAGGTATGACTCGCTGGCGGTGAGTTTGAAAAGTTCTGTTGTTGCCAGCAGCGCGCAGTAAAAATCGATGGTGTTTTCCTGACCATCGTCTAGGTAAGACGAATTGTTTTCTTTTAGATGCCAGTAGCCCGTTTCTGCAGTCTTTTGGTAAGTATCAACATCGTATTCGCCGTTAACGCCAAAGCGCGCGGCAGCGGCAAGTGATGCGATCGCTACGCCAGCCCCCTGACGGAAACCAGCCTGGAATGCATTGGTCTTGTGACCTTGCTGGGTTTCATAAGCGCAGATATCGCGTTGAGAAGGATCTTTGCTCCACTTGTCGAACACGGTCAGGTAGAAGAAACCTTCTGCGTCCTGCATGCGAACGAGAAAATCTGCACCAAACAGCGCTTCATCATGTAGACGGGTTTTAGAGAATGGAGCCAGTTCTGAAGAAAGGGTTTCCAGAGTATTCAGCATATTCCAGACAACCATCGGAATTTGCTGAGGGTTTAAATAGTTAGCATATGAAAGGTGGCTGAAGTATTTGCTGACGTCGCCTGACGCATCATACCAACCGCCATGAACATCAACGTGACGATCTGTGCCAAGAAGGGGCGCAGTGCGATCGCGCTGATCAAACGTGCCTGTACAACGCTGGGATTTGAAGTAGTGGATCACATCTGAAAAGGTGCGATCAAACAGGATACCTTCTGCGACAGAAAAAGCCGGAGATGAAACATCTCCCACTTTGACGAAGAAATCTCCGCACTCATTGAGTGCAGAGAAATCGATACGGTAAACGTCGCCGGTATGCCATTGGTCTACAGAACCACAAGCACAAACAGGCAGCTGCATCACTGATTGCCCAGTCTGGCAATCTACAATATCGGCATGTGTTGCAGTGACTTCTTGCTTTGCAAGGATCAGCGCTTGTTTATTGCCGAAGCGCTCATAGCCGATATGATTGATCAACAGCTGCATTTTACCTCCTAAAACTCTAGCCCGAGGCTCACTCGAACAGATAGCAGCGAACGAAGTGGTTATCCGCCAGTTTGGTCACTGGAGGCAACGCCTGACGACATTTTTCTGTCGCGTGCAGACAGCGGCCAGCAAATGGACAGCCAACAGAATCCGGCGTCCATAGAGGAATTTCGCCTTTATTACCTTCCAGCTCGGTGTGGATAGATTTCGAAGGATCCGGTACTGCGGAAACCAGCAGACGTGTGTATGGGTGTTGTGGACGGTGAATGATTTCTTCACAGTCACCCCATTCCACCATGTGGCCAACGTACATTACCGCCAGATCTTCTGCGATATAACGTGCAGTAGCGATGTCGTGCGTGATATACAGCAGCGCCATTTCCTTCTCGAACTTCATCTCTTCCATCAGGTTCAATACACCTGCACGGATAGACACGTCGAGCATGGAGGTTGGCTCGTCAGCCAGCACAACTTCAGCACCTACAGCGATGTTACGCGCCAAGTTAACGCGTTGGCGCTGACCACCAGAAAGCTGGTGAGGATACTTCTGTGCGGTTTCTTTTGGTGGTGTCAGACCAACCTGATTCAGCAGGTCGTACACTTGTTCTTCCAGTTCTTTCGGGTTGCTGCTCGCTTTCTTGTGAATGTGCAGCGGACGCGCGATGTGGTGGAAAATGGTGTGTGTTGGGTTCAGAGAACCGAACGGGTCTTGCCATACCATCTGAACACCTTCGCGATAGGTCATCAGATCGTTTTTCTTGGTGATCGTCGCGATGTCGCGGCCTTTGTACTCAATAGAGCCAGAGGTTGGTGCATACATCTTGGCGATCATTTTTGCTGAGGTAGATTTACCTGAACCAGATTCACCTACTACCGACAGACCGCGGCTCTTATACAGTTTGAATGACACGTCATTCAGTGCGCGCATCATTGGCTTGTTCAGCGCATTACTGCTGATAGGGAAATCTTTTACTAGATTTTTGCCTTCAACAATCGGTTGGCCTAATTCTTTAGTCATTGCTCACTCCTACAAGTCTCTAAAGCCAATTACTTGCCTGTAAACAGGTGGCAGTTGGTGAAACGGTTTGGCTCTACCTGAGTCAGTGTGTTAGCCACTTTGAAGCAGGTATCTTTGGTCTTTCCGCAACGAGCCTGGAATCTACAGCCTTGTGGGATCTCAAGCAGGTTTAATGGGTTGCCTGGAATACCGGAAAGGTGTGTTTTTGGACCCGTCAGTGGAGGGAATGAGCTAGCCAGACCTTCGGTGTAAGGGTGATAAGGGTTTTTGAGGATCTCTTTCGATGGTGCCACCTCAATCAACTGGCCCGCATACATGATGCCGATACGGTCAGTGAACTCGACCATCAGTGACAGGTCGTGAGTGATGAACAGAATCGAGAAACCAAACTCTTCTTTCAGTGCGTGGATCTTTTGCAGGATCTCGCGTTGAACCACCACATCCAACGCCGTTGTCGGCTCGTCCATGATGATCATTTTCGGGTTCAGAGCCAGTGCAATCGCAATGACCAGACGCTGACGCATACCACCAGAGAACTGGTGAGGGTAGTCGGTCAAACGGCTTGGGTGGATATCAACGATTTCCAATAGACCTTCAGCGCGGCGTTTCGCCTGTTCGCGGGTCATGTTGGTGTGGCGCATGATAACGTCACAGAACTGCTCTTCCATGGTAAGAACCGGGTTCAGGGCGTTCATCGCTGACTGGAATACCATGGAGATTTCTTTCCAGCGGAAGCGGCTCATGCGCTCATCGCTGTACTTCATGATGTCTTCGCCGTTGAAGAGTACTTCACCGCCGCTGATGAATGCAGGCGGCTTATGAAGACGCATCAGCGAGAATGCTACGGTTGATTTACCACAGCCAGACTCACCGGCCAGACCGAAGACTTCGCCTTTACCGATATCAAAGCTTACGTTGTTTACTGCGCGGACATCGCCCGCGTCAGTAATGTAGTCAACACATAGGTTGCGGATTTGTAGTTGTGCGTCGCTCATTATTTCTCTCCGCTCATTGCTACTTGTGGAGTCAGCTCAGTTTCTGCACGTGACTGAGTTTCTGCTGCTTGCATCTTCTTCCAGCGCTTAAGGCCTTTTTGTGCACGCAACTGCGGGTTAGCGATTTCATCGACTGCGAAGTTAACCAGTGCCAGTGCAAGAGACAGCAAGCTCAGCGCCAAACACGGAGCCAGTACTTCCCACCAGATACCCAGTTGCATTGCTGAAGAGGTACGTACGTTGTACAGCATTGAACCCCAGCTCACTGCGCTCGGATCGCCCATACCGATGAACGAGAGCACAGACTCAGTCAGGATGGCGTACATCACAGAGCCGATGAAGCTTGCACCTACCAGAGGGATAAGGTTTGGCAGGATTTCAACAAACAGGATGCGAGTGCGGGATTCGCCAAGCACTTCTGCAGCTTTAACGAATTCTTTCTCACGAATTGCCAGTGTCTGGGAGCGGATTACCCTGGCGCCCCATGCCCAGGAGGTTAAGGCTATTACCAAGGCGATGGTGAGCGGGCCTGCCTGTCCGACGAATGCTGCTACTACCATCACGATTGGAAGCTGAGGCATAACCAGCATAACGTTCATCGCACCCGACAGTACGTTGTCTACACGCCCGCCAAAGTAACCTGCTGAGATACCCATGATGGTGGCAACCACACACACGAAGATACCTGCAGTGAAGCCAACGAACAGTGAAGTTCGCGCACCGTGAACCACCTGAGACCAGATGTCGCGGCCAAGACGGGTAGTACCCAGAACGTGCTCAGCGTCTTTTGACATGCGCAGACGACGTTGGTTATCTGCCAGGTTCTCGGCTACCCAGCCATCTGGATTAGCTTGCGCCATTTTGACGACAAAACCTGGATATTCATGTGGTGCACCCGTACGCTTGTGCGGGTCGTACTGAGAAAGAAACGGTGCAAAAACAGCGGCGATGATAAACATCAGAATTAAGATGACACCTACCAGAGCTTTTGTATTACCGCGAATAATATTAAGAAAATCTTTCATGATTATTTGCCTCCCTTACGCAGACGTGGGTCAAGCAAAACGATGAGAACATCAGCGATGAAGTTGAAGCACAGCATAACGATGGTCAGGATGATCAGCAGGCCTTGCAGTACTTGGTAGTCACGGCCGTTAACGGCATTGAGCATCGCAGTACCCAAACCTGGATATTGGAAAATCATTTCTACAACCAGCTGACCAGCAACTGCCATACCCAGCGCCATAGAAAGCGCAGTCACGGTTGGCAACAGGGCGTTACGAGCGGCGTAGTTGAAGACAACGCGGTTCTCTGAAAGGCCCTTACCTTTAGCCATGGTGATGTAGTCTTCCGCCAACAAGTTGATCATGTTGTTACGCATGTTGATCAGGAAGCCACCGATTTGTGCGATGGTCGCACAGAACAGAGGAAGGAAAGCGTGGTAGAGAATGCCGCTGTAGGTCTCCCAGCTGGTGAAGTCGAGGATTGCGCCCTCTGGCATGCCGTAAGATGTCGGGAACCACTTGAGTGTAATACCGAATATGAAAAGGATAAGCATGCCGATAACAACAGGTGGAATTGCCTGTAAGGCCATAAAACCTGGAGATACGAATGAGTCGAAGCGACTGCCACGGCGCCATGCCGCGAAGATACCAACCACTGAACCGATACAAAACGCCATCACTACGGAAGTACCTGCAAGGAACAGAGTCCAACCCAGCGACTTAGCAATCAGCTCGTTAACAGTCATTGGATAGAATTGGGTAGATACGCCGAGTTCCCAGGTGAAAATACTTTTCACGTAAGTCAGGAACTGAACGTGGATAGGGCCATCAACGAAACCCAAAAGTGCTTTCATTGCCGCGATACGTTCAGGGGTTACCTGTACACTCGCATTGGCAAACATCATGGTCACCGGGTCGCCGGGCATTGCACGTGGTAAAATAAAATTCAGCGTGATTGCGATAAGCAATGCGCCAAAATAAAACATTAATCTATTAAGAAAAAATCCCATAACTCACACCTTAAGTGGCACGACGAAGCCGTGACCAAAGAATTAAAGCTCCAAGGTCAAAAATACCGATTGTTTATCTTTGGAAAGAGGCGGCGCGGATGCGCCGCCAGATTTAGAGATTAAGCTTTTGGCTTAAGGTCAAGAATGTGCAGCAGACGCTCATTGATACCTTGCCAAATCATTGGACGGCCTTTGGCATTGTCCGCACTCCACCAGCCAGTGAAGCGTGATTCGTTGAACTGGTAAGTAGAAGCCGCAGACAGAACTGGAATCACTACTTGATTGTCAGAAAGGATCTTTTCAATCTTGTGAGCCATTTCCACTTGCTCTGCACGGTCAGCTGTTGAGTAGAATTTCTCCAGCAGCTCGTCTACTTCCGCGCTCTTGAAGCGGTGCATCGCGAAGCGTGGGTTACCTTCTTTCGCCATGAAGCGAGAGTGGAAGCCAGTGTCCCAAGTCTGGTGTGGATCTGGACCTGTGAAGTAGTTAGTCAGAGCTACGTCGAACGTACCACCAGCCATTGCTTCGTTGTAAACAGAGAAGTCAGGCGTTACAGCTTTCGCTTTGATGCCCACATCTGCCAGGTTTTCTGCTGCCAGCTGTGAAGTGTTGTTCCAGTCAGTCCAGCCAGAAGGAGTCTGGATTGCCAGTTCAAAGCTCTTGCCTGATGGAGTTTCTACGAAACCGTCACCATTGATGTCTTTGAAGCCTGCTTTCTTCAGCAGCTCTTTAGAAAACTCAACGTTGTATGAGTTGAATTTCTTCGCTGCATCGTAAGTTGCAGGGTTAGACCAGCTTTGGTAAAGCGCCGCGATACCAGCTGCAGAGTGGTTTGGAGAACCTGCACCGTAGAACGCGATGTCAATGATTGATTGACGGTCGATAGCAGTAGACATTGCGCGACGGAAGTCAACGTTAGTCAGTGCTTCGTTCTTAGCTGCTTCTGGGTGCTCGAAGTTAACCAGCAGGTTAACAGAAGAGCCTACTGGTGCTGGCCAGTATTTGTGGTTCTTGTTCACTGATGCGTAAACTGCGTCGATATCTGGGATGAACGAAGAAGTCCAGTCCAGCTCAGAAGCAACAATCTTAGACAGCAGACCGTCGTTGTTGTTGATCAGAGGCATACGCAGACAGTCGATAGCTACGCTGTCAGCATCCCAGTAGTTAGGGTTTTCACACTGTACGTACAGGTTGCTGGTGAAGGTATCAACTTCGGTAAACGGGCCAGAACCAACTGGAGTTTCGTTCGCGAAAGCTTCTGGCTTGTCAATCTTGCTCCAGATGTGCTTAGGAACAGGATGCGTTTGAACCAGTTTGAAAGGTGCTGAAGAGTTAGCTTCGTTCAGCGAAATTTCAACGCTGTTGCCTTTCACTTTAACGTCGCTGATCAGTGCTGCGTTACCTGCAAGGTCAAGCGCTGCGTTTTCACGGATCAGGTTGTAAGTAAATGCCACGTCTTCTGCAGTGAAAGGTGTGCCGTCAGACCATTTAACGCCTTCACGGATTTCGAAAGTTACTTTTCTCAGGTCATCTGAGATTGTGTAGTCCTTCGCCAGACGCATTACTGGAGTGTTGCCGTCCAGCTGGTTGAAGATAACCAGTGGCTCGTAAACAAAGTCCAGGGTCGACTTCAGGTTGTTCTGCAAGAACGGGTTGAAGTTACGAGTAAGTTGTGGGTAGAAGTCAGGTACGATAGTTAGTTCTACTCTATCGGCAGCGCTGACAACAGGAGCTGTCAGTACCGACGCTGCGGCCGCAACGACGGCTACTGCAAGTTTTGTTTTCTTTAGATTGGCAAGCATAGCTGTTCCTTACTAGTTGCTTTGTTCCACTTGGTTCTGACCGTAATCAATTTGGTCAGGCCGGAACCCGCTATGGATAACCACTCAAGTGAACTTGGTCATCCACATGGCCGTGCAGGCTCAGTGCAATGTAAGGAAACTCCGGTTCTGTTTTTTGGTCAATTGGGTCGCCCGTTAAAAACGTTAAAAGAAACCGACCTCTTGTCAAAACCGTCAATATTGACGGTTTTGACAAGGCTTTACCACATTTGACTAAGGTCAAAAAACATCCAGATTCAGGGGTTGATATTAGTTGATGTTAGTGTTTGCTAACCTCTTGGGGCTCTCTAAATATGGCCATTAACGAGATTGAAATATTGAGTGATCTCGATCTCCGTTTGTTTGAGTTGTTAATTTTCTGCTGAAAATTTGGGGGCCGATTTTGTTGTGATTCTCTTCTCATAAACGGAAAAAGAGTCTCACACTTTTATTTTGAGGTTAAAAATAGAACACTTTTAACGGTGTGTTTTACGGCAAAATAGCCTTATGCAAGGTGTGTTGAGTTGTGGGTTTTACGTCGAAAATTAAGTTTGATTGTCGCTCTGCATAGCGATATACAAGCGTTGGCTGCGCTCTAAGGAAGGGGCATTCAAGTGCGCTGGCGAAGGTTTAGATAAGAGAACTCTGAGCAGCATCTAGCGCGTGAAAGAAAGACTAAGGCAGGAATGCATTTTGTCATGAGTGGAGCAAGCGCACGCCTGGGCTTATCTTTTGAGAAATGAAGTGTGAGGTAATTCATGTCGAAAAAAAGCCCCTGTGCGGGGCTTATTGGTATGACTGGATTATCTTGAAATCAACGTCTGAAGCCTCTCCCTGAGCACTTCAAGCTCACTTCTTTCTTTGTTTTCTTCAAGGCAACGTTCAAGAACAAAATCGATGGTGCTGATGACAGTACGCCAACGCGGCGATTTTGGAACGGTTTCGACGTGGAGGTACTTATCCAGCGTTCGTGTCTGCAGGGTGCTCCTATCCAGATAGACTCGCCAAAGCCCACTTTCTTCCGCCAGATCAAACTTGGTTTTTCCTGTCGAGTTCTGCCAGAAATTCAAGGTAGCACTCATGACTTTGACCAGAGTGTCGCGCAGGATATCGGCCTTATCCGGCTTGCTGCCAGAAAAACGGTCCGCCATGCGGGTGAATTCACCACCTAATTCCCTGAGTTGTTGCAGTTTGTCCATGTCGCCGTCATAGGCATAATCTGCCAGTGCCGAGACAGCATTTTCCAACAATTGCACACGGTGTGATGACGCTTTCTTACCCGTGTTGAGGATAAGCATCATTTGCAAGCCAGATGATTCCGGTAGCGTGATTAAGTCAGTGTCAATATCGACAATGTCTCCATCGATTTTAAACCTGAACTGGCCGCTGTAGTGACCTCGGTTTGATTCCGGTTCAGGCAACGCCATGGCAAGAAAATCATCGAGCTGATGGCGTTCAATCTGCTCTGCGCTTAAATGGAAGATTTCACTACACGCATCGTTGGCATAGGTGATCTTGCCACTTTCCTGTACACAGATAATCCCTTCAGATGCGCTATCGAGCATGCCGAGCAGTCTGTTTTGTACTTCGCGCAGACCTGCTTCTACCTGTTCCCTAAAGTGGATTTCTTTTTGCAGGGTGCGGTTATGTTCGCGTTCCTGTTCAGTCAGCGAAGCATTGATGTATGCGCGGATCCTGGCGCTCAGTTCATCCTTGTTGAAAGGTTTTGTCAGGTAGTCATTGGCTCCAGCATCAAAGCCTTTTACCTTATCCTGAACCTGCCCCAAGGCTGAAAGCATGATGATAGGCAGGTCAGCCCGGCTGTAACGCTCCCGAAGATGGCTACAGACTTCATAGCCACTTAATTCTGGCATCATGACGTCAAGCAGCATCAGCGATGGCTTTTCCATCGTAACGGATTCAATTGCCTGACGGCCATTTTCCACTGCTTTTACACGGTAGCCTTCAAGACGCAGGAAGTTATTTAGAACCTGCAAGTTTACTGGCTCATCGTCAACTACCAGAATCAAAGGACCGTCTGGGTTTTCCGGTAATTGGGTGTAATCAGCCTGATCAAGCTCTACCCGCGGCACAGCGAAATGCGCGTTGTTGGCGAGACGGGTTTTTGCTTTATCTTCCTCGGTTGCCAGGGGCAGGGTAAAGCTGAACGTGGTTCCCACCATCGGCTGACTGGATACGTAGAGTTGGCCGCCCATGATGTCGATAAGCTGTCGACTGATGGAAAGACCAAGTCCGGCGCCCTGACGATACTGCGCTGCATTGCCGCTCGCTTGTGTAAGAGGCTCGAAAATATACTCAAGCTGATCCGACGGGATACCTTGGCCAGTGTCTACCACCTGAATGCGCAACTGTCCTTCAAGCACAGTGGCAGAGATGATGATCTTGCCTTCGTCGGTGTATTTGATGGCATTGCCAATCAGGTTATACAGCACCTGCTCCAGACGCTGTTCATCGGCACGAACCAGCGGAAGGTCAATAGGCACCTGGTTGATTATACGCACCGGCTTTCCGCCCAGCAGATGGCTGGAAAGCTCAATAACCAGCCTCACTGCATTGGCGGTATCGACAGCTTGAGGAGAGATTTCAAGTTCGCCGTAACGCATCTTGTGGTAATCAAGCAAATCATCCACCAGGTTCGAGAGACGTTCGCCACTGTTGATGATCATTTGAAGCTGATGCTTTTGGCGTTCTGGCAGCGGACCTTCTGCGCCTGCCAGTATTGATTCGGCAATCCCCACCATGCCATGGAGCGGTGTACGCAGCTCATGGGAGGTTGTTGCTAGAAAGTCATCTTTCATGCGGTCAGCTTGTTGAAGCTCTTCGTTCTTTTGCTTGATGACCTGAATATTTTGTTCGAGCTCTTTATTTTGCTCGCGGATGAGAGCCAGTTTATCGCGCACTGAGCGCTGCATACGGGCAAAACTGACAGCCAGTCTACCAATTTCATCTTCGCGGTCTGTGCTGTTAATTTTCTGGTCCAGATCGCCCGCTGAAACTTGCTCAGCGGCCCAGGTCAGTTTGAGCAAAGGCGCCGTGATAGAGTTAGACAGCATGTGTGAAGCAATCACCACTAACAAAATGGCAATGACCATGACCGCAATGAAGATTTTTTCCAACTGGTAGATGCGGGCGAATGCTTCTTCTTCCGGTAACTCGAGGACGATAGCCCAGGAAGTACCCGGAATATCAACTGGCGCATAGGCACCCAATACGCGGTGATTCTCTGGACTCAGGAAACTACCGACATCACGAAGACCTGCGAGAGCGGCTTCAATCGCGGTACTGTTAATTGGTGCCAGTTTTTCTGTCGTTACCAGATTACGAGGGATAAGATCATTGCCCACCAACAGGGTGCTGATGTAGCCCTTCTCCTGGGGAGTTGAGTTGAGCATTTTATCCAGCGCATTGTTTGGCAATTTGAACAACACGTAGCTGTGCAGGTAGCCCTGCTGCATGATAGGTGCAGCAAACCACGCCACCATTTCACCATTGGTTTGCTGGGTGTAGTCGGTGAAAGCGATCGGCGTATTATCACTGTCTGTCAGAGGGCTATCGACCGTCTCCCTGATGTCAGAGAACGTTTTACCTACTGCGGTTTCACGCCATTTTTCAGAAAGCAGGTTTGAGCCAAAAGCGTCATCTTTTAACGCGGAATAAACCACGTTTCCGTGAATGTCGACCAGTAAAATATCTGAAAAATCAGAACGCTTCAGGTGTTCTTTATAGGCCCAGTCATAGCGCTTATGCAGCAGGCGATATCGCTCGCTGCCTATGAAATTGCTGTCGTTAGCGCCGGGTGGCAGCGTGGCATTTGAATCGGCGCCATAGCGCTCCCGGGCAACGTTGCGGGCCATTTCTTCCGTATCGCCAAGCTGTTGGAATGCGGCGATTAAACCGTAGAAGCGCCCGCCACTGGCGGTCGCAAGTTCTGAGCGGCTAAAAGATTTTACTTCCGAGTGACGCGCATCAAAGTAGCTGATGATTTGCTCTTTTTTGTTGTCACGTAGGAAAGATAGGTGTGTGGTGCTTTGTTGTTCAAGATCGCTGCTGTGCGATTCAAGGAAGAAAATAGCCAGCAGGGTGAGAGGCGTAATACTCAGCACCAGAAAAGCCAACATCAGCGTGTGCTGAAGTCGCTTGAATTTCTGTTTTTTTTGCATGTCTCTGCCTGAGAAATCGGAAATCAAAAAACGCCGTGCTTAGCCGAATATTGTCGAATTTGACGGTAGCTAAAAGAGGCGGATATGAAATTAATCCATCTCCAGCCCTTATACGGACTTATTTTTTATTGGCAAGTAAGTTATCAATGAACTCCGTGGTAGTGCGCAAAATTAACGTTTTTGACGGGAAATGAAACCCCCAACAACAAAAAGGGAGCCATTCGGCTCCCCCTGTGTTACTGGCGTTTTGATGCATGGTATATCGCGAACTTGTTGCTCTTGGCTGGTGTCTCGCAATGACTGAATGCCCTTTCAATAAACGGCGTATAACGAAGGAAGCTGTTGGCAACAATCGTCAATTCACCCGCACGGTTTAGGTATTCTGGCGCACGTTCGAGTAAGGTTTCTGTGGCGGCGTAATGCGTTTTAAGACCCGCATGAAACGGAGGATTACTCACGATATGGTCGAAATGCCCGTCAATATCGCTATAAACATCAGAAGCGAAAACTTCTCCGTCAAGATTGTTAAAACGCAAGGTTTCACGTGCTGAAGCAACGGCTAGCGCGCTGATGTCGACCATGGTGATTTGTGTGTTGGGATAACGTTGCTTAATCACCGTACCTATCACACCTGCTCCACAGCCAAAATCCAGCACTTTGCCTTTCAGTGTCGGTAAGTTATCCAGAAGCAGTTGAGTTCCTGCATCAAGTTCTCCATGACTGAATACACCAGGAAGAGAGCGGATAGTCAGTGATTGCTCACCCACATTGAGTGGATAGCTTTTGTACCAGTCTTCCAATACGAAAGGTGCTGGCTGGTTATCACATTGGCCCCAATAGAAGCTGCAGCGGCGGGCCGAGTCAAATTTTGTGACACGACCATAGGGCGCAAACATTTTCTCAATGCTTTTTACGCCGCTTCGGTTTTCGCCTACAACGGCTATCTCTGTTCCCGTGCCAAGCTCCGCCATGAGCATTGAAAGCAGAAAGTCAGCTTCGGCTTTTGCCTTCGGCCAGTAGAGCAGAACCATATCGACCTGAGGTGTGGCTTGATAGCTTTCACCAAATTGCACATCAATGTTTTGATAACGACGCATTTGATTGGCGTAAGCAAGGTTGGTTGTGAAGATGCTGACGCTTGCAGCAGTGCCTTCGAGCTCTGTTGCAAAGGTATCTTCCAACTCACCTGCAAGCAGAACGTGTTTGCCTTCGAAATACTCGAGCTGGCGAGCTGCAATTTGGCTAGGGGCTGTGTAGGACATGGATACCTCGGGGCTATCAAACAAAGAGGCGCGGATTTTCCCACAAAGTCACCTGTGAGGGAATATGCCGCGCCTTAGGTTCCTTAGCTCAACAGATCCTAGTATCAGCAGTTATCTTGCTTCTCAAGGAAGCTGTGGAATTCTGTTTCGTACATTCGGAACAGTACCAGTGTGAGCGAGAAAATGATGGGGCCATAAATCAATCCCATCAGGCCATACACATGCAGACCACCAATCAGTGAGAAGAAAATCAGCAGGGTATTCATCCCTGAGTTTCCTTGCATCAGCAGAGGACGAAGGATGTTATCAACCGAGCCCACCACGATAACGCCCCAACCTGCGAGGAAGGCAGCCCATTCCCATTGTCCAATCAATAGCAGGTAAGCGGCGGCTGGTAGCCAGATAAGTGCGGTTCCAACAACCGGAATAAACGAGGCAAAGGCCATCATTGTGCCCCAGAAAAGACCCGCAAACCCGGCAAGCCACATCGCGAAACCACCCACGATGCCTTGAGCGAGTGCGGTGAGGAAAGAACCTAGCACTGCTGACTTGGCCACTTTCTCTGCTTCATCCAACAAAGTATCTTCCTGACTGCGGGAAAGGGGGCTGACGTGACGCAGCATGTTGATGATCTTGTCGTGATCGCGGAGCAGGAAGAACAGCACGAATAGCATCAAGAGGAAGTTCACGAATACGCCTGTCACATCACCCAGGATTTTTGAACTCATGCCCAGCATTTGGGAGCTCATTGCTGACAGTGTCGAAGCGGCTTTGGCAACCAACTCCTGAGGGTTGATGGAGTCGGTAGGTAACCATTTATCGACTAAAGCCAGGCCGGATTTGACCAAAGGCGCTGCCAGAATTTCTTTTGCGCCTCCTTGCGTAAGCCACTCGTAGGCACCGGTAAAGAAGGTCACGCCCTGACTCAATATGGCGGCGGCGACAAAAATCAGGGGGATGATAATCATCACGGTCAATAACGTGCAGGAAAGCGCGGCAGCAACGTTTGGGTGGGATGGCAGCCTGTTTTCGATTTTCTCGTGCAGAGGAAAGAAAAGCAGGGAGACAATAAATGCCAGCACAATAGACCCCATGTAAGGGGCGATGAGCATGTAACAGGCATACGCTGCGAGAAGCAGTGCACCTATCAATGTCCAGTGTCTTGGTTCGGCCTTGAATGACGCCACAGCATGGCTCCTTAGTTTCTCTCCATCAATTGTGGAGAAGAGTGTTGTAAGGAAGCTATGATACGTTGTGATAATTCAACGAGAAAGGACAAAAATGATGGCGTGTTGCGAAGGCAACTGCGAGTCCAAAAAACGACGCAAACTGAGTCTGCCGTTACTTTGTGTTGTCGCCCTTGTGGTACTTGTCGTGATCAACTGGCAATAAAAAACGGAGCCTAAGCTCCGTTTTATCATCCTGACAGCGTTTACTCTGCTGCCAGTTTTGCAAAAGCGCGGTCAGCGGCTGCTAATGTCGCTTCTAGCTCTTTCTCGCAATGTGCCAGAGAGGTGAAGCTTGCTTCAAATGCAGATGGCGCTAAATACACGCCTTCTTCGAGCATTAGATGGAAGAAGCGTTTGAATTTCTCAATATCACATTGTTGAACGTCAGCAAAACAGCTGATGGTGTCTTTGTTGGTAAAGAAGAAGCCGAACATACCGCCAACTTGGTTTACCGCCAGAGCAACGCCGTGTTTATCAGCCGCGGTTTTGAAACCTTCAGCCAAACGCTTGGTCAGCTCTGCAAGATGCGCTTCATTGCCTTCTTTTGACAACTCGGTCAGCGCCGCTTCACCGGCTGCCATGGCGACTGGGTTACCGGAAAGCGTACCCGCCTGATAAACAGGACCTGTTGGTGCAATGTATTCCATCACGTCACGACGGCCTCCGAATGCACCTACTGGCATACCGCCACCGATAACTTTACCCAGAGTCGTCAGATCCGGTTTGATGTTGTAATGCGCCTGCGCGCCGCCCAAAGCAACACGGAAACCTGTCATTACTTCATCGAAAATCAACAGTGCGCCGAATTCGTCACACAGTGCTCGAAGCCCTTCCAGGAAGCCTTCCTGTGGTGGAATACAGTTCATGTTGCCGGCCACAGGTTCAACGATAATGCACGAAATCTCTTCTGGGTATTGCTCGAAAGCTGCTCGCACTGAGTCCAGGTCGTTGAAGGTACAAGTCAGAGTGTGTTTAGCGAAATCTGCTGGCACGCCCGGAGAGGTAGGCTCACCCAGTGTCAGTGCACCGGAACCCGCCTTCACCAGCAGGCAGTCTGCATGGCCGTGGTAGCAGCCTTCAAACTTAATGAATTTGTCGCGGCGGGTAAAACCACGTGCCAGACGGATTGCACTCATAGTCGCTTCGGTACCAGAGCTCACCATGCGAACCATTTCCATTGATGGAACCAGCTTGCTAACCAGCTCAGCCAGCGTGATTTCGCGGGCAGTTGGCGCGCCGAAGCTCAGGCCATTTTGCGCTGCGGTGATCACGGCATCACGAATGCTTGGGTGGTTGTGACCCAGGATCATAGGACCCCAAGAACCAACGTAGTCGATGTAGGCTTTTCCGTCTGCGTCATAAATGTACGCGCCATCAGCACGTTCGATAAAAATAGGATCGCCGCCTACACCTGCGAAAGCGCGAACGGGAGAGTTCACACCGCCAGGGATGGTTTTGCGGGCTTGCTGAAATAGCTCGGCTGATTTTGTCATGCTTCTTTCCTGGGCCTTTTGATCGAAAATTTTCTGTCGGTGCGTATTGTACGGGATACGTTTAAAGGGTGCGAGATGGATGATGAGGTAAGCATCACATCCGGCTTAAACATGGTGTATATTGCGGATAAGTTTCTGCGTGATGAGCAATACTTGAACGAATTAGTCAGGTATTAGATAATGCGGTCAAATTATAAAGAATTAATGTGAGGTAATAATGAGTGATGCCGCTTTGCCACTGCAGTTTTCAGAAACCGCAGCGAACAAGGTAAAAACGCTGATTCAGGAAGAGGAAAACCCGAATCTGAAACTGCGCGTGTATATCACTGGTGGCGGCTGTAGTGGGTTCCAGTATGGCTTCACGTTTGATGAAAACGTTAATGATGGTGATATGACCATCGAAAGAAGTGGTGTCACCTTGGTGGTTGACCCAATGAGCCTGCAATATTTGATCGGCGGCGTCGTCGATTACACAGAAGGGTTAGAAGGTTCACGTTTCTTCGTAAATAACCCAAACGCAACCACTACCTGTGGTTGTGGCGCCTCTTTCAGTGTATAAACTATAAGACACTTTTAAAGCCGCGGCAGTTCTTAAAGAAACTGCCGCGTCTTTTTCATTGGGCCAGTCGGATCAGCGTCCATTTTCTTTTACTGCAGTAACTACGTCAGGATGGAACGATTATGACGAATGCAGGCGCGAAAACGTCTTTCCTCTCCCAGCGTCCCTGGGTCATTTCTCTTGTATTGCTTTGTGGTTTGGTCTTTTGGGTTGGCAGCGGTCATAGCAATGAACAGTCTGACGCTGACAAAAAAGAACCAGCGGCAGCACCGTTAACGAAAGTCGGCGTTGAAACATTCCACTCAGAGCCGGTGACCCGTTCTATTTCGTTATATGGACGCACGGCACCAGATCGCTCAGCCACCATTTCGGCGGAAGCAGCAGGCAGGGTCACCAAAGTGTCTGTCCGTAAAGGGGCTTCGGTTAAGCAGGGTGATTTACTGCTTTATATCGACAAAGCCGACCGTCAGGCGCAACTCGAACGCGCTGAGGCACTACTTTTGGTGCGTGAAAAAGAATACAACGCAGCCCAATCATTGAAGAAAAAAGGGCTTCAAGGCGAAGTGGCGTTCTCGCTGGCGCAGGCCAATTTGGTGGAAGCCCGAGCGACAGTGAAAAACCTCAAACTGGCACTGTCTCACACCGAGGTAAAAGCACCGTTTGATGGCATTGTTGATGACCTAAATGTGGAAGTCGGTGACTATCTTGGCATCGGCGATCCTATGGCGACTCTGATCGATCTCGATCCTCTAATCGTGACTGCTGATGTAAGCGAAAAACACATCAGCGATATAGATGCGGATTTGCCAGCCAATATTTTGCTGGTTAATGGAGCTATGAAAGAAGGGCGTTTGCGCTATCAATCCAGTATTTCATCTCCAGCAACCAACACTTTCACTATTGAACTGGAAATTCCTAACCCAGAGCAAAAACTGCCTGCAGGTATCAGTGCCGAAGTGGACCTTGCTTTAGAGCAGCAGAGCGCTGTGAAGCTGAGCCCCTCAATGTTGGCATTGGATGAAAAAGGTAACTTAGGAGTGAAAACCTTAAAAGGTGACAAGGTTGCCTTTGTCTCTGCCAAAGTCGTTAAAGCTGAGCAAAATGGCGTTTGGCTGGCAGGCCTTGGTGATACGGTGGACGTTATCACCAAAGGACAGGGCTTTGTGCGTGACGGTGATGCCGTCGAGGCGGTGCGTCAAGCGTCGGCACAATAAGGGGAGCATCTCATGAGAACATTGATTGATGCGTCACTGGCTCGTACCCGTACCATGGTCACCTTGTTGTTGGTGCTTTTGGTGGCGGGCTTTTACACCTATCAAACCATTCCGAAAGAGTCTGATCCTGACATCACCATTCCGGTGATTTATGTCTCTGTCAGCCACGAAGGCATTTCCCCAGAAGATGCTGAGCGTCTTTTGGTGCGTCCGGTTGAGCAAGAACTTCGCTCGATTGAAGGCATCAAGGAGATGACGGCAACGGCGACGGAAGGCCACGCTTCTGTGACGCTTGAGTTTAACGTCGGTGTTGATCTCAATGAAGCCATGGCGGATGTACGTGAAGCTGTAGATCTGGTGAAGCCGCGTTTGCCGGACGACAGTGACGAACCAACCGTCAACGAAGTCACTTTCGCCAACATGCAGCCCGTATTGTCGATTGCTTTGTATGGCGATGTTTCTGAGCGTGCGATTGTAAAAATCGCGCGACAGCTTCAGGAAGAACTGGAGGGCTTTAAGCAAATCCTCGAAGTGGATATTGCCGGCGATCGTGACGACGTGGTGGAAATTATCGTCGAACCTCTGTTGTTGGAAAGCTATGGGCTGGATCAGCAAGACATCTTTAATCTGGTTTCCCGTAACAACCGTGTTGTCGCTGCAGGGTATGTGGATACCGGCTACGGCCGCTTTTCCGTCAAAGTGCCTTCCGTATTCGAAACTGCCAATGATGTCCTAACGCTCCCTATAAAGATTGAAGGCAATCAGGTGGTCACGGTGGGCGATGTTGCAACCGTTCGCCGCGCGTTCAAAGATCCGGAAAGCTTTGCCCGTCTGGATGGTAAGCCAGCGGTCGTGTTGGATGTGAAAAAGCGCGCTGGCGAGAACATCATCGAGACCGTCGAGCTAGCCAAGGCGGTGATGAATGAAGCGCAGAAATCTCCGCTTTGGCCGGGAGCCCTTCAAGTGAAATACACTTGGGACGGCTCTGAAGATGTACGTTCGATGCTGACGGATCTTCAAAACAACATCCTCTCTGCTATTTTACTGGTGGTGATTGTCATTATCGCCATTCTGGGGGCACGTACTGCGCTGCTGGTGGGCGTTTCCATTCCTGGCTCCTTCTTAACGGGGTTGGTGGTGCTGTCATTAGCCGGACTGACGGTCAATATCGTTGTGCTGTTTTCTCTCATCATGGCGGTTGGCTTGTTGGTTGATGGTGCGATTGTGGTGACGGAATATGCCGATCGCCGGATGCGTGAAGGTGTGGATCGTAAAATGGCCTTCCGGGAGGCTGCGCACCGCATGGCATGGCCGATTATCGCGTCGACAGCCACTACTCTGGCGGCCTTTGCTCCGCTTCTGTTCTGGCCGGGTATCACGGGTGAGTTCATGGGATACATGCCATTAACCCTGATAGCAACGCTTGCTGCTTCTCTGGCGATGGCACTGTTGTTTGTGCCAGTGCTGGGCAGCATGGTCGGTGAACCGCTTCCTCTAACAGCAGAGCAACAGGCCCGAACCCATGCGCTTGAGCAAGGTGATTTCTCTCAAGCCCGCGGTATCACGCGTGCTTATATCAATACGCTTTCCATTGCGATCAAGCACCCGATTAAAATTTTGATTGCCGCTTTGATTGTGGCTGGTGGTGTGTTCTTCGCTTACGGGAAATCAGGCCTTGGCTCAGAATTCTTCCCTGACGTCGATCCGGCATTCTTCAACATCAAAGTGCGCTCGCATGGTGATCTTTCTATCTTCGAAAAAGACGCCTTGATGGCCGAAGTTGAAGAGCGTGTCATGGGCATGGACGAGATTGAATCCGTTTACACCAAAACCGGAGGTCAGGATGAGATTGGCGTGATCCAAATGAAGCCTGTCGATTGGCAAGAGCGCCGTAAGGTAAAAGAGATCATCGAAGAGCTTCGTGAGAAAACGGCGGATTTATCGGGTTTGGAACTGGAGTTCAAAAAACCTGATGCTGGCCCGCCGAGCGATCACGATTTATCGATTGAGGTCAGTGCGGCAAACCCTGCGCTGATCGCGCCTGCTGCCAAGCAAATTCGCAGTCTGCTTGAACAGGACCCGGCATTCACCAACTACAGTGACACCTTGACCAAACCAGGCATTGATTGGTCGATTGATATCAACCGTGAAGATGCTGCCCGCTTTGGTGCAGACGCCCTGCTGGTAGGTAACACGGTACAGTTCGTCACCAATGGCCTCAAGATTGGTGATTACTTGCCAGATGATGCCAGTGAAGAAGTGGATATTCTGGTGCGTTATCCTGAAGAGAAGCGCGATATTGGACGCTTTGATGAACTCCGGGTGATGACGCCTTATGGGTTGGTGCCCATCACTAACTTCGCCCAAATTAAGCCAGAGCCGAAACAAGGCAATATCGACCGTGTTGATGGCAAGCGTGTGGTGAAGGTCATGGCCGATATGACGGAAGGATATAACCTCAGCTTGTCGTTGCCCGGATTGAACGAGCATATCGAACGTTTGGGGCTATCTCCAGAAGTCAAAGTCACACTGCGTGGACAAAATGAAGAGCAGGATGAAAGTTCAGCCTTCCTGATGACAGCCTTTTTGGCAGCATTGGCGGCAATGGCTTTGATCCTCATTACCCAATTCAACAGCTTCTATCAGGCGTTCCTGATTTTGAGTGCAGTCTTGTTCTCGACAGTGGGTGTCTTCCTTGGCCTTCTGGTGTTCCAGCGTCCGTTTGGGGTCATCATGTCTGGCGTTGGGGTGATTACGCTTGCGGGGATTGTGGTGAACAACAACATTGTATTGATTGATACCTACAATGTAATGCGTCGCCGAGGCCTTGAAAAAGTTGATGCCATCTTACGCACCGGTGCTCAGCGTTTACGTCCGGTACTGTTAACTACCGTAACGACGATTCTGGGTCTACTGCCAATGGTACTGGAAATGAACGTTGACTTGGTGAACCGCGGTATTGAATTCGGCGCGCCGAGTACTCAGTGGTGGTCTCAACTTGCTACAGCCGTAGCCGGTGGTTTGGCGTTCTCTACAGTACTGACTTTGGTGCTCACCCCTTGTCTTCTGATGCTGGCCCGTGAGCCAAAAAGGGTGAAGAAAGAAACCAATATGATTTGGCAAACCGAAGAGAAGGAGTCGACGCTCCCAAAGCCACAACGAGAAGCTGAGCCTCAGCTTTGAGGCGGAATTTCGACGTACAAAAAAGCAGCGCTTATGCGCTGCTTTTTATTTTCTATCAAACTGCTAAGAAGAAACGCGTTCCAGGGTGCCGATGGATGCTAAAAGTTGCTCGAACTTATTGAGTTGTGCCATGCGGTCTTTAGCCAGTTCAATAAAAGCGGTCTTTTCCTTACCTGCCAGTGATTTCGATTGTGGCAATTTGACGGTTCTTGGGTTCTTATGAACACCGTTTACCAGAAATTCGTAGTGAAGGTGAGGGCCTGTCACGCGGCCGGTACCACCGAGTGTACCAATGGTTTGTCCTTGTTTGACGCGCTGACCTGTTTTCACTTTACGCTTGGTCAGGTGGAGGTACTTGGTGATGTAGGTTGAGCTATGACGGATGAAAACGTAGTGGCCATTGAACTTGTTGTAGGCAGACTTCATCACGACACCATCGCCTGCCGCCCAAATCGGTGTACCAACAGGTGCGACATAATCTGTGCCGCGGTGTGCTTTAACGCGACCCGTCACAGGGTGCAGTCGGCGTGGGTTGAAGTTCGAACTGACGTACCGGAAGTTAACGGGTGAGCGCAGGAAGGCTTTTCTCATTGCGCGGCCTTTCTCATCGTAATACTTACCGGTTTCAGAGCGGATTGCAGTGAAGGTTTCGCCCTGGTTGGTAAATGTCGCGGCAAGAATATTACCTCGGCCAATCATTTCACCTTCAACCAACTGCTCTTCAAACAGCACCGAAAATTTGTCGCCCTGACGGATGTCGAGAGCGAAGTCGATGTCCCAACCGAAAATGCCCGCCAGCTCCATGATTTGATTGGCGTTGAGTCCTGCTGCGACGCCAGCATTCCAGAAACTGGAGGTGATGGTTGCCGAGGCAAAGTTCACCTGAGTATCAATTTGCTTGGATTCTGTTTTGGAGAAGAACTCATCACCAATGCGGGTGACGACAAGTTTCTCATTGGCATTTTTCGGCTGCACGAGCTGAGTGAATAAGCCGTTTTCGTCAAAGCCAAGGTGAATTTCATCCCCCACTTTCAACGAGGCTAACGATTTGGTGCCTTTATCACTGTTGATCAGCCGGTAAAGGGTGGTGGGGCTTATCCCTACTCGGTTAAAAATAACCGCCAGACTGTCACCGGCTTTCACCTTGAACTTATGCCACTCCAAGGGGGCGTAAGCCTGCACGGGCTGTTGCTCATTTTCAGGTGGAAGTAAGGAAACGGTATCGAGATGAATTGGGTATTGTTTTCCCACCTCGAACTTGGCATCCGGATGTGAAGCTGGTGTTTCGGTGGGGAGCAAAATCAGCACCACAACAAGGGCACTGAGAGCCATGATCAAGACTTGGTGAAGTCTAGGTAGCGCAGCAATATGTTTAACAGGCATTAAAAAACAGTCGTTAAGGAAAGTGAATTAAACAGGGAGCTGCTTGTTTGTGCCAACTTTCTCGAAAAAACCGATCGGCTTAAGCATTCCTTTTCTCTACTAACAAGTCTAACTGGTTTCAAAAACCATCGCTATTCAAGTAGTATGTCGGCTTACGAAAAAATGCCGATTCTGTGGGAGCGATAAAATATGGCGAGCATTGAAGCCGCGCTAGCTGAAATTAAGCGTGGTGTTGAGGAGTTGATTCCTGAAGAGGGACTCATTGCAAAACTGAAAGAGAACCGTCCTCTTCGTATCAAGTTGGGCGCGGATCCAACTGCACCGGATATTCACCTTGGTCACACTGTGATCATGAATAAATTGCGTGCCTTCCAGGAGCTGGGCCATGAAGTTATCTTCCTGATCGGTGATTATACCGCGATGGTAGGTGACCCAAGCGGTAAGAACACAACGCGTCCACCGCTGACGCGTGAGCAGGTTCTGAGCAATGCTGAGACTTACAAAGAGCAGATCTTCAAAATTCTGGATCCAGAGAAAACCCGCATTGAGTTCAACTCAAGCTGGCTGAGTGAGCTGGGTACGGATGGCATGATTCGTCTGGCTGCGAGTTCTACCGTTGCGCGTATGCTTGAGCGTGACGATTTCAAAAAGCGTTATAGCAACAACCAGCCAATCGCGATCCACGAGTTCATTTATCCGCTCCTGCAAGGTTATGACTCTGTGGCGCTGGAAGCTGATGTTGAACTGGGTGGTACTGACCAGAAGTTCAACCTGCTGATGGGGCGTGAGCTGCAAAAGCAAAACAGCCAATCACAGCAAGTCGTGATCACCATGCCTCTGCTGGTGGGTCTGGATGGCGTGAAGAAAATGTCGAAGTCAGCGAACAACTACATCGGTATCAGCGATGTACCGACTGAGATGTTCGGAAAAATCATGTCTATCTCTGACGATCTGATGTGGAACTACTACGAACTGTTGTCGTTCCGTCCATTGGAAGAGATTGCGGGTCTTAAAGAAGAAATTGCTAACGGCCGTAACCCACGTGACGTGAAGATCCTGCTGGCGAAAGAAATCATTGCTCGCTTCCACTCAGAAGCGGATGCAGAAGCGGCAGAGGCTGAGTTCATCAACCGTTTCCAGAAAGGCGCAATGCCTGACGAAATGCCAGAGTTTTCTTTTGAGCAAGGTGTTGCTATCGCTAACCTGCTGAAAGATGCAGCACTGGTAGGTTCAACCTCAGACGCAATGCGTATGATTCGCCAGGGCGCGGTGAAAATCGACGGCGAGAAGTTGGACGATACCAAGCTGGTACCAGCAGCCGGCACTGCCGTTTACCAGGTCGGTAAACGCAAATTTGCCCGTATCACGCTGGCATAATCACGAAAAAGGCGCCAAATGGCGCCTTTTTGCTAACTTTAGATAGCTGCTATCGAATCAGCTCCGCCACCCGCTCACCCAATCGCACCGCAGTTTTTGCATCCACCGGATGAAGACCACTCTCTGTATCAGCCAGTGCAACTACGCCAAGAGAAGCATTTAGGCGGTTAAAGTCTTTGCTGAGTGCGCCTTCTGGCGCATCAATGCCCACCCAAAGCATACTGTGCTGAGTAGCCAGTACATTGAAATATTCCACCGTGCTTTGTACTTCGCCACAAGGGCTGCCGCCAATGGTAAACCCAGCGGCGAACTTGTTCTTCCATCGCTGCTTGGACCAACTTTCACTGCTCGCATCAGCAAAAGCTTTGAACTGTGCTGTCGGACCGCCCATGTATGTTGGTGAGCCGAAGATGATGGCATCCATGTCACTGAGCTCTTCGAACAACGCGTCGTTTTTGAAGCGTCCTTCAAAGATGTCTGAACCTAATATGCGGTAAGCAAAAACCTGTGCCCCTTGCGTTTCTGCGCCGCATGCCACGGCTTTAGCCAGTGCATCCGTAGTACCGGTTTGTGAGAAATAAACAATCGCGATTTTTTTCATAAAGATCCCTTTAGCCTGACGTTGATTGCGAATAGCGCCTCGTCCAGTTGTAATTCGTTATAAATCCGGGCGCAGCTGTAGATAAGTTTGATGGTGTGATCGTCTTGTGTTGCCAGCGCCTGGTTAGAACACAGATCCCAATCCGGTTGGACACTTCTGCATTCGAGAGTGGCAGGCTCACGGTATTCAGCAGTACATGCTGCACCGACATAGGCCTGCCAGAAACAGTCGAGAGCGAAATCAAAATTGTCGATAAACGGCGCGAGTGATAGCAGAGCCTGAAAGCCGGTTACGCCATGGAGCAAGGTGAAATCATTGCTGGCGGCATATTGCGAGAGCACCACAATGGCAACGGACTCTTTGGTCAATGAAGCAGGCTGTGTGGAAACAGCGTGGTACTTAGCAAGTTCCCGTAATTCTTCGACATGATCGATGATGATCCCTTCTCGATAGGTGTGATCCCGCATTACCCCAAGTGCCTCATTGAGATGGGAAACGGTGTCTTTATCCGTGGCATATTGCAGATTTCCTAATGGCGTAAACCCGGAGGACCAGTAGGCAAGTGCGTGACTGATCTCTGTGAAGTCTTCACTTTCCACCGCATAGGCGAGGCGAATTAAGGCATGGAAAGAACCTGCCGCGATACCGGGCAGTAAGGTTGGCAAAGCCTTCTTTAATGTTGCTTCAATGCCTTTGGTTTCCAGCTCCTTGCAGTAATAGAGCACGAAATCCGCATTGTGTGTTTTCTCCCCAAGCTTTAATACTTGAGGGGTAACAGGATTTTGTTCCACTTCCAGATGAGGGGTTGCCCGTTGGAACTCGTCATGTAAGTCCTTTGATGAGGCACCTAGCCGGGACATGGCAATCAGCGCCATGGGCAAGTGGTTGGAAAGCCTCGGCCCAAAGGCTGGAGAATATCGATGTCCATGCCTGATGAGTGATAGTGCTTCTGACGTTATTGGTTTAAACATGACTGCTTCTCTCTATTTTTATTCGTTCTTAAAGCAGGTAATCGTTCCGGCTTTCGATGGAATCGGTCAGGTATTCGATGAATTCCCACTCCATACCATCGCTATCGAAAAAATATGCACGTTTGCGGGCTGGATGGCTCTTGTCAAAAGAGGCCTCTTGATAGCCCGCTTCACGCAGACGTTCCGCCGTACCTTCCGCATCTCCCACCACAAAGCCAATGTGATTGACACCAAGTTGACGGTAAGGGACTCGTTCGACAGCTTTGTCGATGACCACTTCCTGAAGGGCGATGTAAGAGGTGTCAGTACCTAGATGGCACCAGCCGTAATCATCATTCTGGCCTGAGCCACGAATGGAGAACTCCGGCATGGCTGTCTGCAAAAACCGGATTGCGTTATCGAGATTGGTCACAGTGATATTGGCGTGTTCGACATAGCTGCTCATGGGATGCTCCTCGTTATTAAGTAAAGCTATATATTTACATAATAGATCGGATCGCCATTAAATAAAGTAAAAAGTTTATTTAATGGCTTAAGTGGATGAGATGATCGCCAGATCGAGATCTGTCGCGCGGAAACGATGAAACAGAATGAGAGGCGGATGTTTCTGGAAAAGAAACAAAAAACGCGCCCAAGAGGCGCGTTCTAAATGCTTGAAACTGCAGTTACTTCCCTGAACCGAATACAGGCAGAGAAAGGTGCCAGCGTATCGCAGCAAGCCTGATCAGCAAGGTAGTGATCATGCCGGCAATGGACGCTATTTCGACATCCACGTTGGCTGCCAAAGCCACTGTATGGATAATTCCACCAGCAATACAGGCAGTTGCGTAGACTTCGGTTCTGAAAAGCATCGGGATTTCCCGAGCGAGTACGTCGCGGATGATACCGCCACCACAGCCGGTAATCACACCCATGATCACCGCGACCATGGGGGAAGCACCATAGCTCAGCGCTTTATCGACACCGATAGCAACAAAAACGGCCAGACCGATGGCATCTGCCACGGGCAAAAAGTACCACGGCAGGCGACGCGGTTGACGGATAAGCAACATGGAAAGAATACAGGTGACAAGGATCATCCAAAGGTATTCCGGCTGGTTGACCCAAAAGACCGGTGTTGCGCCTAATGCCATATCACGAATGGTACCGCCGCCGATTGCGGTGACCATAGCAAGAACGATCATTCCAAAGGGATCCATTCTTAACTTACTGGCAAGTAATACGCCTGATATGGCGAAGACTGCCGTACCAAACATGTCTAAAATATACAGAAGCATAAAGCGCTATTTCATCCCTTAATCAAACATCCAATCTGACGTCTACTACGAGGGTCTATTGAGCTTTGGTGGTTAAATTTTGTTCTAGCCCTAAGCGTTTTAGGCGCGGCGAGGTGTGTGCCGCCCACTCTAAGCAAATACACCTCAACAAAGCATAAAACGTTTAGGGCAGAACCCTTCGGGCAGCGTTTGTGGGGACTTTCTCCTGCGTTATCGGCTTCTCATGTAGGCTAGCTACACATCGAAGCCTCTGCCTTGCATAAAATCCCCACAAACTGCTGCAAAAATCATCACCAAAGCTCAACAGACCCTAATATTACTCTGGGTCTTATTTTTTATTGTGACACGGAGTTCCAGTAACACGGATTGGTTAAGCGCGCGCGATTTTACGTGAAACTTGGTGGCGGGCAATCCAACAGACAGAGCTTCTGCAAGCCACTATTTGAATTAGTGATCGAGATCGCCTCTTACCTTATCCATCGCGAGGCATATCTGTCTTACCGCTTTTAGTGCTCTTGGTGTTGGACGATTCAGCCAGTCTCCGGTTATTGCAAAGATAGCGCTGTTTTTTACTGCGGGGATAAAGTCCTGCCATTTTTGCCAACCAGCCATAGGTTTCTCACGATCCGCAGGGTAAAAAATCGCTAGTGGTTTTCTCACTACAATCTGCTCCATGCTGACCTGAGGATAAGGAGCGGCGCTTTCTGCGAAGATGTTTTCGCCGCCACAGAGAGAAAACAGAGGCTGTGGCCAATGATCGCCGTTGTTTGTGAGCAACGGTGATTCACTGAGTTGGTAAAAATAGGATACCTTGGACTTTCCCGCTTGCGCTGCTTCAATGCTTGCCAGCTCTTCACGAACGCCATCAGCGCGAGCTTTGGCTAAAGCCGGGTTTTCTGACCACTCACCCAGCTTTTCAATGTTATCGGCAGCGTCGTAAAGAGAGTGCGGATTCGAGTAGAACACTTCAATGCCAAGCCTTTCGAGCTTGGCGAGTTCTTTATCTGGATTTCCGCCTTTCCACGCCAGCACCAAATCCGGTTTAAGCGTGACGACACGTTCAATATTGATCCCGCGGTAGTTGGCTACCTGCTCAAGTTTCAATGCTGCTGGTGGGTAATCGCTGTGAGCACTGACTGCAATCAGGTTATCTCCCAGCCCCGCTTCAAATGCGAGCTCTGTGGTATGTGGAGAAAGACTGATAACGCGAAGTGGTTCGGCAAAGGTGAAGGATGGAAGAAAAAGTAAAACCAGTAAAAAACGGAACATCATGATAATCCGTGGGTAAACCACATCAGGAAACTTTGGATGAGGATCCAGAGCAAGGCCTTTTGCCTCAGTTGTTGATTCAACAGTGCTAGGTGTATAGGAGAAGCGGCAACGCTTCCGCCAATACTGGGGCGAGTGCATTTCTCGCTGTCATAGATGGCGGGGCCACCCAGGGAAAGCTGCAGCTTGGCACCGGATGCGGCAAGGAGCCAGCCCGCGCCGTTCACTGACCAGCTTTGTCCATGTTCACGGATTGCCGTGAGTGCAGGGTCAAAGCGGTGTCCGGCGGCAATGAGAAGCGCAAATAAGCGGGATGGTATCCAATCGAGCAAAGCAAGAAAGCCTGAGGCAGCCAATCCAAACTGGGAGAACTCTTGTCGGCGGGGAGGCCAGACACGGGCAAGTTGCGCTACCAGCGTGTAAAGAAATGCGCCAATACCACCGAAAACGGCATACCAGAACAGCACGCAGACAAGGCCTCGCGCATACCCCACCAGTAGTGTTTCACAACTGGCTTTGGCAATACCAACTGGAGAGAGTGAATGGGTTTGGCGGTTCAGTGTTTGTGACAGCAAGGTTCGAGCTGCAGGCTTGTCGTCACGAATGAGCGCTTGCTCGACCTGCATCGCGAGCTCAGTCAGGGGCTTCCAACTTAATGCCAGCCAAAGCAACAGAAGGTCGAATAACCAGCCAATCCAGACAATTTGCTTTAAGGCGACTAAAAGCACTGCTAGGGTCAGCCACATCACAGCGAGCGCTAAACCGCCGGAAAGGCGTTGCTGCTCCGGAGAGTCTTCTTCGTGATTGACCTTGTCGGAGATGGCTTCGGCAACGCGACGCCATATGGTAACAGGGCTGATATAGGCAGGCACTGGGAAGAACCAATGCAAAATAAGGGCTCCCCACATCGCAAGCAATGTGGTGTGGTTTAACAGTGCTTCAAACGGTGTGGAGAGCTCGGTCATCACGCTTTCAGCAACTCGACCATTTTTTCAACCATGGCGCTTGAGCTTTTCGCTGCCAGCGGCAGGAATTCATCAAACGTCATTGGCGATTCTTTATCAGCAACGTCAGAGATAGCGCGAACTACCACAAACGGTACTTTGAACTGGTGACACGCCTGAGCAATTGCTGCCGCTTCCATCTCTACTGCAATCACAGTTGGGAAGTGTTCACGGATGTAGTTTTGACGCTCAGCGGTACACACAAACGCATCACCGGTACAAATCAGACCGCGAACTGCGTGTGGCGCTGGCTCCATCGCTGCCAGTGCTTGCTCTGCCACATCCATCAGCTTTGCGTCAGAGGTAAAAGTCGCTGGCTGGCCAGCCATTTGACCCATGGTGTAACCAAATGCGGTCACGTCAGCATCGTGGTAAGCCACATCGGTAGAAATCACAACGTCACCCAGATTTAGGCTGGTATCGAAGCCGCCCGCAGAACCTGTGTTGATCACAGCTGTTGGTTTGAAACGCTCCAGCAGGATGGATGTGCCCACTGCCGCCGCCACTTTACCAATACCTGATTGCAGCAGCACCACGTCTACGCCATTCAAGTCACCCGTATAAAATTTGCTGCCACCAATCTCTTGCAGTTGGCAGTTGTTGATCTTGCTTTTTAGCAGGGTTACTTCCTGCTCCATGGCACCGATAATACCGATTTTCATCTTGTTGCTCTTTGATAATCAGGGAATAGCGAGAGTGTATCACGGGCGAAAATTGGGGCGAAAAAAAAGTGCCTTTGCAGGCACTTTTCTGTCGGTTTTGAAGTCGGCTTATACCTCGAGATAATCGAGAATGCCTTCTGCCGCTTTACGGCCTTCATCGATAGCGGTGACCACGAGATCAGAGCCACGGACGGCATCGCCACCGGCGAAGATCTTCTCGTTAGACGTTTGATAAGCGTAATCAGATTGCTCCGGTGCTTTGATGCGTCCCCATTGGTCGAGGTCGACACCAAACGGTTCCAGCCATGCCATTTTGTGCGGTTGAAAACCAAAAGCCATGATAACGGCATCCGCGTCCAGCACGTGCTCGCTGCCTTCAACAGGTTGAGGACGGCGACGGCCCGCTTCATCTGGCTCGCCCAGTTCGGTTTTCACCACTTTTACGCCGCTCACATTGCCACTGGCGTCGAGCTCAATACCCAGCGGTTGCAGGTTGAACATAAAGTTCACCCCTTCTTCGCGCGCGTTTTTCACTTCGCGGCGGCTGCCCGGCATATTGGCTTCGTCACGACGGTAAGCACAGATAACGTTTTTGGCATTCTGACGAATCGAAGTACGGACGCAGTCCATCGCGGTATCACCACCACCAAGAACAACGACTTTCTTGCCAGCCATATCAATGTATTCCGGCGGGTTTTCCGTTAAATCCATTACGCGGTAGGTATTGGCAATCAAAAACGGCAGGGCATCAAATACACCCGGCGCATCTTCATTTTCCAAACCTGCACGCATGGATTTGTAGGTGCCAACGCCAAGGAACACGGCATCATACTCATCAACCAGAGACTGCAGCTCGACATCTTTACCCACTTCAGTGTTGAGTCGGAACTCGACACCCATCTCGGTAAAGACGCGCTGGCGGTTTCGCATCACGTCTTTTTCGAGTTTGAAGGACGGTATACCGAAGGTCAGCAGGCCACCGATTTCCGGATAACGGTCAAACACCACCGGTTTCACGCCGTTACGGACCAAGACATCTGCACAGGCAAGGCCAGCGGGGCCTGCACCAATAATGGCGACTTTCTTGTCAGTCAAAGTGACGCCTGACATGTCTGGCTTCCAGCCCATTTCGAACGCTTTATCCGTAATGTATTTCTCAACATTACCGATGGTCACGGCGCCAAAGTCGTCGTTGAGGGTACAGGAGCCTTCACACAGTCTGTCCTGTGGACACACGCGGCCACAGACTTCCGGCAGACTGTTGGTCTGGTGCGATAGCTCAACCGCTTCAATAATGCGTCCTTCCTGGGCAAGCTTCAGCCACTGCGGAATGTAGTTGTGCACTGGGCACTTCCACTCACAGTAAGGGTTGCCGCAGTCCAGACAGCGGTCGGCTTGCGCCGACGCCTGCTTGTGGGTGAAAGGTTCGTAGATTTCAACGAACTGGGTTTTACGTGTTTTGATCGCCTTCTTTCGAGGGTCGATACGTTGCACGTCTATAAACTGGTATACGTTCTGGCTCATAGGGTCCTCCGTTACTGCGCCTGAACACGCAGCTCCGCTGCGCTTCGGCTTTGGTGACCCAGCAGGGAACGCACGTCCGCTGATTTCGGTTTCACCAGATAGAATTTACTGATCCATTGTTCAAAGTCCGCGATAATTTCCTGAGCGCGGCTGGAGCCGGTCAGTTCGAGGTGTTGATCAATCAGACCACGGAGGTGTTCCTGATGGATAGCCAAATTGTCGAGTGACAAGGCTTCGACCAGTTCTGGATTGACGCGACCGGCAAAGTCTCCCGCTTCATCAAGCACATAAGCAAAACCGCCTGTCATGCCTGCGCCAAAGTTCACGCCGGTATGGCCAAGAATGGCCACGATGCCACCCGTCATGTATTCACAAGCGTTATCACCTGCGCCTTCGACGACGGCTTGAGCGCCAGAGTTACGCACCGCAAAACGCTCACCGGCTTTACCTGCTGCAAAGAGCTTGCCGCCCGTTGCGCCGTAAAGACAGGTGTTGCCTACGATGGTAGATGCGTGGCAATCGAAGGCTGAACCAACTGGCGGCTTGATCACGATATTACCGCCTGCCATACCTTTTCCGACATAGTCGTTGGCATCGCCGGTCAGGGTGAGGTTAACGCCACCGGCATTCCAGACCCCGAAGGACTGGCCAGCCGTACCCTGAAGGTTGATTTCAAGTGGTGATGCCGCCATGCCCTGGTTGCCATAACGTTTAGCAATAGCACCGGAGAGTGATGCGCCCACCGAGCGGTCAGTATTTCGGATGTCGAGATACGCGCTGGCTGAGCGGCGCTCTTCAATCGCCTTTTCAAAGGTTTCCAGCAGCTTCTGGTTAAGCTCCGCTTTATCAAACGGTGCGTTTGGCTCACTCCAGAACACGCTTTTACCCGGTTTTGGCTGCGGGCTTTCCAGAATGTCTGAAAGATCCAGCTTGAGCTGTTTGGCGGTGAAACCGTCGACCGCTTCGAGCAAGTCGGTGCGGCCAATCAGGTCAGTGAGTTTCTCAACGCCAAGCTCTGCCATCAGTTCACGCACTTCTTCGCCGAGGCCTTTGAAGAAGTTCATCACCTGCTCTGGCAAGCCTTTGAAGTATTCGCGGCGCAGGGTATCGTCCTGCGTTGCTACACCGGTCGCACAGTTGTTGAGGTGACAGATACGCAGGTACTTACAACCCAGCGCAACCATTGGTGCGGTACCAAAACCGAAGCTTTCAGCCCCCAGAATAGTCGCTTTGATGATATCCAGACCGGTTTTCAGACCGCCATCAACCTGAAGGCGGATCTTGTGGCGAAGGCCATTGGTGACCAATGCCTGCTGGGTTTCAGCAAGGCCAAGCTCCCAAGGGCTACCCGCGTATTTCACGGAAGTTAGTGGGCTTGCGCCGGTACCTCCGTCGTAACCAGAGATAGTGATAAGATCCGCATACGCTTTCGCAACACCGACTGCGATGGTGCCCACGCCAGGTTCAGAAACCAGCTTGACGGAAACCAGTGCGTCAGGGTTTACCTGCTTCAAATCGAAAATCAGCTGCGCCAAGTCTTCAATCGAATAGATGTCATGGTGCGGCGGTGGTGAAATCAGGGTCACACCTTGCACCGAGTGGCGAAGACGCGCGATTTCAGCCGTGACTTTATGGCCAGGTAGCTGTCCACCTTCACCCGGCTTCGCACCTTGTGCCACTTTAATTTGCAGCACATCAGCGTTAGTGAGGTAGTGTGGTGTCACACCGAAACGACCTGAAGCGATTTGCTTGATGCGTGAGTTACGCTCTGAGTTAAAGCGACGTGGGTCTTCACCACCTTCACCTGAGTTGGAGTTACCACCCAGACGGTTCATCGCAATCGCCAGGGCTTCGTGCGCTTCTGGACTCAATGCACCAATTGACATGGCAGCCGAGTCAAAACGTTTGAAGAGCTCGGTTGCCGCCTCCACTTTCTCGAGAGAAATAGGCTTGTCGGCAGGTTTCAACGTCATCAAGTCGCGCAGTGACGAGACTGGACGGCTGTTGACAGTTTCTGCGTAGGTTTTGTAATCCATCGCTTCGCCGGAGCGAACCGCAGATTGAAGCGTATTGACCACATCCGGGTTGTAGGCGTGGTATTCACCGCCGTGGACATATTTCAGCAAACCGCCGTGTTCGACGGGCTTACGTTTTAGCCATGCTCTGCGCGCAAGGTTGTGTAAGTCCTGCTGGAAGTCAGAAAAATCTGCGCCTTGGATGCGGCTGGCGACGCCTTTAAAGCAAAGCTCAACCACATTATTGTTCAGGCCAACAGCTTCAAACAGCTGTGCACAGCGGTAAGAGGCCATGGTCGAAATACCCATCTTCGACATGATCTTGAACAGGCCTTTGTTGATGCCGTTTCTGAAATTCAGCATTGCATCTCCCATCGATTTCTCGATGACGCCTTTCTCGACCATCTTGCCAATGGATTCGTAAGCGAGGTACGGATATACCGCTGTCGCACCGAATCCAAGCAGCACTGCAAACTGGTGTGGGTCGCGGGCAGAGGCGGTCTCAATCACGATGTTGGCATCACAGCGAAGCTGTGCGTCCACCAGACGTTTCTGAGCTGCGCCCACTGCCATTGCCGCAGGAATAGGTAATTTGTCTTTCGAAATACCGCGGTCGGACAGAACAACAAGTACAGTGCCGTCGCGTACTACGCGCTCAACCTGATCGCACAGATCGACAATCGCTTGCTTGAGATCTTTCTCATTTGGGTCGAAGTTGATGTCGATGATGCTGTTGCGATAATGCTCATCATCCAGTTCCAACAGCTGAACCATATCGGAATACAGAAGCACCGGGCTCTTGAACGCAACACGTTGGGCGTGGCCATCGGTTTCTGAGAACACGTTCATTTCACGGCCGATACAGGTCGCCAGCGACATCACGTGATTTTCGCGTAGTGGATCGATGGGTGGGTTGGTGACCTGAGCGAACTTCTGACGGAAGTAGTCAGCGACATGGCGTTCTTTCGAAGAAAGCACTGCCATTGGGGTATCGTCACCCATGGAACCTGTGGCTTCCTGACCGATGTCACCTAGTACGCGAAGTACCTGATCCTGCTCCTCGCTCGAAACGCCAAACAGTTTCTGGAATACATGCAGCTCATCGTCATCCATGCCGCGCTGGCCGGAAGAGTCTTCTGCTTGCAGTTCTTCAAACGGTGTCAGGCGCTTAACATTTTTGTCCAGCCATTCTTTGTAAGGGTGGCGGCTTTTCAGATCGTTATCGATATCGGCAGAATGCCAGATCTCACCTTCGAAGGTGTCAATAACCAGCAGTTCGCCCGGTCCAACACGACCTTTTTCCGCTACTTCATCCGGGGCGTAATCCCAGATACCGACTTCGGATGCCAGCGTAATGAGTTTGTCTTTTGTCACCACATAGCGGGCAGGGCGAAGACCATTACGATCGAGGTTACAAGCGGCATAACGTCCGTCGGACATTACGATGCCAGCAGGGCCATCCCACGGCTCCATGTGCATGGAGTTAAAGTCGTAGAATGCGCGCAGATCCGGGTCCATGTCTGGGTGGTTCTGCCATGCAGGTGGCACCAGCATTCGCATCGCGCGGAAGAGATCCATACCGCCGGCGAGGAAAACTTCCAACATGTTGTCGAGGCTGGAGCTGTCAGAGCCGGTTTCATTCACAAATGGGGCGGCCTGTTTCAGATCAGGCAGCAATGGTGAATTGAACTTGTATGCACGGGCGCGCGCCCATTGACGGTTACCTTCAATGGTATTGATTTCGCCGTTGTGGGCGAGATAACGGAAAGGCTGTGCCAGCGGCCACTTCGGGGTGGTATTGGTTGAAAAACGCTGGTGGAACAGACAGATAGACGCCTCAAGACGTAAGTCTGCCAAGTCTAAATAGAATCTCGGCAGGTCTGCTGGCATGCATAAACCTTTGTAAACAATGGTGCGCGTAGACAGACTGGTGATGTAGAAATCCGGGTCGTCTGCGAGCGCTTTCTCAGCGCGACGACGGGCGATGTAGAGACGACGCTCCAAATCGCGGGCACGCCAACCTGCTGGGCCATTGATGAACACTTGCTCGATGTTCGGTACAGAACTGGCGGCGATTTCACCCAGCACGTCTTCGTTGGTTGGCACTTCACGCCAGCCCACGATAGAAAGGGTTTCGGCTGCAATTTCCTGTTCAAAGATCTCTTTAGCGCGCTTCGCTTTAGCAGGATCTTTGCTCAGAAAAATCATGCCTACACCGTAGAGCTTACTGAGGGTCCAGTTGTTCTCTTCAGCGATGATTCGGAAAAAGTTATCGGGCTTTTGAAGTAATAAGCCGCAACCGTCACCGGTTTTCCCATCAGCGTTAATTGCGCCTCGGTGGGTCATCCGGTCCAGTGCGGAAATTGCGGTTCGGACAAGTTTGTGGCTGGCTTCACCCTCGGTATGAGCGATCAGGCCAAAGCCGCAGTTGTCTTTCTCCAGCATTGGGTCATACAGCGACATTGCAATTCTCCCTTGCGACTGCGTTACGCAGCGACTGCAGTTTTTCATGCCGTCCTGGCATCTGATTTTCAGTGGCCTCCCTTCCTGGGAGTGTGTTTTACCGAAAAATCAGTCTCGATTTTACGTATACCCATATGGCCTGAACTTTGTTGCGTCAGGTCACATGGGTATGCGAGCCAATCAACTTATCCGTTAATGATGAAGAGGTCAAATTTCGTCACATTACATTAACTTTGGCGATTAACAGCTATATATGTCGAAAGCACTGCCTACATGCAGCATTTTATGGCGGTTTTTTTAAGTCTGTCGCAGAGATTAACTTGGTCTATCTGGGGGCTTATTTATGAAAAGCTTTCAATTTTTGGTCGGTGAAGCTTTTAAGTGGGCTCAAAACGAAAAAAGCCAGCCGCAGAGGGCTGGCAAAACTGGAAGATAACACTCGTTATTTTTATGCGGAGAGCATCAGTGAGTCCGCTTTGGCCTCGAGGTTGGTGCCGCCCATCAGATATGCATCGATAGAGCGGGCACATTCACGGCCTTCATTGATACAACGTACGACCAGTGACTGGCCTGTACGCATATCGCCTGCAGCGAATACACCTTTCTGGTTGGTCTGGAAGTCCTGTGTTGCAACATTGCCGCGGTCATCCAGTGCCACATCAAGTTGTGCCAGCACGCCGTGTGGTTCTGGGTGCAAGAAGCCCATCGCCAGGAATGCCAGATCACAAGGGATTTCACGCTCAGAGCCTGCAACTTCTTCGAAGGTTGGACGCTCACCAGGTGCTGCGTCTTTCCATACGATGTCAGCCATGCGCAGTGCTTTCACGTTGCCGTTTTCGTCGCTGATAAACTCTTTGGTCAGAATGTTCCAGTGACGTTCACAGCCTTCTTCGTGAGAAGTCGACGTGCGCAGGATCATCGGGTACTGAGGCCACGGCATGTTCGCAGGGCGCTTCTCTGGTGGGATCGGCATGATTTCCACCTGCGTAATGCTTGCCGCACCATGACGGTTTGATGTGCCCACACAGTCAGAGCCTGTATCACCACCGCCGATAACCACAACGTGTTTGCCTTTGGCGTGGATTTCCTCAGTTTTCAGATCCATACCGTTTGCACGGCGGTTGTTCTGACCCAGAAATTCCATTGCAAAGTGCACGCCTTTGAGCTCACGGCCCGGGATTGGCAGGTTGCGTGGCACAGTAGAACCACCTGTCAGGAGTACTACATCGTAGTCCTGACGGATTTGCTGAGCGTTAACATCAACGCCAACATGGGCGTTGACTTTAAACTCGATACCCGCTTCTGCCATCAGGCTGATTTTACGGTCAATCACGTCCATACCCAGCTTGAAGTCTGGGATACCAAAACGCAGTAGGCCACCGACTTTTTCATCACGCTCAAACACAGTCACAGAGTGACCAGCGCTGTTGAGCTGCTCAGCCGCTGCAAGACCTGCAGGACCTGAACCGATGATCGCCACTTTCTTACCTGTGCGGGCCGTCGGGGTTTTTGGCTTGGCATAACCTTCGCGGTATGCTGTTTCCACGATGGTTTTTTCAATGTTGCAGATGGTGATTGGATCCTGGTTAATACCCAAGACACAAGAGCTTTCACATGGAGCCGGGCAAACCCGGCCAGTGAACTCTGGGAAGTTGTTCGTTGAGCTCAGGATGTTCCAGGCTTCTTCCCAGCTGTCGCGGTAAACCGCATCGTTAAACTCAGGAATAATGTTCCCGATTGGACAGCCGTTGTGACAGAAAGGCACACCACAGTCCATACAGCGGGAAGATTGCTCATTAATTTTTTCGCCAAACTCGTCGTTCAGTACAAATTCCTTATTGTCCTGAATACGAACGGCAGGGTCTTTTTTGGCCGGCAGTTCACGGCCAAATTCTAGAAATCCGGTTGGCTTACCCATTTACAGCCTCCACTTCTTCCTTGTTAGCGGCTTCTTCTTTGCGTTTTTGCAACACAGCTTTGTAGTCGCGTGGCATGACTTTGACGATAGACTTAAGGTTCTCTTCAACATTCGCAAGGAATGTTTCTGCAACCGTACTGCCTGTCAGCGCATGGTGCTTGCTGATCATTTCTTTCAGCAGTGCGATGTCTTCTTCATCCAGCGGATCCAGGTCCACCAGCTCAGGGTTGAGTTTGGATTCGAAGTCATTGAACTGATCCCAAACGTAAGCCACACCACCACTCATACCCGCAGCGAAGTTACGGCCAGTTTGACCCAGAACAATGGCAATACCGCCGGTCATGTATTCACAACCGTGGTCACCGATACCTTCGACAACCACTTTCGCGCCTGAGTTACGTACACAGAAACGCTCACCGGCTACACCGCGGATGAAGGATTCGCCCGAGGTTGCACCGTAGAAACAGACGTTACCGACAACGATGTTGTCTTCAGCAATGATGTCGCTCTTCGCGTCTGGGTAAAGTACCAGCGTACCGCCAGACAGACCTTTACCCCAGTAGTCGTTTGCATCACCTTCAACGGTGAAGTTCACGCCTTTCGCGAGGAAGGCACCGAAGCTTTGACCTGCAGAACCTTTGAACTTCACGCTCATTGCTTCCGGCAGACCCTGATCTTTGTAGACTTTCGAAATTTCATTCGACAGCATGGTACCTGCGCTGCGGTCGGTGTTCACAATCGCGAACTCGGCATCAACTTTACGACCTTCTTTCAGCGCGCTGGATGCGGCTTCAATCAGGCGGCGGTCAAGCACGGTTTCCAGACCATGGTTTTGCTCGCGCTGGCAGTACATTGCATCGCCTTCACGTGGCTCTTCTTTGTAAAGAACAACGTTGAGATCCAGATTCTGGTATTTCCAGTGACCGACATCAGAGCGGACTTTCAGGTGCTGTGACTGACCAACCATCTCGTTGATAGAGCGGTAACCCAGCTCAGCCATGATTTCTCGCAGACCTTCAGCCATGTAGGTGAAGAAGGTGACGATGTCTTCTACGCGGCCATCGAAGCGCTCACGCAGCGTCTTGTTCTGGGTAGCGATACCGACAGGACAGGTATTGAGGTGACACTTACGCATCATGATACAGCCTTCAACAACCAGTGCTGCTGTTGCCACACCCCACTCTTCAGCACCCAACAGGGTAGCTACAGCAAGGTCACGAGGGGTTTTCATCTGGCCGTCAGACTGAACAACGATGCGGTTACGCAGGCCGTTTTTCAGCAGTGTCTGGTGCGTTTCAGCCAGACCCAGTTCCCATGGCAGACCTGCGTGCTTGATTGAAGACAGTGGTGATGCACCGGTACCGCCGTCGAAGCCAGCAATCAGAACCACGTCTGCTTTTGCTTTCGCTACGCCCGAAGCGATGGTGCCGACACCCGCTTCAGAAACCAGCTTCACGTTCACACGTGCTTTACGGTTTGCATTCTTCAGGTCATAAATCAGCTGTGCCAAGTCCTCGATAGAGTAGATATCGTGGTGTGGCGGTGGCGAAATCAGACCAACCCCTGGGGTGGAGTGACGGGTGCGACCAATCCAGTCATCAACTTTGTGACCTGGAAGCTGGCCACCTTCACCTGGCTTCGCGCCTTGCGCCATCTTGATCTGAATTTCATCAGCATTGGCAAGGTAGTAAGAAGTAACACCGAAGCGGCCAGAAGCTACCTGTTTGATAGCAGAACGTTCCCAATCACCATTTTCTTTCTTGTCAAAACGGACTGGGTCTTCACCGCCTTCACCGGAGTTAGACTTAGCGCCGATACGGTTCATGGCAATCGCCAGCGTAGAGTGCGCCTCATGAGAGATAGAACCAAAGCTCATTGCACCTGTCGCGAAACGCTTCAGGATGTTCTCAACTGGCTCAACTTCGTCCAGAGGGATGCTGCCAGCAGGGTTCTTCACGAAATCAAACTGGCTACGCAGAGTTGCTGCATCATCGCCTTGGCTGTCTACTGCATGGCAGTATTCTTTAAACTGCTTTTTGTCCTTGTTGCGGGTGGAGTTTTGCAGCAAGTGGATAGTTTCAGGGTTGAACAGGTGCTTCTCACCACGTTGTTTCCACTGATAAACCCCACCTACGTCCAGCATTTGGACAGGGATTTCACGCGTTGGGTAGCCCAGACGGTGACGAACCAATACTTCTTTCGCGATATCGTCAATCGACAGACCCTGAATACGGGAGACGGTGCCGGTGAAGTATTTGTCGACCACAGCTTTGCTGATACCCAGCGCTTCAAAAATTTGCGCGCCATGGTAAGACTGCAGGGTTGAGATACCCATCTTCGAGAAGATTTTCAAAAGGCCAGCGTTGATCGCTTTGCGGTACTGTTCAAACAGCACATCCACATCCGCTTCCGGATCCAGCTTCTTCTTACGCTGCAAATCCACCAGCGTTTCGTAGACGAGGTACGGGTTAACAGCATTCGCACCGTAGCCAACGAGTGTGGCGAAGTGATGGGTTTCACGCGCGTCACCGGTTTCAATCACGATGTCGGCTTTCGCACGCAGACCTTTACGGATCAGGTGGTGGTGAACCGCACCGACAGCCAGCATCGCTGGGATAGCAGCGTGGTTAGAGTTCACTGCACGGTCAGTCAGCAGGATGATGGAGTAGCCATCAACCACGGCATCTTCTGCGTATTGACAGATGCGCTTCAACGCACGCTCAAGTTTGCCTGGCTCACCGCTGGCACGGAATACGATATCCAGTGTTTTTGCTTGCAGGTGATCGTTGTCAACCGCACGCAGTTTTTCCAATTCAGCATTGCTCAGTACTGGCGATTCCAGCTCAACTTTGCGGCAGTGAATAGGCGATTCGGTCAGCAGGTTTTGATCTTTACCCAGATACGTTTTCAGCGACATCACCATGCGCTCACGGATTGGGTCGATTGGCGGGTTCGTGACCTGCGCAAACAACTGCTTGAAGTAGTTAGATAGATGCTGTGACTGGTGTGACAGTACTGCCAGTGGCCAGTCAGCACCCATAGCGCCTAGTGCTTCTTTGCCGTCTTTTGCCATAGGAACGATGATTTCGTTCACTTCTTCAGAGGTCACACCGAATGCTTGTTGATGATGCAGCAGACGCTCAGGAGATGGCTGGTGATGCTTGGTATCTGCTTCTGGCAGCTTATCAATGTGCAGCAGGTTCTTCTCAACCCACTCCTGATATGGTTGTGCAGAAGCGATTTCGTTCTTCACTTCTTCATCAGAAATGATGCGGCCTTGCTCAAGGTCCGCCACGAAGATACGGCCAGGCTGCAGGCGACCACGGAAGTGAATGTTTTCCGGCTCAATCTCTACCACACCTGACTCGGATGCCATGATGAGGTAATCGTCTTTGGTCACGGTATAGCGGCTTGGGCGCAGACCATTACGGTCAAGGGTCGCACCTACTTTTACGCCATCAGTGAAACAAACAGACGCCGGGCCATCCCACGGTTCCATTATGTTTGCGTGGTACTGATAGAAAGCACGCAGCTTTGGATCCAGGTTCGCATTCTCTTGCCACGCTTCCGGTACCATCATCATCAGTACGTGTGGCAGGCTTCGACCACTCAGAACCAGCAGTTCCAGCGCCATATCGAAGTTTGCAGAATCCGATGCTCCTTCCTGACACACAGGCAGCAGCATTTTCAGCTCTTGGTCAGTGAACAGCTCTGATTCCAGCAGAGCTTCACGCGCCTTCATCCAGTTAAGATTACCGCGAACGGTGTTGATTTCACCGTTGTGTGCGATATAGCGGAAAGGCTGTGCCAAACGCCAGCGAGGGAAGGTGTTGGTCGAGAAGCGCGAGTGAACCAGCGCCAGCGCCGTCACCATTGACGGGTTCTGCAGATCGAGAAAGTACTGAGGTACCTGCTCGGTCGTCAGCTGGCCTTTGTAAACCAGTGTCTTTGCAGAGAAAGAGTTGATATAGAAGTCGTCGCCAATGTTTGAGACGCTCTCCAGACACACGCGCACGGTGTAGTTACGCAGTACAAACAGTTTACGCTCAAGCTCGTCCAGAGACAGGCCGACACCGCCTGTAACAAAAGCATGCTCAAACTGAGGTTCTGTGCTCAGAGGGTCTGCGCCGATCATTGAGTTGTCGGTTGGCAGAACACGGTAGCCAATCACTTCGAGATCGAGACGTTTGGCATTACGCTCGAAGATTTCACGGCACTGCTGGCGTTTGTTCTCGTCTTTCGGGAACAGCATCACACCTACACCGTATTTGTCCGATGAAGGCAGTTGAATGCCTAGCTTGCGGGTTTCTTCGAGTAAGAATTCATGGGGTTTTTGTAAAAGAATACCTGCACCGTCACCACTACATGGGTCACAGCCCTGGCCGCCACGGTGTTCCATGCGCGCCAGCATATCAAGTGCCTGAGTAACAATCGCATGAGACTTTCTGTTCTTCAGGTGGGCAACGAAGCCGATACCACAGGCGTCGTGTTCCATTTCGGGCACATAAAGTCCCTCGGTGCGTAGCACTGAATCAGTCATGTTTACGTCCTTCCAGTTGACACAAATGCAGGGGGAGCATTTGTCTTCCCTTGCTGTACCTGTTGCGGGCACAGCTGAGCGGTCGCCAAGTTTGAATCCACAAAATGTGTTTATTCGCGGCAACCAAGCCCGATTACTGCCTAAAAGCAGTAACCATCTCCTTTTGCAATTCTATGCAGAAATGCTGCGCTTTTTGTAATTACCCATATAACACACTAAAACATGGCGCTATTTGGCGAATTTTATTGCTCACAATTTGGACGCAGCTGTAGCTATCCTACATTTTCGGAAAATTAATTACCATAAAAAGTTGCACTTTGATTGCTATGCAAACGGTTCCGTTAGACTGAATTTTTATTTCAAATGAATAAAAATTCGCCATAAGGGTGATTCGATGAATATGTAGGAGGTGGGTGAGAAGTGTGACTTTTCAATGTGTAAAAGAAATGTAATAAACTTTCAGTTTGTTGATGAAAACTTAATCCAATATTGATTTGATCGAGGTTTTCTCTTTTTGTCGGATGTTAGGATCGCGCGCTTTTTACCTCTATCCAACTTTTCGGGCGGTCGACGATGGAACTTCATCAACTGGTGAATACCTTTGGTCAGGATTTACAACGCAGGTATGGCGAAAAAGTTCACAAACTCACTCTGCATGGCGGTTTCAGTTGTCCTAATCGGGACGGTACGTTAGGAAGGGGCGGATGTACCTTCTGTAATGTGGCCTCGTTTGCCGATGAAACGGCACAACAGTTGTCTGTCACCACGCAGCTTGCTCAGCGAGCAACGGAAGTAAACAGAGCTAAGCGTTATCTGGCTTACTTTCAGGCTTACACCAGTACTTATGCGGAAGTGGAAAAGCTCAAAGCTATGTATGAGGAGGCGTTGAAAAGCGCAGACATCGTTGGCCTTTGTGTAGGAACCCGACCTGACTGTGTACCAGATGCCGTGCTTGATCTTCTTGCCCACTATAAAGAACAGGGGTTCGAGATTTGGTTGGAACTTGGTCTGCAAACAGCCAACGACAACACGTTAAAGCGCATCAATAGAGGTCACGATTTTGCCTGTTACGATGCGGTAACCCGAAAGGCGCGTGCATTAGGGTTAAATGTTTGTACGCATCTGATCGTCGGTTTGCCTGGAGATACCAAAGCCGATCACATCAATACGATTGATAAGGTGATTGAGACAGGAACCGATGGCATTAAACTTCACCCACTACATATAGTAGAGGGGTCTGTGATGGCAAAGGCTTGGCGGGCAGGGCGACTTGATGCAATTTCACTTGACGATTATGTCGAGAGTGCATCTGAAATGATTTTGCGCACACCAGCAGAGGTGGTTTATCACCGCGTTTCTGCTAATGCTCGCAAGCCTACCTTGCTGGCGCCAGAATGGTGTGAAAACCGCTGGCTCGCGATGACAGGTATTGCTCGAGCGCTCAATGTGAAAGGCGTTCAGGGTAGCTTGACGAGTCGGCGATTTCATTTTCCTCAATAATGTGACCAACGTTTGATACCTCGCAAAATCAATGAGGGCTATTCGTTTTCTTTCATAACCGTGTGGCAAGATGAAGCGTGATTTTTATTCAAAAAATGCTTCTTCAGGGATGACGGGCAAGAGGTGGAAGGATGATTGAGTGGTTACCGGTAGCCTCGTTATTGCTATTGGTAGGTTTTTTATTAGGAATGGTCTGGGTTTCCCATCGCCGTGTGATGTCGATGAAAACCTGGCAACTCTATCTAGCCAATCTCCATTCTCCAAAAGCAATTATTAACCATAAAGACGGAAGCATCTTGTATGCGAACCGCAGTTTTGTGCGTCTGTTTAATGTCGAATCGCGTGGACACAAGTTCCGTATTCGTGGAGAGCGCGAACAAGAAACCATTAACGCGCTATTGGCATCGCGCCGCTGGCCCCATCCTTTTGTTGAAATGACGGCAGATTTTCGCGCCGTTTCCGATCATCGTACTCCTCGTCATGCCCGTTTCTCCGGCCTGCCCGTTTGGTGTGGCGGACAGAGGATATGGATTGTCTCGCTGGAGCCCAAATCCGAAGCTGTGTATAGCGAGCCGTTTGCTGAAAACGACAGTCAGATATTCCGAAGTGTCATTAACTCTCTGTCTGAATTGATCTGTTTTCAGGATAAAGAAGGGCGAATTGTTGGCTCAAACCTGGCTTACGACAGGTTCTGGAAAGGGCGGGAACAGGAAGGCCTGATTTTCTCCGCTGACGGTAGCACTCGAGGAAGACGTACACAGCAAAGCTGGACGACGAATCCTAATGGTGACAGTTGTCTGCTGGAATCTAATCAGACCGTACTGCTTGATGACGAAAACAGCATATTCGGTACGCTGAGCATCAGCCATGATGTGACCAACTGGCACATGATGCGACAGTCGCTGGAGCAAGAGATTGAAGCTCGTCAGGAGGTTGAGCAGCAGCTCAAAAAACACAGTAATGTGCTGACCTCCATCTTTAAGGCCAGTCTGGACCCGATTGGCATCTACAACAAAAACTATGAGTTTCTGGGGGGGAATGCAGCCTTTGCAGAAGCAATGAGCGCCCCGCATGATGATCTTGAAGGCGAGAATGCTGAAGATCTGATGGAACCGGAAGTGCTTGCGCAACACCGTAAGATTGACGTTCCTGTGCTCGAAAATGGCGACACAGTGAAATACGAAGATTTGGTGATGAAGCGTGATGGCACCATGGTGTGGTATGAACTCACCAAAACCCAGTTCTGCGACCCGACTGATGACACCATTGGTGTGCTGGTGATTGCCCGTGATGTCACAGAACGTAAAGCTACTCAGCAGCAGCTGGCGGATGCCATCATGGAGCTGGAAGAGCTGAGCTTTGTCGATGGCCTGACCAAGGTGGCAAACCGACGCAGTTTTGACGAGCAACTGGTGAAGATGTGGCACTCGCACATCCGTGAACAAGAGCCACTTTCGCTGATCCTCTGTGATATCGACTACTTTAAGCCGTACAACGATAACTATGGTCATCAGCAGGGGGATGAAGCGCTACGACGGGTGGCTGATGTTTTCCAGCGTGTTATCCGTCGTCCATTGGATGCGGTGGCCCGTTATGGTGGGGAAGAATTCGCGATTCTTCTTCCCAACACTACTGAGCATGGCGCACTGGTGGTGGCTCAAAATATTGCTGACGAACTGACAGCCGCAGGACTTCCTCACGAGTTTTCCAAAGTGGCTGACAGAATCACCCTCAGCCAGGGGATTGCGACACTATACCCGGTTGCCGGACAGGACTATGGCGACTTAGTTTCTTTGGCCGACCGAGCACTGTATAGTGCGAAAAATGCCGGGAGAAACCAAGTGGCATCCAGCCAGTCACTGCAAGAAGCGCCGTTATCGGCCAATGCATAATTCTTAATACTAAATTTGTCGAAGGGGCGGATTAATCCGCCCCTTTTTCTTTAGCTTCTCCGCCCCCAGCGTTATTATTTTCCCAAGCTGATTCAAGGCCGATTCAGCCACTTCTTATTTCTGTTGATCTGGATGTTCAATGAAGCAAATTAAACTTTTAGCGCAGTATTACGTGGATCTGCTGGTCAAGCTTGGGCTGGTCAGGTTCAGTATGTTGCTTGCGCTGGCTCTTGTGGCTCTTGCGGTGATTGTGCAAGTCGGTATTACCCTTGTTTTGAACGGCACGGTGCATGACACAGATATCGTTCGCTCCGTTTTCTTTGGCTTGCTTATCACCCCTTGGGCGGTGTATTTCCTTTCTGTTGTCGTCGATCAGCTAGAAGAATCCCGGCAACGATTATCCAAACTGGTTTCCAAGCTCGAAGAAATGCGTGCCCGTGATATGGAGCTCAACCGCCAGCTAACCGAAAATATCACCCAGCTAAACTTGGAAATAGAGGAGCGTAAACGCGCAGAGGAAGCACGCGAAGAAGCGATGCAAGATTTGGAAAACGAGGTCTATCAGCGCGAAAAGGCGCAGGTGGAATTGGCAGAGCAAACCGCGCTGCTGCGCTCGTTCATTGATGCTTCGCCGGATTTGATTTACTACCGAAATGAAAAAGGCCAGTTCTCCGGTTGTAACCGCGCGATGGAAGATTTAACCGGTAAGAAAGAAAAAGATCTGGTGGGTCTGACGCCTTGGGATGTTTACCGTGAAGACATCGCCAGCAAAGTGGTGGAAACTGACCAACAAGTGTTTGATAACAATGTGTCTCTGACTTACGAGCAGTGGCTGGAATACAAAGACGGTCGCAAAGCTTACTTTGAACTGCGCAAACTACCTTTCTACTCACGTGATGGCAGACGCCTTGGCCTGGTAGGTTTTGGTCGTGAGATCACTGAGCGTAAGCGTTATCAGGATGCTCTCGAAAAGGCGAGCCGGGACAAAACCGCGTTTATCTCCACCATCAGTCACGAACTTCGTACGCCGCTGAACGGTATTGTAGGCCTCAGCCGAATGCTGCTTGAAACCCGCTTGTCTGAAGAGCAGTTGGGGTACCTCAGAACCATTCATGTCAGTGCGATTACGTTAGGCAATATCTTTAACGACATCATTGATATGGATAAGTCTGACCGAAGCCGTCTTGAGTTGATGCCACAGCCTTTGGATTTCCCAGACTTTGTCTCAGAGATTGAAAACATCAGTGCACTGATGGCGCAGCAAAATGGCCTTCGCTTTACGCTGGACAGGCTGACGGATCTGCCACCTGCGGTGAAAGTGGATGCCACACGTCTTCGTCAGATCCTTTGGAACCTTGTCGGCAATGCGGTGAAGTTTACCAAGCAGGGCGCTGTGAATGTCACAGTCAGTTGCGATATTGAAGACGATATGGCGCACTTGCAGTTTGATGTGGAAGACAGCGGCGTCGGTATACCGCAGGAAGAACAAGACAAGATCTTCGCCATGTATTACCAGGTGAAGCAGGGTGAGGATAATCTTCATGCTGTGGGTACTGGGATTGGTTTGGCGGTTTCCCGTAAATTAGCCCGACTGATGAACGGCGATATTACTGTCGACAGTGAGGTTGGGGAAGGCAGTAACTTCACCGTGACATTGTCTGTGCCTGTGTGCGCGCCAGTGTCGAATAAAGAGAAGGTGAACGCAGAGCAAAGTCCATTGCACATTCTGCTGGTGGAAGACATTGAGCTTAACATCACGGTCGCTACCAACCTGCTGGAAAGTCTGGGTCATTCGGTGGATGTTGCAAGGAGTGGGCAGGAAGCACTGAACATGTACCCGCAATCTGAGTACGATCTCCTTCTTCTTGATATCCAACTGCCTGACATGACGGGCTTTGATATTGCCCAGACGCTGAGAAACAGTGGTGATGCATTACCCCCTTTGGTGGCGTTGACCGCGAATGTCATTAAAGACAAAACCGAATACATCCGAAATGGCATGGACGATGCGATTAGCAAGCCGATCAGTGTCTCTGCAGTAGCAGAGGTGATAGAGCGGCTCGCGCTGCAATGTCCTGTCGCGACAGAAGCCGCGGAAGTGAAAAAGCGTAAGAAGCCGGGTAATGACATGTTGGATAAGCTTCTTGATCTGGAAATGCTGACCTCCTACGTTGATATCGTAGGTCCTGAGCCTGTGTTCCAGAGCATCAAGATGTTTGAAGACTTGATGCCGGAATACATCCATATCCTCGAAAGCAATATGACGGCGAAAGATCAGGATGGTATTGCCAGTGAAGCACACAAAATCAAAGGTGCAGCTGGGTCAATCGGTCTGAAACATATCCAGAAAGTGGCGCAGAAAGCGCAATCGCCAGAGTTGCCAGCTTGGTGGGAGAATATTGCTGACTGGGTCGATGAAATCAAAGAAGGCTATGTTCAGGATCTGGAAGTGCTCAAACAGTGGCTTGAGGATTATTCTAAAGAGGTTTAGCCGCTCACAAGTTAGGAGAAGGAGCCTAAATTTCGAGGTTCCTTTTCTTTAATAAAAGACTTTCAGATAACAAAAAGGCCTGCATTGCAGGCCTTTCTTATAAGCTTTCCGGAAGAAATTAGACTTCTTCCAGCTCACCACAGAAGCGGTAACCTTCACCGTGAATCGTCGCGATGATTTCCGGTGTGTCACCGAAAGACTCAAAGTGCTTACGGATACGACGGATAGTCACGTCAACAGTACGGTCGTGTGGTTTCAACTCACGTCCGGTCATCTTCTTCAGAAGATCTGCACGGGTTTGAATCTTGCCCGGGTTTTCACAGAAGTGCAGCAGGGCACGGAACTCAGAGCGTGGCAGTTTGAACTGCTCGCTGTCTGGGCTGATCAGTGAACGGCTGTTGATGTCCAGCGTCCAGCCATTGAACACATAACGGTCAACAGAACGCTTGTCTTCTGGCAGTGCGCCTTGGCTCATCGCGCGGGTCAGCAGGTTACGTGCACGGATAGTTAGTTCGCGTGGGTTAAATGGTTTGGTGATGTAGTCATCCGCACCGATTTCCAGACCCAGGATCTTGTCAACTTCGTTGTCACGACCAGTCAGGAACATCAGCGCCATATCACCTTGCTCACGCAGTTCACGAGCGAGCAGAAGACCGTTTTTACCAGGCAGGTTGATGTCCATGATAACCAGGTGAACCTGATTGTTAGAAAGCACTTGATGCATTTCTTCGCCATCGTTGGCTTCCAGAACGGTATAACCTTCTGCTTCGAAGATGCTTTTCAGCGTATTACGAGTTACGTGTTCGTCTTCAACAATCAGAATGTGAGGGGTTTGCATTGGCGTTACCTAATTTCTTTAAGGAATCTGGTACTGGGGACAGCGAAAAGGCGTCTCCCCAATCAACCACAGTGTCTTATCGACCCTGTGAAGAAAATTTACAAACAGGAAAAGTATATCAAACCGATTGATGCGCTTTACGAGCATACTTTCCTGATACAAACGCCATCCCTAGAGAAGCTGGTTGCAGTTGCGATTTTTCGCCCTGCATACTACTGGTCAACTCATTTTGACCAGCTAATCCTTTGGATAGCGCTGATTGTATTCATTTAACAGCGTGCTAACAATATTTAGTAATAAATCAACGCAACTTTTTTCAATCTTTATTGATATACGTCAATCTCGCCCTCTGTGGTCGCATTTGGTGGAATTCTGGTTTAAAAACTCCGCGGAATTTTACAAACTCGAATTAACTTTTTCGTACTATTACCACAGGTGTGAATATTGTGTAAAAACGCTTTTATCAGACCATTTTGTTGCATACCGGTCAACTATCTCCTGTTGAGAGCACTCTGCCAGTCACGCCTAAAAAGGAGAAAATTGCGTACCGTTACACACACGCTTTTTCCCTTTATATCTAAGAGTTACTTGGAATTATGCGTAAGTTTCCGAAATTGACCACAACTCAATCCCACTTTGTCACTAACACCAAAGTTTGAGTGAGCTATGCCAGCTTTATGGAAGTTGGGAAAGGCGAAGCGGGCGGATCTTGCTAGCTTGATACAGATACTTGAGAGGAGGAAGCATGGAAGACTTACTGCCTGATATCAGTGATGCACATGGCGATGAAGTGCAATGGGTACCTGTTCAGTGGCGAGATTTTGGTGGAAAGCACGTTTTCTTTGGCCGGGTGGAAACGCTTCGTTGCTATGAAGACAACTCCAAGGTGCGTGATATTCTGGGTAAGCCCGGTGCGGGTCGCGTTTTGGTCGTGGATGGACATGGCAATCTCAATAAAGCTTTACTGGGCGACTTGCTGGCCGAGCGAGCGGTAGAAAATGGTTGGGAAGGCATAGTGATCTATGGTGCTGTCCGTGATGCTGGTGCATTAAGTGAGATGGCGCTTGGTGTAAAAGCCTTGGGCGTTTGCCCGATCAAAACCGAAAAGCGTGGTCTGGGCGATGAAGATGTTCAGCTCCGTATTGAAGGGGTTCCCATCTCTCCAGGGGATTATCTGTTTGCTGATCTTAATGGTGTGATGATCAGTCAGCACCCGCTAGAGTTTGGCGAGCCATCTTAAAAGCTGTCTAAAGCCTGAAACGAAAAAACCGCCAACAGGCGGTTTTTCTCTTTGCAGCAGGTTGGGCTAGAAACGATAACCCACGCCGAGCTGATAATTGGCAGAGGCTGCTGGTGTCTGGTTGAGGTTGTAATCGAACTTGGCTTCCAGATTGAGCTTGTCTGTCAGACGTAACTGGCTGCTCATTCCCACCACACCGATGGTTTCTTCATTGACGCGTTCAGCCTGAACGGAACTGCCGATACTTAGCTTTTCGTTAAAGTTGTATTGGATGCCACTGAGCAACCCTTTGCTGCTAGCACTGTGATCAGTTTCAGTCGTGACTTCAGTTCCCAAATACACGTTCACGTTTTTCAACACCGGATAGTGATAACCGGAACTGATGGTCCAACTGTCATAGCTTTGATTGCCAGTTGTAATGGAGCTCGAAAACCAGGCTTTCTGGTTTCCGTCATCGTATTCATACAGCGGTAACGAACCCTGCGCGAATGCAAAAAACGCCACTGATTGCAGGGTAACGGCGAGCAGGATTTTTTTCATTATGCCACCTTCCCTGATTCGTTCTTATTAGACTGAGTTTTCAGTCTAGTTCACTTGTTTTGTTTTTGATAAAGAGAGATCGGTAAATTTCGGTTCCCCTCTCACCCTGCCTGTATATTCAGTCGGTTACGCCACCACATTGTGCATGTGGCAATTTTTCGTCGAATACGTTGGGCGGTTAATTATTAAGCAAGCGGCATGCCTAAATTGTGTTCGAAAATTGACGCCGATTGCTCAGCGTCTCATTTTTACTGATTCGTGAAACGACACTCATCGCTATAAGGGAATACGTCGTTAAATTGACCTTGTTTGATGTTCTCTTGCAGGTCTTTCCAGTAGCTTGCATCAAAGAGATCAGAATGAAGCTCATCGAACAGAGCTCGGATCTTTGGATTAATGAGTAGGAAAGTACGGAATTCTTCCGGGAAAACGTCAAACTCTCCCACGCTATACCAAGGCTCCGCAGCCATTTCGTCTTCAGGAAAGCGAGGTGGCGGAATTTTGCGGAAATTCACTTCGGTCAGATAAGAAATCTCATCGTAATCGTAGAAGATCACCCGGCTGTGACGCGACACACCAAAGTTCTTGAATAGCATGTCACCGGCAAAAATATTGGCCGCAGCCAGCTGTTTGATTGCGTCGCCATATTCCTGAACAGCATTTCTCAACTCATCGTCATCTGCCTGCTCAAGGTAGATATTAAGCGGGATCATCCTGCGTTCCATATAGAGGTGGCGAATATGAACTTCATTTTTGGTCAGTTTGATCAGTGATGGTGCAACCTCAAGTAACTCTTCAATCAACTCTTCGCTAAAACGTTCTCTCGGGAAAATGAAATTGCGATAATCCAGGGTATCGGCCATGCGTCCAACCCGGTCATGCTCTTTAACCAAGCGGTATTTCTCTTTGACTACCGCGTGGGTGATGTCTTTCTGCGGGGCGAATCTGTCTTTGATGATCTTAAAGACAAAGCCATAAGATGGAAGCGTGAACACCGACATGACCATCCCTTTGATCCCCGGTGCAATAACGAACTGATCATCAGAAGATTCGATATGGTGAAGGAACTCCCTGTAGAGCTCAGTCTTGCCGTGTTTCTGACATCCAATCGCCGTGTAGAGCTGGGCTGGCGTTTTATGGGGCATCAGAAGGTTAAGAAAATCAACCAACGCAGCGGGTGCAGGGGCGAACACCATAAAGTAAGAGCGGGCGAAGCCAAAGATCACACTGAGCTCGTCAGAGTCAGTAATACAGGCATCCACATACAACTCGCCTTTTGAGTTCACCAGAATGGGCAACACCAAGGGGCGAACCTGATTCGCCATATCTATGCGGCCAATCAGGTAGGCGGCTTTATTCCGGTAAAAAGGTTCGCGCACCATGTCGATGGTGACTTCTTCAGTTAATTGCGGGCCTAGCCTGCGTTGCATGGCTTCGACTATACGGTGAATGTCCCTTGCCTTGTTGACCCACGGCAGAGTGAAAGGGGTGTCATCCAGAACACGCTCAATGGTTTGGATCAGTTTTCTGTCGGAAGAGTAACGTTTGAGTAATGGCGTTGGGTACTTTGGAATGCGGCCACCTTGAGAGCTGTTTACAAACAACTTCTCACGGCGGATGTTGCGGTGATCGAACATCCGACAATAGACAGAGTTAAAAAAACTTTCCGCGATGTCATAACGCGGGTAATCATCCAGCAAACGGCTGTATTCCGCTTTTACCGCCATCAGGAAGGAGCGGGTGGCGTGTTGGCGCCCTAGCATGGTCTTGAGCTGCTGGCTGACAAGACCCACATGGTGGTCATAAAAGTTAATGCGGGTTTTCAGGGCTTTTTGCACGCTTTTCCAGTCGCGGGCCTCAAACCTTTCCTGTGCCCCAGCTGTGACATCTAAAAATCGGCCATACATGGCATCAGAGCCTTGCAATATGGTCTGGGCGACCAATTCCTCCATCGCAACTGCCATGGTTCCCTCCTTCGCGGTTGCTGATTTTCTGTCCAATTCAACTAACTATGTCTGCCTTAATCATTCTTAGCAAGGAAGATGCTGGTAAATGGTGCGGTTTCTCATCTTTTAAATTCGTTAGAAATACTTGCGAAATGAAGCGTTTTTTTGAGAGATAACTTAAATTTTTGTTGACCTTGATACCCTTGTTCGGTAAAGGTTATAAAAACGCAGCACGGAAGGTTAAAAAGCCATGCTTAAAACAGTCGGCACTACAACCATTATCACCATTATTACCAACACCATTGGTGCGGGTGCGGGCTGACATGCACAGAATTTTAAAAAGAAGCCCGTACCCAACAAGGTACGGGCTTTTTTTTAACCCCTTTATTATTGAATTTGCGAGTTCTGGAAGGAATTGGAGGAAAGGATGCGAGTATTAAAGTTTGGTGGTACTTCGCTGGCAAATGCTGAGAGATTCAGCCGCGCAGCAGAGATCATCACCAGCAATACCTGCCAAAGTGAGGTATCGGCGGTACTGTCCGCCCCTGCTAAGATCACTAACCTGTTGGTTGATGTGATTGATAACACAGTCAAACATGGCGAAGCCGAGATCCAGGTGGCTGAGATCAGGAAGATCTTTTCTGCTTTGTTTGACGGACTGGAAGAAATGGAGCCAAGCATCGATAAAGCTTCGCTCTATGACAAGCTAGAGCGCTCTGTGAACCAGTTAAAGCAATACATCCATGGTATTGCACTGTTGGGGCTCTGTCCTGACAACATATACTCTCGCATCATCAGCAAAGGTGAACGCCTTTCTATTGCAACCATGTCTGCGTTGCTTGAAGCCCGTGGCTACAACACTTTCGTTATCGATCCAGTTAAATACCTGCTGTCCAAAGGCGACTATGTAGAAGGTATCGTTGATATTGAAGTGTCTTCTGAGCGCTTCAAAAAAGAGCCAATTCCAGCCGGACATGTCGGTTTGATGCCTGGCTTTACCGCGTCTAACGAAAAAGGTGAGTTGGTTACCCTTGGCCGTAACGGTTCTGATTACTCTGCAGCCGTGTTGGCGGCGTGTGTCCGCGCTGAATGCTGTGAGATTTGGACGGATGTGGACGGCGTTTACAGCTGTGACCCACGTTTGGTGCCAGACGCGACACTGCTTAAATCTCTGAGCTATCAGGAAGCCATGGAGCTTTCTTACTTCGGTGCAAAAGTGCTTCACCCGAAAACCATTCTTCCAATCGCACGTTTCCATATTCCTTGTCTGATCAAAAACACCGCCAACCCGCAGGGTGCAGGTACTTTGATCGGCAATGACAGCGGTGAAGACAACCTGGCAGTGAAAGGGATCACTACCCTGAGCAAACTGAGCATGGTGAATGTGTCAGGTCCTGGCATGAAAGGCATGGTCGGCATGGCTGCTCGCGTTTTTGGTGCCATGTCTGCCGCCGGTGTTTCCGTTGTCCTGATCACCCAATCTTCTTCTGAATACAGCATCAGCTTCTGTATCGAAGCGGAAGACAAGCCAATGGCACAGCGTGTGCTGCAGGAAACTTTTGAACTGGAACTGAAAGACGGCTTGCTTGAGCCGGTTGAATTTGTAGATAACGTGGCGATTGTGTCGCTGGTGGGTGATGCGATGCGCACCTCGAAAGGCGTAGCATCCCAGTTCTTTACGTCACTGGCAGAAGTGAACGTGAATATTGTAGCAATTGCCCAAGGCTCATCTGAGCGCTCAATCTCTGCGGTAATCCCGGATGACAGCGTGTCTGAAGCGGTAAAAGCGTGTCACGAGAACCTCTTTAACTCTAACCACTACCTGGATGTCTTCATTGTGGGTGTGGGTGGTGTAGGCGGTGAACTGATTGAGCAGGTGAAACGCCAGCAGGCGAAATTGGCTGATCAGGGCATTGTTATCCGCGTGTGTGGTATGGCAAACAGCCGTGGCATGGTGCTGAACAGCAAAGGGATTGATTTGAACAGCTGGCGTGATGAGCTGGCGAAAGCCGATGAGCCTTTCAGCCTGCCTCGCATGGTACGTCTGGTTCAGCAAAACCACATCATCAACCCTGTGTTTATCGATTGTACTTCAGATCAGGCGATTGCCGATCAATACGCAGATTTCCTGTCAGCGGGCTTCCACGTTATTACTCCGAACAAGAAAGCTAACACGGCGGGCATGGCGTACTACCAGCAGCTACGTAAGTCTGCACGTGCGACCCGTCGTAAGTTCATGTACGACACCACGGTGGGCGCTGGTCTGCCAGTCATCGAAAACCTCCAAAACCTGATTGCTGCAGGTGACGAGCTCGAGAAGTTCACCGGCATCCTGTCGGGCTCTCTGTCTCACATCTTCGGTAAGCTCGACGAAGGTCAGAGCTTCTGTGAAGCAACGACAGCAGCGCGTGAGAGCGGGTTCACTGAACCGGATCCACGTGACGACCTGTCTGGCATGGATGTGGCGCGTAAGCTTCTTATCCTTGCCCGTGAAGCAGGTATGCACCTTGAGCTGGAAGATGTTGAAGTTGAGCCAGCACTGCCACCGGGCTTTGATGCCTCAGGCGATGTAGAAGCCTTTATGGCAAAACTGCCTGAAGCTGACGCTTACTTCGAGAAGTTAGCGAGCGATGCGCGTGCCGAAGGTAAAGTGCTGCGTTATGTGGGTAGCATCGAGAACGGCAAGTGCTCAGTGAAAATCCAGGCGGTGGATGCTGACGACCCTATGTTCAAAATCAAGGAAGGTGAGAACGCGCTGGCTTTCTACAGCCGTTACTACCAGCCGATCCCATTGGTACTGCGAGGCTACGGTGCAGGTACTGCCGTGACAGCGGCAGGTGTGTTCGCAGACTTGATGCGTACACTTGGCTGGAAACTGGGGGTATAAGATGAGCGTTGTTGTTTACGCACCGGCTTCAATCGGTAACGTCAGTGTAGGCTTTGATGTGTTGGGCGCCGCTGTGTCGCCCATCGATGGCACTTTGCTTGGCGATCGCGTGAAAGTGGAAGATGGCGGCGATGTACCCTTTACCCTGAACTGCGTTGGTAGCTTTGTTGATAAGCTGCCGAAAGATCAGGAAGAAAACATCGTTTATCAGAGCTTCGTGGTCTTCTCCCGTGAAATGGAAAAGCTGGGACAGCCTGTTCGTCACGTCACCATGACGCTCGAAAAGAACATGCCTATCGGTTCAGGCTTGGGTTCCAGTGCCTGTTCTATCGTTGCCGCACTGGATGCCCTGAACAAGTACCATGATGAAGCGTTGGATGAAACCACTTTGCTGGCGTTGATGGGCGAGATGGAAGCGGCGATTTCCGGCAGCCTCCACTATGACAATGTGGCGCCATGTTATCTTGGTGGCCTGCAGTTGATGGTTGAACAAATGGGAATCATCAGCCAGGAAGTGCCTTGTTTTGACGAGTGGTACTGGGTGATGGCGTACCCGGGTATCAAAGTACCGACGGCTGAGGCTCGCGCGATTTTGCCTGCACAATATCGTCGTCAGGATGTGATTAATCACGGTCGCCATCTGGCAGGCTTCATCCATGGCTGTTATTCTGGCCAGCCACAGCTTGCTGCGAGCATGATCAAAGACGTGGTCGCTGAACCTTACCGCGAGAAATTGTTGCCGGGCTTCGCCGAAGCAAGACATTACGCAGAGGATGCAGGCGCACTGGCGACCGGTATCTCAGGTTCAGGCCCGACGCTGTTTAGCATCACGGATGACAAAGCCGTGGCAGAGCGCGTAGCGAAGTGGCTAGAGGAAAATTACGTTCAGAACGAAGAAGGATTTGTCCACATCTGTCGATTGGATGTGAAAGGATCGACAGTGACAGGAAGTGAACTATGAAGCTTTACAACATCAAAGAAAACGACGAGCAGGTTTCGTTCGGTCAAGCGGTAAAACAGGGTCTTGGCCGTAATCAGGGTCTGTTCTTCCCAAGCGAACTGCCAAAATTTGAAGACGTTGATGCGCTGCTGGACAAAGATTTTGTCAGCCGCAGCAGCGACATTCTCTCTGCATTCATCGGTGACGAACTGTCGCCAGAAACCGTGCGCAGCATGGTGGAAAATGCCTTCCAATTCCCGGCGCCTGTCGAGAAAGTGACTGACCAAATCAGCGCACTTGAGCTGTTCCACGGCCCGACACTGGCGTTTAAAGACTTTGGTGGCCGTTTTATGGCGCAATCGCTGGCAGCAGTGTCTGATAGCGGCAAAGTAACCATTCTGACTGCTACTTCTGGTGATACCGGTGCCGCTGTTGCCCATGCGTTCTACGGCATGGAAAACATCAATGTGGTTATCCTGTATCCGAAAGGCAAGATCAGCCCACTGCAGGAAAAACTCTTCTGTACTCTGGGTGGCAACATCCACACTGTGGCCATCAACGGTACTTTCGATGACTGTCAGGCGATGGTGAAAAATGCCTTTGATGATGCAGAGCTTCGCGCAGCGATTGGCCTGAATTCAGCAAACTCGATCAACATCAGCCGACTGATGGCGCAAATCTGTTACTACTTTGAAGCTGCGTCGCAGCTGACCAAAGCACAACGCGAAAACCTGGTGGTTGCAGTGCCAAGTGGTAACTTCGGTAACCTGACTGCGGGTCTGTTGGCGAAAGCGATTGGCCTGCCAATCAAACGTTTTATCGCTGCAACCAACGTGAATGATACCGTGCCACGTTACCTGCAAACCGGTGAGTGGACGCCAGAGCCAACCATTCCAACGCTCTCAAATGCGATGGATGTGAGCCAGCCAAACAACTGGCCGCGCATTGAAGAGCTTTGTCAGCGTCAAGGCTGGGGTTTGAACGAGCTGGGCGCAGGTGCAGTCACTGACGAGCAAACGGCAGAAACGCTGAAAGCGATGTTTGATGGCGGTTACCTGTGTGAGCCACACGGTGCCATTGCTTACCGTGTGCTGGACGAGCAACTGCAGGATGGCGAATACGGCTTGTTCCTGTGTACCGCACACCCGGCGAAATTCAAAGAGTCTGTAGACGAGATCCTGGGTCAGGATATTCCGCTGCCAGGCCCTCTGGCAAAACACGCGGCGATGGAACTGCTGTCTGTTGAGCAGGATGCGGATTTCGCTCAGCTGCGTGAATACCTGATGAAGGTCGCTGGCTAATTTCACGCGGCAGAAAACAAAAAACCGGCCAATTGGCCGGTTTTTTTTGTTTCTGCTAACGCTGTGAATATTACAGAGTGTTAGTGAAAGTACGTGCGATAACGTCGCGCTGCTGTTCAACAGTCAGAGAGTTGAAACGCACAGCGTAGCCAGATACGCGGATAGTCAGCTGTGGGTATTTTTCTGGGTGCTTAGCAGCGTCTTCCAGTGTTTCACGCTTCAGAACGTTAACATTCAGGTGCTGACCACCTTCAATCTTTGCAGGTACTTCGATAGCGATTTCACGGCTTTCGTACTCGCCCAGATCTGCTGCAGGGATAACCTGATCCGCTTCGAAACCTGCTTTTGCTGCAACGCAACGTGCTTCGTTGGTTTCGCTGTCCAGCAGCCAGATAGAGTTCAGCAGGTCGTCGTTTGCCGCTTTAGTGATTTGAATACCAGTGATCATAATCCTTCCCCTTTTGATAGGCTTGGTGGTTTTAATTTTCCATCAATTGATGAGCTGGGTACTTGTATACCTTACTTTTTGTAAGGTTATTTTGATTTTAGTCAAAATACAATCAAAATATGCGAAATTTACGCCTTGGATTTTTTGTTTTGAATCAATAAAAGATCAAATATATGGTTTAAAACAAATTTTTAACAAGATGATATTCTGTGAAAAATTACAAATGTAATTTAATTACTACATTTAGAGCGTGTGACTTGCACTGCAATACATACGGATATCGCCCTAAGTCCATGTGATGGCACAGTCGGGTGGTGCTAGAGCGTTATGCAAATCAAAACGGACTTTTACGGTATGAGTAACTTAAAATGTTGTCGGTTACGGTTTCGGCCTGGAGAGAGAAGATGAAGTTTATCGGAGCGCATGTGTCGGCATCCGGCGGCGTAGAAAATGCGCCAGTTAACGCCGCGGCAATTGGTGCCAATGCGTTTGCACTGTTTACCAAGAATCAAAGGCAGTGGCAGGCAAAGCCACTTGAAGCGAAAAATATCTCGGCATTCAAAGCAAACTGCCAAAAGCACGGCTTCGTACCTGAAGCTGTTTTGCCGCACGATTCCTACCTCATCAATTTAGGGGCGCCTGAAGAAGAAAAGCTGGAAAAGTCCCGCGCGGCATTTATTGATGAGATGGAGCGCTGTCGAATCCTTGGATTACCCTTGCTGAACTTCCACCCCGGTAGCCATTTGAAGAAAATCAGTGAGGAAGCCTGCCTTTCCCTGATTGCTGAATCTATCAATCAGGCACATCAAGCCGTGCCAGAGGTCGTTGCTGTGATTGAAAACACGGCGGGTCAGGGGACCAATCTTGGATGGTCGTTTGAGCAACTGGCGGCGATTATCTCGCAAGTGGAAGATAAATCCCGTGTGGGTGTCTGTATTGATACCTGCCACGCCTTTGCGGCAGGGTATGATCTTCGCACGCACAGTGCGGCAGAAGCGACTTTTACGGAGTTTGATAACACAGTAGGTTTTCAGTATCTGCGTGGTATGCACCTCAACGATTCTAAAACGCCTTTTGGTAGCCGGGTTGATCGTCATCAGGCACTGGGGGAGGGCGAGATTGGTTTACCGTGTTTTGAGGTCATCATGCAAGACAATCGTTTCAATGGCATTCCATTGATTCTGGAGACCATTAAACCGGAAGCGTGGGCGGATGAAATCCGTTTGTTACGTCAGTTTGAAGTCACAGCATCTGAGCGTGTTTCTGCGTAGAATAGCGGACGCTGAAAAATAGAGAGGATTGGGGAAAGCATGACACAGGCGATGACTTGGCACGATGTGATTGGCCAGGAAAAGGAACAGGACTATTTCAAACACACTATGGCTTATGTGGCGGAAGCCCGTGAGAAAGGCACAGTGATTTACCCGCCTAAGGAAGACGTATTTAATGCTTTCCGCTTTACAGAGCTGGAAGATGTGAAAGTGGTGATTCTGGGGCAGGACCCTTACCACGGTCCTAATCAGGCGCATGGTCTTTGTTTTTCAGTCCTGCCCGGTATCAAAACGCCACCCTCGCTGGTGAACATGTATAAAGAGCTGGCTCAGGATATTCCAGGTTTCACCATTCCACAGCATGGATACCTCAAAAGCTGGGCGGATCAGGGCGTGTTGCTCCTTAATACCGTTCTGACGGTCGAGCAGGGTAACGCACACTCTCATGCCCACTTAGGATGGGAAACCTTTACTGATCGCGTGATAGAAGCCGTAAACCAACATTGTGAAGGGGTCGTGTTCCTGCTTTGGGGCTCCCACGCCCGCAAGAAAGGCCGTGTGATTGATCGTAACCGTCACCATGTGTTGGAAGCGCCACACCCATCTCCACTTTCCGCGCATCGTGGATTTTTGGGCTGCAAACATTTTTCTACCACAAACACACTGCTTACCCAGTCTGGTAAAGCGCCGATTAAATGGCAGCCAGAACTCTACGGATAGATTCGTTTCATTGATTTTAGAAAGCCCGTGATTTTCATCGCGGGCTTTTTGTTTGTATGTACTGCAAAGGTGAAACTGAACAAAAAATGACCTTGCGCAATTTGTGAACAGTCCGGTTCGATAGACTGATCTCGTGGTGTGAATGAAGAAAGGGAGGAGCTATGTTAGTAACCAGCATTCATAGAGATCACCGGAACATCAGCCGACTGCTTAAACTGTTGTCGAAAAAGCTGACGGCCATTCAGCAGGAAAGGCCCGTTAACTACAGCCTGATTAAGGACACGGTTAGTTACCTGCAAGAGTACGCTGAAAAGTATCACCATCCAAAAGAAGACCTTATCTACCACTATTACTTACAGCATTACCCTGATTCAGAGGGGGTGGCCAGATTGGATGATGAGCACGAAGCACTGGCAGGTTTAACCGCTGAGTTTGCGGATACCGTCGACATGATATTGATGGACGCTGTCATTCCGCTCGATCTCTTTGCCAATAAACTCAACCGGTTTGTAGGCTGTCAGAAAGAACATCTGGACTTGGAAGAGAAAACCATCCTGCCTGTGTTGGAGCAAACCCTGACGACTGAAGATTGGGAGTACCTGCAGACACAATGGGAGGAAGAGGATATTGATCCGCTGTTTGGTGAGCAGGTGGCAGACAGGTTCAAAGAGCTTTCTGCTGCTCTCAAAGGCCCATAGTGACAAACAAAAAAAGGCACCCCTTGTCGGGTGCCTTTTCTTTAAAATTCCAATGTTATGTTGTCAGTAAATTGACGATTTAAACCAGTGAGTACGCTACTTAAAAATCGAAATCGCTGTCGTTGAAGTCACCGAGCATATCGATATCTTGCAGCTCTTTGCGCAGGCGCTGTCTGTCTTTTAACGCCTCAATTTCTCTCCACTTACGTTTTGCTTGTTTGGTTCGTCCACCGCGTTGTGGTCGCTCTTGATCGAATACATCATCAAAGGCAAAGCTATCCATAAATTCACCTCGTTTTACCGTTGCGGTCGCTAATTAAGTATCAAACCTCCGACAAAATAAAATTGAAGTGTTTCTCATTTGTTGCACCTCAGTGAAGTTTTTATGAGAACGCAATCACCTTTATTCCGTCGCTGGGCAAAATGTGTGCAGTTGCAGTGCCTTAAGTTGTCTCACAGCTACAACATCAAATTTATCTGGGGAGGTGTCCCCCAAGCCCCTGTCACAGCAAAAGACCGGGGAAATATCGAATTTGGTCACACATTGAATAAAATGCATAAAGGGTGCCAGACAAGGTGAACACGATGTTCTATTCCTGTTATGGAAAAGCAGTAACGCAAACGCTTGGTCTTGATGTGTGGGTATTTTTTGCTCATAAAATATGAAATTGAATTCATATTGATTTTTATCGTGGCTGATAGCATCATCTCGCGGCAATTTGCGGGATCTGCCGCAAAACCGACACATTTTGGGGTTCTTGTGACGCTTTCTTGCCGACGAGACCTGCATCATTATCGGCAGACGCTAGGCTTGCGTCAGTCGCATCAAATCGCATTTTCTCCGCATCGGAGAACAACGACACTGCGAATCAGTTTATGCGTACAGAGAGGTAGGCGTGGTAAGTCTCATCAACTTTTTAAACGACCTGATCTGGGGATCGGTGCTCATCTATCTTCTGATCGGTGGCGGCATTTTCTTTACGCTGCGTCTTGGGTTTATTCAAATTCGTCACTTTGGACACATGTTCAAGGTGATGAAAAACAGCCGTAAATCAGACAAAGAGGGTATCTCCTCGTTTCAGGCATTGTGTACCAGCCTTGCGGCGCGCGTGGGCACGGGCAATATGGCGGGCATTGCTGTTGCGTTAACTCTTGGTGGTCCAGGTGCGATTTTCTGGATGTGGTTGATAGCCGTGCTGGGAATGGCTACGGCTTTTGCCGAGAGCACGCTGGCGCAGCTTTACAAAACCCGTGATGACGATGGCAACTTCCGTGGTGGCCCAGCGTATTACATGGAAAAAGGCCTCGGCATGCGCTGGATGGGCGTGGTCTTCTCCGTGCTGCTTATTATCGCCTTTGGCTTAGTGTTCAACTCGGTACAGGCTAATTCCATTACTCAGGCAGCTTACGTCGCTTTTGGCTTTGATCCTCTCCATGTTGGAGCTGTGCTGGTGGTACTTGCCGCCTTTGTTATTTTTGGTGGCATTCGAAAAATTGCCCGCACCGCTGAGTTGATTGTGCCGGTGATGGCGCTGCTTTATCTGGCGCTTGCCATGTACATCATGCTGACCAATTTGGAAAAAGTGCCTGATGTGCTGTCGCTGATTTTCCGCAGTGCTTTCGGTCTGGAAGAGGCCGCTTCGGGCGCGTTGGGTTACACAGTGGCACAGGGCATGGTGCAAGGCATTAAGCGTGGCCTGTTTTCCAACGAGGCGGGCATGGGATCGGCGCCGAATGCGGCAGCCAGTGCAACGCCGTACCCGCCACACCCAGCTTCTCAGGGATATGTGCAGATGCTGGGCGTGTTTGTGGACACCATCGTTATCTGTTCAGCCACCGTGGCAATTATCCTGATGTCCGGCGAATACATGCCGGGCAGTGAAATCACCGGCATTGAACTGACCCAGCGTGCGCTTTCTAACGAAGTGGGTGACTGGGGCGGCATTTTTGTGGCGGTCGCGATTTTCTTCTTCGCGTTTACCTCGATCATTGCCAACTACTCGTACGCGGAAACTAACCTGATATTCCTTGAGCACAACCACAAGGCCGGTTTGAACCTGTTCCGTTGCGTGGTGCTTGGCATGGTGATGTTTGGTGCGATGGCGGAACTGCCTGTGGTTTGGATCATGGCGGATACCTCAATGGGCTTGATGGCGATCGTCAATATGATTGCAATCCTGCTGCTGTCCGGCACTGTGGTGACACTGGCGAAGGACTACAACCAGCAGGTGAAACAGGGCAAAGTGCCTTCGTTCAATAGCCGCAATCACCCTGACATGCTCAACCAGATTGAGCCAGGCGTTTGGGGTAAACCGCAAGTCACAGAATCGGAAAATCGCTCGTCTACGCGGTGAGTCATTCGGTTTCATCTATGGCAGTTATCGGAAAAAGCCACGCTTGATCGCGTGGCTTTTTTGATGGTCAGTGTTACTCTTTGCGCTAATAAGAGATTGAAAGGAATGACACTATGTTGATTGTGGTTTCTCCGGCAAAAACCTTGGATTACCAATCGCCGCTCGCGACGGAGCGTTATACGCAACCGATGCTGACCGAGCACTCTGAAGCGCTGATTGATGTGTGCCGTAAACTGACACCGGCGGATATCTCGAGCCTGATGAAGGTGAGTGACAAGATTGCAGGTTTGAACGCGGCACGCTTTGCTGAGTGGTCGTCGGAGTTCACGACCGACAATGCCCGCCCTGCGGTTTTGGCATTCAAAGGCGACGTGTACACAGGCCTTGAAGCGGAAACTTTCAGTGAAGAGGACTTTGATTGGGCGCAGAATCACCTGCGAATGCTGTCAGGTCTCTATGGTCTGTTGCGTCCTCTTGATTTGATGCAGCCTTACCGCTTGGAAATGGGCACGAAGCTTGCGAACCCACGCGGTACCAATCTTTATCAGTTCTGGGGCGACATCATCACGGATGAGCTGAATCAGGCACTGGCCGCGCAGGGCGACAAGGTACTGGTTAACCTCGCCTCGAACGAGTACTTCAAATCAGTCAAACCGAAGCAATTGGACGGGCAGATCATCACGCCAGTGTTCAAAGACCAGAAAAACGGCCAGTACAAAGTCATCAGCTTCTTCGCCAAGAAAGCACGCGGCATGATGGCGCGTTACATCATTGACAACCGCATTGATTCGGTTGACGCGTTGAAGCAGTTTGATACGGCGGGATACTGGTTCAGCGCAGAAGAGTCGAGCGACAAGGAACTGGTGTTTAAGCGCGAAGAGCAGTAATCGCCATTTAAAATCAGAAAAAAGAAAAGGTTAGCCGAGGCTAACCTTTTATGTATCTCAATAATCTCGATTAAGCAGTCGGATTGATCGGCTTACCGGAGACTTCATCCGAAGCTTCGCTGTCTTGGGTACGACGTGCCAGGCGACGCTCCCAATAGTCAGCATTCTTGATACCAAGCTTCACAGGATCGAAGGTGTATTCTTCCACGCCTTCTTTCTGCTGGCGCTCGTAATCGTGTAGCGCTTTAAGGGCAGGTTTGCTCAGGAAGAAGATGATCACTAGGCCTACAATATTCAGCCAAGCCATCAGACCCACACCCACGTCACCCATCGCCCACGCGAGGTTGGCGGTTTTCACGGTACCGTAGAATACCGCTGCCATCAGAATCACTTTCAGCACAAACATCATGCCTGGCAGTTTGATGGTACGGCGCAGATAGGCCACGTTGGTTTCTGCGATGTAGTAGTAAGCCAGAATCGTGGTGAACGCGAAGAAGAACAGTGCAATCGCAATGAACGGTTTGCCCCAGCCCGGCATGGTGCTTTCAATTGCCATCTGGGTGAAGACAGGACCATTCGCAGCAATGTCTGCTGCAACGTTTTGGATGATGAAGGCTTCGCCAGCACCGTGAACGTTGTAGGCGCCAGTGATAAGGATCATAAACGCGGTTGCAGAACATACCAGCAGGGTATCAATGTAGATAGAGAAGGACTGAACCAGACCCTGTTGCGCAGGGTGCTGAACGTTCGCGGCAGCCGCTGCGTGTGGGCCTGTACCCTGACCCGCTTCGTTAGAGTAAACACCACGTTTAACACCCCAGCCGATAGCCGCACCAACACCCGCCATAGGTGTGAATGCGTCGCCAATGATCATCGCAACGATACCTGGGATTTCAGTGATGTTCAGCGCAATGATAACGAATGCGATGATGATGTAAGCCAAAGCCATGAAAGGCACAACGACCTGAGTAAAGCTCGCGATTCGCTTTACGCCACCAAAAATGATGAAACCAAGCAAAATGGAGATGAGGGTGCCGGTGATGATTTTCGCCAGGCTGTAGGTGCCAATCGCGGTCTCAATCATTTCACCAGAGCCGAATGCGGCTTCAACGGCGTTACCGATACTGTTTGACTGTACGCCCGGCAGCAGAACACCACAGGCAAAAATAGTCGCGATGGCAAAAATCCATGCGTACCACTTCTGACCCATCGCTTTCTCGATGTAGTAAGCCGGGCCACCACGGAATTCGCCCTTGTCTTCTTCTTTGTAGATTTGTGCAAGGGTAGATTCAGTGTAAGCCGTTGCAGCGCCAAGGAAGGCAACAACCCACATCCAGAAAACAGCACCAGGACCACCGAAACCGATCGCTGCAGCGACACCTGCGATATTACCGGTACCAACACGGCCTGAGAGTGAAACAGCCAGCGCCTGGAAAGACGAAATACCTTTCTCAGAACTTTTGCCAGAGAACAGCAGGCGGGTCATTTCTTTGAACTGACGAACCTGAACAAAGCGCGTTACGATGGAGTAGAACAGGCCAGCACCCAAACAGGTGTAAATAAGCACTGGACTCCAGATAATGCTGTTTAAAAAATCAACAACAGATTGCATTACAAGATCCCTCTAATAAAAAATATTGGATAGATGACTTTTTATCCAACGGCAGGATAATCCGAAAATGACACAAATTGTTAACATTTTGTGTTGTCAATGTGACGGATTGTGAGCCCGATCTTTAGTCTGCATTCCATTAGCAAACTAGAATATTTCTCTGCGACTGATCGCAAACAAATAAAAAAGGAGGCTTTTCGCCTCCTTTTCTAACGTTAATCAAATTGAAAATCCAGTAAAAGCTTGGTTATGCGGATTTTTTCGCTGCTTTTTTCGCCGCTTTCTTGGCTTTTCCTTTTACTTCTTTGTTAGAAAGCTTTTTCTTTTTCTTCTTAAATTCCGGCTTCTTATGTTTTGGCTTCATGCCATCAACATAGCGTTCTTTCACGTCTTCTTTCATGTAGCGGCAGATACGATCCATCATTGGTTGGTCGTGTGCTTCCACCAGAGAAATGGCGTTACCTTTCTTACCCGCACGGGCGGTACGGCCGATACGGTGCAGGTACACGTCGGCTTTGCGTGGCAGGTCGAAGTTGATGACGTGGTCGATATCCGGCACGTCGATACCACGTGCTGCAACATCAGTCGCCAACAGAACATTAATCTCACCTGTAGTGAAGCGCTCGATAGCGTAAGTACGCTTTGCCTGAGCCATTTCACCTTGCAGCCATGCACAATTCACTTTCTCTTTAGTCAGGAATTCACGCAGTGCAGCCAGACGCTCACGGGTTTTCACAAAGATGATCGCGCGCTCAGCCTGTTCAGTCAGAATGGCTTTCAACAGGGCATTTTTATGCGCCATGTCGTCACAGCGGTAGTACCACTGGGTGATCTTCTTGCGTTCACGGCGAGGTGGCTCAGCTTCTACTTCTACCGGATCGGTCAGCAGGGTGTTCTTGAAACCTTCAATGCCTTTACCTTCCAGCGTCGCGGAGAACAGCATACTTTGTTTACGCCAGCGACATTCGGTAGAGAGTTTATCAACAGCAGGACCAAAGCCCATGTCGAGCATGCGGTCTGCTTCGTCCAAAACCAGGCTTTCAATCGCACGGCAGTCAAAGCGTTCAGCTTCGATGTATTCCATCAGACGGCCAGGCGTCGCAACCACAATGTCTTGGGTCTTACCCAGAATCTCAGCATGTTCTTGGTAAGAGATACCACCTGTGATGGTAATGATCTTTAAATCGGTATATTTCGCCAACGCGCGGGCTTGATCAGCAACCTGAATGGCCAGTTCACGGGTTGGAGTCAGGATCAGGGCGCGTGCAGGACCCGGCTTCTGACGAGGGAAGTCGATAAGGTGTTGCAGCAATGGCAATACAAAAGCAGCAGTTTTTCCTGTTCCCGTTGGCGCAGACGCCAGAATATCACGGCCATCCATACCATGAGGGATCACGCCAGCCTGGATCGCTGTTGGTCGCTCGAAGCTCATGTCATCCAGCGCTTGTAGCAGTTGAGGATCCAGTTCTAGTTCAGCAAAAGTTCGCACGCGTTGTTTCTCCACTCAAAGTTAGGGGGCGAATTATAGAGACTAATTCAAGTACGATCATCACATCTTGAGGTAAAAATCTCTTGTGAGCGAAATAAAGTCGTTTGTATAGCTTCCCGCCGCCTGGATCACCAAGGTTTTGGCATCTAAACCATGTTCTTCCTGATTCGATAGCGACATCAACTTTCGACTCACCGGTTTGTTGGCGGTTGGCTGTACGTTCAACAGCCGTTGGCAATAAAGTCCATACTCTTTGGCTTTAGCCAGCAAGGCATCAGCCTCCACTGAAGGTAAGATCAAATGCGCCTGTCCGTTGGGTAAAAGTCGAGTCTTTATCACTTTTAATAAGGTGTCGTGAGAAAGGGTATCGGTGTGGCGCGCAGTGGCTCGCCGAGAATCGCCCGCTTGCTCGCCAGAGTTAAAGTAAGGGGGATTGCAGATAATAGTATTGAACTGCGACGGGTTTTCCCACTCGTCAATATCCTGATGCAGCACAGTTATCCGATCTGCCCAAGCAGATTGTTCTGAATTGAATTTAGCTGTGTTGGCGGCGTGCTCATCGATATCCAGCGCGGAGATTTTTACTGCGGGAAATCGCTGCGCCATCATCAGTGCCAGTAAGCCAGAGCCCGTGCCAATGTCGAGCACTTCATCAGACTCTCCCGCTTCAGCCCAGGCGCCAAGCAGCACGCCATCCGTGCTGACTGGCATGCCACAGCCCTTATCTTCGACAGTAAATTGCTTGAATCTGAAGCCTTTACTCACGGTACCCTCTTGAACTCTACTTGTTGCCATTGTCGACAATTGCTTAAAAAATAGATAATTATGTTTCTGCTATGTTATGGATTATTGCAGTCAAGATCTTTAACTTCTATCGCTTAAAGATTAATGGTTGGTTATAAACGCCAATTAATGATTAAGAAATGGATTTATAATCTATTTTTTAATGTTCTATTGTCTGCGTGGTGAAACTTCGTCATTATTCTGCGTAATCGGTATTGCGCAGTAAAAATAACCAAAAGGCTAACCGGTTGATTACACAATTATTAAGCAAACACACATAGGTATTACGAAGTGAAAGAGAGTTTAAAGGTTAGCGATATACTCGCGCTAGGGTTTATGACCTTTGCATTTTTCCTCGGGGCCGGAAATATCATCTTTCCTCCTCTGGCGGGCTTTCTGGCAGGTGAACACACCTTTTCTGCAATGCTGGGCTTTTTGACCACTGCTGTAGGCCTTCCTCTTATTGGTATCGTCGCGGTTGCCGTGGCGGGTGGCGGCTGGAAAGGCCTGACCCGCGATCTGCCAGCGTCAGTCGCAACACTGATGGCAGTGCTGATTTTCATCATTATTGGTCCTGCTTTTGCAGCGCCACGTGCTGGTTTGGTGGCCTATGAGATGGGCTTTAAGCCTTTCCTGAATGCACCGGGTCAGTTCGAGTTGTCGCTTTTCTCGGTGGTGTTCTTTGCCATCGCGATGTTCTTCTCCCTGTCTCAGGGCAAGCTTATCGACACTATTGGTAAGTTGCTGACGCCTGCGCTGTTTGCGGCACTGGCAGTACTGGCGATTGCGGTTGTGGTGAACCCACAAGGCGATATCGTGGCAGCGCAGGGTGCGTATGTGGATCAGGCGTTCACGACAGGTTTCCTTGAAGGTTACAACACCATGGATACCTTCGCCGCACTAATGTTCGGTATGTTGATTGTTGATGTAATCCGCAAGAAAGGCGTGACGGATCAGGCGAAAACCTGTCAGTACCTGATTTATGCAGGTGTGATTGCGGCCGCGGGTCTGGCATTTGTTTACGTTTCTCTGTTCTATCTGGGCGCGACAGCGACGGGTGTGGCACCAGGCGCGGCAAACGGTGGTGCGATTCTGTCAGCTTACGTACTGGCGCTGTTTGGCCCTGCTGGTCAAATCATCCTGTCGACCATCATTGTACTGGCGTGTTTGACGACAGTAATCGGTCTGGTTTCAGCGTGTTCTGACTACTTCAGCACCCTAACCAAAATCACTTACCGCCAATGGGTCGTTATCCTGTCTATTGCTTGTGCAGTGGTAGCGAACGTTGGCCTGAATCAGCTGATCGCCATTTCTGTTCCTGTACTGTTTGCACTGTACCCGGTTGCGATTGCGCTGATTGCTCTGACGTTCCTGCGCCGCTTTATGCCTAACCCACAACTGGCATACCGCGTGGTACTGGGTGTGTCTTTAGTGTTCGCACTGTTGGATGCAGCGAAAGTTGCGGGCGTTGATGTGTCAGCGCTGAAAGTGCTGCCACTGTTTAACTATGGCATGGCATGGCTGCTGCCAACGGCAATTGCGCTGGTTGCAGTAAGCTTTGCGGGTAAGCGTAAAGACGAAACATCACACGCGTAAAGCAAAGTCATTGGAATACAAAAAAACCACCGGATGCGGTGGTTTTTTACGTCTGAAAGGCGGCTGAGGATCTGGGACTAGAGCGTTTCCTGAAACTCAATCAACACCTGCTCACACCAAGTCGCGATGCGCTCATCACTCAGCTCGTATTGGCTGTCTTCATCCAATGCCAGTCCGACAAACTGTTTACCATCTTCGGTCAGCGCTTTTGATGCTTCAAAGGTATAACCTTCATTTGGCCAGTAGCCGATAAACTTCAGGCCGGTTGGCAACAGCTCATCATGCAGCATGCCCATGGCATCAAGGTACCATTCGGCATACCCTTCCTGATCGCCAAGACCGAAAAGGGCGGCGACTTTGCCTTGCAGGTTCAGGCCATTAAGTTGTGACCACACCGCTTCCCAGTCTTCCTGCAACTCACCAAAGTCCCATGTAGAAATGCCCAGCAACAGCAAATCGTACTGATTCATTTGGTCAACCGGCGTTTCTTTGATGTTGTGAATATCCACCAAATCGTCACCCAGAATATCGCGGATTTTCTCTGCCGCCATTTCGGTGTAACAGGTGGTGGAGCCGTAAAACAAACCTATTTTCATGTGCTTTTCCTGCTGTTGCGTCGAGGGGATTCTACTCCTCGTGGCGTTGTATCTCCACCCTGTAAACCACGAGGATTTGGCGCATTTTGCTGCAATCGTTTTGCTTAATCAGGGTAAACCTTGCATTCATACGGGGGTGAGGTAGTTTGAGAGAAGCAACAATCGAACTTAAGTGAGTGAATCGTGGAACAAAACGCGGCGTTGGTAGAGCAGTTTTTGGATGCTATGTGGATGGAACGGGGCTTATCTGAGAACACCCTGGCCTCTTATCGAAACGATCTGACCAAACTTTGCCAGTGGCTGGATAATGACAGCGTGGCTCTGGTGAAGGTTACATCGTCAAAACTGCAGGATTACCAGCATTGGTTATTCGATCAGGATTACAAGCAAAGTAGCCGCGCCCGTATGCTCTCTGCAATGCGTCGTCTTTTCCAATACCTTTACCGCGAAAAGCAGCGTGAAGATGACCCAACGGCCACATTGATCAGCCCCAAATTGCCTAAGCGTCTGCCAAAAGATTTGTCGGAAGAGCAGGTAGAAGCGCTACTTGATGCGCCCGATGTGGAAGACACTCTCGAGCTTCGCGATAAAGCCATGATGGAGCTGCTGTACGCCACAGGTCTTCGCGTGACTGAACTTATTAGCCTGACCACTGAAAACGTCAGCCTGCGTCAGGGCGTGGTGCGTGTGATTGGTAAAGGTGGAAAAGAGCGTCTGGTGCCGATGGGAGAGGCAGCAATCGACTGGCTGGAGCGATATATGGCGCACAGCCGCCCGGCATTGCTCGGTGAGCAAAGTTCGGATGTGTTTTTCCCTAGCCGCCGCGCCCGTATGATGACCCGTCAGACTTTCTGGCACCGTATCAAGTTTTATGCGGCGCTCGCAGGCATTGATGGTGACATGCTTTCGCCACACGTTTTGCGCCATGCTTTTGCAACGCACTTGCTGAACCACGGTGCAGATTTACGAGTGGTGCAAATGTTGTTGGGGCACAGTGACCTGTCGACCACGCAAATTTATACTCACGTCGCGACTGAGCGACTAAAACAGTTGCATCAGGAGCACCATCCTCGGGCATAATGCAGCCGAACGGGTGTTTTTTTACCTCACTTGGGATTTTTTTCGTTTCTGTCCGGTCTGAGTGAGTGACAGTTTGCCCGCAAACCCATTTTCAGGATCTGAACACTATGAATTTAAAACAACTGATGGCGCGTGCTTTGATTGCCTCTGCCATGTTGTCATTCGGCACACAGGCTGCGGAAGGCGCAGACAAAGCGGCAATTGCTGATGTATTGGCGAAATACCGTCTGAATGTTGAAACTATTGAAAAAGCACCGGTTGAGGGTCTCTATGAAGTCGTGACGAATGGCGGCGTAGTTTACGCCAATAAAGATGGCTCTTACTTTATCTATGGCCAGCTTTTCCATACAACGCCAACGGAATCTATCAACCTGACTGAAATCACTCAGGCGAAGCGTAATAAAAAGCTGTTTGAAGAAGCGGATGTTGAGAAAGAACTGATCGTCTATCCGGCGAAAGACGAGAAATACGTGGTTAACGTATTTACAGATACCACTTGTGGTTACTGCATGAAGCTCCACAGTGAAATGAAGGAATACAATGATCTGGGAATTACCGTTCGCTATCTGGCATTCCCTCGCTCGGGTGAACGCTCCCCAAACATCGGCCAAATGAGTGCCATTTGGTGTGCAGATGACAAAGTGGACGCAATGAACCTGGCAAAAGCGCGCAACTTCAATGAAGAAAGCAAACAGTGCACGGATCTTGTCCGTCGCCATATGGCATTGGGCAACGCAATGGGTGTGACGGGTACACCTGCCATTATGCTTGAAGATGGCACGCTTTTGGGCGGTTATCTCCCTGCAAAGGGTTTGCTGCAGAATCTTGAACAGAAATTCAAAGGTTAAATATTTCTTCTCAAAAAGCGCCGACTTGATGGCGCTTTTTTCTTTCTGTCTTCACAGCATTCAGTTCCAAAGTCTTCCGCTTTGAAAACCACTCGCTAAAATGGAGGCTCAATCCGCATTCTTAATGCTCATCGGTATAAGCGATGACTCACAGGTTCTCTCCATGATTGAAATTAAACGTCGTCATGCGGCACAGGATGCTGCTTTTCCTGCTTCAATTCCGCCATTGCTCCAGCGTATTTACGCCAACCGTGGCATCACCTCTGAAGGTGAACTGGAGCGCAGTGCTCGCGGGCTGCTGAATTACAACGAACTACATGGCATTGAACGCGCCGTAGAATTGCTGGCAGCTGCAATGGCAGAAGGGCGACGCATTATCGTGGTGGGCGACTTTGATGCCGATGGCGCAACAAGCTCAGCCCTTTCTGTGACGGCATTTCGCATGATGGGCTGCACCAACGTTGATTACCTAGTGCCGAACCGTTTTGACGATGGTTATGGCTTGAGCCCAGACGTGGTAGAGCAAGCTGCAGCCAAAGGCGCGGAGCTTATCATGACCGTGGATAACGGTGTGTCTTCGATTGAAGGGGTTGCAGCAGCCAAAGCCCGCGATATTCAAGTCGTCGTGACCGACCACCACTTACCGGGCGAAGTGCTGCCGGATGCTGATGCCATGGTGAACCCGAACCTCAACGAGTGTGGCTTTCCGTCCAAATCGCTCGCAGGCGTCGGCGTGGCGTTTTATCTGATGTTGGCACTGCGTGCTCATCTTCGCGATAACGGCTGGTTTGCCCAGCGTGGTATCGCTGAACCGAACTTGGCGGAACTGTTGGACTTGGTCGCATTGGGTACAGTGGCCGATGTGGTATCGCTGGACACCAACAACCGCATTTTGGTGCATCAGGGTTTGATGCGAATCCGCGCGGGGAAATGTCGTCCGGGTATTCAGGCTTTGATTGAAGTAGCGAACCGCAATATGACGACGCTGGTGGCGAGTGATTTCGGCTTTGCCTTGGGGCCACGCATTAATGCTGCAGGCCGCTTGGATGATATGTCATTTGGTATTGAGCTTTTACTGTGTCAAAACCTTCAAGCCGCGCGCCAGATGGCAAGTGAGCTGGATGCCCTGAACCAAAGCCGTAAGGAAATCGAGCAGGGCATGAAAGAAGAAGCGATGGCGATTTGTGAGCGTCTTCAATTTGGTGAAGGCAGCAGTCTGCCTTGCGGCCTTGCACTGTTCCAGCGCGAATGGCATCAGGGTGTGATTGGTATCCTCGCATCACGCATTAAAGACAAATTCCACCGCCCTGTGATTGCCTTCGCTGATGGTGGTGAAGGCACTATCAAAGGCTCAGCACGTTCGATTCAGGGGCTGCATATGCGTGACACCCTGGATGTGATTGATACGCAAAACCCGGGCCTGATTAAAAAGTTTGGCGGTCACGCCATGGCAGCGGGTCTGACCATCGCCGAAGCGGACTTTGAACGTTTCTCGAAACTGTTCGACGAAGCGGTAAAAAACACCATCAGCGAAGAAGAGTTGAAAGGTGTACTGCTTTCAGACGGTGAACTCCTTTCCAATGAGATCAATTTGGATGTGGCTGAAACGCTGCGTTCTGGTGGTCCTTGGGGGCAAGGCTTTCCTGAGCCACTGTTTGATGGCAAGTTCAAGCTGCTGCATCAAAAGCTGGTGGGCGGGAAACACCTGAAAATGATGTTGGAACCAGTCATGGGCGGACAAATGGTGGACGCCATCGCCTTCAACATTGACTTGCGACGCTGGCCGGATCCCTCTGTGCAAATGGTCGAGGTCGCATATCGCCTCGATGTGAACGAGTTCCGTGGCAACCGTACGGTGCAGTTGATGGTTGAGCATATGGCGGCGGTTTAGGTAAGGAAGAGTAGGTCCTAGGGTCCTAGGAAAAGAAGGTCCTAGGAGGAGCAAGAGCCAGAGGCTCTGCTAAACAGTTCAAATACTGTAGGACCCAGGACCTTTAGCCTTTTCTCTCATTTTTCTCCGAAAATTTCTCCTTTGATCCCCATCACACTCTGTATATTCCGTCCGCAATTCTGTAGAATTCGGCGGTTAAAACTCATTCCGAACATAGAAAAGTGACCATGTTTGAAATCAATCCAATCAAAAACCGCCTAGCGGACATTGCCGAGCGTGCAAATGTCCTTAGGGGGTATCTTTGACTATGACGCCAAGAAAGAGCGTCTAGAAGAAGTTAATGCCGAACTCGAACAACCTGATGTGTGGAACGAACCTGAGCGTGCCCAAGCGCTGGGTCGTGAACGCGCGTCGCTGGAAGCGGTAGTAGAAACTATCGACCAGCTTGATCAGGGTGGCGAGTACATCACCGAACTGCTGGAACTGGCAGTAGAAGAAAACGATCAGGATACGTTCGATGAAATCGAGCCGGAGCTGAGCGATCTGGAAGAGAAGCTGTCGAAGCTGGAATTCCGCCGCATGTTCTCTGGCGATCACGACGGTTCTGATTGTTATATCGACCTGCAAGCAGGTTCAGGCGGTACTGAAGCGCAAGACTGGACATCCATGATGCTGCGCATGTACCTGCGTTGGGCTGACGCAAAAGGCTTCAAGACCGAAGTGATTGAAGTGTCTGAAGGTGATGTGGCTGGATTGAAATCAGCAACCGTTCGTATCAGCGGCGAATACGCTTACGGCTGGCTGCGTACCGAAACCGGTGTTCACCGTCTGGTTCGTAAGTCTCCGTTCGATTCAGGCGGTCGTCGTCACACCTCGTTCTCTTCTGCGTTTATTTACCCGGAAGTGGACGAAAATATCGACATCGATATCAACCCGTCTGATCTGCGTATCGACGTTTACCGTGCGTCAGGCGCGGGCGGTCAGCACGTTAACACCACCGAATCAGCGGTACGTATCACACACGTACCAACCAACACCGTGGTGCAGTGCCAGAATGACCGAAGCCAGCACAAGAACAAAGATCAGGCGATGAAGCAGCTTCGCGCAAAACTGTTTGAACTGGAACTGCAAAAGCAGAACGCAGAGAAACAGGCGAATGAAGCAGCGAAGTCTGACATCGGTTGGGGTAGCCAGATCCGCTCTTACGTTCTGGATGACTCACGCATTAAAGACCTGCGTACCGGTATCGAAAACCGTAACACCCAAGCGGTGCTTGACGGTGATCTCGACAAGTTTATTGAAGCCAGCCTGAAATCTGGTTTGTAATTTTTTAAGTTAATTCAAAGGTTCACTATGACTGACCAGTTACAAGACGAAAACAAGCTGATCGCGGAGCGTCGTGCAAAACTGAACCACATTCGTCAAAGCTGCAATGCAAACGGCCACCCAAATGAATTCCGCCGTGAGCACAAAGCGGCTGATCTTCAGGCTGAGTTTGGCGAAAAGAGCAAGGAAGAGCTGGAAGCATTGGATCATAAAGTCAGCGTTGCTGGCCGTGTGATGGCAAAGCGTGGTCCTTTCTTGGCACTTCAGGACGTGAGCGGTCGCATTCAGGCGTACGCAGCGAAAGACGTTCAGAACGTGCTGAAAGAGCAATATCAAGGTCTGGATATCGGTGACATCATCGGTGTGAAAGGCGCACTGCATAAGTCTGGCAAAGGCGACCTGTACGTGAACATGGAAGAGTACCAACTGCTGACTAAAGCACTGCGTCCTCTGCCAGAGAAATTCCACGGTCTGACTGATCAGGAAATGCGTTACCGTCAGCGTTACGTTGACCTGATCGTGAACGAAGATTCGCGCAACGCATTCAAGGTACGCTCTAAGCTGATTTCTGCGATCCGCCGTTACATGGAGTCAAAAGACTTCATGGAAGTGGAAACGCCAATGATGCAAGTGATCCCGGGTGGTGCTTCTGCACGTCCGTTTATCACGCACCACAACGCACTGGATCAGGAAATGTTCCTGCGCATCGCGCCTGAGCTTTACCTGAAGCGTCTGGTTGTGGGTGGTTTCGAGCGCGTATTCGAAATCAACCGTAACTTCCGTAACGAAGGCCTGTCTCCACGCCACAACCCAGAATTCACCATGATTGAGTTCTACATGGCGTACGCAGATTACAACGACCTGATCGACCTGACTGAAGACATGCTGCGTACCGTAGCCGTTGAAGTTCTGGGTGAAACCTCTATGCCTTACGGCGATTACACCGTGGAATTCGGTGGTAAATACGCACGTATGACCATGCTGGAAGCGATCAAGCACTACAACCCAGAGCATGCTGATATCCAAGCACTGACAGTGGAAGATGTTCAGGATCGTGAGAAGCTGGTGGCTATCGCGAAGTCTCTGGAGATCTACGTTGAGAAATTCTGGACTTGTGGTCAGCTTCTGGAAGAAATCTTCGGTGAAACCGCAGAACCTAAACTGATCCAGCCAACCTTCATCACTGGCTACCCGGCAGATATCTCTCCGCTGGCGCGCCGTAGCGATGACAATCCGTTCTTTACAGACCGCTTTGAGTTCTTCATCGGTGGCCGTGAAGTGGCGAACGGCTTCTCGGAGCTGAACGACGCAGAAGATCAGGACGCTCGTTTTAAAGCGCAGGTTGATGCGAAAGACGCAGGTGACGACGAAGCAATGTTCTACGATGCAGACTACATCACTGCACTGGAACATGGTCTGCCACCAACAGCGGGTCAGGGTATCGGTATCGATCGTCTGGCAATGCTGTTTACCAACACGCACACTATCCGTGACGTGATTCTGTTCCCGGCGATGCGTCCACAGAACCAGAAGAAAGACTAAATCTGACTGACTTCTGAGACGTCTCTGAGACACCAAAAACACTGGCTTATGCCAGTGTTTTTTTATGTGCGTATGTTAGTGTGCAAACGTTTGCTCAATGTCACAAATATTGCGATGCAATTAACGTTTTAGTTCCGGTTTGATTCATCTGCAGGGATGATGCCCGCGCAATTCCTTGCTGCTTTTATTGAAGATAACCATGCTAAAAAAATCCTTCCTTTCTGCCAGTGTTGCCCTGGCAACGTTGGCTTCATCGGCAGCGTTTGCTGTTGAACATATCGACCTGTTAATTAAAGACGCGACCGTATTGACCATGAACGCTGATAAAGCGGTTTACGATAATGGTGTGGTGGCTGTTGATGGCAACAAAATTGTGGCTGTCGGTGATGAGAGTCTGTCGGAAGCCTATCAGGCCAAAACCGTCTTGGATGTGGATGGCGACATTGTGATGCCAGGATTGATCAACACCCACACTCATGCCTCAATGACAGTGTTCCGTTCACTGGGTGATGATGTGCCAGATCGCCTGCACCGCTATATTTTCCCATTAGAAAGTCAGTTGGTGAGCAGAGATATGGTACGTATCGGCGCGCAACTGGGTAATGTGGAAATGCTGAAAGGCGGCGTGACCACTTATGCCGATATGTACTATTTCGAAGATGAAGTGGCGAAAACCGTCGACAAGATTGGTATGCGCGCGATTCTGGGGGAAACCGTCATTAAGTTTCCAGTTGCTGATGCCGCAAATGCGGAAGAAGGCATCCAATACGCCTTGAACTTTATTCAGGAATATAAAGACCATCCTCGTATTACCCCAGCTTTCGCGCCACACGCACCTTATACCAATACCACCGAAGTGCTGCAGAAAATCACCAAGCTTTCGCTGGAGCACGATGTGCCGGTGATGATCCATCTTGCAGAGTCAGAACGTGAAAATGAAGTGATTGCTGAGCGCAGTGGTGGTAAGTCTCCCGTGGAATACATGGCGGATATTGGTGCGCTGACACCGAACTTAGTTGGCGCGCACGTGATTAATGTCGATGACCATGATATTGCGCTGCTGAAAAAGCACGATGTGGGCATCGCGCATAACATGAGTGCCAACATCAAGTCTGCCAAAGGTGTGTCACCGGCATTGAAGATGTTTGATGATGGTCTTCGAATTGGTCTCGGCACTGACGGGCCAATGTCAGGTAACACACTCAGTACAGTGGATGAATTCAACCAAGTTGCTAAAGTGCACAAGCTGGTGAACAAAGATCGCGCAGCAATGCCTCCGATCAAGGTTATCGAAATGGCAACCATGGGGGCGGCACGCGCTCTCCACATGGAAGACAAAATAGGTTCTCTGGAAACGGGTAAGCTGGCAGACATCATCGTAATTGATACGAAAGCGCCAAATATGGTGCCAATGTACAATCCTTATTCAGCCTTGGTTTACTCCGCGTATGCATCGAACGTGAAACATGCCATCGTTGATGGCCAGCTCCTGATGCAGGAGAGAGACATACTGACGGTGGATGAAGACAAAGTGCGCCAGGAAGCGTTGCAGTTTGCAGACAAAGTCAGAGAAACCGTCATCGCCAGTGGCGAAGAAGTGAGATAGTTTCTCGAAGCCCTGCCTTAAATGAAAGACCGCGTCTCACTTGGACGCGGTTTTTTTGCTTTCTCTATCGATAGATAGCCTCAATAAATCGGGTCATAGTCTATGATCTAAGAAATTTTAAAGAGAATTTTAAATTTCTCAAAATTGAGAAGTGTTTGAAATGTTGGCCATTTTGATGGCTTTTTTGGGCATCATGGAATAGTCTATCCTATTAATAATACTGATAAATATGTCAGCTACTAGATGCCTATGTTGTCAGCAAATCGAACAGCAAAAGTGTCTTATCTGGGAACTGTGCTGATTTGAGAGCTACCTTGTATCTACATTGAGACAGACCTGCTTGTCTTACAAAATATAATGATACTCACAACATTTTGAACACGTGTCGTTAATGGATGACTAAAGGCAGGCGTTATGGGTATGCAATTCAGATCTGAGGCGGTTCCAAGTTCACTCGTCGTAGTAGGCGGAACTTACGAACCTTGGCTGGCAACACTGGAACAAGCAGGTTGGCGTTGTCACCGCTGTTATGACCTCAGAGCAGCACAATCTCTCCTTCAGGACATTGGTCCTTGCATTGGTATTGTGGATATCAGCCACGATGATTTCAGTCTCAACGGTGTCGCATCACTGGTAAACCGCAACAAGCAGGTTCGCTGGCTGGCGCTGATCCGCGAAGATCAACTCAACAATGATGCAATTTGTCAGTTCATTGTGAGCTTCTGCATCGACTACTTCACTTCTCCAATTCCAGATAGCCAACTGATGAGCACCATCGGTCACCAACTGGGCATGCTGAAGCTTGAGCGTCACGTATGGCCTCAACTGGGCGACCACAGTGACATGGGACTGCTGGGTAAAACCTCTGTGATGAAGAAACTGCGTGATCAGGTTCGTCGTGTCGCACCGACTGACGTATCAGTTCTGATCAACGGTGAAAGCGGTACCGGCAAAGAGCTGGTGGGTATGGCAATTCATAATGCTTCAACCCGCGCGAAAGGTCCGTTCGTTTCTGTGAAATGTAGCGCGCTACCAGAGAAGCTTATTCAAAACGAGCTGTTTGGTGATGGCACGACAGAAGGCAAAGTGCAGCAAGCGCACCAAGGCACTCTGTTCCTGGATGAAATTGGTGATTTGCCTCTGAATCTTCAGGCAAACCTTCTGCATCTTTTGCAGGACGGTACGGTAGAAACGCACGACGACAAATACTCGAAAGAGATCGACGTTCGTGTGATTGCGGCGACGCACATGGATTTGGAAAAAGCGGTTGCTGAAGGTCAGTTCCGTGAAGATCTGTTCTACCGCCTCAATGTTCTACGTATTTCTGTGCCTTCACTGAAAGAGCGAAGTGCAGACATTCCTGAGCTGGCTGAGCACTTCCTGTTGAAGTTTGCACGTCAGTACAACACGCAGGCGCGCACCTTCTCTGAAGAAGCGAACAAGATCCTGACCAACTATAGCTGGCCAGGTAACGTACGTGAGCTGATCAACCAGGTGAAACGTGCAGTACTGCTGGCGGATAATCTGGTGATTGAAGCTGAGCATCTGGATCTGCCACGTCAGGGCGATTACAAACAAAGCCTGCGTAAGATTCGTGAAGAGTCTGAGCGTGATGCACTGCTCGCTGTGCTGGAAAGCAACAATGGCCAGGTGTCTGCTGCAGCGAAAGAGCTGGGTGTGTCACGTGCAACTATGTACCGTTTGCTGAACAAGCACAGCTTGATTCCTGCACCGCGTAGCTTCCGCTAAGTAATTAGCTGAAATAAAAAAACCGCCTTATTAGGCGGTTTTTTTCGTCTATTAGATTACTGGGTGACTAGCTTCCCTTCATTAATAGGAAACACTTTATCGTACGCCAGATTGTAGACGTATGCGTAAACCAGATAGAAGGCCACCAGACCAATGTCCATCAGGAAAGCTTGCCACAGGCTGATGTTAAGCCACCATGCAATAGCAGGCAGCGTCACCCAAAGCAGTCCCAACTCAAACAGTACCGCATGAAGGATACGATGCTTTTGTTTCTTCTCGGTCCTGCCGGTCATTTTCACCATAGCTTTGTCAAACCACAGGTTATAAATGTAGTTCCAACCTGTCGCCAGAATGGAAAAAGCCACACCCAACACACCTGTGTGTGCGGCATCAAAACCAAACAGGGACAGAATGCTTACAATGAGGATAAGGCCTATCACCTCGAAGGCGATGGCGTGTCGAATACGGTCTGCTGCAGTTCTCATGGTGTGTTACCTCTCAATCAATGCCAGCATGATATCCACTAATAAGATTGAACATAGTTAATTACTATCCGTAAAAGGGATGGATTTTGGATGTTCTTTATTCGGGTTTGTAACAGTTTGATGATTTGCGGGAGTACGATTATCGGAGCGATTGATTTTAAAATTGGCTAGTGAAAAGCAATATGTCCTTTTAAATAGGCAAAACCTCGAACAGAATATGGTGAAACTTTACTCAAATTGTTTAATAAAGCACATGCCACTGAATTCATGGTTATATCAAATAACGCATTGATATATTGATCTAAATCATTAGTATTAACAGTGAATTTACAAGTGCGGAATACTCCGCAGGTTTACGCAGAAAGGAGGCAATAAGATGACAAATCAACTGTTTACATCCGTCATGACTTGCGCCACCCATCTGTGCGCAGATATGCGAAAACCTGTACACTAATCCGCACCATTTTAGCAAATGGGCCGCGGATATGACTGCGGCTCTGAGCGACACTTCCTAGTTAAGATCCCTCTCCCGCAATCTATCCAAGGCCTCCTGAAACTCAACAAGGAGTCCGTCATGAACCAATCTATGTACCTGCGCCTGGCCGTGTTTTTCGTCCGTATGGATATTAAACGTGAAGAGTCAGCCTGGAGAAAAGCCCATCGCCGAATTCGCTATGTTGGCGAGCCTTTGTCAGAGCATCTAATGCGAGATATTGGTTTCGAGAAAGATGGCTTATCTATCGGTCACACCGTTGCACCTAAATTTAAAGCCCAACGCGAAGTGGCACGAATGCGCAGAAAGTTAAGGTTGAACCTGACAACGTAATCAGAAGGGAGTCACTATCCTAGGTGACTCCCGAATTCCCTATAATCACATAATAAAAAAGCGCCTTACGGCGCTTTTTCTATTTGAAAACCCAAGGTCAATAAGCGCTATGGACAAGGATTGGAGTACTGCTGGCCAATCTTTTCAATGCGCTTCAGCAATTCTTCCGGCAATTCAACGTCTATGGAATCGATGTTGGTTTTGAGTTGCTCAAGCGTGGTGGCGCCGATGATATTACTGGCGACAAAGGAGCGGGTATTGACGTAAGCCAGTGCCATCTGTGTTGGGTCAATGGCGAATTCTTTAGCAAGATCAACATAAGCCTGCGTTGCTGCCTGCCCTTGCTCGGTGAAGTATCGGGCGAAACGCTCCCAGCGGGTGCAGCGTGCTCCTTCTGGTTTAGCGCCATTGAGGTATTTTCCGCTCAACACACCAAACGCGAGCGGTGAGTAAGCTAGTAGCTCGACGCCTTCCTGATGACTGATCTCTGACAGACCCACTTCGAAGCTGCGGTTGAGCAGATTATACGGGTTCTGGATTGACACAATACGCGGCAAGCTATGCTTTTCTGCCAAACGAAGATAGCTCATCACGCCCCATGGCGTTTCGTTCGAGACGCCGATGTGACGGATTTTGCCTTCGCGCACCAGTTCGGCGAGCGCATCCAGAGTATCCAGCAGGGTGACGCCTGAGTTTTCGTCCTGATGGTCGTAGTTCAATTGACCAAAGCTGTTCACATGGCGCTGGGGCCAGTGAACCTGATAAAGGTCGATGTAATCGGTCTGCAAACGGGCGAGACTGTCGTTGACAGCCTGACGGAGATTGCGTCTATCCAGTGACATGTTTTCACGAATGTACGGCACGCCGCGAGGACCTGCGACCTTGGTGGCGATAATCACCTTGTCGCGTTTACCCGATCTTTGCAGCCAGGTGCCAATATATTGCTCTGTCAGCCCCTGTGTTTCTGGGTTCGGTGGCACCGCATACATTTCCGCGGTATCAATAAAGTTCACGCCATGGTCGAGTGCGAAGTCCAGCTGCTGATGAGCATCTGCTTCTGTGTTCTGTTGACCAAAGGTCATAGTACCAAGACAAATCTTACTGACTTCCAGATTGGTATGGGGAAGAGTGTGGTATTGCATCCTTTCTCCTTGGGCTGCATCTCATGGACGACGAGAAACACGTTTTCGAGATGTGCGGGGTTTACCTTCCATCTTAGAAAGTTTTCTTGTCGGTACAAGCGAAAAAGTGGGGGACTTGGTGTAGATCCGGATGAAGGTTTTGAGATGTCGCAAATGGATTCCGTGGGAGCGATCAGAATTATCAGTTTTAAACCACACACACTATCCTGAGTCCTTATACTAGAATTAACATTCGATTAACAATGCGGGTAACGAAATGAAATTAAAGCAATTGAAGAGCTGGATACAGGCTCACCCGGACAACGTTCCCCATTGCTATGTGATTGCACATGCAGGTGGTGCACAGTATGTGGTGGAAGTGGAAGTCAGGCACAAGCTGGAGCCACTGAAAGACGACAATACGGATGAAGTGATGCATTTTGACAACATGGAACAGGTGTCAGAGAAGCTTCGCAAAGTGGGAGTGAAAAAAGCAACGTTACGTCTGCTGGATCCTTATGATGAGTTTGGGCCCGCGGATACTTCCTGCAATGAGGACATGGAAATTACGCTTTAAGGTCGACAGACCCTAGAGCTAACTTTCGCTTTCCGGCAGCATAAAGTGGCGGGCGAGTATCTTGCCCGTGAACTGAGTGCGAAGATAAAAGCCACGGGGCAAGGTTTTGATGGGTTGACCTTTAGCGCCATAGGCTTCAGTTTTGACTTTGCTGTTTGCCGCTTTAGGGCGAAGCTGTAAGAACTCACCGTGTCTGGCACTGATTTCATGCACTTTTCCCAGCACGATAAACTCCATCAATTCTTCCCAATCCGCTTTTAGCTGCGACTCTTCATCTTCTGAAGGCTTCCATAATAACGGCATACCTACATGACGCTCGCAAACCGGAATTTCCCTTCCACCTTCAACCGGGATCCAAAGCACTTTTGATAGCTTGTTGCGGATATGACTGTTTTCCCAGGTCAACCCCTGAACACCAGTCAGTGGCGCGACACAGACAAAAGTGGTTTCCAATGGTTTTCCTGTATGGCTGATAGGGATGGATTTCAGCTCGATCCCTAATTCCTGAAAATCCTGCTCGGGCTTGCTGCCTGCAGTCGCACCCAGACAGGTCTCAAGCAACATGCCTACCCAGCCCTTTTCTCGGCGCAGATCTACGGGGCATTCCAGTCCATGTTGTTCGGCCAGTTCACCGAGCGTAAAGCCCGCCAAAGCAAAGGCGCGTTCAAGGAGTTCAGCTTCTGAATTGGGTGCGGGGATCATCATGCCTCGGTGTCTTAGTTGTCTGCAGTGAACGCTATCAGCCTCACCATAATGGATCCACTAATTTTTGCACCCTTACGGAGTTATCCACAACGATCTAAGTGTCGGAGGTGTAAAAATGGATCATGGATGCTTATACAGTGGTTTTGGTCACATAAATAGGCGGCTTTTGGATCATTCTGATTGGAAAGTGAGCGAGTTGTGTGGGTAAGTCTTACTTTGATGGATCTTTGACCACTTTAAGATCGTTCTGTTTTTGTCCTCCGATTTTGCTTGGGAATATGAACCTAAATTTAATTATGTGTATGAAATATATAGATATAATTTAAATTTCCCGCTTGTGTGGACACTTTTCATATCGGTCAAAGAGACACTTTTGTCCCGTTTAAAGTCTGTTCTGCACAAATGTATCCACAGAAAGCGTGAATAAATGTGCGCTTAGTCTCACCGGATTGTTTATAACTTAGTGGTGACCGGGGATTTATCCATAAAGGCGGTTGAAGCCCCCAAAAAATGCGTCTCATACACAATGTTTGTTTACCACTGTGCACATAGTGTGAAAAAATCACTGGTAATAGAGATTTATATTTGAGGTCGTCCAGTGATAGATGGCGATGGCTACCGTCCCAATGTGGGGATAGTTATTTGTAACAGCCACGGTCAAGTTCTCTGGGCTCGTCGATACGGACAACACTCCTGGCAATTTCCACAAGGTGGTATTGATGACGGTGAAACACCTGAACAGGCCATGTACCGTGAGTTATACGAGGAAGTAGGGCTCACGAAGAAAGACGTAAGAATTCTGGCTACCAGTCGTCATTGGTTACGCTATAAATTACCTAAACGTCTGGTTCGCTGGGATTCCAAGCCAGTGTGTATCGGTCAGAAGCAAAAGTGGTTTTTGCTGAAGCTGGAATGTGACGAGTCAAAGGTGAACATGCAGCGCGGGGGGACACCGGAATTTGATGGCTGGCGTTGGGTCAGTTATTGGTACCCTGTGAGGCAAGTGGTGTCGTTTAAACGCGAAGTTTACCGACGCGCGATGAAAGAGTTTGCGCCAATGGCGATGCCTTTTCGCGAAAGAAAGACCAAACGAAAAGGTAAGCGGGGCACAGCAAAGAACTAAGGATGAACGTCGAGGGCGCCGATGCTGACGAAACTGAGGGATATCGTTAACAATGTAGCGTCGTCCACCGACGTCAAACAGGCGCTTAATGTCTTAGTACGTGAGACCTGTTCTGCGATGGAGACGGAGTGCTGCTCGGTTTATATCGCGGATCATGACCGTGAACAATATGATCTTATGGCGACGCAGGGACTTAATGCCCGTGCTCGCCGTGTTTCTCTCTCCTTTGATGAAGGCTTGGTGGGGTTAGTTGGCCGTCGTGCCGAACCCATCAACCTTGCACTCGCCAGTTCGCATAGCGACTTCAAACATTTTCCTGATATCGGCGAAGATATTTTCCAAGCCTTTCTTGGCACACCGATTATTTATCGCCGAAAAGTGCTGGGAGTTTTGGTTGTCCAGCAGCGCGATTCTCGCCAGTTTGATGAAAGTGAAGAATCTTTTCTGGTCACGTTGGCGGCCCAACTTGCGGTAGTTTTTGCTCACGCCAAGGCGCAAGGCTTTTGGCCCAACAACGCAAAAGGCGCCTTACTTTTAGAAGGTGCTGCTGCATCTCCTGGGGTTGCTATAGCCAAAGCCTGGTGTGATGTATCCCAGCCACGGTTGGATTTGGTCTTTCCGGCATCTTGCCTTGATACACAAAAAGAACGCGACAGATTGGATGGTGCTATCAGCGCAGCCATTACCGAATTCCGCCGTTTGCGAAAGCGGTTTGACAGTGAACTGAATCAGGACACGCTGGCGATCTTTGATCTTTTTATCCACCTTCTGAATGATCCCATGCTGCGAAAGGCGATGAATGAGCGCATTCAGAATGGCGATTTGGCAGAGTGGGCGGTAAAGCAAACCATTGACGCGTTTTCTGAGCGTTTCCAGAACATGTCAGATCCTTATCTTCGCGAACGTGCTAATGACGTGAAAGAACTGGGTCAACGCTTGCTTTATTTCCTTGAGAATCAGGAAATAAAGCAGTGGAATTTTGACGAGCCTATTGTGCTGTTTGCCCGTGAATTAACGGCAGCCATGCTGGCCGCCATCCCACGCGATCGTCTGGCGGGTGTGGTTGCAGAAGAAGGGGCAGTGAATGCGCACGCTGCCATTTTGGCAAGAGCCTTGGGTATTCCAGCTGTCATGGGCGTGGAATTCAGCCCGCAGTTGGTGCACCGCAAGCAAATCGTGCTGGATGGTTTCAAGGGGCGTTTGCTGGTTGAGCCAGCACCTCAGGTTCTTGAAGAGTATGAGCGTCTTCGTGACGAAGAATTGGAGCTTCAACAGGAAGTCGAAAGTACTTTCACGAAGAAGACAGAAACGTCTGATGGTGTGCGGGTAGAAGTCCATTTGAATGCGGGACTCAGTGCTGATACCAGCATTGCTATCAACCGTGGAGTAGATGGTGTTGGCCTCTACCGCACCGAAGTGCCGTTTCTGATGCAAAGAAGTTTCCCATCGGAAGACGATCAGGTGAATCAATACCGTGCGATTCTGGATTGCTATCCCAAGCAGCCAGTGGTCATGCGCACACTGGATATTGGCGGTGACAAACCATTGCCTTATCTCAAAATCGAAGAGGACAATCCCTTCCTTGGCTGGCGCGGGATCCGTTTTACTCTGGACCATCCAGATATCTTCCTGATTCAGGTTCGAGCTATGCTGCGTGCCAGCATCGGACGCGATAATCTCTCCATCCTGCTGCCGATGATCTCTGGTTTGTCTGAGCTGTTAGAAGCCAAAGCACTGGTAGAGAGAGCCTTTGCGGAAGTCATGGAAATGGCGGATGCGCAAGGTGAGACCTTGAAGCTGCCAAAACTTGGGATCATGGTAGAAGTTCCTTCCGTGCTCTACCAATTGGACGCCATTGCTCCTCACATCGACTTTCTCTCTGTCGGCACCAATGACCTCACACAGTATTTGCTGGCGGTGGACAGAAACAACGCCCGCGTGGCAGAGGTCTATGATACATTCCACCCTTCAGTGTTGGCGGTGCTTAGGCAAATTCTCGACAACAGCAAGCGGCTTAAATTACCTGTGAGTGTCTGTGGTGAGTTTGCTGGTGATCCTATCGGTGCATCACTGTTGGTGGGAATGGGGTACAGACAGCTCAGCATGAATACGCGGAGTGTCGCGAAAATCAAATACGTTTTGCGCCATATTCCAAGTAAGCAGCTTGAGTCGCACGCGGCGACTGTCCAACAACTGTCATTAGCGCGTGATATAAGAAATGCTTCAGAAGCCTTTTTAGAACAGTACAATCTCGGCGGTTTGATCCGGGTAGGTAAGTAGCCACAGCGATACTCGGACGTAAAGCTCAGGGCAAATAAATAAGGTGATCTGGCTATTTAAAAAGTGCAGCACCAATAGGAATATTCCATGTTAGAAGCCACATTGTGGTTGTTTGGCGTTTGTCTTGCCGTCGGGGGCGTTGTTGGTCTGTTAGCCGGGCTTTTAGGGATCGGCGGTGGCCTGATTGTCGTGCCAGCGCTTAGCGTGCTTCTGCCTTGGGCGGGGATTTCTTCCAATCTCGTGATGCCCATGGCACTCGCCACATCGCTAGCAAGCATTGTGATCACGTCATCTTCCTCCGCTTATACACACTATCGCCTGGGCAATGTTCAGCCTTCCATCATTAAAACCTTGTTACCGGGTATTTTGCTGGGCGGGCTGTTTGGCAGTGCGATTGCCGACAGAATGCCAACGGAATATTTGCCGAAAGTCTTCGGGATTATTGTGCTGTTGCTTGCTCTGCAAATGGCGCTGTCACTTCGGATAAAATCAGCCAGACCACTACCTTCTCCGCTTGGTAGCATGACCAGTGGGACTGCGATTGGTATGATAGCGAGCCTTGCGGGAATTGGTGGCGGCTCATTGACCGTGCCTTATCTTAACTATCATGGCGTCGAAATGCGCAAAGCCATTGGCAGTGCATCATTGTGCGGTGTCTTTTTGGCGCTTTCCGGTGTCATAGGTTTTATCTTTTTCGGGCTGACGCAACCCGAGACATTACCACCTTATAGTGTGGGGTATGTTTACTTGCCAGCATTGATTGGTATTGTAGTCACTTCCGTAATGACAACGCGTTACGGGGCGAGACTTGCGACCCGTTTACCGACACCCATTATAAAACGCGTATTCGCGGTATTCTTGCTCCTGGTGGGCGCAAGCATGTTTTTTAGCTAAGGAAGACGAATTCATGTCACTGACATTCCCTCAAATAGATCCTGTCCTGATTGAAATCGGGCCGCTTGCAGTACGCTGGTATGGCTTGATGTACCTCGCCGGTTTTGCCTTTGCTCTTTGGCTGGCAAACCGCCGTGCAGATAAGCCGGGCAGCGGATGGACGCGGGATGAAGTCAGTGATCTACTCTTTGCGGGCTTTCTGGGTGTGGTGTTGGGCGGCCGCATTGGCTATGTGCTTTTTTACCAATTCGACGCATTTCTTGCAGATCCGCTCTTCCTGTTCAAAGTCTGGACGGGCGGCATGTCTTTCCATGGTGGATTGCTGGGTGTGATTGCAGCCATGGCTTGGTATGCCCGAAAGACCAAGCGGACATTCTTTGCGGTATCTGATTTTATCGCGCCACTGGTGCCATTTGGTCTGGGCGCAGGTCGTCTGGGCAACTTTATCAATGGCGAACTCTGGGGACGTTCGACAGACATGCCATGGGGCATGATTTTCCCAACGGGAGGACCGATTGCCCGTCACCCTTCGCAGCTTTATGAGTTTTTGCTGGAAGGCATCGTGTTGTTCCTCATCCTGAACTGGTTTATTAAGAAGCCGCGGCCTGCCGGTGCCGTTTCCGGTCTATTCCTGATAGGTTACGGGGCATTCCGCTTTATTGTCGAGTTTTATCGCGAGCCTGATGCACACTTGGGCCTATTTGGCGATTGGATCAGCATGGGACAAATATTGTCGACGCCAATGATTATTGTGGGTGTGTTGATGGTAGTCTGGGCCTATCGCAGAGACCCAAGCGCAGCGCGCTCCGCATAACATTTTCAGTTTAAGCCGCAGATCCCTGCGGCTTTCTTTATATTTGTGATTTGTCACCCCGCTGTAGCGGGTAGTAAACGAAAGGAAGAACCATGAAGCAATATCTTGATTTGATGCAGGATATCATTGATAACGGCACAGACCGCGGTGACCGCACCGGTGTAGGTACACGTTCAGTTTTTGGTCGTCAGATGCGTTTTGATCTCAGTGAAGGCTTTCCGCTGCTGACAACCAAGAAGCTTTACACTCGTGCCATCATTCATGAGCTGCTGTGGTTCCTCAATGGCGATACCAACATTAAGTATCTGCAAGACAATAACGTGACAATCTGGGACGAGTGGGCAACAGGCGAGGGCGATCTGGGCCCGGTGTATGGTGCTCAGTGGCGTTCATGGGCATGTCCGGATGGTTCTACTGTTGACCAGATTGCCGAGCTGATTGAGCAGATCAAAACTAAACCAAATTCACGCCGCCATATCATTACGGCGTGGAACCCTGCTGACCTGCCTGACGAGACTATCAGCCCGCAAACTAATGCAGAGCAAGGAAAAATGGCACTGGCTCCTTGCCACTGTTTGTTTCAGTTCTACGTAGCTGATGGCAAGCTATCTTGTCAGCTTTATCAGCGTAGCGCCGATTACTTCCTGGGTGTGCCGTTCAACATTGCGAGTTACGCGCTGTTCACCCATATGATTGCGCAGCAGTGCGATTTGGAAGTCGGTGATTTCGTTCATACCTTCGGTGATGTTCACCTTTATCACAATCACCTGACCGATGATATCGTTTACGAGCAGCTCAAGCGTGAGCCGGGTAATCGACCAACCCTGACAATCAAACGTAAGCCTGACTCTATCTTCGACTACAAACTAGAAGACTTTGAGATTGAAGGTTACGAAGCGCTGCCATCGATTAAAGCGCCGATTGCGGTTTAATAGGGTTAAGGGTTCTAGGAAAAGAAGATCCTAGGTCCTAGAAAGAGCAAGAGCAGATCCTAGGAATAGAAAAAGCGGCAACTGATCACCAGTGCCGCTTTTTTAATGTCTCGATGTTCTTGAATAATTGCTCCAGGACCCTAAATACAAAAACGCCCGCATCAGCGGGCGTTTTCAAATCAGTTTGTCAGTATTGCTTACTGGGTTACCAGCATCACCAGCGAAGGAATCGCGATAAATACCAGACCTAAGTAAGCCACGACAGCCATCTTGTTCTTCGCTGCCGCTTCACCCAGCATTTCCGCACACTTCAGTGGGATTTCGCGCAGGAATGGTGTACCGAAGATCAGCAGGGTTGCCATGATGTTGAACGCCAGGTGTACCAAAGCGATCTGCAGGGCAAACACTGCGTTAGGACCGGTCACTGCCGTAGCTGCCAGCAGAGCAGTGATACAGGTACCGATGTTCGCGCCCAAAGTGAACGGATACACGTCACGTACTTTCAGTACGTTGGTACCTACCAGTGGAACCATCAGGCTGGTCGTCGTAGAAGAAGACTGAACCAGAATGGTAACCAAAGTACCTGACATGATGCCGTGGATAGGACCGCGGCCAATCGCTTTGTGCAGCATTTCTTTTGCACGGCCTACCATCAGAGAGCGCATCAGTTTGCCCATCATGGTGATAGAAGCGAAGATCAGTGCAATACCCAGTAGAGCCAGTACGATGCCGCCCCAGCTACCTGGCAGTGTAGACAGCATATCTTTAGTGCCATTAACCAGTGGCTTGGTGATTGGACCCATAAAGTCCAGACCTTTCATGCTCAGGCTGCCTTCAAACATGAAAGGCGCCACCAACCAGCTTGAGATCTTGTCCAGCAGGCCGAACATCATTTCCAGCGGCAGGAAGATAGCTACAGCAATCAGGTTAAAGAAGTCGTGAACAGTTGCACAGGTAAATGCACGGCGGAATTCATCTTTGCAACGCGCGTGACCTAGACTTACCAATGTGTTGGTCACGGTAGTGCCAATGTTTGCACCCATCACCATAGGAATGGCTGTTTCAACTGGCAGGCCGCCAGCGACGAGACCAACAATAATAGAAGTTACAGTACTGGAAGACTGGATGAGCGCTGTCGCTACGATACCAATCATCAGACCCGCAACGGGATGAGATGCGAATTCAAACAAGGTTCTCGCCTCGTCACCCGCAGCCCATTTGAAACCACTTCCAACCATGGAAACTGCCAGAAGCAGTACATAAAGCATAAGTGCCAGGTTGGCCCAACGTACCCAATTCTTAGAGCTGTTAATCGGTGCAGCAGTAGAAGCTTGGGAGGTCATAAGAGAAATCTCCGTGACAGTTAAATGTCAGATTTGTGTCAGTGAAAGAATCTGGCGCGGATATTAGGTACGAAATATTTCACTAATATGACAGTTATAAGGTGGTGTATCAGCCATTGATAAGAAAGGGTGTAAAGACTTTGTGTCACGTGTCCATATTCCTATAAAAAACATGAGGATAAGTTATTTTTGTAAGGGGGGAAATCGCAGTATAAAAAATAGGCACTTGAACCGTTTTAAGGCTTGATGCAGGCTGGGCTGGAACGTTTATTACAGAGTCACCGATTTTCTTTGCGAAAAAAGTAACAACTTTGATTGGATACTTCGGATATTTCGATGTTTAATCTCCGAAGAACCGATTTTTCTTTATCGATGATCGGCGCCTAGACTAGTAGAGATTAACTAATTTAACGGAGTGCTTTTAATGACTGATGCGATTCGTCAGTTTATGAAGATGGAATCAGCTGGTGGTTTAGTGCTGATCGTTGCTGCGATTCTGGCGATCATTATTGCCAACTCGCCTTTGCAACCACTGTATGACGGTGCGCTTCATAGCTACATAGCAGGTTTGTCTGTTGCACATTGGATTAATGACGGCCTCATGGCCATCTTTTTCTTACTGATTGGACTTGAGGTTAAAAGGGAGCTGATTGAAGGCGCTCTGAATACCAAAGAAAAAGCCATCTTCCCTGCTATTGCTGCTGTCGGCGGTATGGTAGCACCTGCCGCGGTATATCTGGCATTTAATGCTGGCGACCCTGTCACCCAAGCGGGTTGGGCAATTCCAGCCGCGACGGACATTGCATTCGCACTGGGTGTGATGGCGCTGCTGGGCAAGCGCGTTCCGTTGGCACTGAAAGTCTTCCTGCTCGCGCTGGCGATTATTGATGACCTTGGCGTTATCGTGATTATTGCTTTGTTCTATAGTAGTGATCTCTCCATTACAGCACTGACAGTTGCCTTCTTGGCTACAGCAGCACTCTTCCTGATGAATGCCAAGGGTGTCACTCAGACCCGGTGGTACTTACTCGTGGGGGCAATTCTCTGGGTCAGCGTTTTGAAGTCAGGTGTTCATGCGACACTGGCGGGCGTAGTGCTGGGTTTTGTGATTCCGCTTGAAGGTGGAAAGGACGGTAAGTCACCACTGAAAGAGCTCGAACATGCGATTCACCCGTACGCTGCTTTCTTAATTCTGCCTATCTTTGCGTTCGCAAATGCTGGTGTGTCACTGGAAGGCGTATCAATAGAAAGTCTAACTAATACGCTTCCATTGGGGATTGCATTGGGTCTGTTGATTGGTAAGCCTCTGGGTATCTTTACCCTGAGCTGGGCGTCAGTAAAACTGGGTATTGCTCGCCTGCCTGAAAACGTAAACTTTAAGCAAATCTTTGCCGTGTCATTGTTGTGTGGTATCGGCTTTACCATGTCCATCTTCATTTCGTCTCTGGCGTTTGTTGGTGTGGATGAAAGCTATATTACCTTCTCACGACTGGGCATTTTGATTGGTTCAACTATCTCGGCTGTGGCAGGTTATGCCCTGCTGAATGCTGTATTGCCGAAATCGAGTGAGGTGGAGGAAGATAGCGATGAGAAAAAAGTTAGCATTGATTATTAGCGGAGTGCTTTTTGCTACACCGGCACTGGCTGCGAACAATTACTCACACTGTTTCGATGATAATTCAACAGAAGTGTGTAAAGCGTTTTTAGCCGGGCTGGAAACAACCCAACCTGAGGTTGTTGAAAAAGCATCGCTGACAACAACGCCAAGCGTCGACAAAGACACCTTATTAGGCAGAGCGCTGGAACAGCGCGCCGGAGGTCGCTACAAGACCTCCACCATTGCCAAGAAAGGATAAGCTACCAGTTCAAAACGCCAGTCGCGGATAACGTGTCTGGCGTTTTTTCGTTGAGAACACATGTCACATTTAAATTATAACCACCTCTATTACTTCTGGATGGTCTGTAAGCAAGGTTCAGTGTCCAAGGCGGCTGATGCCTTGTTTCTGACGCCACAGACCGTTACAGGACAAATCAGGGCGCTAGAAGAGCGGCTCAAAGGTAAGCTGACCAAACGTGCAGGAAGAAACATTGAGCCCACAGAGCTTGGGCAGCTCGTATTTAAGTATGCGGATAAGATGTTTGGCCTGAGCTATGAAATGCTCGATATCGTGAATTACAGTCAACGTGAGCATCAGCTGTTTGATGTTGGGGTGGCAGACGCACTTTCGAAAAGCCTAGTGAGTCGTGTGTTGCTGAAAGCATTGCCGGAAGATGATGGCATTCATCTACGTTGCTTTGAATCGACCCATGAGTTGCTGTTGGAGCAGCTTAGTCAGCATAAGCTGGATATGATCCTGTCTGATTGCCCGGTTGATTCAACACAAAGCCCTGGGTTATTCAGTGTGAAGATAGGCGAGAGCATGATGAGCTTTTTCTGCTCAGGGGATATCTCCAAGAAGCGTTTTCCTGCTGTCATTGAAGAGCATAAATTGTTAATCCCTAGTACACGCACGGCCATGGGGCGAAAGTTAATGCATTGGTTTGATAGCCAGGGTATCACGCCCACCATTCTGGGAGAGTTTGATGATGCGGCATTGATGAAAGCGTTTGGCTCGAATCATAAAGCCATGTTTGTTGCGCCGACATTTTACTCTTCAGATGTGCTGGAATTACCGAATGTGATGGAAGTAGCGAAAGTTGAAGCACTTAAAGAGGAATACTACGTGATTTTCGCTGAGCGTATGATCCAGCACCCTGCAGTAAAACGCATATGTGAAGCTGATTTCAGCAAGTTGTTTCACTAATTCTCAACTTCTATATAGCATTCTTAGTTGCGAACCGTTGTTACTGACCTGAACAGTGTTAAACTTAAGTCAAACACAAACAAACCTTTAGATGTAATTTTTGCAGGCAGTAAGTATGGAACTAGAAAAAATGCAAGAAGCTGGGCCAAAGGCAGTGCAGTTGCTAAAAGCAATGGCAAACGAGCGCAGACTCTTCATACTTTGTTATCTGCTGGAAGGGGAAATGTCTGTTGGTACGCTGAGTGAGAAGCTCCAGCTCAGTCAGTCTGCATTATCTCAGCACTTGGCTTGGTTGAGACGCGATGGTCTGGTAGCAACAAGGAAAGAAGCGCAGACCGTCTACTATTCGCTGAAGAGTGTTGAAGTGCAAACCATCATGACTACGCTGCACCAGTTGTATTGCGCGAAGTAAAACGTTGAACAAATAAAAAAACCGGCCATGAGCCGGTTTTTTTATTTCAAATCGGAGCGCTATTACAGAGCTTTGATTTGAGCAGCCAGAGCAGCTTTATGACGAGCAGCCTTGTTCTTGTGGATCAGGCCTTTAGTAGCCATGCGGTCCAGGATAGGTTGCGCTTCAGCAAATGCTTTAGTAGCCGCTTCTTTATCGCCTGCTGCGATAGCTGCGATAGTTTTTTTCATGTAAGTGCGCATCATTGAGCGACGGCTTGCATTGTGCTGGCGACGCTTCTCAGATTGGATTGCACGCTTCTTAGCAGATTTGATATTCGCCAAGGGTCTAACTCCCAAATCTTATATTCGGTGACAATTTAAGGCCGAGGAATATGCCTCGTTTTACCCGAGTTGTCAATTCATTTGTGCAAATATCCGCCGCACTCACCTTAAGATTGGCGTGCTGCGAACATCGCGGTTAATATGGCGGCAGATTCTACCAGCATTCTTTACTTGAAGTAAGCCTTTTATCTGTGCTTTTCGTGCTATTCAAGATGCCTCCTTTCTTTTTATAACTACAGGGGGCGCGGGCGACAGGCAGGCAGGTTTACTTCCTTTTGTTTTTTAAGGGGATATAGGTGTCAAAGCGATTACTTCGCTCTGGATTGATTGTCAGTTCAATGACCATGATTTCGCGCGTTATGGGTCTTGTACGCGATGTGGTGATAGCGAATTTAATGGGTGCAGGCGCGGCGGCGGATGTTTTCTTCTTTGCCAACAAAATCCCTAACTTCCTGCGACGTCTTTTCGCTGAAGGTGCATTCTCACAGGCTTTCGTCCCAGTGCTGGCAGAATATCAAGCCAGTGATGATAAAACCAAAACCCGGGAACTGATTGCGTATGTGTCGGGCACACTGGGTCTGTTGGTGACAATAGTCACCTTGATTGGTGTGATTGCCTCACCGGTTATCACTGCCTTGTTCGGGATGGGGTGGTTCCTTGATTGGGTGAACGATGGCCCTTCGTCACACAAATTTGAGCTGGCCTCTCTGATACTAAAGATCACCTTCCCATACCTTTGGTTTATTACCTTTGTGGCACTGGCTGGGTCAATATTAAACACCTTGGGTCGGTTTGCGGTGTCCTCTTTTACGCCGGTATTCCTGAATATCGCCATGATTTCGGCAGCGATATGGATATCACCAAACATGGACCAGCCAGAGATAGGTTTGGGTATTGGTGTTTTTCTTGGTGGCCTGATCCAGTTCGGTTTCCAAATCCCGTTCCTTTATCGCGAAGGGATGCTGGTTCGCCCTAAGTGGGGCTGGTCGCACCCAGGCGTGGCAAAAATTCGTACCCTGATGATTCCTGCATTGTTTGGGGTTTCAGTTAGTCAGATTAACCTCTTGCTCGATACCTTCATTGCGAGTTTTCTGGCAACAGGTTCTATCAGTTGGCTTTACTACTCTGATCGCTTGCTAGAGTTTCCATTAGGTTTGTTCGGGATTGCCATCGCGACAGTGATTCTTCCTGCGCTCTCCAAAAAACATGTGGAGCAATCTTCAGGGCAATTTGCGTCCACCATGGATTGGGGGGTGCGCATGGTGTTGTTGCTTGGTGTTCCAGCGATGGTGGGTATGATTGTGCTTGCCAAGCCTATGTTGATGGTGCTTTTCATGCGAGGCGAGTTCGGCGCTGATGATGTGAATGCAGCAGCCATGTCACTGATTGCTTATTCGTCAGGCCTGCTTAACTTTATGTTGATAAAGGTGTTGGCACCTGGCTACTACGCTCGGCAGGACACCAAAACACCCGTGCGATACGGCATTATCGCCATGGCAAGCAATATGGTATTCAATCTGATTTTTGCCTATTTCTACGGTTATGTAGGCTTGGCGATCGCGACGGCGTTATCTGCTTTAGTCAATGCAGGCTTGCTGTATCGTGGTCTCCACAAACAACAGGTTTACCGCGTCAGCAAAGATACGGTGATTTTCACCTTGCGCCTTATCTTGGGTGTGGTGCTCATGGGGGCGGTGGTTTATCACTTTATGCCAGTATTTGAACAGTGGCTGGTGATGGATTTGTGGCAAAGAGTTTATACACTGACCGGCTTAATTGCTGCGGGCGCAATCACTTACGTAGTCTCGCTGGTAATTTTGGGCCTGAGACCGCATCAACTTCGCGCGGAAGGCTGATTGCGGCTTCTGATTAGTATATAATCCGTCGGTTTTTTAAGGGGAAAGCTGTTTTACCGCTATGGAATTAATTCGGGGTATCCATAACATCCGCGACAGACATCGTGGTTGCGTGCTGACAATCGGTAACTTTGACGGTGTCCATTTGGGTCATCAGGAAGTGCTGCGCCGCGTGGTGGAAAAAGCGCGTGAGCTTGGATTGCCTTCAACGGTAATGCTGTTTGAGCCTCAGCCGCGAGAGCTATTTTCAGGAGAAAATGCCCCGGCAAGGCTCACCCGACTTCGCGATAAGTATGTTCAACTGGCCAAACTGGGTGTTGAGCGTCTCGTCATGGTTAACTTCAACGCCAAATTCGCCTCTATCACGCCGCATGACTTCGTTCATCGCTTGTTGGCTGAACAATTGGGTGTTAAGTTTCTCGTGGTTGGTGATGATTTTCGCTTTGGCGCTAAGCGTCAGGGCGATTTTTGTTATCTGCAAAACGAAGCGACAACGGCTGGCTTTGAAGTGGTAAGTACTGACAGCTTTACTGTCTCTGAGCAACGTGTCAGCAGTACAGCCATTCGTAACGAATTGGCTGCAGGGCATCAAAGTGAAGCAGAATCTATGCTTGGCCGCCCTTACAGCATCAGCGGTCGTGTTTCCCACGGTAAAAAATTGGGTCGAACCATCGGCTTCCCGACCGCAAATGTTCCGCTCAAGCGTCGTGTATCTCCGGTTTCCGGTGTCTATGTGGTGCGTGTTGGTGGAATTGAAGAAGAACAATGGCTGGGTGGTGTAGCGAATGTCGGTACACGGCCTACTGTCAACGGTGTGCGCCAACAACTGGAAGTACACCTTTTTGACCTGGAGCGTGATCTCTATGGTCTTCAAATCGAAGTGCAGCTTTTACATAAACTGCGTGACGAGATGAAATTTGGCTCGCTCGATGAGTTGAAAGCCCAAATCGGAATTGATGCCCAGACAGCGCGTGCGTGGCTGGCTGAGCATGATGAGAAATAATGTCTAAACGTCCATATACGGAATGAACAATCAATGAGTGACTTTAAAGATACCTTAAACCTGCCGGAAACCGCGTTTCCGATGCGAGGTAATCTTGCACAGCGCGAGCCACAGATGCTCAAGCGCTGGTACGACGAAGATCTTTACGGTGAAATCCGTAAAGCTAAGAAAGGCAAAAAATCTTTCATTTTGCATGACGGCCCTCCGTATGCGAACGGCAATATTCACATTGGTCACTCCGTAAACAAAATTCTTAAAGACATTATTATTAAGTCCAAAACCCTTTCGGACTTCGACGCACCTTACGTACCAGGTTGGGACTGTCACGGCCTGCCTATTGAACTGATGGTTGAGAAGAAAGTCGGCAAGCCAGGCCAGAAAGTGTCTGCTGCTGAATTCCGTCAGAAGTGTCGTGAGTACGCCGCGAAGCAGGTTGAAGGCCAGAAGGCTGATTTCAAACGTCTGGGCGTGTTGGGTGAGTGGGACAAACCATACCTGACCATGGATTTTGATACCGAAGCAAACATCATCCGTGCACTGGGTAAAATCGCCGGTAACGGTCACCTGCACAAAGGTTTCAAACCTGTTCACTGGTGTACAGACTGTGGTTCTGCACTGGCAGAAGCTGAAGTCGAGTATTACAACAAAGTTTCTCCTTCAATCGATGTCATGTTCGGTGCTGTCGATGAAGCAGCAGTGCTGTCTAAGTTCAACCTGAACGAAGGTCATGCAGGTCAAGGTGATGTGTCTATCGTTATCTGGACCACCACACCTTGGACTCTGCCAGCGAACCGTGCAGTAGCGGTTTCTGATGCGCTGGAATACGTGCTGGTTCAGGTGGAAGGTGAAACGCCACGTCGTCTGATCATGGCAGCAGAGCTTGCGAAAGATGTGATGGATCGTGCCGGTATCGAGCACTTCCACAATCTGGGCTTCTGTAAAGGTGATGCGCTGGAACTGCTGCGTTTCAATCACCCATTCTACAGCTTCGACGTGCCAGTGATCCTGGGCGATCACGTGACCACTGAGTCAGGTACGGGTGTTGTACACACGGCACCTGGACACGGCCAGGAAGACTTCGCGGTTGGTCAAAAGTACAACCTTGAAGTAGCAAACCCAGTAGGTAGCAACGGTGTTTACTTGCCAGACACAGAGCTGTTTGCAGGTCAACACGTATTGAAAGCGAACGATAACGTGGTTGAAGTGCTTAAAGAGCACGGTGCGCTGCTGCATCACCACGCTTACGAGCACAGCTATCCACATTGCTGGCGCCACAAAACGCCAATTATCTTCCGTGCAACGCCTCAGTGGTTTATCTCTATGGAGAAAGCGGGCCTGCGTGCAAAAGCACTGGAAGAAATCAAAAACGTGCAGTGGATCCCTGAGTGGGGCCAGAACCGTATTGAGTCAATGGTAGAAGGTCGTCCTGACTGGTGTATTTCACGTCAGCGTACTTGGGGTGTGCCAATTGCCCTGTTCGTTCATAAAGAAACGGCAGAGCTTCACCCGAACACCGTTGAGCTGATTGAGCAAGTAGCTCAGAAAGTTGAACAGTCTGGCATCCAGGCATGGTGGGATCTAGAGGCTGAAGAGTTGCTTGGTACAGAAGCGGCGAACTACGAGAAAGTGCTGGACACTCTGGACGTATGGTTCGATTCAGGTGCAACGCACTATGCAGTGGTTAACCAGCGTGAAGAGTTTGCTGGCAATGAAGTAGATATGTATCTGGAAGGTTCAGACCAACACCGCGGTTGGTTCCAGTCTTCCCTGATGACCTCTGTAGCGATCAAGAACCACGCCCCTTACAAGCAGGTTCTGACGCACGGCTTCACTGTTGACGGCCAAGGCCGCAAGATGTCGAAGTCTATCGGTAACGTGGTTTCACCTCAGGACGTGATGAACAAGCTGGGTGGCGACATCCTGCGTCTGTGGGTGGCATCGACTGACTACACCGGCGAGATGACAGTTTCTGACGAAATCCTGAAACGCAGTGCAGACGCATACCGTCGTATTCGTAACACCGCGCGCTTCCTGCTGGCGAACCTGAACGGTTTCAACCCTGAAACTGATATGGTTGCAGCGGAAGATCTGGTAGTTGCAGACCGCTGGGCAGTGGGTAAAGCACTAGAAGCTCAGGAAGAGATCGTGAAAGCGTTCGAAGAGTGTAACTTCCACGCTGTTACGCAACGTCTGATGCAGTTCTGCTCGGTTGAGATGGGTTCATTCTATCTGGACATCATTAAAGACCGTCAGTACACCGCGAAAGCGGGTGGTCACGCACACCGTAGCTGTCAAACCGCGCTATTCCACATTGTGGAAGCACTGGTTCGCTGGATGGCGCCAATCATGTCGTTCACTGCAGATGAAATCTGGAACGAGATGCCAGGCAACCGTAACAAGTTCGTTTTCACCGAAGTATGGTATGACGGTCTGTTCGGTCTGGGTGAAGACGAGCAACTGAACAACGCATTCTGGGCTGAACTGCTTCGCGTGCGCGGTGCAGTGAACAAGGTTCTGGAAGCTGCTCGTAACGAGAAAACTATCGGTGGTTCTCTGGAAGCTGAAGTAACGCTTTATGCCAAACCTGAGTTTGCCGCCAAGCTGCAGGCAATGGGCGATGAACTGCGCTTCGTGCTGCTGACTTCAAAAGCTGAGGTCGTTGCTACTGATGCAGCACCAGAAGCGGCGGTAGCGACTGACGTTGAAGGTCTGTCTGTTGCTGTTGCCAAGTCTGACGCAGAGAAGTGCGATCGTTGCTGGCACCATGTTGCGGATGTTGGCACCATCGAAGGTCATGAAGCGATTTGTGGCCGTTGCGTAAGCAACATCGATGGCGAAGGCGAAAAGCGCCAGTTCGCGTAACAGGCAACGATAGGAAAGCTGGATGAAAGATCTGACAGCGAAACAATCAGGATTGCGTTGGCTATGGCTAGCGCTTCTGGTGTTCGTTCTGGATATCGGCAGCAAATTGCTGGTGATGAATACCATGGGTTACGGCTGGTCGAACCGCATTGAGGTCCTGCCGTTTTTTAACCTGCTTTATGTTCATAACTACGGCGCCGCGTTCAGCTTTCTGAGCGATGCAGGTGGCTGGCAACGTTGGTTCTTTGCCGCCATCGCGCTGGGTGTTTCTGGCATGTTGGTTTACTGGATGCGCCAAACACCCTCGACGAACCGTATACTGAATGTTGCGTATGCTTTGGTCATTGGCGGCGCTATCGGTAACTTGTTTGACCGATTGGTACATGGCTATGTGGTCGACTTTCTTGATTTCTACGTCGGTAACTACCACTGGCCAGCGTTCAACCTCGCTGATACGGGGATTGTGATTGGTGCGGTATTGATTGTGCTGGATAGCATCATCGCATCAAAAAAGCCTCAAGCTGAAGCTGAATAACCTTCGCGCTATGCGACGAAGGGATAATCATTGGCGCTGACTGCTCTGTGGTCGGCGCCAAGTCGTATAAACACCTTGATAACCCAAGTTAAATTGGGGATTTAAGGGCTCTGTTGCTTTTGGTAAATTGCCCGCCAACAAAGGATGTGAGTTAATGGCGCAAATTATTGCAAACAGCGAAGTCATCATGCACTTCACTATCAAACTCGAAGATGGCTCTGTGGCCGACAGCACCAAAACCTCTGGTAAGCCAGCCAAACTGGTGATGGGCGATGGTAGTCTGACGGAGAACTTCGAAAAATGTCTGCTGGGCCTAACTGAAGGTGAATCCGCAAGCTTCACGCTTGAACCTGAAGATGCCTTTGGTCAACCAAACCCAGACAACGTCCAGCACATGGACAGAAGCTTGTTTGCGGGTGATGCTCCAGCAGAAGAAGGCACCATCATCGCCTTCTCAGGCCCAGGCAGTCAGGAGATCCCAGGCTTAATCACAGAAGTGGCGGGCGAGTCTGTGACAGTGGATTTCAATCACCCACTGGCGGGACACCGTGTTATCTTTGACGTTGAAATTGTCAGTGTTGCTTAAAAAGGCTATTCCATGAAAGTCATGCTAGCTAACCCTCGTGGTTTTTGTGCCGGTGTTGATCGAGCGATCAGCATCGTTGAACGTGCTCTGGAACTCTACCAGCCACCGATTTATGTGCGTCACGAAGTGGTACATAACCGCTTTGTCGTGGAAGGCTTGAAAGCACGCGGCGCGGTATTTGTTGAAGAACTCAGTGAAGTGCCAGACGACAGCATTGTGATTTTCTCTGCGCACGGTGTTTCTCAAGCAGTACGCAATGAAGCGAAAGCCCGTGCGTTGACCGTGTTTGATGCTACTTGCCCATTGGTGACCAAAGTTCATATGGAAGTGGCACGTGCTAGCCGTCGTAATATGGAAGTAGTGTTGATTGGCCATGCCGGTCATCCAGAGGTGGAAGGCACCATGGGGCAATATGCCAGCGAAACCGGTGGCATGTATCTGGTAGAGAAACCGGAAGATGTCTACAAGCTGGACGTGAAAGATCCTTCAAACCTTCATTTCGTCAGCCAAACGACCTTGTCTGTGGATGAGACGGCAGAAGTGATTGAGACGCTGCGCAAAGTCTTCCCGGACATTCAGGGCCCACGCAAAGACGACATTTGCTATGCGACCCAAAACCGCCAGGATGCCGTTCGCGATCTCGCGACCCAATGTGACGTTTTGGTAGTTGTGGGCTCGAAGAACAGCTCGAACTCAAACCGTCTGCGTGAACTGAGTGAGAAACTGGGGACTCCCGGTTATCTGACCGATTGCGCTGAAGACGTGAAAGCTGAATGGTTTGACGGCAAATCCAAAGTCGGAATTACGGCTGGTGCTTCTGCGCCGGAAGAGTTGGTGAACCTCATTATCGCCCGTATTGAAGAGTTGGGCGGTACTGCGGTGGAAGAGCTGAAAGGTCGTGAAGAGAACATGTTCTTTGAAGTGCCACGAGAGCTTCAAGTAAAAGAAGTGCATTGATCGATAAAACCGAAAGGGAGCGAAGGCTCCCTTTTTTACGCCGCCATTCCCGCGATTGAACGCGCAGAGGTTGATTCACATCACGCGGCGAAAAGGGTAGAGTGGTTATCCAGTTACGAATATAACGCGCACAAAGTGGCGTGATGACAGGAAGTTAAAAGGGGAAATAGATGGTTCGCATTGCAATTGCGGGCGCTGCCGGACGCATGGGCCGACAGCTTATTCAGGCGACTGACGCGATGGAAGGCGCGGTTCTGGCTGCAGCAAGTGAGCGTCCTGAGTCGAGCTTGATTGGTACCGACGCAGGTGAACTGGCAGGTATTGGTAAGCGCGATGTAGCAATCGTTGATGATTTGGCGAAAGTGGCCGATCAATTTGATGTCATCATCGATTTCACTGCACCAGTAGCGACACTGGCAAACATTGAGCTTTGCCGTGCTCATGGTAAGCGACTGGTGATCGGTACGACTGGCTTTAGCGAAGAGCAGCGCGCACAGATTGATGCGGCGACCGATGTTGGTATCGTCATGGCGCCAAACTACAGCGTCGGTGTGAACCTCGTTTTCAAACTGCTCGAAAAAGCTGCCAAGGTGATGGGCGGCTACTGTGACATTGAAATCGTTGAAGCGCACCACAGACATAAAGTGGATGCACCATCAGGCACAGCAATTGGCATGGGTGAGGCAATTGCCGGTGCTATGGGTAACAAGTTGAGTGATGTTGCTGTATATGCTCGTGAAGGTATCACTGGTGAGCGTACCCGAGATGAGATTGGTTTTGCGACCATCCGAGCGGGCGATATCGTCGGCGAGCATACTGCTATGTTTGCAGACATTGGTGAACGCGTGGAAATTACCCACAAAGCGTCTAACCGTATGACCTTTGCAAATGGCGCGGTTCGCGCCGCGGTATGGTTGGCAGCAAAAGAAGCAGGCTTCTATACCATGCAAGACGTGCTTGAACTGGATACCCTGTAAGTCGCTCGTTTTTCCAGTTAATACGCATTCATATAACTATGCAGTGTCTTTCTGTATGCTGCATAGTTTTTCTCAATAAATGGCGATTTTATTTAAATAGTCACAATTTGCAAAAATCCTCCAACTTAACTGTATTTTAAGTGTCGTCGGTTTGGGATTTATGGTTAAGCCATCAAAAACCAAACTAAACTCTGATGATAAAAACGGTTGCGTGATGACCTGACTGTATTTCTTTCCCGTCTCATCCTTCCTTCCTTAAAGTGTTAACCTGTACGATGAAATTTCGTATAGAATCCTCAGATAATACTCACTTTTGCCCGTTTGAGAGGCAAAATCTCAGCTGCAGGCTATAAGTAATATTCTTTTTTTTGCCACTTATTGACAGCTTGTGAATCGATCTCTAGAATGCGCGCAATTTGTCAAAATTCAGCTTTAGTGATTTTTGACACTTGTATGGAATGCTTTGATGCAAGATTATATAGTTTTTCTGCATCTTTATTGATTTGGAGGTTGTCTTGAGCAAGTCTGCGCTCTTAGTCCTGGAAGACGGGACTGTATTCCACGGTGAATCCATTGGTGCTGATGGAACCGCTGTTGGTGAAGTTGTTTTCAATACCTCGATGACGGGGTACCAAGAAATTCTCACCGACCCTTCCTATTCCCAGCAAATCGTTACTCTCACTTATCCCCACATTGGCAATACCGGTACTAATACCGAAGACGAAGAATCCTCAAAAATCCATGCTCAAGGCCTGGTAATCCGCGACCTCCCCCTTATCGCTTCTAACTTCCGTAATCAGCAATCTCTTTCTGATTATCTGAAATCCCAAAACATCGTTGGCATCGCTGACATCGACACCCGTAAGCTGACCCGTTTGCTGCGTGAAAAAGGCGCTCAGAATGGCTGCATCGTTGCGGGCGACAACATCGATGAAGCGCTGGCACTGGCAAAAGCCAAAGAGTTCCCAGGCCTGAAAGGGATGGATCTGGCGAAAGAAGTGACGACAGCTGAAGCGTACGAGTGGAAACAAGGCTCATGGACGTTGGAAGGCGGCCTACCAGAAGCGAAAGATGACAGCGAACTCCCTTATCACGTAGTGGCTTATGATTTCGGCGCGAAACGTAACATTCTGCGTATGTTGGTTGACCGCGGCTGTCGCTTGACTGTGGTCCCTGCTCAAACGTCAGCAGAAGATGTACTGGCAATGAATCCAGACGGTGTGTTCTTGTCAAACGGCCCTGGCGACCCGGCACCATGTGAGTACGCGATTGAAGCGACTAAAGTTTTCCTGGACAAAGGCTTGCCAATCTTTGGTATCTGTCTAGGTCACCAAATTCTGGCACTGGCATCAGGCGCTCAAACCGTGAAGATGAAGTTTGGTCACCATGGTGCGAACCACCCGGTTAAAGACTTGGACCGCAATGTCGTGATGATCACCAGCCAGAACCACGGCTTTGCAGCAGACGAAGAAACGCTGCCAGCTAACCTGCGCGCGACGCACAAATCTCTGTTCGACGGCTCATTGCAAGGCATCCACCGCACGGATAAGCCGGCATTTAGCTTCCAGGGCCACCCTGAAGCGAGCCCAGGTCCGCACGATGCGGCACCGCTTTTCGACCACTTTATTGAACTGATCAAGCAACACAGCGCGTAATCCGGAGTAGCAGAGAATGCCAAAACGTACAGATATTCAAAGTATTCTTATCCTTGGCGCAGGCCCGATTGTTATCGGTCAGGCGTGTGAGTTCGACTATTCAGGTGCACAGGCGTGTAAAGCGCTGCGTGAAGAGGGTTACCGCGTTATTCTGGTGAACTCTAACCCTGCCACCATCATGACTGACCCAGAGATGGCTGATGCGACTTACATCGAGCCAATCCAGTGGGAAGTGGTACGCAACATTATCGAAAAAGAGCGTCCAGATGCGGTTCTGCCTACCATGGGTGGCCAGACAGCTCTGAACTGTGCACTGGATCTGGAAAAACACGGCGTACTGGCTGAGTTCGGCGTGGAGATGATTGGTGCAACGGCGGATGCGATTGATAAAGCAGAAGACCGTTCACGTTTCGACAAAGCCATGAAGTCTATCGGTCTGGAATGTCCACGAGCTGACACGGCTAAGACCATGGAAGAGGCTTACAAAGTCCTCGATATGGTGGGCTTCCCATGTATCATCCGTCCTTCTTTCACCATGGGTGGTACCGGTGGCGGTATCGCGTATAACAAAGAAGAGTTCGACGAAATCTGTCGCCGCGGTCTGGATCTGTCTCCAACCAATGAGTTGCTGATTGACGAGTCTCTGATTGGTTGGAAAGAGTACGAAATGGAAGTGGTTCGCGACAAAGCGGACAACTGTATCATCGTGTGTTCTATCGAGAACTTCGATGCCATGGGTATCCACACCGGTGACTCCATCACGGTTGCACCTGCTCAGACCTTGACTGACAAAGAATACCAACTGATGCGTAATGCATCGCTGGCAGTTCTGCGTGAAATCGGCGTTGAAACGGGTGGTTCTAACGTTCAGTTCGGTATCAACCCGAAAGATGGCCGTATGGTTATCATCGAAATGAACCCACGTGTATCACGCTCTTCTGCACTGGCATCGAAAGCAACGGGTTTCCCGATTGCAAAAGTGGCAGCGAAACTGGCTGTTGGTTTCACCCTTGATGAGCTGATGAACGACATCACTGGCGGTGCAACGCCAGCGTCTTTTGAACCGACCATCGACTATGTGGTTACCAAGATCCCACGCTTCAACTTCGAAAAATTTGCGGGCGCAAATGACCGCCTGACTACCCAGATGAAATCTGTGGGTGAAGTCATGGCTATCGGCCGTAACCAACAGGAATCACTGCACAAAGCGCTGCGTGGTCTGGAAGTTGGTGCGACCGGTTTCGACGAGATGGTTGACCTAGATGAACCAGATGCACTGACCAAAATCCGTCACGAGCTGAAAGATGCAGGCGCAGAACGTATTTGGTACATCGCAGATGCATTCCGTGCGGGCATGTCCGTAGACGGCGTGTTCAAACTGACCAATATCGATCGCTGGTTCCTGGTTCAAATCGAAGAGATTGTGAAGCTGGAAGCGGAAATCAAAGAAGGTGGCTTTGCTGGCCTGAATGCGAAAGTACTGCGCAAACTGAAGCGTAAAGGTTTCTCCGATGCACGCCTGAGCAAGCTGCTGGGTGTGAGCGAAAGCGAAATCCGCAAACTGCGCGACCAGTACGATATTCACCCTGTCTACAAGCGTGTAGATACCTGTGCAGCAGAATTCTCTTCTGACACGGCGTACATGTACTCATCTTACGATGAAGAGTGTGAAGCGAACCCTTCAGATAAAGACAAGATCATGGTTCTGGGAGGCGGTCCAAACCGTATCGGTCAAGGTATCGAATTCGACTACTGCTGTGTACACGCATCACTGGCATTACGTGAAGACGGCTACGAAACCATTATGGTTAACTGTAACCCTGAGACGGTTTCGACTGACTATGACACCTCAGACCGTCTGTACTTCGAACCGGTAACACTGGAAGACGTACTGGCTATTGCGCGTGTTGAGAAGCCAAAAGGCGTTATCGTTCAGTACGGTGGCCAAACCCCGCTGAAACTGGCTCGTGCGCTGGAAGCAGCAGGTGTGCCAATCATTGGTACCAGCCCTGATGCGATTGACCGCGCAGAAGACCGTGAGCGTTTCCAAGCGGCGGTTGAGCGTCTTGGCCTTAAACAGCCTGAAAACGCGACAGTAACAGCACTGGAGCAAGCGGTAGAGAAATCTCGTGAAATCGGTTATCCGCTGGTGGTTCGTCCTTCTTATGTACTGGGCGGCCGTGCGATGGAAATCGTTTACGACGAGAGCGACCTACGCCGTTACTTCAACGAAGCGGTAAGCGTTTCTAACGAGTCTCCTGTACTACTGGACCGTTTCCTGGATGACGCGACAGAAGTTGACGTCGATGCAATCTGCGACGGCGAGCGAGTGGTTATCGGCGGCATCATGGAGCATATCGAACAAGCGGGCGTTCACTCTGGTGACTCTGCATGTTCACTGCCTGCTTACACCCTGAGCCAAGAGATTCAGGACGAGATGCGCCGTCAAGTTGAGAAACTGGCCTTCGAGCTGGGTGTTCGTGGCCTGATGAATACTCAGTTTGCTGTAAAAGACGGCGAAGTTTACCTGATTGAGGTGAACCCGCGTGCAGCGCGAACGGTACCTTTCGTATCAAAAGCGACCGGCGCACCACTGGCGAAGATTGCTGCTCGTGTGATGGCGGGTCAATCTCTGGAATCACAGGGTTTCACTCAGGAAATCATTCCTCCTTACTACTCAGTGAAAGAAGTGGTTCTGCCATTCAACAAATTCCCTGGCGTTGACCCACTGCTTGGCCCTGAAATGCGCTCAACCGGTGAAGTTATGGGTGTGGGCGACACGTTTGCAGAGGCGTTTGCGAAAGCAGACCTTGGCTGTGGCAAAACCTACACTGAGCAAGGCCGTGCACTGCTGTCTGTTCGTAACAACGACAAACAACGTGTTGTTGACCTGGCAGCCAAGCTTATCAAGCTGGGCTTCGAGCTGGATGCGACCCACGGTACTGCGGTTGTTCTTGGCGAAGCGGGCATCAACCCACGCCTGGTGAACAAAGTACACGAAGGTCGTCCTCACATTCTTGACCGTATCAAGAACGGTGAGTACAGCTACATCATCAATACCACCGAAGGTCGTCAAGCGATTGAAGACTCGAAGGTACTGCGTCGCGGCGCACTGGCAGAGAAGGTGAACTACACCACTACGCTGAACGCAGCGTTTGCGACCTGTATGGCGCACGCTGCCGCTGATCTGTCGAAGGTGAACTCAGTACAAGAGCTGCACGCACGCGTGGCAGAAAAGTACGGTAAATAATTAACAAAACTGCCCCGAGTGATTTTGAGCTGACGCTTTAAGTTGTGAGGGGAGAACTAATGAGTCGGCAGTAAGCCGACCGTTACGATAACCTCCTTGCCCGCCTCTATGGCGGGCTTTTTTATGTTTTTAGTTTTTCACACTTGATATTTTTTGCCTTGTTTTTAGTTGAGTTCGCGTGCGTTCCACATAGAATTTACGGGTCGCAATGCTGCGACTGAATTGGAGAAAACCATGAACGTTATCGACCAGCCTCCGAGTTGCAAGGGAAGCCTGTAATACCAGACGGTAACATTCGTGATCATTTCGCGTTTCAACCGTCCGGTTGGAATGCTCCGCTTTAAAGCTCCTTTTTATTCCCTGTGCTTCCCGAAAATTCTGAGTGAGAAAACTGACTGCATTCGTATGTCGTTAAAAGGCTTCTGCACTTTTTCGGCTGAAATCAGTCGCTTTTCTATGGTCGTTACACCTAGCCAATCGGGAGGTTCGCTATGGCGGTAATGAACGCTACTTCGCTGGGAAACCAGCCAACTGCTTTTGCTGCGAGAGAAATTGAAGCAGCAAGAAGCGCATTTTTATTTCATGAAAACAATGAGCGTGTTCGCTTACTCTCTGTGATGCCTGTTAGTGAGGCGATTGCAGTATTAAATCAGTGCCCAGTGGCATTGGTTCGACGGCTGCTTGATGACTTGGCTGAAACTGGGGAGGTAGTGCGTGTCAGGCAAATTGCCACTGGACTTGGGCTTATCAGCTCCGAAGTTGAGCCTGATGGCAATTATCTGACTAACTCGGTATTGAGCCATGTCCGTCAACGGATTGGTTGGATTATCGGATTAGCACTGCTTGGTATCGTTTCGGGACTTATTATCTCGCATTACGAAGATACTTTGAGCCAGCTTGTGTTACTGGCTATCTATATGCCTGTCATTGCAGCTGCAGGCGGCAATGCAGGCTCTCAAGCAGCGACACTGGTAGTAAGGGCGCTGGCGATGAATGAAGTCAGACCGGGACAATGGCTGCTCGTGATGTGGAAAGAAGTGAGGATTGCGGCGATCATTGCTATTACACTGGCGGTCGTCATCATGGCACGGGTGATGTTGTTCAGTGATAGCAGCGCGTTGCCAGCTGGCATGGCACTGATTGATATCGCTACCGCCATTGGCCTTGCGCTAACCATTCAAGTCACGGTATCGACCACGCTTGGTGGTGTATTACCCTTGGTGGCGAGAAAGCTCAAGCTTGACCCTGCTGTGTTGGTCAGCCCTGTGCTAGCCTCTGTGGTCGATATCAGTGGGATGGCAATCTATTTCGTTACGGTTAACGCGTGGTTAGGCTTGACGTAAGTAAAGCCTGATAAAGCTCCCGTTCGAATTGGGTGATTGGGCTGGCGACATTGGCTGGCCTATCATCTGATTCGGGGATGTGGTAGTTCGTCACCAATTGTACGACCAATATATCTTTACCTTGCTGATTTCTCAGTACGCCAGCGAGGTTATAACTGCCATATAACGAGCCCGTTTTTGCAGCGAGTCTTTGTTTTAAAGGTGCATGGCGCACACTGGAGCGGTATTTCAGGGTACCATCGACGCCTGAAACTGGAAGCATGGAAAGCACGCCGAGACTCGGGTTTTCATAAACGTAATGCATGACGTTCATCAATTGAGAAGCCGTCATGCGGTTGTTACGCGACAGGCCTGAACCATCAACTATCACCGCATGGGTTAAATCCAGCCCTGCTTTTTCCTGTAAAATGGCCTTCACCGCTGCAGCACCATTTGCAAAGGTGCCAGGTTGACCGTAATAACGGTGCCCCATGGTTTTTAAAAGGTTGTCGGCCAACAAGTTATCAGAGCGCTTCAGCATGACTTTTAGGAGAGCATCCCGCGAATCCGACCTATGTCTTGCTAGCAAAGTGCGGTTCCCCTTGACTGCGCCCAATCGAATCTTTCCATCCAATTTGATAGCGACGCTTTTCAGCTCTGAAGCCAATACATCTTCGACATATTTTTGTGGATTCTGAACTGCAAATTTGAGAGGGAGTGGGTTAGACCGATGCTGTAAACAACCACTCAGCAAGTACTGGTTGTTATTGTCGTAATGAAGTTCCAAATCACATAGATTGGCTTCCTGCTCGCTTTTGGTCACGGCGAGCGCGTCAGTGTCGACTTGTACAGGCTGGTGTTCGGGGACAAAGACCCGGGTAATTTTTTGATTTTTTTCACTGTATATCGAACCTTGAACACAGTTTCGTTCCAGCGCCACTGCGCTGGAAGGGGCGCTATAACAAACCCCCAGAATATCCCACGGCCATCCTACGGCTCGCTCGTAGCCAGCAAACACAGTCCCATCCAGCCAAACATCGCCTCTGATTCGCTTTACGCCTTTTGCTTTAAGGGCGCTCACCATAAGCTGGAGGTCTTTTCGCGTTAAAGTGGGGTCACCCGAAAAGGTAAATACGATGTCATTGCCAGCCTGTTCAACTTTGGTTTCAAAGGCAAAGTCTTTAGGAAGATAGAGGCTAGCTGCAAGCGCAGTGATCACCTTCTGGGTACTGGCTGGTGGTAGAAGAATGTCGTCGCCAACTGACACAATTTCAGAGCCAGAATTTGCATCATGGACAGAGAGTGCCAATTGGCTTCCTGCGGGGAGCATTGCTTGAATTTTATTGAGCGGAACGGCGTGAGTTGAGAAAGAAAGCGAGATGAAAAATAGCAGAGTAAGAAGGCGCACCATGAATTCTCCGGCAAAGAAGGCAGATCCAGTATGGTACAAAAAACGCCTACACGTAGGTAGGCGTTTTGATATTCAATATTAAGTAATTAACTTAACAGAGAATTAGAAGTCGTAACGCAGGCCAACAACAAATTGGTCTTCTGCGTCTTTAGCGTTTTCTACGTCATTTTTGTCCAACAGGTTAAAGTTGTACGACGTGTAAGCGCGGAAGTTGTCGTTGAAGTAGTGGGTCGCATCGATTGCAATAGAATCGTAAGTGTCTGACTTGTCAGAGCCAGTTTTAGATTCTGCGTTGTTGTAAGTGGTGGTGAACTTGGTTTGACCCATTTTGTAAGCGGCTGCCAGCTCGTAACCGGTCAGGTCAGTAGTTGTGCCAGCTTTTTTCACTTCACCGTCTTTGTACAGCGCTGCAACGTAGATGTTGTTGATTGAGTAAGACGCAGCCGCTTGCATTTGGCTTTCTGCAGCGTACTGCTTACTTGAAATGACTACATCTTTACCTTGGTCAGCGTAACCCAGACCCAGTGCCAGACCGTTCTCCATCGCGTATACCGCACCCAGAGAGTAGCCGCCGTCAACAACCAAGTTGCCGTTCAGGTCAGTGGTTTCGCCAACGTAGTTTGCTTTAACAGTCAGGCCACCAAACTCACCCATGTAAGCCAGGTTGTTTTGAATACGGTCAGCAACGGCGATTTTACCGCTCGCGCCAGCACCGTGGTAAGACATGATATCGGTAAAGTCAGTGATCATGCCCAGAGAGCCGTCAGTTTTACCGTAAGCGATTTTGCCGAACTCGGTACCGATACCCGCGAAGCCGTAACGTACTTCGTCAGTAGTCGTTGTGTACTCGTGCTCGAAGAAACCAAAACCAGTGACGTTCTCAGCAATTTCAGTTTGACCCAGGATGTTCATACGAGCACGACTCTTGTCTGTCATGTCGCCGTCTTGCATCAGGGCGCGCGCTTCGATACGGCCACCGATAGCCATTGAAGAAGTGCCATCGTTAAAAACTTCAGCAGCAGAAACAGAGGTAGAAGCTACAGCAGCTACAGCAAGAGCAATCAACTTTTTGTTCATTACGTTGTCCTTTATATGAATTTGATTTTCGAGACGTTATCTCCAAACGTCACGATGCCTTGTTTGTAACCGCTCCCGATTTGGGACTGTTAGTAAAACAATCAAAAAACAAATAGAAAACACTGTTTTTTATATTGAGGAGCACTGCTAATGGCTTTAATAACAGGTGGTTATGGCTTCTTTGTAAAGTTCATTGAATGTGGGGTGATTTAGATTTTTTTATGTTTAATTACGAGCTAAATCTCCAAGCTGTTGGTTTGATATGTGACATACATTTGAGAATTGCACTCTAAAGTATGTCTTGGCTTTTCCGCTCACGATTTTGGGAAGCTAGGCTTTCAAATCCTTGGTGACCTGAACAGATAACTTGTTTACACTGAGATGAAAGTAATTCGTTGGCTGCGCTCAAACTCTGTCTGGGCGTGGCTTTGTTTTTGCCAAAACATATGGTTTTGGTCACAGAGGTAATGTCATTTATGGATAAAGTACCAATGACTGTGCGTGGCGAACAGCAATTGAGAGAAGAGCTGGATCGCCTGTTGAAACGCCGTCCGCTTATTACTCAAGCGATAGCAGAAGCTCGCGAACTTGGTGACCTGAAAGAGAATGCGGAGTACCACGCTGCTCGCGAAGAGCAAGGCATTTGTGAAGCACAAATCCGTGATATTGAGTACAAGCTTTCTGTCGCTCAGGTGATCGACATTGCGAAAATGCCAAATAACGGCAAAGTCATCTTCGGTTCAACCGTCACGCTGATTGACTGCAACACTGACGACGAGGTGACTTACCAAATCGTGGGTGATGACGAGGCGGACATCAAACAGAACCTGATTTCCATTAACTCGCCAATCGCACGTGGTCTTATCGGAAAAGAAGAAGGCGACGAAGTGTCTATCACTGTGCCTGGCGGCGTGAAAGAGTTTGAGATCGACAGCGTCCAATACGTTTGATAACAGGGTGCTTGCGAACAATAAAAATGTTAGTGATTGTTACAAGCACCAGATGCAAAAAAGGCCGCTAAGCGGCCTTTTTTATTTGCGTGGCAATTCGATCTTGCGCTCTTCGCTTTGACGGTACAGAACCAGAACTTTACCGATAACCTGTACTTTCTCTGCTTTAGTTTCACGAACGATTGCGTCTACAATCAGGTTCTTAGTGTCGCGATCTTCTGATGCCACTTTCACCTTGATCAATTCGTGATGATCGAGAGCGATTTCAATCTCAGCAAGCACGGCTTCTGTCAGGCCATTCGCACCCATGAGTACAACCGGCTTCAGGTTGTGTGCAAGACCTTTCAGATACTGTTTTTGTTTTGTGCTTAGATTCATTGATGACTCGATTTATTGTTTTATCGGGGTTGAAAACGTGACATTCTACCGCCATCTCTATCCAAACTGAACAAATATCCCCCTGAATCGACCGCAAGAAATTTGTGGCAGTATTGTGGGCTAGGTAAAACATGAGCAAAAAGAAACACTCAGCGAGCTCCGGTCGCTGGTTGAAAGAACATTTTGATGATAAATATGTTCAAGAGGCCCAGAAAAAAGGCTTTCGTTCCCGAGCCATTTTTAAGCTCGATGAAATCCAAGGTAAGGATAAACTGCTAAAACCGGGTATGACGATTGTGGATTTGGGTGCTGCTCCTGGCGGTTGGTCTCAATACGCAGTCGAGCAAGTCGGTGATAGTGGACAGGTGATTGCCTGTGATATTCTGCCTATGGACTCGCTTCCAGGCGTGGCCTTCTTGCAAGGCGATTTCCGTGAAGAAGCGGTGCTGAATGCGTTACTTGACCGTATCCAACCGGACATGGTGGATGTGGTGATGTCTGACATGGCACCTAACATGAGCGGTAATTTGGCGTCAGACCAACCACGAGCCATGTATCTTGTTGAGCTTGCATTGGATATGTGTCGTGAAGTCTTGGCACCGAATGGTTCATTTATTGTTAAGGTTTTCCAAGGTGAAGGCTTTGATCAGTACTTGGCCGAAGTGCGTAAGATGTTTAAAGCGGTGAAAATCCGCAAACCTGATTCCTCCCGTGCGCGCTCGCGTGAGGTCTACATTGTGGCTACAGGGTATAAACTGTAGTACTCTACCATTATTAATATAGTTTTTGCGGGGCTAACACCTTGAGTGACATGGCAAAAAACTTGATTTTATGGCTGGTTATCGCTGTTGTATTGATGTCTGTGTTCCAAAGTTTTGGACCAGGCGACAGTGCTGGCCGTCAAGTCGACTACACAACGTTCGTCCAAGAGATAGGACAGGATAAAATACAGGATGTACAGTTCGATAACCGCGAACTGAAAGTGACACGTCGTGATGGCACTGGCTATGTCACGTATATGCCTGTACTTCAAGATCCTAAGCTGCTTGACGATCTGATCAACGCGAAAGTTCAGGTGCGTGGTACACCGCCTGAAGAACCAAGCATTCTTGCGTCTATCTTCATCTCTTGGTTCCCAATGCTGCTACTTATCGGTGTGTGGATTTTCTTCATGCGCCAGATGCAAGGCGGCGGTGGCAAAGGTGCGATGTCTTTTGGTAAGTCAAAAGCGCGCATGATGAGCGAAGAGCAAATCAAAACGACTTTCGCAGACGTTGCTGGTTGTGACGAAGCAAAAGAAGACGTTAAAGAGCTGGTTGATTACCTGCGCGACCCAAGCCGTTTCCAGAAGCTGGGCGGTAAGATTCCGACCGGCGTCCTGATGGTTGGTCCTCCAGGTACCGGTAAAACTTTGCTGGCAAAAGCTATTGCTGGTGAGGCGAAAGTACCTTTCTTCACCATTTCTGGTTCTGACTTCGTTGAAATGTTCGTGGGTGTGGGTGCATCGCGTGTACGTGACATGTTCGAACAAGCGAAGAAGGCATCACCATGTATCATCTTCATTGATGAGATTGACGCAGTTGGCCGTCAGCGTGGTGCTGGTTTGGGCGGTGGTCACGATGAGCGTGAGCAGACTCTGAACCAAATGCTGGTTGAAATGGATGGCTTTGAAGGTAATGAAGGCATCATCGTTATTGCAGCAACTAACCGTCCAGACGTTCTTGACCCAGCACTGTTGCGTCCTGGCCGTTTCGACCGCCAAGTTGTTGTTGGCCTGCCAGATGTTCGTGGTCGTGAGCAGATCCTGAAAGTTCACATGCGTAAAGTGCCATTAGGCAGTGATGTTGAAGCATCACTGATTGCTCGTGGTACCCCAGGCTTCTCGGGTGCAGATCTGGCTAACCTTGTCAACGAAGCTGCACTGTTTGCTGCGCGTGGTAATAAGCGCGTTGTTTCAATGGTTGAGTTTGAACTGGCGAAAGACAAAATCATGATGGGCGCAGAGCGCAAGTCTATGGTGATGTCTGAAGAGATAAAAGAATCAACGGCATACCACGAAGCTGGTCACGCTGTTGTTGGCCGTCTGGTGCCTGAGCATGATCCTGTGTACAAGGTCTCTATCATCCCACGTGGACGTGCGCTGGGTGTAACCATGTACCTGCCTGAGCAAGACCGTGTCAGTATGTCCCGTCAACACTTGGAGTCGATGATTTCAAGCCTGTACGGTGGCCGACTGGCTGAAGAGCTCATTTACGGTGTAGATAAAGTGTCTACCGGTGCATCTAACGACATCGAGCGAGCGACAGATATCGCCCGTAAGATGGTGACTCAATGGGGCTTCTCTGAGAAATTAGGTCCACTGCTGTACGCAGAAGACGAAGGTGAAGTGTTCCTGGGTCGCTCAGTGACACAGAGCAAGCATATGTCTGATGAGACAGCTCGTCTTATCGATGGTGAAATTCGTGAACTGATTGACCGCAACTACTTGCGTGCGCGTAAGATCATCGAAGAAAACATGGACATCATGCATGCCATGAAAGATGCGCTGATGAAGTACGAAACTATTGATGCGGCGCAAATTGATGACCTGATGGCGCGTCGCCCAGTGCGAGAGCCAGCGGGCTGGTCAGCTGACGACAGTTCAGACAATACACCGACCAAGCCAAGTGCTGAAGCGAAAGCATCTGACGTTCCTCCTTCCTCTGATGATGTCGAGTCTGGCAATAAGTCAGTCGACCCAGACGGCAAGTCGGAAGCGTAATTGGTGATTCATACCGACAAAACCCCGGGATAACTCGGGGTTTTTCTTTTATCCGTAGAAAATTATCTTCCCGAACAAAGCCTTCATATGAAACTCGTCAGCAAAAACAAAACTCTCGATCTGTCTACACCGCAGGTAATGGGGATCCTCAATGTGACACCGGATTCGTTTTCTGACGGTGGAAAATTCAATCGGCTGGATACAGCGCTAAAGCATGCAGAAGCCATGTTGAAAGCGGGTGCAACCATACTCGATATCGGCGGCGAATCGACCCGTCCTGGTGCCGCAGACGTTTCCTTGGATGATGAGTTGGAGCGTGTAAATCCTGCTATTGAAGCCATTCGTTCTCGCTTTGACTGCTGGATATCCATTGATACCAGCAAAGCGGCCGTCATGCGTGAAGCCGTAGTGTCTGGTGCCGATATCATCAACGACGTCCGTGCACTTCAAGAGCCGCTTGCTTTGGAAGAGGCTGCAAAAGCCAACGTGCCAGTTTGTTTGATGCACATGCAGGGGCAACCGCGCACCATGCAAGCCAACCCTACCTATGATGATCTGCTGGGCGATATTTTTACCTTCTTTGAAGATCGTATTTCGGCCTGTGAACATGTTGGGATCGAGCGGGAAAAAATTATTCTCGACCCTGGATTTGGCTTCGGGAAAACACTGACACATAACTACCAGCTCCTAGCAAAGCTGGAAGACTTTCATCAATTTGGCCTGCCAGTTCTGGCGGGAATGTCACGAAAGTCTATGATTTTTAAATTATTAGAAAAATCCCCGACCGAGATTCTCGGGGGGAGCTTAGCTTGCGCCACCATAGCTGCGATGAAAGGGGCTCAAATCATCCGCGTTCATGACGTGGCTGAAACCTCTGATGTCGTCCGTGTTGTGAATACAATGCGAGAAGCAGCTGGTTTATTTGGAGATACACAATGACAGAACGTAAGTACTTCGGCACTGATGGTGTCCGCGGTAAGGTGGGTCAATTCCCAATCACGCCTGACTTTATCCTGAAGCTTGGTTGGGCGGCAGGTCGCGTACTGAGTCAGCAGGGCACTAAGAAAGTATTGATTGGCAAAGATACCCGTATTTCTGGTTACATGCTGGAATCGGCGCTTGAAGCTGGTCTTTCAGCAGCAGGTCTACAGGCCGCTTTTACTGGCCCAATGCCAACCCCTGCTATCGCTTACCTCACGCAAACGTTCCGCGCTGAAGCGGGGATTGTGATTTCAGCTTCACACAACCCTTACTATGATAACGGCATCAAGTTCTTTTCATCAGAAGGGACTAAGTTGCCCGATGCTATCGAGCATGCGATTGAAGCAGAACTTGAAAAGCCACTAACCTGTGTCGAGTCGGCGCAGTTGGGTAAGGCGAAACGCATTGTCGATGCAGCAGGGCGCTATATCGAATTCTGTAAAGGCACTTTCCCTTCTGAAATGAACCTTAAGGGCATGAAGATAGTTATTGACTGTGCCCACGGTGCGACCTATCACATTGCACCCTCCGTGTTTAAAGAGTTAGGTGCTGATGTTGTCGCGATGGGTGTTGAGCCGAATGGTACCAATATCAACGATGAAGTAGGTGCAACTGATGTGCGTGCGCTTCAGGCTCGTGTAGTAGAAGAGCAAGCTATGCTGGGGATCGCCTTCGATGGTGACGGTGACCGAGTCATCATGGTTGACCATGAGGGTAACAAAGTTGATGGTGATCAGATCGCTTATATCATCGCCCGAGAGTCACTGCGCCGCGGTGAACTGAAAGGCGGGGTAGTGGGCACATTGATGACCAATATGGGCATGGAAGTGGCGCTGAAAAACCTTGGCATTCCATTTACCCGAGCCAAAGTGGGCGATCGCTATGTGATGGAAAAGCTGTTGGAAAACGGCTGGACGATCGGTGCGGAAAACTCAGGTCATGTCATTTTACTGGATAAAGTGACGACCGGTGATGCCATTGTGGCTGCGTTGCAAGTACTGGCAAGTATTGTCGGTACCGGCATGTCGCTAAAAGAGCTTTGCGATGGTATGAGTATGTTCCCACAGGTGCTTGAAAACGTGCGTTTCAGCGGTGACAGTGACCCGCTTGAGTCCGACGCCGTCCTATCAGCGAAAGCGTCTGTAGAAGCCAAACTTGGCGAGACAGGTCGCGTGTTGTTGCGTAAGTCTGGCACTGAACCGCTAATCCGCGTTATGGTGGAAGGCGAAAATGCGGAAGATGTAAAATCTTACGCATTGGAAATTGCAGATGCGGTGAAAGCAAACTGCTAATTTCAAAGTCCTTACAAGGATTGTAATGGAGCGGGAGTGTCCGGTTGGTTACAAGATGTGCAAACGAAATGAAAAGTGCTGTTTTTTTGCATTTTTCACTTGTTTCACCTGCTGGCATTCGTTAGTATTCTCCCGCTCCCAATGATGGGAGTTGCGCTGGTGAACTTGAAATGGTCATCTGGCTCAACAATTTGGAACATAGGTGGAACCCATGTACGAAATTCTACTTGTGATTTATCTGTTGGCCGCACTTGCTGTTATTGGCCTGGTTCTGGTTCAACAAGGTAAAGGCGCAGATATGGGAGCCTCATTTGGGGCTGGGGCATCAAACACTGTGTTTGGCTCTGGCGGCTCTGGAAACTTCCTCACCCGAATGACCGCGATCTTCGCGACGATATTTTTTATTCTCAGCCTAGTGCTAGGTAATCTGACTGCAAAGCAGACCAACGCCGGCGGAGAATATGATGACTTGAGTGTTCCAGTGGAACAGATCCAGTCAGGTGATGTGCCAGCTGCTGGTAACAACAGCGACATCCCGAACTAATACCTTTCGCTGAGGTGGTGGAATTGGTAGACACGCTGTCTTGAGGGGGCAGTGCCTTAACAGGCGTGCGGGTTCAAGTCCCGCTCTCAGCACCAATTTAAAAGTCCTGAATAAGGCCATCGCACTTGAATTAGTGCATGAGGCGACGATATAATGTGCGCCGTTCGGACGCGGGGTGGAGCAGCTTGGTAGCTCGTCGGGCTCATAACCCGAAGGTCGTCGGTTCAAATCCGGCCCCCGCAACCACTTTGAGGTGATTGTTTATAGAGACCAAAACAGTCACTGGTCATGAGAAATCATGACATCAGGGTCCAGTTACATTAAACCCCGACATTCGGGGTTTTTTGTTATCTGAAGATGACCATTCGGATGGATAACTGGGCTTTTAGGCCCTTTTTTTATTTCTGGGGTTTGTATGACCGGACTAGAGAAACAGCTTCATGCCTTGCTTGAAGCGCCTGTAGAGGCATTAGATTACGAACTGGTCGGGCTCGAGTTTGTTCGTGCAGGACAACACTCCACCCTTCGTATCTATATTGATCACGAAAACGGCATCACAGTTGAAGACTGTGCTGAAGTTAGCCGCCAGGTTAGCGCAGTAATGGACGTCGAAGATCCAATTACTGTGGCTTACAACCTGGAAGTGTCGTCTCCTGGTTTGGAGCGACCACTGTTTAAAGCAGAACATTATCAGCGCTTTGTTGGCCATGAAGTGAACATTGTGCTGAAGATGGCCATGCAGAACCGCCGCAAGTGGAAAGGTGAAATTCTTTCTGTCGAAGGCGAAACCGTCACCATCAAGGTCGATGGCAACGAAGAAGCGTTCGCCCTGAGCAATATCGCCAAGGCCAACCTGGTTCCTTCATTTTAAGGTTAAATGAGGCATTAGTTCATGAACAAAGAAATCTTGGCTGTCGTAGAAGCGGTATCCAACGAAAAAGCAGTTCCACGTGAGCGCATTTTTGAAGCACTGGAAACGGCGCTGGCTACAGCTACAAAGAAAAAATACGAAGCTGACATCGATGTACGTGTTGCTATCGATCGTAAAACTGGTGAGTTTGACACCTTCCGCCGCTGGTTGGTGGTAGAAGATGTGGCGCTGCCAACGCGTGAAATTACGTTGGAAGCGGCACAATTTGAAGATGAGACACTGGATCTGGGCGGTTTTGTTGAAGACGAAATCGAATCAGTGACGTTCGACCGCATCACGACCCAAACTGCTAAGCAAGTGATCGTGCAGAAAGTACGTGAAGCAGAGCGTGCACAAGTGGTTGAGCAGTTCATGGACAACGAAGGTGAGCTGATCACCGGTGTCGTTAAGAAAGTAAACCGCGATGTGATTATCGTTGACCTGGGTAACAACGCAGAAGCGGCAATCCAGCGTGACGATCAACTGCCACGTGAAAACTTCCGCCCAGGCGACCGCGTTCGTGGTTTGCTGTATGCTGTACGCCCAGAAGCGCGCGGTTTCCAGCTTTTCATGACCCGTTCAAAGCCAGAAATGCTGATCGAACTGTTCCGCATTGAAGTGCCAGAAATCGGCGAAGAGATGATCGAAGTGATGGGCGCGGCTCGTGACCCGGGCTCTCGTGCAAAAATCGCGGTAAAAACCAACGACAAGCGTATCGACCCAGTAGGTGCGTGTGTGGGTATGCGTGGTGCGCGTGTTCAAGCAGTATCTGGTGAGTTGGGCGGCGAGCGTATCGACATCGTGCTGTGGGACGACAACCCAGCGCAATTCGTTATCAACGCAATGGCACCAGCAGACGTTGCTTCCATCATCGTGGATGAAGACACCCACACGATGGATATCGCTGTTGAAGCTGACAACCTGGCACAGGCTATCGGCCGTAACGGTCAAAACGTACGTTTGGCGTCTCAGCTGACAGGCTGGGAATTGAACGTAATGACCGTGGAAGATCTTCAGAAGAAACACCAGGAAGAAGCTGGTCAGTCTATCGAACTGTTCAGCAAACATCTGGACATCGATGAAGACTTCGCTGCAGTGCTGGTTGAAGAAGGCTTCACGACGCTGGAAGAAGTGGCTTACGTACCAGCAGCAGAGCTTCTGGAAATCAATGGTCTGGATGAAGACACCGTTGATGAATTGCGTAACCGTGCGAAAGAAGCACTGACCACTATTGCGTTGGCAAAAGAAGAAATCCTTGATGGTGCAGAGCCAGCAGAAGACTTGCTTGGTCTGGAAGGTTTGGAGCGTGAAATGGCGTTCCGCCTGGCGTCGAAAGGCGTTTGCACTCTGGAAGATCTGGCTGACCAAGGCACAGATGATCTTCTGGATATCGAGGGAATGGATGAAGTTAAAGCGGGCGAGCTGATTATGGCTGCGCGCAATATTTGCTGGTTCAGCGACGAAGCTTAAGCGCAGCAAAGGAGGAGCAGAATGTCAGAGGTTACAGTTAAAGCACTGGCGAGCGAAATTGACACGCCGGTAGAACGTTTGCTGAAGCAATTTCAAGATGCAGGCATTCAGAAATCGGCAGACGACAATGTAAGCCAAGATGAGAAACAAACCTTACTGTCTCACCTTAAGCGTGAGCATGGTGATGATGGTAGCGCTCCAACTCGACTGACGTTACAGCGCAAAAAACGCAGCACATTGAGTGTTTCAGGTGCTGGCGGAAAGAGTAAGGATGTTCAGGTAGAAGTGCGTAAAAAGCGCACCTACGTGAAGCGCAGTGAACTGGAAGAACAGCGTGTAGCTCAGGAAGCTGCACAACGTGAAGCTGAAGAAGCAGCACAACGCGAAGCCGAGGAAAAGGCACGTCGTGAAGCTGAAGAAGCAGCGAAACGTGAAGCTGAAGAGAAAGCAAAACGTGAGGCTGAAGAGAAGGCCAAGCGCGAAGCAGAAGAAAAAGCACGTATTGCGGCTGAGAAAGCAAAAGCTTCGAACGAAACTGCGGAAGAAACTGCAGCTCGTGAAGCAGCTGAGGCGCAAGCAAAGAAAGAAGCTGATGAACTCAAGCGTCGCCAGGAAGAGGAAGCCAAGCGTAAAGCTGAAGAAGAAAGTCAGCGCCAGCTAGAAGAGGCACGCAAAATGGCAGAATTGAACGAAGAGCGCTGGAGTCAACAAGACGCAGCTGCTGTTGAAGTAATGGAAACAGCTGATCACCACACCACGACGTCGAAATATGCACGTGAAGCAGAAGATGAGGCAGATCGCCGTCAAGAAGCTGCACCACGTCGTCGTAAAAAGAAAAAATCTGCACAAGAGAAAGATGACTCTTCATCTTCTCGTCCACGCGGTGGCAAGGGTGGCAAGATCAAAGGCCGTATGGCTAAGCCAACCTCAATGCAGCACGGTTTCCAGAAGCCTGCTCAGAAAGTGACCCGTGATGTAGAAATCGGCGAAACTATTACTGTTGCTGAGCTGGCTAACAAGATGGCAGTGAAAGCGACCGAAGTGATCAAGGCTATGATGAAGATGGGTGCAATGGCAACCATCAACCAGGTTATCGATCAGGAAACCGCTCAGCTGGTAGCTGAAGAAATGGGCCACAAGGTTGTTCTTCGCAAGGAAAACGAGCTGGAAGAATCAGTACTGTCAGATCGTGACGGTGATGCGGTTCGTGAGCCACGTGCGCCAGTTGTCACTATCATGGGTCACGTTGACCACGGTAAGACGTCGCTGCTGGACTACATCCGTAAAGCGCACGTTGCATCGGGCGAAGCGGGTGGTATTACCCAACACATTGGTGCATACCACGTTGAAACCGACAATGGCATGATCACCTTCCTGGATACTCCTGGACACGCAGCGTTTACGTCTATGCGTGCTCGTGGTGCGAAAGCAACGGACATCGTTGTTCTTGTTGTTGCTGCAGACGATGGCGTAATGCCACAGACTATCGAGGCAATCCAGCACGCGAAAGCGGCTGAAGTTCCTCTGATTGTTGCAGTGAACAAGATCGATAAAGAGGCGGCTAACCCAGATCAAGTGAAGAATGAGCTGGCACAGCACAACGTTATCCCGGAAGACTGGGGCGGCGAGAACATGTTTGTTCACGTTTCTGCGAAGCAAGGTCTGAACATTGATGCGCTGCTGGAAGCTATCCTGCTGCAATCAGAAGTTCTGGAACTTGAAGCAGTACGTGATGGCATGGCGAGTGGTGTGGTTGTTGAATCACGTCTGGATAAAGGCCGTGGTCCAGTCGCAACTGTTCTGGTTCAGGAAGGTACGCTGAAGCGTGGCGATATCGTTCTGTGTGGCCTGGAATATGGTCGTGTTCGTGCGATGCGCGACGAGAACGGTAAAGAGATTGACGAAGCAGGTCCTTCTATCCCTGTGGAGATCCTGGGTCTGTCAGGTGTTCCTCAAGCAGGTGACGAAGCGACTGTTGTACGTGACGAGCGTAAAGCACGTGAAGTTGCACTGTACCGCCAAGGCAAGTTCCGCGACGTGAAACTGGCTCGCCAGCAGAAAGCGAAGCTGGAGAACATGTTCTCTAACATGGCTGAAGGTGAAGTGTCTGAACTGAACATCGTTCTGAAAGCAGACGTACAAGGTTCAGTTGAAGCGATTGCTGATTCACTGGTGAAACTGTCTACTGACGAAGTGAAAGTGAAGATTGTCGGCTCTGGTGTGGGCGCAATCACTGAAACTGACGCAGTACTGGCAGCAGCATCGAACGCGATTCTGGTTGGCTTTAACGTACGTGCTGATGCATCTGCACGTAAGACTATCGACACTGAAAGCCTGGATCTTCGTTACTACTCAGTGATTTACGCACTGATCGACGAAGTGAAACAAGCGATGAGCGGCATGCTGGCACCTGAGTTCAAACAAGAAATCATGGGTCTGGCAGAAGTACGTGACGTGTTTAAGTCACCGAAACTGGGCGCAATTGCAGGCTGTATGGTTACTGAAGGTACCATCAAGCGTAACAACCCAATCCGCGTACTGCGCGATAACGTGGTTATCTACGAAGGTGAGCTTGAGTCACTGCGTCGCTTTAAAGACGACGTACAAGAAGTGGCGAAAGGTTACGAGTGTGGTATCGGCGTTAAGAACTACAACGATGTACGTGTAGGCGACCAAATCGAAGTATTCGAAATCGTCGAAGTAAAACGTACTATCGAATAATAACCGACTGTAACAGGTTGTTTATAAACACCATGGGGGGAAGTGCTCAGCGCTTTCCCCCCATTTCTTATGAGAGAAGAGCGTTATGGCAAAAGAATTTAGCCGCACTCAACGCGTGTCGCAGCAGCTGCAAAAAGAAATTGCCCTGATCCTGCAACGCGAAATTAAAGACCCACGCATTGGTATGGTCACGGTTTCCGGCGTAGAAGTTTCCCGCGATCTGGCTTACGCAAAAGTATTCGTGACTTTCCTGACTATGGGTGAGCAAACTCCACAAGGTGGTCTGGAAGCGCTTCAAGAAGCGACTGGCTACATCCGAAGCCTGCTGGGCAAAGCGATTCGTCTGCGTGTCACTCCTGAAATTACTTTCTTCTTTGATGAATCACTGACAGAAGGTATGCGTATCTCCAACCTGGTTTCTCAAGCCGTGAAATCAGACGAAGAGCGCCGTGTGGATGAAAACGGAGAAGAAGAGTAATGGGTCGCCGTCCTCGTCGTCGCGGACGCCCTGTCGACGGCATTATCCTGCTGGATAAGCCGACAGGCATTACATCGAACTCCGCACTACAGAAAGTAAAAAACATCTACTTCGCTGAAAAAGCAGGCCATACCGGTGCGTTGGATCCACTGGCAACCGGTATGCTGCCAATTTGCTTCGGTGAAGCGACCAAGTTTTCACAGTTCCTTCTCGATTCTGACAAACGCTACCGTGTGATTGCCAAGCTTGGCGAGCGCACGAACACCTCAGACTCTGACGGTGAAGTGGTTGAAACCCGTGAAGTGAAAGTGAACATGGGTGATCTGGAGCGAAGCATTGCGTCGTTCCGCGGTGAAACCATGCAGGTTCCTTCTATGTTTTCGGCATTGAAGTACGAAGGTAAGCCGCTATACGAATACGCCCGCAAAGGCATTGAAGTACCGCGTGAAGCCCGTAAGATCACTGTGTACGAAATCTCGCTGCTGCGCTTTGAAGGCCAGGAAGTCGAGATGGAAGTCCATTGCTCGAAAGGCACTTACATCCGCACTATCGTTGACGATCTGGGCGAGATGCTGGGCTGTGGTGCACACGTGACTATGCTGCGCCGTACCGGCGTTTCAGGCTATCCATACGAGAAAATGGTGACGCTTGAGCAACTGGAAGCGCTGCTTGAACAAGCCCGTGAGCAAGACATTCAGCCGCGTGAGTTGCTGGACCCGCTGCTTCTGCCACTGGATACTGCTGTACAGGATTTGCGTGAAGTGAACCTGCTGCCTGTAGTGGCGAGTTATGCACTGCAAGGTCAGGCGGTTCAAATCCCCAATGCGCCAGCAGAAGGCGAAGTTGTCCGTGTGACCATGGGTGAAGACAATACCTTTATCGGTGTCGGTGAAATCGATGCTGAAGGCATGTTGAAGCCGCGCCGTTTAGTACGCACGCACGACGCATAAATTTATGGCGTGATGAAGCCTGCAGCGGTTGCCTTATGTTGGGAATCGCTGTAGAATTCGCCGCCTCGGGTGTCGGCTGAATCAGAGATTGGCTGACACAAATTAAAACCTTTTACATTTAGGAAAAGACTATGTCTCTGAATGCAGAAACTAAAGCAGCAATCGTTGCTGAATACGCGCAAGGCGCAAACGACACTGGTTCTCCAGAAGTACAAGTAGCTCTGCTGACTGCTTCTATCAACCACCTGCAAGGCCACTTCGCTGAGCACAAAGGTGACCACCACAGCCGTCGCGGTCTGCTGCGCATGGTTTCTCGCCGTCGTAAGCTTCTTGACTACCTGAAAGGTAAAGATGCTGACCGTTACCTGGAGCTGATCAAGCGTCTGGGTCTGCGCCGCTAATAAGCCTCTGGCTTTTAAGTATCGCATTCCGAAAAGGAGCCCTTGTGGCTCCTTTTCTCGTTTTTGCTCCCCGAAACCTCCTCCCTTCGACTAGGCTTAGCCTTCGGTGCGCTTTCCTCACAATGCCTAAAAGGGCGATTGCGGATAAACCTTCAACATCCGTAGATTTTTGTGGCATTTACGCACGAAACTTACGGTCTCACGTTACCGTTCATCGTGTAGCCGTGTATAATGTTGGCGCTTTCATCGGACTCACAGTCAACGAAGTCGACCATCAGGTCGCGACTATTGAGAGAGCTTTCCAGCCAAGGCGAAAACTTTCTCATTAGTCGCGATTGGTGAGACCTTTGAAAGAAAAGTAAAACCGCGCGTATTCGCGCACAACTACAAGGAATCTCTCGTGAATCCAATCGTAAAAACGTTCCAGTACGGTAACCACACCGTGACTTTGGAAACTGGCGTAATGGCTCGCCAGGCGACTGCTGCAGTTATGGTTAGCATGGACGATACTTCGGTATTCGTTTCTGTTGTTGGTAAAAAAGAAGCGGTTGAAGGTCAAGACTTCTTCCCTCTGACTGTGAACTATCAAGAGCGTACTTACGCGGCAGGTAAAATCCCAGGTGGTTTCTTCAAGCGTGAAGGTCGTCCTTCTGAAGGTGAGACCCTGACTGCGCGTCTGATCGACCGTCCAATCCGTCCGCTGTTCCCTGACAACTTCAAAAACGAAGTGCAGGTTATCGCGACTGTGGTTTCTGTAAACCCGAACGTTAGCCCAGACATCGTGACCATGATTGGTACTTCTGCGGCGCTGGCGATTTCTGGCATCCCATTCAACGGCCCAATCGGTGCTGCACGCGTTGGTTTCATCAACGATGAGTTGGTACTGAACCCAAGCAACACTGAGCTTGAGAATAGCCGTCTGGATCTGGTTGTTGCTGGTACTGAAGGCGCAGTTCTGATGGTTGAATCAGAAGCTGACCGTCTGTCTGAAGAGCAAATGCTGCAAGCGGTTGTGTTCGGTCACGATCAACAGCAAGTGGTTATTCAGGCTATCAACGAGTTCGCAGCAGAAGTTGCTACTCCAGCTTGGGATTGGACTGCACCAGAAGTAAACACTGAGCTGAAAGCGCGTGTTGCTGAACTGGCTGAGGCACGATTCACCGAAGCGTACCAAATCACTGAGAAAATGGCGCGTTACGACCGTGTTGGCGAAATCAAGTCAAGCGTGAAAGAGCAACTGCTTGAGCAAGACGAGACGCTGGACGCACGTGAAATCCAAGGCATGCTGTACAGCCTTGAGAAGAACGTAGTACGTAGCCGTATCATTGCTGGCGAACCACGTATCGACGGCCGTGAGAAAGACATGGTTCGTGCACTGGACGTTCGTACTGGCGTTCTGCCACGTACCCACGGTTCTTCACTGTTCACCCGTGGTGAAACTCAGGCGCTGGTAACGGCAACTCTGGGTACTCAGCGTGATGCGCAAATCATCGACTCAATCACTGGTGAAACAACGGATAACTTCCTGTTCCACTACAACTTCCCTCCATACTGTGTAGGTGAGACCGGCTTTGTTGGCTCTCCTAAGCGTCGTGAAATCGGCCACGGTAAACTGGCGAAGCGTGGTATCCAGTCAGTGATGCCATCTCAGGAAGAATTCCCATATACGGTTCGCGTAGTATCTGAAATCACTGAATCTAACGGTTCTTCTTCAATGGCTTCTGTTTGTGGTTCATCGCTGGCGCTGATGGACGCAGGTGTGCCAATCAAGAAATCTGTTGCGGGTATCGCGATGGGTCTTGTGAAAGAAGGCGAAGATTTTGTTGTTCTGTCTGACATCCTGGGTGACGAAGACCACCTGGGTGACATGGACTTCAAAGTAGCGGGTACTGACGACGGTGTGACTGCGCTGCAGATGGACATCAAGATCGAAGGTATCACCAAAGAGATCATGCAGATCGCTCTGAACCAAGCAAAAGGTGCGCGTCTGCACATCCTGAGCGTGATGGATCAGGCTATCTCTTCTGCACGTGACGATATCTCTGAGTTCGCACCACGTATCCATACCATCAAGATCAACCCAGAGAAGATCAAAGATGTTATCGGTAAAGGCGGTGCGGTTATCCGTGCGCTGACTGAAGAAACTGAAACCACCATCGAAATCGAAGACGACGGTACTGTGAAGATCGCAGCAACCGACGGCGAGAAAGCGAAAGCGGCTATCGCGCGCATCGAAGCGCTGACTGCAGAAGTGGAAGTAGGTCGTATCTACACTGGTAAAGTTACCCGTATCGTAGACTTCGGTTGCTTCGTGTCTGTTATCGGCACCAAAGAAGGCCTGGTACACATTTCTCAAGTGGCTGATAAGCGCATCGAGAAAGTGTCTGACTACGTTGAAATGGGTCAGGAAGTACAGGTTAAGGTTCTGGAAATCGACCGTCAGGGTCGTATCCGTCTGTCAATGAAAGAAGCGGTAGAGCAAGCGCCGGAAGCTTCAGAAACTGACGCACAGCCAGAAGCTGACGCATAACGGTTTACGCTTTAGCGTGAAACACGGTATAACAAAGGGGGCAATGCCCCCTTTTTGTTTTTCAGGAGAGAAGCGCTAATGCGAAAACTTAACTGGCTGCCACTGACGGTTCTAGGCTCTGCACTGCTGCTGTCAGGCTGTGTGACCTCGGGCAATTCAGTGAACAGCAACCAGCCTTGGCACATGCTGCCAATGGCGGTGCCACTGCAGCCAACCACGCAGCAGGAAGTGCAGCTGGCGCGTATCGACCAAATTTTACTGCGTGATGACTTAACCGAAAAAGACAGGGCGCAGCTTTTCTACGAGCGTGGCCTGATTAATGATAGTCTGGGTCTTCGCGATCTGGCGCGTCTGGATTTTAACCGTTCACTTTCCTATAACCCTGCTCAGCCAGATGTGTTTAACATTCTGGGTGTCTATTTTACCCAGAGTGGTATGTATGACGCCGCCTATGAAGCTTTCGACTCCAGCCTTGAACTGAACGAGCAGCACCAGTTTGCCGAGCGAAACCGCGGTATTGCTTTGTATTACGGCGGCCGTTACGAACTGGCTGTCCGCGATCTACTCAAGCACTACAACGATAACGAGAATGACGCTTACCGCGCACTGTGGTTGTATCTTGCTGAGCTCGAAAAAGATGGCCCGGAAAAAGCCCAGCAGGGGCTGAGAGCCCGCTATGACCGCTCAGACAAGCTTGATTGGGGATGGTTACTGGCAAGAATGTACCTGAACGATATCAGTGAAGAAGCTTTCTTCCGTGAGGTGATGAACACCAGTACGGATAATGCTCAGCTTGCAGAGCGACTCTGCGAAGGTTACTTCTATCTTGCCAAGCGCTATCAGGCGCAGGGTGATATTAATTCCGCAGTGGCCCTTTATAAGCTTGCAATGTCTGGCAATGTGTATGACTTCGTTGAACACCGCTACTCCATGTTGGAGTTGAGCCGTATCGCTTACGATCTGAGTCATCCGCCATCTTCATGATGAGGTTCAGATAAAGAAAAAGCCGCGTTCGCGGCTTTTTTCGTTTTTCAGGCGGCTTAAGGCTGTGTCGCCATCCCTTGAATGCTGTGCCAGTAGCCATTGCAGAAATGACTTTTCGGTGCAAACCCTGACTCGCCGCGTTTAAAGCCGGCAAGCACATCAAGCGTTGCTTTGCTTTGCGGGCTGATGCGAACGACATCCACTAGGCCTTCCATCGAAGCCGTATCTGCACTTAGGTCATAACAGTAGCCAGATTGAGTCTGGATACCATTCAGGGTGAACACGGACTGGCCTTCCTGGCTTTTTACTTCAAGACCTTGCGGATAGTTGATACAGCAGGTTTCGCATTTATCCTTTGGACGATTCTCAGCACGAGCGCTGAAACAGCGGGCGGAATAGGCCAGTGGCAAGTTGCCGTAAGAGAAGACTTCCACTTCAAACTGATCGCGAATCCCAATCGTCTCGGCTTCTGTCAGCACTTTGCGCAGCCATTCACGCGACAACTCAACAGGCATACACCAGCGGGTCATACCTTTTTTCAGCACCACTTGAAGTGCTTGCGCGTTATAAAGGTTAAGTGCAGGACCCGCGACAAAAGGGATGCATTTTTCGTGCGCCAGTTGAATAGCGGAGACATCATTGGCTTCAACAATGAATTCGCCATTGTCGATGTAGGTTTGCATCACTTTCACTTCGCTTGGCGCTTCCAGCAGCGCCATAGTGGAAAGCACGACTTGTTTGCCACTGGCTGCCAGTTCGCGGCCCAGGTTCATCCAGTCTGCAGGACGCACTTCACGTCGCTTGGAGCAGACGGTTTCACCGAGATAGACGATATCCGCATCACTGCTCACCGCTTTTTGATAGAAGGTTTCTACATCGCTTTTTGGCCAGAAGTAGAGGAGTGGGCCAAGTGAGTATTTCATAGAAGTCTCCTTTACTGCCATTTACGGTGATAAGCGCCAAGGGTGGTCTGCGCACCTTCTGAAACGCTGTCCAGACACTGATTCCATTGAGGTAGCACCTGATAACTTTCCGGATTGCGTTGATAGCTGTCGATTGCCTGACGCCAAGTGCGGGTGACCTGCTCAACATAGGCAGGGCTGCGCTGACGACCTTCGATTTTCACTGATGCGATATTCGCTTCAAACAGTTCAGGCAGAATCGATAGGGTGTTGAGGCTGGTGGGTTCTTCTAGTGCATGGAAAGGCTCACCATCAGTGACGAAGCGGCCTTTACACAGCGTCGGATAACCAGCATTTTCGCCCGCTTTATAGCGATCGATCAAAATGTCATTCAGGCGTGATTCGAGGCCTTCTGAGGTTTCTTGCCAGCGGACGTACTTGGCCGGTGAGCATGCACCAACAGTGTTAGGCGATTCACCGGTCAGGTATGACGACAGGTAGCAGCGACCTTCTGACATGATGCAAAGGCTACCGAAGGCAAACACTTCCAAATCCACGTCTGTGGTGCGAGCCAACTGCTTCACCTGATGCATCGACAGCACGCGTGGCAACACAACGCGCTTCACATTGAAATGATCTTTGTAGAACTGGATAGCTGCGCTATTGGTGGCTGACGCCTGTACAGACAGATGGATTTCCATATCAGGGTGTTTGGTGGCGGCGTAATCAAGCACGGCGAGATCGGCAATGATCAGCGCGTCAACGCCCAGATCCACTGCCGCATCTACGGCGTCTGTCCAACGTTGGAAGCCATCTGGGTGCGCGAAAGTATTCAACGCAACATGGATATGTTTCTGACGGTCATGAACGTAAGAAACGGCTTTTTCCAGCTTCTTACCATCAAAGTTCAGGCCTGCGAAGTGACGGGCGTTGGTACCGTCTTTGAAGCCAATGTATACCGCATCCGCACCATTATCGATGGCGGTTTTCAGGGCAGGAAGGTTACCTGCCGGGCAAAGCAATTCCATATTTCTCCCCACATCGCGTGGTCAGCATCAGGCTGGTTATTCGTATTTCGATAAACCCTGAATTGTAGGGAGTGTTGGGGAGAGGGATTTTGATGTAAGGCAGGTTAGTGCCAACAAACGGATAAGAGGGAAGAGAAAAGAGGTGTCAATGGCACCTCTCTAGTTGTAATCGTTAAGACGCAATTTTTGCTTTGCGGTTGTTGTTCAATAATGCTTCAAACTCAGCCCGAGGCATGGGTTTGTAGAAATGGAACCCTTGAATCGTGTCGCACTTTAGGTTTGCAAGCACACTGGCCTGTTTCCCGGATTCGACACCTTCGGCTACCACGGACATGTTCAGCGAGCGGCCAAGATTGATGATATTTTCAATCAAAGTGACCTGCTTGGGGAAGGTTTCCATGTCGCAGATAAAGGCTCGGTCAATCTTAATCTCATCCAATGGGAACTTGGCGAGATAAGAGAGCGAGGAGTAACCGGTACCAAAATCATCAATCGATAGTGAGAAGCCAAGATCTTTGATGGCGTTGAGCATCTGGATTGCGTGCTCGCCGTCATTCATCACCGCACTCTCTGTAAGCTCAAAGGTTATGAGCGAAGGGTCGGTTTGGGTCGCCGCTTGCAGCTTTTTCATGTGTGAGGTCAGGTTCGGGTTACGGAACTGCTGTGGTGACAGGTTGATGGCCACGCGGCCCGGCAGTACTTTCATGTTCTGCCAGCGACGGACAGTCTGGAACACTTCACGCATGACATTGCGACCCAGCAGTTCAATCATGCCAGAGCGTTCAGCGACCGGAATAAAGCGCCCCGGACTGATGTACCCTTCTACTGGGTGCTTCCAGCGTACCAGTGCTTCTGCCCCATTAATGGTGTAGTCCTTGGCGTTCACCTTAGGCTGATACCAGACTTCCAATCCATTGTTTTGTAGCGCTTTTTGAAGTTCTATTTCCAGCCAAAGACGCATGCGCGCTTCTTTGTTCATGTGCTGGTTGTAAGTCACTACACGGTTGCGACCCTGCTCTTTCGCCTCGTACATCGCGGTATCGGCATTTTGGAGCAGGCTGCGGGCATCTTTACCGTCGCCGGGGAATTTCACCAAGCCAATAGAGCAGGCGAGGTATTTACTGAAATGGTAGAGGTCAAAAGGCTGGCTGATCACGTCGACCACCTTCTGTGAAAGCTCTTCAGCCACTTCATCGCTGCTTTGTTCTGGTAGCAAAATTGCGAATTCATCACCACCAAGGTGCCCAAGAATGGTATCTGCAGGGAGTTGCTTTCGAAGACGTTGTGCAATGTCCTGCAACACGCGATCGCCAATATGATGACCAAGGGAATCGTTGATGTTTTTGAAGTTGTCGACATCAAGGTAAAACATCAGAAGCGGCGTATTACTTTTGATGAGTTGTTCCAGACGTCGGGAGAAGCCATGACGGTTGTAAAGACCCGTTAAGGCGTCAAATTGTGCCAGCTTCTCAATCGTCTGTTTGTGGTCAGTGACGGCTGCGGTGCGGGAAAGCGTGATGATCGCACCACTTCCACCTAGCAGACTCACCGAGCCATAAGACACATTAATGGTTTGACTGTCACCGGTTCCTTTAGTCTGGCATACCAGTTGTTGCCCCGATTTCAGTGAGGTCAGGGAGGCGACGACCGATTGGCCTTTCACTGGGGGCACCAGCAGGTTTTCGATGTCTTCCCCGAGAATCTCATTCTGGCTGTCAAAGCCAAGCAGTTTCACCGCATGCTGATTGGCGCTCAGAACCACACCGTCGTCCAGCACACAGCATCCCTCACCAACGAGTTGGCAAAGGTTATTGAATCGGCTTTCTGAAGATTCGAGTGCGCTAGTCAGAACCTGCCTTTCTGAGGTATCTGCCGCATGGAAAATGACCGCGCCATCGGCCCACTCGCTGTTGGTGAGTGGCGTCACGCTGAAATGGAAGCTGGAGTCATGAATGCCATCGTTCAGGACGATTTCTCCTTCAGTGGCTTCGCCACCAAAGGCACGTTCGTAGTGAGGCTTTAGCGCATCATAAAAACTGGCGCCAAGGATTTCTCGGTCCTGTTTTCCTACCAGTTCGTCCTGCTCCAGTCCGCTGATTTCACAATAGCGCTGGCTCACCCAGAGGTATTGGTGATGTTTATCGAGAACGGCAAAGAGAAACGGACTGTTTTGAGTAAGACGTGAAAACCAATAGGTCAACTGCTCAACGGGCATTTAGGCACCATACATCGTAGCTAGTGAAGCTATATCCAAATTCAACTCCATTATTGAGACAACACTATATAATGTGAGAGCTCAACGTTAAACCTTTATGGGGAAGAGCTTTGTTTTTTTGACTCAAGGCATGAAAAAACACGCGAGCAGTGTCATACAATGGCGAATACTTTCGGCCCATTCATATTGGAACATCACTTTGTTCGACAAACTCCATTCAACGCTGGTGCAACAGGCACCCGGATTTCTGCGCTTTCCTGTAAAGCTTGTTCCTGCTTCGGTTCAGCAAAAAGTCATGCTGGAAACCCTGAAGCGTGTTTTTCATGAAGCTCTGGATGATGGTGAATTCGAGTTTCTTCAAAACCGCTGGCTTGAAGTGCATGTGCGCGACATTGATTTGAAGAGCTTCATCAGCTTTGCTGATGACAAGCTTGTGGTGCGCAGTGACATTGAAAATGCCGATGTGCGTTTTAGTGGTGATATCAACGACCTGATCCTTATTGCCGCTCGAAAGGAAGATCCAGATACTCTGTTCTTCCAACGTCGACTACTGATCGAAGGTGACACTGAGCTGGGTCTGGAAGTGAAGAATCTGATGGACAGCGTCGACTTGGACTCACTGCCTTCTGCATTGCGCCAGGCTCTATTTACATTGGCAGACTTCGTACAAAAAGGGCTACAATCGACACCCAATGTCAACGAGGCCCAATATGCTCATAAGATCTGAAGCGCTGGCTGATCAGCTGGCCATCGATAGATTGTTGAAAAACGTATTCCCGACTGAGGCGGAAGCAGCTTTGGTCCGTGCGCTGCGAGAGAATGGTCATAACACCTTGTCACTGGTTGCCTGTAACGATGACGGTGAAGTGGTGGGACATCTTATGTTCAGCCCTGTTCAAGTCGGTGACACTGATACAGGCGTTCAGGGATTAGCTCCTTTGTGTGTGCACCCTGATTATCGTCAACAGGGCATTGCTGCTCAGCTGGTTCGTGAAGGCTTTGATACGCTGAACGAATTTGGTTATCCCGCTTGTGTGGTCCTGGGTGACCCAGCTTACTACAGTCGATTTGGCTTCAAGCCAGCAGCCGACTTTGGCCTTCGCTGTAAATGGGATGCACCGGCAGAAGCTTTCATGGCGTTTGAATTTGCTCAAGGTGCATTCAAGCAAGCCAGTGGTGAAGTGGCTTACTGCCCAGAGTTTGATGCGCTGTAAGCCATCGTGGTCCAACCCAAAATGTTAAGGGCTGCAGCGGCAGCTCTTTTTCTTTGTGTTGTTTTCCCATAGTTTTGATAGCATTTGTTCACACGGCAGAGTCAGCGAGGCAGGTATGAACGATTTACAGAGACTGAAGGAAATGGGGATCACGGTCTGGGAGGTGAGGCGCTCTGAGTGTTATCCCAACTTGTCTCCTCAGCCTGTTTCTTTGCCTGACGATTGTAAGCTGTTACTGGTGTGTAATGCTCAGCCCAGTGAGCAGGAAGCCTGGCTATTCAGTAAAGTGCTTGCCAGTATGAAGTTATCTGTCGAACAGGCACTTTATCTTCCGCCGCAGGCAGTTAATTTGCTTGGTGAACACCAGTTGGAGTGGTGTTGGTTTGCTGGTAGCCAAGAAGCAGAAATTGAGGGTGTAAAGCGTTTAATCTCTCCCTCATTGTCCGCCCTCGATAATGATCAACTCGCCAAAAAACAGCTTTGGCAGCAGATAAAGCAATATGAATCCTGAAATTCTTCCGATGGACGGCCAATGGCTGGATGAAGTCGCGCGCGTAGAAAAAGCTGCGCATACCCACCCTTGGGCTGAAAGCCTGCTAAGAAAACCCGAAACCAAATTTGGCTGCAACCGCGTATTGGTTCTTAATAATCAATTGATTGGTTACTTCTTTGCCCAATGTGTGGCAGGCGAAGCATCTTTGTTAAATATTGCCGTTTCTCCAGAATGTCAGGGAAAGGGGTATGGCAAGCAGCTACTTCAGGCATTTCTTGATTGCATGCGCGAAGCGGGTGGAGAAGAAGCCTGGCTGGAAGTGCGAGAGAGTAATCAAGCGGCCATCAGACTATATGAAACACTCGGTTTTAATGAGTTTGACCGCCGGTATAATTATTATCCGACAGCATCCGGCAGAGAAGATGCGCTCATTATGAGCTACTGGTTCGAATAAATCGGCCAGATGCCTTAAAAGAAAACCCGCACTAGCGGGTTTTCTTGTTTACGCGGTTTGTTCTGGTTGGCTGATTGGCGCTGGTGGGTGAATAAATCCTTGGTAAGCATCGATGAAATTGGCATTTATCCTCGATTTACTTTCATCGTCTTTTACGCCAGTGGCAATCACAATGATGTTTTTTGACTCAGCAATGTTAGCCAGCGTTTCAGTAAACACGCGGTTCTGTGCATTCTGGTTCTGGCTGAATGCCTGGTCCAACTTCACGTAATTTGGCTTCAATGCAGACAGATATTCGACCTCCTGCAAATAGCGCCCAAAGTGATCGATGCCTATCGTGGCGCCGACTTTTCGCATTGCTTCGCTAAAGCTGATGCAAGCCGTGAGATTATTCCGGGCACTGGCTTCACTGATCTCAAAACAGATTTTATCTGCTGGCAGTTCACTTTTCAGCAAGTCCTGAAGCCAACTGGTGAAAAGTCTGTTTTCCAGACTTTCATCTGTCAGGTTCAAGGCAAAAGGTTGGGTAATAGGGGCTTCTTTGTGAAGTTTCACTAACTGCTCCACCACCACACGATCAAACTCAACGCCTTTCTCAAACAACTGGATATAAGGCATCAGTCTGCCACCGGATTGCCAGGTTCCTTCAATATTGGCCTGAGTAAAGACTTCTTGGTGTAGTGGCTCTGTTGTGTTGCCAGATAAACGATATACGGGCTGGGATAACAGGCGAACAGCCTTATTTTTCAAAGCACCATTGAGCAATGAACGCCAGGTTTCTCGGTCGATAACCTGCTCTTCTGAACCACGGTTAAACACAAACACATCATGCTGTTTTATAGCGCGTTGCAGAGCGTTGTCAGCTAATGACATCAGCTTCGTTCCTGGCAAACCATGACCATGCACCACACCAATGTGGAAACCCTCATTGGTATCAAACCCTGCCATGTTCACTTCGTTGTTGAGGGTACTGATAAGAGTGTGAAGACTATTGCGGCTTTGCTCTTCGCTGCACTCGGGAAGGATCAGTGCAATTTCCGTTTCGCTGATGCGTGCCACGCACACATTGGGGAAGGCACTGAAAGCTGATTGCAATGAAGTGGACAGCAGGCGCCAGGTTTCATCGCGTGCGGCATAGCCATAGCGGCGGTAGATGGTGTCCAGCCACCCCATATTAGCGATCACAACAGCACCCGGGACACTTTCATCATCGCCCATCCAACTGTTGAGCTGGTGGATAAAAAACTGACGGTTGGGGAGACCGGAGGCAGCATCATACATCATGCTGTTGTTCAGGGTTTTCAGTTCTTTGTGGAGCGATTGGATCATCCGCTGGATGTGGGAAGAAAGGTTATCCAGTGCGGCATCCAACGACTTCACGCCAGAACGTTGCTTTGACTGAGAGGACGTGAAGTCTTGTTCAGCCAGGCTATTTAGTGTTTTAGTGACGCGTGCTACGGCTCTCTTTCCACGGTTGAACGCTAGTGTGAAAATAGCCAGCAATGCAGCAATCGCAGCACTCAATGTCAGTGCGCTTTGATTGAAGTCTTTCGCAATTTGCTGGTTGGCGAAATGGGATGAGAATGACAGAGTCAAGGTCGCCACTTCTGAACCATCGTGGCGCAGTTGAATAACCCGCTCGATAGGCTGCACTGAATCCAGCGTTTCAAACCAGAAGGCTGTTTGGACAACGGCGTCTTCCCTAGACCAAATACCTTGCTCCGCGGTGATCTGGTCGGTCAATGTTATCTGGATCAATTCAGATGAAAGTGAAGCGTTAGTGATGCGTGAAATCGCTTCAGTGTCGTAGTAAGCCACCAAGGTAGGCAGAACCTGAGTTAACTGGCTTTCGACTGTGTCAGCATGTCGGGTCAATTGTTGTCGTTGTTGACTAATGCCACTCGACAACATGGCGAGTAGCGACAGCATGAGCAACAAAATAGCCGACAGGTAAACCCCAACCAGTGGCGAGCGTCGTGTAAACATAGTGAGTCTCTAATTAACACACAGTAAGTGAAGACCGACAGTAGCTGTCGGTCTTTACCCATCAATTGGCTGTAAAAATAGTCCAGCGCATGTCCGTGGTGCTGTAGCTACCTGAAAGGGTGGCCATGACACGTCGGTTCACATCATGTGCATATTCAGAGTCTTCATCGATCAGTGGTTCGGTGTCGCCGTAGCCAATGGCCTCAACACGAGATGCATCGATACCGAAGTCGTTGACTAATGCTTTCGCTACTGCGTCAGCGCGACGTTGAGACAGTGCGAGGTTATATTCGGGGCTTCCGACTTTGCTAGCGTGGCCTTCGATGGTGACATTGGCATCAGTTTGATCGTTTAGAAAATCCGCCAACTGCTCAAGTTTGGCATAGTTGCTTGGACGTAATTCTGAAGAGTCATTCGGGAATGTGACATTCAGACGAAAGCTCTGCTTAACGGTTTTATCTTTCGGGCAACCATCGTTGTCGACAGCTGCTCCATGCAGTGTCTCCTCACATTTTTCACGGGCTTTGATCACGCCGTCATAGTCAAGGTCGCGAAGATCGTTCACTTGTGGTGATTCGTCCTGCATGGTCACAATGTCTTGTGAGCTGCAGCCTGCCAAGAGCAGTACTGAAAGAATAGCGAGTGTCTTTTTCATTACTGTACCCCTCCTTCGTAGTTCTCGTCACCTTTCCATACTTCGGGGGTGGTGATGCGCAGTGATGCCAACAACTGCCCGGTGGCATTCAGCAGTCGATATTGGGCAATCAGATCATCATATTCCGCTGTTAGATATTCCCGACGTGCCTGGAACAGTTCATTTTCTGAATCCAGCACATCAATCAGTGTGCGTTGACCCAGTTTGAACTGATCTTCATAAGCATTTCGTGTTTCTGTTGCTGCTTCAACGTGCTGGCGGAGGTACTGCATTTGCTGTTTCAGGAAAACGCGGGCATTCCAAGCTAGGGTGGTGCCTTCTTCAATGTCCCTGTAGGCATTGAGCTGAACTGCTTTTGATTCATTGATACTGTAAGCAGCTTCACGCTCACGGGCTTTATCTGCACCGCCAGAGAACAGGTTGTAATTGACACGAACCATAGCAAGGATTTCATCATTGTTTCCGCCAACATCAGGACCACCACTCAAAGAAGTGCCGTCGTTACCATCTAGGTTGTCATCCCAGCTGGCTGACAGGTCAAAAGTCACTTCCGGATAGTAGTTACCTTTTGCGGCCGCGCGTTGTGCTTTGGCTGCTTTGATGTCATTGCCTGCAGCTCGTAAGGTTGGATGCACTGCTTTTGCCATTTCCATTGCTGATTCCAAAGAGGTTGGCAGCATCACGGCATCCGGCACCGGAATACGAGTATCTTCTGGCGCGCGGTTCACAATGCGTTGGTAGGAAATTTTGGCATCAGAGAGGTTGTTCTGCGCTGAGATTAGGTTTGAGTGTGCACGAGCCAGTCGACCGGTGACTTGGGACAAGTCAGCGGTTGAGCCAAGACCAGAGTCGGTTTTCTGTTTGACCTGATCATAGATAACCTGATGGCTTTCCAAGTTATGTTGTGCGAGCCCTACTATTTGCTCTGCACGCAAGAACTCGAGATAAGCGCGCGAGACTTCTAGTGCCAAATCTTCTGCAGTAGCGTATAGGGTCCACTGTTCGGCACTGGCTTCGAATTCGGTCCGTTTCACTTCATTAGTGGTTTGGAAACCACTGAAAAGCACCTGACGAAGTGATACGCCGATTTCGCGGCGCGTCAATTCAACTTCTTCATCGACACCGTAGGTTACAGAGTCTCGTCTGGTCGACGGACTTTCCGTCCACTCTCGGCCAATACCAGCATCAAAGTCGATGGTTGGATAGTAGCCCGCACTGGCTTGATTGACTTGCTCTTCGCTTGCCTTAAAGCGATTGAATGCTTGCCTGATTTGCGGGTTGGTATCCAGTGCTGTTGCTACTGCCTGCTCGAGTGATTGAGCAGCAGCCGCTGCAGGAAGTAAGGTCGCCGCAACTGCCAAAGCGGTAACACTTCTTCTGAGCGCGTGGCCAACACTGTTTTTCATTACTCTCTCCTTGTTATTATTATCAGCGCTCACGGAGCGCTGACTCTTTCGCTCTCAGTATGGGATTTAGCAAATAGTCGAGAACTGTCCGTTTACCGGTAATGATGTCGACAGAGGTCAACATGCCCGGAATGATCGGCAGTTCGCTGCCATCCTTTTTCTCTAGACTGGATTTCTCTGTCCTGATCCTAACCAGATAAAAGCTGTTACCCTCTTCATCCTGCGTAGTGTCCGCGCTGATGTGCTCCAACGTACCGTTGAGGCCGCCATAACGCGTAAAATCGTATGCCGTTACCTTAACGACGGAAGGCAGGCCCGCGTGCAGGAACGCGATATCCTTCGGTGCGATCTTGGCTTCGATAAGAAGCTGATCCTCGGCAGGAACGATTTCTATCAAATCAACACCCGGCTGAACGACGCCTCCAAGGGTATTGATATGAATGGTTTTGATAGTGCCGGTGACTGGCGCAGTGATAACGGCTTTGTCTACTTTATCTTGTGCGCCTACCTGGGCTTGGCTTAAGCGAGAAAGACGGGTTTCCAACTCACTCATCTTTGAGCGGGTTTCATTGCTGAATGCAAGAACCGCTTCGCGACGTTTCAAAATGGCTTCATCGACCGTCGCTTTGATTTTCGGCTGCATTAGGCGAAGGGAGTCCAACTCGCCTTTGAGATCATTGACCTGGCGCTCGAGTTTGAGCAAATCGACTTCTGAAACGATGCCTTTTTTCGCCAATGGAATAGTAATCTTGAGTTCACGCTTTATCAGGCCGAAACTGTCTGACAAAGTGCGAATTTTGGATTCGACTTCCTGACTCTCTTGCTGTTTTTGTAAAATTTGGCGAGCCAAAATCTCAAGGCGGTTTTTCAGATCCAATAAACGGCCTTCGTATTCCTGACGCTGCCCTTCAATAAGCGCAGGCTCTGACTCTTCAAGCTCGCTAGGAAACTCAAGCGGAGACAGGGTGATGGCAATTTGTTCCCGCCAATTTGGCGCGGTAGGAGACAGCTCAATGCTGCGAAGCTCTGATCGCATACGAATAATGTTGGCACGTAGGCTGGAGACTTCTTCTTCTTGCTGCGCAAAGTCAGAACGGAAGCGGGTATCATCAATGCGGGCTAGGGGCTCGCCTTGTTTGACTAACTGGCCTTCTTGCACATACATGGCTTGTAAAATACCGCCATCCAAGCTTTGAATGAGCTGGACCTGAGAGGAAGGAATAACCTTGCCTTCACCGCGGGTGACACGGTCTAAAGAAGCAAATGCCGCCCAGGCGATAATGGCAGCGAAGAAAGCAAATACGCCCCAGATAACAAGACGGTAACGCACCGGCGCGTCTGTCAGCATGGCACCATAGACGTCATCGGTCATTTCAATGTCATCACGCTTTAGTGCGTTAGTCATTTTGACCTCCTCCGTTGGCGTTTAGACGCTCAAGCACCTTATCCCTTGGTCCATCCATGACAATGCGGCCTTTGTCCATCACAATCACACGGTCAACCAATTGAAGCAGCGCCATCTTGTGAGTGATCATCACCAAAGTGCGGTCTTTCGAGGCGAACTTCATGGCATGAATAAATTGGTTTTCCGCATGGGCATCAAGGCTGGCGGTTGGCTCGTCCATGATGAGTAGTGGCGGGTCATTGAGCAGAGCACGAGCCAGTGCGACAGATTGTCGCTGACCACGGGAGAGGGCCTCACCACGTTCTCCCACCTGCTTATCAAGTCCTTCACTGTCCTGCGAGGTAAATATCCCCACACCTGACAGTTGTGTGGCACGGATTAACTGGTGCTCTGTCACCTGTCTTGTGCCAAACATGATATTTTCGCGTATCGTACCGTGAAATAACGTTACATCCTGCGCCAGATAACCCACATTGCGACGCAGATCTGCTGGGTGAATTTGCTTGGCATCGATACCATCAAATCGCAAGCTGCCTGCCGTTGGCTGATAAAGGCCTGATAGCATTCGGATAAGGGTACTTTTACCTGTACCGTTCTTACCAAGAATGGCAATTTTCTCGCCAGCGTTGATGGTCAGGCTGGTGGGGTGGAGGGTTGGTTTTTCTGACTCTGGGTAGCTAAAACCAATATTGTCTGCGTAGATATCACCTTTAAGGCGCTTGCGGCTAACCAAGTGGCCTTTGTTTGCAAACTCATCTTCCTGATCCATCATGGCATTGAGCTGACGCATACCGGATTGTGTCTGATTCCAGCGGCTCATGAGACCTGCCAGTTGCGCCATTGGCGACACGGCTCGGCTTGAAAGCATTACCGCTGCGATAATCCCACCCATGGTAATTTGCGCATCTGCTACGCGATAAACACCGAGGACAACAACCGCAACAGAGGTGACCTGCACAATAAAAGAGGCAAAGTAGGAAACTGAGTTGGTGATTTGTTTCACCTTGAGGTTCCAGTTTGCCGTGTGAGCGGTCATCTGCTGCCAGCTCTTTTGAACTATTCCTTCCGCGACATTGGCTTTGATGCCTTCCAGTGCCGAGAGACTTTCAATCAAATGGCCATGCTTTTGGCTGGCATATTTGTTTGATTCTTCAATGGCGGCTTTGAGCTTTGGCTGAACCAGCAGGGCATAGCCGACAATAAGAATGCCAGCGACGACAGGGACAGCTGCCAAATCACCAGCGAAGATATAAATCACAAACAGGAAGAAAAGCGCGAACGGCAAATCTACTAAGGTGGTGATGGTGGCAGAGGTCAGCATATCTCTGATGCCGTCAAATTCGCCAAGCTGCTTCGCCATACCGCCGACACTTTTTGCTCGCTTCTCAAGTGGGATCCCCATAAGGCGAGCGAACAGACGAGAAGACACAATGATATCGACTTTCTTACCTGCAATATCAATCAGGTAAGAGCGCATCTTTTTCATCAGAAAGTCAAAGCTAAAGGCTATCAGCGCACCGGTTGCCAGTACCCAAAGTGATTCAAACGCAAGGTTAGGTACCACTTTGTCGTAGACATTCATGACAAACAGAGGTGAAACCAACGCGAAAATGTTTACCAGCACAGAGGCAATCAGCGCATCGCGATAAATGGGCGAGGCATCCTTAACGGTCTGCCAGAACCAATGGATTTTGGTGTCGTGGAGGTGCAGATCGATGCTGTTGTCACCACGGTACTGGCGTTTAACCAAAAACGCATAGCCGGTATACATGGCTTCCAGATCTGCTAAGGAGATTTCTTCCTCGCCTCCAGTCTCAGAAGTTTGGATTAATGCTGTACCTTCTTTGGTGCTTATCTCACGAAGAATACAAGCTTTTTTGTCGGTCAAAAGAAGTATGCAGGGCAATAAAAGCTTTGGTAGTGCTTTTAATTGCCTGCGGGAAAGCTTGGCCGTCAGCCCTGCACGGGCTGCAGCCTGAGGAAATAAATCCGGTGTCAGCAGGGCATCTGTCATCGGAAGACCTGCCGTTAAGGCATCTCCCGAGCACGGCGAACCATAGTGCTCAGTCAAAAAGACCAAGCAATCTAACAACGGGTCGTCTACCGCTTGCGTTGACGCACTAATGCGCCATTGCTGCGGTTTGCGTTCGGCAATCGCTGCGTCAGTCACCTATTTCTCTCTATGAAAAAATAAAAACAAAAAGAGTTAACGAAAGAGCATCGGCCACATAGCCGATGCTCCAGAACACCATCTTTGAACTATGGCAACTCTTCAGGTGCGGGCATCGGCGAGATAACCTGCACACTTAATTCGCCACCACTATCAGTAATAGCGAGTCGCTTTTCTTCGCCATTAATCAAGGTATTGATAACAATTCCATCATTTTTCAGGCTGCCGTCGCTCTCGTAGATTGTCGAGTTGTGGACACCACCTTGGCTGAATTCATCCAACACAATATGTTGTGTCACTTCTCCATCGGCTTCGGCGTTGCTGCCGGTCTCGTCGATACCGTCTACATCGATGGAAATGACAATCCGAGATTCAGCATCGTATTTGACAGTCATGTTTTCCAAAGTGTTATCGTCGCTTAATACAACCAGATCGCTAAGGTTTAATTTGTCCTCGTATTGATTGAAATCACCAATAAAGTCAGTGATATGGTCGTATCCGCCTACCGTGCCAATGTTGACTAAATCCTCTTTCATCCAAAGGAAAGTATCTGAACCGGCTCCACCCTCAAGTCGGTCCCCTTCGCGGGCTCCGACGTTGCCAGATGAGCCGTGTCCGTTTGAACCACCTCGGATGATGTCAGCACCGTCTCCTCCAACAATGTTGTCGTTACCACCACCACCGTTAATGTAAGCGCCCGTTAGTGGGTCATACTCGGTCTTAACGATGGGTTGAGGGAGCTCCCAGCCGTGTTCTGATTCCGTCCAACCAGCCTCTCGAAGTGCTTCTTCCGTATACGCTTGCCCTGAGCCTGTAGGGAAAGCACCGCCGACAAATCTAATGTCAGAGTTGTTGTCGATGGTAATGCTATCGTCTGCACCAAGCCCTGACGTTGTTGGCGTTGGTCCTTCAGGTGATGGAAGTTGAAGGACATCGGAGAATTCAACAGTTACCGAATCCGAGTTAGTGTCTCCATCTTTGTCGGTGATCTGGATATTAAAGCTGAATGAATCACCATCAATGGCTTCATACTGCTCAAGCACCCATTCTGGTGGGGAAATATTGGTGTTTAGCGTTATTTTAAATGCAGGCTGGTTTTCATCTTCGTTAATCAAACCGACCAAATTGCCATCAATTAGCTTCACGATAACAGCTTCACCAGCGACGGTTAGACTTGGCTGAGTAGCTGGCAGCAGCAGTTGCAAGGGCAACGTCGCCGCTTCACCATCACCACCAAAGTTGGCAGTGATAGAACCAGACTGTTGATGGGAATCAGTTTGAGGCTCAGTAAATATTTCAAGATCTTTTAGCGTAAAGTCACTGTTGTCACGGTCGTTATCGTTATTTACAGCGATAAGTTCGACACGATCGAAACCTTGAGTTGTGCTGATAGTGACAGAACCAAACTTATCAGGTCCTTTCGATGTAAACTCCAGATCAGATTCACTCAATTGCATTTGGCCGATGACTGAACCATCTTTGTAGAAGCGGACAATAAACTCGGTCTCAAATGAGTCATTCTCCTGAAGAGAGCCCAGAGTGATTTTCGCGCTATAACCCGTTTCAGGTAGCACCGCCTCTATCGATTCAAAGCTATCAGTACCCAAATACTGTACTTCATGCTTGTTTGAAGCATTTTCCCCATGATCATTTCCCGAAACGACGCCATACCCATGACTACCGTGAGAATCGACGCCATGGCTGACATCTATTTTTTGATAGTTTGAGGTATACACATAACCTTTTAACGTTATTCCTCCGTCGTTGTCGCTAAGTTTGAATGAACTGCTATCGTTCGAATCATACGTCGGGGATTGTGCTGAGACTGAAGGCCCGTGATCCTCAACTTGAATATTCAAGTCGGCGGTATCCGTCAGAACTCCGTCAGTCACAGTGATTTTTACTGGGATATTTAGGACATCGTTAGATTTATTCGTATGAGAATGCTTAATGGCTTCATGCAATGTGACGTCATAACTCCATTTACCTTCAGCATCTTTCTCTGGTGGTGTTAGCGCAACGGTGACAACAGCCACCTCGCTTAGGGTTGCATCTTGGTAATAGCCTACAAGCTTGGCAGTCTCGCCATTTTCTGCAGGTATCCATTTCCAAGACAATGTTTCACCGGAGGCAGTTTTAATAGATTTGTCTTCAGGCAGATTGATACTTAGCGAAACGCTACTTTCTACCAGCTCTGAATCGGGATCTGAGATATCAATTGTTCCCGATACGATTGGCAATGCGACATCGTTATCTGCGAGCTTGGCTTCTTGAAGTGACTCACTAGGTGGGGAAATTATAATCTCAGGTGCTTGAGGCTTTACAACGGCTTCCTTACCAATAATGTCTATGTGTACTTTCGCCGTATCGGTATCGCCTTTCACATCTTTGATTGTGTAGTCGAAGATAAAGGTATCGGTTTCACCTTGGCCCAACTCGTCACGATCATTGGCTTCGAAATCAAACTCTCCCGTCACACCATTTATAGTCAGTATCCCTTCGTCGAAGACGACCGTCGCCTCGTCACCGATAAAGGCGAGCGGTTCGCCGTTGATTTCAGTGATGCTAAACGTGTGGCCTTCAGGATCGATGTCGTTGCTAAACAGAGAGCCTTGAATAGTTGCTGTGGATTCTAGTGTGTCGCCTTCGATAACTTGATAAACACCCGTGCTATGGACGGTGATTTCGGTGATGACGAAGTCCGAAGAGTCTCCACCGTTTTTGTCGCCATCGTCTTTACGTTCAGTCGATTCCAGGACCACACGGTCAAAAGGAACATCCGAGCTGATATTGATGATGCCAGTGTGTCCCTCTTCAAATGAGAAGGTGACTTCATCAATCAATACATCACCGTCGTAGATCAGGTATTTACCGACTTCACCACCGTTTTCTGTAGCAAAGAGCCTCGCAAT
>NZ_ANFM02000033.1 GCF_000333895.2 Grimontia indica | reverse complement strand
GCATTCCCACAAGATGCATCGGAGACCACAGACACTGACGGTGACGGCGTGGGCGATAATGCCGATGCCTTCCCGGACGATGCCTCTGAAACCACAGACTCTGACGGTGATGGTGTGGGTGACAACAGCGATATCGACAAAGACAATGATGGTCTTTCCGATGAGCTGGAATCCCGCACTCAGGCAGATATCGTTGACTGGCCTGTGCTTTACGGAGCCAGCTTCTCTAACGGTGTTCTGTCTGCCAACGGCGGAAGCTGGAGTTATCAAGCGAACTCAGCGCGGTTCTCCAGTTATGGTTTCACGGATAACTATCGTCTGAATTTCCATGTTGATGCTCTTGGCACCTACAACATGTTCGGGCTTGGCAACGCTGAAAGCTCGGCAAGCTACACCGATATTGATTATGCCTTCTATATCGCTGGCACGACGCTCTACATCTACGAAAGCGGCGCGTATGTTGGCAGCTTTGGTACGGTCGCCGCAGGTGATGATCTGGCGCTGGAAGTGAACAACGGCACCCTTGCCTATTACCGCAATGGCTCGCTGGTACGTAGTGTCAATTACAGCGGTTCAACACCGGATTTCTATGTCGATACCAGCTTCTACAGCGGGGCAATTCAGCTGTCTGGCATTGAACTTACGCCACTCTCAGGCTCAGGCGCTTCTACGGATGCAGATAACGATGGAATAACCAACGATCTCGATTTGGACTCCGATAACGACACCATCCCGGATGTGATTGAAGCGGGTCTGGTTGATGCTGATGGAAACCTTCAAGTTGACGCTATCAACCTTCAGGGCTCAGTGAACCCTGCCCCAGACTCTGACGGCGACGGTATTCCTGATTATCTGGATTTGGAAAGCCACAACGCCGCCAATGACGGCGCCGCTTACGACATGCATGGCTACGACTTTGCCGCCTTTGATACCAACGGCGACGGCAAACTCGACAGCAATGATGAACAAGGCGGCAATGACGTTAACGGCAACGGTGTGGACGATCGTGCAGAAGATGCCGACGGCGATGGACTCTCCAACCCGAACGACGATGACGACGATAACGACGGCACGTTAGATATCTACGATGCCTTCCCGTTCGATCCGAATGAAACCACGGATTCGGATGGAGACGGTATGGGTGACAACAGCGATGCCTTCCCAACGGATGCCTCTGAAACCACAGACACCGATGGGGATGGTATCGGGAATAATCGTGATATGGATAGGGACAACGACGGTATCGCCAACAATCTGGAATCAAACATCAATGCCAGCGTAACGGATTGGCCTGTGCTTACTGGCAATGCGAACCTTAGCCAAGGAACCTTGATTGGCAACGGCGGCTATTGGCAGTCTCAGGCAAACTCTAAACGTTTCTCTGAATACGGCTTCCGCTCGCACTATCAGCTAAGTTTTCTGGTCGACAGTCTTGGCACATACAACATGATAGGTTTGGGTAGAGATGAAACTTCCGCCAGCTATCAAGATATCGATTATGCGTTTTACATCGTTGGAAGCACGCTCTACATCTATGAGAGTGGCGCTTCAAAAGGCTCATTTGGCGGTATTGCGATTGGGGATACCCTTTCCATTCAGGTAGCCGATCGTGTCATTGCGTATTTCCGAAACAACGAACTGTTGCGCACCCACGTATTTGAAGGGGAAACCCCTGACTTTTACGTAGATTCCAGCTTCTACAGCGGTGCCGTTGAAATCAGTCGCTTCCTACTCTCTCCCTTACCCGGAGCGCAGTTTGTCGCTGACTCGGACAATGATGGTATTCCCAATGACTTAGATTTGGACAGTGATAACGATGCCATTCCAGACGTCGTTGAAGCTGGCTTTGAAGATGTAGACAACAACTTTAAGGTGGATAACTTCGATCCTGGCGCCACTGTCGCAAGCCTGCCGGACAGCGATAATGATGGCATTGCAGACTTCATCGATTTAGAGAGCCTTAACCCCGGCAACAATAGTACAAACTTCGATATCGACAGCACCAATTTCGCAGGTTTTGATACCTATCGGGACGGAAGGCTGGATGCGCGGGATGCACTTGGCGGACAAGATGCCAATAGGAATGGGGTCGATGACCTTATCGAGTCTCTTTAATGGCAGCAAACCAGACTGGGTAACCCAGTCTGGTTTTTCGTTCTATCTTCACCCGAATGCGAAAGAATATCGGTCAGTTTTAAAACAATTTTCATCTTTGGGTTTAATAAGACTGTAACAAACCTCATTCACAGCCAAACAGTCATTCACAAATCGACCACGAGGGGATTTTTATATCATTAAAATCATAACTTTATATTTTTTGCCGCCCAACTAATTCACCTAGTTATCCACAGATTCTGTTGATAGGTTCACTATGAGCTAATAGCTAATTTTCCCTTTAATATAAGTAACTTACCAGCAATTTGAAGAAAAAATAAATTTTTCTTGACCTGATGTCTAAAGGAGAGGTCGAAAGGAGTGGTCGGAGTTCGGTAAAAATAGTTCGTTAGATGACGAATAAACCATTTGCACATCACCGTGTTACATGTCGGTCAAAACAGTGAGACAAAATGAGACTGGCTGTTGACAACTCAATCCAAAACGAAAGTGTCACAGAAAAAATGTGGCAGAAATCAAAGAGATTTAAACGCAGGAAGTCGTTTATTGATACCAACGAGCGGCAGCTTCAAACACCAGTCTATCTTCGCCAGGATGAGCAAGAAGAGACACACCCATCGGCGTACCATCCACCATCAAAAGAGGCAACGTCAGCTGGGCCAAGCCAGCCACTTCAGCAATAGCATATAAGCGGCGTTGGTTGATAAGGAATGTTTCGTCCATAAACATTTCAGTGGGTGCCTGACCGGGAGATGTAGGAATCATCAGTACCTCTCCCGAGCCAAAGAAACCCTGCAGACTGTCACTGAAAAATTCACGCTTCTTCTTGGTCTCGACGAAATCTTTAAAGCTTTTACCTCGAATTTGCTTTAAGTGTTCTTCCGTCTCTTCCGAGAACTTAGGTTTATGCACATCCAGCCACTGGCCATACTGCAAATCAATTTCCCTGCCCAGAATAACCGAGTGGATATTGTGTGCCTGTGTCAGGGTTAACTTGCTGAGATTTGGCATGTCATTTCGGAAGATTTTCGATTTGGATAACTTTTCTTCCCACTCTAGCAGCGCTTCGATAGAAAGTAGCTCATGGAATAAAGAAGACGCGTTAACAATGTTCTTGAGCCTGCCCGCCCTAGGAGGTTTCGTCCAACACTTCTCGGCAACCTGTTCCAGCGTGGGAAGATGCCTTGTCATAAAACCCACTGCATCGAATGACGGTGAAAACGGAGTGATCCCACGAAGGTCAACCATACCTTGCGACGGACGATAGCCATACAAGCCACAATAGGAAGCCGGAATCAACACTCCGCCACAACAGTCATTACCGATACCAATCGTCGCTTTGCCTTTGGCTACAGCGATAGCAGCGCCTGATGATGAACCACCTAATCGGGCTTCCGGAGAGACGGGATTTTTAAGGTTTGCGAGGAAAGGGTTGAGACCGCTAATACTGGTGCCAAAATCATCTACTTGCGCTTTGCCAATCAATCGACAACCTGAGTGCATCAGGGTTGAAACCACGTGCGCGTCGTTTTTTGCCGGCTCGTGACCATCAGCCCATGCAGGAATCCCAATACCCGTCACCATGTCTTGTATGCCCACATTGTCGCTGACAACAAGGCGCTGACGGGCTAACACACCAGAGGGAAAATCCTGCCGCTCTGGTTTGTACACATTGATGAGAAAGTTGTCCTCGGCCATATCGATTAATTATTTCCTCTAGTTATTCATAAGGTTATAACTAAAAGTCAAACTCTGCGTAATTAAGAGCGACATTTTTCCAACAAGGCGCTGCGACTGTCCCGAAATGCCTCACTGGTAAAGAGCTCGTCGTTTATCTGAAGCTTTCTGCTTTGCAGCCAGCTCTCCGCTGATGACCCTTGTCCATATGGAATCTTATATACGTGGAAATGCTGATTTTGGTGCAAATAGATCAGGTTCGCTGCTACTCGCAACGGTTTAAATGGCTCGTTGAGGTAAAGCCTGAACTCACCACTGCAGTCATTCACTATGTAAGAGCCGTTGTCACTGCGAATAGCAATATACGGCCGTTCTGTCTCGGTGTATGACGCCAGCGACCAAACCCCTGTTTTATTTGTCAGTTGAAGAAACGGCTTGCGCAGCGCCTCTGACATCACGGGTGTGTTGTCTTCGGTGGCAGGCTCATTATCAGCCGCAATGGGACTCTTTGGTTTGGCATGCACGACTGTGACCTTAGGTGGAGTCACTTCTGGCTCTTCACTATCAAACCACACGGTCATTGCCGACCAGTTCACCATTGTTGCTCCGAGAAACAACACTGCTACCAGTGAAGACATCGCCATTGCAGGCAACCAAAACTTTTGTGCCCATTGAACGGCACCCGGCATTTTCACGCCGGCATTACGCTCAAGTTCAGTTTCCAGCATTTCGTTTTCTGACAAGGCGCGCCGAAGCTCACCAGCCAGCTTACCCTGCTCTACAATGGCTGCATCTTTCTGGCTTTGAAGGCGATTTCGCTCTTCTTTGAGCAGCACCATTTCCCCTTCAAGTTGAGCGATCTTGCGGGAATAATCAGTACTGTTCGATGTATTGGTGCTTCCTTTGCGCGCTTGATTAAGCTGCACCTTGAGTAACTGGTTCAACGCAGACAACTCGTCTCGTTCTTTTTTAACCGCTGACAGCTCTCGTTCTAATGCCGCGGTATTACCGCCGGTTGCAAAGGAGACCGCTGGAATCGCAAGAGGATGTTCCCCTTTCCCTTTGACAATGTTGTCGTAGGAATGGCGAACGAGGTGCATCAACGCCTTGGAACCACCTTTATCTGGGTGCACGCGAACAGACAGCAACTTGTAGCGCTGTTTCACAGTGGATTCGGGATCACCCGACTTGGTACCAAGGATTTCGTTAAACGTGGTCATTGACAGATTTAATTACAGTTCAGATGAAGTTATATCGGCCTCTCAGGGACTTTCTTGAGCCAGATCTTGTCTCAGAACTAAGATAGACCAATGCTCACTTATCCGACCGGACAATTGTTCAAGGTTTGTTCGACATCTCCTTTTTGCACCCCAACAAAGAAACGTTTCATTAACGTATATTTATCTTTTTAGGTGGCTTTGGCTAATTCTTTACCAAACAGTCTATTTTCAATTGCATTCACATTTTTGTGATCTATGATACCAACGAAAATTTGAAGACCCGGTGAACGCTGCTGGAGAGAGATGGCATTGGCCATCCGCCGAAGAAGTAAATCTTTCAGGCACTCATTAACACTGACTTTGGTGTTTGAGTAAGGACAGTAGCGGGAGGGAACTCTGGAGAGAGGTAAGCCAGACTTACCCGCCGAAGGAGCAAGCTCGCCCAACTTAATTGATGGATTCGAGTGAAACTCTCAGGCAAAAGGACAGAGGAGATAACCGCATTAATTTTCGTTATAACCAAATACCCTGGAGATACACGATTCAGTGAACATTTTCCGGTCATTTGGGCATATATACTGCTATTTTTCTGCGGCTACTCTCCTCCTTTTAATCTAAAGGGGGATAAATGAACCATTCGCTTTACGACTTTCTGCAAATCATCGATAACCTCGTCTGGGGTCCACCACTTCTGCTGCTACTTGTCGGCACAGGTATCTATTTCACTTTCCGTCTTGGCGCGATCCAGTTTTCTAAATTGCCCTTAGCGCTATCTTACGTGTTCAAGAAAGAAGAAGGTGTCACTGGTAAAGGTGATGTCTCTAGCTTTGCTGCGCTTTGTACTGCCCTTTCTGCCACCATTGGAACTGGTAATATTGTTGGTGTTGCCACCGCCTTGAAACTGGGTGGTCCGGGTGCTCTGTTCTGGATGTGGATGGCGGCTCTTTTCGGCATGGCAACAAAATATGCAGAGTGCCTGCTTGCCGTGAAATACCGCGAGAAAGACGCCCAAGGCAACATGCTGGGTGGACCCATGCTCTACTTGGAAAAAGGTGCAGGCCAAAAGTGGCTGGCGCGTCTGTTTGCCTTCTTCACCATTGGTGTGGCTTGCTTTGGCATCGGTACTTTCCCACAGGTAAATGCCATTGTGGATGCCAGCCATATTGCGTTCAATATTCCACATGAAATCACCGCGATTGTGCTCACTGTGCTGGTTGCCGCAGTGACCATCGGTGGTATCAAATCCATTGCAGGTCTCGCGAGCAAAATCATTCCGACAATGACGGTGGTTTACGTCACCGCTTGTGGCGGCATTCTGGTGAACAATGCAGGTGCTATTCCTTCTGCGATTAGCCTGATTGTGGAGTCTGCGTTTACCGGTCAGGCAGCAACTGGCGGTTTCGTAGGTGCCTCTATCATGATTGCCATTCAGGCAGGTGTCGCCCGTGGTGTGTTTTCAAACGAATCAGGCTTGGGAAGTGCGCCAATGGCAGCCGCCTCTGCGCAAACCAATTCATGTGTACGCCAGGGTTTGATCTCTATGGTTGGTACGTTCTTGGATACCATCGTCATCTGTTCAATGACAGGTTTGGCACTGGTACTGACAGGTGTTTGGTCGATGGATATTGAAGGCGCACGCATGACCACAGAGGCCTTCTCACTTGGCTTGAACGAAGGTTTTGGTCCTATGATTGTTGCTATTGGCCTGATGTTCTTTGCCTTCACCACGATTCTTGGTTGGAACTATTACGGCGAACGCTGTGTGGTGTACTTGTTTGGTCAACGTGCGGTGTTGACGTATAAGATTGTTTTCGTGGCGCTGATTTTGTCCGGTGCGTTTATCAAACTGGATATGATTTGGCTGATTGCCGACATCGTGAATGGACTGATGGCGGTACCAAACCTTATTGGCTTGATCCTGCTCCGCCATGTTGTTGCGGAAGAAACCAACATCTACTTTGAAGCGCTGAAAAATGTGGTTAGCTCATCGTCTGATTCGAAAGCCGCTAATGCCTGATTACTGACTTGCTAGAACGAAAAACAGCGCCAATTGGCGCTGTTTTTGTTTTTCCTGATGACTACGCAGTTTTAGCATTTAGCATATCACTAAGACCCAATTTGCCGAAGATCGCATCATAATGAACGAAGTTCGGAATTCGGGTGTGATGCTGAACTTTTGTGCCCACGGCGACAAATTCATAGCCCAGCGTGCTGGTTGCCATTTTGTCCCACTCCCCATCACCGAAGTATACGCGGCGAGAGAATACGGCACCCGTGTCTTGCTTAGCACGGAAAGCAGCCAGCGCCATAATTTCACTCCGCGTCATTGCATCGGAACAAGACGCAAAGCTCACGCCTGTGATATCAAAACCCGCCGCGCTCAGCTTCATCTTGGCAGACTCTTGCCAACCACCCGTTGCGATAGCCAACACCACATTTGGGTGTGACTTCATGTCATTCACAAACTCGATCGCGCCTGGTGTGGCAACAAGGTCATTTTTGTTTGAAGAAATATATTCTCTCAGTTTTTGCAGGAACAGCGCTTTCACTTCACGAAGGATACGCATTCTGTCTTGACGCATACCCTGTTGTTCGATCAGTTCTTCCAAAATGCCGACGTCAGTCACGTTGGTAAACGCTCCCCAATCATCGGTTAGTTCAATTCCTACTACTTCCTCTACAGCAGAGCGAAAACAATCGGAATCAAAGTCGTAGCTGTCGATCAACGTCCCATCGACATCCAACATAAACAGGTTCATTAACGCCAGTCCTCAAATCTAGGATACAGAAACAACCCTCAAGGCTGATTTGACATTGCGCGTGGCGATCACCATTTTCCGCGCAAGCCGAACATTGTATTTACAAATGCAACGTCCGGGCAACAATCTTTACTGATAATTACAGATAGTAGACGCACATCAAGATTGGCGCATACGCTAGAAAAGAAATGTGACAAGGTGATGGCTACTTACAATTTGTAACCATCACTTTCAAAGATTGTGTGATGTGGGGCGATGCTGAAGTTTAACCAGACCTAAAGCGAAATCACGTGACTACTGGTTTCACTGGCTTCTTCACCAATCATTTCGTCGTAGGGATTGTCCATCACCAATGTCGCTGATGTAAAACCCTGCTGTGTAAGGGCCTCTTTTGCTGTGTTTAGGCATTCGAAAAACATCAAATCCCCGTCCTTGCTCCGCTGATATGTCACTGTGCCGCGACCTGCGCTGGTACCAATGAGGTATTTGCTGGTATCTCCACAGCTAACAATGATGGCTTCTGCATTCGACATTGGTCTTCCCTCTTGTTGTGATTTAAGAGAGTTACGCGCGGTAAAGCAACAGCGATCAGAAAGTAGCGCTTTTGGTAAAGCCGGAAGTGGGAACAAGGAAAATCGGAGGGAGGAAAAAATGGAGGCGCGTCCCGGAGTCGAACCGAGGTCCACGGATTTGCAATCCGCTGCATAGCCACTCTGCCAACGCGCCTTTGAGTATCAGAGAGTGTCTCTGGCTACGGGACGGAATTATAGAGAGGCTCACGCTCAACGCAACGGTTTTTTTCACCTTTCCAACTGAGTGTTTCTGATTTGATCACTTCGAGCAAAAATGCGCCTTTGCAAGCATAACACCTCTCACATTGAGAGGCTTTAGATGCACAACACACTATCCTGTAAGGAGAAGTGAAATTTCTGCCGAAAAGAGTGTTTGTCAAGACTTGAAGATCACAGGATATAGTGGTTTGATCTGCGCCCTTGTCGATCAGGGGCACAATATAGTGTTTCTGGCCAAGCTTCGCTCAACAAGACGGCATTACTTTCGAGGTGCAATTCATAATGGCTAAAACCAAGTCAGCTTCTGATATCGAATCCACTGGCGTACTCGCTATTCCTTACCAAGATACGTCGATGGAAATTTGGGACAGCAAATACCGCCTGAAAAGCAAACACGGTGACGCAATCGACGCGACACTGGATGACACTTTCAAGCGTGTTGCTCGTGCACTTGCCGATCTCGAAGAAAAATCAGTACGCGAAAAATGGTACAACGAATTTCTGTGGGCACTTCGTCACGGTGCTATCCCAGCAGGCCGCATTACTTCTAACGCTGGCGCTTTCGAGCACAAACCTGCGACCTCAACCATCAACTGTACTGTGAGTGGCACCATTGAAGATTCAATGGACGACATCCTGGGTAAAGTGCACGAAGCTGGCCTGACCCTGAAAGCGGGCTGTGGTATCGGCTACGACTTCTCTACCCTGCGTCCACGCGGTGCGTTTGTTTCTGGCGCCGGTGCCTACACCTCCGGCCCACTGTCGTTCATGGATATCTACGACAAGATGTGCTTCACCGTTTCTTCAGCAGGTGGTCGTCGCGGTGCACAAATGGGCACCATGGATATCCGTCATCCAGATGTGATGGAGTTCATCCGTGCGAAGCGTGAAGATGGCCGTCTACGTCAGTTCAACCTGTCTCTGTTGATCACTGAAGAGTTTATCGAAGCCGTTAAAAACGATGGCGAATGGCAACTGATCTTCCCTGTGACCGCGAAAGAAGCGCGTCAAGACGGTACCGATCTGCAGAACGATGAAAGCATCGTATGGGCAGATTGGCCGAGCAAAGATGGTCTGGTTGAAGATGATAAAGGCCGCGTAGCGTGCAAAATCTACCGCACTATGCCGGCGCGTAACCTGTGGAACGTGATCATGTCGTCAACTTACGACTACGCGGAACCAGGCTTTATCCTGATCGACAAAGTTAATCAAATGAACAACAACTGGTTCTGCGAAGACATTCGTGCAACCAACCCATGTGGTGAACAGCCGCTGCCTCCTTACGGCGCGTGTCTGCTGGGTTCAGTGAACCTGACCAAGTTCGTTCGCGACCCATTCACTGAAAATGCCTACTTCGACTGGGACATGTACCGTAAAGTCGTAGCTATCTTCACCCGTATGCTGGACAACGTGGTTGAGATCAACCAACTGCCGCTTGAGAAGCAACGTGAAGAAATCGAAACCAAACGCCGCCACGGCATGGGCTTCCTTGGCTTGGGTTCTACCCTGACGATGCTTCGCCACAAATATGGCAGCGCAGCATCTATCGCTTTCACTGAGCAAGTTTCTCAGGAAATGGCGATCACCGGTTGGGAACAAGCGATCGAGCTTGCTGCAGAGAAAGGCGCAGCACCAGTGATGGACAAAGAATTCGACGTTACTCCTAAGATGATGCGTCTGCGCCCTGAAATGGCGAAAGACGGCATCAAAGTGGGCGACAAAGTGAAAGGTAAAGTCCTGCACGCGAAATACAGCCGTTATATGCAGCAAATTGGCGAAGTACGTCCAGACCTGATTGAGAAACTGGCGGCGAACGGTGGTCGTTTCACCCACCACAGCTCTATCGCACCAACAGGTACCATCTCTCTGTCACTGGCAAACAACGCAAGTAACGGTATCGAACCAAGCTTTGCTCACCACTACACCCGTAACGTGATTAAGCCAGGTAAGAAATCGAAAGAAAGCGTCGATGTGTTCAGCTTTGAGCTGTTGGCATACCGCGAACTGATCAACCAGAAAGCAATGCCATACAGCACGAAAGAAGACGAGCAACTGCCTGAGTACTTCATCACTGCCGATGACATTACACCAAGCCAGCACGTTGAAGTTCAGGCTGCTGCGCAGCGTTGGATTGACTCGTCAATCTCGAAGACAGCAAACGTACCGACTGACTTCCCGTTTGAAAGCTTTAAAGACATTTACATGGATGCGTATGACAAGGGTCTGAAAGGTTGTACCACCTTCCGCTTCAACCCAGAAGTGTTCCAGGGTGTTCTGGTTAAAGAAGAAGATCTGGAAAACACCACTTACGTATTCACGCTGGAAGATGGCACCACCTTTGAAGCCAAAGGCAACGAGAAGATTGAGTATGACGGTGAAGAACACACCGCAGCTAACCTCTACGACGCCCTGAAAGAAGGCTACTACGGTAAGTTCTAACCGCAGACAGACAAATAAAGGGGTGGCGATTTCGCTGCCCTTTGTGAGAAAGAAGTAATTCGTTATGACACGTAAAATCGAAAGCAAAATTGTTGCGTACAAAGTAAAAAGCAAAGACGCCGTTCAGGAAGCGCCTGTCGCTCCGGTTGTTGAAGTACCAACATTTGAAACCATGCATGAAGAAATGCCACGCCCTGAAAAACTGCTGGGCTCGACGTATAAGCTGAAAACGCCAGAGCACGTTTCTGAACATTCTCTGTTTATTACCATCAACGATGTTGTGCTGAACGAAGGCACTGACCACGAAGTGCGTCGTCCTTTTGAAATCTTCATTAACAGCAAGAGCCTTGAGCACTACCAGTGGATCGTCGCGCTGACTCGCATTATTTCCGCGGTATTCCGCAAAGGTGGCGACGTCACTTTCTTGGTGGAAGAACTGCGTTCCGTATTCGACCCTAAAGGCGGTTACTGGAACAAAGGTAAATATGTGCCTTCTCTGATTGCTGAAATCGGCAATGTAATTGAACAGCACCTGATGGAAATCGGCATGCTGAAAAACCCAGAGATGGACGAACACCAGAAGGCATTTCTGGAAGCCAAACGTGCTGAGAACGCGGCAAAAGCAGAAGTGAAAGAGGAAGAACCAGTAAACACGGGCTTTCCACCGAGCGCTACCCTTTGCTACAAGTGCCACAACAAAGCCGTTATCGTGAAAGACGGTTGTCAGACATGCTTGAACTGTGGCGACTCTAAGTGCGGTTAATGTACTGAATCCTATGAAAGAAAAGGCTTCCTGATGGAAGCCTTTTTGCTATCTGAGATACCTTCCCTTATCTTATTCAATTAATTCGAACAACCGATACGAATTTTTCCGCTATTTTGTGAATAAACAACCATCTATAGTTTGTTCTAACAACACAAGACACGTGACAAAAATACTTAAACGGAGCAAATTATGGCTAGCGTACTGGTTTTAAAATCAAGCATTCTCGGCGAATACTCTTCTTCAACCAAATTGATTGACCAGTTGGTTTCACAGTTTGGTGAAGACACTTTTGTAATCGAACGTGACCTAGCAGCTCACCCCATTCCAGTATTGGACGGTGAACTGATGATGGGCTTACGCGGTGCTGAAAACCCAACCAAACGTCAACAGGAAGCGCTGGTTCAATCAGACCAACTAATTGAAGAAATTAAGGCGAGTGACACGCTGGTTATCGCGGCCCCCATGTACAACTTCAACATTCCAACTCAGTTGAAAAACTGGATTGATTTTATCGCCCGCGCTGGCGTCACTTTCTCTTACACCGAGAATGGTCCAAAAGGCCTGCTGACCGGTAAGAAAGCCATTGTCGTCACCACCAGAGGCGGTATGCATAAAGACATGCCGACCGAGCACATCACCGGTTATATGACAACCGTGCTGGGTTTTGTGGGTATCACCGACGTGCAATTTGTTTATGCCGAAGCGCTGGCAATGGGCGAAGAACCTGCACAGGCATCCATGGAGCAAGCAGCCAAAAACCTTCAGGCGCTTGTTTCGTAAAGAACAATTTCCTTCATGCTATTGCTAACTTAAATTTCCTTTTTCATTTTGGGTGTCTGTGTAGACACCCTTTTTTTGTTGGATCTTTCTCTCAGCATCGCCTTTTCGGCATTTTCATTTGGTGAATAATCCGTTCTTATGTGGCCTTTGATTTGCCCTGCTGGAGCCTTAAGTGATTAAAGCAAATCCATTTTTAGGAAATGACGAAGACCGCGCTGAAATTTGGGACATGTTAGTCGCAAAAGATATCCGAGCTTACACCCAAGCGGATTGGTCCATGGTAGAAAATGATTTCCTCGAGGACGAATTCTTTGCCGTCAACGCGGGTTTCGACAATGACCCAGGTAAATGGAATCTCGCCTTCTCACGCTTTGAAAACTACCGCGACTCCTGGCTGGAAGCCGCTCGCGCAAGTTTAAATACTGAATATGCTGAGCCTTTGGAAGACGCCGTTCACAAGCTGACAACGCTGGAACAGATTGAAGTAAAAGATGGCAAGGCGATTGCGAGAAAGCAGTTTGATGGCACGATTCAAGTCGTCGGTAAAGAGCCAGAAGTACTGAATTGGCAGACGCTCTACTACCTGAAGAAAACGCCTGCAGGTTGGAAGATCGTCGGCTTTACTGGTTACCTCCCTTACACGCCATAACCCAATTAGAGCGTCGGGAAATTGAAAGCATCATATCCTTTCTCTCCCAAATATCCCGGCGCTCGCCTTATCTCGCTCTACTATTCTCTCAGTCCCAAAACTACCTAGAACTCGATCTGTAAGTAAATCGTGTTGTAGTTACTGCCGCCTTTAATACGGCCGAACTGACTGGCTTTTTCAAAGATTGCCGAGCGGTGATGAATCGAATACCCCAACCAGGCCCGGTTCCATTCTGACTTCCCAAACAGATCCCCAAGATTCACATCAAGAGATAGATCGATGAAGTTGAGCAAGTTGCTTGGCTCATAGCCTTTTTCATCCATTTCCGTCTGTTCGATATACGTGATGTTATTCACGTAAGAAAGGCCTTCTGCCACACCGAGTCGCCACTTGGTCGGCCAATCGACCGTATAAAAAGCTTTAATGGCCATCACAATTTCGGCAGAAGAAGCCTGAACCTCTGAGTTCCAGTGCCAAACGATACCCGGTGTCAGGTACAAGTCCATCGGGATACCAAACAATTCATCACTGAGTGGGTGACCATAGAAAACGGAAGTCAGTTGGTTATTGAACGGGTCTTTTTCAGTGTCACCGGCGAGGATATCGCCAATATTAGAGGGAGTTGCCCAGCCATGCGCTAAACGCCAATATGGACGGGTCGAAATTTCACGCTCGCTGTGGCGGCGGTTATCATTAAAGAAACCGAAGCCCGCATAAACTTCACCGTGCCAATCATTGCTGATAGTCGGCGCATTCCGAACATTCTCGTCGAAGTAGGTCGCATAAGCCGCGCCAACCAAGTAAAGATTAGAATAAACGTGGTAACGCCCTTTCACACCCGCCTTGAAATCCATCCCTGCGCCCAGTTTCACGCCATCATTTCGGTATTCAGAAAGACCGTAATAGAAACTGTTGAAGTCGGCATCTTTGTATCGCGCAGAAACTGTCGCATTCAAATCGTAACTTTCGCCTTCGAGTTTTTTACCCAAGGTCGCAATACCGTGAAAACGGCTGCTTTTATCTGAAAGTAGGTCTAAGTCCGCATACCAACCATCACCCAACTGACGTTTCAACTGGAAGCCAAAATCCCCGGTGTCGCCACCGATGTCATTTTGCACTGCTGTAGGCAGGTCGATAAAACGCATACGAAGAATGGTATTCAGTCGCCACTCATCTTCTTCCCAAAGCCTCAAACCACCTTCAGTACCATCGATAAAGAATGCTTCATCTTCATAGAACATCATCGGTACAAAGCTTGAGACAATATCGCTGCCGCTGTTGGCATAAGGAATACCCGCAGAGCGAATTGTTGCTGCCAAACCCCAGTTCTCACTTCGCTTTAAGCGCAATGTCTCTAAAGTCTCAGACTTTTCAATGGGTTCGGGGTCGCTGTTCGCGTGTGATACTCCAGTAAAACAAAGGGACGCAGCAGCAAGCATTAAGGGAAACTGACTTTTCATTCATCTTCTATGCATTAATCCAAGTGAGGTAATTGTAACGCATTCAAAGGAAAGTGTTTCGGATTAATTCATGAAATCAGTGAGTTAAGAACGTATGAAAAAAGACTGGCGGCCAATTTGGCCACCAGTGTCTATAGTTTTAGCGCTTTGCTTTTTGGTGTTAATGCTCTCTTGCTGTCAAAACAAAGAGATCCAGATGACCATGCTCTGATGGATTGAGCGGTCTGATGGGATTGGCGTTATGCCAAACCGCATGATCATCGAGTAGAGCAACATCACCATTGTTCATTGCCAGCGAGAAGAACGGCTGTTCGCTTCTGTCTTTGTACACCAGAATTTCACCACCTTGTACGTTCTGTCTGTCTATTGCGGCAATCGCGATATGGTCAAAGCCATCTTGGTGAATCCCTTCTGGGGAGACGGGAGTGATGTCGTTCAGTGTAACAACGCGCATCTGGTGAATTTCGATATCCTGTTCGTCTTCAAGCTCGTTGTTGTCTTTAAACAAGCGGCAGAGTTCAAACAATCCTTCAGAGTGAAGTACCGCTGGCGTCAGTTCTTCAAAGTCACGGACAACACCGCCTTGATGCTGGTTGATAGCCTGCGACTGCACAAAAGTGTGGTGTTCCATTTGTCGAAGCGCACCGTCAAGACAATGCACAATCGAATAGCGTCTTAACCGATATTGACCGTCTGCATAAGGGGTAGTTGGCAGATCATCAAACATGGGTACAAGTTCTTTCACAGCCTGGTCGCTGATATGACAAAGCTGCATAAGGTAATCTGGATGGTACATGTTACGTCCTCCATATTGCTCCTCAATCGGGTACTCTGGATAAGAGTCCACCGACCACAGTTATCACATAAAGTTAACGACACTGCATCATTTTTGACAATCTTTTATAGATTATAAAGTCACCTTAAACACCAAATACGCTCATATAATTGGCATATATTAAAATTAAAAGGATTTTATTTTGCGTTATTTGATCTGTACCAAATTGGTCAACCACACTTTGAGAGCTCGAGCGCGAACCTGAATCTTCCATTCAGCTAACATTCATACTCCATGGATAAAATAGATTTGTGGATGCCCAAGGAAACCAAGAGGTAAGTAAATGGGAAGAATGATTAAGGCGCTGATTATCGTACCGATTCTGGTAATTCGTGTTCCAGCCTATGCCAATCAACCAGACATAAAGTCCCTCCCTGAACACCCTAGCCCTGCTTATGAGCAATTTGAACCTCAACAAGCATTGTCTGATTTGCTCGCTATTCCTTCATTCAGAGCTCACCAGGTCAATCAACCCGTTAGCGACTTGGATACTCTCTATAAGCTCGCCCCTGACGCACAACAAGAGTTGGAAACACTGGCAACAGGCATTGCCGATTCTGTAAACGCAAAAGTGCTGAGTGCTGGCATGAAGGGTCAGGATCGTGCTGCTGTAAAAGTGGATAAAGAACTGAATGGTGATGTGTCTAAGCTCACTGATGTAGTTCGAATCACCATTGAATCTGACTCGATTGATTCTCTGAATCAGGCCTACGAAAAGCTAGCAGCCCAAACCCAGACGCTTGAAGTGATTAACCGCTTTCAGGCTCCTCGCCCTTCTGGTTATCGTGATCTGAAAGTGCTGGTGACTTTGCCAGAAAGCCAATTGGTGGCCGAAGTACAACTGCACCTTAGTGCCATCTCTAAAATCAAGAATGGCCCTGAGCATGGTATCTACGAGCAAATTCAGCGCATTGAGCGCGATGCTGCACATCGCGAAATGACAGAGTTTGAAGTCACCAAAATCGCTCAACTCCGCCAACAATCCCGAAAGATGTACCAAATGGCCTGGGCGCAATATCAGCCATACAGCATGGCGGTATAACCCCGCAAAATTGTAGGGCGGTTCTCCGCCCTATCTCATCTCGAATTGCGTAATATCCACCTGCTCGCCTTCAAGCGCAATAAAGCTCTGCGCTGGCACACTTTTCCACCCTTCTCTGTCAGTATCATATGGCTCTGATGCCAACACCACGCCACTGTCTAGATGCTTGTAAAACAACGTCGGGGGCACACCATAAGTGGCATATCTTAATCCCCAAAATTGTTTACCGTTACTGACGCAAATTGATGCTTTAAACGGATCTTCTACCTCTTTGACGCGCATTTCAGCTTCCACCCTAGCGATAACCTTTTTAAGCGCTTCTTTGGGCGACGACTCCATGTTGTATTGCAGCAGAAGAAGGAAGATAAGTTCGCTATCTGTCGAGCCTTTTCGCTTCAGGTAGTATGGCTCTTCCAGATGTCGCTCTAGGCTGTAGCGCGTCTGTTCAAATTCAGGGATTTGTCCGTTATGCATGAACAGCCAATTATCGACATTGAATGGATGACAGTTTTCTCGGGAAGTATTTGTACCTGTCGACGCACGGACATGCGCCATAAAACGGTGAGATCGTGTGTGTTCAGCAAGTGATTTTAGATTGGCATCAGACCAAGCAGGTAAGACTTCACGATATAGTGCTGGCGTTGGTTTTTCGCCATACCACGCGATACCAAAACCGTCAGCATTGACCGCCGTCACGGCTTTGTTGGCATCCATACTTTGCGACACCAGCGAATGATTTGGCTGATGAAGCATTTCATCCAAAAAACACGGTTTTCCTTGATACGCTAACCACCTACACACAGCAACCTCCTATCACTTCAGACATTCTAAGTATGCGTGAGTTATGGGAAATTGCCGTGCCAGACAGCGCATTTTTATGTTGGGCATTTAAATCAACCTGGGTGGCCGTCAGTTCTTGCTTTTATCAGCATTGGGCCGAAAATAGCAGCAAACGAGACAAAAGATAGCGACCATCCCACCGCTGCAACGACTATCCATGTACTCAAATATTCAGGCCAGATCGAAGGCCCCACCACGCGGACAAGGGTGGCGAATACGAGGGAAAGAAAGGCAAAAGCAAACGGCGGACCTTGGTATATTGCACGCCCGGTATGTCCCATTGTCACCCTAGCAATCATCGCCAGAATAACGCCTGCTAAGGTACCCATAGCCAGTAGGTGTATCAAAGTATGAGATACCCAAGGGCTGCTAATTGCCATTGCTTTGGCAAACAGTCCCAACGGCAAAGCAAGATAAAACAGGTGCAATGACCAAACCAGAGGCTCACTCTTTGACTTAACACCACCCCAGCGGTATAGACGAATCAGTTGCGCACAGCCCGCCACCAGCAGCAAAGCCAGAGTAACTGTCGAGCCCACCAAAGGAAAGAAACTCAGAATCGCCAGTAAGACGAGCGGGAGATTCGCAGCGACATCAAGCCACAGTAAGGCTTTTGGTGCTTCAAACTGAAAACGTTTTGCGGTGAAAAATGGAATCACTCTGCCGCCCATGATGGATATAAGCAGCATGAACCACCAAATCATCGCCTGCCAGAGTACGTTAGAGGAAAATGGCGGCATTCCCTTCACCGTGGCATAGCTAGCGAAATTAGCAATAAGTGCAACGGTGAGCATTGGAATGAAAAACAAATTCCGCCAACGTTTCGTTTTCACCACCCGCATCCCCACTTCCCAGCCAACAACCAGCAGAAATGCACCATCAATCAGAGCAATCACCGCAAGTGGTGTGTCAGTCCAGAATAAAACCCGCGGTAATACCCAAAGCATCACAATGATTGCAAGTTTCCAACCGGATGTTCCCTTCACGCCTGTCCATGTCTGAACAGCAGTCAAAAGGAAACCTGCCACCACCGCTATTGCAAATCCAAACAACATTTCATGAGCATGCCACCAGAGTGGTGGGACATTGAGTAACGTCGATGCGCCAGTGGAGAAAATCCAGCTCCAGACGGTCACAGTAAACACGGCATAGACAGAAGCCAGAAGGAAAAATGGCCTAAAGCCTAGTCGTAGAACCGGTGGAATACGTTCTTCCTTTGCCTTATCGACAATGTTGATCATCATGGAAATGTCTCTTTGAACTTAAAGATGTATTTATTATACACTTTAAGTTCTCATAAGAAAGTCAGCAAATTTTGTAACGATAGATCAGTACCTTGAGGAAAAGAAAAAGCCGGCGATTGCCGGCTTTGAATAGGCTTTCGGGTTAAATTAGCTTCCCGATTTCGGGTCCAACGCATCTTGCAGTGCATCACCGAGGAAGTTAAACGCCATAACGGTGATCAAGATGGCAACACCCGGATAGATAGCCAGACCTGGCGACTGCCAAATCACTTCCTGCGCATTCTGCAGCATGTTACCCCATGATGGCATTGGCGGTTGAATACCCAAGCCAAGGAATGACAGTGCACTTTCCAGCAGGATAACGCCACCCAGTGCCATGGTAGTCGCAATGATGACTGGCGAAAGCACGTTAGGCAGTACGTGACGGCGAATGATGCGCCAAGGTGAAGCGCCGTAGCCAATCGCGGCTTTTACGTAGTCACGCTCACGCACAGACAAGGTACCTGAACGCACCAGACGTGCAGTGGTTGGCCAACCAAACAGTGCAACAATCACAATGATGCGGATGAAGCTTGCATTCTCACCTTGAGCCCAACTATCAGGCAGTCCCAGTTTACTCAGGTCTACCGCTGCCAAAACGATCATCAGTGGCAGTGTTGGCAAAGACAACGTGAAGTCTGCAATACGCATCAGTATTGAGTCCAATTTGCCGCCGAAGTAGCCAGCAAATACCCCAATCAAGGTGCCAAGTATCGCTGTCGCCAGCGCAGCGACTGCACCGACTGCTAACGAAACCTGACCGCCATACAGTAAGCGCAGGAATACGTCACGACCCAGTTCGTCAGCCCCTAACCAGTGCGTGCTGCTGGCAGGTTCAAAGCGGGCAAAGAAATCCACTTCAAAAGGGTCATGCCCAAACCACGCCGCCAGTAACGGCGCACTGAAACACAAGATAGTCAGCAGTAGAATGAATACCGCGCTCACCAGTCCCGCTTTGTGCTGGCAGAATCGTTGCCATACCAATACCCATGGCGATGATGCCTTACGTTTTGGTGCTGCAGGAGCAGCGTTAGTCACTTGTTGTGTCATGCTTATGCTCCTTTCGTCAGACTGATACGTGGGTCAAGCTTCGCATAGGCAATATCTGCCAACAGGTTGCCAAGCAATGCTGTGAAGGTAATCACCATCAAACCGAGCAGTGCCAGGTTGTAGTCGTTACCCATGATGGCGTCGAAAATCAATTTACCCATGCCTGGCCATGCGAATACGGTTTCCGTGATCAGTGCACCTGAAAGCAGGAAGCCGATATCCAAAGCAATGATGGTCACCAAAGGGATCATCGCGTTACGCAAAGCGTGCTTCCAGATAACGCGGGTTTTCGATGCGCCTTTGGCAATCGCTGTACGGATATAATCCTGACGCATCACTTCCAGCATGGTGCCACGCACATAACGGGAATGGCTCGCGACATTCAGTACCGTCAGTGAAATTACTGGCAGAATCAGGTGCTTGGCTTGAATCCAAAAACCACCACCTTCCGCTTCACCCGTACCACCAGCCGGTAACCAGCCTAATGTTACAGAGAAAACCAGAATCAGCATCAGTGCCAACCAGAACGCTGGCGTAGAGAAACCGACGAAAGCACCAAAGCTAATCACATAGTCAGCCCAAGAACGGTGTTTCAACGCGGCAATCACACCAACTGGAATCGCAATCAGCAATGACAGCAGAGTCGCGATACCCACCAGCTTAACAGTGTTCCAAACCGCCGGAATCAACACATCTTCTGCAGGTTTGTAATAGAGGCGCGAGTAACCAAAGTCACCCTGTAACGCTGCAATCAACCAGTTGCCATAACGCTCTAACAACGGTTTATCCAGCCCTTGTAGAGCTTTAAGACGAGCCACGTCTTCTGCGGTCATGTTTGGATCGGATGTCGCCATCAAATCGATCGGGTCACCCGGCATCAGGCCAATCAAGGCATAAGAAACGAACGAAACGAGGAGCAGAACAAACAGACTCTGCAGCACCCGGCTTATCAAAAATTGCGTCATACCGTGGCCTCCTCAGATTCCATCTTTTTTACGTCGATCTCTTCTCCCGGATAGTGACAGGCAACCATGTGCTTGTTGTCGTCTTCATAGACTGAAGCAACCGGTGTTTCCTGCTTACACTTCTCTGTTGCTTTTGCGCAACGAGGATGGAAAGTACAACCACTTGGAGGATCGATAGGACTCGGCACGTCACCTTGAAGCGCCAGACCACGTTTACGTTTGCCCTTCCCTACCTCAGGAACTGCAGCAAGCAGTGCCTGGCTGTATGGATGAGCTGGTTTCGAGAAGAATGCGTCGCGCGGCGCTTGCTCAACCACCTGACCGAGGTACATCACCACAATGGTGTCGGCAAGATAATCAACCACCGCCATGTCATGGCTGATGAAGAAGAAAGAAAGGTTACGTTCGCGCTGAAGTTCGGCAAACAGGTTCAAAACCTGGCTTTGCACCGACACATCAAGCGCAGACAGAGGTTCATCGGCAATGATCAGTTTAGGATCGAGCACCAGAGCACGGGCGATACAGATACGTTGACGCTGACCACCTGAAAATTCATGTGGGTAACGGTCAAGCGCGTCTTCGCTCAGGCCAACGGCTTTCAATGCCTCAATCACTTTGGCTTTGCGCGACGCTTTGTCGCCCACGTTGTAGACTTCGAGTGGTTCGCCTACCAGCTCAGAGATAGGCAATCTTGGGTTAAGCGCGGAATACGGGTCCTGGAAAACCAATCCCAGTTTTCTGCGAAGGTCTTTAAGCGCTTGCCCTTTTAATCCGGCCGTTTGGATGCCATCGATTTCAACGCCACCTTCAACCGGTGATTCCAGCAGAGCGACCATTCTGCCGAGTGTTGATTTGCCGCACCCTGATTCCCCTACAATGGCGAGCGTCTCCCCTTTATTCAGGGAAAGTGAAATTTTGTTTACCGCTCGCAATTCTTGCGCAGGTTTCCCAAGCCAGCCTTTCTTGCCAATGGGATAGCGCTGACAGACGTTGTCTAGTTTTAATAATGTCATAGGTCCGTCCTTAGATATGGTGGCAGGCCACGGTGTGCACCGCGTTCAGCTCCACCTCTTCCGGCATGGTTGCTACACAGGTTGGCGTTGCTTTTCCGCAACGATCTGCAAAAGGACAACCCTGTCCACGTTGATCAAGTGGTGGAACAGCGCCTGGAATGGCAGGTAGAACGTCACGTGCGCCACCAATTCTTGGAAGTGTTGCCAAAAGTCCTTGAGTGTATGGGTGTTGAGGGCTGGCGAAGAGCTCTTCTGCCGTTGCCTGCTCTACAATACGACCAGCGTACATCACGATAACGCGTTCAGCCAGTTGCGAAACTACACCCAAGTTATGGCTGATAAATTGAACCGCCGTCCCTGTGGTATCACGAAGTTCTTCCAGCAAATCAAGTACCTGAGCCTGAACTGTCACATCGAGCGCGGTTGTTGGTTCATCGGCAATAATCAATTCCGGCTCACATGCCAGTGCCATGGCAATCATAACGCGCTGTCGCATCCCACCGGAGAGTTCATGTGGGTAGGCTTTTGCACGTCGAACCGGATCAGGAATATGTACCTTTTCCAGCATTTCAATTGCGCGCTCTTGCGCTTCAACCTTGTTGCTACCACGGTGCAATTCGAACATTTCAGCGATCTGATCACCGACGGTTACAACCGGGTTCAATGCAGTCATTGGCTCCTGGAAAATCATGGCAATACCTTCACCACGGACCTTCTGCCAATCTGCTTCTTTGTTTGCTAGTAAGTTTTCGCCGTTAAATACCACCTGGCCACTGGCTTTCATCACCTTCGGTTGCAGGCCCATCAGGGTAAGGGCGGCAAGACTCTTGCCGCACCCTGATTCACCGACGACACCAAGTATCTCGCCTTTCTTAATGTGGAAGCTGATATCGTTCACCGCCGGGTAGCCTTTAAAGGCTACCCGCAGTTGACGAACATCCAGTATCGTCTGATCCATAAAAGCTCCTACTTCTTGGTGCTGTACCACTCTTCAACCCAGTTACTAGACGGGAACATGTGACCTGTTGGTGTCACGCCTTCCAGCCATTTTGGCTTCACGAAGCTGTCTGAACGGAAGTACAGCGGCAGAGCTGGGAGATCTTCTGCATAGATTTTCTGGATTTCATGGAAAATCTTGTTACGTTTCTCGGTGTCGAGCTCTTTCTCAACTTTGTTCAGCAGTTCATCCATCGCTGGGTTTTTGTAGCCGATGTAGTTTTGGCCAGACCAACCATTTTCTTCAGTAGGAATGTTGGTAGACAGCAGTGTGGTACGCGGTGGGCTTTCAGGTGATGAGTACCATGCAAACATCGCGAGGCCTTTGTGCTTACGTTGGTTCAGTGTTTCACCGAAATAAACACGCGCAGGCTGGTTCACGATAGAGACTTTTACGCCAATCTGTTTCCACTGAGACTGCAGCACTTGCTGAACCAGTTCACGGGTTTTATTACCTGCGGTGGTCATCAGTTCCAGATGAAGTTCGTTGCCTTCGCCATCAACCATCACACCTTTTTTCAGTGTGTAACCTGCTTGCTTCAGAAGCTCTTTCGCTTTCTCAGGGTTGTATTCGTAGCTCTTAACATCTGCGTAGTACGTTGTGTCTCTCGGGCTTACGTTGGTGTTTGCCACCGGTTGCTTACCACCGAACAACTTATCAACCAACTGTTGACGGTTCGCACCGTAAAGCAGCGCCTGACGGACTTCTTTCTTGGCAAGGTGCGGGTTATCCATAGTGGTATCCAAGTGCTCATACAGAAGACCTGGTTCGTAATGAACATTGAACTTTCCACTGTGGCGTTTTTCTAGCTGTTGTACCTGGTCAAGCGAAAGACCAAGCTCGCCTGGCAGATAATCGACAGAGCCAGACATCAGGTGCGCTTCCAGCGCCGCAGTATTCTCAACGGTTTTAAAAATTAGCTCGTCAAATGAAGGCGCTTTGCCCTTCCAGTGTGGGTTCGGCGTTGCTGTGATAAAGCTACCCGCATTCACTTTGGTCAGAACGTATGGGCCAAAGTAAAGACCTGGGTTAGTCGGGTCAGTCGCGTAACGAGTTGTTTTCGGGTAGCTGGCAGGGTCTTGCTCATACAAAGGACCATCAATATGCGCTGGCAATGCATCAGGCACGAAGGTGTTGTACTTGAAGGTTACTTTGTTCAAGTAAACTTCGAAATTCTTATCATCCAAAGCCACGACTTTCTCGACAGTCTTAGCTTCTTGCAGTCCAGGGTTACCTACCCTTTCATCGACAGAAATGTTGTAACCAAGGAGGATATCTTTGGTTGTTACAGGCGTACCATCGCCCCAGAACAGGTCATCTTTGATAGCGACAGTCATCTTGATGCCTTCACGGCCATCTTCCAGTGTGATTCGCTCAGCAAGACCGTTTTTAAAAGTAGGGACTTCAACACAGGTATTGCACTGCAGTAACCAGTCTTTTCCGTAGATAACGCTGTTTCGGTAAGACGTGCTCAAAATATAAGAAGCTGCAACATTGGACACCAAAGTTGGGTGCAAGCCTTCAGGGTACTGAGACATGCCAATTTTCAGTGTTTCGGCGTTTGCTGATGCTGCAGAAAGTGCCAGTGGCGCTGCCATCGCCATGGCGAGGATTGTTTTTTTCATATTATCGGTTCCTTCATGAACAAGAGGGGCAAATCCGTTACCCAAAACCTATGCGCAAAACAGGCGGTCTTGTTAGGCCCCAAACCAGATGCAGAGAAAAGTTGCGCATATTCCCGCAATGTTAAACATATGTTTCACTACATGTCGACTCCATACTGCCTACAATTCATTCAAATGGAACTCGTTACTCACAGAAATATCTGCCTGCATCGCATTTCACTATTTTTAACATTTTAAAATTATTTAAATCAGACAGTTACTGGCTAGAAAACAACACCCATAAAGCATTTTTACCCATTATAAATGCGCATATATTCATTTTTGCTTTTGAGACAGCGGTGTAAAGGTAACTAAGTGTGCTTATAAACAATTAAACACACAGTTTTAAAGCGGCGTTGCGCGGAATGAGTTAACTCTGGTGGGTTTTTGACCAACAGAATACTTAGGCCAAAACTCGGCGTTTAAGTAAAAACCTTGATTTTTGATCAAGCTCTTCAAATCGCAGGGTTAGAAGAATTTATCGCTACCTAATCAGATAAAACCAGCCACACATATTGAGTGATATGTTAATAGACTTCCAGATAGGAGAATTTTCGCGAGTTGTGTTTAAAACACCTACCGATACAGCTCGAAAGGCTCAGGTGGGGTTCCTTTCACTACAACTCTGTGTAACTTCCTTGGTTTGTCACCGTAGTCAGTCACTGCAAAATGCTGGGTGCAGCGATTATCCCAAATAGCGACACTTCCTGTTTCCCAGCGAAACCTTACCTGAAGCGATGCATTATGGGCGTAATCAAATAACCTATCTAACGTTATCCCCTCTTCCTCAATACAAGGATCGTCGAGCCATCGGGTAAACTGCTCATTGATATAAAGGGTTGGATGACCTGTTTCAGGGTGCTTGGCAATAACAGGATGTTTCACCGCCACCATGCCTTTCGAAATGCCGTCGACACGGCTCTCCCCATCACTGTTGACCTCGTCAAAACGACTCCCTGCAAAGCCGTGAACTGCATGGGTGGCAGTTTTACCTGCCAGCTTTTGCTTTAAAGGTTCGGGTAAGGACGCATAAACCGCTTCCATCGAGACCCAAATGGTGTCCCCGCCTTTGTCCGGTAAATGTTGAGCACAAAGCACCGAGCATTTGGGTGGTGCTGATTGCCAGGTCATGTCTGTATGCCAGTAGCTTTTTCCTGGCGGATTGCCGGGCGTCGTTTCAATTTCACTGACTTGCGGGTGTGTTGATACATGAGGAAAGAAAGGATGCGGCACCTCCAGTTCACCAAATCTTGCAGCGAGCTTAAGTTGCGACTCAGGAGAAAGGAATTGATCACGGAAGAAAATAACTTTGTATTTTAAAAATGCTTGGTAGAGCTGAGCAAACTCGCTGTCATTAAAACTGGTGAGATCAATACCTGAAATCACTGCGCCTATCGTTTTATTGCAAGATTTAATACTCAACATCCTTCATCACCCACATCAAAAGAAATTTTCAACAGCCCCTATCGCGATCAATTCAGTCTAATAGCAAGTGTCTAAGAACCAATCTTCTAGACATTTAAAAGACCGTGAAGTCACCGGTTTCCTTTCAAACAAATGGTTGTCAGGTTTCCACCAAATTATCAGCCACCTACAACCATTAAAAGCCTTTGCCATGACGATAAATTTTCTTCGTTGAACTCATGAGCAAAATGTTTACACTCGCCGCGAAAACACCACTCAGATCACATTTACACAAGACTAAACCAAATTACTTAGGCATGTACTGACTATGAAATTTCACAACTTCGTGAAGCACTTACAACCATTGTCATTTGTGAAATTATTCATTTTGACATTATGGGTCGTTTCAACGTGCTATCAGGTCTACAACATGGTGCACGCCAAACAACTCATCAAAACTATTGATGAAGAGTACAGACAACTGTACTCCACCATTCGACGCTTCGGCTCGTTTTATAACAATACTTCGGTTCAAGCCTTCAACGCTGGTGAGTACAAAGTTGGCGACACCAGCATTCTCGTGCGCGAAAACAATACTGCAGTAAAAGACCTCGCGGGGGGATTGGACAAACTGAATGATCGATTGAAAACGTGTGCACCCGATTCAGTTTGGTCAATTTCAGTGCTGGAAAACCCAAGTACATTCGGCATTTTTCATCCTATGCGCCCTGGTTACCAAGATCTATTTAAAAGCTATGCGATGCACGAAAACTTGAAATCACTTATCGAACGAGAGCACTTGGGCAATATCTATCAGGAGTTTTACGGCTGCACGACGCGAATTACAGAAGTCTATGAAGAGGCAGTGACCAAACAAAAAGTAAGAACGATTTATTTCCCGATCCACAACAGGAAGTCGTTGGATGCAATTGTTGCTGTCGATATCAAAGCCACGCACACAAACAATATCGTTGATAAATACAATGCCAATCACCACACCACATTGAACCTCAATGGGGAAAACAATATTTATGATGAGCCAGCAACTTTACCATGTTCAAATGACGGGCCGGTTAACATTGGTTTTCACTATTTGGATGTACTGAAACATGCACTTTGGCCTTCATTCATTTCAGCGATTTTATTGCACTTGGGTTATCGCCTGATGTGCCGTCGTGGACGTTCAATCAAGAATGACGAAATGACGGGTCTTTTCCGCCGTGATTATTACGAGCCTAAGTTCAGACGAATGAATAATTTCTCGATGCTGGTTATCGATATAGATCATTTCAAACAAATTAACGATACCCATGGGCACATCAAAGGGGATGAAGTGCTCACCGCGTGCGCACAAATCATACTGGCTCAAATTCGCGCTGAAGACGTTGCTGTGCGCTGGGGAGGAGAAGAATTTGTTGTCATGTTCAAAGACATGCAGCGAGGTGCAATGTTTGATAAAGCCGAGCAGATTCGTCAATCCATCTCAGCCAGATATATTGCAAATCTGCCTGTTACCGTGTCAATCGGTGGTCACTCAGCAATGAATACAACGTTTTCGAAAGCCTACAAAGCAGCTGATGCAGCCCTGTATCAGTCAAAACATCGTGGACGCAACAAGGTGACATTGGCATGAAGTATTTTCAATCCATTCCGACTCACTCAATGAACTGTAATCCGTTCTATGTAGCTTTCTCATTTCTGTTGGTTTTGGTAAGCACTGAGCTTGGCTGGTACCCCAAAGAAGGATTGGTCAGTGCTCAGCTTTTCTCTATTACCGCTGGAACCATGGTGGCAGTTGCCTATATGTACGGCAAGGACGGTGTTTTGGGGCAATTTCTGGCGTTGCTTGCCTTCTATAGCTTTATCAATATAACGCCAAGTGGCGTAGGTTACCTCTATACGTTAATAATGACGATAACCCTCTATTTCTCCGTAGAGTTACTTCAGAAAATGAGAAGACGCAGATATGCGCTTCGCGTAGCGTTTTGTTTTTACGTTTTTGCTATGCCATTTATCGGCGCATCCTCATTAGCGCTCTTAGCACCAGGCAACTACGACCTTGATGCAGCACTGAATCTGTATCTCACAGATGCCATTGGCGTGTTAATCACAGGCCCTGTTATTGCGCTTGTTTTATATGGTTTAAACCACCCAAACTGCCTCAAAGATTTACTTAAAAGAATTTCTATCATGTCTAAAGCCGATTGGCTTTACAAAGGTAGTTTGGTCTTGGGTATCTTTCTGGTTTTGCATTTTACTGATACTGCATCGCACTCGCCGTCAATGACATATATGCTACTTGCTCCCTTAGTAACACTGGCGGTATTTAACTTTTCAGAGCTGACTCAAATCCTGCTGATGATCATTGGCTATGGGCAAATTTTTCACCCATCAGCCTATGACAACCTGCATACGCTAAACACACGCTTGTCACTGTTTTTTATGTTCTCGTTGATTATCTACATCATGCTGGAATATAAGCGATCGCTGAGAAATGAAATAGAAAGCAACCTGCAAAGCCTCTATTTCGATAAACAGAGTAACTTTGGTACTTTCCAAAAACTGGATGCCAATTCACTGGTAAAAGAAAACTTCATCGTAGCCGCGCTTGATTTACGCCCGGTCTTCAAATATCCACTGGAAAAGCGTGATAGCATTTTGCGCCAAATTTCACGTTTCTTTGAAGGGCATACCAAGCTATCCGAACAGTGCTACATGCTTTATGACGTGTCTGCACTCATCATGCTTACCAGTAATACGGAAAATGCCATTGCCGAACTGGAAATGATCCCGGCAAAGCTGGATAAATACCTTGAACAACGCCAGATTAACTTCTATCCGGAGAAAATCTTTTATTGTCGTTGTCGTAAAGGGATTCGTATTAAGCAAGCTGTTAACCGCCTAAACGTCAACATGCGCTTAGGAGATAAAGGGACTCCAGGTTATGTCGTTGATTGCGATGACACTGGCTTAGATGACTACATCGCCATGCTTGAAGAGTTAGATGTCAGTAACGTTCAGATCCTTCGTCAGAATTACCTGAATATCGCCAACCCGGATAAAGTGTGTTTTGAACTACTGAGTCGTTTCTCCTTTGATGAGAAAGTACTTAACACTGGTATTGTCTTCCACTGCGCCCAGAAGTTGGGATACCTCGAACAGCTAGAGCATAAAATCGTGATGCGCCAGCTTGTTTACCTGAGCGAATTGGATCAAGACAGTTTCGAATACGGCTCTGTAAACCTCACACCTGAATACTTAAGCGACGGTGCTGCGGTGTCAGAGCTTATCGAGTGGGTGGACACTCATAGTGTTCAACCTAACAAGGTCAACATAGAAGTGGTTGAATCAGGTTCAATCGATAACCCTGAGTTACTACAAGAAAACCTGAAACGACTTAAAAACAAAGGATTCCGGTTGGCATTAGACGACTTTGGTGCAGGCCATGCAACGTATAACCAATTACTCACCATGCCAGTTGATACCGTAAAGATTGATGGTTCTCTTGTGCGAAACTGCATCACAGATCCCATTAAACGCACCATCATTGAAGACCTGCGTTCAATTGCTGACACATTAAAAATGAGCATTGTGGCGGAGTGCGTAGAAACGGAAGAAGAAGCGGAATACCTCAAGAAACTGGGTATTGATTACCTGCAGGGCTATCTCGTACACAAACCCATGCCTGTGTAATTTCTCAGTTTCAGGCCCCTTTTGGGGCCTGATATTCGCTGGACAAACAAGATTTCTCGGATAATTTGCGGTAACATCTCCCTGTCTATCAACCCCTTGGATAACACCGTGACACAAGCCAACGAACCTACCTTTTTCTTCTTCGATTACGAAACCTTTGGAACCAGCCCTGCCCTTGATCGCCCATGCCAGTTTGCCGGCGTCAGAACAGACAAAGACTTCAACATCATTGGAGAACCGTTGGTCATTTATTGTCAGCCGCCCAATGATTATCTACCACAACCGGAAGCATGCCTGATCACAGGTATTACGCCGCAAACTGCTGTTACCCGCGGCCTGCCAGAGCCTGAGTTTATTGCCAAGATCCACGAACAATTGTCCGTAGCCGGCACTTGCGCTGTGGGTTACAACAACATCCGGTTTGACGATGAGGTGACGCGCTACACACTGTACCGCAACTTTTTCGACCCTTACGGCTGGAGCTGGCAGAACGGTAACTCGCGTTGGGACTTACTGGATACCATGCGCGCAGCTTATGCGCTCCGTCCTGAAGGGATTGAATGGCCGGAAAACAGTGAAGGCAATATCAGTTTTAAGTTGGAGCATCTTTCTGTGGCGAATGGCATCGAACACAGCAATGCGCACGATGCGATGGCCGATGTCCATGCCACCATTGAAATGGCGAAAAAGCTGAAAACGTCGCAACCACGTCTGTTTGATTATCTCTATACATACCGAAATAAAAACAAGCTGACACCGCTGATTGATGTGGTTTCCATGAAACCATTGGTGCACGTTTCTGGCATGTTCGGCACTGAGCGCGGTAACACCAGCTGGGTAGTGCCTGTTGCATGGCACCCTGAAAACAAAAACGCTGTCATTGCCGTCGATTTGGCTCGTGATCCTTCGCCATTATTTGATTTGGATACCGACGCCCTTCGTGAACGCCTTTACACTAAACATACTGATCTGGCACCGGACGAGTTACCAGCTCCTATCAAACTCATCCACATCAACAAATGTCCTGTGCTTGCTGAAGCCAAAACCCTGCGCCCGGAAGATGCCGCCCGACTGGGTATTGACCGCCAACAATGTCTGGAGAATCTGAAAAAGCTCCAAGCCAATCCCTCTGTCCGTGAAAAGCTTGTCGCACTTTATGCCGAGAAGCCGGAATATCAATCGTCCGGCAATGTCGATGCCGCGCTTTATGACGGCTTCTTCTCGCCGTCTGATCGCTCTACCATGGATATCATCCGCCAGACCAAACCGGAAAATCTGGCGGCTCTGGATATACAGGTTTCAGATCAGCGTATCAAGCCACTGCTTTTCCGCTATCGAGCACGAAACTATCCCGCTACATTAAGTGACAGCGAGCAGAAAAAATGGCACATGCATCGTCGCGACTATTTCGAGGCTGAGTTACCTGCTTATATGGCAAATTTGGAAGCACTGGCTGAAGCCAATCAAAGTGACGATAAAAAATTTAAGATTCTTAAGTCCGTTTATCACTATGTCGAGTCACTGGTTTCTTAGGCTCTCGACCTAGATCAATTGTTTACCGTGTGATGTTCGCTTTACGCACCTGTATTTTCAGGTGCGTTTCATTTGAATTTCTGTGATTTGAGTCCACACTTTTCTTATAAGAGATTGCCGTGTGGGAAATGAGATGGTCACCAAGGTCAACAGTCGCTGCTACCGATTTTCAGATGTAGATTTCGAACCTGAGAGCCGTTCTCTGTATTGGCGTGACAGCACAGTCACTACCCTGACCTATGAAGAATGCAGACTGCTAGAAATGCTTTGCTACCATGCGGGCGAAGTACTTTCAGCGAGAGTCCTATATACGGCGACCTCATTGCCGGACTCTTCGTTCTCCCAGCATCAAAACAGTATTTGTTCTTTGCTGGCGAAATCCTATCGTCAAGGAGAAAAAATCCTGCCACTGGATGTCGTAGGAGATCATGGTTATCGCATCGCCTTGCCACAAAAAACATATCAGCGACAAGACGAGTTACCGCCCGACCCTTCTCTGCCAGACGAACTCGACATCAACCTGGAAGAGGCCATCGCGGAACCAGAACCCCACCCAAAAACCGCCCATCTTTTCCTGGGTGCTGTCACTTTTTTAGTCGCTGCAGCCGCGGGTGCCGTCTACTTTTTCTAACGTGATGACATGAAACCTAACGGCAGCTTGGACTGCCGTTTTTTGTGTGATCTTCCTCGAATAGAACAAGGTTTCATATACGCTCTCGTAGTAGAATGTCTGTCATTCAGAACAAGCGAGACAAATAAAGTGAACTACCTGATCGGATTTGCGTTGATCGCGCTCTACTACGCGATCGGCAGTCTTATTACGACTTTCCTGCATCTGCCTTTTCCAAGTAGCATCGTCAGTATGTTGTTACTTTTTGTCAGCCTGACCACAGGAGTGGTGCCTGGACGTTGGGTAAAAGATGCCTGCACGCTACTGATCATGGTGATGCCATTGTTTTTTATCCCCGCCAGCATGGGGTTGATGGATCACTTCACTTTACTGGTTTCTGACTCCTTGCCTTTGCTAGGTGCTACAGTGTTGAGCTCGCTGATTGTATTAGTGGTGATGGCTAAACTGCTGGACAAAGATAAGGAAGAGAACTGAGCCATGTGGATTATCGCGACACTGATTGTCTATGCCATTGCCCGACAGATTGCCCTCAAGCTTCGTCATCCTGTTTTCAATCCGCTGTTGATTAGCTTGATAGTGCTCATGCCCATGGTCATTTATAGCGGTGATACCTACCAGATTTATTTTGAGCAGAACCAAATCATTAACTTCATGCTTGGCCCTGCGGTTATTGCATTGGCTTATCCGCTGTATGAACAAATGCATGTCATCCACCGGCATTGGCGAACCATTCTTATTGCCTGCACCTTAGCGAGTTTTGCTTCGATGATCTTAGGTTCACTCATTGCCGTGTGGGTAGGTGGTGACTTACAAATCGCTGCGTCTGTTCTGCCTAAATCTGTGTCAACGCCCTTTGCTTTGAGCACCGCTGAGCACATTGGTGGGATCCCTGCCGTCACAGCGGCGTTGGTAGTGGTCGCGGGGTTGTTTGGTGCTTTGATTGGGTATCCATTGCTGAATGCATTGAAGGTGAAATCATCGCTGGCGAGAGGACTATCCATTGGTGCAGTTTCTCACGCCATCGGCACAGCAAAAGCAGCAGAGAGTAATTATCAGGAAGGTGCCATGAGTTCACTGGCCTTGGTGATTTGCGGCATCATCACCACCATTCTCGCACCCTTTGTGTATCCGATTATTGTGTTTGTTATTAATTACACCACAACATGACAGGCATCAAATGAAATCGAAATCATGTGAAATCACCCTAATTAATGCAATGGAACTAAATGTTGCACATATTAAGTGATTTAAATCACGTTAATTTGGCTATAATTCGCTTTAGAATACTCTCCCATAACAAGAGCATTGGAGCGAACATGCGAGCTAGCGTTCAGGAAGCAATTGCAGCTTTACCTACTCCGTTCAAAGAAGCAGTTAACAAGATCGTTACTGCACCAGAATTTGATGCCACAATCAGTGCCCAAGACTTTGCCGCACTGCTTGAAGAAACTGGACTTTCAGACGCCGAGGCACGCGTTGCCCTCTTGCCAGTAGCCGCCGCCTATTCGGTTGCCCCCATTTCAAAGTTCTATGTTGGCGCCATTGCACGTGGCGAATCAGGCCGCTTGTATCTGGGCGCAAACATGGAATATGAAGGTGTTCAATTGAACCAGTCTGTTCATGCTGAGCAATCTGCCATCAGCCACGCATGGCTGAAAGGTGAAACCCGCCTGACAGATATCACCATCAATTACAGCCCGTGTGGTCATTGCCGTCAGTTCATGAACGAGTTGAGTGGTGCAGAATTGCTGCAAGTCCAATTGCCTGAGCGTGAAGCCAAGCTATTGCACAGCTATCTGCCAGAAGCATTTGGCCCATCTGACCTCGGTGTCGACCAACCCTTGTTAGCACCAGTTAATCACGGGTTAGCCGCAAAAGAAGACGATGAGCTGATTAAGGCCGCTGTTCAAGCCACTAACCGCAGCCATGCGCCATACACCCGCAATCTGAGCGGTGTTGCGGTGCGTGATATCAAAGGCAATGTCTTCACTGGTATGTATGCTGAGAACGCTGCGTTTAACCCAAGCTTGCCTCCACTTCAGGTCGCCCTGAACTTAATGAACCTGGCTAATGCGCCTTTGACTGATATTCAGGAAGTGGTCTTGGTTGAAACCGCCAATGCCAACAACAGTCACCTGCAAGATACCCAGGCGATGTTGGAAGCGCTAAACCCTGATATTCCTTTGGGTTATCTGGCGATTTAATGCCTATTCGCGACACTTAAGTGACAAAACGCCGGATATTCCCGGCGTTTTTACGTTTTCCCCTTCCCATGTACAATTTTTTCGCTAGTATCGGAACACTTTTTCTCTTTCCAACACGCACATGAGCCAACAACACAACCCTATTCTAGGTGCCACATGGATGCTGACCGCCGGTGTCTGTTTCGCGATGGTGAACAGTCTCGCGCAGTATGTGAGCTTTAAAATGCAACTGCCTTCTACCACTGTTGCTTTCATTCAATACTTCATTGCGTTGATTGCCATGCTCCCTTGGCTGAAAAGTATGGGGATCCGACAGGCACTGAAAACCGAACATCTCGGCATGCACTGCCTGCGAGTCTTTTTCTCGGTGATTGGTATTCAACTTTGGCTGTGGGCGTTGGCTTATCCCGTCCCTATTTGGCAAGGCATAGCACTGCTGATGACATCACCACTGTTTGCCACCATCGGATCTGGCCTTTTCCTTGGTGAAAGAGTCGGCCCTGCACGCTGGTTTGCAACGTTGAGCGGCTTTGTAGGCGCCATGATCATATTGGAGCCTTGGTCAGATGATTTTAACTGGGCAACGCTTCTGCCGGTGGGCGCTGCTTTCTTCTGGGCAACCTACTCTCTGATGGTGAAAAAACTATCGCACTATGATTCACCAACCACCATGGTGGTTTATCTGCTGCTTCTTATCACGCCATTCAACATTTTGCTGGCAGCGCCAGAATGGACAATGCCAAGCGGTCAAACTGTATGGTTGATGCTTCTGGGCGCAGGCCTTTTGACCGCTTTGGCTCAATGGGCGATTGCCAAAGCTTACGCTGTGGCGGATGCTTCGTTCGTACAGCCCTTTGACCATGCAAAGCTGCCACTGAACGTTTTGTTTGGCTTCTTGGTCTTTGGCTGGGTGCCACCAGGCCGACTCTGGCTTGGCGCTGCTATCATCATTGCTGCGGTATTCTTCATCACCCATTGGGAAACACGAAAACCGACAAACCGCTAACTGCTTTTGTAAGCCGCTCAAATTGAGCGGCTTTTTCTTATGAGGTCTTTCAAGACATCGCCCAGAACAAAAGGTTTTCAAGTGTCTCAGGACAAAAACAAACGTTTGCGCAAACGTTTGCTTAAGGTAGAATTGCGGCCAGACATTTGAATGATTGGAAGAATATCATGATTGGTACTGCTACCCGTCCTGGCGCAACTCGCGTCCTGCTTTTAGGCTCTGGTGAACTTGGCAAAGAAGTGGCAATTGAATGCCAACGACTCGGCCTCGAAGTCATTGCCTGTGACCGTTATGCTGATGCCCCCGCAATGCAAGTCGCCCATCGCAGCCATGTGATTGACATGCTGGATGGCGATGCCCTTGCGGCGGTAATTGCTCAGGACAAGCCTGACTATGTTGTGCCAGAGATTGAAGCCATCGCCACTGACCGTCTGGTTGAGCTGGAAAAATCGGGGCTCAATGTGGTTCCTACCGCACGAGCAACACAGCTGACAATGAACCGTGAAGGTATCCGTCGTCTGGCTGCAGAAGAACTGCAGGTTCCTACTTCACCCTACGCCTTTGCAGACACGCAGGAAGCGTTTGAGCGAGCCATCGAGCAAGTTGGATTTCCGTGCGTTGTTAAGCCAGTGATGAGTTCATCGGGCAAAGGACAGAGCGTAGTAAAATCTGCCTCTGACATTCAATATGCATGGGATTACGCCCAAGAAGGCGGACGCGCCGGCCGTGGCAAAGTCATCGTTGAAGGGTTCGTTGAGTTCGATTATGAAATCACTCTGCTGACTGTTAGTGCCATCGATGGCATTCATTTCTGTGCGCCAATCGGCCACCGTCAGGAAGATGGCGACTACCGTGAATCATGGCAGCCGCAGGCAATGAGTGAGAAAGCACTCAAAGCCGCTGAAGATGTTGCGCGCAAAGTGGTCACTGCGTTGGGAGGATATGGTCTGTTTGGTGTGGAGCTTTTCATCAAAGGCGATGAAGTGATGTTCAGTGAGGTCTCCCCTCGTCCGCATGATACCGGTATGGTGACACTGATCTCTCAGGATCTTTCTGAGTTCGCCCTTCATGTACGCGCGTTCCTGGGCTTGCCCGTAAATGCAATTCGCCAGTTCGGTCCTTCTGCTTCTGCCGTAATTCTTGCGGAAGGCACGTCGGATAACCTGAGTTTTCAGGGACTCACCGAAGCACTGCGTTACAGCGATACACAGGTTCGCTTGTTCGGTAAGCCTGACATTAACGGTCGCCGCCGTTTAGGCGTTGCACTGGCTACTGATACCAATACAGATTCTGCCGTCAGCAAAGCTGTAAGCGTCGCTTCATCTGTCCAGGTAGATTTCTAAACGACAACAGTCACGCATAAAAAACGCCACCTCGTCAGGTGGCGTTTTTGTTTCCAGAGCGTTTACTAGGACTCTATCAACCAGACTTCTTCTGCAAAGAAATCCGCGGTTTTACCTTTAGGGGGTCTATCTGCCTGCTCATCTCGATTTAGATGAGTGATCTTATAGCCTTCAAACAACCGACGTACTTCGTCAGCATCCACACTGAATGGAGGACCGTCCATTTGCTCTTGGGGATAATGAAGTGTCACCAACAAGATGCGTCCGCCCGGTTTAAGAAGCGACAACAACCTTTCCGCATACTGTTGACGCAGGGATTCAGGCATGGCTATCAGCGCAGCACGATCATAAATCAGCGGATAGGTTTCTAACGGCGCAGTGAAATAGTCACCGGCATAGATAGACAGCTCATCAAATTGATATAGCTTCATCGTCGGGCTCATCGAAGTGACCGTCGGTGTATAAAGGTGCTCAGAAAAAAACGCACGCACCGCAATCTCACTCAATTCGACACCCACTACCTCGTCGTGCTTGCTGGCCAGCCAGCTTAGGTCAATGGATTTGCCACACATAGGGACAAACACCGCCTCTTCTCGTTGAGGGTTAAGCAAAGGCCAATACTTTACCAGAAGCGGATTGGTATCCGAGAGGTGAAAACCAATGCGGTTTTCTGCCCATCGGCTGTGCCAGAATTCCTGATCCATGTTGTTGTTCTCGTTGTTACTTTCCACACAAGGGCGACATCTTAACAGTGTCACTCAGCCGGAAAAAACCATTTCTCGAAGGCGAAAAGGATCATATTCGTGATCAACTTCGCGATGTTTTCCAATTTTCTATTGTTTTTTGACTAAATTATAACTACTGTACACACATACAGTATTGGATATTCGTACAGGAAAACATGATGAAACAGTCGTTTGCGATCAACCAATCCGTTCACCACACACACATGACCCGTTCTGCTGTTCGCGAGCATTACGCCCGTCTTGCTGCTGGTGCGCGCAGCTTTCACCAGGCACATCGTTATCAAAGCAATGACGCCTCAATTTCCTGTGATTCAATTTCCTGTCATTTGGTCTCTGTGAATATCTACCAAAACAACATGAGCGAATTGGCTTACCTGCTGCGATTGGTTAAAAGCCTCGCAGAAAGTCATAAGTGGATTACCTTGATTGCGCCGCCATCCAATTTCTCTCTTTCACTTTTTACTCAGGCTGGCATTCAACAATCTCAAATTCGTATTGCTCGTCCAACAGCAACCCACGACGCTAAAGATCTTATGCGTAAAGCACTGGCCTCAGACACCTCTGCCGCTGTGATTGGTTTTGGTGAGCTCAGCCATTTTGCTGAATCTCTATCCGGGACTGAAACCCATACACCAGGATTCGTGATTTCAGGTGTCCCTGAACAACTTCACTAACCTGTACCTCAAAACAATATCGAACACTGCCTCGCGGCACTTGGAGTCAATATGACTCAAGGGTCTGTTGACCCTTAGTGCTGCGAAACCTTTTTAGAGCCAAGGGCCTGTTGACCCTATATAAATATTCGGGTTTCAACAGCATCACCAACGCATAATTTCCCATTTCTGAACAGATTGTCACCTTAGCCCGTTGCCTATACTCAGCTTTTCCGACGGATCGAACTAGGAATGCTAGGTTTTGAGCAATAAATTGGATTTAAAGGCACTCACTGCCCTTGTCATTGGCTCCATGATAGGTGCCGGGGTTTTCAGTCTTCCCCAAAACATGGCAGCCATTGCCAGCCCTGCTGCGGTTTCCCTTGGTTGGTTGATCACTGGCTTTGGCATGATCTGTCTGGCATTGACCTTCCAAAAACTCACATTAAGTAAACCCGATGTTCAGGGCGGCGTGTTCGGCTATGCACAAGCTGGTTTTGGGGATTTGTGCGGTTTTTTTTCTTCATGGGGCTATTGGCTCAGTGCGGCCGTCGCCAACGTTTCTTATCTGGTGATTGTATTCAGCACTCTGGGGCTGTTCTTTGACACGCCGACGTTCAAATTGTTTGGTGATGGGAATACGTTAGTTTCCGTTGCTTTATCATCAATACTTATCTGGCTCGTACACACTTTGGTGTTACGTGGTGTTCAAACGGCTGCCATCGTTAACTATGTAACGACTATCGCCAAGCTGATCCCAATCCTTGTCTTTATCATTGCCACATTTATCGCCTTCAAATGGGACACGTTCACGTTTGATTTTACCGGCCTTAACATCGCCAATCAGCCAAGCCTATTTGATCAAATCAAACAAACCATGTTGATCACAGTGTGGGTGTTTATTGGGGTGGAAGGTGCAGTCGTTGTCTCCAGCCGGGCAAAGAACAACAAAGACGTCGGTCGGGCGACTATTCTGGGCTTACTGATTTGTCTTTTCCTGTATGTGTCCGTCACATTACTTTCCATGGGTGTCATATCAACGCCAGAGCTGGCGAAGCTGCAGAACCCATCAGCCGCTAAAATCCTTGAAACACTGATTGGAGACATCGGCGCGGCGATCATTGGGAGCGGGCTAATTATCTCTGTCTCTGGTGCCTACCTAAGCTGGACATTGCTGGCGACCGAAACACCTTACACTGCGGCAAAACTCGGCATGTTTCCCAAAGTCTTCGCTGAAACTAACCAAAATGGCACGCCCACCTATTCACTATGGCTAACAAGTTGTGCTGTTCAGCTATGCCTGATTCTGATGTTTGTTATTGGCGGCGGATATGATGATTTGCTGACCATCGCATCGGAAATGATTTTAGTGCCCTACCTACTCGTAGCAGCCTACTTAATGAAATTGTCTTTCAGTGAGCTTGATACGTTCAAAGTCAAAGCCATCGCATTTCTGGCAACGATTTACGGCATCTGGTTACTTTACGCGTCTGGCATTCACCATCTACTGCTTGCGACTCTGTTGTATCTGCCGGGTTTGGCCTTTTACATTCATGCCATGCGTGAAACCGGTAAAGCCGGTTTTAACGGGAGGAATAAGATCCTTTTGGTTGTGATTGTTTTCGCCAGTGCTTATGGGGTTTATTTACTGGCTGAGGGCGTCACGCTTTAGCAGGATTTGGTCGTACCCAACAAAAAAAGCGCCACCCAAATCGGTGGCGTTTATTGTTAAAGCATGATCTGCAGAAAGTCTCTGTCACCTTCATGTTGAGTAACGAGAGCGCCCGTCTTCCGGCGTATTTTCTCCAACTCAGCAGTATCGAGTGCGTAAGGTAGAAAGATGTTCAACATTTCAATGTGCTGGCGTTTCGCTTCTTCCACCAGTGTGACAAGGTTAGAAACGTCGCTGTAGAGCGATGAAAGAGAATGTGTCACCGATAAGGTGAAGGCCTCGCTTGGAAAAAAACCTTCGTATGTTTCGATCTGTTTTCTCTTAAATCGGCCCAATTGCGCTGTAAGAGCTTCAAAAAACGTCCAATGTTGGCGGCTGGATTCACACAGAAACTGTGTATAGTCAAAGCTCACGACATGCTGGTTTTGCTTATTTGTACTGTCTAAATATCCCGTCATAGCAAATCCCGTTGCTTTCATTATTCTTGAGATATTCCAAGCGACTACTTCTCATTTCGCCCATTGCTTTTAAGTGCCAAACTGACGATTCAAAAGCTGTTCTTTAATGCCTTAAAGCGAGAGAGAAGTCGCTTGGTTAATGTTCAACTTATCACTCACTATATGTGTTTTTCGAGATTAATCTCGCAAATAAACAAGAACTTTGGGCTTGATCAGCGATAAATTTATGTTGTCCAGAAAAACCATCAATCTTATCTACAGCGCTTTAACACCGAGTTAAAAACCACCGAAAAGAGGCTACAAAAAAACCAGCCCGGTGGCTGGTTCTTCAAACTAACGATCTGTGCGCGATTAAAGTGCTTTGTACAGTACTTTGTTACCAGATTGGATACGCTCTACAACACCTTCTTCAGCCAGCTTCTTCAGCGCGCCTGTCGCCCAAGATGCCGCTTTAGAATCTTCCTGACCTGCTGCCAGACCGATACCTTTAGGGTTGATACCTTCTGCGTTCTGACGAACGATGTCCAACACTTGCTGTTGTTTTGGGGTCAGTGAAACGTCTGCAACCACTTTTGCTGGTGCTTCAGTTTTTTGCTCAACTGCCGGCTTTTCAGCTTTAACCGCTTTTACTGGCGCTTCTTTCTTCGCAACAACTGCTGATGCAGATTTTGCTGCTTTGATGTGTTTCTGAAGCTTAAGTTGAACTTTACGTTTGTGAGAGATCTTCATTAAATCGTCCTACTCCGACGTACTGCATTGAAATTTACCGACAGTCTTCGAAAGCGAATACTCGTTCCAAAAGCCCGTTTGGGAAGGCAAAAGCCTTGTTTTACTTCCCTAAACCAGCCTTTTATCACCGCTTCGGTATCAAGCAGAGTTAAAAACAAAGCGCGTTTTATATCAAAAATCCCCCGCGTTTTGTAGCACTAACGACGACTGAGAATGAAAGTTGAGCCAAGTGTCGGAAACTACACTTTATTTTGTTTGGAATTCGACCGATAGTATTCGGTGATCGAACTAAGCTTTAGAGAAGTAATACAAGGAAAGTACCAACCCAGTGAGTAAACGATTGCTGATTTATCCTCCCCACCAGCAGATAGGCAAATATTTCCGTATCGCCGTGTTGATTTTGGCCATGGTGGTGGTGACATTTATTTTGCTCAACCCGCAGGTGAAACCTGTTCCCGCTCTGATTGGGCTCTGCCTTCTCGGATCACTGGGTGTATATATTGGCTATGTGATCGACCAGCAACGCCTCTCCTTTTCACTGTCTGACATGCACATTCAGCACCATACGCCTAAAGGGGGCTGGAGCCTTAAATGGCGCAATATCTATCAAATTGGCATTCCTTCCGTTTCCCATGAAGGCTGGCACCAGTCTTTGCCTTGGTTCGGTGTGAGGCTCAAAGACTATGAACCGTTCCTTGAAGGCATCAGTTATCGTCTTGCAGGCCAAATCATCATGGAGCAGCGCGGGCTCTTGCTTAGCGCCTACCGACGCGCCGAAGAACCGATGAGCAGCAAACTCGAAGACATGATGTTTGACGACACGCCTTACACATCGGCCAGTGGTAAGGTTTACAAAGGTCTGGTGGCGATGTTGGCGAACAGAATGAAGTACACCCGAGAGTTACTGGGGTATGACGTGTTTGTCAGTGAAGATCTGTTGGACAGGCCGCTAGAAGATTTTGTGGGGCTAACGAGACAGTATTTGGCTTCTGCGGGCAGAACACCCGCAGAAGAGTAGTTTCTTACCAGATCGGCATGTTGTCCGCGACATACGGGTTTTGCTGACGCTCAATACCGAACGTTGATGTAGGACCATGACCCGGCACGAAAGTGATGTCATTGCCCAGCGGGAACAGCTTGTCCTTGATTGAACTGATCAAGGTTGCATGGTCCCCTTTAGGGAAGTCAGTACGGCCAATGCTGCCATTGAACAGAACATCACCGACCCACGCCATACGATCTTCTTCACTGAAAAGCACAACGTGACCAGGCGTATGACCTGGCGTGTGAATCACTTTCAGTGCGCTTTCACCCAGTGTCACTTCATCGCCGTCTTCCAGCCATTGGTCTGGGTCAAACGCTTCAGTCCGCGCAAAACCAAACATTTCGCTTTGCGCTGGCAGCGCCTGCAGCCAGAACGCATCTTGCTTTTCTGGGCCAATCACAGGCACGTTGTAAGCCGCACGGACTTCTTCAGTTCCACCAACATGATCCAAATGGCCATGAGTCAGAAGCACTTTAACCACGTTCACACCGAGCTCGTTAACCTTTGCCACCAGTTTGGACACGTCACCACCTGGGTCAACCAGCGCCGCTTCGTTGGTTTTATCACACCAGATGATGGAACAGTTTTGCTGAAACCCCGTAACAGGAACGATTTCGTACTTCAAAGCCATAAGAAAATCCGTATAAATGCAAAAATCAGCGAAAGCATATCACGCCCGCGTTCTCATTTTAACGAGAACCGTTCCTTTAGAGGGGCGCATTTACGCGCGCCAATCACATTTCAATGAAGTTCAATATGATCAAGGAATTGGAAAGAATGCTGCTGATTTTGTCATCAACTTGCAAACAGTCTGACACCAGTATGTCACCCCTTTGACAACTCGCCTTCATGTAAACGCACTACATTGAGCATCGACAGTTGATTCGTTTTGAACATCAAATGGATGCCTATGAACCCTATCTCTGTGCGAACTGTGTGGATTTCTGATCTGCACCTGGGAAACAAGGATTGTAAAGCGCAATACCTGCTCGATTTTTTAAATCGACATACCGCAGAAACCATCGTACTTGTTGGTGATATCGTCGATTTTTACTCGATGAAGTCCAGCCACCACTGGCCGGAATCCCACAGTCAGGTGCTTTCTCTCCTCTTGAAACGTGCCCACGATGGCACACGCCTCATCTACATTCCCGGAAACCATGACGTTGCGGTACGGGACTATCTCAAGTTCGATTTTGGACGTATCGAAGTACGTGCCCGTTTCGAGCATGAAACCGTCACCGGAAAACGGATTGTCGCCGTGCACGGCGATGAGTTCGATAACGCCGTATGCCACAGCCGATTGACAGAAATCGCCGGCTATGTCGGCTACGACTTCCTGCTTTTCCTGAACAGATGGTGGGCAAGGCTTCGTCGTAAAGCCGGATTCCAGTACTGGTCTCTAGCCTCATACATCAAGTCAAAAGTCAGTTCCGCCAATGTCGCCATTCAGCGTTTCGAAAATGCTGCAGTCCAATTCGCAAGACGGCGTGGTGCAGACGCCATTGTATGTGGGCACATTCATCACCCGGACATTAAGCGGTTGGAAGGCACCTTCTACTTCAACGACGGCGACTGGATTGAGAACTGCACCGCTTTGCTCGAACAGCACGATGGCACCATTCAGCTTATCCGATGGACTGAAAAATCCACATTACTTGCGGAAACTGACGCCTTTGTCGACCCAGAAATGAATAGATTCCGTGAAGAGAAAGAAAGCATAGAAGCAGCCTGATGAGCGAAAAACGCTCGGGGGCAAAAGGAAAGATATGTTTAGCATTGATGACGTCATTACAAAGAACTACCCAAGTATCGCTGACAAGCGCTGGATTTCTCGCCCTGTCAGCTCAACACTTCGTCGCTTACTTCACGAGGAAGCGTTTCAGAGCTTTGCGGAAAAATACCCTTATCTGAGAGGCTTTGAGTTCGTCGAACAGGTGCTGGATTATTTTCATTTCAGCTATGCCACCAGCGACCGCGAACGAGAGCGTATTCCTTCCACTGGCCGCGTCGTGATTATCGCCAACCATCCCATCGGTTCGCTTGACGGCCTCGCATTGCTAAAACTGGTTCGTGAAATTCGGCCGGATGTCAAAGCGGTCGCTAACAACTTATTGATGCAGATTGAGCCAATGCACAACTGTTTGCTGCCAGTGAATAACATGTCTGGGAGAACGCCAAAAGAGAATCTGCGCAAGATTGATGAATGGCTGGAAAATGACGGCGCGCTGATTATTTTCCCCGCAGGCGAAGTCTCTCGTTTCAGCCCAACCGGAGTGAAGGACAAAGCCTGGCATCATGGTTTTCTGAAAATGGCAACCAAAGCCAAAGCGCCGATATTACCTATTCATGTTGATGGTCGAAACTCAGCAGTGTTTTATGGCGCTTCCATGGTCTACAAACCCTTGTCTACCCTGCTGTTGGTCAATGAAATGTTTGGGCAGGAAAACAACACCATCAATCTGACCATTGGCGAATCCATTCCGTTTGCCAGCTATCATGCCAGCGCCAATCTTCCCCCAAAAACGCGAGTGAAGCTGTTCCGAAAGCATCTTTACAGCGTCGCCAAAGGCAAGCCAGGTGAATTCCCCACCGAGTCGGCTATCGCTTCCCCCGAGCCAAGATTGAAACTGGCAAAAGAATTGGAACAGAGCGAGCGACTGGGCGAAACACCCGATGGAAAATCCATCTACCTTTATCGGTACAAAGACGAATCCCATGTCATGCGTGAAATTGGCCGTTTGCGTGAAGTGGCGTTCCGCGCTGTGGGTGAAGGTACCGGTCAACGCCGAGACATCGACAAGTACGATCAGCACTATTTCCACTTGGTGCTGTGGGACCCTAAAGCCATGGACATTGTCGGCGCTTATCGCTTCTGTGATACCCAAGCCGTTATCGCGCAGCATGGGCTAAAGGCCGTATATACCCATACCCTGTTCGACTACGGAGATGGCATGACAGACGTGCTGAACAAAGGTTTGGAGCTTGGTAGAAGCTTTGTGCAACCTAAATACTGGGGCAAGCGCAGTCTGGATTACCTCTGGTTGGGAATTGGTGCATTTCTGGCGAAGCACCCTCATTACCGCTATCTCTTTGGCCCGGTCACCATCAGCAATGCCATGCCACAGGCCGCGAAGGAGTTACTGATTTTCTTCTACAGCACCTACTTTGGTGCACATGCGACCATCGCGCGTTCCAAGCGCCCTTTCAATATCGACAGCCAGAAAGAACATGAACTGCTTGTCCATTTTTGTGGCGATGACTATCAGAAAGATCTGAAGACACTCAAAATGCTGCTCGATAACCTGGGGACGGGCATTCCCACCCTCTACAAACAGTACAGTGAGCTTTGCGAACCGGGCGGCGTACAGTTTCTGGATTTCAGTATCGACCCGGACTTTGCCGACTGCATTGATGGCTTAGTGATGGTGGATATGACCAAGCTGAAGGAGAAGAAACGTCAGAGGTACATCTCCCCGCACCTGAGAGAAATCGAACTGGTTTAAGAACTGAAAAAGGCGCCGAGGCGCCTTTTTAAATCTTCGATAGTTAAGACCAGCTGCGAACCGGCCCAGTATCAATATGAATGAAGCCGCTACGCGGATAATAACCAACGCCACCAGCCTGAAGCTCCAACGCGGCTTTGCGTAATTTAGACAAAGATACATCTTCAATGAAGAAGTCGATAGCCTGTCCCGTGGTGTGGTAACTCTTCTTAGCCTGACCACCGCCATTTTTACGCAGCATTTCATTGGTCGCTGGTGAACGATAACCCGACACCATAGTGATTGGGTTTCTGGCATCGACAAGGTCATAAATCGCCGCAAGTTGATCGTAGAGTTTCGGATCCATCTCGGTAGAAACATTACGTCTGTGATCACGGCATAGCTGGTTCAGCACAGCCAATTCTTTGTCTACATACTGCTTACCGTTGAAATAGCAAACATCAGCATGTTCACCGGTATTAATGCTCAACATGTCTATATTTCGTGGTTTACCGACTGCCAACGGCAGAGCGAGCGCCGTTTGAGGTAAGGCTGCCGCCACTAAACACGCCGCACCGCCCAGTATTAGGCGACGACGTTGGGTATCCAAACCGTCCATAACAACTAACAATTTCCCACAAAGTACTAAATACAACATCAGAGTTGCTAACTACGCTAAAAGCGGTGCTTTTCCCGTTACAACTCTTAAAACAAGAGGAATCTAGCGATATTGAAAATGTTTATCAAACCCCAAAATGTCTCGATAATGAGCAAGCTACTGTAAATAACACCGTTTCCTGATGATTTTCACCGGGTTTTAGACTTTGTCAGGAGAGTGTAAAAATATGCAATTGTGGTAAGCATCACACTGACACTCACCACAATCCGGTTTGAAGCGGTTAAGACTGTTGGTTTTTAGCGGTTAATGAAAAGGCTGCATTACGCTTTGGGCGCGCGTCGTAGTGGTAGACGTCTTCACGAAACTGTACTTCACCGTCGTCATTCACCCATGCAGTCTGATAAATGGTATGAACAGGGATCTTCTTACGCAGCGATACCCACTTAGTCTCGGGAATACGCTGGTAATATTCGTAGTCGCCAAACTCCAACCCAGACCGGCTCAACAACACCTGCGCCAATATCTCCGCTTTCTGCACTCTGATGCAGCCTGAGCTGTATGCGCGGCGCGATTTGCTGAACAAACCTTTGGCTGGCGTGTCATGCAAATAGATAGCATTGCCATTGGGCGTATTGAACTTGTAGCGACCAAGTGCATTGAAGTTACCCGGCGACTGCTGAAGACGGTATGGGAAATTATTCGGGCTCACGCTCTCCCAATCAATCTCCTCAGAGGAAATCACGGATCCATTTACCCAGCTACTCAGGACGGTATAAGAGTGTTTATCCAAATATTCGTTGTCCTGTTGCACCTTAGGTAAAATGTCTTCACGCATGATCTTAACTGGCACATTCCAACTCGGATTAAAGACAACGGAATCTAGGCGCGATTCAAACAGTGGCGTCCTTCGGCTTGGTCGACCCACAACCACTTTGCTGTCGAGAACAAGTTGACTGTCCATCCACAGTTCCATTTCGTAGTTTGGAATGTTTACCAGAATGATTTTTTCACGATCTGTCGGCCACAAACGCAGACGCTCCATATTCAAGGCAAGAATTTGGATCCTGGAGTTCACCGACATATTCAACCAACGACGCGTCTTGTTGCCGATAACACCATCTCGCTTCAAGCCATGTCTTTCTTGAAAACGTTTGACTGCTTCAACCAACAAGGCATTGTAAAAACCCACTTGCTCTATCTTCAGGCGTTGCGCGTCATAGGTACTCAAAACACCCTGGCGCTCAAGATTGGTGATCAGGTTATCCGGATTTTCGAGCTTTGCGCCGTGCTTGATCAGCCCACCCTGCGTCACCTTCGGCCAGTACATGGATTCTTGATCCTGAAGAGCAACAATCGCTTTTGCCATTTCACGGTACTGAGGCGTATCCGGACGCAACTTAAACACAAAATCATAAAGTTCGTTTCTGCTGGCAGAAACAATTAGATTATTGGTTTGCGTAAGTGTTGGGCGCGGTAAAGCTTCACTGATATCCGTACCGAAATACCAACTCTTGCCAAATTCAGGAATTGATTCGATGTAACCAATCAGTGCAAGAAGGCTGTCAGTAGCGAACACGTCGTACGCACGCCAATCACCACTGGCTCTTAACTGACGCAAGATAACCGCACGCCATTCAAAATCCTGACTGATACCTGCCAACGAGATAATATTTATCTGGGTTTCAAGCTCGTCTTTTGCACGGTAGTCATGCCAGATAGGAGCATAAGAGAAATACTCATAAATTTTAGCGACGTCATAAGTGAAATTGACGACACCTGGCTCCGGCTCGGCCTGTTTGACCCACAGCACGGCTTCTTTAGAGACACTATTAGGTGACTCCATAGTTTCCAGTGCGTTAGCGGCCAATGGCATGGCAATATATACAAACAGTGCCTTGATAAGCGTACGAGCAGAAAACATGCGCTACCTCCGGTTAGAGATCATAGTATGGCAAATGGCGCGGTTTTCGCTGGCGGAATTTTTATGAATATTGGAAAACAAAGGGTTAGAAAAGCATCATCCTAAAGCATGACCCAATGATTATCCCAAACGACGCTAGAAGGCTGAAAAGCAATACTTTTTTGATGATTACGTATGACTAATCGCCCACTACCCGCACTGAGAGCAAAAAGGTCCTTCTCCGCAGCCGCACCCGAGGCATCGATCAATGATCCCATCTCAGTAAGTACGCCTGAGGCTAAGTCCCAAATTCCAAAACAATTTCCACGTGGAGAAGTCGCAACTATCTGCGATTCTGTACACGCAACACTGCCAATGTATTGCTGAAAACGCGTCCACTGTTCTCTACTGGCTTTGAGATGCGTAATGTCACGTCCTGGTCTTTTTATTGACAATAATGGAACGATGTTCTCAGCGTCTCCTTGATATTGCTGCGCAATCACCACGTCATCTTTTGGGCTCAATGCCAAGTGGCGAATACTCAGTTTTGGATCTTCTAAGGTGTATTTCTCTTTCACCTGTCCTGACTCAATATCCAACAACGCCAATGACGGCTGCATCGAATCCAGATTCAATTTCTTCCTGCCTTCAGTGCGGATCCCACCAACAGCGACTGCCAGAGTAGTGCCATTGATAACCTTCATTTCATGAGGACCGATACCAAAGCCAGAAATTTCACGCACACGGGTCAATGAGCCATTTCGATGGGTGTGATAAATGCCAATACTGCCTTCACTCGTTGCGATATCTCCCTCTACGACAAAGAGTTGGTTTCTTAGTACGTCGCCGTGCCCGTAGAAGAATTTTCCAGCTGGCGGCGAAGTCGTGTTGCGAACGGCGCCTGTTTCCAGATCGACGCTTTCAATGAATTGTCCTGGACGCCGCGCAAACACATAGGCAAGCGATCTATTCTGGTTTATTGCTATGCCGTGCCCACGTCCGGGTAATGAGGTTTGGAAGCAAACCTCCCCATTTGAATTCGCTGCCGTTACCGCGAAACTTCCGTCTGATGTTTTGGCACAGCCAAGAAACGCTGGTTTGGCTTTATCGGCTTCATTCAGATAAACACGCCAACCACCAGCTAAAGCTCCTGTAGTAAGCAAACCCAATGAAGACAATAACAAGCGGCGACGCTTTTGGCTCATACTCACCCTTTAGTCTCCATCCGTTGAATTAAACCCAACCACCAAGCCCAACGTTGGCCCTACTTCGTCACTCAGTGCGGTTTGCAGATAATCAATGTTGTTAGCAACAATCATCAATGACTGATAGCCCGACTTATCTACCAGTAGCGGTGCCATTGACATGCTTTCCGGAACACTTTTCACCGCCGACTCGAAATGGAAATCCAAACGGTGAGCAAGTTCGGTATGTCCTTTTTCAACCAACAGTGGTTGGAGTATGGATTCGTACCGTTGTTGTAAAGACACCAGTCCATCTCTCAAAAACGCATTCGATTGACCAGAGCGCCAAGCCTGAGCCTGATAAGGCTTGGGGAAACCCGGCTTGCCCATTGGTAATGATAAGGTCTTTGAAATTGCATCGAGTTGGGAGGTCACGCTGCGAAGCGTCTCTGCTTCCAGTTGCTTCCCAGTCAGGTCATTCCAAGGGTTGACCTGCCACGCGCTGTCCAGCGCCTCTGCTGATTTCACACTTCGACCGACTACCGACAGCGTAAGAGGACAACGCATTTCCATGGACTCGACATCTGCCTCGTCAAACAGCAACCATTCAATCGCGCCAAGCCCCTGCACAGCAACACTTTGCTGAGCCAACTCATCAGCAGTTGGAACCGCATCTTTCTTCAAGAGCTGGGTCAACTGACGACCCGTAGTGTTTTTCTTGTCAGGATAAAACTGGATGTTCCAACTGATCGACATAGCCGCTTCGTTGCCAGAATTCCCTCCCACAAAAGGCTGCCAAGCCCTCATGGTTTCGATCCACATGCTCTGCGCTTGATTCAGTTTTTCTTCAGAAGGTGTTTTGCAGAGTCCACGAACACTTCCTTCCAACGCTCTTGCAGCTTCGAGAAATCGCTTAGTGGATTGCTTTTGCATCTCCCACATTACCAGCTCACTCTCTTTCAATGCTGCTTCACTGAAACAACCCGACAGTAGTGACAGCGTCACGCTTAGCGTGAGTGTTTTCATTGGTGATTGAACAAACATGGCTACCGCTCCTACAACGAATTCAGGAAAGCAATCAGGGCTTCGCGCTGCGTTTTATCGAATCCCAAAACGTGTTGTTTGCTGTTCTCGGCTTCGCCGCCATGCCACAGAACCGCTTCCATTACGTTTCTTGCCCGCCCATCATGCAGATACTCGGTATGTCCATTCACCTCTTCGGTGTAGCCCAAGCCCCACAACGGCGCAGTTCGCCATTCCTGCCCGTTGGCAATGAATTCACCGCGGTTGTCTGCCAATCCTTCACCCATGTCATGAAGCAGCAAATCTGTATAAGGATGAATAATTTGATTGCTCAGCGCTGGCCTATCAGTGCGCTCTCCGGTTTGAAGCGTTGATTGATGGCAACTTTCACAGCCTGCGTCGGTGAAGAGCTTCTCCCCTAGTTGCACTTTGGGATCGTCGAGGTTTCGACGCATAGGCACAGCTAGATGCTGGGAATAGAACTCAACGAAATTAAGCACCTTTTCTGTGACTTCAGGGGTACCGCCATTTGGCAGCCGTTCACAGAGTGTTTGGGCTGAAGTGCAGTTCTCCGCGGGGAACAAAGCACTGGTTAAGCCAAGATCACCATTAAATGCCGCCGCGTTTTGCTGCATCAGTGTGGGTTGGCCGGCTTTCCATCCAAAGCGTCCAACGACGGTTTTTTCCTGCAGAACATCCCACACTTCGTTTGGACGCCCTGATACGCCTTTGCCCTCTTTGATTTGCGCTTCGGCAATACCCCTCATCGTTTGCTCAGTGACAGACTCAAGCAAACCAAGACCAATCATAGGTGGCGCCATACGAACAGATTTCTCTATATGAGGGTGCATGTCTCCGTAATTGAGATCTTCGATAGTGATGACAGGTTTTCGAAGCTCTACCGAATAACCGTCTTTGAACGTTTCATTGTGTTTCTCGAAACTCAGGGCAATCCGACCTTCTGGCTTCTCCCCCGGAAGTGCGAAGTCCTGGAGTTGGCCGCCATAAACCGGGTCAGGGATGTTACCTGACATGATCAGCGCTTTTTTCTGCGCATCTGTCATTGCAGGGATACTAAGGCGGATCAGCATAGAAACGGCGTTGTCATCGCCTGGTTTGGGTAAATGACCGCGCCCATCTTTGATATGGCAGTTCTGGCAACCATTTGTGTTGAAAAGTGGGCCCAGTCCATCCCTTGCATCCGTCGAAGCAGGCGCACTTACCCAAGGGTTTCTGAAAAAGCTGTTACCGACGCTGAAGTCGATGCGCTCAATCATAGGAAGGTTGGTGGCAGGTTGTGAGAAGGCATTGACACCCTGCTTGTTGGTCGTGGTATCTCCACCGGATTTAATAGCAGAGGCGTTGGCAGAACAGGCAATTACAGCAAAAGCGAAAGGAATATATTTCATAACGACATTGAAACCAGCTAAACGACAGAAGCCTCCCTAAGGCCTAAAACCCAGGGAGGCTTGGTAAAACATAAGAATCAAACTCAGAACTGATGATCAGCGCTGTCAGGGTTCAGGTTGGAAATCCCTAACTCCGCAGCGACCGTTTCAATACTGCGGGTTTGTTGAACCAGTGCAGAAATGGCGTTGTTCACCAGCTTGTTACCATCAGCGTTGTCGGACGCAATAAGCTGGTCAAAATGCACATTGTCTTTCTCAGCAGATTCTACGAGTTGGTAAACGGCAGTGCGGGCAGAGTCGAAATCAGCTTTGATTTGTGCAGCCGCTTTATCGTTTTTCTTCTTCACCATATCCAGCAGTGAAGGGCCCGTCAGTTCAGAACCATCAATACGCTGATAAGAGCCAGTCAGTACGTTGTAGATACCTTGCTCGTTGTAATAGTGGGAGTTGTGCGTGTTGTCAGAAAAACAATCATGCTCGTCTTCCGTCGAGTTCGCCTCTAACGCGACTTTCATGCGTTCGCCTGCCAACTCACCGAGTGAAAGTGAGCCCATGCCAAACAGCATCTTACGCAGACCGTTTGTGGTGTCTTCTTTCAAAAGGGTTTCGCGGTAGTTGCCTGACTCATTCGCAGACCATTGCTTTTCCATCCAAGTTAAATCTTCTATGAGCAAATCAGAAGCGGCTTTCAGGTATTCACGTCGGCGGTCACAATTGTTGTTGGTACATTCTTCGCCGTAGGCAAAATCAGTGTAAGGACGCTCACCCGCACCAGATTGAGTGCCATTCAGATCCTGACCCCAAAGTAAGAACTCGATAGCGTGATAACCTGTCGCCACATTCGCTTCAGACCCACCAATTTCGTTCAAAGAAGCCAATAACTCAGGCGTAATAGCGGTGACATCCAACTTCTCGCTACCTACCTGAATGCTAGTGTTAGACACGATGTTCGCTACTGCACCACCATTACCCAGTTCGTATTGATAATCCGTTGCTACATAGTCGATCAAGCCTTCATCCAGTGGCCAAGCATTCAGCTGACCTTCCCAGTCGTCCACAATAGCGTTACCAAAACGGAATACTTCAGATTGTTGATAAGGTACGCGTGCAGCAACCCAAGCTGCTTTTGCAGCATCTAGGTTGGCTTGAGATGGAGATTCGATGAGGGCTTCAATCGCGGAATCCAACTTCATCGCAGATTGTTGCGCATCACTGTAAACAGCATGAGCCAGATTTGCGTAGTGGTTTACGACTTCGTCCGGCGTTGCCGCCATTGCAGTGGTTGAAACAGAAGAAAGAACCCAAATAGAGCTGGCAATTGCCAAAGTGGAGCGCTTCATAATCATTCCTTGAATGCGTGTAGTTGTAACAAATTATTGCGATCGACAACAATTATTACATTCACACTCGAGTAAATTCAAATGATATTGATAGTTTTTATCATTTAGATTGACCAAACGTAATCATTCGTTGAAATTTTGGGACTTTCATTTTATTTCAAGGATGAATGAGAGGTTCGGGTGAAGGTTCGTGTCACATCGCTTGAGACAGATTGAGCCTTGGGTGTAAGGTTGACCTAAAGTTAAAGTGAGAAATACAAGTTAATATCCGATAATCGCTGGGATTTTTCCTTCAACAACGGCGCACATTCTGCTGTGAATCAGTGATGAAAGTCTCCGTCTTTTAAGCTTATTGCCCTATCAGCAATATTCCTGTGTAAAAGGTCTTTAAATCTTGATCTTTTATATCGATAATCCCCGCGATTTTTAACATCCTGCTGTCTAAAGGAGAGGCTTCTATGGAGAAGCACGAAGAGGTTCTGGTTGCACTACGACAAATCATCCGCGCTATCGATCTGCATTCTAGAAAACTGAATAAAGAAGCAGGTTTGACAGGACCCCAGTTGGTTCTGATGCGTGCAATCCAGGAACTGGGCGAAGTCACCATTCGTCAGCTTTCCAACCACACCAACATGAGTCAGGCAACAGCGACCACAATTCTTGATCGCTTGGCCAACCGTAACCTGATTGTGCGTGTGAGAAGTAATCTGGATAAGCGTAAAGTTCATGCCCATTTAACACCTGAAGGTGTGAAAGCATTAGAGCAGGCTCCAAAGCCTTTGCAGGAAAGCTTTATTTCCCGCTTCCAGTCTCTCGAAGAGTGGGAACAGTCCCTACTGATCTCTTCTGTCCAGCGCATCTCTTCGATGATGAACGCTGACAACATTGACGCAGCACCGCTTTTGGAAGTGACACCTCTTACATCCGCCGAGCCTGTACGCTCTGAGTGATGAAAAAACAGGATCGGAAAGAGCCCATTCGGGCTCTTTTTTTATGCTCGCTTTTCCCTTCGTCCGAAACTCACTATTCCCGTCGTTAGGGCAGTACCAGCAAAGATCGTTAATCCCCCCGCCAACATTCTCGGTGTGATGATTTCCCCCAGGAAGGCAACACCCCAAACCGCAGCAAATAGCGGAATAAGGAAAGTGACTGCGATCGTATTGGTTGGCCCTACCCTGCTAATCAGTCTAAAAAACAGGATGTAAGCAAAGCCGGTAGATGCAATCCCCAAAATGGCTGCCGCGATCCAGGCTGCAGAATCTGGCGCAGTTTCTGGCCAAAAAAGCAGTCCCAGAGGCAGCAGAACAATTGTTGACCCAACCTGACTGCCTGTTGCTGTCACCAATGGTGGAACTCCGGTCAGGAATCGCTTTGTATAACTCGCGGAGATGCCATACATCAAAGTAGCGCCCAGCACAGCAACGACCGGCCAACCCAGACCTTGATCGCCAAAATCCAGCTTGCCCCAAACCAGGATGATCACCCCTAGTACACCCAGTAACAAACCCAATATCCGATCACGGTTCAGCGACTCGCCAAGCCAAAGATAGGCAATAATCGCCCCCCAGATAGGCGTACCTGCATTCACAATAGATGCAAAACTCCCGGTCACACTGACCATGGCATAGGCAAAAAGAATAAATGGAATAGCCGAACTAAAAAGCCCGACGACACAAGCGTGAAACCAATGCTCACGGAAAGCGGCGGTATGCCCTTTGAGTTGTAATAGCGGAAGCAAAAACAGTGCGCCGAGGCCAACTCGCACCAGTATTAAAGCCAATGGGCCAAAGTCCGGCACTGCATAACGAATAAGGATGAATGAGCCTCCCCAAAGTGCAGCGAGTAGCATTAACTCCATCACATCCAGTTTTTTCATTTCCATATTTCCCTGCTTACATACCGTACGGTGAAGCGTATCCGAAGAGTCACAAAACCACTGGCCGGATACGGTACTCTCTACTGCTCACAATAAAGACACTATTTTTCTGTGGATTAAATTAGCCTCCGAACCACTAACCTTTTCAAACCATTAAATATTTGCATTAGACGCTGCTAAAACATAGAGATCCACACACTCAGACCTGATTGAAATTTGGCTTTAAGCATCTAGTTTTATATTTGATAACCGAAAATCTTATGTGGAAGATTGCCTGTGGAAAGAAGCATTCTCGTCGTTGACGATTCTGAAGCTATTTTACTGATGGTGAGATCTCTATTATCAGAAATTGGTGAGAATAATGTTCACACTTTCAGTAACCCCTACAAAGCGTTAGAAGAACTACGTCGCGCGCCCAACAAATATGACATTGTATTCACCGATCTCAACATGCCCTCTATTGATGGAATGGCGGTGATTAGAGCTTTAGGAAAAATGAAATTTACCGGAGGTGTCTCAATCGTGTCTGGGCTGGACGCAAGGATTATTGAACTGGCGAGTTCAATTGCTCGTCAGCAACAGGTTTGTCTGTTGGGCAATATTGCAAAGCCCATTAACAAAGACGCACTGCAGCTAACTCTGGACAGATTAACTCACTTTGAAGAAAGAAAATTTCTGGACTACCAGAGAATGTCTCCCTCTGAGCTCATCGACTGTATTACGCACCGACAGGTAGTACCCTACTATCAACCAAAATTGAACTCACAAAACAATCGCGTAGAAGGTCTGGAAGTGTTAGCCAGGATTCAAAAGCCAGGTGAATCCAACGCTATTTTACCGGGTCGTTTCATCCCAACAGCCATTGAAAATGACTTGATTGACCTCCTCACAATGCAGCTGGCAGAGATGACAGCGTCAGACATTAAAGAACTGTCAGATATCTTTGGAGAAGATGTCACAATAAGCCTCAATTTGTCTGCCTCACAGCTGGCTGATTTGGAAGTACCCAATCGATTGGAGTTTCTTTTTGAAGCACACGGTATCGACAAGTCCCGCGTCACTCTGGAAATCACAGAAGAATATGCACTGAAAAGCTCCGAACAAATGGAGTCTCTTAACAGACTGAGAATTCGGGGACACGGTGTATCACTTGATGACTTCGGCACAGGTTTCACCAACATCCAACAACTGCGTACATTGCCTTTCACCGAGATTAAAATCGACCGAACCTTGATAAGCAAAATTCATCAGGACCAGTTCAGCCAGGTTATTGTTCAGTCATTGGTGAATATTATGGATAAGTTCGATGTCAAATTAGTTGCTGAAGGAATCGAACAAATCGAAGAGTTAGAATACTTGCATTCCAACTACCCAGAGATGTTGCTCCAAGGCTTTCTCATTTGCCGCCCTAGACCCATAGAGTCGCTAAGAAGTTGGTACAACAGTTGGTTGAAAGGAATTGGCGCCAGCATAAGTTCAGACGGAACCAACCGCTAACGCTGAAGTGCAAAAAAGAAATGGCCTACGGCACACCGTGACCCTTGCTTGCAACCCAAATGCGATACCACTGCTCACGACTCAGTTCGACTGACATTGCCCCCACAGCAGATTCCACACGTTCAATCTTACCCGAGCCAACGATTGGCAAAGGCTGACTTGGATGACGGATAACAAAGCCATAAATCACCTGCTCCATCGTTATACCGAGCTCCTCAGCAATTTCTGGCAGCGTTGCTCGCAGACGAATGGCTTGCTCAGAATCCGAAGAGAAGACCTCCCCACCGCCCAAACAAGACCACGCCATTGGACGAACACGCAATTGCTGCATTAAATCCAGAGTACCATCGTGTGCGACGTCGAAATTAATTGGATTGATTTCAACCTGATTCGTCACCAGAGGCTTATCCATGCGGGATTGCAGCAGGTTAAACTGAGAAGGTGTAAAGTTAGAGACACCAAAGTGCTTCACCTTACCGGCGGTATGAAGCTTCTCAAATGCAACAGCCACTTCATCAGCATCCATCAAACAATCAGGGCGATGGATCAAGAGCACATCCAGACTATCCACGCCAAGACGGGAAAGACTGTTGTCGACTGACTGCAGAATATGCGCTTCTCCGGTGTCGTAGTGGTTAATTTTACGCTCCGGAGCACTCTGACTCACCAGCTTGATGTCGCACTTGGAGACAATCTCCATGCTATCGCGTAGTGAAGTCTCCAGCTTCAGCGCTTCACCAAACAGCGTTTCGCACTGATAGCCACCGTAGATGTCTGCGTGGTCGACCGTGGTGATACCCAGTTCAAGGTGCTTTTTGATAAAGGTAAGGCGCTCTTGTGGAGACATTCCCCATTCACCTAGGCGCCAATAACCTTGAACGAGCTCTGAAAGCTCTGGCCCTTGCGGCGCTATTTGTGCCCGTTTAATCGCAGTCACTCAACCTACTCCTGTTATTTGAGTATCTCCTTTGCAACATCAGCAAAGGTGGAAAGCCAACAATGTAACATGGGCCGCAAATTGAAAGCACTTTGCCGTCCAAAAAATGATTCAGCTCTGAGCCCAAAAAGTGTTTTATTTCCTCAGCTTGTTCGATATATATTCGAGAAGACCCGCGCGTAAGGATACGAATATGAAAACCATTGGCTTAATTGGCGGAATGAGTTGGGAGTCGACAGCGACTTACTACAGGTTATTGAACCAATACACTCGGGAAGCTTTAGGTGGTCATCACTCCGCGAAAATCCTGATGAGCAGCGTCGATTTCGCCGAAATTGAGGCTCAGCAACGCGCTGATGCTTGGGATGAATCTGCAAAACAATTAGCAGGAGAAGCAAGAAAGCTTGAAGCCGCAGGCGCTGACTTTATGCTGATTGGTACCAACACCATGCACAAAGTGGCTTCTGAAGTTCAAGACGCGATTTCCATTCCTCTCCTGCATATTGCCGATGCAACCGCTCAGAAGCTCAAAGAAGATGACATCAAGCATGTTGGTTTGTTGGGAACACGCTTCACCATGTCACAGCCATTCTACAAGGAGCGTCTTACTTCCCACGGTATTCAGGTGACTGTTCCGGAAGGTTGGCATCAGGACATTGTTCACGAAATTATCTACCAAGAACTGGTTCAAGGTGAGGTAAACACGCATTCCCGCAAACAGTATCTTTCTGTTATCGATGCACTTAAAGCCCGTGGGGTTGAAGGTATTATATTGGGATGCACTGAAATAGGGTTGTTGATCCAGCAGCAGCATACTCCTATTCCTCTCTATGACACCACTGAACTGCATGCAGAAGCAGCAGTTAAACTAGCACTGTCTGAGTTCAGCAAGGACGCAGTATGACAATTCGAGCAGTACAGGCCGGAGATCTTCAGGCCATTAACGACATCTACAACCACTATGTGCGTGAAACCTCGATCACTTTCGATTACGAGCCATGGACAATCGAACGACGTAAAGCCTGGCTGGAAAAGCTGAAAAACAGTGAGGGTTACTATCATGTACTAGTCAAAGAGAACGAGCATGGCGAAGTGATTGGATTTGCCTATAACAGCGAGTTCAGGGAAAAACAGGCCTACAAAGTCAGTTCTGAAATCACGATCTACCTCCACCCCGGCGTGCGTGCCAAGGGTTTAGGATCAGCACTGATGGAGGCTCTTTTGGACAAAATGTTATCTTCTCCGGTGTCTAGAGCTTATTCTGTGATTACTTTACCGAACCCTGCCTCAATTAAATTGCACGAAAAACTTGGCTTTCAACAGGTTGGGCTATTGACTGATGTTGGCTATAAATTTGACCAGTATTACTCCGTTGCCATTTTAGAGAAGTCAATAAATAACAAATAAATACAGATCCTCATTCATTATCAACACATTTTAAAGTGGGCAAAGGCTTATAAACTTTGTCCAATTTCTCTTACCCACCGCAAAAACCGAAAAGACCATAAAGTCATACAATCCCACCAACAACCCTCCACATTTACCGTATTTCACTTCTTAATTTAAATTTCTATCCCTCTGTTTTTAATAATGAAAACTAATTCCCTTCACTTTCATTACCTTAATGAGCCCGCACAAAGATTCCTGCGCGAAGTAAACAATTTGTCAAAAAGTTTTCCTACACTTTCAAGAAACCTATTTGGATCGCATGTCTCTTTTATGGAGCAAGGTGACAATGAGAATTTCTACAAAAATTAAAACCGCGTTCATCGCAATCAGCGCCATCGCTGTCATTGCGACAGCGAGTTTACTCACAGCAACTGCCATCAATACTTCCTCATTAGCGATTGAACATCAGTTGGAGAATCAACTGCTTTCAGTCAGAGAAGTGAAAAAAGCGGAAGTGCAAGATTATTTCGTCAACATCAGTAAACAGCTCACCAATCTGGCCAACTCAACCATGACAGAAGATGCCATGGTTCAATTTGCGAAAAGCTTCCAAAGTGTCACCACAGAGACGTTCCCAACCACGGAGCAGGGAGACATTCTCAAGAACTATTACCAAAATGAATTTGGGGCTACGTTCAGGGAAACCAATAATGCCAGTACAGACGCCCTATCAAACCTCGACAGCATTGGTCAAAACGGATTGCTTCTGCAACAGGCATATATCGGTTTAAACGAACACCCACTCGGTAATAAGCACCTGTTAGACAAGGCAAGCGATGGCACGACTTACAGTGAGGTTCACGAGGTTTTTCACAACAATTACCGCACCTTTCTGGAGTCATTTGGTTACTACGACATCTTTCTGGTCGATAACTCTGGCAATATCGTGTACTCAGTTTTCAAAGAGCTCGACTTCGCGACCAACCTCCAAACAGGCCCTTACAAAGACAGCGGTCTTGCTGAAGCGTTTACTGGTGCGAAAAGTTTAGGCAAAGGCGAGTTTTCCTTTGTCGATTTCAAACCCTACTACCCTTCCTATGACAGCCCCGCTTCTTTCATTGGATCCCCGATCGTAAAAGATGGAAAAAACATCGGTGTACTCGTCTTCCAAATGCCCATTGATACGATTAACACCATTATGACTTACCACGGGAGGTGGCGAGAAGACGGTTTGGGCGAGTCCGGGGAGTCTTTCCTGGTTGGCCCAGACGGCCTGATGCGCTCTCAAGCTCGTATGTTGGTTGAAGATAAAGAAGAATACCTCAAACTACTTGCCACATTTGGCGTGCCGCAGAAACAGGTCGACCGCATTGCCACCACAGAGTCTTCTGCAGGGCAGCAGCCTATAGATTCAACATACGCGAGCCAGGCGCTTGCAGGTGAAAAAGGCTTCGTTGCTACGGAGAATCATCTTGGTAGCACTGTGTTCGCTGCCTACACACCGATAGATATTCTTGGCATCCAATGGGCACTGATTTCAGAGATAAACAAACAAGAAGCGCTGTTCGAGGTTCACGCTCTTGAGTCCACTTTGTATCAGGCGGCAGCTCTTACAGGCGTCGTGATTATTGCTATTGCTATCATATGCGCTTGGGTGATTGCTTCAAGCATTAATAAGCCGATTGCCAATCTCACCCAACGTATCACCAGCATCGCCAAAAATCATGACCTCACGATGCGTTTGGATGCCAGCGGCAAGGATGAAATTGCCCAGCTTTCGTCATCAATGAACACCATGCTTGATGACTTTATGACGGTTATTAAAGGCGCAGATGCCACCGTCAAAGCACTTGGCGACGCATCTTCGGATATCCAACAAAACATCAGTTCGATGCGCGGTGAGGTTGACCAGCAAGCATCTAATTCAAGCCAAGTAGCCACTGCCGCAACAGAAATGAACGCATCTATTTCAGAGGTTGCGAATTTTGCCAATACCGCCTCAGAGTCTTCTGAGAATGTGGTGCAATCAGTGCGTCAAAGTGCCGATGTTGGCAAGCAGCTGGTCAACGAAATTTCGTCCCTCTCAGACAAGATGGACGAAGCAACCCAGTCCATGGAGCAACTGTCAGCCGAAAGTCACTCAATTGGCACTGTGCTTGATGTCATTCAGGGCATCGCAGAACAAACCAACCTCTTGGCACTGAATGCCGCGATAGAAGCTGCGCGTGCGGGTGAACAAGGACGCGGTTTTGCGGTGGTTGCTGACGAAGTGCGTTCGCTGGCGATTCGAACCCAAACATCGACAGAAGAAATCCGCGCCAAAGTAGAATCACTTCAGGCGGAAACAGACAAAGTGGTCAACGGAATCAGAGGTGCCAATCAGTTTGTGGCAAGCAGCGTAGAAAACTGTAACCGAAACAACGAAATGCTGGCACAAATTGAAGGCATGATGGTGGACATTAATGACATGAACACCCAAATTGCCACAGCGGCGACGGAACAATCTTCAGTGACGGAAGAAATTTCGATGAACGTGACGAATATTGCCCGTTCTTCCGAAACCGTCTCAGAGAAAACGGTCAATACCGATGGCACTGCCATCAGTATTAACGAACAGGCAAAGAAACTCACCGAACAAATCGGGATGTTCAAAATCGCCTAGTCCATGTTGCAGTAAAACAAAGGCCAGCATATTTGCTGGCCTTTTCGTTCTGTTTGAATCTCGCTTACTCAGCGATTTCCAATGCTTCCTGAATCGGGGGATTGGTTTTCGCCATCTCTCCAAATCCACGCAAACCGACAACGTGCACGTGTTCTTTATCGTTAAAGATCTTACGTACCAGCTTGTAGGTGGTACCCTGCTCTGGGCTGATGTTTTCCGGCGCTGCAATCAAAAGCTGCATATCCAGACGATGACAAAGCTCGAACAGGGTCGAGATTGACTTCGCATCCAGACGCGCTGCCTCATCAAGGAACAGCAGACGACAAGGAATCACATCTTTGCCGCGCAGACGGCGGGATTCTTCTTCCCAGCTCTGCACCACCATCAACAGGATTGCTTGGCCGGTACCAATTGCTTCACCCGTCGACAATGCGCCGGATTCAGCCTGCAGCCAACCGTCAGTACCACGGTTAACTTCAATACCCAGTTCCAGATAGTTACGGTAGTCCAGCAACTCTTCACCCAGAATCTGAGGAGAACGTTGACCCAGATCGATATGCGGGTTCAAACGTTGGAACAGTTTCGCCATCGCTTCAGAGAAGGTCAGACGGTTGTTACCAAACAAGTCTTGATGCTGTTCAGCTTTCTCTGCCAAGCCTTCTAACAATTGCGCGTGGGTATCACGAATCGACACATTCAGGCGCACACCTTTCACCTGACCAAAGGCGATGTTAGACAAGCCTTGGTTCAACAGGCGAATACGGTTTTGTTCGCGCTGAATGGTTTTGCGGATAATGTTCGCCACAGACTCTGAACTGATCGCCAAACGCTTCTCGCGCTGAGTCAGTTCCTCCGTCAAACGCGCCAGTTCCACTTCCATTTCTTCAATCGCTTCGACTGGATCGTCGGTACGAATGATGTCGTGACGGATACGCTCGCGCAGGTGCTGGTAAACCGCTATGTAGAACAGAACTTTACGTTCAGGACGCGCCATGTCTTCAGATGCACGCAGTGCATCGCGCAGTGTTTCGTTGTCAGCCACTGCCAGACGCAACGCACCCAAGGATTTATCCGACAGTGAACGCAACTCGTCAGCAGACATATACGCCATTTCGCGGCGGTTCAGCTGCTTCTCTACATTACTGCTGCGGGCAATCTTGAGTACATCCATCCAACCCGCTTTTGCATTGACGACAAAAGTGCGCAGTTCGGTGTATTCTTTGCTGGCTTTCTTCAGCGTTTTCACCAGAGATTTCATCTCCAGCTCAATCGACGTCAGGCCTTTTTCCAGCTCGCTCTTACGGCTGCGCGATTGTGATAGCTGTGCATTCAGTTCGTCACGACGAACACGTGCTCGCTCTTCCGCTTCTACATCGGCGCGAACACCAAGCTCCACCAGCTCACGTTTGAACTCAGCCACCGTTTCTTGTTTCGCTTGGTGCGAGCTCTTCAGAGACGCTAGAAGCTGGTTGTATTGGTTCACCTGATCACGAACCTGCTTCACGTGTTCACGTGAACGGGTACGGGCTCGCTCTGCGTCCATCAGTTTAGCTTTCAGCTGTTCATTCAGTTCGCTACTTTTATCAAGAAGCTCAACCGCATCGGCGTAACCAAAGTGGTGACGACGCTCAACCAGATCAGACAACGCAAACAACGTTTTCTTCAGCGATTGTAGCGCTTCGTCCGCTTGCTGGTAAGCAGCGTTCAGTGCATCAAACTGTTCTGGGTCGGCATCCAGCGTTGAAACCAGATTCTCCAGTTCAGCCAGCGCTTTGCCATGCTCACGGGTGAAGTGGCGAGCTTCGTCTGCCTGAGACAGGCGGCTTTCCACTTCTTCCAGACGACCTTCCAGCGTTTCGTCTTCAAGCGCGTTAACGACGTGCTGAAGTTTGTTCAAAAGTGCAATCGCTTCTTTTGAACCGGTCAGTTGGCTACGAACCTGCTGCTCGCTCTCGCGAAGCTGAGCCAATTGACGCTGAACGCTGCCACGTTTTTCACGCAGATCTTTCAGGGCTGCTTCTGGATCTTCGTTGAATGCCACATTCATGTGGTTCGACACAAATTGGTTGAAGCTTTGGGTCAAACGTTGAAGCTTCTGCGCATCAAACGAGGCTTTGGCGTAGTTTTCGACTAACTCTTCACGCTTCTCACGTAAGATATCTAAACGGTGCTCACGCGCCGCGCGGCCAAATAGTGGGATTTTCGGGAAGCGAGAGTAACGAAGCTGACGGTCGTTTAAGTGAACACAAACCGCATCTTCCAGCTCTTCAACATCGAATACGCTATCGTCAAAACCGTCCGCATCACCTTCGATGATGTAGAGGTCTTCCGGACAATCATCCAGATCCAGCAGCTTCTCTTTGATACCTTTCAGATCAGGCACCACAATCGCGTGACGTGCCGGGCCATAAAGTGCTGAGAAATACGGTGCATCATCAATGGTGATGTCATCGTAGATTTCAGAAAGCAGCGTGCCACCCAGTGTGTCAGCCAGAGATTGCAGGCGCGCATCATCGCTGCCGCCTGGCTGTGCCAGACGCTCGATTTCTGCTTCCAGCGCTTGTTTCTCAGCTTGCAGCTTATCGCGGGTCGAGATAGTTTCACGCTCATCCGCCATCACGCGCTGCATGGTATCCAGCACCGCCTGATTGTCATATAGTTCGGCGTCAGTCTGCTCTGCTAATTTCTCCAGCGCTTCTTGTGCGGCAATCCAGGCTGGTGCGACTTTTTCGAACTCAACTGCTTTGGCATTGATTTCATTTTCGCTGCGTTGCAGTTCGCGGACTTTCTCCGCTTGTTCGCCAACCGCTTCTTCTGCGGTTTCCAGACGCTCTTGCTGACGCGCCATTTCCAGCTCAACCGCTTCTTCAGAAGCGACTGTTTCGTTGAACTGGCGTTGATACTGCTCAGACAGGGTTTTCGCCTGCTGGAAACTGCGCATCTGACGCTCAAGGTCGCGATGCTGTGAAGTCAGCTGTTCAGCGTTTGCCGCAAGGTTCGCAAATTCGCGGCCTTTTACGATCACTTCGCGGGCTTTCGCGCCTGCATCAGAACGGTCGACTTCGCCAGCGATGCTACGCACCAATTGAAGGCCACGCTCGAACTGCTTAGCTGCGGCAGAAGACAGATCCAGCTTGTGTTTCAGGCTTAAAAGCTCAGAGGTTTGTGCCTCTTCCTGCGCTTTCAGTGAACCCAAATATTCGTTTGCGTTTTCTTGTGAAAGCTCGTCATTGCCTGTCAGTTCACGGGCTTTTTCCAGCGCTTTCACCGCTTGCTGATATTGCAGCGCGCGGGTTTGCTGCATATCCAGCGCTTGCTGGTAATCCGCAAGCTGGGTTTTCAGGCTATCCACTTCTTCTTCAGAAAGGTGCGCCTGTTCTTCCGCCATCGCGAGCTGTTCAGTGGCTTCTTCCACCACCATCATCTGCTCTTCGAGGCGGATTGCCAGCTCTTCCAGATCTTCTTGGTAACGTTCGACTTTCTCTTGCTGACGCACAGCGGTCTGAACCAATTGCAGATGGTCAGACGCGGCTTGATAGTCTTGCTCTAAGTGAGTCTGGCTGTCAGTCAGCGCATCCAATTCATCCGTCATGCGGCCAAACGTGGATTGGAAATCATCCAACTGGCGACGAGAACCTAACAGTTCGCCGCGGCGCTGCAGTGCCAGTTCAAGCTTCTTGCGACGCTCGTTGGCATGACGCATGTAATCGGACGCCACATAGTTGGTTGATTCAGTGATCAGGTGCTTGAACAGGTCACGGTCACGCTGGGTCAGCTTGATGGCTTCCAGCGTCATACGGTTTTCGCGAAGCGCTACTTCCATGTCCTGGAAAGCTTTCTTCACGCCGCCGTTTTGTGGCAACAGGTAATCACGGAGGGATTTGGTAATCGCACTCGAAATACCACCGTAAAGCGACGCTTCAATCAGGCGGTAGAACTTAGAACGATCGCTGCTATTACGCAGCTTCTTCGGCAAAGCACCGAACTCGAACATCTGCGCGTGATAGTCAGTCACGGAGTTGAACGCTTTGTAATGCGCCGTATCGTAGTCTGCCAGCGCGTCTTTCACTTCGTTCAATTGACGAACGCGAACCTGATTCGCCGACACATTTTCGATCAGAATGTCAGTTGGCTTCACGCCAGATGGCAAACCCTGAACGATGAAAGGCTTGATATCAACTTTCTTATCGCGGCCCGCTACTTGTTGCAGACGAACACCGAAAAGAATGCGTTGGTTACGCGAGTTCACCACATCCAGCGCAGCATAACAGGCACCCGGCTTCAACTTACCGTGCAGACCTTTATCGCGTGATGCGTTAGAGCTGCCCGCTTCTGTGGTGTTACGGAAATGCAGCAGGCTTTGGTCTGGAATCATCGCCGTGATGAACGCCGCCATAGTGGTGGATTTGCCCGCACCGTTACCGCCAGAAAGCGTCGTGACCAGATTGTCGATGTCAAAAGTACGGGCAAAGAAACCGTTCCAGTTGACCATAGTCAGCGATTGGAATTTACCGCGTTGGGTCATGCCTGAACCTCCTGATCATCATCTTCACGCTCTTCGTCGTGTTCTTCATCTTTCAGCAGGCTTGATTGAGCGTGCTCTTGGGTGTGGATGACAGCTTCGCCATCACGGATCAGACGCAGTTGTGCTTCGCGGATATCGTCTCCCGCGCGCACATCGGCACCGAAGCGGAATGTCGCTTCGCTCACGCGGAATTTCCCGTTCTCACCGATTGGCACAATCATGCCCAAGCGGCGAAGACGACGCAGTGAGGTCTTCACTTTGTCGAACAGTTTTTCACGGTCTAAGTCAGACCCAGATGCACGCAATGTCACCAGCTTCATCAGTTTTTTCTCGTCTGCCAGCGTCAGTAGCTCGTCAAACAGTTCCTGAGTGGTGAAAATACCTTCCTGCGCCAGACGCTCTGGGCTCAGGTAAAGGAAACAAAGGACCTTACCCACCAGCATGTCGAGTTCGGACAACACTGCGCGTCCGATCAGTGAGGTTGAACGCGGACGCAGATAGAAAAAGCCTTCCGGCGCACGCACCAACTCAGCGTTATAACGCTGGTAGAAGTGCTGCAACGGGCTTTCAAATTCAATCAGGTATGCATGATTATCCAGATCTTCGCTAGCAATATGGCGGCCAGCACGCAGCGCACTATCCAAAGCCGGGAATAAAGGATTGGCAATCGCTTTGGCCAATTCTTCCGGCATAAATTCTTCAATATTTATCGATGACATTCGCTTGTACCTTGGCTCCATAATCGTTAATTGCCTGCCAGTCCGGCTGAATCGCACTCAAGTCAGATTGCGAGTAACCAAGGCGAACCGCTTGGTTGATCACAATCCGCGCTAAGTCGAAGTGGCGTGCTTGTGGGTGTTGAGCCAGATAGTTTTTCAGTACCACGCCCAAATCAATGCCCTCGCCCGTCGTACGGTGACGAGACAGCATGTCAGAGATTTGGTCGCTCAATTGGTCGTTAACCAGTGTCAGTTCCTCAAACTCGACTTCTGCCGGCATTTCGCCTGTCACTTCGTCATCACGAAGTACCAGTGCTTCGTCACGCATATCGCGTAGACGCTCTGCATCGGCAAAGGTCAGGAACCATGGGTTATCGAAGTATTCTGTCACCGACTGGCGAAGACGCTGGCTAAACGCGCGGTTCTTGTCCATGTCGATGGCATTACGAATAAATTTGTGAACGTGGCGGTCGTAACCGATCCACAGGTCAATCGCCTGCTGGCCCCAGTTCACGATGCGGTCCAGCTTCATTTGCAGGTTGTAGATCATGGCATCAACGAAATCTAAATCGTCGCGGCCTTGTACCTGTTCCTGAATATTCAAAAGCTGGGTTTGCAACTGGTCACCGGCTGATTGCAGAGTGTCTTGCAGTTCACGCAGGGTACTGGACGTTTCGTTCAGCAGTTGCTCACAGTTGGCAATCGCCGCCTGCCAGTCCTGATTTAACAGCGCAGCAATGTCTTCTTTCACTTTCTGCTGCTGTTCATCCATGGTGCGTTGGTTCAGATCGATACGATCGAAAATTTCGGCCACTGAATACTTCAGTACGCCGTAAACATTCTTACGCCAGAAATCTGCATCGCCGTCTTCTTCTGCAGCCGTCAGGGCTTTTTCAATCTCATCTGCCACCATGGACAGTTGAATAGAAAGCTTGAGAGAGCTGTATTCGCGGTGACGCGCATAGTAATCGCTGATACCCAGTGCCAGCGGTGTGAGTCGGTAAATACTCGCACCGTCCGTCATTTCACTGGTGAAACGGCTTAGCAGGCGGCTGCGTACCAAGTCGTTGATGGCATTGTTCGCACGAAACGCAATGGTTTCGCTAGCTTGATCGAATTGGTCACTGACGATACGGAATGCATCAATCAGCTCCCCTTCCCCTAGCTCCTCCTCATAGCGCTCGTTGCTAAGTACAGCAACGGCAAGGAGAAATGCCAGCCGTTCCGGCGGCAGATTGAGGGAGAAGTCATTCGTTTTCACCCAACCAACCAACTCAGGAACAGTCTGAGAGAATTCGCTCATCCGTTTTCCTTGTTGTATACGTGTAATCTTGTAATCGTTATGGCTCGAGAGGCCTTTGCGCGTACACGTGAATGTAGCGACCTAACGAGATAAAAGGTTCCTGACGACAAAGCTTTTGCTCCATCGCCACCACCTGTTCAAAGGTGAACTCGCCCGTTCTCGTGTCTTTCATATAGTCATGGAACGTGCGGACACCACTTTTCCCTAAAATGGTAAAACCGGCCTCTTCAATCCACTGGTAAACATCTTCCGGTTGAAGACCTTTTTGAGGCTGGAGTTTGAAACGTTTTCTGTGCGGCATGCCTTCTTCTACATGGGTCAAATTGCCGCAAATTAAATTCTTAAACAGCAATCCATTTTGGTTGTAGAACATGACCGAAGCAACACCGCCCGGCTTAACTTGTGACAGTACGACATCCAGTGCTTCACGTGGATCTGCCAACCATTCCATCACCGCATGAAAAAGCATCAAATCGAATGGTTTATCAACATGCTTTGCGATTTCCTGCGCAGGCGCGTGGACGAAGCGATATTGCGGCAGGAGGCCTGCTTCTCCGATATCTTTTTCCGCCAGTTCGAGCATCTGTGAAGAAAGATCACACAAGGTGACTTTGTGTCCACGATGTGCAATTTGTTGCGATAACTGCGCTAAACCGCCTCCAGCGTCCAAAATGTCTAATGGACTGGATTCACCCAAGCGGCTAAGTATTGATTCGAGATCTTGCCAAACAACGGCTTGGCGGATTTCTCCCTTGCCCGAGCCATAAATGTTTTTAACAAATTTGTGGGCAATGTCGTCGAAATTTCTATCCTCTGTCACAGTGCCTTCGTTATCATTGTCTGCTAAGGGGTTTATTTTCGCATAAGCCTGCCGTTAATAAAGGTCTGATGCACTTTCTGGCCCCTGTTTGACTATATTTCGGGCGACATTTCATGTTTGAACTAAAAAAACTTATATCAACTTTACTGATGCCCTTGCCTGCGCTACTGCTTCTTGGATTCTTCGGTCTCTTTTTGATCTGGTTTACCCAGCGCAAAGGCTTCGGTTCGTTCCTCGTTTTTGTTTCGCTGCTGTTAATCTTCTTGGCATCTTTTCAGCCTTTCACCTCTTCACTGCTTATCAAGCTGGAAAGGCAATATGAGCCATTCCTTCCACCGGAGGATCCCGTCGAGTACGTGATGGTGTTAGGTCACGGACATGTCGTTGATGATGAGATTCCGCCAACCTCAGAATTGTCACGTGTGGCGCTCATGCGCCTTGCTGAAGGTGTTCGCATTCACTTTATGTACCCAACCTCAAAGCTTATCCTGTCTGGCTATGACGGTGGATATGAAGTGAGCCATGCTCGCATGCTCGCGCGGGTGGCAATGGCGCTAGGTGTCAACAAGAACAATATCCTGTTACTCGAAACCGCAAAAGACACCTGGGAAGAGGCTTTCCAGGCTGCATCAGTTGTCGGTGACAGCAATCTGGTTCTGGTAACGTCGGCAAACCATATGCCACGTGCAATGTATGAGTTCGAGAATGCAGGTTTGAACCCAATTCCAGCACCAACCAACTTCATGGCGCAGAAAGAGATTCACCAACCGTGGATCAAGTACGGCCCTCGTGCGCAGTACCTTGAGCAGTTTGAACGTTACTGGCACGAAAACCTGGGACAATTATGGCAACGCCTAAGGGACAAAGTCGCCCAACAGGAAGCGGTGCTTGATGGTGATCCCGTTACCTCTCCGGAGCAAACTAAAGATGCAGTGATGGAAGATATCGAAGAGCTGGATCAGGCTATCAATCCCAATGCGGATAATCTAGCGCCTGCCAATTAACACGCTTTTTGAACCAGAAATGAAAACGCCCTGACTGAGTCAGGGCGTTTTTTCTATCAATAATCAGATTATTGAGCGGCAATCAGCTTACGCACCACTTCCAAATCTTCCGGGGTATCAACACCCGCTGGCGGCGCTTCAATAGCAACATCCACATGGATTTTCTCGCCATACCAAAGCACACGAAGCTGTTCCAAACATTCGATATGCTCAATTGGGCTTGGTTCCCAGTTGATGTAGGTATTAATAAAGCCCGCACGGTAACCATAAATGCCAATATGACGTTTCAGGTTGTGATGGATTTCAGCTGGCGCTTTAGCAAAATTATCACGATCCCAAGGAATCGTTGCACGGCTGAAATACAATGCGTAACCGTCTTTGTCCGTCACCACTTTCACGGCATTCGGGTTGAACACTTCGTCTACATGATCAATGTTGATGGCCAGTGTCGACATCGGCGCTTCACTGCGGGCTAAGTTCTCTGCCACCTGACGAATAACACTAGGCGGGATCAGTGGTTCATCACCTTGAACATTCACGATGATTTCATCAGCAGCCAAGTTGTATTTCTCAACCACTTCCGCCAAGCGCTCAGTGCCTGACTGATGATCTTCGCGTGTCATGCATACTTCACCACCAAAGGCATTTGCTGCATCAACAATGCGTTGATCGTCAGTCGCAATGATGACTTTGTCTGCGCCTGACTTCATTGCCTGTTCATAAACCCATTGGATCATCGGCTTGCCACCGATATCAACCAGTGGTTTTGCAGGTAGGCGGCTCGACGCATAACGCGCCGGGATCACCACGGTGAATTTCATTGTTTAACCTCGTCAGAAGACATTTCGCGTGCTTCTGTTGTCAGCATGACTGGAATACCTTCGCGGATTGGATAAGCCAAGCGGTCGAATTTACATACCAACTCGTTATTTTCTTTGTTGTAGTTGAGCTTTCCCTTACAAGCAGGGCAAGCAACGATTTCAAGCAGTCGGTGATCCATATCCATCCTTCACATTCATGATTTTGTTCAAAATGTTGGCCGTATCTGTGTCGCTAAATGCAGCGTCAACAGGCAGATACCACCAATTTTCAATGTCTGGGTACTGGTTGATAAAGGCGCGGCATTTCACTGCGTCTTTTTCCGTCATCAGCAAATTCTGGCCTTTCCTCGCCAATGCGTCCAATTGGGTATATTCAAACGCTTTATGATCAGCAAAAGGCTCGCAGTGCACTGGCTTAACACCAAGTGACGCCAAAGTGTTAAAAAAGCGCTGTGGGTTCCCGATTCCTGCCAAGGCAACAGAGGCGTCGAGCGAATCAGCAGCAGCACGTTCGCCTGTTTTCAGGTTGATGAACTCAGCCGGTTTCAGCGACATCGCGATTTCATCCGCTTCTGCTTCACCGCCGTTGCAGACAACGAAATCGACATTACCCAAGCGATCAATCTGCTCGCGCAGCGGACCAAACGGCATGTAATGTTGATTCCCGAAACGACGTTCACCATCAACGATAACGAATTCAATATCTCGCGCCAGTTTGTAATGTTGAAGGCCATCATCAGTGATGACAATATCTACGCCCAATGGCAACAGGGCCTTTACGGCATCACTGCGAACAGGAGAAATAGCAACAGGTACCTTGGTGCGCTGGTAAATCAAAACTGGCTCGTCACCCGCTTTGTCGGTGTTGGTGTTTTCATCAACGACAAACGGATAGCTTTCCGCTTTACCGCCATAACCTCGAGAAACCACACCAGGATTAAAGCCTTTGGCTTTCAATTGCTCCACCAGCCAAATCACCACGGGAGTTTTGCCATTCCCGCCCACCGTGATGTTACCAACAACGATCACAGGAACTGGCGCCTGATATGCATCACTGGTGCCAGCTAAAAATGCTGCGCGACGCCTTTTCGCAATCGCGCCAAACAACTTGCTCAGCGGCCACAAAAGTGGCGCGCCAATCCAACCTAGCGGGTGGTTTTCAAACCAGATTTTTTCGACCAAACCCGCCAAGCGTTATTCTCCAAACTGGATACGATGAAGCTGTGCGTATGCACCATCTTTGGCGAGCAAGTCTGCGTGAGTGCCACGCTCGACAATCTCACCTTCATCGACAACCAGAATTTGATCAGCGTTTTCAATGGTCGACAGTCGGTGCGCAATCACCAGTACGGTTCGATCTTTTTGAAGCTCATCCAACGCTGCCTGGATAGCACGCTCTGACTCGGTATCCAACGCAGAAGTTGCCTCATCGAGAATCAGCACTGGCGCATTACGCAGCAAAGCGCGGGCAATAGCGATACGTTGACGCTGACCACCAGAGAGGCTCACACCGTTCTCACCGATGATTGTGTCAAAACCATTGTCCATATTACGGATAAAGTCTGACGCATAAGCCAAGTCTGCTGCTCGCTCAATCTCTTCGCGGGTGTATTCGTTCTCAGCCGCGTAAGCAATGTTGTTGGCGATGGTATCGTTAAACAGGTGAACATTCTGGGAAACGATGGCAACGTGATCACGCAGGTTACTTAGGGTGTAATCTTCGATTTTTACGCCATCAATGGTGATATCACCGCTGTCGATGTCATAGAAACGGGTTAGCAGGTTAGCAATGGTACTCTTACCGGAACCAGAGCGGCCCACCAGCGCCAACGTCTGCCCTGCAGGCAAATCGAAGGTAACATGGTTAAGCGCTGGCGCATCTTTGGTTGGGTAAGTGAAGACAACATCGTTGACTTTAACATCACCTTTTACGCGCTCAGCAACATGTTGACCATTATCTTTCTCTGTTTCCAGTTCCATCAGCTCGAACAAACTGTTACACGCAGCCATACCACGCTGGAATTGTGAGGTCACGTTAGTCAGTGCTTTCAGAGGACGCATCAGACCGAACATGGCAGCAAATACAACAGCAAAAGTACCGGCGCTCAACTCACTGCGGATAGCATCTGTGTTTGCCAAAACAAGCACAGCAACCAGAGCAAAAGACGCAATCAACTGAATGACAGGGTTAGCAATCGCCTGAGCAGATACCAGCTTCATCGTTTGCTGGCGCATGCGGTTAGATACATCCTCAAAACGCGCCTTTTCGACTTCCTGACCACCGAAGCTCAATACAACTTTGTGGCCTTTCAGCATTTGCTCTGCAGATGAGGTCACCGAACCCATTGCTTCCTGCATGTTGGAAGAAATTTTACGGAAACGCTTGGAAACGATACGAATAGCAATAGCAACGATTGGCGCGATCACCAAAAGGATCGCCGAAAGCTGCCAGCTGTTATAGAACATCAGAATCATCAGACCAATGATTGAAGCACCTTCACGAACCAGGCTGACCAAAGCACCACTGGTCGCATTGGCAACTTGTTCTGAGTCGTAAGTAATACGGGAGAGAAGCGCACCGGAAGATTCTTTATCAAAGAAGCTCACCGGCATCTTCATGAAATGGTTAAACATGCGGCGTCGCATGGTCATCACAACTTTACCGGATACCCAAGAAAGGCAGTATGCTGAAACGAAACTCGACACACCACGAATCAGCATTAAGCCAACGAGATAGAGCGGCATCCATTTCAGGAAATCGCTTTCGACTGCATCATACGTAAAGCCTTCATCAAGCAAAGGCTTAAGCATAGAAACCATAAGGGTGTCACCCGCAGCGTTAACAATCAACGCAATAACAGCAACCACCAAACCCGCTTTGTAGTTAGCGATGTATGGCCACAGCTGCTTAAAGGTTTCCCAGGTAGTTTTGTCTTGGTAGTTTGATGACATGTTATTTGCTTATATTCTTGCAAGTAGCGGGCATTCTACTCTTTTATTGGGGGTGGTCCAAACATCTTCCTGTGCCAAAAAGGCTCGATATCAAGACGTTGGCTACTAACCCGCCAACCCTTGTCTGAGAAATGTACACTCACTTGGCCGTGTTGTCCGGTTTCATACCAGGAAATGTTGCGCTCGCGGTATCTATCGACAACATCTGGGTTCGGCAAGTTCCACGGAGTATATCGACCCGTCGATGCGATCGCCGCATTCGGATTGACTGCATCGATAAATCCTGACGATGAAGATGTCTTACTACCGTGATGGGGAACCAGCAGTACATTTGCACTGACATCAGCGTCACGCTCTACCAGCCAGTTCTCCTGCTCTTTGGGTAAGTCTCCCGTAAGCAAAACTGAATAGTTTCCGTCTGAGATGCGTACAACGCAAGAGTCCTCGTTTTTGGCCTCTTCAGTCACTTCGTTGGGATATAACACCTCGAAGTTCAGTGATTGCCATTGCCAGTCTGCTCCGCGGACACAAGGAATATAGCCACCACCAACTTCAGGTGCTCTCACCCAATCTGGCGATAGATTTTCGATGACCCAATCCGCACCACCAGAGTGATCATTGTCTCCATGGCTGAGAATCAACCCGGTTAGTTTGCTGTTTCTAGAGGAAAGAATAGGTTCAACCACAGATTGCGCAATACTCCCTGTTGACCATGCAGCACCTGTGTCATAGAGGATTGCTTCGCCATTCTTTTCGACCAATACTGCCAGTCCATGTCCGACATCAAGAACATCAACCTGCCATTCGTTTGATTTCTCTGCGGAACCACGCCAGCCCACCAAGCTAAGGATCATCACAATAGAAAGCATTTTGAACTTTCGAAATGTTCCCAGCGATAGCAAATACAGCATCAGGACAAGAGTAAGGACAAAACCTAGGGAAGTACTTTGAATATCCAACCATCCGATATCAGCTTGATTTAACATCTGGCGGATCGGCCAAAGTGAATAGTCAGCGAGACACCATAACCACGCGACGCTAAACACTGAACTTGCAAGAAGCGAGAGCAATATGATTGGTACCGTCAGCAGACTCACGATGGGCACCGCAATCAAATTGCAGAGTAAAGAAAGGAAACTGACTCCCCCGAACCAAGCCCAAGTCAGAGGTAACATGCCGACAATGAGATAACATTGCATGCGAAATAACTGGATGACGTAATTCAACGGACCTTTTGACTCCCCTCTTCCAGTCGTAAACGTCATGACGCAAAGGACCATTACCGCACCAAAAGAAAGCCAGAAACTGACGGAAAACACCGACAGCGGATCAATAAGTAATACAAACCCTAGGACTAACAAAAAGGTATTGAAAGGACTGACGCTAAAACCCGATTGTCGAATCGCCATGAAAACGACCAAAGCAATGAGCGCTCTTTGAGCCGTTAAAGAAAAGCCCGCCAACCAAGCATAGGTGATAGCACACCCCAAACCTGCCAGTACCGAAAGCCAGAGATATCTATCTGATCGATTGAATAGCGGCAGGCAAGCCTTAGTTACCCTGTAACCGAAGAAGAATGCTAAACCGATATGAAGCCCTGAAATCGCGAGAAGGTGTGCCAGCCCCGAATTCCTTAACGTCATCCAATCTTGGCTAGTTAGAAAAGCCCTTTCACCAAACGCTAGTGCGACGAGGAATGCGCTGTTTTCGAAAGGTAGGATTTGGGGAAGTACCCGATCAAATAGCCACTGCCTGGCTGAAATTTCTTCGTCAATCAGATTCGCAGAAAGTACGGTGCCTTTAGCATGAATATGTTTTGAAAGAAAATAGGTTTCTGCATCAAAGCCTGCTTCGTTTACCCTGCCATAAGGTTCACGAATTCGGACCTTCAGCTCCCAGTGTTGCCCTTGTTTTACGGGAAATTCACTGCGCCAATAAAAACGGGCACGGAATTTCTCAAAGGCGCTCAATTTCCGTCCATTCACCGTGTCGACATCAAAGATTACACTTGTTTGCTGATTTTCCCCTGTAAAAAGGCTGCCAACTTTGCCCGCTATGGTAGTATTCTGAACCACTGTCAAAGCGGTACTGGTTTTAAACAAATGCAGTGACGCTGCGCTGGACGCCACCAGACAGCCAATGGTGAGACCAATTACAAACAGGGGAACGCGTTTGCATTGGACAAGGATGACAGCGAGAAGCCCAAGTATTAGCGTGGGCTCCGGGAGCGCTGGCCACCATCTAAGCGAGACAATAGCCACCACGATGCCGAGCATGATTTTCATATCGGTAGCCGTTTCGTGTGAAATGAAGATCTATGCCAAGAAAAATAATTAAAAAGTTTCTCCCCAGACACGACGTCATTCGCAAACAAAAGGCGCTGGCGGTCTTTGGCAATTTGCTTTACGACCCTAACCTTTGGTGCCTGAATCGTCGTTCTGCGTCTGGTGCCTTCGCCGTTGGCCTGTTTATGGCATTTGTTCCGCTGCCGAGCCAGATGATCATGGCTGCCGGCCTTGCCATCATGTTTGGCGTGAATCTGCCTCTTTCTGTTGCGCTGGTTTGGATCACCAACCCCATCACTATGCCCTTGATTTTCTGGGGAGCTTACAAGGTCGGAACCTGGTTGATGGGCACGCCCGATTACCAGTTCCACTTTGAGTTGACCTGGGACTTCCTGTTCAATCAAATGAGCCAGATTGGGCCTCCTTTCCTTCTGGGCTGCTTGGTTTGCGGCGTGGTATTTGGTCTTATCGGGTATTTTGGTGTCAGAGGGATCTGGCGATATTCCGTGGTCAGAAGCTGGCAACAACGCCGCTTACGTCTCCCCAAGATCAAAGCGCTGAAAAAGAACAAACCCAAAGCCGACAGCTAGAAAACGAAAACAGATGCTAAAAAAATACCCCGCCAATGCGGGGTATTTTTTATTTCTGACTCAGGCTGCGAGCCGATATGCGACCTTTTCACCTTAAGATGTAATCGCGCAACTTATCACCGTTACCTTGCGCTCAATACAGCAGCGGGTTGCAACTTGCAGGCTCGCTGTGCGGGATACCATGTTGCCAGTAGACTCAACACAATCGCTGTGACAGATACCAGCAAGACATCCCCCAGTTGGAGTTGAGTTGGCAGGAAATCAACAAAGTAAATATCACCTGAGAGGAAGTCCTGCCCTGTCAGGGTTTCAATCCACCCAACAATTGTTGTCAGGTTCAATGCAATCAAACATCCCGCAATCGAACCCATCAGGCTGCCAATCAAACCGGAAAGAAAGCCGTGCCAGATAAAGATGGATCGGATCAGGCCATCTTTTGCCCCCATGGTACGCAATACAGCAACATCTGCAGCACGATCTTTCACTGCCATCATCAAGGTAGACACAATGTTGAAGCAGGCCACGCCGATGACTAGCACCATCACCAGATACATAATCGCGCGCACCATCTGGATATCGCGATAAAGGAAACCGTATTCCTGCGTCCAGTTCTTGAGGTACACATACTCTTTGAGCGTATACCCCACTTCACGAACGATCTTGCGCGCTTCGAGTGGGTCTTTGACTCTCAGCGCAACGCCGGAAACCGCATCACCCATATCAAGGTATTGCTGTGCATCTTGAATCGGCACAAGTGCCAAGCCATGATCGACCTGACCACCCAAGCTCAGCACACCAGACACCTGCATGCGGATACGTTGTGGCGCACGCAGTTTCAATTCGGGATCCGGCGAAGGCACCAATGCTGTCACCCAATCTCCGACTCCAACACCCAAACCATCTGCAATGCCTTTACCCAGCACCACAGCATGATTTCCAGGAGTGAGTGTCGACCAGGCGTTATCAAGCACGTAGTCACCAATATTACTGACTCCCACTTCCTGTTCGGGGTCGATACCGCGGATTTGCACTGGCTTTAAGTTGGCTCCTTTTTCCAACAAGGCCGTGAACGTTACATAAGGTGCGCCTGCAGAAACCCAAGGGTTGGCCTCTGCGGTTTCTTTCATTTCCTTCCACGCTTTTACTGGCGCTTCAACACCTTCAAGTTGGGCATGGGGAATCACAGCCAGTACGCGGTTATTCAATTCACGTTCGAAGCCGTTCATTGCCGAAAGACCGACAATGATCACCATCACACCGACAGAAATACCAATCATGGAAGAAACAGAAATAAACGACACCAGCTTATTGCGTCGTTTGGCTTTGCTGAATCTGCGCCCGATAAACAGCGCTAAAGAATCCATCATGACGCTACAGCCTCAGCGCTCGATTCCACAAACTGACCATCCAGCATCGAAAGCTGACGATCCAGTTTCTGCGCAAGCTCTCGGTCATGTGTGACCACCAAAAACGCGGTATTGAATTCTTTGTTTAACTCACGCATTAGATCATAAATATCCAACGCAGTTTTGTGGTCGAGGTTGCCGGTTGGCTCATCTGCCAACACCAGCGCGGGGCGATTCACGACAGCACGGGCAATCGCAACACGCTGACGCTCACCGCCGGAAAGCTCTGACGGACGGTGCTCACCGCGATGGCCCATGCCAACCGCTTCCAGCATTTCCATGGCGCGACGCTTCGCCTCGACGGGCTTCTCACCCCCAATCATCAGCGGCATGGCCACGTTTTCTACAGCAGTAAAATCCGCGAGAAGGTGATGGAACTGATAAATAAAACCAATGCTTTGATTTCGCAGTGTCGCCTGCTCTGAGGCTCGCATTTTCATCAGGTCTTTGTCTTCAAAAAACACATCACCTTCGGTCAATGTATCCAACGCTCCAAGAATATGGAGCAGCGTACTTTTACCCGAGCCCGACGCACCAACAATTGCTACCAGTTCGCCTTTTTCAATCGAGAACGACACGCCTTTTAATACGTGAGTTTCCAACTCCCCTTCCTGATAAGTTTTGGTGACGTTGGAACAGGTTAACAATGCATTACTCATAGCGAAGCGCCTCGGCTGGACGAACAGAAGCCGCCTTTAACGACGGGAACAGGGTTGCAATAAGACTTAGTGCAATAGCACCAATCACGACAGAAAGCACTTGCTCAGGTTTCAGAACCACTGGTAATGACAACCCGCCACCCAGCAAGCTCAGGTTGAATATCGCCATCACTTCATTGATGTTTAGCGCCAATACAGAGCCCGCAACGCCACCCAGCAGTGCACCAATTACACCGCTGCTGGCACCTTGGACAACGAATAACGCGACGATACCGTTATGATTCATACCTTGTGTTTTGAGAATGGCGACTTCAGATTGCTTCTCCATCACCACCATAATCAGAGCAGAAATGATGTTAAAAGCAGCGACCAGAATGATCAGGCTAAGCATCAATCCCATCATGTTCTTTTCCATTTTTACGGCTTGGAAAAGTTCACCACGCAATGCTCGCCAATCTGACCATTCATAGCCCATACTCTCTGCGACTTTTTCCAGTGTCGGTACGTTGAAAGGCTCCTCAACGAAAAGCCTTAGATCCGCTGGCTGCGAACGGGGAAGACGCATGAGACGGGCGACATCATTGAGATTACCGAACATCAGTTGATTATCGACATCGGTCGCCGTGTCGTAGATCCCTGTTACTGTGAAATTACGTTGGGAAGGAATACGTCCTACAGGGGTAAACTGGCTGGCACTGGTGATCATCACGCGAACTTTATCACCCACGGAAACATCCAGATCGCGGGCAGTTTTGCGCCCCAAAACCAGATTGTAACTGCCTGGCGTCAGTGAATCGAAATCGCCGCGTACCATAAATTCACGGATTGGCTCACGCGCGCCGACATCGACACCAAGCAATTTACCGGCAGAAATAGACTTAGGGCTCTGAACAACTGAGTCAGTGCTGACGATAGGCGCTGTTCCCGTCACGCCATCAAGCTTAGCCAATGTGTTAACGTCCGGCGCGTGTTGGGCATCGCCCGCCACAATGGCTTGCGGAATCACACCAAGAATGCGGTGCTTTAATTGGCCTTCAAAGCCGTTCATCACAGAAAGCACGGTCACCAGCGCCATCACACCAATGGTGATACCCGCAGTTGACATATAAGAGACAAAGCGGCCGAATTTATCGCCGGATCGCCCTCTCAGATAGCGCAGCCCTATAAACACCGGTAAAGGGTGAAACATAAAATGAGATCTCAAAACGTTGTTTCGCAGTACAAGAGAGAACTACAAAAACAAATAACAATCTTTGGCAAGAAGAATACCTTTTAGGTCAGCTAATTGCCACGAAACCACGTGTGGAACACGGTAATCAGATGCTTTTTCAAGCTAAACGTTCAGTAATTTAAACTACCTGTCGTGTCAGACTTGTCTAAGTGCTGTGAAATTAAACATTTCTTCAACAGGCTTGGTTGGGTAAATCCTGCCACTGCGGGTATAATCAATAGCACTACAGGGTTTTAGGATTACAGATGAGCCAGGACGAATACTTTTCCGTACATGCGCACCTCAAGATTAACGTAGAGATACTTGAAGACGACGAGCATGTGCCTTCTGAAGCCGAGTTTGGCCGAGAAATCCCTGTCGCTTTTCGCATTGCGAGCGAATGTGGTGACCTCGACAGCGGCGTTGAGAAAGAAATCCAGGCCCTACACCACGATGACAGCCAAGCGCTGACTAAATTCCTGCAGGCGCAGAATCAGAAAATCAACCTGCTGCTCGGCTTCATGCTGTCGCAACAGGACGATCCTAAACTCCGATACCAAACCGAAACCTTCGGCGCAAGCAGCCTTACTTTCATTGCACGAAAAGCTTTCGAGAAAGGTCAGCATGTGCGATTGAAGCTCTTTCTTGAGAACCCACCTTCTGCTATTTACTGCTACGGTAGCGTCTACGGCTGCAAAGAAAAGAACGGTAAGTATGCTGTCGGCGTGAAATACATCCGCCTTCAGGAAGAAGACAGAGACGTGTTAATCCGTGCTGCGCTTCATCAACAGCAAAAACTGCTCCGTCAACGCGCATTGGAAAGAAACAGTTAAGCCCCAGAATTCATGACAAACAACGCATTATTTGATTTACCTGCTCCTGAAAAAGCAGGAGACACCCGCGTCATCGCTAATCTGATAGGCGCCTCTCTTCCCCTGACGGTTGCGACTCTTGCCGAACAGCAGAACCGCTTTATTTTGATGGTGGTGCCGGATAACCAAACCGCCCTCAAGCTACAGCCTGAGATTAAACAGTTTACCGGCCGCGAGTGTCACGTTTTTCCTGATTGGGAAACCTTGCCCTACGACAACTTCTCGCCGCATCAGGACATTATCTCCGACCGCATCGCGCGCCTGTATCAATTGCCGCAACAAACCAATGGTATCTTGCTGATCCCTGTCAGCACATTGATGCAGCGCGTCATGCCGCATTCGTTCTTGGTTCAGCATGCGTTGATGGTGAAAAAAGGCGATTTACTGTCACTGGAAAAACTGCGTTACCAGCTAGAGCTTTCAGGTTACCGTCATGTTGATCAAGTCATCGAGCATGGTGAATACGCAAGCCGTGGTTCGATTCTCGACTTGTTCCCTATGGGTTCAAACCAGCCGTACCGGATCGACTTCTTTGACGATGAAGTGGATACCATTCGCGAATTTGACCCCGAGAACCAGCGTTCGACACAAGAGTTGGACAGCATCAACCTTCTGCCTGCCCATGAATTCCCAACGAATGATGAAGCAGTTGAGCAATTTCGCGGGCGATGGCGTGAACGTTTTGAAGCGCGCCGTGAGCCAGAATCTATCTACCAGCAAGTCAGTAAAAAAACCTGGCCAGCAGGTATCGAATACTGGCAACCGCTGTTCTTTGATCAAACAGAGACCCTGTTTGATTATCTGCCAAAGAATACCTTGGTACTGACAAAAGGCGATGTGGAATCAGCCGCCAAACAATTTTTGAGCGATGCGGATTACCGCTATGACCAGCGACGTGTTGATCCTCTTCGTCCGTTGCTGCCACCAAGCGACATCTGGCAAAACGTTGATGAACTGTTTGGTGCGTTTAAGAACTACCCACGCATCAAGGTTCAAATCGACTCGACGGAAGACAAAGCAGGCAGAAGCAACGCGCCTATCACTCCACTTCCAGAACTGACCGTTAATCAGCAGCTCAAAGAACCACTGGGTGCGCTAAGACAGTTCACCGAAGAGTTTTCCGGCAAAATCATTTTCTCGGTGGAGACAGAAGGCCGCCGTGAAGCCATGCTGGACCTGCTGGCACGCATCAAAATCCGCCCGATGGTTTGCGGGTCACTCAACGAAGCATTCGATACGCCCACCAATTTCGCTATGGTTGTCGGCCCTGCTGAAATCGGCTTCCAATGCGAAAGCCCTTCATTTGCGCTGATTTGTGAAAGCAATCTGCTTGGCGAGCGCGTTGTTCAGCAACGTCGTCGTGACAATAAAAAAGCCACGACTAACTCTGACACCATCATCCGCAACTTGGCAGAACTCCAGGTTGGACAGCCAGTTGTTCACCTTGAGCATGGTGTTGGCCGCTACCTTGGCCTGCAAACTTTGGAAGCGGGCGGCATCACGACCGAATATGTCACGCTCGAGTATCAACAAGGTTCAAAACTGTATGTACCTGTTGCGTCTCTGCATTTGATCAGCCGCTACAGCGGTGGTGCAGAAGAAACCGCGCCGCTGCACAAGCTTGGTGGTGAAGCATGGGAGAAAGCCCGTAAGCGCGCAGCAGAAAAAGTGCGCGACGTGGCAGCAGAACTGCTCGATGTTTACGCCAAACGCGCCACCAAACCGGGCTTTGCGTTCAAACATGACAGAGAGGCTTACCTCGACTTCTGCGCAGGCTTCCCGTTTGAAGAAACCGCCGATCAGAAAAACGCCATTAATGCGGTGCTATCTGACATGTGTCAGCCAATTGCAATGGACCGTCTTGTTTGTGGTGACGTGGGCTTTGGTAAAACCGAAGTGGCGATGCGTGCTACTTTCCTTGCGGTAAATAACAGCAAGCAGGTGGCAGTGTTGGTGCCGACTACCCTGCTCGCGCAACAGCATTTTGAAAACTTCCGCGACCGTTTTGCAAACCTGCCAGTGCGTGTTGAAGTACTTTCCCGCTTTAAGTCAGCGAAAGAGCAAAAGCAAATTCTGGCAGACAGCGCCGAAGGTAAAGTCGACATTCTTATCGGTACCCACAAGCTCCTTCAAAACGATGTGACGTTCCACGATCTGGGTTTGTTGATTGTCGATGAAGAACACCGATTCGGTGTGCGCCAGAAAGAGAAAGTGAAAGCAATGCGTGCGGATGTCGACATCCTAACGCTCACCGCAACGCCAATTCCGCGAACCCTGAATATGGCAATGAGCGGCATGCGCGACCTTTCAATTATCGCCACACCGCCTTCTCGCCGACTGGCGATAAAAACCTTTGTTCGAGAGCGCGAGAAATCACTGATCCGTGAAGCACTGCTTCGTGAGATCATGCGTGGTGGTCAGGTTTACTTCCTGCACAACGACATTGATTCGATTGAAAAGACTGCTGATGAATTGGCAGAGCTGGTGCCTGAAGCACGTATTACTGTGGCACACGGTCAGATGCGTGAGCGCGAACTGGAACGCATAATGTCTGATTTTTATCATCAGCGTTTTAACGTGTTGGTGTGTACCACCATCATTGAAACCGGCATCGATGTTCCAACGGCCAACACCATCATCATGGACCGCGCTGACCACCTTGGTCTTGCGCAGCTTCACCAGTTGCGTGGCCGTGTTGGTCGTTCACATCATCAAGCCTACGCCTACTTGTTGACCCCTCATCCAAAACGCATGACCAAAGATGCAGTCAAACGCCTGGAAGCCATTGCTTCACTCGAAGACTTGGGTGCAGGCTTTACGTTGGCGACCCACGACTTGGAAATTCGTGGTGCAGGTGAACTGCTGGGTGATGAGCAAAGTGGTCAGATTCAGTCGATTGGTTTCACCTTGTATATGGAAATGCTGGAGCAAGCCGTTGAAGCGTTAAAAGAAGGCAAAGAGCCATCACTTGACGATCTTCTTAATCAGCAGACAGATGTTGAGCTTCGACTTCCGGCATTATTACCCGACAGCTACATCCCGGATGTCAATACGCGCCTGTCACTGTACAAGCGTATTGCGGGAACCAAATCTTCCGATGATATCGAAGAGTTGCGCGTTGAGTTGATTGATCGCTTCGGCTTACTGCCTGATGCAGCGAATAATTTGCTCAAAGTACAGCAGCTCAAACTGGATGCAGCGAAACTGGGTGTACGTAAGATCGACGCACACGACAGAGGCGGTGTGATCGAGTTTACTCAAAACGCCCAAATTGATCCCGGCTTCCTGGTGGGTCTGTTACAATCCCACCCAAGCCGTTATCGTTTCGAAGGACCAACCAAACTCAAAATCGTCGAATCGCTCACTGATCGCCGTGAGCGGGTTGAGTTTATCGAAACATTATTAAACCAATTTGCCGAGAATTTATTGGTTGCCTAGAACGAGGCAACTGGCTTTAAAAACGGAGTAATGCCTTGAAAAAGCTGATTATCCTGCTGCTGTGTGTCATTAGCTGGCCTTCCTTCGCTGAACGTTGGTTCGACGTTGAAGTGATTGTATTCAAGCGTAACCAGAACCCTGACGCTGTTCAGGAAAACTGGCCGGATGCGCAGCCGGACATCAACCTGAGTGGTGCTGTTTCTGTCTTCGACAAACAAACACTGGCGGCGCGTGGCCTGCAAGTACTTCCTAAAAACCAATGGCAGTTGAATGCGGAATACAATCGCCTGGCTAACCATGCGGGCTTCAAACCACTAGCACATGTCGCTTGGCGTCAAAACGATGGTGGCCGCGGCGCGATGCCTAAACTGCGCTTTACCGCAGGTCGTAACTTCGGTGATAGTTTCTACACAGATGGCACTTCAAAAGATGCGCCTCTGGTGACCAGTGAGTCCGCACCTGATGGATATCAGCCAACAGACAAAGTCAGCGGCCCAATGTATGAGCTGGATGGCTTTATTCGTGTGTACGTTCAGCACTACCTGTTCATTGAAACCGACCTAGCCCTTCGTGAGCCAGGTGAACGTAAAGTCCTGAAGGAAGTTCAGGCGGTGCCAGTACCTCTTGATAACCAAGTGGCAACCGAAGTGGAAGGCATCACTGCTGAAGGCTCAGATATTGCTGCGGTAACTGAGGGTAATGCACTGACAGGGCTTCAAAAGCTGGAGCGTACTTATTCAGTGGAAAAATACCTGAACTCTTATGCTTTCGAGCAAAAACGCCGCATGAGAAGCGGTGAAATACACTATCTGGATCACCCTCTGATGGGACTGATTATTCAAGTCACCCGCGTCGAATAAGTGCTTTTGTGAAACAGAGTTTTTCTACAACGCCCTCATTTGAGGGCGTTGTTTTTTCGGTACTTTTAACCAAAACTATAATGATACGGACTAGCCGAGTACACCATGCAAGCCAACCTTGAATTTCAAACTGACCGACTCATCCTGCGCGCACTCAAACAAGCGGATGTCGCACCGCTCAAAAAAGCCATTTCCGAGTCAGCAGACACCATCAGCCCTTGGCTGGATTGGTGCCATGAAGGATTCGATGATATGGACGCCGAAGCCTGGGTGAATCGTAGCCGCCAAGGTTGGCTGACCGGGGCAAGTTATGAATTAGCTGCATTTGAAATCGAAACCGGTGAACTCGTCGGTTGTGTCTACGTTTCCAGTATCGACAGCGTCGCCAACATGGCAAACCTCGGATACTGGATTGCGACTAAATTCCAGGGCAGAGGATACGCTTTGGAAGCCACAGAAGTGGCAGCTTCCCTCGCCTTTGGACACCTGTTGTTGACCCGGCTGGAATTGGTGATGGATCCTGCCAACGAAGCCAGCATCCGAATTGCAGAAAAGCTCCGTGCAACCTTTGAATGCCGTGCACGTAATCGTTATATGTATGATGGTGAAGCCCGTGAAGGCTTGGTGTACAGCCTCATTCCCAACGATTTCCTCCATTGAAACCTAGGGTCTGTTGACCTTTGGTACTTCTCGTGGAAATCTGTGAAATAAGTCTCTGCCCTCACAATATTTATTGAGCAATCTCTAAGTTAAGGTTTTGTCATGGAACGGTAACCAAATCTAAAGGTAACCGTCACACCCCTCCCTATAATCAAGCTTATTAATAATTAGCTGACTAGAAATAATGTTTTCCAGAAATCTACACTGGATCGTGTTCGTTGTTGGTACAGCTGCGGCGTTATGCAGCGGTTTTGCTGTCCACCAAATTGACGAAAAGCGTCAACAGAGTTCATTCAACACACTGATTGAGCAACGTTTAAAGGGCTTGGAAAAAGCCCTTTACTCATTCCACGAGTTGCAACTCTCCGCGCAGCTTTACTTCCAGACCGACAAGAACCTGAGTAAGAAGAAATTCCAGCAATTTCTCTCCAGTCGAACTCGTGAAAGCTCGGGGATACATTCAGTGTTTTGGCTTCCTAAAGTGTCCAAGGACTCCATTGACGACTTTGAAAGTAGAGTCATAGGCAGTGAAGATGGGACATACAGCAACTATCAAACCTTCCCTCAACTTGATTATCGATGCGCATGGGCTTTGAGTGAATATGCGTTTCCCGTGCTTTACGTCTCGCCTGAGAACCAAGTAGAAAACTATATTGGATGGCGGGCGGAATCACAGTGTCAGTTCGCACATGCCATGGAGCGGGCTTTCTTTCAGCGCGAACCGGAAGCAAGCTTTTTTGAGGAAAATGGTATTCACGGAATTCGACTGTTCTCAGCGGTTATTCTAAATGATGAGCTCAGAGGCTATCTGGTTACTTCTATTTATTTCGACAGTTTTTTCTCTGCAATATGGTCCAGTTATGATGCGTTGGATAACCTGAAAATCGCCGTATGGCCGCAATACAGTACCAGAAACGAAAAAGGTGCTTTGCTATTCAAAACACAACAACAAAGTTATGGAACCAATGCATTTAGTGCAGAGCATTTAGTAAAAATACCAGGGAGTGAAGAAGGCATCTGGTTTACATTTGAAGCACCGAAAAATCATCTAATAAGTTATCAATTCAGTCTGGGGATGACGGTATTGGGCTTTCTTCTGACTATCGCCACCAGTTTCTGTATATGGTCATATTCCAGCCGGCTTGCCCTCGCTAATCAGCTTGTTTCAAAACAAACCACGAAACTTCGCTTTCAGGCATACCACGACAACCTAACTTCATTAAACAACCGCTTAGCACTCGAAAAACGATTAGAACAAGAACAGTCGAGACTGAAAAATGTAGAAAGCTTTGGGTTTTCAATTCTCTTTATCGATTTAGATCGATTCAAGAACGTGAATGACTCCCTTGGCCATCTGATTGGAGACAAACTTTTACAATCTGTGGCCGATCGTCTGTTTATTTCGACACAGGCACCCAACAAGGTGTTTCGTTTTGGGGGCGATGAGTTCGTCGTATGCTTGTCAGACGTGATCTCTCAGGATGGCGCATACCGAAGCGCCAGTGTATATCTTGATGCGATTAACCAGCCCTACCTGATCGACGGTCACGATATTCAAATTGGCGCAAGTATTGGTATTTCGACTATCAGGGATCACAGTTTCACCTTGCTGGATATCATTCAGCAAGCAGATATTGCTATGTACCACGCCAAAGAAAGCGGCGCTTCAATCACCTTTTTCCACAACACCATGCTGGAAAAGGCTCAACAACGCTTCAACATCGAACAAGAACTGGCTTACGCGCTCGAACTCAATCAATTGTCGTTGGCGTACCAGCCGATTTGTAAGAACGGTAAGGTTCACCATTTTGAAGCTTTATTGCGCTGGTATCACCCAGAGATGGGTGCAGTTTCTCCCATCGACTTCATTCCGATTGCAGAAGATACTAACCTCATTCATACCATCGGCCGCTGGGTATTAGCCAACGTTTGCCAATTGCTCGGACACTGGCAAAACCACGCCAGCGACTTCGACTACCCAGGCGTAACTGTCAACGTTTCGGCTAAACAATTGATCTCGCCTGCCTTCATCACCTTCGTTAAATCGTTAATCAAAGAAAATAATATTGCACCCTACAAGTTGGGGCTGGAAATCACCGAATCAACGTTGATGGAAGATGAACAAGCCAGCGCCCAGGCACTTCAGGCATTGAGAAAGGCGGGAGTGAGACTTTATCTGGACGACTTTGGTACGGGGTATTCATCCCTTTCACTATTAGGAGAATACGTTTTTGACGTCATGAAAATAGACCGCCATTTCATCACCAATGTGATCGACTCAGACAAAAGCTCCACCAAGCTTTGCGCAGCAATGATCCAATTAGCAAAAACCCTGGAAATGGATGTGGTAGCAGAAGGTGTGGAAACAGAAGAGCAGTTGGCTTGGTTATTAGAGCAAGGTGACATTTCTATTCAGGGCTACCTCATCTCACGTCCGCTTCCCGTTGAAGAATTATTTAACTGGCACCCAGCCTGTAGTGTCCCAAATCGCGTTGAAGCCCTTAACACGAAACCAAAAACCTTTACGCCACTCCTGTTCAAACCCCATTTAGGCCAGGTATAAAAAAAGCTGCCATTTGGCAGCTTTTCTTTTTCCGAAGCCTGCAGTTAGTGCAGTTTCAGCGACGGGCGAAGTACGCGGTTGATGCGGCTAACTACCATCATCAAACCGGTTTTAATCACCCCGTGCAGCGCGATCTGGTGCATTCGGTATAAAGAAATGTAAACCACACGTGCCAGTCGGCCTTCTACCATCATCGAACCACGGGTCAGGTTACCCATCAGGCTACCTACGGTTGAGAAGCGGCTCAGAGAAACCAGCGAACCGTGATCTTTGTAGATGTATGGCTTCAATTCACGGTCAGTCACTTTCGCCACAATGTTCGAGAAACAACGACTTGCCATCTGGTGTGCTGACTGTGCACGAGGTGGAACCATAGTACCGTCTGGTTGCTCACAAGCTGCGCAATCACCGATAACAAAGATGTCTTCGTCACGGGTGGTTTGCAGCGTTGATTTCACCACCAATTGGTTGATGCGGTTAGTTTCAAGACCTGCGATGTCTTTAAGGAAATCTGGCGCTTTGATACCAGCTGCCCACACCATGATTTGCGCTGGGATCTTGTCGCCGTCTTTGGTGACCAAACCATCTTCGTCCGCTTTGACAACCATGGTCGCCGTTCGAACATTCACACCCAGCTTAATCAGTTCTTGCTGCGCAGCACCAGAAATGCGTGGCGGCAATGCAGGAAGAATACGCTCACCGGCTTCAACCAGAGTAACGTTAAGCTTAGAGCTATCCAGATCCTGGAAACCGTAGTTGTGCAGTTCTTTGATGGCATTGTGCAGCTCAGCGGAAAGCTCAACACCTGTTGCACCGCCACCAACAATCGCGATGTCAACGGTACCGTTACCGGATTTCGCATGCAGTTTCAGGAACTCATTGTTCATTTCGTTACGGAAACGGCGCGCCTGTTCTGGGCTATCCAGGAAGATACAGTTGTCACGAACACCGGCAGTGTTGAAGTCGTTTGACGTTGAACCGATAGCCATCACCAGAACGTCGTAGCTCAGTTCGCGTTCAGGCATCAGCAACTCACCGTCTTCTTCGTCGTGCAACGCCGCCAATTTGATGGTTTTGTTATCACGATCGATGCCGGACAGGCTACCGAGTTGGAAATCGAAATAGTGGTTTTTTGCGTGGGCGCGGTAGCTGATTGCATCCACACCTTCGTCGAGGGAACCGGTCGCAACTTCATGCAGAAGCGGCTTCCAGAGATGACTTGCTTTACGATCAACAAGAGTGACCTTGGCGCGTCCTTTACGTCCAAGTGTGCGTCCTAGTTTGGTTGCCAATTCGAGGCCACCAGCACCGCCACCGACTACAATAATTTTGGTCACGATTACTTCCTCACCATGATTTAAATACGAAAAAATTGGGCTACATCCCGCGATGACAGAATCGCGCGATGAAAGAAAATGTGTTTAAACAACCTTCGTATTCGGTCGATTATAAATATCGCTTGGAGAGGTAAAGAGCTTTTGTTTTCAACGTTATAAACGCGCATTGTTGTTTATTTTATGTTACACGCCGACACCCGCATTTTTACGACATGGTGCTCATTTTTTGTTGAAACCATTATACAGGTCACTTGATCTCAATCAATTTTTAAATCCCTAAATCCGCACTAAATGCAGCGAAAATAGGCGAGGCTGATGAGTTTTGCGCCAATTGATAACATGGCTGATACAAAAAGAGCACCAACCTTAGCAGCTGATGCTCTGTAATCCCTACAAACCAAATGTTACGCGTCTTTAAACGCTTTCATTGCCTGTAGGTGATGGGAGATGCTTTTAAACTTGTGCGTCTGTGTGTCGTCCCAGACGATTTCATAATACGGGCTCAACACTTCTTCGGAACGGGTGTTATCCAAGATTTCATCTTCTTTCGACAATACCACCATACAACGGCCAGCGTTTTTGGCTCGGAAGCTCTCAACACATTTGGTCGCAATATCAGCATACTCTTCAGGACGATCGATTCGACCTTCCATGTTTTCTTCCGGGAACAGGTTCGGATTGAAGATAACCTGTTTGATGCCACTGAGAAAGCCGATTCGCTCTGACCAGAAGCCGCCAAGCCCCACACCACAAATCAGTGGTGATTTGTCATCAGACATTTCCATTTGCTTGCTCACTTCCTTAAGAAGGTGCTGCATGTCGTGTTTAGGATGAAGTGTGCTGTAGTTGATGAAGCGAACATCTGGGTCAATAAACTGCAGTTGCATGACCTTTTCGTGGTTTCCGGGGCTGTTTGAATCAAAGCCGTGAAGATAAATAATCACTAAAAGTCCCTCTCACTCGTCGCTGGTGTTCCCAGCTTTTAATCTGTTTATACCCCAATCAAGTTATCCGCGTTGGAATGCAGTAAACCAAGGCACTGTTAACCTTGTGCGGTCAAACAACTCGGGTACCAAAATACTATCACCCAATCACGCACATTATTAAGGGTTAAGACCGAAAGACGGGTACGGCTCAAGGTTTTGAGACGAATTGGCGATTCTGACATTCCATCAGTTAAGAACGGCGGTGATATCTTCACTGTAAGAGGCCAATTTCCGGCGCATCGCCTTTCGCTGGCTCTCAGTTAGGTGGCGATCCAAGCGCTGCAGCAATTCATATCGTCTAGCCAGATACAGCGCCATGTCATTCTTGTGCTGCTCACTTTGGAACGCGATGACGTTAGCAAAGTAATCATCGATACGGTCGCCAAGATTCGGGGCTTTGCGATTCGTCAGAATGCCTTCGAGCTCGCCCATAAGTCCATCGCGGATACTGTAAAACACAGGACGCATTTCAATCTGGTAACTGGCCATCTCCAAAAACTGCTTCTTTTGCTTGGCATTGACAGACTTCACCCAGAATTCCGCACGCTCGATAAGCCGTTCCTGCCTTCGAGAGTGCTGCTCATCCAGGCTACCTTCATTCGCTTTCTCGACGGCTTCTTCAATATTTGTGTTGAGAATGTCGAGCCACGCCTGCGCCTGCTCATCGCTTAACGAGGAGATTAAATTGACCAGCGCCGGCGTGAGGCCTTCCAAAGAAGCTTGAATACGATCATTAATAATGTGGTGATACTCGCCTATCTGAGAGTAAGAAAGCGGCTTCGCCATATCAGCTTCAAGTTGGTTTAGCAGAGCCTGAATTTTAGGCAGTTCGTTTTGGCGGTGCCATGCGTGGAAAGCTTCCAAATCGGCATCCAGCTGTTTTTGCTGGGCTGATGTGGTATCGACATAGTCAGAGAGGTAGTAATCAATCCAGAACGGCAGTGTGTTGTAGGCAAACTGGTTGGTGCAGGCAGAAAGCAGAAATACAGCGGCCAGCGACAAAAAGAAATGCCTAACTGAAGATTTGCTGAATGTCATTTCCGTGATTCCCCCGTGGCTTGTTTAAACTGCCATATGCCCTTCCGCTTTTGCTAAAAAGAAGACGCTTCTCTCGCGATAAATCTCGTCACCGTACAGTTCAAAGCCGAGTGCATACCAAAGGGCACCCAAATAATTTGCAACAGGTAGCCATTGTCTGCAGGCGCACTGCCAGTCAGCAACAGAATCTATACGTCTAATTTGACAGTATTGATTGACCAAGGTTTCAAGTTCTAGTCCATTTGCGAGAGAGGTCATTACTAAATCCATCGCCGGATCGCCAAATGCAGCATACTCCCAATCTATGACTTTGATTTCACCATTTTTCTGGCGGATAAAGTTGTAGTAACCCAAGTCGTAGTGGCAAGTAGCAAGCGGCAAGCCTGAGGTAAATCGATGTTTCTGGAAGTGCTCATGAGCTGCATTCAATGAATCATTCAACGAGCTTGTGGAAAGGTTGCTGTAGTACACCAATCCTTTATCGAAAGGATCAAACGTATTCGAAAGCGGTGGCAATTCATGGACCTTGGCCTGAAGCGTCGCTGCGATGTCAAGCGAAGCCTCTATCATGGTCTCGCCTTCAATCCAGAGATTTAGCAACCCCTCCGGATAGCGTTTTACTGGCTGGACAGTCAAGCCCGCTTTTGACGCTACAGTTAGGGCTTCAAATTCAATGTCACGGCTTAAGCCAAATGCCTTTGCGGATGCCGATTCAGGGCGCCAAACATATTGGCTCCCATCTTCCGCAGTGAGTTTCATGCAGCGGTTACTTAATCCGCCCTCAAGAAACTCTGCTTGCTCAATAATAAAATCAGGCCGCAGTCTTGCAATGACTGCGGCCTTCTCTTTTTCATCAGCTGAAAGCAATGATTACCATCCAATCAGAGACTTAGACTGCTTCTTACGGATTTCAGTTTCGTCCGCCCATTCAATAAGGCCCGTTTCCAGATCCATCAGGCGCATGGTCATTTTGTAGTAGACGTCTTTGTCGCTGCCGTCTTGCTTGTTGATGCTCGACAGGTTGCCATACAGCATGTATTGCGCACCAACCATTTTACCGAATTGGATAGCAGTACCTGGGTTCACCAGTGCATCGTTGTTTTGGAAATCCAACTGTTCACGCACAGCTTCAACGCGGGTCATGTCAACAAAGCGGAATTTACCAGAGTTGATCAAACGAGTGCTGATGGTGTCAGTGATAGATTCAGTATCAATATGCTCAGCGGTTTTGTTTTTGATTGACTCAACAAACACGATTGGACGTTCGTTGCGGGTGATAAAAGATACAGAGCCAGAGGACAACATGCTGTCTGTCATCTCAACCGCTATCTTTTGCAGATCGGTCGAGCCGAAGTCAATCGTTGTGGTTTCCACTTCCTGAGCATCGCCATAGCTCACCTGCTTGGCACATCCTCCCAAGATAAGTGCAGCTGCACCCATTAGCACAATTAGGCTTTTCTTCATTGCTTTACCCATTTCGTTATAGTCACTGAATATTTCTGAGCGAGACTCGGAAGTTCTTCGCATCCGGGTTTAACGCCACACCCTGAAGTGTCACTGAATCGCCACCGTAAACAATAAACTGGCGCCACGGCGACTTGCCGCTATCCACTTCCAAGCCCTGTGCGTCATACCAATTAAAACGGTACTGCAGGTTCTGGGACTCATCACTCTTATTGGTCACCATCACCTGTGCCAGCAGTCGCTCGTTCACGATACTGGTTTTCGCGTTGCCAAATTCGAGGTTCTTCGCCAACACCGAATTTCCCAACACCACATTTTGGTTACTGCTATCAATGCTGATCCCAGCGGTGTTGTTCGCACAACCTGCCAACAACATGCTTGCTGATAACAGAACTGCTGCATATCTCATCATATGCCTCCTAATATCCCCTGCCAATGAACCACTTGACCGCCCTGTCTGGATAGCCAAACTAACGTGGTTTTTCCTGATTCTATGGTTACGTTAATAGATTGTCCGTCAGCATTCACTGTGTGCTGACCTAAAGAATAAAACCCGCTGTAAACGCCCGCACTTTCAGGGAGCGTCTGCCAGCTTCTGGTATCCGGTTGCTCACTCAACACATTAAAGATGTTGACGACGAGATTGCCAATGCCACTGTCATCTTTTTCAGTCAGAGACTTGCGCATCTCGTTTTTTGCCACAACACGCAAAATCTGACGCACCGCCATCGCCGGCATGGCTTCACTTAACGCGTTCTGTGCCATGCCGTTCACATTCGCCAATTGTGCTGGTTTGACTGTTTGCCCATCCACACTGAATGCTTTTTGGGGAGCTGCAGTATAGGAACGGTAATAGGGCAAACTCACCGTATGGGCTTCAAGATAGCCCTGACTATCAGACAACCACAATGGCAAACGCCAGAAATCCCGAGCATTCACCACGCCTTGTTCATTTAATACGACCAACTGCCCTTTCGATCTGTCCGGACGTTGATACTGGCCATATTTTTTCTCAAGCAATCTCAATTCATCGCGACGTCCCTGACGCAAAGCGACGCGCATCGCGGCATCCGCGATATATGCGTTGTCAGGTTCCACCGCTAAAGCACGATTGTAATCAATGAATGCACCGTTCAGGTTTCCTTCCGCTTCATAGAGCAACGCTGAGAGGTAAAACAGGTAACCATTCTGTACCGAACCTAACAGCTTGCCTGCAGGAGGATATTTCGCCAACACTGCGCCGACATTGTCGTCGATGCCATTCTGTGTTGCCGTGTTTGATGCATTTTGAAGCTCGCTATCTCGCAGTCTTTTCGCTCGCTCCTGAACCTGATTGGCGCGACGTGCCTCAACCAATGCACCTTGGAGATTGTTTTCTTTCAGATAGTTCAGCATCAAATAGAGATGAAGGAAGCCAAGCTCATAATCCGGCGGCATATAGGTGAGCATGTTGTCGTTGGTCACCAATGCGCCTATCTGATCGACGCCTTTAGAAAGCTGGATAATCGCTTTGTCTTGTTCTGCCGTTGCAGCTAAATCTGCTTGTTCAAGTGCGGTTTTACTCTGTTCAATGTCGCCAGCAAGCAGTGCCAAGCGTCCTTTTTCCATGCCATCCAGAATCTCACCGTTGGGGGAATCGGGCAGTTGCTCCAACGCCTGCTGATACTCACCCCTAGCCACCAGCGCATGTGGCTGTTGCAACGCAGCGGAGTAATGACTGAACAACGCCTGTGCTGAAAGACTGGCGCACCCGACCAGACTGAGTCCCAGACTGAATGCCACCAATTTTTTTGAAAATGACGAATTGGCTCTGCGCTTACCAGCGAGAGCCAAGAAAGACTTTTTAATCATTAACCGATCAGCATTGGTCCTAGAGGACGGCCACCAACCAGGTGCATGTGAATGTGGTAAACCTCTTGGCCACCGTGATTATTGCAGTTCATGATCAGACGGTAACCGTCTTCTGCAATGCCTTCATCAGCAGCCAATTTGCGCGCCACAGTAAACATTCGGCCAAGTGCCAGTTCATCTTCCGTTTCAACGTCGTTCACGGTTGGGATCAACTTGTTTGGAATGATCAGGATATGACTTGGAGCACGAGGATTGATGTCTCGAAAGGCAGTAACAAGGTCGTCTTGGTAAACCACGTCAGCCGGGATTTCCTTACGAATGATTTTACTGAATATGGTTTCTTCAGCCACGGGCAACTCCAAATGAATCGGTTACAGAGCTGTAAGTATGCTAGAGACAAAGAGTTTGGGCAATAATGAACAGTGTTTTTTATCGTAGATAGTTGCCTCTACCTCAATTCTTCACTTTCCGTAACAATTTCATACCAACTGAGAAACAGCTTTCAGCTTCAGTTATCAACCCCTAGCTTTTTATTAACCACTCTCTCAACAAATTTGCGTCTCACTTCAAAGGTTGGAAAGTATTGACCTTTTTAAGTTTAAAGTTTTTGAAATACTGGCGGATGACAAGAAAAGCGATGTGTTAGAACAGGGCTGACCTTCCCGTTACGAAGCAGGAAGCTCGGCATATAACTACAAGCAATAATACTAAGCGTGTTCCTTTTCTTTTTACTAGAACGCGCGTTTCGGGAAGCATCGGTTAATCGCCGGTGGGAGGAATATAAATGGCTAAAAAACGACAAAGCTCTGTGATTCGTCGGATGTATGCCGGCTTTGCGGTACTCGCAGTGAGTCTGGTGGCAACCAACACCCTTAACCTTAAAAGTTCTCAAGACATCCACGACCAGCTAGAAGTCGTCACCTCAGAAGCACTTCCCCTCGTCTCCTTATCTAACGAAGCCAGTGTTAGCCTTCTTGCCGCAGACAAAATATTCAAAGACTACCTGACCAGTACTAATGGCTCACAAAGCGAACAAGTATTGGAAAACTTTGAAGCAGCAAGACAGAAGTTCGATAAGGCACTGAACAACCTCTACCAAGCCTCTTCCGGTCAGGCAGAATTGGCTTCGCAATTGGAATCTCTGCGTGAGATCGAAAAACGTTACTTCTCTGAAGCATCGGTGGCGATTGGTAACTTCCAACGCCAGCAAACTGCAAAAGAAGAGGGTGTGACCGCCGCTCGTCAGTTCCAGCGCATGAATACGTCACTGGCTCTGGGTATGCAGGACTTCGTGGCGAATAATGGTTCCACGACGCTGAAAATCATTTCAAAAACCTACTTTAAAAAGCTTCAGGAAACGGAAACCCACACTTCTGACGCATTAGCCAGCAACAAACTGGCTGATGTAGAAAAAGCCATGAACGGCAACCGCCGTAGCGTGAAGCAACTGAACTACTCTTTCCGTTCACTGACTTCACAGCTTCCAGAATTGAAAGAGAAATTCCAGAAAGACATTGATGCCTTTACCCGCGACGTGAGCCGCGAAGGTGGTGTCCTTGATCAGCACTATGCATACCTGGTTGCGACTAACGAGCTTTACACCAACATCGGTAATCTTGCGTCAGAAGTTGACAGTGCGATGGACATTCTCGACCAGTTCCGCGGCCAAGCGGAAAGCGTGATGTCTGCATCTATCGCACAAGCTAACGACACCTTCAAAAATGGTGTTCGCCAGACGATTTTCATTGGTGCGCTGATTCTGGCAATCACCGTCTTCATTGGCTGGCATATTGCGCGAAGCGTTCGTAAGCCACTGAGCAGCACCCTAAACGTGCTGGAAGCCATCACTGAAGGCGACATGACCCAACGCATCGAAGTGAAAGAACACAATGAATTTGGCCAGCTGGCAGACCACATCAACACCCTGGCTTCAAATCTTCAAGGCATTCTGCGACAGCTTCGCGATGCTGCAGAAGAGCAAGCTGAAGTCGCAGCTGCGAACCAGTCCACCACGCAAACCGCAAAAGCTCAGCTTAATGAACAGCGTCAGCAAACTACCGCAGTCGCTGCGGCCATGACGCAAATGGAGCACTCAGTGCAAGACGTTGCAAACAGCGCGCGCCACACCATGGATAAAGTGATGGAAGTGAGCGATGCTGCGACGAAGGGCCGTGAAATCATGACCCGTAACATCAGCACGACCCACCAGCTTTCAAGCCGTCTGGATGATTCTGTTGCCGTGGTTTCCTCACTCCAAGAGATGACTGCGAATATCGAAACCATTCTGGACGTGATCAGCAACATCGCCGATCAAACCAACCTGCTGGCACTTAACGCGGCTATCGAAGCAGCACGTGCCGGTGAACAAGGGCGAGGCTTTGCGGTTGTGGCAGATGAAGTTCGCGTTCTGGCGAAACGTACATCCGACTCAACGTCTGAAATCGAAGAGATGATTAGCAAGCTGCAGACCCAATCAAGTCAGGCAGTGTTAGTGATGCAGGAATGCGTGGAAGAAATGAGTAACAGTGTTGCGCAGGCGTCTGACGCCAATTCAGCGATGGAAGAAATTGAAGCCATCATCATGATGATCAGCGACATGAGCAGCCAGATTGCGCAAGCCGCTTCCGAGCAAAGTACCACTTCTGCGGATATCGCTCGCAACGTTGAGCACATCAGCTTTATCGCCGACAGCAGCTATACCGCCATGCAGGACGTGGCTGGCGCGAGTGAGCGACTGGACCAACAAGCCGTTAACCAGAACGAACTGGTTCATCGCTTCACGGTGTAATCAAAATCACCCAACAAGAAAGCGGGCTCATTGCCCGCTTTTTTATTGGTCTCTACTTGCAGTTCAGATACCCATCAACTTTCGAGTGATCGCTGCCGCGCCGATCGCTTCACAATGGCTGTTATTCACTCCTGACCATAATGGTGTGAAATCATCCCTGCCTTCTTTTTCTGCTGCTGCGCGCAAGAGTCCCATTTCAATAGAAGCAAAAGGAAACACCGGTGCTTTTTCACTGATACAATCCAATGCTGCCATGGCGCCATTAATGATTCCCCGCGCCGGGCGGCCAGAAAACACATTGGTCAGTGCCGTATTTTTTGCTGCTTCCGACGTCAAAGCGCGACGGTGTAACGCCGAAGTGCTTGCTTCGTCACTCAGCAAGTATGCCGTACCAATCTGAACCGCATCTGCACCGAAAGCCAGCGCCTGTACCACCTCATCGCGAGTTGCGAGACCGCCCGCCGCTATCACGGGTAAATTGATCGCATCGGCCACCTTGGGCAATAACTCCATGGTCGGCTGCTGAGCATCCAATGACTCAGTCAAAAACATTCCGCGATGCCCGCCCGCCTCAATACCCTGAACGATAACAGCATCCGCGCCGTTATCTTCCAACCATTGCGCTTCTTCCAACGTTGTCGCAGAGGAAAGGACTTTCGCCCCCCACCCTTTTACACGCGCCAGTAGTGAAGGCTCTGGCAAACCAAAATGGAAACTGACAATAGGTGGCGCAAAGTCCTCGATGGCATCAGCAATCTCGTGACTGAATGGAAGACGACTGGCTTTGTTTCCCAGCGCAGACTCATCAATCCCATATCTTTGAAAGAAAGGTTTAAGTTGAATGCGCCAGGCTTGGTGGCGCTCCGCATCAAAGGGATAAGAGGTATGACAGAAAAAATTGAGGTTATAAGGCTTATCGGTGCCCTCTTTCATGCGCTTGATTTCTTCAACGACAGCGCCGGCATCCAGCATGCCACAAGGTACTGAACCTAGCCCGCCAGCTTTGCAAATCGTAAGCGCCAACTTGCTGTTTTGTACGCCAGCCATGGGGGCCTGAATCAAGGGCAAATCCACTCCAATCCATTTGGCAAAATCAAACTTTTCCATATTCATCACCCCAATTTTCTGTACATTTTAACCTATGCACCATCAAGGCTATACCTTACGCCAAAATCCCAGTTTAACCAGTGAGCAACTCCTTATTTTCCAGAATCTTAAGCTCGCTAAAATGAATCAATATGCATATATAGATACTTTTGACTCACATCTATTCAAATGTGATCTAAGTACATGTTCGTAACATTTCGGGTTGTCATATTTCTTTCCTATGGCTTAATTCGAAAAAGAAAGCGCTTTCTTTTCGGTTTTTGGTGCCACGACAAGATCGATATGAAGGCCAATCTAAAAAATAAAAAACCGACAGTGAATAACCGTACTCAAAGAAAGTGCGACTATCCGAAAGGGAGTTTGGAGAGTGTCAAGCAGAATCAACCGAGCTGCGCCTCATGGTGAGGAGTGGCTGAGCTACCTCAAGCAAAAAACACGTGATTTGGTGGATGCGAAGATCCATGGGATCTCATTCAGTCCTTATGTCGACGGACAGGGCCCAGGCTCCATCATCACTGAAGCTCAAATCCACGAAAGGCTTCAGATCATTGCCCCGCACGTTAACTGGGTTCGTACTTTCTCCTGTACTGACGGTAACGAGCTCATTCCAAAAATCGCCAAAGAGTATGGTTTAAAAACCATGGTTGGCGTTTGGATTGACGGTAACCACGAGAAAAACGAAGAAGAGCTTCAAAACGCCATCGCTGTGGCGCGAGAAGGCCATGTCGATATTCTCGGCGTGGGCAACGAAGTCATGCTTCGTGGTGACCTATCCGCAGATCAACTGGTCAGTTACATCGAGCGTGCAAAAGCAGAACTTCCAAACGTTCAGGTCGGTTATGTTGATGCCTACTACCTGTTCGAGGATTTTCCAAGCGTTGCAGATGCCTGTGACGTCATTCTGACAAACTGTTACCCGTTCTGGGAAGGTTGTCCGATAGACTTCGCCGTGCCTTATATGAAGGAAATGTATCGCCGTGCCATAAATGCCGGCAAAGGCAAGCCAGTGATTATTTCAGAAACCGGCTGGCCTAACGAAGGGGTTCCTGAGCGTGGCTCAGTGCCTTCTGAAGAAAATGCCCTTAAGTATTTTGTTGAAACTTATGCATGGGCAGAAGAAGAGAACATTGATGTGTTCTATTTCTCGTCTTTCGATGAAGCCTGGAAGGTGGAAAAGGAAGGCGCGGTAGGTGCGTACTGGGGTCTTTGGGACAAAGACGGCAACTTCAAGTACTCAACCTAACAGAACACATTACAAGGCGCCCGCGGACTATCTGCGGGCATAAGAAAACTAAGGTAAAAAGCGCTATGGAATACAGAAACGCCATTTGTTACTCAGGCTACCGTGAAGGTCAAAACCCTCGTGAGGGAATTTACCCAACGTACCAAGAGATCAAGGAAGACCTTCTTATCCTATCCCACAACTGGTCTGCACTGCGTCTATACGACTGCGGCACTCATGCAAGACTGGTATTGGATGTTATTCGCGACGAAGGACTTGATTTCAAAGTAATGCTAGGCGCAGACGTTGCGGCTGAAATGAACAACCCAAATTGTCCTTGGGGTGCGCAGTTCAGCGAAGAAACGCTAGAGAAAAACCGTCAGCACAACCAACAAGAAATTGATCGTCTCATTGAACTAGCAAACGCATACCCAGATATCGTGGGTTATGTATCAGTCGGCAATGAAGCAAGTGTTGAATGGACCGATCACCTGATCTCTGTAGAGAAACTGGTTGAGCACGTTCAGAAAGTAAAAGACAGCATCAGCCAACCTGTCACTTTCTGTGAAAACTACGTGCCTTGGACATACAAACTGGACGCACTGGTTGAAGTGATTGACTTTATTTCCCTGCACACTTACCCAGTTTGGGAATACAAAACTATCGACGACGCGCTGGAATACACCAAGCAAAACTACCGCGATGTCGCCGATCGTCACCCAGGTAAGCCTGTCGTTATCACCGAAGCTGGCTGGGCAACAGCCTCTAATGGCCGCGGTATTGAAGCATGGAACGCGTCTGAAGAACTTCAGGCAGCTTACTATGACCAACTGCTGCAATGGACGCGCGATGAGAAGATCCTGACCTTCGTCTTCGAAGCGTTTGACGAGCCATGGAAAGGTGATAACCACCCTGAAGAGCCAGAGAAACACTGGGGTCTGTTCAAGGTGGACCGTACACCGAAACTAGTCATGCAGTCTCTGTACGGTTGACTACAACGAAGGGCGGATTAACCGCCCTTCTTTTTTCCTGCCGCTTTTTCTTCCCGCTAACAACCCGCCGTCAGCATTTCAATTTCGTAAAGATGCTCAGCTGTAGCTTCGTGATAACGAACCGCGCAATAGATATCGTCATTCGCATTTGCTCCCCAAGGAATCGCCTCTTTGTACTCAGGGAAGGTCACGATCGCTATCCGGCGTCCGTTACTTTCACTGGTATTGACGATTAAGCCGCGGCCTAAATTGAGGATTTTCTGAAAATTGTCGATATGAGCTGATGGATAGCCAAAGCAGGTATAGATACCGTTAGACAAAAACGAATCATCACCACGGCACTTTTCCAGTTTCTCTTCCAAAATGGCTTTGGCATTCACCATGGAAGCAGCACTTTGAATCGCGGCTTTCACCTCATTCAACACGCCGTTTTTAGCCTGAGATTCAAAGCTAACAAATTTCGGTGCCGCGGTGACGGCCAACACCGCCATAATGATGACAACAACAAGCAATTCGATGAGTGTAAAGCCTTTCATAATGATCGTTTTTGGCAAAAAACGCCATTCTACAAAGCAGAATCAGAATGTCTTTACTTAGAACACGAAATTTATGGAACGAATGACTGGTTGACCATTTTTCGAACTAAGGGCGTTCACATTTAGAACAATCGGTATCATCCCTATCGAACGAGCCTCATTGGCACAAAGCGAATGCCATTGAAATCTGACTCTCTCCCTGTCGCTTCAAAACCTTGCGATGCATAAAATGCAGAAGCATTCACAGACGAGCGTAGTGAAATTTCATTAGCACTCGATGTAGTCAAAACATGCTCCAACAACCTTTTGCCCAATCCTGTGCCTTGTGCAGATTTAGCTACAAAAAGATGGGTCAGATAATTCCCTTCACGCAGCGCTGCAAACCCGACTGCCTCATCCTTGCTCAACGCGATGACTGTGTAGAAACGAGAATCATCAAAAGTGGTTGCAAGATCTGGCAGGATCCGGGATTTAAACTCAGCCTGTCCTTGTTCATCAAACAAAGGCATAACGTCTGCCTCTGATACCGATCTCACTAATTCCTGAGCCGCCTCCAAGTCCCTTAACACCACTTTGCGGATTTCCATCTTCTCTCCCTACTGTTGACCTTAAAACTTCGCTTTGATCTTCAGGACAAATTTATCGACCTGCTCCCTACCCGCCTTTTCGGCGTTATAAAGAGAAAGGAAAGTCACCTTACACTCTTTCGCGCACGCACCTAAAATCGCTGTTTTCAATACGCGCTTCACCGGCTTGTGCATCACTAGATTATCCACCCACCAAGGTGAACCAAGTGTCGTCACCACTTTCACTTCTTTGAGGTTGCCCAATTTCGGCTTAATTGCCCCTAGTTCCGCGTCATGATCATAGGCATAGCCAGGCGCCCATACACGGTCAATCCAGCCTTTCAGCATGGCGGGAAAGCTGAACCACCAGGTAGGAAAGACAAGCACTAAGGATTCCGCCTCCACCAGCTGTTCAAGCTCTTTGTTAAGCTGACTTCGGTCAAAGTCTTCGGCGTAGTAACTTTGCCTTTCTTCTGCACTTAACACTGGATCAAAACCCTCGCCATAGAGATCCAGCAAGGTGATGTCATAGCCTTTCGACTCAAGGTGTTTAATCGTTTCCTGACAGAGGTAACTGCACAGACTTTCCTTAAGAGGGTGCGAAAGCACCACCAAACACTTCATGACGTTCTCCCTAGGGGCTGCTGACCTTTGGTGATGATTTTTGCAGCAGTTTGTGGAGATTTTATGCAAGGCAGAGGCTTCGACGTGTAGCTAGCCTACATGAGAAGCCGATAACGCAGCAGAAATTC
>NZ_ANFM02000034.1 GCF_000333895.2 Grimontia indica | reverse complement strand
TCCGCGCAGCTGAAAGATTACAGTTTTAAAAAGCCGGCCTATGGCTTTTTACATGAACACGCAGGCACGGAGATGGCCTTTCAGCGTGGCACGTATGAGCATTATGACTACCCGGGGCGTTATAAGAGTGATGCTGCAGGGAAGCCTTTTACCCAGTACCGCCTCGAGCATTTAAGACGTGATGCCATCACGGCGACCGCGCAAAGCAATGTCCCTCAGGTTCAGCCGGGGATGCTGTTTGACCTGGTGGACCATCCGGATGAGACCACGAACCGTGACTGGGTGGTGGTCTCTGCCCAGTGTGAAGGCACCCAGCCTCAGGCGCTGGAAGAGGCTGGCGGTGAGGGCATGACGACGTTCCACAATACCTTTTCGGTCATTCCGGCTCACCGGCCCTGGCGTCCGACACCGCAACCAAAACCTTGTGTCCATGGCCCGCAAATCGCGATTGTCACCGGTCCGGATGGCGAGGAGATCTTCTGTGATGAACATGGCCGGGTGAAGGTGCAGTTTCCCTGGGACCGTTATGGTAACAGTGATGATGCCTCAAGCTGTTGGGTACGTGTCTCTCAGGGCTGGGCCGGCGGTCAGTATGGCATGATGGCCATTCCCCGCATCGGCCATGAGGTGATTGTGTCTTTCCTTGAGGGTGACCCGGACCAGCCGATTGTCACCGGGCGTACTTACCACGCCACCAATATGCCTCCCTATCCGCTGCCCGCCAACAAAACACGTACGGTACTCAGAACCGAAACTCATCAGGGCGAAGGCTTTAATGAGCTTCGCTTTGAGGACCAGGCGGGGCAGGAAGAAATCTATGTCCATGCCCAGAAGGACATGAACCTGCTGGTCGAGAATGACCGTAAGGACAACATCAAGCATGACCTCCATCTGGATGTGGAGAATGAAAGGTTCCAGCACATCAAGGTGGATGACCACCTGACGGTCGATGGGCAATCTAAAGAGCACGTAAAAGGTGACAAGACGGTCATCAGTGACAACAAAGTCCACATCAAGCAAGGCACAGGGCAACTTGTCGATGCAGGCAATGAAATACACCAAAAGTCCGGTGCCAAGTTAGTGATTGAAGCAGGCAGCCAGATCACGCTAAAAGCAGGGGGATGTTTCGTCACTGTTGATACTTCAGGGGTACATATATCAGGCCCCGTTGTTGATCTGAATGCAGGCGGCGCAGCAGGAAGCGGAAGTGGATACGGCGGTGCAGCACCCACATTGCCAGGACAACTGCCACCTAAGCCAGAAAACCCACTCCCTATGCTGACACCGGCACAAATCGCCACCATGAAGTCCGCCGCGCCATTCTGCGAAGAATGTGAAAAATGTAAGGATGGCCAATGCGAGATCTAGCCCAAGAGACAGAGGCTCCTCTCCATTGGTATGCCATATTCAACGGAACCTGCGATGACAAAGCGTTGGCAGATTTCTATCGATTTGGCGGTAATGACGCCAAACCACTTTGGAGCGGAACCCCCTACGCAGAATGGCATGAGGTGATGCCTTATATCGCCGACGTTTCGCACCTGCCTGATTTCATTACCTGGACGGAGCAGGAAGCGAACGAGGACTGGGGCATTCTCGTTGCGAGCACACTCCACTTGCCGGACATATTCCAACATTTTCGTAGTCTCACACTGGTGTGGATGCCCTCAGGCAACCATGCCTTTTTCCGTTTCTATGACCCAAGATTCAGTATCGATCTAGCGCGCTTCTGTGATGAAGAACAGCGCAACCAAGTGATGGGTCCTTGTCAGCAATGGGTTTCAAAACAACGCACAGTGACCAATTCTACCCCTGCATCTTCAGTCGTTGAGAAACCCTTTCCTTGGTGGGAAGTGCCTGAAGCTGTCGTTAAAAAGCTCAGCGAAGAAGATAAATCCGTCCTCATCGCCAACAGCATTAAATGGCTCCGGGAAAATCACGCCGATATCTACTTCTCTTTTCCTGAAAGAACCATTGAAGCCAAGGTCAAGCGCTTGGTTGAGCGCTACAAGGAAGAATTCGGCACGTTAAACAGTTACATCAAAAATGCATTGGATAAAGAGGTGTATCGGTGAGCAGTAACGTAATGACGATGGCTGACGTCGATAACATGTTCAGCAAGATTAAATCGGATTTCGAGACCTCGATTGATGAATACCGCAAACACTCAGAGAACTGGTTTTATGGGTGGGCGCTGGATATGGAACAAAAGGTTATCGTCAATGATAACGAGCAGTCTGCAGATACAGACGATTCTGAAATCGAAGCCGATATCATCACCTGCCCACTTGATGGAAAGATCACTCTTGTTCATTGCTTTGAAGCCGAAGCCTTTGTTCCCATCACAGGCACGCCATTTAAGGTACAGCCAGTCAAATTCGATGATGGGATATTTATCGATTCATACGAACCTGATGGTCCAGCAGTTTCCGGCACAATCGGTAGCGACGGCACCGCTGAGGTCATGCTAGACCCAAAATATCGGGGTAAACCTGTCCGCATCACCTTTTATCCCGAGGTGAGCGAAAGTGACATCAAAACCATGCTCGATTCCTATGACCCAACAATCAACAAGCTCACTGCTTGGTTGGATAAAGAATGGAAGACGCAGCGTAGCGAATGGCAAATCTATCTTAACGATCCTATTGATGTCTGGGACGAAGTGGGGAAGTTTCTCGATAATATGCTGGATGCTGTCGTTGATGCCTGGGATGAAATTGCTGATTTATTCAAGCTACTCGCCAACCCCACGGAGCTAGCTAAAAAACTCTCCAAATATTTAGAAAATCCAGAGTTGATTGCTGAAAAACTGGCCTCAGCCAAAGAAGAAGCCGAAAGAATGCTGACGCTGATAAAAGATGAAGCGCGCTGCTTCTTGTGTCTCAACGCAGTCATCTCTTGGTTCAAAATTCTTAGCCCACTCCAGATCCTCACTCTGGTGTCTGTATCTCTCGCCTCCATTCTGGTTGAGGTTGTCCTCAGTATTGTTATCCCCGGCGGCGCAGTTTTAAGAAATATCAATCGACTCAGAGATGTTGCGGGTACCGCAACCATGGTAGGTGCGTAAATGAGCAGGAAAGGACGCGCCGTCAAGGCCGTGAAGAAAATCAAAGAAGTCGTTGATATCACCAAAGTGGACGCGGTGGATAACATCGACACACTAAAAAAGGTCACCCAGCATGGCAATGGAAAGCTCAACGCCAGGGCTAAAGCCACCCAGAGTGTCGAGGGGAAAAACCTAGACGGTGCGACTTCGGAGAAACGCTCTGCGACCCAAAGTTCGCATATCACTTCTGAAAAACCTCGGGATATCGATAACAAAAAAAGCACCACCGAGAAAGGCGACGCAACACAAGGTGCTGGTAAGGACGTGTCAGAAGGCTGTCCGGTATCTATGGTCACGGGTGAAGAAACCCTTCAACTTAGCGATGTCACGCTTCCCGGTGCGTTGCCTTACACGTTTACCCGAACCTACAAAACATCAAGCTGTGAGCTCAACTCAAGTTTGGGTTATGGCTGGAGTCACCCTCTCAGCCAATCTCTGATCTTCGAAGCGGGCAAGTTGTTCTGGAAAGATGCCGAGGGCAAACGCACCCAACTTCCAGAGCCTACAGAGTCGCGACCTGAAATCTATAACGACCTCGCAGGTGCAGCAGTATTCCTCGGTGAAAAAGAGAATGAATATGTCTTGGCGCAAGCCGGGCAACCCTTTCATCACTTCACCCGCAGAGGGAATACTGCTCAGCTAACGGGTTTATCAGACAAATACAATAACCGCTTAACAATCGAATACGACGGCTATCAACGACCTCAAGCAGTTATCAACGAACAGGGTATTGCGCTTTGGTTTGAGTATCAAAGCGGCCTTATTTCTGCGATTGAGTTCCGCACGCTTAAAACAGACGGCTCAAAGAAGGAATGGATAACAGAGCGCACCAGTTTCACCTATCACTACAACGAAAATCAGCAACTCGTTAACGCCTTAAACACCGCTGGCGAAGGCGAGCATTATCAATATAACCCGTCCAACGTCATCTCGCTGCGCAAAATGGCAGGTGGCGTAGAGTTCGGCTGGCAGTGGGAGGGTGAAGGAAAGGAAGTTCGTTGTGTCCATCACTGGAGCAATACTGGTTACGACACCAAATTCGAGTGGGATGACGCGTCCAATGCCGTCGAAATCACCTATTCAGACGGCAGCACTGCCGCTTACCAACATGATGAAAACGCTAAGCTGGTAGCGCAAACAGACCCTGACGGCGCCGTTACAAAAAACGAATTCAATGAAAATGGCGATTTAGTCCTCACTGTCGACCCGCTTGGCAATGAAACCCGCCATGTCTACAACGACTTTCAACAGCGCGTGCTGACCGTTCTACCTGATGGAGAGGTGATTGAATACCAATACTGGCGAGGCAACCTTCGCCGGGTTATTCAAGGCAAGCGCAACTGGCGCTACAAATACAACGCGCAAGGAGACATCACCGAAAAACGGGATCCACTTGGCCAAGACACCTTCTACCGATACAACGGACAAGGTCAGTTAACCGAAATCGCCTACCCGGACGGCAGCAAGCATAAATTGGCTTGGAACCGACTGGGGATGCTGATTGGCGAAACCTATCCCGATGGTTCTCAAGCTTCCTATCGCTACGATATTTTCGGTCGCATCATTGTTGAAAAATCGGCCATTGGCGCTGTCACTCAATACGAGTGGGACAATGCTGACAGACTGAGCAAGGTGAAGCTCCCTTCCGGACAAACTAAGCACTTTGAATACAATGCTTACGGCAAGGCAACCCGTGTTATTGATGAAAACGGCCTGGAAACCCTGTACGACTATCACCCGAACACCGACCTTGTTAGTCAGGTCATCCAACCTGACGGCTCTACCCTTCGTTACCAGTACGAAAACGCCAAAAATTTCGTTACCGCCATCATCAATGAGCGCAACGAAACCTATCGCATCGATTACTACTCCAACGGTCTGGTTCGCAGTGAAACGACCTTTGATGGCCGTCGCTTCGCCTATGAATATGACCTCAACGGCAAACTGCTGAAGAAAACTGAGACCGGTACTCAAGGCACAGAACTGGAAACCGTTTTTGAGCGCGACGCCATGGGCAGGCTAACTAAGAAAACCCTGCCTGATGGACAAGAGGTCGCCTACAGCTACGACGCTTACGGACAGTTGATTGATGTTGACGATGGGGAGACTCCCCTTGCGTGGCAATATGATTTACTTGGCAGGCTCACCGAGGAACACCAAAGCTGGGCATCGAACTTCTTCGAGTATGACAGTGTCGGACATCTTTCCCACTGGCAATTGCCTGATGCTAATAAACTCAGCTTTGAACGCTCTGCCGGCGGCGTGCTGGGCCGTATCTTGCTCAATGATGAGCAACTGACCCGTCACCATTACCAAAATGGTTTGGAAACCGCCCGTAAACAAGGCGACATTCTCAGCCGCTTTCAGCATGACGAACAGGGGCGACTGACTGCCCATACCCAGCACCAAAACGGGCGACAGACACAATCCCGTCAATATCTCTATGGTGCTGATGGCAACCTGAGCGAGATGGCCGACAGCCGATTCGGTACAGTTTATTACGACTACGACCCGCTTTCACGACTCAAGAAAACACGGGGCGTGGTGGAAGAATCGTTCGCCCATGACCCAGCAGGTAACCTGCTTGATCAAGTCATTGGCGCTAAGGCAGGCACTAAGCCATTCGATGTTGAAGGTAATCAACTCAAATTCCACGGCGACAGTCACTATGAATACGACGAATTTGGCCGACTAATTGTTGAAAAACGCGGCAAAGAGCAAAGCCTAGTCACGCAGTATGAGTACGACTGCCAACACCGCTTAACCAAAGCCACATTGCCAGACGGTTCGTTCGCCACCTACAAATATGATGCGTTTGGCCGACGCATTGAAAAGTGCGTAACGAACAAGCTTGGCAATGTGAAAACTACTGAGTTTATCTGGCAAGGCGACACCCTGATTGCCGAAACCAGCAAAGACCATTACCAGACCTACATCTATGAGCCCGGCACCTTCAAACCGTTGGCAATGCTGTCAGGTGAAGGCACAGATTGTAAGGCTTACCACTACCACCTAGACCAAATCGGTACCCCAACAGATATTACCGACAATCAGGGTAGAGCGGTCTGGTCGGTGCAATACCGCGCATATGGCAATGTGCTAAGACAGCATGTTGAAGAGATCTCCAGCCCATTGCGTTTTCAGGGGCAGTATTTCGACGAAGAAACAGGCCTTCACTACAACCGACACCGTTACTACAGCCCAAACACTGGGCGGTTTGTTACGGCCGACCCCATCGGGTTAGCGGGTGGATTAAATAACTACCAATATGTACCGAACCCAACGGGATGGGTGGATCCGTTGGGATTGGCGAATGTATCTGTTAATGGCGCTTGTTGTGGGGATAGTCAAAAACCGGATTTTTATGTTGGTCCTTCAGGTCCTTCTTCTACTCTGCCTAGCACTGGCTACAGATACGAAAGGCTTTTAGAAGATAATGGCTCACCCTATAAATGGGGACATGAAATGCTCGAAACTGGGAGAGGTAAGCCTACTTATATTGGTTTTGAAGAATATGAGAATGCGGCTGATGCGCTTGATGCGTTTCAAATCAAAGGACCGAACATAGGTCCAGATGAGAATGGTATAGGATCATGGTCTGACGCAAGAATTCGTGGGAAATTTGATACGCTTCAGCTATATGAGGATGGAAAACCGCAAGTCAGAGTCCCCAGGTGGGCTGGTGACAGTGACCCGACAAGATTAGAACCGTTTGCTGAAGCCTATCCTCAATACGGTAAGGGAGGAGCAGTACAATTGCACGCCGACAGACGAGATGTTATCTATGATGCAGTAGAAATAATCCCAGAGGAATAAGATGGACAAATTAGAAAAACTTGCTGATGAAGCGTACGCTCTTAAAACGCTTATTTATCTAGTAGATAAATATGAAGCATCTAGCGATAAAAAAATAGAAATGGTCAAGCGTTTTTCTATGATACCTGGCTGTATACCAGGGAGGGTTATTGGATCAGTATTTTATCAATATGATGTAACTGATGAAGATCAACTTGTCATTCAAGAAATAGTTAATATTTATAGTTAACTCTCCAAAACAACAACTGGGCCAGGCACTTCGAATACAGCCGGGTGAAGACTAAGGCTGCGAGGCTTACCACTACCACCTAGACCAAATTGGCACGCCAACAGATATCACTGGTTTACACGGTAAATCCGTTTGGTCATTGTAGGTCTCTTTTTCTATTTATCGACTTATAAGCATTCAATGAACCATGCTTACAGCTTCGATGCAGAGTGTGGTTCATATAACCTCCCCCAACAACCACTCACAAAACGCATGGGTCGATAGGTTTCGTTGCTTAGTTTCCTCATCCATTCGGCCTGATGCCACCACACTCAACCAATCTTCCAGCATGGCTTTAAAGCCTTTGGTTTCTAGGATATCTGTCCAATCGGGCAGTTCGACAGTTTGGGTGACACCGTTCTCGAATTTCTCGCCTTTCAGGAAGCTGTTAAATTGATAGGCTTCGTTTTCAAAGGCCAACGACACTGACTCGCAGGTTTTGCCGAACTGACGGTTCATCTGGCCATTAAACAGAGTGCCATTTTCTTCCCAGGATAGATTGATCATGGCGATTTAATCGCCCGCTTTCTGGCACACCACCTGAATGTATTGCTGGTCAATGTTTCCATGGATATTGAGCGAATCAATCACGTGGATCATGTCATCAAAAATGAAGTCCTGTGCTTTGCCTGTCAGATTGAGTCGATGTTTGTGCCAAGTGAGAGCTCGAAGATCGTCTCGGCCCACCAGCGTGTTCCAAAGCGGAATGTAGCGGCGATTGAAGCCAACAAACAAAGGGAACAGATTTTTGCTCTGACAGATCATGAAGCTTTTGGTAGTCGGCAAAATTCAGCGTGGCAGGCTTATCAACGAAAACGGGAATGTGCTGCTCTATAAAGAACGTCGCAATAGCAGCATGGGTCTCGCTGCTGGTGTGGATCATCACGCCATCGATATTCATCTTAAGCAACTCTCGATAATCGCGGCAGGTTTCCGCAATGCGATATTTGCTAGCGACTACTGCTAGTTTTTCTGGGTTGCGGGTACAAAAGATAAGCTCGAGATTTGGCATGCGGGTGAGCAAAGGAAGGTAGGCTTTAGTAGCAATATCACCCAAACCGATTACGGCAATTCTCATTCATTTCCCTTTCATTGTTGAAGCAGATTGCTTGCTGATTCGGAGCCAATCGCAAGCTGAAAACCTGGCTTGGAGGGTATCATTTCTGTGCCAATTTAGACTCCAGACGTGTCACACTAAAGAGACATTTTCGATATTCACCTTCTCTATTTCGTTCTCACTGCTTTTGCTGTTCCTCGCCTATTGACACCTATTTGGCGACATTGATAGGTTACGTTATAACATAACAACTCAGTTTGGCTAGGATGCTAATCCAGACCGTAGAGAAGCATGTTAGATGCTCGTGTTGGGTCTGTATTTCAAGGCATATGAATGAAAGACATTAAACCTATTTTCCGGAATCTCGAGAAAATGCTCCGGCAGTCGTCATGGTTTGATGATGGTTGGGAAATATATAACCGCGGCGTGTACATGCAGCTTTATAAGGAAAGTTGGCACAATGAGGCTCAAGGCGGCATCCACTTTGAAACCTATATTGAAGCGCCGCAGTTAAAGCAGAAAGAGTTTCCTATCTGTATGCATGCAGAAGAAGACTGCCCTTCACAATCTGAATTTGTCCGCAAATTTCTGGAACTTGAAGGGGAGAAAATCAAGGGCTGGAAAGGCTATCAAACCATAGGAAGCGGTTATCATATTTGTCAGCGCAACCTGCCTCTCAACTTTAAAAACCTCGAACAAAAGCTGTATGAAGAGTTTAACCGTCTCCGGCAACTTGAAGACGGTATTGAGCAGACATTAAGTGAGCTTTGAAGCAGGATAACGATGAAGCGGAATCAAAGTCCCTGTATTGATGTGTGCGATTTTTCTGGCCCCAAAGGATGGTGTTTAGGGTGTGGTCGTACGCGTGAGGAATGCCAAAAGTGGAAAGGCATGAAGCCTTACGACAAAAATGCCCTTCAAAAAGAACTGAAGAAAAGGATGTCTAAGTTAGTGGTTAAAGAAGGAAAATAACGATCGCATCTTGGTGCTGCTCTCCTATACCCAAATAACCTGAATCCGATCCAGTGCAATTATTACCTATGGGTAATAATCAATTTCGAATGTGTTGGATTATCAATTTTCACATCATCAATATAATGCGCCCCATTCCGCTAGCCTATGAAACTTGATGACAAGGCTGGCATACCGTATTCAACAACACTCTGAGTGTTGGTATTGGGAGAGAACGATGTCAAAAATCGTTGTAGTAGGTGGTGGTGCAGCAGGCCTGGAGTTAGTCACTCGTTTGGGTAAACAGTTTGCGCGTCGCCGTGAACATGAGGTTATTTTGGTTGAGCCTGCCAGTCACCATTACTGGAAGCCTCGTCTGCATGAAATCGCGGCCGGAACCTTCGACCAAGAATTGGATGCTGTTAGCTACCTCCAACATAGCTTCTGCAATCGCTATCAATATGTCCAAGCTTCAATGTCTGCACTTAGCCGCGCTGACAAACAGATTGAAATTCGTGATGCCAATGGCCAGATATCGACGATTGATTACGACTATCTGGTGATTGCGGTTGGCGCAGTAAGTAACGACTTCAAAACGGCAGGCGTCAGCGAACACTGCCTGTTTTTAGACTCTGCAGAACAAGCCCAGCGAGCATGGGATCACATTAATCCTTTGCTGAAAGCCGATGAGTCGCGTCAAATCTCTATCGTGGGTGCAGGTGCAACAGGCGTCGAATTGGCCGCCGAGCTTGCAAAAGTCAGTAACCAGCTAAAACGTTACCGCAGAAATGCCGAGCTTAAAATTACCCTTATTGAAGCCTCTGATCGGGTATTGCCTGCTGGCCCTGAGTGCATGTCCCAGAAAGTGCAGCACGCACTCACTAAAAGCGGAGTGAACGTTAAAACAAACACGCGTATAGCGCGCGCAGAAGAAGGGAAACTCATTACTGATAATGGTGAAGTTCTGACTGCCAGCCTTCAATTATGGGCGGCAGGCATTAAGTGTGCACCATGGCTTGCGACACTTGATGGATTGGAAACAAACCGCCTGAACCAGTTGAAAGTTGACCAAACGCTGCGTACCTCGATGGATGAGAATATCTTTGTTATCGGTGACAGCGCTGAATGCCCGCAGCCTGACGGCAGCTTTGTACCACCAAGAGCGCAAGCAGCAAATCAGGCTGCAGATCATTTAGCTCGCCAGCTTATCCGTATGCTTAAAGGTAAAGCGATGAAACCATTTATTTTCAATGATGGCGGAATGGTTATCGCGGTTGGCCATGACTATGCAGTAGGCAGCCTGATGAACGACAAATTGATCGTTCGTGGCCGCTTTGTACGCAACCTGTATGACACAATATTTCGTCTTCACCAGAAAATTCTATTTGGTTGGGGTCGCGTCACGGCACTGGTGCTTCTAAAGCGTGTAAAGGCATCACTGAATCCTTTCTACAAGCACAATATCTCCTAAGATTTGGTGACACTGTCACTTCCTATTCTCACTGAGAAGTGCAAAACACTTCTCAGTGCCTTATCGCTTGCTTTTTCAGCTCAGTTTTCCAGCGCGCTGAGAATTTTTGGAATAACAATAATGTGGACTAAACTTCGTCAGTCTCTCCCTTTACAGCTAGCGTTTGCCGCTTTCTCAGCTTGGGCCATAACCCGCCTCTTCTCCATTGACGATCAGGTCGCTCAGCAAGACTGGTATCAATTGATCGCACTGGGTAAAACCACTTATCTGGGTTTGCTCAAAATGGTGGTAGGCATTGTTGTGATGCTGTCACTGCTGCAAGGTATCACCAGTATTGGCTCAACAATGCGGTTAAAAAAGATAGGCCGAACCACGATACTGTTTTATAGCTTTACCTCTTTCATTGCTATCAGCCTCGGGCTGGGTGCGTCGTTACTGCTCCCACCATGGGAGCCACTGACATCGATTGTGCCAGTGGGCGAAGAGGTCAAATTGATTAGCGCTGAAGCCGCTAATGGTGGGGCGATTGCAGAAAAACTATTCTCGATGGCACTTGTCAACCCAATACAAGCCTTGTCCGAAGGTAACCTTCTCGCGATTGTCTTATTCTCATTTATGCTCGGTTTGGCCTTAGTGTCGACACTACCTGAGAAACATTCGTTATTTGAGGTGATCAATGGATTAAACAAAGGCGTGAATAAAATCGTCAACGGTATCATCAAGCTTGCTCCATTGGCCGTTTTTTCCATCGTTTTTGAATTTTCTGTCTCCGGCAGTAGTTTGCTGTTCAAGCAATTGGCCCTGTTTGCCGTATTGGTGTTTACGCTCACCCTGATCCACGGCGCCATAGTGTTGCCGGGTATTGCAAAATTCATCACTGGGATAAGTTTCAAGCGTCTCTTTAAAGCATTGTCTGCCCCAATGGCCATGGCATTCGCGACTTCCTCTAGCTCTGCAACCCTGCCCCTTTCGATGCAGACTGCAGAGCAGGAACTTGGGGTATCTCAAACGACCAGCAGTATGGTTTTACCTCTTGGCTCTGTCATGAACATGGATGGCACAGCACTGTTTGAAGGGGTAGCTGCGATTTTTCTTGCTCAGCTCTTTGGTGTCGATCTGACAACCTCAGGATTGGTGATGATCTTTATCATGGCCATGGTGTCTTCCATTGGCGCGCCAGGAATGCCTTCAGGTTCTATGTCCGGTATGCAGATGGTACTTCTGGCGGCGGGTATTCCCCTTGAAGCGATTGCCATACTATTGCTGATTGAACGCCCACTGGATACCTTCAGAACCGCTGTTAACGTTGAAGGGGATCTGATTGCTGCGGTAGTGATCGATAAGTGGCAACAGGAGGAAGGGGCAAGTCATCAGCTAACCCATCACGCCATTTGATAACTGCCATCGGTATGCCCATCATAGATATGAATCTGAATGATTATTCATCATGTATTTTTCTTAATCCGGACATGCCGATGGCCAAACAAACTTTTTACAGCCCAATACAATAAACACCTTCAAACAGCCGAAATAGGCCTTACGCAACCATGCGCATTTAACACTCACTTGTTTATTATTTGCTACTGGTGTTTTTTATTCACAGTATTTGTGGATAAGATACATAAGGTCAACGTACGTCTTTACTTTTAACTCAGCGGTTCTTTTTTGAGAAAACCAAGTTAAAAATTTATCTATCTTGTACATCCGACCATAACAGTCTTATTTGACTAACATTTTTAGTCTGACAGACTGTACTCCTTCTCAACCTTGGCAATTCGTGTTGTAAAGGCCTGATACCATTTTTTTCGCCCCATTTTCTGGGCTTCTACATGCTCCATGTTTACTTTCCATTGCTTGATGGATTCGAGGTCTTTCCAGTACGAGACCGTAATACCTAATCCCTCCCTGACCGATTCAATGCCCAGAAAACCAGGTTGCTCAGCTGCCAACTCAACCATTCGCTCGGCCATCTCTCCATAGCCTTCATCGATCTCTGTTCGGTGGTTGGTGAATATCACAGCGTAATAAGGCGGCTCTGGGGTTTTCGCAATGTCAGACATGATCATTTTCTCCTTCGCTCAATTGCCTACAGGAAGTATCTCAGTCTTTGGGATAGCTTCAAATACGCTTCAATGCTCTACAATCAGAAGAGTCATTTCAATGGATTAATCACTTTTGGCTTTTACGTTGCGACAATTGCAGTACTTCGTCGCTACTGCAGAGCAAGGCAGTATGTCCCATGCCGCCCAGTTGCTTTCTATCTCCCAGTCCGCAATAACGGACGCGATAAAAGATCTTGAGGCTGATCTCGGGGTGCTTTTGTTTGAACGCCATCCAAGGGGTCTGAATATCACCCGGAATGGTCATCACTTCCTGCGGCATGCCAAAACAATCCTTGGGCAAGTCTCCGATGCACGCTTATCTCTTTCTCCAGAGAGCTCTACTTCCAAAGGGGAACTTAACATTGGCGTGACGGCGCTAGTTTCAGGCTATGTATTAGCTGATATTCTTTCACGTTATAAACGTGCTTATCCTTACGTAAAAATCGCCGTTATCGAAGACAACAGTGAATATCTCGAGCATCTTTTGATTGGGGGAGAACTTGATGCTGCTGTGATCCTACTCGATGAAGATCAGGACCTAATGGCACTCGAAGCAGAAACATTGGATGTTTCTCCATATCGGCTCTGGCTGCCGATTGGGCACAGATTAACCACCAGCGACTCTATCTCACTCGACGATATTTCGGATGAGCCCTTGGTCATGCTCAATATCGAGGAAATCGAAGCCACCACACACAAATTGTTGAGCGCATTAAATACGCGCCCAGACATCGTATTCCGCACGCGCTCCGTTGAAGCCGTCCGTAATATGGTCGCTACTGGCGCAGGAGTCACTTTATTGCCGGATATGGTTTACCGGCCTTGGTCGCTGGATGGTGATCGCATTGAATCACGAGACATCTCGGGCTCGCTCCCTGTTATCCGAATTGGTGTGGTGTGGCGAAAAGGCTCAAAACTCCAACCTCACGTTCAAGGTTTTATCAACGTCGCCCAGTCTCATCACAAACAGCGCTCACGATAAAAAATCTATTTTTCCTGTAGTTACTTCTGGTATCGGATTTTCCTATACCTCTCTTCTGGATATCCCATTTGTAAATGTGTACTCAAAAAACAAAGCTTCTAAAGGTTGATTCCGACTTTCGTTTTTTGAGAAGTACACAGGGAGAGAAAGGAAATGAATCAGACAAGGATTACCGCACTTATCGCCTCCACTTTCATTTTCGCCGCCTCGAGCGCTGCGACAGCAGATGCACTCACCAAGATCGGTAAACCCGAAGGTCAGGTAAACATTGTCGCCTGGCCGGGGTATATCGAGCGCGGTGAGACATCCCCTGATTTTGATTGGGTAACGGGGTTTGAAAAAGCCACAGGCTGTAAGGTAAACGTCAAAACTGCCAACACATCAGACGAAATGGTCGCCTTGATGAACGAAGGTGGTTTTGATTTGGTCACTGCCTCTGGCGACGCCTCTTTGCGGTTGATTGCGGGTAAGCGCGTGCAACCCGTCAATATTGACCTGATCCCAAGCTGGAAGACCGTCGACAAGCGATTGCAAAACGCGCCTTGGCATACCGTTGATGGCACACATTACGGGACTCCCTACATGTGGGGACCCAACGTATTGATGTACAACAAGGACGTTTTCAAGGAAGCGCCAGCCAGTTGGAACGTGGTTTTCGAGGAAGTCACACTGCCAGATGGGAACACCAACAAGGGACGTGTTCAAGCCTACGATGGACCAATACACATCGCAGATGCCGCCAACTATCTGATGCACCATAAACCTGAGCTAGGCATCACCAGCCCTTACGAGCTCAATCAGGAACAATACAACGCGGCGCTTGATTTACTCAGACAGCAAAGAAAATTAGTTTCCCGCTACTGGCATGATGCCTTCATCCAGATTGACGACTTTAAGAATGAAGGCATGGTAGCCTCAGGCTCTTGGCCATTTCAGGTCAATCTGCTCGCTGCAGACAAACAGCCTATTTCATCAACCATCCCAGTTGAGGGGGCCACAGGTTGGGCGGATACCACCATGATGCACGCTGACGCTGACAACCCTAACTGTGCATACCTTTGGATGGAACATACCCTTGCTTCGAACCTTCAAAGCGATCTCTCAGTATGGTTTGGCGCAAACCCCAGTGTACCCGCAGCGTGTACAGATGGCCGCGGCATGCAAACTGCCGCAGGTTGCAAACTCAACGGAATGGAAGAGTTTGACCGCATTAAGTTCTGGCAAACCCCTGTCTCCAAGTGTAAGAGCCAAGGTCAGTGCGTGCCCTACTACCGTTGGGTATCTGATTACATTGGTGTGATAGGTGGCCGTTAAGGCCACCTTCAAGGATTCCCCGGACACAAGGAGGTAACGATGTCCGATGCTGTGAGTTTCCAATCGGTTTCACGTTGCTACGGCGATGTTAAGGCTGTTGATGATCTAACCCTGTCTATCGAAGAAGGTGAATTCTTTGCCTTACTTGGTCCTTCAGGCTCAGGGAAAACCACCAGTCTTCGCCTTATTGCAGGTTTTGAACAGCCCTCCTTTGGAGATATCAGGCTATTCGGTGAAAGTGTGTCGGGCATTCCGCCCTACCAACGACAGATAAATACTGTGTTTCAGGACTATGCGCTCTTCCCTCATCTCAACGTTCTCGACAACGTGGCATATGGGTTGATGATCGCAGGCGTTGGAAAAAGCGAACGCTACCGGGAAGCTGAAAGTGCGCTGGAGATGGTTAAGCTTCATGGTTTTTCAGACCGACGCCCGGCTGCACTTTCCGGTGGGCAACGTCAGCGCGTAGCCCTGGCTCGTGCACTGGTCAACAAGCCCCGTGTACTGCTTCTTGATGAACCTCTCGGTGCGCTTGATCTCAAGCTCAGGGAGCAAATGCAGGAAGAGTTGAAATCGCTGCAACGTCAATTGGGCATTACCTTCGTGCTTGTTACCCATGACCAAAGTGAAGCACTTTCCATGGCTGACAGGATTGCGGTTTTCTCAGAAGGGCGTGCCATGCAGGTAGACTCACCGGAAGGCATCTATCGTAATCCCGCGTCAAGGTTTGTCGCCGACTTCGTGGGTTCATCCAATGTTTTGCCACCGCAATTTGTCGAGCGTCTTAACGGAGAATCACGATGGGCAAGCCTGCGGCCAGAAGCCGTTAACCTCGTGAATGAAGGAGGCCTACGCGCCACGGTCACAGGAAGAAGCTTCTTAGGGGTGATGACAAAGATAAGCCTGAATGTTGAAGGTTACGCCCTCTCGTTGCTCGCGCCGTCTTCGTCCGTGCTGCCAGAAGAAGGTATGCAGGTTCGCGTGAACTGGCAGCCCACCGACCTGCATTTGATGGAGGCCAAATGAATCATCAAGCCTCTACTGTCACAACACCCAGTGCAGCTTCAAAAGGATTATTGGTCAGCTTCTCGGATTTACTTTGGAGAAAGCCAAGCGTTTTGCTCGCGATTCTTCTTGGCCCCCCCGTACTTTGGCTGGGCGTCGTCTATCTGGGCAGTTTGTTTGCACTTCTCATCCAAAGTTTCTTTTCCATCGATGAGTTCACCGGACTGATTCAGTACGAATTTACACTGAAAACCTACGGCGAACTTTTCAGCGCCGCCAACCTCGACATTATTGTCCGTACCGTATCTATGGCGGCATTCGTGACAGTTGGCGCTGCGATCATTGCTTTTCCCGTTGCTTACTTTGCTGCCCGCTACGCACATGGGAAATGGAAGGCCCTGTTCTATCTCGGGGTGATGCTCCCACTTTGGTCGAGCTATTTGGTCAAGGTGTATGCATGGAAACTCATCCTCGCCAAAGAAGGCATTCTTAACTGGCTGCTTACCCAACTGCACCTAGATGCGTTGCTTAACGCCTACCTTTCAATACCCATCATTGGTGGTAACTCGCTGTCTGTGAGTTATACAGGAACCTTTTTGGTATTCCTTTATGTCTGGTTACCCTTCATGATCTTGCCGCTGCAAGCTTCGCTTGAACGCGTACCGTCGAGCATGCTGGAAGCCAGCTCAGATCTGGGCGCAAAGCCACTTCAGACGTTCCGCCATGTGCTGCTCCCTTTGGCGCTCCCAGGTATGGTCGCGGGCTCGATCTTTACGTTTTCACTGACACTGGGGGATTACATCATCCCTCAGATCATCGGTTCATCCCGCCTGTTTATCGGGCAAGCCGTTTACTCTCACCAAGGCACTGCTGGGAATATTCCTCTTGCTGCAGCCTTCTCGGTGGTCCCAATCGTGATCATGGGTTTCTATCTAATGGGCGCGAAGCGCATGGGGGCTTTCAATGCACTCTAATTCTTCCCCCAAAGCACCTTGGTTGTTGAAAGTCGCCGCTTTCGGTGGGCTGGCCTTTTTGCACCTGCCTATTCTGTTGATATTTGTCTACGCGTTTACGACTGAAGAAAAGAGCTACCAGTGGCCGCCACCAGGTTTCACGCTGCGCTGGTTTGAGGTGACCTGGAACCGCCCTGATGTTTGGGAGGCGCTAACCCTTTCGCTGAAGGTCGCCAGCTTGGCAACCATCATCGCCATGGTGTTGGGAACACTCTGTGCGGCAGCAGTTTCGCGATCTCGCTTCTTTGGGCGCGAAACCATTTCCCTGTTGGTGATTTTGCCTATCGCACTGCCAGGCATTATTACGGGGATTGCCCTTCGCTCAGCGTTCAATCTGGCTGACATTCCGTTTTCCTATTGGACGATCGTATTGGGCCACGCCACCTTTTGTATTGTTGTGGTTTACAACAACGCGGTAGCGCGTTTTCGCCGGACCTCAGGCGCATTAATTGAAGCTTCTATGGATTTGGGTGCAAACAGCTTCCAGACCTTCAGATACGTGATTTTGCCCAATATCGCCACCGCATTATTGGCAGGTGGCATGTTGGCATTCGCCCTTTCATTTGACGAAGTTATCGTCACCACATTTACTGCAGGACAACAAGCCACATTGCCCATCTGGATGTTGGAAGAGCTTGTGCGACCAAGGCAAAGACCCGTCACCAACGTTGTTGCTATGGTCGTCGTTCTGGTGACATTTCTACCAATTCTTATCGCCTATTACGTGACGCGTGAAGGCAGCCACATTGGCGGACAAGGAAAGTGAGGAGGATTCATGGACACAAACATGTTGATTGGTAAAAGCATAGAAGCTGGCCAGGATGCGAAAGAAACCATACTGAACCCAAGAAATGGGGAAACCATCATTGAGCTGCCGGAAGCCTCCAGAGATCAAATTGACCGCGCGGTCTTTTGGGCCCGAAAAGCCTTTACGCACTGGTCGCGCACAACGCCTGCGGAGCGATCGGCATGCTTGCTGAAAATTGCCGACCGCATCGAAGCCTCTGCTGAAGAGTTTGCGCGACTTGAATCGCTCAATTGCGGGAAACCTTATGGTGCGGTTCTCAATGATGAAATCCCTGCTATCGTTGACTGCTTCCGCTACTTTGCAGGCGCAGTAAGGTGCACAACCACCACGGCGGCCGGAGAGTATCTGGAAGGGTTCACCTCGATGTTACGCCGTGATCCTGTCGGTGTTGTCGCCTCAATTGCACCGTGGAATTACCCACTGATGATGGCCGCTTGGAAGCTCGCACCCGCCATTGGTGGTGGTAATACTGTTGTGTTCAAACCTTCAGAACAAACACCACTCACCGCCCTGCATCTTGTTAATATTCTCGCCAGCGAGCTACCTGAAGGTGTCGTCAATGTGGTGCTTGGCCGCGGTGAAACTGTTGGGAATGCACTTATCAATCACCCTGACGTTGATATGATTTCAATCACCGGTGATATTGCGACCGGCAAGAAAGTGATGGAAGCAGCGAGTAAGTCTGTAAAACGGACACATTTAGAACTGGGCGGCAAAGCGCCTGTTATTGTATTTGACGATGCGGACATTGATCTCGTGGTTGCCGGACTCAAAGACTTTGGTTACTACAACGCAGGACAGGACTGCACGGCCGCCTGCCGTATTTATGTCGGTGACAGTGTTTACGAGAAATTAGTAGCGGATCTCAGCGCTGCCGTCAGTACCATCCAGTACAACAATGATGATGACGAGACAAACGATATTGGTCCGCTTATCTCACATCGCCAGCGAGAGCGCGTCGCCAGCTTTGTAGAGCGCGCTTCCAACCAAAAACACATTGAAGTTGTGACAGGTGGGAAAACTCTACCGGGGAATGGCTTTTACTATGAACCCACTGTCATCGCCGGGGCGCTGCAAAGTGATGAAATCGTCCGCAAGGAAGTCTTTGGACCTGTGGTCTCGGTGACACGTTTTTCAGATGTTGAAGATGCGGTAGCCTGGGCGAATGACTCAGATTACGGCTTGGCTTCTTCTATCTGGACTCGTGATGTCAGTAAAGCCATGGCAACGGCAGCAAGGCTTCAATATGGCTGCACCTGGATAAACACCCATTTTATGTTGACCAATGAAATGCCCCATGGCGGCATGAAACGCTCGGGTTATGGCAAAGATATGTCGATGTATGCATTGGATGATTACACCGCCATACGGCATGTGATGATTGCACATTAAGTTAACCCTTTTTGCGAAACCCATTGATCACCTCCTCCTCTCAGGTCCTATTCGGTCAATGGTCTTTTTTCTTGGGGTATGTTGACCTTTGGAGCGAGGCACAAGTGCCTCGCTCACATTGAACAAAAACAACATGCCTACAACTGTTCCAACACAGCAATTGTGTTTTTTCGTCACAAAGTAGCATTGTGCATAAACACTTAACTGCTTAGTTTTAAATCTGTTGCCACCGGAATCAAGAGGTTAACCGTCATGGTTAGAATGTTCTCCGCTGCGTTAATACGTAGTCTGTTCTCCGCCACCGTCCTGATAGCAACATCTTTCTCAGCGCTCGCGAACGAATTCCCAGTGGTTAAAGTCGGGGTTCTAAAGTTCGGTACCATTAACTGGGAAATGGACGTTATTAAACGCCACAAACTGGACGAGAAAGCTGGCTTTGTTTTAGATATTACGCCGCTGGCTTCGAAAAACGCGTCTTCCGTGGCCTTACAAGGTGACGCCGTCGATGTCATATTCTCCGACTGGGTTTGGGTCAGTAGACAACGAGCGGCAGGCAAAACCTATACGCTTTCTCCGACATCTGCCACCGCAGGTGGCGTGTATGCCGCTTCGAATTTAACCCTTTCTTCTCCCTGTGATATCAGCGGAGAAACACTCGGGATAGCGGGTGGTTCTGTCGACAAAACCTGGCTTCTTTACCAAGCCTATTGCGAAGCCAAAGAAGACAAAGCCATCAGCGAACTGACTGAACAACAGTTTGTCGCGCCCCCGCTGTTAAACAAACTTCTGATGCAAAACAAAGTCCCAGTCGGTATCAACTTCTGGCATTACGGCGCAAGGCTCAAAGCGGCTGGATTCCAGCCCGTTATTAGCCTTGATGAAATCGTTGAAGGCTTAGGGATCAACACTCAAGTGCCTATGCTTGGCTGGGTGTTCGATGAAAAGTGGGCGAATGCGAACCCATCTCTTGTTTCAGCGTTTTTGAAAACATCCGCAGAAGCGAGAGCATTGCTACGCGCTTCGGATCAAGAATGGGATGTTATACGACCGCTCACTAAAGCGGAGAATGACGACGTTTTCAATGCGTTGAAAGCTGCTTATCGCAGAGGGTTCTCAGGGACTTTCGGCGACGAGCAGCTGAGAGCGGCAGCTCAGATCTTCGATATTCTCGCTAAAGAGGGTGGGCCAAAACTCGTGGGTGAATCAACCTCACTGAGTGACGGCACCTTTTGGCTACAACCATAGCCAAATATCAAAGAGGATTTGCTGACGAGTGCGCTTACCAGGCTACCAACGCTATCTCCTTCCGATTCTACTGCTGGTGTTCTGGCAGTGGTCAGCGGCGCTGGTTAACAGCGCCGAATACCCAACGCCTGTTCAGGTCTACAACGCGTTTGTTTTTGAGCTACTCAATGAGCAGATGCTTTCTCATCTTGGCATCACGCTTTGGCGCGTATTTCTGAGTTTCATTATTTCCATGGTGCTCGGGGTGATATTTGGCATCATGATGGGTCGCTTTCCAAGGCTCAATGAGCTATCAGATCCCTTATTGATTCTTGCCCTCAATATCCCTGCTCTTGTGACAATCTTGCTTTGCTACCTGAGCATTGGTCTGGTGGAAACCGCGGCCGTTACTGCCGTAGCGCTGAACAAGATCCCCACCGTTGTTGAGATGATCCGCGAAGGGGCGCGGGTGATTGATAATGATTTGATGGATGTTGCCAAGGTCTTCCGCCTTCCCCCAACTAAGCGCTTTCTTAACGTCTTCCTACCCCAGCTTTATCCATACATCATGGCTTCCGCACGTACCGGACTTTCACTGATCTGGAAAATCGTGCTAGTTGTAGAGCTGTTAGGTCGCAGCAATGGTGTTGGATTCAAGCTTCACACCATGTTCCAGTTTTTCGATATTGCCGGGATTCTTGCCTATACCTTTGCGTTTGTAACCGTGATATTCCTGCTCGAAGCATTGATTTTCCGCCCGCTCGACAAAGTCGTCTCAAGGGGGCGGGCATGATATCCATTACGCTCAATATCGAAGAAAAAAACTATGGTTCTGAAACGCCAGTGCTGGGCTCACTGCGTGGTCAAATAAAACCTGGGAAAATCACCGCGATTGTTGGCCCTTCAGGTTGTGGTAAATCCACCTTACTCAACATGATTGCAGGGTTGGAAAGCTCACAGAAAGGAGAGATCGGCTTTTCTAATGTATCCGAAGAAAAACCGAGGGTGGGTTACATTTTCCAATCGCCGAGGTTGATGCCTTGGCTCACTGCCAAGGAAAACCTTGAACTGATAGCTGGGAAGAACAATCCCGCCATTCAGGAAACTCTCAGTGCCATGGGTATTCTTGATAAGTTGGATAGCTATCCTGCTCAGCTTTCAGGTGGCATGCAGCGTCGAGTCAGTATTGCCCGAGCATTCGTTTATCACCCAGAACTACTGCTGCTAGACGAGCCTTTTACCTCGCTTGATGCCCCGACAGCCGATCAACTGAGGCAACAACTTATTGCGCTATGGCAGCGCCAACAATCGACTATGGTATTTGTCACCCACGACCTTCGTGAAGCGATTTCGCTGGCAGATGAAATCTGGTTTTTGAGCCGACCTCCAACGACAGTCATTCATAGAATGGAAATCGACCAGCCCAGTGAACGCTGGCTTGGCCGAGACGACGGCAGAAGACGCATTGATGATATTGTTGCAAACCTGATCTCAATGCATCCCCAGATACTTTCAGGAGTGCTGGACGCTGGGGCATAAAAAAGCGGGCATCAACTGCATACCCGCTCATACCTTCGCAAAATAGTGTTGCTCATTTTTTGGCGAGTACTGGCCGACAAGTACTCTGTTCACTGGGGATCATTCCCAGCATCACATTTCCCGCAGGAGGCTCATTGTAGCCAACTGGCTCTGAGACCGCCGGATAGGTGAGTTCTAACTTCTCCGGCACATGCTGACTGTCAGGGTTTTTAATGCCTTTCGAGGTGTGATAGTCGTCCGTAAATACACCGTATTCACCGGGCTGCATCTTATAGGTCACGGTTTCTGTCCCAAATCCTGCATTGGCCAGATATTTGTTCGGGTCGTTCCATGAACGCCCATCAAGATTGGTGTAAAACTTGATGTCGAGAAGCACAGCATCACAGAGCGGCGTCACTTCCTCATATTGCGTGGGCCAACCCGCACCACCAGCCGTATCAGGGTAACGTCCCCAATCTCCACCTTTAAGGGGACATGCCCCACCCCCACCAAATACAGCCCGGTTAGGATGGTGAACACCATAGATTGGCAAACCAATGGCTTCTCCTTCACTCCCGCCAAGCAAGTTAAACCTTGGCGCCATGGTCACTTCAGTTTTTAGCTTGCCTGCATCAGTTAAAGACGCGTAATACGCACCATCAGGCCTGACGTACTGGTGATCTGCGTTATTGAGGTTATCGTAAACGGCCGTCAAAAAAAGGTAAGGCTTGTTGAAGAAAGTACGCTCAACCAGGTAGTACTCCACATGAGTTTTAGAGGTATCAATCGCTTTCCACTCAACAAAAGACGTATCTTTTCCTTCCTGCCCAACATTCACCCAGGACTTAGCATCGGGAAAATGATCGAGCCTGAGCACGTTGAGGTAGTTTTCCTTTACATCAAGCCCCGCTCTTTTACCGAGAGGTCCTATTTGGTTAGCTGCTTCCTGACTAAAGGCAAAATCCATTGCTTTCTTGGCATAGGGGAAGTCGTTACCAGACATGGTGCAATACCAGTTTGATAGGTCGATTGGCTCATGGTTGGCGTATTTGCCCTTGAAGATGGGGTGAGTAATGGGAACATCGATGTAATTGAGATTACCGCTTTCGCTCAGTTTTTCATCAGGATATTTGTACCCAGACCAGCTTTCATCCTCCAAATAATAGCCGTATTCATTGCCTATTTTCTTAACGGCTTCTTCCGCATATAAATCACCTCCGGGCTGAATCCCCTCGGCGTTGCGCCGCCGGTACAGCCTGACGTTCCCATTTTCCTGTACACGCCAAAGACCATGTTTGCCCTCACCAATCATGGTAAATACCTGTTCGGCAATATTCACAAACCGATAGGTCGAATTGGTGTTCATGTATCCCATGTATACGGGAAGATGGGGGATCTGAGAATGTGTTCGGTTTGGACGCCCTATGCCAAGTAAAACTTTGACGTCATTATCCGCCTTAATATTTTGATCACTGGTGTAAAAAAACGGGTCGTTATGGGTCAGATCTGTTAAGTTCTCAACTGCCAGTGCTGCGGCTCCGTAAGAAAGGTATGCGACGGCAGCAAAGGTTGATTTTGCTAGGGATAACTTCATGTCCTTCTCTCCCTAAAGTCCTATTTCTAGTGATAGTTACCATCGTCTCTAGAACAACTTCCTTTGTCCGCAGGCATAAGCCAGTCCTGAATCATCCGTCGAGAAAGTGATTGTTGAGCCTTTCGGGAAGAACAATACGTCACCGACTTCTCCTTTAACCTTCTGGTTACCATCAGAAAAATAAATGTGTCCATCCAGAATCACTTTGCTGTCGTCATAGTCGTAGGTGTAAACAAGAGGGTTACCCTTTTCAATTTTGAAGATACCGCAGGCAATAGGCGCGTTGGGATCAGCGGAGCCAACAATATCTTCAAAATAGGCGTTCACGCCGGGCTCATTCATTGACGCTATTTGCATTGAGGGCACATCTTTGAATATTTGAAGGCTCTTGCTATCAGACGGGACTTTTACTCCATGAGCTTGAACATTTGCAGCGACAGCAGTCAGACATAACGTCATGATTACTCTTGTTTTCATAATATTCTCCAGTATTAAACATGCACTTTAATATGCTTTTTATTTCATAATTTACTGCCATTTAAACCGTACAATAACCTATATAATCAAAAAAATTACCCGTCAAGTAATAAATTACTCACTAAGAAATTACCCTTTAATTTCCGATACTTCATGCTAGTATTTCATTCTCCTAACCTTCTAAATGCCGCTTGAGGACGAATATGAAAAAAGACAACTTCGGCGAGCGTTTAAAATCCTTGCTTAAACAACAAAATAAAACTCAGGCTGAAGTTGCAGTGGCTATCGGAACCTCTATTCCTTCAGTGAACCGTTGGACCAAGGGCGGACAAATTGAATATGGCAATCTAAGAAGCCTTGCTGACCATCTGAAAGTCAATTGGATATGGTTGCGATATGGTGATGAAGCCGTAGAAAGCGTCCAGCAAATCTCGCACAACGAATCCAATGCCAAAGACATGCGTAGAGAGTATCTGAACCAGATCATGGAAAGTGAAGCGCGCATGAGGCAAGCCCATGAAATGGCAAATATTATTACTTGGGAATGGAATGTTCTGACAGGTTCAGTCGAGTGCTCTTCCAATGCTGCTGATTTTTTTGGTGTCGAGGATAAAAACCTTCCCAATTGTATGCTCCCTTATGCTGACATGGCCCTTGAAGAGCTCTTACATGTGTTTGGTGCAGATGAACCACACTCCTGGGATTTCTCTTCAGTCACATCAAAAGGCATACTTAAATGGTTCAATTCAAAAGCAAAGCTATACTTCGATGCTTCAAACAGGCCGACAAAAGTCATTGGTATATGCTCTGAAATCACGGAAAGGAAAGAGGTAGAAAAAGCACTTGAGAAGAAAGAACTATTGCTGAGACGTATTCTGGAATCTATCCCGGTAGGGTTTTGGGGAACAGATGAAAAAGGCGTCATTAATCTCATCAACCCAGAAGCCGAACGCATTTGGGGAGGCTCCACCTTTGCCAAACTAGAGCACTACCAGACGACACAAAGTTGGAGTACCGAAGACGGCCATTTACTCAAAGCTTCTGAACGTCCACTTTCAATGGCAATTGAGAATAAGCAGGCCATAGACCCTAAAGTCATCACCATTAAATCTCTCGATGGCAACTTCAAAAAAATCATTTCTTATGCCGCACCCATTTATAACAGCGATAACGATTTTCTCGGCGCATTCGAAATAAATCAGGATGTCACGAAGATAGATATCGAGGAGCGAAAACATCTAGAAGACGACATCTACACCCGTTTATTTTTGAGTGAAAATAAATATGGCATCTTGTTAATTAAGAATAAAAAAATCATTAGAGCCAATCAGTTTGCAATAGTACATTCTGAAGAGAAGCTTTCCAATATCAGGCACCTTAACACCCTTTTTTCTGAAGAAACGACCAGCGAAATTATGGCTTGCATCTCCAGTAACGAAACGCCGAAATTTAATATTACCGGTTCGGAAAAGTCGGGGGAAAAGCAGTTCTCTATCTATTTGTCATCCTTACACCATGAAGCGGACCGATACACAACTGTTGTGTTCTTTGAAACGGGCTTAGTCGCCCGCGAATAAAGACCAGTTATGGTATGATCGCTTTTACACTCACATCTTGCGATAATGCCACTCTTAACTTATTGCCCGGTGGAAATCAAAATGGCAAAGACGCTGACTCAGGAACGCATTGCTGAAATCCTGAAATTCGACGTAGACCAACGTTACAAATATCTAGTGAAGGAAGTGGTGGAAAACCGCGAAATCTGGATCCTGACCGATGAGCATGGTTGTGTGATGCTCAACACCGAAGACGAAGATTGTGTGCCAGTATGGCCGAATGAAGAATTCGCACAAGAATGGGCAACCGGCGAGTGGGAACATTGTAAACCAGAGCCAATCGGCTTGAACAAATGGCACAGCCGCTGGACTAACGGTCTTCTGGACGATGAGCTTTCTATCGTGGCTTTCCCAAATACCGATCTGGAAGGTGTAGTACTGTTCCCAGATGAGTTTGATTTCGACCTGACCAACCAGGCGAAAAAGCAAAAGCGTTAATTAAATACCAACATTAAAAAGAGCGGGCAATGCCCGCTCTTTTAGTTAAACCTCTATTTTTGCAGATCTGCAAATTTATCAGCTCAACTTCACTGGCTTCACATGGGTGTGATCCGCCAACACATTGATGGCTGAAGCTTTAAACAAAGGATTTTCATCCAGTTCTTCAAACAGCCATTTGCAGCTGAATACCATTTTGATGGCATGCACTTCCGGCACTTTACGGATTCCACTGGCAATGTCTGCCCAGTCGATGGCATTCACGTATGCCAGCGCATCTTCATCCAACGTCGGCAGGGTTTTAGGATAACCTTTCTCGATGTAAAGACCTGTTAACCATATCCAGTAACGTTGCCATAATTCAGCCAACAAAGGACGATAACCATTCCCCTCTGCCAGCACACGCTTAGTGATGTCTGCCAAAGCCTGAAAACTCGTGACGGCATGAAGCGTGGTCAACGCAGGTTCATACAGGTACAAACCAATCGCCCGGTCACCAATTTCACGCATCTTCAGCTCGATGTTTTCTTCCGTAATAAAGAACTCATCTGCTACCGAAATATCATGAAGTACGGTGTCTGAGCAGAGCATTTCGCAGATTTGCAAGCTACCACCGAAACGGGTGATTTCAGGTTTGGCAGCATGCACTTTCAGCCATTGATCTTCTGCAGTAATAGACTGTGCAGACATATCAATGCGTGGGGGCAACATGCGCTTGTACATATCTTCAAAGCGGATCGCCCAGTACGCTAAGGCATCGGCAATCAGCCCTTTGTCGCCATGCATAATGGCAAAGCTCAGGCGGATCACCGGGTGAAACAGACCCATCGGCAGCGCGTATTGCAGCTTTTCAAGTACGCCCATCAGATACGCCGTTTGGTCGTTCGCTGCTTCCTGCCCTTCGAAGAAAAGACGTTGGAAGTCTGCAAGGTATTCCGCTTTTCCCAGGTATTCCGTCCAATTCTCTTCGGTCACGACACCGGTATCGCGCAGGTGAAGGTCTTCTTCAATACGTGCACGGTAACGTGGCCAGCTGCTGCGGAATGCTTTGATTTCATTATCAGTCGCGCCTAATCCCTGCAGCGACATAATCGTCATTGGGTAATGGTTCGACATACCACCTTTGGTGACGCCACCAAGGTTCGGGTGGAATGCGCTGTCGCGCTGCATTTCGTCATTGACCAACGCAGACATTTCTGTTGCCGCGTTGAAGCGTCTTTCTTTGTTTTTGATTGAGAACAACATAATGGATCCTCCTTGCGTTGATTGCTGTTGGTTTAATCAAGAAAGCTCACGCATGGCGCAACGGGCACGATACCGTGCGGATTTCTAAGTGGGCTTTTCGAGTTATAGCCTCGGCGATAAATATCCAAATCTATGGTGTCTTTTACGCCAGGCTGCTGTACCAGTGTTTTCAAATACGCTGAGATATTCGGGTAATCCCGCAGCGCTTTTAAATTGCACTTGAAGGCGGTGAAGTAACCCACATCAAACCGCACTAATGTCGGTAGCAATCGCCAGTCTGCTTCGGTGATGGCATCACCCAGCAAGAACGCTTGTTTGCCAAGGCGCGCTTCAATCTCTTCAAGTGATGCAAACAACGCAGTGACTGCCTCGTCATACGCATCCTGCGTTCTGGCAAATCCGGATTTGTACACGCCATTGTTGACCGTGTTGAAAATCCAGTCGTTGGTTTCATCAATCTCTTTAGCCAACGCTTCCGGATAGAAGTCCTGCGTATCACCGGTAATCTCGTTAAACGCACTGTTAAACATGCGGATAATTTCCGACGATTCATTGCTCACAATGGTTTGGGTCTTTTTATCCCAAAGCACAGGCACCGTGACTCTGCCGGTAAAATCGGGATTCGACTTCACATAGAGCTGGTGCATGGCTTCAAGCCCGAGCAGATTGTCGGTAAAGCGTTCCTCGGTGTTATCGAACACCCATCCTTGCTCCGTGCGAAGTGGTGCCACCAGAGACAAACCCACCACGTTTTCCAGTCCTTTGACTTTTCGATAAATCAGAGTGCGATGCGCCCAAGGGCAGTTCAGTGCTGCAAACAGGTGATAACGACCTGCTTCGGCTTTAAAACCAGCTTCACCACTTGGCCCTGCTTCTCCCGTTGCGGTGACCCAATTACGGAACTTGGCGACGCCGCGAACGAAACGCCCGTTTGCTTCTGAATACTGTTTCTCTTCCCACTCACGCAGTTGGTCATCGGTGAGCCAACGGCCTTCAATTAACTTGCCCATCTCTAACCTCCATACTGCGCAGCGCCGACGTTTTCACGTCCGTGCGGTGCATCGAAATCCAAAGCCGGGCCAATCGGCACAATGCGGGTTGGGTTGACCGTTTCATGGCTGGCGTAATAGTGCGCCTTGATATGATCGATATTTACTGTCTCTGCGACACCCCCGAACTGGTAGAGCTCACGAAGGTAGCCTGACAGGTTTGGGTATTCACTGATCCGGCGACGGCTGCACTTGAAGTGTCCGACATAAACAGCATCGAATCGGATAAGTGTGGTGAACAAACGCCAGTCTGCTTCAGTAAGCTGCCCGCCCACGAGGTAGCGATTGGTCGCCAGATGCGCTTCCAGTTTGTCCAGCGCACTGAATACGTCTTCCACTGCTTCATCGTAAGCCTCCTGCGTGGTCGCAAACCCAGCGCGATACACACCGTTATTAATGTTCGGGTAGACAAAATCGTTCATTTCATCGATGGCTTCCCGCAATGCTTCTGGGTAGTAATCACCCGGAAGCGCGCCAACTTCATCAAACGCACTGTTGAGCATACGAATGATTTCTGAAGACTCATTGCTCACAATGGTTCCTGTCTTCTTATCCCAAAGCACTGGCACCGTGACACGGCCGGTGTAATCCGGTAGCGCGCTCGTATACACCTGATGCAAATAGGTCGCGCCATTAATCGTGTCCTCGACCACATCATCGCCCGGCAGAAAGGTCCATCCGTCATCGCCCATGAAGCCATTGACCACCGCAATGGAAATCATCGCTTCCAGCCCTTTCAGCTTTCTAAAAATCAGGGTGCGATGCGCCCATGGGCACGCCAATGAAACATAAAGGTGATAACGACCCGGCTCTGCTTTAAATCCGCCTTCGCCTGTTGGCCCCGCCGAACCCTCTTTCGTGATCCAGTTTCGAAAGCTCGGCGCTTTTCGGGTAAAGCGTCCGTTTGTTTTGCTGGTGTCATACCAATCGGTGCGCCAAACACCGTCTACCAATAAGCCCATTGCCGTGCCTCCAAGCTGTGTAATTTGCTGATGGGCTAACAATAGGTGTTATTGCACTGAGGAAAAACAGAAGATAAATGAAATGATTGTTCTCTAAACGAGAACAAAAAGGCGTATTCAGCCCACCGAAGCAGGCTGAAACAAGAAAGATAGGGAACGAGGGTTAGCGCTTTTCCAGAAGCACCATGACTTCGGCATGTTCTGTGTGTGGGAACATATCAAACCATTGCAGACGTTTGACGGTGTAGTTCTGCCAACCATCAACATCGGCTTTCAGTGTTTCTGGATTACAGCTGGAATAGATAATGTGGTTGGGTGCCAACTCACCAAGTTGTGCCACCAACTCTTTACCCAAGCCACGGCGGGGTGGATTGACCAGCACCAGATCAGGTGCACTGTCTTGCAGCAGCGAGAATTTCGCCGAATCAAGCGCATCAAAGCTGAGGTTGGTAATTCCCATTTCTGCCGCAGAACGCTTCGCGCTCGCAATGGCTTCCAGCTCGATTTCAATACCGGTTACAGACTCGGTCACCGACGCGCAATGCAAAGCAAAACCACCAACGCCGCAAAACAAATCCCACATGTGTTTTGGCTTAAGTTCTCTTACCCACTCACGCGCTGTCGCATAGAGTTTGGCGGCGACTTCAGGATTGGTCTGGAAAAAGCTTTTCGGACGCACTACCAGCGGTACGTCGTTGAATTGCTCGATAAGGTGTTCATCTTCTGTTAGGAAGATTTCCTCATCGCCTTCAAGGCGCGCCATGTGCACGGGCTGCAGGTTTACAGACACGACACGGATTTTCGGAAACGCCTCACGAAGCCTCGCTAAGTTCGCTTCCACGCGCGGCATAGCATCGCGGCTGCGCATCACAAATCGCAGCATGAACTCGCCGGAATGTGCAGCGCGGGTCAGCAGAATGTATTTCAGCTCGCCTTTCTTTTTTGTTTTGTTATAAGGCGGAATACCGGAGGTGCGAATCCAATCCTGTAGGTAATCCAGTAGTGCGGTCATGTCTTCGGTGTAGAGTGGGCAATGGGTCAGGCTGACCAGTTCAGGGTTATCTCCCAACTTTACGTCTGCACCCAACACAGGTTGATGCGCTGCACCCAGCACCACCATCTTGGCTTTGTTGCGGCAGCCCGTTTCTTTGCTCAATACCGGCGATAACCACTGCTCTGGCAAGCGGTTCTCAAACAGGGATTTCAGCGCGTTGTCTTTGTCAGCGACTTGCTGGGTGTAAGGGACGCCCCTCAATTCGCATGAACGGCACTTGTGCTGATCGAAGAATTTGCAATGCATAACGCTCTACCGCAGAAAAAGAAGGGAGAGTCTAAGCATCCTGACGAAAATGACCATTCACGTTATTACTCGTTAAAATCGAATATATTGATGGTAGAAACCAGACGCATTGAAGCCCGGTTCAAGCATGGGAAAAATGCCTTTTTTCTTGAGTTTATCCCTGCGCTTCAGGAATACTGGTCGCACAAAAATCCGCTGATAAATGAGCACACTACTGATGAAAATAGATCTAACCCGACTGATCACAGAAAGCCGTAACACTGCAAGCGCAGAAATCGACAAACTTTCCACGCTGGAAATGCTCGAAGTGATCAATCAGGAAGATCAGAAGGTGGCGCTCGCAGTGAAAGATCAACTCCCACAAATCGCCAAGACGGTAGACGCCATCACTAAAGCCTTTGCGGAGGGTGGCCGACTGATTTATATGGGTGCAGGCACATCAGGTCGTTTGGGTATTTTAGACGCCAGCGAGTGTCCACCAACCTACGGCACCAAGCCTGAACTTGTGGTGGGGTTAATTGCTGGCGGTCATCAAGCCATTTTAAAAGCGGTTGAGAATGCCGAGGACAATGTCGAACTCGGCAAGCAGGATCTGGTGGATTTGAGCCTGACCGCTAAAGACGTGGTGGTGGGGATTGCCGCCAGCGGCCGCACACCTTATGTACTGGGTGGGATGCACTACGCCAAATCTGTCGGCGCAACCGTAGCCGCAATTGTTTGTAACCCTGTCTGCGCAATGGCAGATGAGGCAGACATCGCCATCATTCCTGTGGTGGGGCCTGAGATTGTGACGGGTTCTTCAAGAATGAAAGCAGGAACAGCGCAAAAGCTGGTGCTGAACATGCTGACAACAGGCGCGATGATCCGAAGCGGCAAAGTGTACGGCAACCTGATGGTGGATGTTGAAGCCACCAACGCAAAATTAGTTCAGCGTCAGGTCAACATCGTCGTAGAAGCCACTGGTGTCGGTGCTGATGAGGCTGAAGTAGCACTTCAAGCTTGCGGGCGTCATTGTAAAACTGCGATCTTAATGATTCTGGCTGGCATTGATGCCAAAGAAGCAACAGCACGGCTCGAGAAGCACAACGGCTTTATTCGTCAAGCGCTTAAGACATAAGCCAGATAACCGTCAACAGCATTTTTATGCTGCTCTATACCCAAGTTAACGATGATGTGTCTTCGCTGCTTCGGTACCAAGGAGCCGCCTCTCTCCAAAAATGCCTTCAAAGACACACAGTGCATAAGTCTCAAAATGCATACACAAATAAACCCAAAATGCCTGATAATTTAGGCATTAAAGGGTATTTGACACTCTTCTTTGTAAACTATCAAACTGAATTCTCTGGCTAGGAGGGAAAATGGATTTAGATTACATTAAAGCGGTTGATGTTTTGGGCCAATTACGGGTAGGAAACTCAATCAGTGAAGCACTCAGGGACGAGGCCGGTGAGGTAGCTAGAGCAGTCTTCGATAAGCACAAAGATAAGTGCGATATCGACGCTATCTTTTCACTGCTAGATCATTCCATGGTCAGCGCGCAATTACGAAACAGTTGGACCGATGCCATCTGTGATGTATGGCTAGAGCAAAGATAAGCGGCTGATCTTACGCCCAAACAACCTGAAGATGTAGGATTCCGCCAGTTTGGCTGGCGTTGTGATCGCGGCGTTCTTTTGTAGTTGTGGTTTCACATCCATCAAAAAGGAACAATAAAGAGCACGGCGTCAGTCATTTCGTTTATGCTTCATTAACTTTCGCACAAAGATAGTGCAAACATGCCCCGTTTAAGCGCATCAAACATCCCTTCTCTTGAATATCCCCGCTTCCAATATCAATAGACATCTTGAGTGGTGCATGATTTTCTATATAAATATCATTGATTTAATACACATTTGCACACTTGTGGCGCTTTCGTGCACTTATTTAGATCATTCAGGCACGCTTTGTGCTATCCCCATCCACAGGAAATTCAATCTCAAGGAAGTAGAGGAATTACAACGTGGAAAATATTAGTAGCGCGATTCAAACGCTGTCAGAAAGCGCGAACACGCTCTTTATTCTGATCGGTGCCATCATGGTTTTGGCAATGCACGCAGGCTTTGCCTTTTTGGAAGTGGGTACCGTCCGTCATCGCAATCAGGTTAATGCCCTGGTGAAAATCATGTCCGACTTCGGCTTCTCAGCCCTCGCCTATTTCTTCATTGGTTACTGGGTTGCCTATGACGTCAACTTCTTCAGCAGTGCCAGCGTTCTCTCAGAAGGGAATGGTTACGAGTTGGTGAAGTTCTTCTTCTTGATGACTTTCGCAGCGGCGATTCCAGCCATCATTTCCGGCGGTGTAGCAGAGCGCGCTAAGTTCTATCCTATGTTGATCGCAGCAGCAGCCATCGTTGCTTTTGTTTATCCATTTTTCGAAGGGCTGATCTGGAACGGCAACTTTGGTTTTCAGGATTGGTTAGAAACCACCTTTGGCGCCCCTTTCCATGATTTCGCTGGTTCAGTCGTGGTTCACGCCGTTGGCGGATGGATTGCACTGGCTGCCATTATGATTCTTGGCGTGCGCAAAGGCCGTTACCGTGGCGGTAAGCTGATAGCGTTTGCCCCTTCAAACATCCCATTTCTTGCGCTGGGCGCGTGGATCCTGACTGTTGGCTGGTTCGGTTTTAACGTGATGTCAGCACAAACCATGGACGGTATCAGCGGTCTGGTCGCAGTGAACACCTTAATGGCCATGGTGGGTGGTATCGTCACTTCCCTTATTGCAGGTAAAAATGACCCAGGCTTCCTGCACAACGGTCCATTGGCTGGCCTTGTGGCCGTTTGTGCCGGTTCTGATTTGATGCACCCAATCGGCGCACTGATTACTGGCGGTGTGGCTGGTGTGTTGTTCGTTTGGCTGTTTACCCTTATCCAAAACCGTTTCAAAATTGATGACGTGCTGGGTGTTTGGCCACTGCACGGCGTATGTGGTGTTTGGGGTGGTATCGCGGCAGGTATCTTCGGCTCAGAAGCACTGGGCGGCTTAGGTGGCGTTAGCCTGATGGCTCAGATCATCGGTACCGTTGCTGGTGTGGTTGTGGCATTTGTTGGTGGCTGGATTGTTTATACTCTGGTTGAAAAAGCGGCTGGTATTCGCCTGAGCGAAGAAGACGAATATAACGGTGCTGACTTGGCTATCCACAAAATTGGCGCAACGTCCGAAGACTAATTGTTTTATTCATTTTCCCAAAGCCCTGCTAATCTGCAGGGCTTTCATGAAAATGTAATAATTACAAGATTCCGTTTGGTAACAAAGCTCATCAAACCTTCCTCAAAGTTTCACTTCTTTTCCCATTCTTTTCATCCGGCATAATTAAAATAAAGATCCAGAGATGCAATTACGCGCATAGATCATCAATAATTCGTCTCACATTAAAAACACCCATAATATTAATTTGACAAAAATAGTTGACGAAACTTTAGATATGCGCCAACTATTAATACAACAATTATTAACAAATAGACATCTGTCTTTTGGTTATACACTTGGCACATTGGTATTAGTGGAATATTTCCCGAAAGGGGAGGGAATATGGACTTAGAATACATGCAAGCAGTAGACGTATTGGGACAGCTGCGCGTGGGTGACTCTATCAGCGATGCACTGAGGAGTGAGGCGCAATGCGTAACCCGTGAAATCTTTGATAAATATCGGGACCGCTGCGACGTCGAATCGATTGAAGGGCTACTGTTTGATAATGAAGTGAGTACCCAATTAAGAAACACATGGACAGACGCAATATGCGATGTGTGGCTCAATTAAGTCCATTTTCTGTTATCCCTATCATGTTTTAGAGCAAGCAAGTATCCTCGAAGGCTGAAATAGAAATAGTGCAGAGCCTCACTGCTAACGCACAAAAAGTGGAGCCCTTAGTGGGCTCTATTTATTTTCCTTCACTCTAAGAAATGCTTCAATCTGTGCTGGATTCTGATCGGCTTTTCAGCTTTCTAAACCTTACTCCCAGAAAACTTCCAGTCTCTTTTCACTCTATTCCTATATCCAGAACTGGAGATGTAGCCATCCACTTATCCAAAACAGTTTTTAGCTTCAATTAAAATAGAATGAAAAATACCTAAACAATCCATGGCCCCTTCTTTGACCTTTCTTCTTAAACGCTGTCCGAACCCAACTGTTTATATACCCAAATAACCTGAAGATGCAGGATTCAGCGAGATTGACTGGCGTTGTGATCGCGACGTCCCTTTGTAGGTGTAGTCACCTCCATCAAAAAGGGACAACAATGAGCACGACGTCAGTCAACTCGCCCGAAGGGAGGCCTTCAATGCGCCCACTTCTTCGTTAAATTCCACGGAAATAGAATGACTATTCCTCGTGAAATTTGCCTTGAATTGAACGCATTGATGACCTCTGAATACGAGCATCTTCAGGTTACTTGGGTATACATGGCTAACATTCTTTACCGACTTCAGTGGTAATATATCCACATTAGTCATTTTCTATTCCCTAACATTATGCAAACCATCATTGACTGGATTCAAGAAGACGCCTTACGCATGCAGGCGATCAAGGTGGTTCACTCTCTCAAATTACCCAACGGTTATCTTGCCGCGGGCTTTGTCCGGAATCTGGTTTGGGATCGCCTGCACCACAAAGAAAACGCCACCCCGCTCAATGATGTGGATGTGATTTATTTCAATGAAAATGAAACTGATGAGCGTGCCTACCTGTCGTACGAAGCGAAGTTAAATGCATTGATGCCAGCACTTAACTGGCAGGTTCGCAATCAAGCTAGAATGCACACGAGAAATGGTGACCAGCCTTATCAGGATATCTTGGACGCCATGAGTTTTTGGCCAGAGCAGGAAACCGCCGTGGCTGTCCGGCTCACTGACGATGGCGTACTAGAGTGTGTTTCCTCTTTCGGATTTGAGTCTCTTTTCGCGTTAAAAATCACGCCTAATCCCAAGCGCGATATCACCCTCTTCCACCAGCGCATTCATTCTAAAAATTGGCTCTCATATTGGCCAAAATTAACCGTTGAAAAAAGTTTCGAATAACCTGCATCCAATCCGCCTTTCCCACCGTCTCCTTCTCTGACAGCGCTGTCTCATGATGTCAAAAACAATGAGAAGGAAATCCCATGTACAAACACATGCTTGTCGGCACTTTGTTGGTGCTTCCAGCGCTGGCTATTGCCGCAGACAACACTGTCAACACCGCTGCAGGTGAGATTTTTGTCGACCCGAACGGGCACTCGCTCTACACCTTCAGCAAAGACAAAAAGGACAGATCCATCTGTAATGGCGGCTGCGCAGCAAAATGGCCCCCCCTTCCAGTCAATCCAGCGACAGAAATGTTGTATGGCAGTCAATCTGGATTCAGCGTTATTCGTCGCGACGATGGCAGTGAACAATGGGCTTATCAGGGCGCACCACTTTACCGCTGGTTTAAAGACATGAAGGCAGGCGATATCGAAGGAGCAGGTATCAAAGGTGTTTGGCCTTTAGCGCGTGCCGATGATGTGACAGTCCGACTATATAACGATGATAACCGCCGCTATCTGGTGGATGACAACAATTTTACCCTCTATACCTTTGATAACGATGAAAAGGGTATCTCCAACTGCTATGGCGACTGCGCCGCTTATTGGCCACCCGCTTTGGTGGACACGCAGAACATGGCATCACTGACATTGTCCGGTGATTTTGGGGTAACAGAGCGCAAGGATGGGAACGTTCAGTGGACATACAAAGGTATGCCGCTTTACCGATGGATTAAAGATACCGCGCCGGGTCAAACGACAGGAGACGGCGTGAAGGACATCTGGCACATGGTGCCGCTATGAGGTGATATTTGAGTCTCGATACCAAGGAAGTCGGTGAGCTACTCTCCCGCATTGCCCTGAAAGATCGGAGCGCTTTTGAAGCGCTCTATTCGCTTACTGGTTCACGTCTTTATCATTTGCTGGTATCCATCGTCAAAGACGAAGGATTGGCTGCAGACTTACTGCAGGAGGGGTTTCTGAAACTCTGGTTCAGACAGCACAGCTACCCTATTGAATACCCTTGGGCCTGGCTATGTCAGAGTATGCGTAACCTCGCCATTGATGAACTGAGAAAGGCACGCTACTCAAAGGAAGTATCGGTCTCTGACCCCATGTCAGAGGCCGACAAAGGTCTGGCAACGCTGGAAAACGGCGCACATCCCGAGCACCAGAAGCTAAGCTACTGCCTGCAGGCGCTCACACCAGAAAAGCGCAGTGTCATCGTCCTCGCCTATGAGCACGGCATGAGTCATGAAGAAATTGTCGAACATGTAAAATCTCCACTGGGAACAGTGAAATCCTGGATTCGACGCGGACTGATGGAGCTGAAGCGATGCCTAAATTAACCGTTGCGAAACGCTACCAATCCACGGAGTTAAGAGACAGGCTCGCCGCTGAATATGTCCTCGGCACGCTCACACCCAAAGTCCGGCGTCGTCTGGAATGTTTGATGAATCAAGACCCAAGTTGGTGGGAACACATTGAGCACTGGCAGCAGCATTTTGCCGGTATCACCCCTTCTATCGATGCACATTTAGATTGGGAGTTCACCCAACCGCCTGATCGGGTTTGGCGCAATATCGACGCAGCCGTTAACCCCCAACGTGAAGTAGCCAGAACTGTAGCGAAAGCGCCTTGGTGGAAGGGGTTCATCATGCCTTTATCACTGGCCTTTTCGCTGGTGATGGGTGTGCTGATTAGTCCGATCATCACGCCTACCGAGGCTCCAAAGAAAGGGCCGATTATTGTTCAGCCTGCGAACTACTTTGCTTTGATGTCCTCTGAACAGGAACACAATCTGTTTGCCATTGTGGCGTATCGCGGATTAGGGGATGCGAAGTCGACACTGCGTCTGCAGCGGAACCTGCGCGAATCGGAGTTACCGCCGGAAACGGCCACTGTGTGGATGCGGGATAAAGAATCCAGTGAGGTTACCCGCATCGACACGCTGAGAAACATTAATGACACCCGCTTTATGTCGACTGCGGAATGGAAGCAATTGCAGAACAGTTCAGAGCTGATTGTCACCATTGGTGAGACGCCGGACAGTCAAGTGCTATACCGCGGCCGTTGTGTTGAACTGAGTAACTGGAACGCCATTTAAAAACGGGTCAGGGGGTGCACTGTCGCCTCCTGACCTTCATTTAAAATACAGTGATTAATCACATTTCCAAGTGCGAATGCGGCATATTCTGAAGCTGATTTCTTCATTAGGTTCAGGACAATATGGACGTATTACTGCTCGCTGGTTTAATTGTGATTAACGGCTTGTTTGCCATGTCGGAGATTGCGCTTGTCGCCGCCAAAACCAGCCGACTGAAACGCATGGCGGAAACCCGAAAAGCCGCCTCAGTCGCGCTTTCCCTCAAAGAAAACCCCAACACCTTTCTTTCCACCATCCAAATCGGCATCACTGTTATCGGGCTTCTGAGCGGTATTGTCGGTGAAGCCACACTCTCCAAACCTTTCGCAGCGTTTCTCGTTTCAGCTGGTATGCACATCGAAACGGCAGATTATCTCTCCACCGCTTGCGTGGTGCTTGGCATCACCTACTTTGCCATCGTCGTGGGCGAGCTGGTGCCAAAGCGTATCGCGCAGTCTCATGCTGAAACTATCGCCGTTCTGGTTGCTCGTCCCATCCGCTGGATTTCTATTATTACCCGGCCGTTTGTGGTGGCGCTGAGTGTCTCAACGCAAACATTGCTGAAAGGTCTTGGTGTGCGCGAAGACAGCGAAGAAGCAGTGACAGAAGATGATATTCAGGCCATCCTCAATGAAGGTTCTGAATCCGGTGCGATAGAGCCACGTGAACAAACCATGATCCGCAACATTCTGCACCTCAATGATCGTCTGGTCAGCTCGCTGATGACACCCCGCCGCGACATCGATTATCTCGACATCAACCAGCCTGTCGATCAAGTTCTGGCGCGCATCCGAAGTACCAAGCACAGCGTTTTCCCGATCTGTCGTGGCAATCTGGATAACGTTATCGGCACCGTTTCTTCCAAACTGCTGCTGAACCATGTCAGCGACATCAACACCACCGTCATTGCCAAATTGCTAAGACGCCCTATGTATGTGCCAGAGTCGATGAAAGGGCTAACGCTGCTCGATTACATGCAGCGCCAAGGGGCAGAAATGGCGTTTATTGTTGATGAATACGGCGATATTCAAGGGCTGGTTACGCACTATGATTTGCTGGAAGCGATTGCCGGTGAGCTCTCGCTCTCACCACAGGATTTGTGGGCGCAGGCTCTGGAAGAAGGTGGTTGGGTGATGGATGCGTTGATCCCTTTGAACGAGTTGAAAGACCGGCTTGGGGTTTCGACTTTGGAGGGCGAAGAAGCCGAAGGTTTCCAAACCCTAAATGGCATGTTGAGTTGGTTAGCGGAGCGGGTGCCTGGCGAGGGGGAAGTACTTCTTCATCAAGGCTGGCGCTTTGAGGTTCTTAAAGTCAAACACAATCGCGTCGCCAAGGTAAAGGTGACACAGGTGCGCGCAGAAACCGAAGCGGATATCTAACCAATAAAAAGCCCTCCAAACGTTGGAGGGCTTTTTCTATCGGAAGAAAACTGCTTAGTTGTATCCCGACACTTGCTTCGAGAAGTTATTCATCGCTTTCACGCCGTCAATCTGGTCAGTAAAGCCCAGCGGCAGTTTGGTATTCGGAGAAAGCTTTTCTGGCGTCGAAAAATACGGGATCGCATTGCCGCCCATCACAGTGCGCTCCGCAGAGTAACCAACCGCGATATTGCGTGCCAAATCCGGCGTCAGTACACCATGATTCAGTCCCATGTTATGTCCCAGTTCATGGCGCATGACATCGGTGCCACAGTTAAGCGAGCCCGACGCCACCATGTTGAAACGGCTGGATTTCACATACGCTAAGCCGCAACCACTTTCTGTACCCTCATAGTAAATCGCGTCCGCTTTCAGGGCATCACGTCGTTGTTGGGCAACTGGGTTTGAGCGTATTTCGCGCAGCACATCACCAAGTCTCAGCCAGGTATCCGGCGTCTGGAATTTCTCAAGAGAAACCATGCGGAAACGGAAATTCGCCCCTGAATTCAACAGCGCTTCATTGGTTTTCACGAAGCCTTCCACCAAACGAGCACGTGATTTGGTTTCGCCAATTTTCTGCACGTTTCGATGGCTGTAGTAAGCCAGTAAATCGATGGTGACGGTTTCGCGTTCCCAGTTTCCACTGCCATTGACGACAAAGGTTGCCCATTCGCCACGGTACAGTCTATTTGGACTCATACCCTGCCCTGATACCACAAACGACCAGGCGGCATCCGTTTTCACGTGAACACGGGTGCCTTCGCCACGATTTGGAAATTTCAAATCCCGAACCCAATTAGCATTGGAAAAGTAAACGTGCGTATCAGGCGCAGTGATATTGAGCTCGCCGTTTTTCACATCACGTGCATTCAGGCGTACTTCTGGACTCTTATACAAGCTCCACAGATTGCGGTCACCACGATAAACAAACACATACTCCTGGCCGTTTCTGAGCGTTAGAGGCGCACCCACATTGGTACGGGTGTTCATAATGGTGGCATTCCAGTCCGCGCGGGAGCGAATGGCCACGGTATCCCCTTCCTTGCCCTGTCTGGGCAAGGAAATGTTGCCGATGTAATTAGCATTGGCAAACTGCACCACTGTCATCGGTGAGTAAGGGGTTGGCACCACACCGTCTTTAATATCACGCGCATTGATAAAGCGTTCCGGTGCAGACTTAAAGAACCATTTTTTATACTGCTTGTTGTAGACCAACACGTATTTGTCTTTGGTTCGGATCGAAGCCGTACTCTTGGTTCCCAATTGCGCTTCATCAATGCGTGATGTCCACGACGCGTTGGACGTGATCACTATGCCCTGAAGCTGATTAACGTTTTCAGGCAGTTTCACCGCCCGCGTCCAGTTACTGTTGTACATGTGATAACGAACAAAACGCTGTCCCGCATCGTTCTTGATGGTATCCCCCACCTTGTTTGGCGTCTGGAGATCCATGTCCATACCCCACGCTTTGGTGGCAGCATCATAGCGGAACGTCACCGAGTCATTGGTGTAGAGATAAACGGTTTCAAAATCCAGAGAGTCATGACTGATTGAAGAGGTATAACCCGCATTAGAAACCAGATTCACAATGGTTTTGTCCTGGGGCGCTGTGGGGAATTTTATCTCGCCCACCCAGTTTCCGTTGTAAGTCGTAAAAGTGATGTTGTTGTCGTTATTCGGCAATTGCCCATCGGGAAAATCCTTTGCCGTATAATTTCCTGCCAATGCCGTTGCAGAAAAAAGCGCCACGCCAAGGCTCGCCACAATCCCTATATCTCTTTTTAGATGTTTAAGATTCATCAAATATCCTTTTATTTTTATCCATATCAGTCAGTGTGTTTCCCTGACTTAGAGAAAAGGTTATTCAATTAATCATGATAAATTTGTTTATGAAGTGAGATGAGTAAGAATATCAGTACTTTTCTGCCACTGAAGTGGCAAAAAAAAGCCCGGCATCCAAGGAGAAAATGCCGGGGGAGTGTTTTGCAGTTCACTGGAAGAAAGAACCGCATCAAATGGAGAATGTGTGCCTTCAGTAAACTCGAAAAACCGAAGACACTTGATCATGATTGCGCGACAGATAATCCTTCCGCGTCGAAGAAGTGCAGCTTGTTGGTATGGAACTGGATACCCACGTTGTCGCCAGCTCTTACCTCGCTTTCCCCATCGGTGCGAACGGTTATTTTGCCGAGCTCACCACAATCAACAACTACATAGATATCCGCACCAAGGTATTCAGTCACATCTACGATGCCCTGACAGTTACCTTCTTCCGGAGAAACCAGATTTATGGCCTCTGGACGGATGCCAAGCTGGGTTGCAGAACGTGAGTGCGAATATACCCCGCCATTGCCGCCTGCCAGCCCATATTCTCCCCCTTCTGTCACGCAGGGCATGATGTTCATCTTAGGGCTGCCGATAAACTGCGCGACAAAGAGGTTCGCAGGGTGGTCGTACAAGGTTTTCGGACTACCAATCTGCTCAATCACACCGCCTTGCAGGACGACAATTTTGTCGGCAAGGGTCATCGCTTCTACCTGATCGTGTGTCACGTAAATCATGGTGGATTGCAAAGACTGGTGAAGCTTGGCGATTTCGTAACGCATTTCGACACGAAGCGCCGCATCCAGATTCGACAAGGGTTCATCAAACAGGAACGCTGTTGGGTCTCGGACGATAGAGCGACCAATCGCAACACGCTGTCGCTGACCACCGGAAAGGTGTCTTGGACGACGGTCGAGATAATCCTCAAGCTTGAGCACCTGCGCCGCGTAATTCACTTTTTCGTCGATTTCAGACTGCGGACGCCCTTGGGTTTTCAGGCTAAAACCCATGTTGTCGCGCACTGTCATGTGTGGATAAAGTGCATAGCTCTGGAACACCATGGTCAAACCGCGTTTGGCTGGCGGTTGATCTGTCATGTCAGTGCCGTCAATCAAGATCTGCCCGCGGCTGGTTTCTTCAAGGCCAGCAATCATCCGGAGCAGCGTAGACTTGCCGCAACCCGAAGGCCCAACAAAAATCACTAGTTCACCCTCATCCACCGAGAGATCGATCCCCTTGATGACCTGCGTGTCGCCATACCATTTTTCGACGTTGTTCAGTTGAATTGAGCCCATGTCAGCCTCCTGCTAAGTCAGACAGCGACCAGGAAAGCCAAACGGCTGCTGTCCAAGTAAAATGCCCGCCGCCTGCCGGCGTTCCATTGTCCGGGTTGAAGTATTCGGCGAAGCCATAATTTGCAATCAAACCCGCGGTTTGCTGGCGCACTGCCCTCGCGAGTGTGATATGTCCTTGCTCTTCCAGTCCCCAACCAATCAACGCGTTCATGATGGCCCACACAGGACCTCGCCAATAACGCATAGCGTCGTATTTCTCTCCTGCCGGATCATAGCTCGGCACAATGTAATGCCCATTCGCAAGGATGCGCTCGAGATGGTGCACCATTTCCGGGCTTTCAATGCCTGCGTACCAGCAAAGGAATGAAGCATTTGACAGACTCCCCGCGAACTTGCCGTTTCGCAGATTCACGCTGTCGAATGCGTTAATCTCTCTGTTCCAGATTTGTTTGCAGCCTGCTTCCAGCGTTGCGATCCAGCCTTCAATCTCGGAGACATCCTCACCTAACAATTTTCCGATCTCCGCTAAATCACGGTGGCCACGAAGCAAGGTAAAGTGAAGACTCGGATCAGCGACCCGAAACGGACTGGTTTGCTCTATCACCTTCTCATCCCAGCCGCAGTCACGACCTAAGTACAAAAGCGATAAATAGCGGTCGTAATCCAGCTTGGTCGGGCGCATCGACGCGTCCACATGAGACGTATCACGACGCTTGTATTCGCCGACGTGAGAGATATCAATCGCCTCTGAGGCTTCATCCCAATCCGGCGCATTATCGCGGCCACTCTCCCAAGGATGCGTGCTTGCCACCACACCGGATTCCGCGCGGCAGGCCATGTACCAGCGGTGCCATTTGATCAACGCCGGATAAATGGTTCTAAGTTTCTCCAGACCGAGTGCTTCGTCACGCTGATAAATCTTGCGCGCAAAGGTTGCCACCAATGGCGGTTGGCTAATGCCTGACGACGCGATCGGCCCTTTTCCACCCCAGACCTCCGGCCCCGGAAAGTAACCTTCATCGGGTTGGTGGAAAACAATGTGCGGCACCATGCCGTTATCCCACTGGGCAGTCAGTAAAGTTTCAATTTCCTGCCAGGCACGCGGTAAGTCGAAGGTTGAAAAACCCAACGCCGCAAACGCGCTATCCCAGTTCCACTGATACGGGTACAAACCCGCCGTGGGTATGGTGTAACCGCCTCGATCGTTATCTGTCAGTATGTCGATGGCTTGTTTATCCAGAGCTTCCATAATCAAATTCCCAAAATTTTAAGCTGTTGGCCGAAAGGCGCTTTACCGCGAATCTCGCGCCTTAGGGCATATCGTTATTTGACTGATCCCGCCGTGAGACCTTTCACCATAAACCGCTCAAGACCCAGGAAAATCATCATGATAGGCACGGTGGCAATCACTGCCCCAGCCATCAAATGCTGACGCGGTATTTCCGAGCTGTTGAGCATGGCGACCCCGCGGGTCAGGGTGAATTTGGATGGATCATCGAGCAACATGAAAGCAAGCAGGAACTCGTTCCACGCGATCATAAAGACGTACAGCGATACCGACGCCATGGCAGGCAAACTGAGTGGCAGCGTGATTTTCAAAATAACTTTGAGACGCGACAGCCCATCCATCAGGCCCGCTTCTTCCACTTCTGCTGGCAATCCGCGGAAGTAGCCCTGCAGCATATAAAGCGCCACAGGAATCGTGGTCACCGGATATATCAGCAGAATACCAAACAGGGAATTGCGAAGGCCCAACATGCTGAATCCGATATAGATAGGCAGCGCGAGAACGATCATCGGCACCATATAAATCAGCAGAATCGAGCGGGACATCGCCGCTTGACCTCGGAAACGGAGACGCGCAACGGCATAGGCTCCCGGAACGCTGAAAAGCAAAGTGACAATCACGGTCGCGACCGACACGCTGAAGGAAGTCAGCAGGTATTCGCCGAAATTGAACTGCTCAAAAAGTTCGACATAAGAGCGGAACAGACCCAATCCTTTGTCGAGATCCAGGCTGAAATCGAGTGGATTGGCCAGCAGCGCTTGCTGGCTTTTCAGACTGGTCATTACCATCACATAGAAAGGCACTGCCACGATGATGATGAAAAACAGGTAGCCGAACCAATACATGAAGTTGATGATCGCACTTTCAAATTCATGGCGATCCAGCCATCCCTCAGGGGTTTCCACCAACATGCGGGAGAGCGGCCAGACGGTGAAAAGTGCCATGACAACAAATGCCACAGCCTGCGACGACGTATGCTCAGCCAGCGAAATAGTGAACGGTGTGCCAAGTGTCAGCACCATGAATATCAGCAAATAGACGGTGGTGGCGCTGACCACCAAAGACGTACCTTCAAGACGGTGTTGCATGCGAAGCACATACACTGCGCACACTGCACCAGCCAGAAGGGAAATCCACACATAAGGTGCCACACCCGCACCGGTCATCAATGCCAGCGCCACCGTCACGGTAATGGCGGCGCTGATGCCCCAACCTGCGCCGATGGCGGCGGCAACAAAGTCCGCCTGGCGATACCAGCATTTTTCTGAAGCCGTCATCATAAACCCTCCTCACGGCTGACATAGCGGAAGAAGAAGAACGAGAAGATCAGCAAGCAGACGAAGATCACCACGGCCACGGCTGCACCCGCGCCAATGTTGGACAGTGCAAAGGCTTGCTCATACACATTCACTGTCAGTGTTCGCGTCCCGGCATTACCGCCGGTGAGTAGGAAGATGTCGTCGAACTTGTTGAAGGTCCAGATAAAGCGCAGCAGGAAAAGGACCGACAGAATGCCAAGCAACTGGGGAATCGAGAGGTACCAGAATTGCTGGAAGGGCGACGCGCCATCCATTCGGGCAGCTTCGTACATGTCAGCGTCTATCGACTGCATCCTTGCCAGAATGAACAGGAAGGAGAGCGGGAAGTAACGCCAGATCTCAAACACTGTCACACTGATCAGTGCCAACGGCTTTTCGCCAAAGAAGTTGATAGGTTCAGTGATCGCGCCCATTTGAATCAAAAGCGCGTTGGCCGAACCGGAAAACGGGTCAAACAGTGTCACCCAGGTAAAGGCAACAGCAATCACGGGCGCAACATAAGGAAACAGCATCAAGCCACGAATGAAGCCCTGACCTTTGAATGTTTTGTTCAGCAGCAGCGCCGCCATCATACCCACGACAAGTGCGCCAATGGTGCCGAAAACCGTGTAGAAAATGGTCACCCAGAGGACTTCAATAAACTCATTACTGTCGAATACCTTGGTGAAGTTGTCGAACGTAAAACTGGTATTAAAGAGGTCTGAACTACTGATACCTGCCATTTCCGCCGGATAATCACGCATCCCCACAAGGTTTGCGATATAGGCTTCCTCGACCACAACCGGGATTTGCATACGCTCTTTGTAGCCCGGCTCCCAATCTCCCAGCTCACAGAAAATTTCGCGGCCATTCAGGGTGCAGTTTTCTGGAACAGATTGTGCGGTAAGGCCTTCTGGAATGACATCACGCAGCGTGACGCTCTCAATCGCCTTTTCCTTTGAACGGTTCGTCAGGCGATATTCGATTTTGATTTCGTCTCCCGCCGCTTTGGGTTTGCCACGGAAGCGCTCGTAGACATTCGGCTCGACGGGTCGCAAATCGGCTAATTCAATCGGCTTGGCACTGATCCAGAAGATAGACAGCAATGGAAGCAGAACCACCAGCGCGACCGAAATCAAAGTCGGAGACAACAGACCCCATGCCAGCCGCGTTTCCCGTTTTTGTAGCGGTCCGACACCCTTGGGCGGCTCAGGTTTTACAGTGTTAATTGATTCGCTCATCCCAGTTCCTTGGATATGACTTCCCCGTCAGGAGCGGATTTCTCCGCTCCCGTTGGGTGATTGTGTTCGGGAATGAATGCGTCGCTTAGTAAAGCTCAGCCAGTGCTTTATTCATGGCATCGACCGTGGCAGAGGCATCACGCGTGCCGTCGATGTATTCGCGCACCAGTCGGTTGATCACTTGGCTGTTGATAACCTTCGATGCCAGCGCCAGTTGGCCTTCTGCCACACCCCAACGTTGCGCGTTGTTCAAGCCACCAACGATTTCATCAATCATTTCGGCTTCATACAGCTCAGACAGAGGCGCTTTACGGTCAACACCAACCGGCAGTTTTGACCATGCTTCGGTATAAAGTGTCGCGTTATCTTCGGTGCCGCGTCGAACAGGGAACTTGCCTTCTGGCGCAATCGACAATGTATTGGTGTAACCATCGCTCATGGAGTAACGGACGAAAGCCATGGCATTGTCGATGTCTGCATCTGTCGTGATACCGAAGTAACGTACATCCCCCCATGCGGCGCCTTCCGGATTAGATGGACCAGAGAAACGGGTCACGATACCGGTTTTTGAAGCCAATTCGCGGCTGGTTGGATCGTCATTAGTCGTTGGTGGCGCGCTGTCACGCAGCCCTGCCAGCTCGTCGAGAATGAACGGAGACCAGATGATCATCGCTGCTTTGCCGCCAAAATACAGCTCGCGGGATTGCTTCCAGTACAGCTCACCATCTGGCGAGGCGTCGGCAATCGCTTTGTAGAAATCCAGCACTTCGATGGTTTTCTTCTTATCCAGTTGCTGAATGCCGTCTTTGTTCACTGGCGTCACGCCATTGGCGAGGAAAACATGCTCAAGCACCTGGCTCATGAAGTTTTCGTCGACCTTAGTCGCCGCTACAAAGCCGAACATGTTTGGCGGATTATGAAGTTTTTCGATCGCTTTCAGCACGTTTTCATAGGAATCCGGCGCGGCCAGTTTGTTGGCATCAAACAGGTCTTTGCGGTAAACGAGCATCTGGGTCCAGCCATCAACCGGCACCGCCGCGTAACCATCTTCCACCGTCGCCATTTCCAGTGCGCCCGGTGCAAAAGTATCAACACCCAGCTCTTCAATCACTTCTGTGGCGGCATCCGCATCCAGAATACCCGCTTCTGACCATGGGAGTGTGTATTGCAAAGTGTGGTAAATCACGTCAGGCAGATCACCTGCAGAGAAAGCCGCAGTCGCACGGGTACCAAGATCACTCTCAGTCACCGGAATCACTTCAACCTTGGTACCGGTCAGCTTTTCGAAGTCTTTCGCCATCTCCTGTTGACGCTCCAGACGCTCTGGCTGCTCTTCCGTTGTCCAGAACCGGATGGAGTCGGCATATACCGATGAGACGCCAAACATCGCTGTTATCACGATACCCGCCAGCCAACGGCGCTTGCCAGTCTGCTGATTGTTCATGGTTTACTCCTTTTTGTGCGCGTTCATTACGTCGTCTAATACCCGCCGTTTACTAAAAGCGTAGTATGTACTCACTTTCCTTGATATTACTTGGTGACATGGTGCTTGATTCCGTGGGACAGGCGCTTTATCAATTGGGCATTCACCAGCTTTCGGAGATCTTCCGGCCGCTCCCCATTGATTTGACGAAGCAGCAGCGTCGCTAACTGCTCACCTGAATAACGCATGTCCACAGAAAACGTTGTGAGTGGTGGCGAGGCGAATTCACTTTCAGGCAGACCGTCATAACCAATCACTGCCAGGTCTTTTCCTATCTCAATCCCGCGCTCTGAGGCAGCGCGATAGATCCCGAGAGCCGCAATATCAAGCGCACAGACAACCGCCGAGGGCGGTTCACTTTGAGAAAGTAAAACCTCACCTAATCTTTGTCCTGCCGCCTTGGTAATGCCGCCCCATAGCAACAGACTTTCATCCACTTCCAGACCGGACAATTGCATGCCTTGACGGAAACCGTCTTCCCGCAAATGGCTGTAGTTGTATTCATCGCCACCATTCACAAAGGCAATGCGCTTATGGCCGCGCCTAGCCAGAACCTGCACCGATTCACGCATCGCGGCTTCACCGCGGATATCGAAGAAGCTGACGTTATCCAAATCCTGCGAGCGGCCAAAAATCACAAAGGGCACTCCCTCTTCCTTTAACAGGGCAATACGCGGGTCGTGCGCTTTGCTTCGCGGTAGGATGAATCCATCCACTTTGTGCTCTTCAATCAGGCGGCGAAGCGTCTGCAACTCATCTTTTTCGCCATTCGCGGTCGCAACAGTTAACGTCCAGTTATGGCGGCTTACCGCCCGACTGATCCCATCAATAAAGTTGGTCAGGAAAGGTCTGTGGGCATTGTCACTGCCGAGGTTCAGTACCAGCCCTATGGCACAAACCTGCCCGGTTTTAATGGCTTGGGCGTAACTGAGTGCGCGATAACCCATTTCCTTGGCTTTTTCACGAACGCGCTGTTTGGTAATCGGAGAGATATCAGGATAGTCATTGAGTGCACGGGAAACCGTGCCTTTGGAAAGCCCCAATGCCTTGGATAGTTCATTGATCGTCGGGCGTTTTTCTCGAAGCCCGCGACCGACTGCTGACACTCTCGGATTGAACGTCATAAACCACCTTGTTCCGTACTGATAATTTAAAAACTATTTAACGAAACCGGTTTCGGCAAATGATGAATGTGTCATTAGCGAGAAAAACTGCACCAAGTGGGTTCAAGAGGATGAGGTCGGAGTTGTTACGGTTATAAAAGCAAAAGGCCAGCAGAATGCTAGCCTTTGAGTCTTTGGGAATGCGCTTAAAGCTTGCGACCGAGGCGCTTTTCGATCTGTTTCTTTTCCCAATCTGGGCCGAAGAAGTTCAGGATTTCGAATGAGCTTAAAGCGTGGACAGTAATACCGATGCCCCAGCCCATCGCTGGCCACCATGCCCAAATGTAACCTGGACTGGTAAGGAAGTTGATCACAAACAGCAATCCTATCACCAGCACGTAGGTGGTCAGGTGGGAATAAAACCCTTTAATTTCTCGCACCTGATTAATCACACGTTCTTCTTCGGCGGTGTATTTCACTTCTTCTGTCATGTCGGGCTCCGGTTCTTTTTGAAGGTCAGAAACTTGGATTTCAAAGACAGCCGCCAGAGACTTCAGCGATTCCAGACCTGCTTTATCGCCACGTTCAATTCTCTGAATGGTACGGACACTGAGACCGCTCATTTCAGAAAGTTGCTCTTGCGACCAGCCGCGCTGCAATCGTAATTTCCTGACAATCATCTTGTTTTTCCTTTTCGTTGTGAACGCTTCAAAATTTACCGAACTTTCCTTGTTGTCAGGAACGTCACTCACCCGACACATACATGACAGTGCTTTTAAAACAGTAGGTTATCGTGATTTTGTTGTTTATCAAATCGGGGCGTCATTGATGCGACAAACACCCGTCAGGAAGGAAATTCAGAGGAAAAAGTCACACACTCCCATCGGTTTCAATCACCAACACCCGCGCTTCACCCAAAGGTTTGGCAACGTGCTCCGTGCCTTCAGAGGCGTAGAAAATATCTCCTGCCTGAAGCATCACTGACTTCTCGTCACCTTCCTCACGAAAATGCATCTCAACCATGCCGTTGAGCACTACAAAGACTTCCTCGCCTTCGTTGATGTGCCACTTGTAGGGTTTGTCAGTCCAGTGCAGTCTGGTGGTGATACCGTTCATATTAGCGATATCCATCGCTCCCCAGGCATTCTCCGCGGTGAACTTCGCACTTCGAATCACTCTCATGATCACATCCTTGATAAGTTGAACAATACGAATTGGATGTCATGAGCATAGCGCTGAAATCTATACCAATCTGCGCAGAAAGCGGGATTTATGAAAGGAAAAAGCTAGGGTGTATTGATCTTTGCTGGGAAGGTATTGGCGTCACAATCAAAAAGAGCAAGCTATTAGCTTGCTCTTTTTTAAAAGGACACCAGCGAAGGCACTTTGGTTTGGAAAATCGTTTCCATTGGCACCTTGACGTTGATGGAGTAGCCAAGGTGGTCAATTTCCATCGAAACCGGCCTTTCTCCCTCTCCATGGGGAAGAATGCCCGTCATGCCCGTTAAGTGACCGCTGACAACAGCCACTGTTACACCATCCACCTGACTGTTGGCGACAGAAGTAGCATCTTCGTAGTAATACAAAATCGTTTTGATCTTGATGATGTGGGATTCAGGGATAGAGGCCAAATACCTGCCGTGACGCACCAGATGTGAAAAGCCCGGCGCTTGTTTCACTTCCTGCAATCCCGCTTGGGTAGTTCGCACAAAAAGGTGGCATTTGAACAAAGGCTCATAAGAGATTCGCCGTTTATTACCCACAGTTTCCCAATACCTGCGTTCAGGCAAATAGACTTCATAGCCTTGCGCTAACAGGTAGTCGCGGAGGAGTTTTTCCTCATTAAAATGGGTATAAACTGCATACCAATGATAGTGATGCAATTCGATCTCTCCAGTAAAAGAAAAAGGTGTCGCCTACCAAAAAATTCAGGCGAAAAAATACTTCAGGCAGCCGGAGATCACGATGCATCGAAAGGTAATTATAAGAGTGATAAATTCATCGCGACGTCTGTGAGTTGCCAACAAAACTCATGGCTCGAAAAAGCCTGCCAGACTGCATGGAGTTGATGTGAAGATAGTAGCCTTTTAGCGGGCTACAGGGAAGTGAATTCGGGTGCCAGCGTGAGCTTCGCCTTCGAACAAAATTGACTCTTTGGCGAATATCACACATCAGAGTGAAAACGCTAAAGTTAGGGTTGGAATGAACGAGGGTCGACTTAGAGCCAAGTCAGCCCTGAATAAGGTTTTGCTTTTAGACTATCCAGTCTACTTTGAAGGCCACCAGCATGAATTTCGAGCTTATGCCCGTCCGGATCCAGAAGGTAAAGAGATTGCCCCTCGCTGTGGTTTTGTTTCCACTCGCTCACACTTTTTTGCGCGCTGATGCGGCGAACGCTACAAAGTTTTCATCGTCGATATCGAAAGCAATGTGTGAGTAATCATCTTTCTCACAAGGTTCATCGACGGAAAGGCAGAGCCAAAGGTCACTCAAAGAAAGGTAAGCGCCACCATCCCATCTGACATGACCTTGAAAACCCAGAACATCAAGATAAAAAGCAAGCGAGCGCTCTAAATCAGACACCGCCAGCGTGATGTGATTCAACCCTTTCAGCATGGTTTAGCCCACCAATTTTTTGGTGAGGAAGTGAAGCTGATGCTCATCGCCGGGAAAGGCATCCAGTGTCATTTGGTTTTGATAACCCAGAGATTCGTAAAATGGTCTGGCCTGAAAACTGAAGGTATCAACCATGGCAGATTTACACCCTTTGCCGACGGCTTCCGCTTCCATCTTCTGCATCAGGGTTTTGCCGATACCCTCCCCTTTCAGCGCAGGATCAATCCAGAGGAACAGGATGTGCATCCAGTTACCCCAAAAGCGCGAGACAATACCACCACGCCTTTGACCGCTTTCATCAACAACAAAGACCGCCATTTGCATCTCGTTCAGATGCTCGACGAAAGGGTCATTGAACGTCCGAAGCCCGCCGCGCACGTCCATGATGTCCTGCTCTGTCGGATTGGCAAAAACCTGATACTCCATCACTCCTCCCTGAGTCTCAGTCTTCGCTAACTGGCTGACTGGTTGTCTTCCTTCACCGCATCTTTCAGCTTCTTGATGCGGGATTCTTTATAACCAAAGATACCGAACATCGCGACGGTAACAGCAATACAGGTATAAAGCTGCAGCTGGGAGTAAATATTGAAGTTGGTTGCGAGGAAATAAAGCATCAGAGCCATCAGCACGATTTGGATAACCCAGCGGGGTTTGTCATTGAAGTTGAAGGTCTTAGTGTCTTCTTCGTAACGCACGTGCACGCGCCCTACGAGAAAACCAAGGTTAATCAGCAATCCATCGTTATCAGTCGCTGATTTAAAGTCGATGTGGTTCAGCGCCAGGTATTTTTCCAGACCTTTCAGATCCATTCAGAGATTCTCCCAAAAACATCTTGTCGAAAGCACACGCTTTCCATTTGCCCGATAATATCAGAAGAGCAGCGCGAGTCTGAATGCCGTGCGTCAGCCTCACCCAATTTGTTGTTACGAAGTGTGAGTCAAAATGAGAAAAGGCCACCTTTGCAGGTGGCCTTTGATTACGAGGTAAAGAGGTAAAAGCGAATAAACCAAAAAGCGATGATTATTTTATTCACGTTTCTGTGATTGTTTGGTTTCCCAGTCAGTCGTGGAGACCCGCTTTTCGCATAATAAAGTCGTCAACACCAGTCGGGATAATCAAACCTACAACAGCTTCCATACACTCCTCATGTCGACCTTGGATGACTTCATCATATGCCAGAAATGAAAGGTAATTTGTGAATCTCGCCGAGAATTCAGCTTGCCAGTTCACTTTCCTTACTCTTTGAATATTTGGATATTATTGGGCTTTGCTTGACGACCAATCAGGTACAAAAAAGGCAGCTTCAATGCTGCCTTTTGACATTCTATTTGGGGAGGAAGATACGATATATCGCGCCTTCTTCATCTCTCAGGCTGAGCGCCCGTTTGCCTGATATACGGTGGTTGGAAGCGTCTTCAAAACTCCAATGAGTGGATTTGGCGCCTTCGCGCAGTGCAATGCTGACACCAAGCGCTTTGAGCTCTTCCAAATTGTCCGATTCTCTGACGATATCGCCGCTAAGTACATTCACCAGCTTCATACTGCATACCTCTCGTCGTTCAGGTTTTTCCCTAAACCTAATTCGAGGCTAGCAAACGAATGTGACGATTTTTTGAACCATTTATTGGACTCATTAACTTTTCGACAGACAACCAAGTTCTACTGTAAGCACACGCACCTCCAGAACAATTCTTCGATTGACTCTTAGTTTCCGGTTCCCTCGACGCAACGCTAAAACGGCAATTTACATCGACTTTCTGTGTCATTTTCTTTGATGTTTCAGCCAAAACGGTACGTTTTTATCTCTTCATTTTTAAGCTCCACGACCAAATCATACAGGTTCATATCCCTGTATGTTTTCAGAACCAAAAATGTTCTAAGTGCGTCATTTTCAGAAGTTTGTGCAACGCTATCTTTATTTTTGTGCAATAAATTTATAACAAACCACTCGTAACGTTCGGTGCTAAGTTCTATTGCACCTGCTTTACGAGCCGATGCAGTGGGATATCTGCACGCGGCCAGCACATCAAAATTTGCTTGGCTTCTTAAACGCGACAACGACAAATAAAACGGAAACAGGACGAAAGGGAAACAAGATGAACAGCATGAAACTGACTGTCATGGCTGCCAGCACCCTTCTGCTGGCTCAAACTGCCAACGCTGAAACACTCCGCTTACTCACCTGGGGTGGTTACGCACCACAGGAAGTCATTGACCAATTCCAAAAGGAAACCGGTATTGACGTTAAGGTCACCAAGTCTAACAACGAGGACATGATCTCAAAACTCCGCGCGACCCGCGGCGCTGGCTTTGATCTCGTCCAACCCAGTCAGGATCGCATCACAGGTGCGCAACGTGACTTCAATATTTACCAACCCATTGATCTGTCAAAAATTGACACCAGTTTGCTGATCCCTTCCATGCTGGATGCAACCAAGAAAAATACTGGACTGGACGGCGCGGTATACGGCGTTCCCCACATCTGGGGCACCAGCGGTCTGGTTGTCGATACCAAGAGTGCTTCAGGCATCAAAGATTACACGGACCTCTGTGACGATGCCTATAAGGGTAAGGTTTCCTACCGCCTGAAACGCCCAACCCTTATCGGCTTTGCATTTGCCATGGGTGAAGACCCATTTGCTGCCTACAGCGATCCTGCCAAGTATCAGGCGATTCTCGATAAAGTGCAGGCAAAACTGATCGAGTGCAAACCGAACGTGAAAGCCTATTGGTCAGGCGGCGATGAGCTGCTGAATCTTGTCAGATCCGGTGAAGTGGTGGGCGCGATGGCATGGGATGCGGGTGGCTGGAAGGTGAACCGCGACAATACCGACATTACCTTTGTGGCACCTGAATCAGGTGCGCTGGGTTGGATTGACACCTTCGCGATTCCGAGAAAGTCAAAAGCTGTCGATGCGGCTTACAAATGGATTAACTTCGTCAACCAGCCGGAAATCGCCGCCAAAATCACCGAATCTGCGGGTAATTTCACTGCTTCTAAAGGTGCCGACAATTTCGTGAATGATACGGCGAAAGCCCAGTTCCAGGCGAGCTTCCCCCAGGCTGATATCGACAATATCAAATGGTACCCAACCGTTCCTGCCGGGCTGGAGGAAATGGAAGGTCTGGTGCTGGATCGCGTGAAAGCAGCGAACTGATCACCTCAATGTACCCAGACGGTCTGCATCATGCAGGCCGTTTCTCTTCATTTTCAAATTCACAGGCGTTGTTTCTATGTCAGAAAACCCGATTCCCGATCTGGAATGCCACTCCCTCAACAAATCCTTCGGCAGCTTCACGGCAGTAGACAACATCAATGTCACCGTGCCCAAAGGCAGTTTCTTTTCTATTCTTGGCCCGTCTGGCTGCGGAAAAACCACCCTTCTGAGAATGCTGGCCGGTTTTGAACAACCAACGTCGGGCGATATCATCATCAAAGGTAACCGTGTTAACGACATTGCTCCCAACCGTCGTCCTGTGAACATGGTGTTCCAGCATCTGGCGCTGTTTCCCACCATGACGGTGTCTGAAAACATTGGTTATGGTCTTCGCCGCCGAAAAGCACCGAAGAATGAAATAGACCGCAAGGTCGATGAAGTGCTCGCCCGAGTCGGGCTTTCCGGCAGTGGGCCAAAGCAAATATCCCAATTATCCGGCGGACAAAAACAGCGTATCGCCATTGCGCGCTGTCTGGTACTGAACCCAGACGTACTGCTGCTTGATGAGCCTTTAGGCGCTCTGGACCTCAAACTCCGCGAGCAAATGAAAGTGGAGCTCAAGCACCTTCAGCAGGAGTTCGGCACCACCTTTGTGTATATCACCCACGACCAGTCGGAAGCACTAGTAATGTCCGATCAAGTCGCCGTGATGAATAACGGTCGCTTCGAACAACTCGGTTCGCCACAGGATCTTTATTACTCCCCAGCCACCGCCTTTGTCGCCAAGTTTGTGGGTGAAAACAATCACCGCTCAGGTACAGTTGCAGACGTTAACGGGCAGACTGTCACCATCACGGGCCAATATGGCGAACGCTTGATGGCCAACGCCAACCAAACGATGAAGGTGGGCGATAAAGTAGATGTCTTCGTCCGGCCGGAAGCCATCAGCATCGCGCAGGCAGATCAAAAACCACCACAGGTGGAGAACGGGTTTGGTGTGCAGGTAAAAGAAATCCTGTTTGACGGCTCACGCAGCCAGTTAGTGGTGGAAAGTGCCCCGAACCAAAATCTGTTTTCAGTGCAGTTGCCACAAACAGAAAGCTTTCGCACTATTCGCCCCGGCGATCCGCTGTTCATTCACTGGCAAGCAGCCGTTTCACGCTGTCTGCCCGTCCAGAGTTAGGAGGGAGCATGATAGAACGTGGAAACCGCCTGGCTCTCTACCTGCTGCTGACGCCATTCTTACTTTGGCTGACACTACTGATCATTTTGCCTCATGTGCAGATGTTCAATATCTCGATTCACGATCGTGTAGTGGGCGGCGCAAAAGTCCTGAGCATGGATAACTACGCCACCTTCTTTACCGAACCTTTGTATTGGCGGACCTTTGCCCGCACCGCCATCATGTCGCTGTTGGCCACGGCACTGACGCTGCTGATTGCCTTTCCAGTGGCATTTTACATCGCCAAAGTGTGTCAGGGTAAAACCAAAAGCCTGCTGTTTGTTGCCTGCCTGCTCCCTTTCTGGGTGAGTGAACTGGTGCGTTCCTATGGGTGGATGATCCTGCTTCGCGAGTCTGGCCTTGTCAGCGGTTTTCTTCAGTATCTCGGGCTTGCAGATCAGCCTGTCGAGCTCCTCTACAATGACGCCACCATTATGCTGGGCTTGGTTTATACCTCCATGCTCTTTATGGTCGTGCCGCTTATTACCACGCTCGATAGCCTAGATAACAGTCTGATAGAAGCGGCTTATGACCTTGGCGGCAGCAGTTGGGATGTGCTGCGCGAAGTGGTGATCCCCCATGCGATGAGCGGCATTGTCGCGGGCTGCATTGTGGTCTTTATGCTGACGCTGGGTAACTACCTGACACCAACGCTCCTTGGCGGCAAAGACAGCCTGTGGTTTACCGAACAGATCTTCACCCAGTTCATCACCCGGTTTAACTGGGAGCAGGGTTCAGCGTTCGGCATTTTGCTGCTCGCACTCTCCTCACTGATGGTGTGGGGCGGGTTAAAAATCACCCGTCAGTCTTTCGTGAAAACCATGGGGTGAACCATGATTCCTTCATTGCCCACCAACCGGCCACTCTCACGCATTTATCAGGGATATATTGCTCTATTTTTTGTGTTCCTGATGTTGCCCCTTGTTGTTGTCGCCGTGTTTGCATTTAACGATAGTCTGTTTCCGTCACTGCCTTGGAACGGCTTTACCCTTTCCTGGTTTTTTGGCGACAGCGAGCCAAAGGTAGGCATATTCAACGACAGGGAACTGACCGACGGTATTGGCGTCAGTTTGTTTGTCGCTATTGCGGTGACAGTCTGTTCACTTTTTCTGGCTACCACCAACGCCTTTCTGTTTGAGCGCTTTGACTTTCGCTTTAAAGGGTTTTGCTATGTGTTGCTGTTGTTACCGCTGGTGATCCCTGGCGTGATTTTAGGGGTATCGATCCTTTTGATGAGTAGCACCATCGCCAATGGCATCGAAGACAGTATTGGGTGGGATATTGAGTGGATGCGGCCAGGGTTAGTCTTGGTCGTGTTAGGCCAATTTGCGTTCATCACCACCATCTGTACTTTGGTGATTGCAGCGAGATTACGGAAATTCGATATCAGCCTGGAAGAGGCCGCTTTGAATTTGGGCGCCACCAAAATGGAAGCGGTGGTCACTATCACCCTGCCATTTTTAAAGCCCGCATTGATTGGGGCGGCGATCATTGCCTTTTTGATGTCCTTTGAAAACTTCAACACCACACTGATGTTAGTCGGCTCGGATGCACCGCTAACCATTGCCATGTTCGACCGCCTACGAGAAGGCTCGACGCCTGTTATCAATGCCGTGTCATTGCTTTTGATGGTCGCTTCGGGTCTTTTGGCACTCGCCAGCATCTGGTTTTCATCGAAGTCAGCAAAAACTGATTAGCTGGAGCAACAAGGTTTTGAAAACAAAAACAGCAGCTGTATATGGCTGCTGTTTTCAGTTTTGTGTGGCAACTAGGTGCGTCCGTACACACGCACACCCGCCGATGAGTTTTTCGACTCACCGAAAACTTCCAGCTTCTTCACACAACGTTTGTACGGCAGTTCGCGCCAGTCAGTGGTGTCATCTTCTTTGATATTTCGGTAAAAACGGAACGTCTTGGTGTCGCCGTTTTTAAACGTCGCCACGACCTTTCGCAAATACATATCGCGGTCGGCTTTTACCTGAATAGCATCAACGCGGCGACAAACCAGCAATGGAATGGGTGCACCGTAATCAGTGTTTTCAAACACAATCGTGCGACCCAGCGTGATGTCGTCATCTGCCTGTGCTGTTGCACTCGCACCCAATAAGCCCAAAGACAGACAAACCACAGAAAACCAGGATTTCATTTTCATCTTTCAATCTCTCAATATCGGCCCGTCGCCGAAGGACGCGGAGTGTAGCGCCCAACTGGAGATGAAAAGACAGGGGAGTGTTAATTTTTCAACGGTGAGAGTGTGGCTAACTGGATTAACGCAACGACCGTACTTTTCGCTCCAGCAGTTTCCGGGAAGCGTCGTTTGGTGCTGTCTCAATCGCTTGCAGGTATGCCTCATGAGCGCCGCTGAACTCGCCAAGCTTCTCCAGCACATGGGCGCGAGCCGCGTACCAAGGTTGATAGCTTTTGAGCTTGGGTTTCAGCTCATCCATCTTTTGTAAAGCGAGTTCAGGTTGACCGGTTTCAGCCATGGCCACAGACCAGTTCAGTGCGGCTACGGGTGTAGGTTCAAAGTGCCAAAGCGCTCTGTAGAGAAAAGCTATCTGCAGCCAGTCTGGTTTAGGTCGCATCATGTGACAGTCTGTGATGGCGGCTTTGATTTGAAAAGGCCCAGATTGCCCACGCTCGATGGCATTTTCAAGGATACCTCTCGCCTCTGTCACCGCATCACTTAACCAAAGCGTGTCGTTTTGCTCTTCGACTGGCACCAAAGCCCCCTCAGCGTCGATTCTTGCAACCCGCCGGGCATCGGTCAGCAGCATCAAGGCAAGCGCACCCTCGATTTCCGGATCATTCGGGCAAAGGTTGCGCAAAAGACGCATCAGAAAAATGCCTTCTTCACATAGGTATCTCGGCCCCTTGTCTTCTGTGACATAGCCAGTGGTGAAAATCAGGTATATCGTGGACAGCACTGTGTCCAGCCTGTCCGTCCATATCCCTTTTTCGGGAACAGAAAAGCTGATGCCTTTGGACCGAATCTTCGCTTTGGCTCGGGACAAGCGCTGTCCCATTGTCTGCTCATTATCGAGGAAGGCTGCTGCAATCTCCCGGGTCGTTAAATGGCAAACAGTACGCAGCGTCAACGCAACGCGGGACTTTTCCTCAAGCGCAGGATGGCAACAGGTGAAAATCAATCGCAGGCGTTCGTCGGGGAAGACTTCCGCAACATCTAAACCCGCTTGTTCTTGTGAGTCTTGGGCGACTAAATCGAGATCGTTTTGTCTCTGAGATTCGCGTTGGGAGGAACGGATTTGATCTATCCCTTTGTTCAGCCCCACCTTCATCAGCCAGGCAACCGGATCGCGCGGAATACCTTCTTGGCTCCAATGCTTGAGCGCAGAAATAGATGCTTCCTGCAGCGCATCTTCGCCCAATTGGAAATTTCCTAATCTGGCAATCAACCCAGACAAAATCCGCCCCCGATCGCGGCGTAATACCTCATCAATGAGATGACCTACCGCGATAGCTTTGGGGGCGGCGTTCTTCATCTGTCAGCTCTCTTGATCAAAGACCAACAAAGGCCGCACCTCAATGGTGCCAAAGTGGGCGACAGGTATCATCTCGGCATATTTCAAGGCTGCATCCAGATCCGCAACGTCCAGCACGTAATAGCCGCCTAAGTGCTCACGGGTTTCCGCAAAAGGACCATCCATAATTTCCACCTTGCCGGACTTTATCCGTAAAGACGTCGCTGTTTCGATATCTTGCAGCCCTTCACCACCCACCAGCACCCCATCTTTCTCATAGGCTTCACTGGTTGCGGCAAACGCGGCCATCATTTCATCGAATTCCGGCGTCCCGTATTGAGGCTCTTTATCCGGTGCAGCGTAAAGCAGTAGCATGTATTTCATTTCCAAATTCCTTCTTTAATGATGGTTCTCGCTACAAGGACGATCCCAACCCGCAATTTTCGACATGTATGGGAAAAAAATTTTGTCACCTGCTGCTCAAAAGATTCGCTTAACTTCGGCATACTCACCGCTGGTGCGTAATATCACCATAACAGTGTGGTCATTGCGATTACGGAAAAACCAGCCATGGTTGCCCGTGAATGCAGCCGTTAACACACCTTGATCTTCGATCGCCCCGCGACCCTTTTCATAGCTAACCGCATGGCCATTCCCATCACCATGTGCGTCAAAATTCACAGCTCCACCTTTGGCTTTCCATTCAAATATCGCTTGCTCTCCCTTATTCATCATCAGCTTCACTTCCGCCCCTTGTCCGGGTTTAAGTGCCAACAGCACCCGATCTTTCCAGACGGGTTTTTCGCCCTGAAACTCGGTGATAGCAGGTGTTTCTACTTCCTTGATATCTGACGTGACACTTAAGCTATTGGTGGCTTTATCTGCTGCTGCCTCTTGGGCTAACTGCGTTTTGATATCACCCATCTCTTTAAGCCCTAACACCCGGCCAATACCCGTTGGGTCAATGCCATACTCCGCAGGCAAAATCACTGTCACCAGCAAGAAGATCGCGATGACAAGCGCAATCAGCGTTGAGCGGATAAGCTGTTTCGACGTGGGTAATTCTGCGCGGGTGGGCATATCGGAGTTATACATGTTGAGTTCCTTCTCTTAATGCTGCGCCACAACGTAGCCCGTTAACTGATATCCGATCAGCATAAAACCCAGGCTCATCATCACAACATTGGCGGAGTATGCATGGCGATAGAAGTGGGTATGCCGACGCCAGAACACCATCAGAATCAATATCGCGCCCAAAGCCAAGAGTTGACCAAGTTCAACGCCGATGTTGAAAGCTAATAGGTTGGGAACCAGTCCATCAGGTGAGATATCGTAATCAATGATTTTGGATGACAAACCAAAGCCGTGACAGAAGCCGAATAGCAAGGTGGCAAGTTTGGTATTCGGCTGGACGCCAAACCAGCGCTGAAAAGCACCGAGGTTATCCATGGCTTTGTACACCACAGACAAGCCAATAATCGCGTCAATGATGTAGCTGTTGATACCAATGTTGAAATAGACGCCCAGCAGCATTGTGGTTGAATGCCCCAAGGCAAACAGGCTGACATAAAGCGCTATGTGCTTTGGCCTGTAGAGAAAGAAGATAACGCCTAACAGGAAGAGGATGTGGTCGTAACCTGTCACCATATGCTTTGCACCAAGGTACATAAAAGCGATGACATGTGTGCCTGTGATTTCCTGAATGTAACCTTTGTCGCCTTCCGCGACGGCGTGCGCAAACGCCTCTGAGCTGCTGATAGCAACCAAAAACAGCAAAACTGTGCTGAGCATGGTTGAGAGCGTTTTTCTTCGCATAGTCCTTCCGCAATTGTTCTACAGGAAAAAGCAACACGTCCTTTGCTGCCTCAACGGGATGTTATTTAAACCGAAAAGCTTAGCGTCTTCATTTACCAAATGGTCAAGAAAACAACAAAACAGTGAGATCGTCGTCATTACAGTTTTTGCGCTCTCAACAGTATTGAGGAAAACTTGACCACACTCTCTATTCTTTCAACGGGCTGGCTTCTTCCAGACAAGATAGAGCACAAACAAACCGCCCAAGGCCGCAGTGACAATGCCGACTGGCAGTTCCTGTGGTGCCAGAATGGTGCGGCTGACAAGATCGCCAAGGGTTAAGATCACCGCCCCCCACAACGCAATGAGAGGCAGCGCACGCTTGTGGGTCATCCCCGAAAATGGGCGCACCAGATGAGGCACCATCAATCCCACAAACCCAACCACGCCGGTGAGTGCAACAATCGAAGCCGTACAAAAAGCGCAACACAGGAATACTTCACTTTGCAGCCTGTCAACATTGATACCCAGCGAGTGGGATGTTTGCTCGCTGACAAGCAAAGTATCCAACTCCCGGTATCGCATCAGAATCAGAACCACCAAGCAGAGCAAGCCCGCAGCAGCAAAAATCAGATTATCCCAACGGGCTAAACCCAGTCCGCCCATCGTCCAAAACAAAATTGAGCTCGCAGCACGTTGGTCACCCGAGTAGATAAGAAAGCTGGTCACAGCACCAAACAAAAAGGAGATGGCCAACCCACACAGAACAATGTTGTTGTCACCTTGCTTTTTCTGGAGGGAAAAGAGCATCAGTACCGCAGCGGCTGAGACAATTCCCCCCGCAAATGCAGCAATAGGCAGAGACCATATCCCAAGCGCATCACCGATCTTGGTAATCACCAATACCGCCCCGGCCGACGCGCCAGACGATAAGCCAAATAGGAAAGGATCCGCCAAATCATTGCGTGTGGTAGTTTGAAGCAAAGCACCCACCAAGGCTAAACCAGCGCCTGCAATCAGTGCGAGTATGGCTCTGGGTAACCTCAAATCCATCAGGATACGGCTTGTTATGCTGGCATCGTCTTCGTTGAACGAGATCAAGCCTTCAAGCACTTGTCCCAAGGAAAGCGGTACAGTTCCAAACTGCAAACTCAGCACAAAAGCAATCAGCATGGCACTGATTCCCAGTAGCCATGCTGCGCGATATTTGTTGATTCCTGCAATCAATCTAGGTGCTTTCTAGGTTATTGCGGATAGAAGGCCTGAGCGAGCTTTTCGATTGCCTGAATATTGGCGGGTCCCGGCGTTAACTGCTCATAGCGCAGCTTCACATAGCGACCATCCTTTACCGCATTGGTATGTTTCATCAAAGGGTGTTGTTCAAGGAAGGTTTTCAATGAATCTGCGCCACTGGCGGTTTGATAATCTAAAAGGATAATCACATCAGGGTTTTCTGTCGCGACATGTTCCCATGACGTTCTGGCCCAGCTGGTTTCCATGCCATCAGTGACATTTTCCCCACCCGCCGCTTTGATCATTGCGCTAGGCATCGCGAATTTACCCGCGGTGAATGGCTTGTCTTCACCGGAATCAAACAGGAAGACCTTAGGCGCTTTATTTTCTGCGTTGCTTTGAGAAGTGACCGTTTTCATTTTGGCTTGCCAGGCTTCCACCAAAGCTTCCGCTTCATCCTGCTTATCAAAAATCACACCCAGCTTTTTGATGTCATCATAGAGCAACGCCATACTGGCGCCTTGCTCCAGCTTATTGGTGTGAATACAGCTTTCCGAGAGCACAAGGGTGTCGATGCCATAAGGTTTTAGGGTTTCCGGAGTCACTTCGCCACCGACTTTCATCCCGTAGTTCCAGCCGGCAAAGAAGAAGTCGGTTTTAGCCGCAATCAGGGTTTCCAGCGAAGGATACTTGGGTGCCAGTTCAGGAATGTCGCCCAGTGCTTTTTCAAAAGAAGGAGACATCTTGTACCAACCTGTAATGCCTGTCACACCCACCATGCTGTCTTCCAAGCCAAGAGCAAAAGCCATCTCCGTCATGTTGATGTCGTGAAACACAGCAGCATTCGGGCGCTTTTCAATTGTCAGTGGACTCCCACAGTTATCGACCGTGACCGGATATTCCGTGCTTTTGGCATTAGCGATGGCGATGGGAAAAAGGAAGAACAGCGTCGATGCGACTGACCACTTCATTGTGCAGCTCCTATTAATGGCATGGCTTAATGGGACGGTGCGGCTTCAAAATGATGCACCATGTTGTTGATTTGGGGATGGCTGAGTGGAAATACACGAAGACCAAAAACGGGGGTAATGAATGCGTCCTGCAACACCTCGTTGGGGGACGCGCAGGTCACCATTTTCTGCCCGGCCATCAAAATCACTTTGTCCGCAAAAGGCGCGACCAGAGGTAAATCATGCAGCACTGCAATCGACGCGATGCCGCGCTGTTTAATCAAGTCGAGCAGCTCAAGACGCGCCAATGGGTCAAGGTGATTGGTAGGCTCATCCAGAAGCAAAAGCTTGGGTTCCTGAGCAAATGCGCGGGCAATGCTGGCACGCTGTTTTTCACCCCCGGATAGAGAGCCGAACAGGCGATTTTCTTTGGCAGACAAACCTGTGTCATGAATGGCTTGTTTGACGGCACGTTGATGCTCTTTTTCAGTGCAGCAGAAGGTATGTGGCACCCGACCCAAACCGACATATTCACTCACACTCAACCTTGGGTCGACATGTTCATGCTGGGCAACCACCGCCACTCTTTTCGCCCGGTATAAGCGATTCAGATTTTCTTCAGCGCAGCCTTCAAGCCAGAGTTCACCCGCCACTTTCCGGTATTCACCTGTGATGGCTTTAAGCAAACTCGATTTCCCACTGCCATTAGGCCCGATAACAGCGATGCATTCGTTTGCGGAAACAGAAAACGTCACGTCAGACACCGCGCGCCAACCTGAGAGGCTATCAGCACAGAAGTCAGCCAATGAGAGTATGGGTTGATGAGTTCCTTTCATCTTATGCCCGCGGATTAAATTGATATGTTATAACATAACATTTATATAAGTAGACTTGTCAATAGGCAGGAAAATGAGTCTTTCCGAGCGTCATAAAAGAGAGAATGGCAGCGCCCATTCCCAGAAAAGTTGAAAGGAACAAAGCCGCACAAAAGTACGTTGAGAAAAGAGTCTTTCAGGTTAGCTCATGGTAATGGTCGGCCATCCTTGCACCACCTGACCACCATGCGCGCAACCGTCTCCCATTCTCACCACGGCTTTTCCGTTAATTTTCACCAAAGAGGAGCCTTGCTTCAGGTCATCAGGCATACCTACACCGGTGCAAATTGCCTTGCCTCCGACCACTGCGACAGGAATACCATTGACCTTCACTAGCGATTGGCCAGCATCGATGATTGGACCTCCCACATGAGGAACTGGGCCGGGTTCTACCTTGGGGCAGACGTGCATATGGCCAAGTAAAGAAACAGGTTTACCCATAGCAATACCTCATTGATATAATTGAAGGTTTGGGTTCACATCAATGATCGCAAACCCTCTCGATGTATCCAAAACAACATCAATCAGTAAAGGTTGTTCAAGTTGCGCCACATGATCCCCAAGGCCGAGCCACCACTTCTTTATCGCTTCTCGGTAACCGGCTTGAAAATCTTGCCGTTGCCGATAACAACGAGCGTCCAATAATGCCCCTCCGGAAACTGCCAGTCGGTATTCAGAACGCGCAGAAAAGTCATGATACGGAAACAAATACAGCCTCGGTGTTACCTGGTCTGCGACATACGCATGAAGTACCTGAGCCATTCGGTCCGATAGGTTTGTCAGCCAGCACGATAGCACTTCATTTTGACTTTCTGGGTGAAGCAACCCTTTGGGCAGCATTGCCATTCCAACGCAATCTTTCCAACTCACTACGCCTAATTTGGGTAAGTAATCTTGGGGCTCGATGATGCAATCAGCCGTAAATCTCACCGCCCTTTTAGGTAGCCCCGAAAGACGGCGGTAACTCGTATTGTTCGAAAGCCCTGCTAACAAAATCTCACTTGAAACCGCCAGTGTCGCTGCCGGTTGCTGAAAATAATGACGCTGGAAAACATCGGGAAGATTTCCATATTCTGTCGCGATGATTGCTGTTGAACATTTGGCGATTTTTTCCAGCTGTTTCATCGAATCATTTCGTCAGGGATATTGAAAGCAGGCTCCTCAACCGAGTCATTCTCTACAATCTTTAACAGCAAATCTGTCAGCGACTCGGCAATTAAAACAAGGTAGTCACTGTCTTCAAAAGCTCCCCATGGCTTCAGATTGCTGAGAAAGTAGATAAAGCCAAATCGCTCGTCACAAAGATCCATCACTAAAAAATCACCGGAAATAGAATCCGCAATGATCAAACTTTCATCCGGGATTCTTCTGTCTTCACCATCATCAGAGTACATTTGGGTGACAACAAGTGCTGAGTCGGCAGCCAGGAATGCAGAGAGAAAAGATAGCGAAATTCCACTCAACTTGAGATGAACTCTTTCATCTTCGAAGCTACGCATCCCATAGCTTTTCATAAACCATCGATAATCCTTCGGTAGCTTACGATTCAGAAACGTTTCAAGCGCGACCAGCTCTTGCTCCATTGCACAATAAACGTCTTTCGTTTCACACTCTTCGGCTATTGGACTCCAAGAAATATCTTTACATAGCTGCTCAATCACATGATTGGAATCAGACACTGCTCCCACCCTGAGCCACGATCAATTCGGCTTCTTCATACGTCACCAGACTTTCAAGCCAGTCTTCGAAGCTAATGGCAATCAAGATGATGGAATCATTTCCCTTGTCTCCCCATGCATTCTGGGTAAACCGCCAATGCCACAAAGAGCCATAATGTTTCTCCGCCAAGTTCATCAGAAGGTAGCCATTGTCATCGGCCAAGCTGTCAGCAATGGGGATCATGGTGGGTGGGATCAACGCGGCATCCGTTTCCCAGAAATCAGGCAGTTCCTCGTTCAACTCAAACAGCGTATCTTCAATATCATCCACGTTGTAAATGAAGTTATGCGCCACAAAACCCGGCACACTGCGTTCACCTACATCCAACATATAAACGCAAAAGTTCTGTTCAAGGTCATTAAAACTACACGCGCCGTATTCTGTCAGAAAAGATTTGAACCCCTCTGGTAACACAACACCATGCTTGGCCTCAAAATCCGATATTGCTTCTTGAGAAGACAAACGGTCACCCAGGTCTTCCGTGCTAACTATTTCCTGCTTCCAAAACGACAACAGTTTCTCTTTGTTCATTTGCGTCTCCTTGTGAAACAGGTGTTGGTTGGCTGATTTCAGTTGGGTTCATATTGGACAATCTTTTCCAACAGCTCGGTGAATGAGTCAGCCAAAAGCACAAGTCCTTCGTAATTGTGTCCAGACCAGTCTTTTTCGCCTTGATAGCCATTCATGTACCAGACTTTCCCGTAGTTATTCTCGGAGACATCAAGCAACAATAAGTCTCGGGAAATGGAGCTTTCCATCACCACTAAATTCGGTGGGATGCGGGCGTCACCATCATCATCGACATCGCTTGCCATCATGGTGAATGTCAATACATCAACGGCATCCCGAAACCAGTCTAAAAATTCCAGCGATATACCGTTCACTCTGACTTCAATTCTCTGATCCTCAATCAAGCGTCTCCCTACATTTCTGAGGAACCATCTGTAATCTTGGGGTAACTTGGTATTGAGAAATGCTTCCACTGCTAGCACTTGTTCTTCAGTCGAACAAAACAGCTCGGGTGTTTCCCCGTCCTCAGCATCAATAGACTTCCAAACGATTTGCTGACTTAGTGTCTCAATGTTCGACGGCATATCTTTCCTCATTAATTCGTCGCTAGAACGCATCCGTGTCCATGATTGAACGGCTACCTGTGTGGCTTGCTTTGGAGTGTAGCTTGGAAGGGACATAACCCAGCGTACCATCTTCAAAATGGTGTAGAGTCCAATCTTTACCGGGAGCCGTGATCCCCTGTTGCTTCAACAATGCGCTGTCAGTTGCGACGTTGTTGCTCAAATCAGTAACTCTCACCCTGCCATGAACGTGTTTGTCCTTAAATACAGGAAAACCATCCTGATAATCGATTGATTTAACCTGACCACCAGGCGGGTTTGGAAGGTCCACAGGTTTGTTAAACGTCAGTTTCCCTGAGCCAAAATTCGGGCTTTTCGGGTCATTGGCACCGGGTGGATTCCATGTTCCTTTTCGGTTAGATGGCATTTTGTGTTTGCGCTTAAATTGCTCGCATTTTTTGCACTTGAAGGCCCTTTTACGCGCATCAATCATTTGAGCTCTGGCTTTTCTCAGCGCTTGCATCCTAGCTTTCATCACCTGTGTAGCGGACAAGACGCTTTCATAAGACTTGGTCATCGAGGCGACATTGTCGAACTTCTTAAACATCAGCCCGACCAGTCCCTGAACCTTGCTCCCATATTTGGCAAACTTAGCAGGCTTTGCCAGTGCATCCCCCGCATAAGGGATCATAGAAACTAATGACAAACCGGCTCCGAGCCAGTCCCCTTTTGCCGCCGAAATGACGGCAGAAATCCCATCACTTGCCGGTGTCGGGTCAAAAATCCCTGTGATATCTGTGATGATCTGCGGGTTGTTTTTGGCAATCTCTCCCGCTTCTTCCCATAGCTTTTTGTCTCTGGCTTCTTCTAACAAACGCGTATATTCGTTACTCATGACGCCCCCTCACCCTCAGGCCACCAATCCTTGTATTTTTCTGCGCCAGCACGTATCCAGACTTCCTCAAAGTCATCAGACAGCAGCGTATCGAACTTTTCTTCTGTGCTGGATGATTGGGATAACACCTGATGTATGGAGGGTTGTAGATGAAACTGGGGGTTGATCGTCCACATCAGGTTAATGAAAAGCCGCATATGGATAAGGTCCAGAACTTTGTAAGTAAAACAGTGCTCTATGCCCTGATTAACCATGGCTCGGACAAACCCTTTTGGATAGAAGTGCACCGTTTCGACTTCTTCATACTCCAGGTATTCAATCAAGTCATCGATCAGTTCGTCGCGATGGGCGAACAACGGATACTGAAGCTGCTCCTCGGTGAAAAACCAAGGTAGAGACGGGTCATGTTCTTCGGTTTTTAATCCCGGAAGTGGGTAAATGCCTGAATCTTCAATGTTGCCAGATACCGACCAGTTCATGGTCGCGTCCGCATTCAGCGTGTACGTGAAGAAGCCCTCTTCCCCTTCCTCAGCGTAAACACTGTTCATGGCGCTGAAAAACTCACGTCGCTGTCCTTCTGAAAACACAGGTAAATAACGGTTCAGCGTATTGGCATCGTAAAACCGGAAATAAACCAACTCCCCACTCGGCTCGACGACCTCTTTGACCCTTTGAAGTTTGGTGAAGAGGCTGTCTATCCCCTGATTGCTAACAAAGTACAGTGCCTGCTGTTTGCCAAAGGTTTCTTTGAGTAGCCAGTCAAAAAGCGGCTCTCCATGAAGAATTTCAGCTATCCAGGGAGATTCTTCCTGAAATTCTTCTAAATCTTCCCCGACAAACAGGCAACGATGACGCGTCGACATGCCCTGAACCGCGGCGATGAGCTGCTCGTTGTGTGAAGGGTCGAGAAGGACATAAAGGCGACATTCTTCACTTTGATTTTTGGCTTTGAGTAAGGATGCACTGAGGGTTTCTGTTACTGTCATTACCCTTTCCCCTTGGTGCATTTTTCTTTAAATGGCTTGTCCTCTTTGTCGCCACCGCCCGCACTCGAAAAATCAATTGCGTTGCCTTTGATTTTGACTTGATTGCCCTTAATCAAAATGCCGGATGCATCCATTTCAATCATGGCACCCTTTGTACTGAGCACGATTTTCTCCGCTTGAACGACGTATTTCTTGGTGTTGGAGTGAATCGATTTACCCGCAACAATGGATTTAATCGTCCCAACTTGCTCTGCGCTAACCAACGCGACCGATTCATTTTTTGCCCCTCCGACGGTCACTTGATACGCACCGCCCACCGTAAGTGTGCTGGCTATCCCGACCGTTTCAGTCAAAAAGCGGTTGACCTTGATGTGTTGATCATTGCCGACACTGATCTTCTGGGTATCACCGATTTTTACCGTTTCGTTATTCTTAACGTCCCTTTGCCTGTCATTACCAACAATGTCACCTTCGTTGTTTTCGATAACACGATTAACATCCTTCTGAGCATGGACATAAATCTCTTCTTTGCCTGACTCATCTTCGAAGCGCAGCTCGTTAAAGCCATCACCTTTGTGGGTTTGCGTCCGCAACACAGTCTGTGTTTTATGTGCTGGCAATGACTGTGGAACAAGGTTGGCAGCGTGATAGGTTCTTCCCGTTACAATCGGCTGGTCCGGGTCTCCTTCTAGAAAACTGACAATCACTTCGTGACCGATCCTCGGTACACTCACAGCGCCATAGCTCGCCCCTGCCCAGCCCTGTGCCACACGCACCCAGCAACTGGAGTTTTCGTTCCATTCCCCCACTCGGTCCCAAGGAAACTGGACTTTGACCCGCCCATGTTCATCACAGAAGATTTCTTCATTGGCTGGCCCCACGACAATCGCAATTTGAGGACCATCAACACGGGGTTTGATATTCGGCATCGGACGCCAGGTTCTGGTTGCCGGAATCACCAAAGCCTCGTTGTTGTAGGTCGTTTGGCCTTCGCCCCCCGATTCCTGTGCTGCCTGAGGCTGGGTACCTATATGAATAACCCTGACACCAAGCCATTCCATGTTGACGTCAGACGCTTCTTCAGGCCCTTCAACCGTCATTTTCAGACCCGGTGAGATGGCGGGAATATTGCTTAGCAAAGAAGCGGACAGACTTTCGCGCCTCAGAGATTCAAGCCGGAACTGAGTGAAAGGTTTCCCCGAACCGTCGTCTTTAAACCGTCCGGGATAGTCGTAGTGTTCATAACTCGCCCGCTGAAAGCTGAGATCTGTCCCTGTGTGGCTGTGCACCAACCCATAGTCGGGTTTTTTAAAACTGTAATCTTTGAGAGTTGCACTGGACGCCCCCATTTCGCTGGAGGGTTTGAAGCTACGGATATAGGGATATTCAGCCACGCCGCCAATGTTTGGCTCGTAAGTCAGTGGGGTAGATATAGCAGATAGTACGGAGCTGTCGTCCGCAAACACCAGAGAATGCTTACCGCCTGATTGCTCAAAGAAGTAAAACATGCCCTCTTCAGCTGCCAAGCGTTCGACAAAATCTAAATCAGACTCTCGATATTGAACACAATACTCGCGGGTAGCGGGCGTGTGTGTCAGTGAGAATGCGAAATCATCAACGCCCATCTCCTCCAGCAGCGTAGAGATGATTTGAACGGCATCTGCACTTTGGAAGATCCTGCTATTCTGGCGCAAGCTCAACCGCTTCAGCGCAGGAACCAGCTCCAGAAAGTAGTAGGTTTGCGAATGACCGGTGTCCCCGCGGGTAAAACGGCTGACGATGCCATGGAATTGCCGGTACAGCACACCGTCTTTCCATACGCAAAGTAAGCCGTCTTTGTCTACCAGTTGGTCAGGCGAAACGCCTGCTTCACGGCTTACCAGCTCAACTTTTGCCACGAAGGGCGTCGAAAGCCCCTCCTCAACGGAAAAGCCAAGAACACCAAACAATGAAAGATCCAGACTGCTGGTCTGAAAAGTGAACTGTAGCCCTGTCGCGTTCGCCATCGTTAAACCATCCCTAGACGCTTGTGCGGTATCTGTTCGATGGATAACGGGTAAGCATCAACTGAGTAGACGCTTACCCAGTTTTTTTTACCCTTCGATTGGCGCTCTCCAGTCGTCGGCACCTGATGTGCCTGCGACGGTATGTTCCCAATCGATTTTTCGGTAAGCCACGGACACGGTCACTAGCTGAGTAAACTCTTTTTTCTCTAAGTCCTGACAGTGCGGCATATTGCAGTCAATATCGATGATGGTGCCGTCTGTCAAAATGGTCGAGAAAAAGTGTTCCTGCTTACCTTCTACTGATGTCCTGTACCACTTGAGTTCAATCTTCGGCAGCATTTCACCCGATGACAACGCGTTATACATGAGGGGAACCGCTTTATTCAGCGCCACGGTGAACTTGAATGGTTTGTGGACACGTTGACCTGACGGCTGACCACTTTGTGGGTCGGTGGGAACGGTCACGATGTGATCAAATGCCTGAACCAGCATTTCATCTTCATGACCTTCAACATAGATGTTACCGACAGAATCGGCGGTAAATGCACCGGCAGTGATATTGCCTTGGGTTTGACCTTCAATCGCGATATAGCATGGAGTTGGCATTACGTATTCCTTCTGCAGCGAGTGTATGTATCGACCAATACACACAGGCAACACATATGCCAATTAGGTCTTTTCAGATAAACAGACACTTGAGAATTTCAACCAAATACCCGGGCAAAAAACTGCTCAAAATTTACGCAATTCTTGCCCGTTGGGTAATTTCTGGCCTGAAAGGTGAAACCAGATTAATCCTTAGAAACTGATCAGTACCGTTGCGAAAAACCGCTATCCGGCGTCACTGAAAGCTCCATAAATTCACAGAATGCGGTGACCGCATCACTACGCTCGCGCTTTCTCGACCAAACCAAACCCACATCCATCGGCGGTACATGATCAGCCAGTGGACGCACTTCCACCCTTCTCCCTTCCAATGACCAGGGCCGGTAAACCATGTCTGACAGAATGGTGATGCCGTAATCATTGGCGACGAGACTGCGCACGGATTCCACGGAAGAGGTGCGGAAAATGGTATTGGGCTGATAGGGCGTTTGGTTCCAATAGCGCAGAGCGGTATTACTTGCCTCATCGACCGTTAGCATAATGTAGGGATATTGAGCGACATCGTGGAAGGTCACCATTTTGTTTTCCAGCAGAGGATGACTGGAGCTGAGCCACAATCGACGCTGGGAACTCAACAGGGTTTGGAAACTGATGTCTTCCTGGTTAATTAGGTTGGACGTCAGCATAAAGGCAACATCAAATTCCCCTGACACCACGCCTTCTTCGATATCCCCCCGGGTGGCTTCCACCAGCTTCAGGTTCACATTGGGGTAGCTGCGCTGAAACCGGGTGAGGTAGGGTGGCACAAAGTATCCCGCCACGGTGTAAGACATGGCGACGGTAATTGTGCCTTCAACCTGATTGGCGGAGCGGTGCGAAAGTAACATGGCTTCTTCCAGCTCCTTCACAATGTGCGTGGCATGTTGGTAAAACTGGTTCCCCTCATAGGTCAGCAACATGCCATGAGGCTGACGCACAAACAGGTTCACATTCAGCATCTCCTCCAACTGTTTAATGGCGGTGGTAATCGCTGACTGGGAAACGTGCATGGCATTGGCCGCTTGAGAGACCTGCCCGGAGTCCGCCGTCGCGATGAAATAGCGAATCTGTTTCATGGTTGGGAGCATGTTCTGTTTTCCTTAAGTCTTGTATCCATTCTTCTGATATCCAGACCTGTCGACAGGTTTGAAAAATGACACCAAAAAACAATTTAATCATTAAATATCAACAAAATAACTCAGTTTCATTAGGTGATATCACAGCACTTTTTGTTATCTGTTTTTCTAATAACACTAGACAAAACTCTGTAATTTACATACCAGTGATGCAAATTTAACCTGTTATTAACACATCGAGCAATAGTCAAATCCGGCGTTTCTCGCCATGACCATTGCAAACATTGGTTGAAGTAACAGGGAGAAGAAACATGAACGGCAAACCTTCTGCTGTCCCATGGTTAACCTTGGTCGGTGCAATGGCGCTGGCTCAAAGCAGCACTGCAAACAGCGAAAACTGGTACCCGTATACGGTTGATGTCTGGACTACACCATTCGACATGAGCAGTGCCCGCGACGTGATGCAATATCAGCCCGTTGAAAAGGCCAGCAAGGCGTGGGACATCTGCGTCTCCTTCCCGCACCTCAAAGATGCCTATTGGACCGCAGTGAACTACGGCGTTGTGGATGAAGCAAAACGCACCGGTGTCGAAATGCAGTTGGTGGAGGCAGGCGGTTACACCAACCTCAATACTCAGCTTTCACAGATTGAAGACTGTGTGGCTTCCGGTGCAGACGCCGTGATAGTGGGCGCCATTTCTTACGATGGTCTCAATAATCTGGTGAAGAATATCGCCCAATCCGGTGTGCCGGTTATCGACATCGTCAACGGCATGTCATCGCCAGATATCTCAGCGAAGTCTCTGGTCTCATTTGGCGAGATGGGCGCAAAGATTGGCCAGTATCTGGCGGAGCGCCACCAGAATGATAAAGAGAAAGTGAAAGTTGGCTGGTTTCCGGGACCTCCTGGCGCAGGTTGGGTTGAAGCCGGAAACAAGGGTTTTCAATCTGCCGTAGAAGGCTCAAACATTGACGTAGTAGAAACCAAATACGGCGATACCGGTAAGGAAGTGCAGCTCAAACTGGTGGAAGACACCCTCGAAGCACATCCGGACCTGGATTACATTGTCGGTACGGCAGTGACGGCAGAAGCGGCCACCAGCCTGCTCCGCGCCCGAGGTCTCACTGACCAAATCGGCGTCCTTTCCTACTACTTCACCCCCGGCGTTTATCAGGGGATAAAACGTAACCTTATCGTTGCAGCGCCAACCGATTCAGCGGTTATCCAAGGTCGTGTCGCGATTGATCAAGCTATCCGTATCCTCGAAGGCAAACCCTACACCAAACATGTGGGACCGCAGCTTTATGTCATCGATGACAGCAACATAAACAGCTTTGATCGTAACAGCTCCCTCGCACCAGCGAACTTTAAACCGACGTTTACAGTGAAGCCGCAGTGATGGACGCACCGATTCTCAGCCTACACGGGATACACAAACAGTATCCCGGTGTAAAAGCGCTCGACGGGGTGGACTTCACCCTTGAGCCCGGCGAAGTTCACGTGTTGTTTGGCGAGAATGGCGCGGGGAAATCAACGCTGATTTCCATTATCTCCGGCGCTAACCAGCCAACGGCAGGAGAGATGCGCTTTTTTGAAGACACCGTGCGCTTCAAAAGTGTTTACGACGCGAGGCAAAAAGGCATCAGTGCGGTGTTTCAAGAGTTTTCTCTGGTCGACACCCTAACCATTGCCCAAAACCTGTTTCTGGGCGAAGAGCCATTGACCGGACACTTTCTGGATAACGCCACCCTGCACACCGAAGCGCAGGCACTGCTCGAAAAAATGGGGTTTGACCTTGATGCACACCTGCCCGTCAGCGAGCTTTCCCGTGCTGAAAAGCAAATGGTGGAAATTGCTAAAGCGCTTCGTGGCGAATTGTCAGTACTGATCCTTGATGAGCCGACAGCGTCCCTGACGCATCAGGAAACCGAGCAGTTATTTTCACTGATTGATCAGCTAAAAGCACAAGACGTCGGCATTATCTATATCTCTCACCGCATGGGCGAGATCCGCCAGATTGCGGACCGGATTACCGTGCTGCGGGATGGAAAATACATCGGCACCCGCGAGGTTGATACTGTCGAAGAGCAAGACCTCATCACTATGATGACGGGCAGGGAAATCGACAACGTCTATCCGCACGTGCCCTTTTTACCCACTGAAACCGTGTTGGACGTGCAATCCCTGACCACCGACAACCGACTCGTCGAAGACCTTTCTTTCCACGTCAGAGCCGGGGAGATTGTCGGCTTTGCCGGGTTGGTTGGCTGCGGCAAATCCGAAGCGCTCAGAGCCTGTTTTGGTGCAGAGAAGGTCACTGCCGGTTGCGTGGTGTTTAACGGTGAAAATGTCACAGGGCTTAGCATCCGCGAGATGTTGGACCGCGGCTTTTTCTATAACTCCCGTGACCGCAAAGACGAAGGTTTGGTGCTCAATCGCAGTTGCCGGGAAAACATCAGTTTGCCCTCTCTGGGTTCTCATCCCCTTTCCCATCGCCACGGCGCGCTGAATCTTGCCCACGAACGCAAGCAAACCCACAACCTTGCAACAAGGCTCAAGCTCTACCCAATGCAAACCGAGCGCGATGTCGGCCAGTTCAGCGGTGGTAATCAACAGAAAGTGTTGTTGGCGAAATGCCTGACCCGCGATGTCTCGCTGTATGTGTTCGACGAACCCACCGTGGGGGTGGATGTCGGGACACGCGCAGAAATCTATCGCTTTATTGCCGGTTTGTGCGAGCAAGGGGCAGCGGTCGTCATCATTTCTTCCGATCTGCCCGAGGTCGTGCACCTCTCCCACCGTCTCTACGTGATGCGTGAAGGACAAATCGCCGCTCACCTTCAGGGAGCAGAGATAACGGAAACCAAGGCGCTCAGCCACTTTTTTGAATCAATGGAGTATGAAAATGAACAGTGAGCCAGTGAAGGCCAGTTCCCAAGGCGCCGATCTGGGCGCGTCCAAAGGGCAATTTGCCAACCGGATGACACGGTTATTTGTGAAGGTGGGTGTCCTGCCTATCCTGGTGGTGATCGCCGTCGCTATCTTTGCATCGGCATCAGAAAACTTCCTGACTGCGCGCAACCTGCTGAACCTGCTACGCCAGTCCTCGTATCTGGTGATGGTCTCCATCGGACAGATGTTTGTGCTGTTAACCGCAGGGTTTGATCTTTCTGTCGGCACCATTATCGCCCTCTCGTCCGTGGTCGGGGCCACCACCATGGCAGCAACCTATGCGGCTTTCCCAGAATCTGTGTATCTCGCCATTCTTGTAGGGATGGCTGCAGGTGTTGCCGTTGGCTTGGTCGTCGGATTTATCAATGGCATCGGCGTCGCGCATTTTCAGGTTTCACCCTTTGTGATGACGCTGGGCATCTCCTCCATTGGTTTTGGTATCGCCCTTTATATGACAGGCGGATCGCCGGTGTATGGCATGCCAATGGAGTTCGGCAACACCTTTGGCTTTGGCAACATTTTTGGCTTGCCCACACCGATTCTGGTTGCCTTGCTGATGACGATTTTTGCCATGGTCATCGTCAACCGTACCCGTCTGGGCCGCTATTTCTATGCAGTTGGTGGAAACATTAATGCCGCCCGTCTCTCAGGGATCAACACCCACAAAACGCTGATTCTGGCGTACCTGCTCTGCGCGTCCTTCGCAGCCATGGCAGGGATGTTGATCACTGCCCGTCTTGACACTGGCGAGGCCAACATAGGCGCAGCAATGCCCCTCGAGTCCATTGCAGCCTGCGTCATCGCCGGTGTCAGTCTTCGCGGTGGGATCGGGCGAGTGGAACATGTCGTCTTGGGCGCGGTGTTTATCAGTCTGGTGCAAAACGGCATGAACCTAACCCGCGTGGAATCTTACCTGCAAACCGTGGTGATCGGTGCGCTGCTGATTTTTGCCGTCATCGTCGACCAAATTCGTATTCGATTGCGCGCCAAGCTGGGAGCCCACTGATATGCGCCTTACCAACACATTTCAAAAGGAAGGTCTCACTATGATCAACATCAACAGCGACATGGGTGAAGGCTTTGGCATCTACAAACTCAGTGACGACGAAGCGCTGATGCCTTACATCACTGAAGCCAATGTCGCTTGCGGGTTTCACGCCTCAGACCCCAACCACATGAAACGTACCGTAGAGCTTGCCAAGCAATACGGCGTGAAAGTCGGGGCGCATTTCTCGCTACCTGATTTGCAGGGTTTTGGACGCCGTAAAATGCATCTCAGCCAAGACGAGCTGCACAACATGATTGTGTACCAGATCGGCGCGCTGAAAGGCTTCCTCGATATGCTCGATATGCCGCTGAACCATCTCAAACCGCATGGCGCGCTCTACGGCATGGCAGCCTCTGATCCTGACATCGCTGAAACGATTGCCCGGATCGCACACCACTACCAGGTGCCAGTGTTTGGGCTGTCAGGCACCTGCCATGAAACCATTTACAGCGCACACGGTGCAGGCTTCATCCCCGAGTTTTTTACCGACCTCGACTACGATCAAGATGGGCATCTGGTGATCACCCAAACCCACGACGCCACTGATCCTGTCTATGCCGCCAAGCGCGTTCTGAAGGCGGTGGAACACGGCAAGGTCACGGCCAACAACGGTCAGGAGATCCCGGTTGTCGCCCAAACCATCTGTGTGCATTCAGATACCCCGAATGCGGTGGATATCGCCAAAGCGGTCAATGAGGTGTTACAGCCTCACCTTTCCCGCCAAAGCGATGTCTGCACCGCCGAAAAAGAATAGACGTTCGAAGGAGTGATACATGTCTGACAAAGAAATTATCTGCCCGTTACCTGGCATCTTTTACCGCTCGGCTTCCCCCGAACAACCCCGATACAAAGATCCGGGAGACGCTATCGAACCGGGTGACGTGATTGGACTGGTGGAAGTGATGAAATCCTTCCATGAAATTAAAGCGGAGACTTCCGGTGTGATTGACGACTTTTTGATTGAAAACGAAAGCCCGGTCAACGCAGGACAACCTATTGTCCGTCTGAAGTAAGCGCTCTGAATGCACACAAGGAGTCAGTATGACAATCGAAAAATTGCTCATCGCCAATCGCGGTGAGATAGCCGTGCGCATTATCCGCGCGGCCAAGGAAATGGGGATCCATACCGTGCAGGTATACAGCGAGGCGGACAAAGAGTCCCTTGCGGTAAAACTGGCTGATGAAGCCATTTGTATCGGTGCCCCGATGGCGAACCAATCTTACCTTTGCGGTGACAAAGTCATTCAGGCGGCAGAGCAGTCTGGCGCGGATGCTATTCACCCCGGCTATGGCTTTCTCTCTGAAAATGCCAGCTTCTCAGATGACGTGCGTAAGGCAGGCATCATCTTTGTTGGCCCGTCCGGCCAAACCATGACCAAGATGGCTGATAAAGCCCGCGCCCGTGAAACTGCGATGGCAGCAGGTGTACCCGTGGTACCCGGAAGTGCCCCCTCTGATAATCCGGAAGCGGCACTGGAGCAGGCCAAACTCATCGGTTTTCCAGTGATGATCAAAGCGTCAGCAGGCGGTGGTGGGCGTGGTATTCGTGTGATTGAAGACGAAAGCGAGTTCCTGACCCAGTACCATCAGGCATCTGCTGAAGCACAGTCGGCGTTTGGTGACGGCACGCTTTATCTCGAAAAATTCATTCGCCAATCCCGCCATGTGGAAGTACAAATTCTTGCGGATGGCCTGAATGCGGTGCACCTGTTCGAGCGAGAGTGCTCGCTGCAACGACGCCGCCAGAAAGTATGGGAAGAAGCGCCCTGCGCCGTCTTGCCGGATTTGGTGCGCGAAGCCATGTGTCAGTCTGCGGTCTCTCTGGCAAAAAGCGTCAACTACAAGGGCGCGGGCACCATTGAGTTTCTCTACGATGATGAATCTGAGTCTTTCTATTTCATCGAGATGAATACCCGCATTCAGGTCGAGCACCCGATCACCGAAGCCATCACAGGTGTTGACCTGATTCGGGAGATGATTCAGATCGCGTCAGGTCAGCACCTTTCTCTCAAGCAAGAAGACATTCAGCGTAGAGGCCATGCCATTGAAATTCGCCTGAATGCGGAAGACCCCTTCAACGGCTTCCTCCCTTTCCCCGGCGTCATCAAATCTTTCACCCCACCAATGGGCAGCGGTGTGCGTTTTGACGGACTCATCTACTCCGGCTTCGCCATTCCCCCTTATTACGATTCCTTACTCGGCAAGCTGATTGTCTGGGATGAGGACAGGGAAAGCGCGATTCACCGCATGGCAAGGGCACTGGACGAACTGTCGATTGAAGGGGTGAAAACCACACAACCGCTGTTTCAAAAGCTGTGTGAAGCGCCTGATGTGATTAACGGCAATTTTCACACGGCGTGGCTTGAACAATGGCTGGAGACACTCGACGCCCCAAAGCCTGAACAAGGTCAGTCTGACAACAAAAAGGATTGCTCGCTGCCACAAGCAAGCTAAGGAAGGACAATGAAAACACGCTATTCATACGGCGGCGACGAGCATATTTTCGTCGAAGTCAGCGAAGAAATGTCGCTCGCTGCCTTTTTCAAAAGCTTGTCGATCACCCAGGCCATCCGTGAAGCGAACCTGCCCGGCGTTGAGGAAATCTGCCCGGCAAACGCCTCATTTCAGGTGAAGTACAATCCCGACGTTTGCGCGCCTGAAACCATGCTCGCCGCGATTCAGGACATCGAAAAAGCGCAAGCGGCAGGAAAAGCAGAAATCGATACCCGCATCGTTGAGGTGCCGGTTTTCTACCAAGACCCCTGGACCCATGAAACCCTGATGCGGTTTCGCGATCGCCATCAGGATCCGGAAGGCACCGATCTCTCTTACGCCGCCAGAATCAACGGCTATGACTCCATTGAAGCCTTTATTGAAGCACATTCCGGTTCCCCCTGGTTTGTCACCATGGTGGGGTTCGTTTCCGGTCTGCCGTTCATGTTCCAAATGGTTGAACGCGACAAGCAAATACAGGTACCGAAATACGTCAGACCCAGAACCGACACCCCCAAGCTGACGGTGGGCTATGGTGGCTGTTTCTCCTGTATTTACTCCGTGCGGGGCGCCGGTGGCTACCAAATGTTCGGTGTCACCCCTGTCCCTATTTACGACCCGGCGCAAAACGCGGCACACCTGAAGGATTTTCTGGTGTTCTTCCAACCGGGCGACATCGTGAAGTTCAAACCTATCTCAGAAAATGAGTATCACGAGATCGTCAAACAGGTCGAAGACGGTACCTACCAACCTCGCACAAAATCGGTTCGGTTCTCACTGTCTGAGTTTGAAAAAGACATGGCGGGCTATAACGCAGCAATGCAGGAGGCGCTGTATGAGCATTAATGTTATCCACCCCGGGCTCGCCACCTCTGTGCAGGATTTGGGCCGCAAAGGGTATTTTCATCTTGGCATTCCGGTCTCAGGTGCGATGGACAGATTCGCCTGTCGTTGCGCCAACTGGCTGGTTGGTAACGACGAAAACGCGGCAGTGTTGGAAGCGGTGTTTATGGGGCCCAAACTGACGTTCAATCAGGACGCCACCGTGGCCGTTACAGGAGCAGATATGACCCCCATCCTTGATGGGGAAGAGCAGGTCAATTGGGCAAGCTTTGCGGTGAAAGCAGGTCAGACCCTATCCTTCTCACATCTGACAGGCGGCGCGCGAATTTATATCGCCATTGCTGGAGGCATTGATGTGCCTGAGGTGCTGGGAAGCCGTTCGACCTATACGCTCGGGGCGCTGGGCGGATTTGAAGGCAGATTGCTACAAGCCGGGGACGAACTGCCTGTCGGCAGCGATGAAGCGCCGTTTGAAGAACGCTATTTACCCGACTTTCTACGCAGGCCAAGGTTGAATCAGTTGCGGGTGGTTCCCGGCCTTTACTGGCACCGGATCACCAAAGCGGCTGGCGAGCAGTTTTTCAACGATACCTGGCAGGTAGCGCCAGAAGCAGACCGCATTGGCTACCGGTTCAAAAACGGCACGCCATTAGAGTTTGTCGAGCGCGAGCAGCCGTTTGGCGCCGGATCCGACCCTTCCAACATTGTCGACGGCTGTTATCCCTATGGCTCAATTCAGGTGCCAGCAGGGAAAGAACCCATTGTGTTGCACCGAGACGCCGTTTCAGGCGGAGGCTACTTCATGATTGGCACCGTGGTGTCGGTAGACATGGATCTTATCGGTCAGATGCAGCCCAATTCACAGACCCAGTTTGTGCAAGTCTCGCTGGAAGATGCGCTGAAAGCCCGCAAGGAATATGACGCGCTGTTGAAATATGCCAAACAGCATATCGAGAAAAGCGGGGCCGCACGATGACGTTGATTCGAGATAAGGCATTCATTGGTGGCGATTGGGTCGACAGTGAAAGCGGGAAAACCTACCCCATTTTCGATCCTGCCTACACCAACATCATCGCCCATGTCCCTGAGATGGGTGAAAGCGACACCCAAGCCGCGATTGATGCAGCCCAAAAGGCATTCAGCAGCTGGCGAACAACCACGGCTAAGCAGCGGTCAGAAAAGCTGATGAATTGGTTTAACCTCATTATGGAAAACCAATCGGATTTGGCAGCGCTCATTACACAGGAATCGGGCAAGCCTTTGGCTGAGTCCATCGGTGAAGTTGGCTACGGCGCTTCATTCATCCAATGGTTCGCGGAAGAGGGGAAACGCACTTATGGTGATGTTATTCCGACAACCGCGATAGACAGACGTTTGCAAACCATCAAGCAACCTGTCGGTGTCTGCGCGGCTATCACGCCATGGAATTTCCCCATCGCGATGATCACCCGCAAAGTCGCCCCCGCCCTTGCAGCAGGATGCACCATCGTCGTCAAACCGGCAGAAGCGACACCCCTTTCCGCGTTGGCGCTGGCGTCATTGGCGCAGGAAGCCGGTATACCGGATGGTGTCATTAATGTGGTGACCGCCTCCCACGGTGCCGAGGTGGGCAAAGTGCTCTGCGACAGCCCAGATGTACGTAAGCTCTCTTTCACAGGCTCAACAGCGGTTGGCAAAACGCTGATCAAGCAATGTGCCGATACCGTTAAACGGGTGTCGATGGAGCTCGGCGGCAACGCACCCTTTATCGTCTTTGATGATGCAGATATCGATGCTGCTGTCGAAGGGGCTCTGGCCTCCAAGTTCCGAAATGCGGGGCAAACCTGCGTGTGCGCAAACCGCATCTTGGTGCAGTCCGGCATCTATGACGCCTTTGCAGAAAAGTTTGCCAATGCCGTCAGCAACCTCAAAGTCGGCGCAGGGCTTGAGCCCAGAAACCAGATTGGCCCACTCATCAACCGCTCAGCACTCGATAAAGTCGAATCACACATACGCGATGCACTGGTTTTGGGAGCACGGCGGCTAACCGGCGGAGCCAGCCATTCGCTGGGTGGCCTCTTCTATCAACCTACCGTATTGGCCGATGTTACCCCTGCCATGCGGATTGCTTCTGAAGAGACCTTTGGCCCCGTCGCTCCCCTTTTCCGCTTTGAAGATGAAGCGCAAGCCATTGCGATGGCCAACGACACGGAATATGGCCTCGCTGCCTATTTCTATTCGCGGGACACCCAGCGCTGTTTGCGTGTCAGCGAAGCGTTGGAATACGGCATGGTCGGCGTGAATGAAGGCGTGATTTCTAATGAAGTCGCCCCCTTTGGCGGTGTGAAAGCCTCCGGCTTAGGCCGGGAAGGATCGCGACAAGGCATCGAAGAGTACCTCGAAACCAAATACGTCTGCTTTGGCGGACTCTTGTAACTCACCAGTATCAGGAACCAACAATGAACAACCAGTCACTGATGGATCGCCGCAATGCGGCGGTTCCCAGAGGCGTGGCTTCGGCTACCCCTCTGTTTGTAAAACGTGCCAAAAATGCAGAATTTTGGGATGTGGAAGACAACCGTTATATCGACTTCGCGGCGGGAATTGCAGTCGTTAATACCGGTCATAATAACCGCGCTGTCACGCAGGCAGTCACTGAACAAATCGAGAAATTCAGCCACACGGCTTTTCAGGTCGCGGGCTATGAGAATTACATTGAGTTAGCCGAACGTTTAAATGCCATCGCCCCGATTGATGATGCTAAAACCATCTTAATGACCACAGGTGCTGAGGCATTGGAAAATGCGGTAAAAATCGCACGTCATTACACCAAACGAAGCGGTGTTATCGCCTTTCATGGTGGGTTTCATGGCCGGACGCTTTTAACCATGGGCATGACCGGAAAAATTGCCCCATACAAAGAAGGCTTCGGTCCGTTCCCGAATGACATCTACCACATTCCCTTCCCGGTTCCTTATCAGGGCATTGATACCGCCTATTCGCTGCAACAACTGGAGAAACTGTTCAAGACGGACATTGCTCCCTCTTCCGTTGCCGCCATTGTGCTGGAACCTGTTCAAGGGGAAGGCGGGTTTTATGCCGCGCCAAATGCGCTGATGGAACACCTTCGCGCCCTTTGCGATGAACACGGCATTGTGCTGATTTTCGACGAAGTGCAGACAGGCTTTGGTCGCACAGGGAAAACCCTCGCTAGCGAACATTTTGATGTGCAGCCCGATTTGATCACAGTGGCAAAAGCGCTGGCAGGTGGCTATCCACTTTCTGGCATTATCGGCAAACGCGACATCATGGACAGCCCAACGCCGGGCGGCCTTGGTGGTACCTATGGTGGTAGCCCAGTGGGATGCGCAGCCGCACTAGCTGTTTTGGATGAATTGGAATCCAAATGCCTTAATGACCGAGCCGAGGCTGTGGGAAGCCGCCTGCATCAGGCTTTTTCCGAGATAAAAGAACTGAATCCTGAGCTGCCTATCGATCATATCCGCCACAAAGGTGCCATGATTGCGTTTGATTTCGTCTTCGATGGACAACCCGAACCCCGCCATGTGCAGCCTTTTATCAAAGCCTGCCGGAGCAAAGGGCTTATCTTGCTGCCCTGTGGTCAGTTCGGCAACGCAATCAGATTGCTACCACCACTCACTGTCGAAAACCATATCGTCGAAGAAGCGATAGACATTATGAGGAAGGCGTTGCTCTCTTTGCGCTAACGGAAAACAGAGAAGCCACCCTGCGGGGTGGCTTTTAGGAATGCTGAATGCCATCGATAGCTAACATGTTTTTGCCCCTTTTCCCGTTAGAGAACGGTAAATCCATACAGTCCTACTTCAAGATTTTTCGATACATTTTCTCATGCAAACTTAGAGATTTGTGGATAAGCGCCCCATAAACCTCAAATTTTCATCATGCTGAGTCCACCATAAGGTCAAGCCACGCACCGACCAAAAATGGAAATCCTGTTCGAAAGCTAAGAATCTAGCCAGCTATCACAACATGTTTTTTGTGAACATCACGGTCTGAGCCTTTCCACTTTCTATACCAAACGCCAACAATTAACGCGTTCAGAAACAGTAAGCTCAGGTGGCTTTGTCAAAGGCGAAATCATCGAAAAATCGACACGCTAACATCTGGTCAAATGCCCGTTGCCAACATGACGCTATTCATTATGAAGTTGAACTATGCATTCCCCAGGGAACACCTGCGACCAAGTTAGCCGACTTATTCGGAGCACTGTCATGAGGAGAATGTTAAGTGCACTGAACGTTTACTTGTATTGTGAGCGCTCCACGATCCCACAGGGGAAGAAACCGGGCCGCTATCCTCGGGAGGGTGTACGGGATATCCCGGCGGCATGTGATGAATATTGTTAGGGGTTAGCAAATCAGTCATCTAGCGGTAAAACCGGAAAACTGGGAATGCTTTTACCACACGCGAGTTCTTCATCTCTTATAGCGAGATGCCAGTTAAATGAATCACGTAACTTTTCACACGTTTTTTCATCGTAAAGGGTCGCTGGATCTTCTGTAAAGTCAACTCTTAGAAAGTAAGCACCCGATAAATCGGCTTCATAAAATTCAGCATTGACAAGGTTTGAGTCGGTAAACGAAGCTTCTGACAAATTAGCGGCTATAAAACTAACGTTTGCTAAGTCAGCATCATTAAATTTAGCTCGTTTCAGCCGCGCGAAGTCAAAATTTGAGTTCGTTAAATTGGAACCAATAAACTCTTTCCTATCCAACAAGCCATATGAGAAATCTTCATCAGTTAATGTTTTGTTGTTGAAGTCTGGTGTGCTACTAGTTGTTGGAGGGATCCTTTCCCCACAAGCAATAGCCTCGTCTCTTACTGCATGCTGCCAATCAAATGCTTTCTGCAAAATGGAACAAGTTTTTTCATCATAAAGGCTAGATTCGTCCTCAGTAAAATCAACATTTACGAGCATTGCGCGTTTGAGGTCAGTGAATTCGAGATTTGCATTCACTAGCGAGACATCTCTAAGTTTAGTATCGTGAAACTTAGCCAAGAAAAGATTGGAACCCGACAAATTCACTTTGTGAAAATTAGCGCGTTTTACTTCGGAGTGAGCGAAATCCGTATCTCTTAAATCTGTTTTGAAAAATAGTGAATCATTTAAATTTGCGCCCATGAATTTTGCCGATACGAGCTCAGAAGAGGTGAAGGAGCTGTTTGAAAGGTTCGCTCCAGACGCCTTGAATTCCACGAAATTAGATCGCGAGACACTAATAGACGACAAGTCGGCATGAGTGACGTTGGTATTTATAAATTCAGAACTTAGTATTACAGCTTTCTCGAGAGCTGAATTTTCTAATGTTGCGTCTTCTAGTTTTAGATTATAAAAATAGGGTCCTGAACTATTGGGATTGGCATCTAGGTGACTAGATAGGTCAATTCCGATTAATGATTCTCCTTTTCTGTTGAGATACTCTAGAGCTTCTTTTTTTCCACTGTTCCCTGGTGCCTGTGACGCTAGAAGTTGCCAGGCATTCACAGTTCTTTGCTCCTCTCTCCCCGTATAATCCCAATAGAAGCTTAATAGAGTGAATATCAGCAGTAGAGAACTCAAAGCAGAAAAAATTCTCGTCAAATGAAGGTTTTCAAGCCTCAAAGCTAAATGGCGCAGCGGAGTAGAAATGTGGCGCGGGTTCTTTTTTTGATAACGTCTAAACCCCGGACCTACCGACTTCTCAACCAAACCTTCCCCCTCGGTGAACATCTTCACTTAAACCGTCAACAACAAAGCAGGCATTTTCGGGTCATGAATCGTCTTTTATGGCCTGCATCTATGACCTATAAGTTGGGCAACCGCTCCCGTCAACGCCTTGAGGGGCTCCATCCGCACCTCGTCCAAGTGGTGAAACACGCGACAAATATTAGTGACGTAGACTTCACGGTGCTTCAGTGTTAACTGATAAAGAGAATGGGCGTAGGCAACTATTCATTGTTTGGCCTTTAGTATCGATTTGGTGCTTAATTGCTTCTAGGCACATAGCGAAAGATTATGAATGCCCGATGACAAAACATTTCGCATTTAGTGAAGGTGGCGGAGGCACATTTTATGGGATTTTATGCTACTTCTAAACTTTCATTATCTTTACATTGGCTTCATTAGCAGGTGCTCTAGCACAAGAAATCTGGATGCTACGTTTCCTCAATCTAAAATTATCAGAAGCTGGGTGTTTCAATAGCAACCCAAAACTCAAAATTGTCCCACCTCGTGCCAGGTCGATCTGTTCTGGCACGTTTATGCCCCAAAGTGAGCCAGCATTACTTTTAAAGCGGTATGTTATAGACCCCCGTTTATCATGCCTTTTTATCATCCAATCCTCACTTGTTCATTGTTGATACACTCGACAGGTGAAATTGTGTCGCATGCTAATGATACCCCCTAACTTCTGGGCATTTTCACCAGCTTATTTTTGGCTTTGCTAAAAATGGTTTTAAAACAAAGGGAAAGTCAGCATCAATAGACAGTGGCTTGTTATTTGTGGACAAAAGGGGGTGTTTAAATGTCCATTTAGGGACCTAATAAATTATTATATCGCTTTATCTTTTTACGAGTATTCATTCTGAGGTTTAGCAAGCTAAGCCAGTTTTCCATAGCAGGTGGATTAAATCTGTATGGCTTTAAATTTCAGTCTGGTGACTTGATTAAAGTGTTTATTTCTCAGTGTTCGGATTTTAATTCAAAAAGTCTTGTTCATAAAGGTGTTATCGGCAAGCCGCGATCGTCTTTTGGTTGCGGATAACAAGACTATACACGGGGCGCTTTGTTACTGCGGTAAGCTTTTCAAAGTTCTTACAATACATGCAGTTAAGTGGTTTTTGGTGGTTTGGTAAGCGCCCATTATTGCGACATTAGCATTAAGATTAGATATAAGGTGTTGTAATCATCACCCAAATGGAGGATGTCAAAATGAAGACAACAATCACAAAAACTATATTGATCATGGCCGTTTCAGCAGCCCATGCAGAGAATGTTCCAGAATTCTCTCATGCTCCTCAATGCCAAGTTCATCAGGAGCAATTAAATAATATTAATGAAGGGTTCAAACAGCAATATGACAATTACAATGATGAATCCGAAGAAGTAAAAGACAAGTCTGATGATTGTGGTGCTTGGATTAAAGGCGATATAACATGGGATATTACCACAATGCGTTTTGGCACGCCGTCAGTAACAATGAAAACGCAGGAATGGAAATTCCATGTACCGCAAGTAACAATGAAAAATGAAAGAATGTCTTTTGATTTCGTGTCCACATATATGGCACCAACAAAAACAGGGCAATACCCTGAGATTTATTGTACAAAGCACTTGATCCCAAAATGTACTGTGAAGTGGTCGGATATCATTACATATCTCCCTCAATTCAAAACTGAGAGAAAAGAAATTGTTATAGGCATTCCACATTTCAAGTGGGAAATAACCTCTGTAAAGCTAGACGTTCCTGAGTTCTTTATACAGCAGCAAGAGTGGAAGATGCATTTACCTCAATTTACAGCAACTGATGGGTTTATAGGCTGTGGAGAAGAAGTGAAAAACCGGTCAGAAAACCTTCAGTCTGGTATCTCGTCCACAAGATCTGCTCAAATAAAGCAGTCATCAGCAGCTATGGCTGGTATGTTCGGCTGTCTTCGAGATGATCTGATGGCGAAAAAGGCAGAAGTAGCAAACAAATTCAATGGCTCTATTATGCAAATGAATCAAAGTATAGAGGCCGTTAAAGCCGCTGGAGCAGACCCCACAAAATTGAAAGATCAATCAGGTAAGGATGTCAATCTTGTTGCCAATAGAGATGAACTTCTTGTTAAGCAGACAGAATCACTGGAATCATTTGATAATGCAATATCTCAATTAAACGAACAGGAAAAGAAGGCAATTGAAAAAATGACGGGCAGCTCAGTGTAGAAAAATGCTAACACATATAACCCCTTCTCCGGTCAACTGGCAATATCCTTATTTTGGCTGCATCAGCAGCCAATGCTCTCAAACAATAGCGCCGTCTACTTCGATTTTCCCTACCTGAAGTTATCCGAATCAGACGCTTTCGAGCACCAATCCTAACTCGTTTTTGTCCAATTATACGCTACACCACCCTACTCACCCACGCTGCCTTTGTGCTGTTCCGAAGGCGGTGCGTTGACCATGATGGGCACAGGTTGGTGGGTTGGGTGAAGTGAGGAAAACTGGTGGTATTAATTCTTTAATGTTTTATGGACTTCATCCCATAGCGCTTCAGCTTCTGTGGCCAATTCTTTATCCCAGATAGACACAAATAACTTTTTCGCTCTATCTTCTGGATTTTCACTTGCACAGTATACCTCTAACTTTCTATGGCCACTTTTTGAAAGATATCCATCAAAATGAACGAGTTCGACACCATCAATAGTAGAGTTTGAGATAACTTTTTGGCCTTTGTATCTCAAATCAAAGTACCGGACTAACCGCTGAACTTCAGCGAGACATTCATCGCCATCATTAAAATTATATTCGCCTTGTATTGAATAAATTTTCTTCGATGAGTCAATTAATTGAATTCTCACATCTTCAAATGGAAACTGATCGTTCTCAGCAAGTAAAGGTACATAAAGCAGTTGAGTTGGATACTGGTTATCTTTACGAAGTTTTGCGTTCAACTCACTGGGAAGAGCACCACCAACAGGTAAACCAAACACTGAGTTTATATCGTCGCTCTGTGCAAAAGACATTGCACAGAAAAAATATAGAGCCATTAGAGTCCATTTCATCAACCTAATCTCTCTTCATTTGGCATTATCGTTTTTATGTATTTTTATCATATCTAACATTTAGATCAGTTAGGTGTAGCAGTTTGAAAAAACACCGCACAAGGCCGCGCGGCCTTTGTTCTGTTTCAAAGGCAGTGCATCACCCATAGCGTTGCCAGTGCGCCAGTGGTCAGTAACACCTATTGGTCACATCACTCTGACTCTCCGCACTCAGCTGTTGGTTTCTCGCCAGAATATCGATGCCTTGCTGATGGAAAAAATACAGTAAATCAATAAACACCCAGTTTTCAGCGAGCTTATCGCCATCTCGGCGGTAGATATCAATCACGCGCATGTCGAAGTAATTGTCACTCGCCGCCATCCCCATAAAACCGCCCGAAGGTTTCAGGCTAAGATTCGGCCATCCGAAGAATCCGCCGAAATGCCCTTCGGCGAACTTACAGACATGACCGTTGAATATGCGGTCTGAAAAGCTGGCTCTGAAAATACCCGAATGTTGCTTGGCATAGCGTTCGATCGTGTAACTCGCGCCGATGCCGGTCGGCCCCCACCAAATCATGTCGTCGTGCCAGGTGAGCGCCAGTTCTTCTTCCAAACTCAGTTTGTTGTCCCAATTGCCCAAATCAGAAATCATCTTGTTGATGACATTGAGAGTTTTTGCCCCTTCTTGCGCAGGTTGAAGGGTTGTCATGATGCCATCATGGGTCATCGGACCGGGCTGCACCAGCTGCGCGCCACTCTGCGGCGGAAAAGGATTTACCCCCGCTTGCACCATGACACCGGGAATATCCGCAAAGAAAGCAGACTGAGCGATCTTGCCGTCCACGACTTGTGTGAACTCACAGTAGCGCAAGAATGCCATGCGGCCTGTTCTCGGTATGCCGAGCCAATGTTGATCGAACAAGCCCATCAGGTGGCCCATCGATAGCACCCAAATACTGCCATCCTCATCGAGGCTATTTTCACCTGCCATGAAAATATCCTGACGACGCTGAAGCGCACGGAAGGAAGCTTTGAATGGCTGCCAGACTGTCTTGATGACATCACTGGCATTATCGATTTCGTTAAAGGGATGGCAGCCCCGAAAGTGGTAATCCGGCGAGCAATATTCGGCAAACACGGCTTCCAACTGATCACCTGAAGTAGCGTCCAATGCCTGATAAAACGACCATGCTTTCTCTTTCGCTTGTTGTAGCACTGCCGACATAACTTACCCTTTTACCGCGCCAGCGGTCAGGCCGGACACAATTTGTTTTTGGAAGAAGAGAACCAGGAAAAACAGCGGGATCATCGCCGACACCACCGCAGCAACCGCAAACATCACGTTACCTTCCACCTGCGTGGTGCCAAGGAAGCTGGCGATCTTCGGCACCATGGTTTGGTTTTCCTGACTGAGCAGCATGCCCGTAACGGCAAAGTCGTTATAGGCCAGCAGGAAGCTGAACAAACCTGTGGTGATCACACCCGGCCACATCACCGGGATAATCACGTGCTTGAAGGCTTGGAATCGAGTGCAGCCGTCCACCATTGCACTCTCATCCATGTCTTTTGGAATGTTGAGGAAAAAAGAGTGAAGCATCCACAGCGTGAAGGGTTGGTTAATGGCCACCAGCACAATAATGGTGGTGCCAAGGTGCCCCCACAAATTCCATTCGAAGAATGGCAGCATGTAACCCGAAACCAAAGTGATGTGAGGCATGGCGCGAAGCACCAAGGCAATCATCAAAATCCATAGCGAGTAACGAAAACCGGATCGAGCCAGCGCGTAACCACCCAAGGTGCCAATGGTCAGGGAAATGATGACCACAGAGAACACCACCACAAAAGTATTGATGGCGGCGAGCCAGAAATCCTGCTCAATCCATGCGCCGTAGTAACCTTGCCCCGTGAACTCGGAGCCCGTTTCCAGCAAGGTCTTTACACCGTAAATCGCGTTCATCCAATCAGATTTGGAAAAGAAATCTGCCTGCACTTTGAATGAGCCCCAAGCGGTCCAAAGAAACGGGCCTGCAGCAATGAGTAGCCAAACAATAACAAAGGCAATCGAGACCGTTTTTAGCCAGACAGGCTTCTTACGTACTTCTTCCATGATGGTCTCCTAGGCTGACTTACGGTTGAAATCGCGCCAGGTTCGAATGAACACAGGCATCAGAAGAATCGCCACACCCAGAATGGTGAGCATGGATGTGGACGCAGCAGAACCAAAGAGCTGAGAATCCGTGCCACGCAAATCGTTGTAGATAAGCCAACTGAGCGATGTGGCGTGCGCTTCGGCCGCAAAGCCGACAATGGGCTCGAACACCCGGAAGTTATCCATCAGCTGCATCAAGGCGACGAAAGTCACCAGCGGTGCCATATGCGGGATCACGACAAAACGAATCGTCTCCCAACGCGATGCACCATCAATCATTGAGGCTTCCAGCGTATCGGTCGGCACGGTCTGAAGACCGGCGTAGAAGACGATGAAAGAGAAAGGCACCGACGACCAAATGCCGTAAATAAAGAGTGTTATCCAGGTCAGTGTCGGCGAGGCTTTCAATGACAGACTGTCGTCATCAAACCAGATTTGTAGGGTCGCCCCGATAACGCCATCGGCGTCAATCATCCAGAACAAAATCAGTGAACCAATCAATGGCGTCACAATCATGGGGAGCAACGAAAGGAAGATCGTGGGACCTTTGACTAACTTGGGCAATGCGTTGACGCAAAGCGCCACTACCAGCCCCAGCACAATCACCAACGGCGTGACGATGAAGGTATACGCCAGCGTAAAGACCAGCGCTTTGTAAAACGGCAGATTCATCATGCGGTCGACAAAGTCACCCATGGAAGATGAAGCATCCCACGCTTCGCCTAACTCCTGAAAAGCCAGATGGCTTCGGTTGGTGTAGGTATCCATGCCGTTAAAACGCCCGAGCGGCTCCTCTTCGCGAAGTTTGTCTGTCGCTTCGCGATCAACCGCAACCGTGGTTTTACAGCCAAACGGACCACAGTTTTCCGTTTCCAACACAATTTGCTCGTGTTCCACATAAAGCGACTGAACAAATACTGAAACGATCGGCAATGCGATGAGCAAAAACATGACCAATAACGATGGCCACATGAATTTTAAGAATGTGCGATGTGGCATGAACTCCACCTTTCGTTCGGTAAGCCCCGAATTCCTCCGGGGCTAAGGTGTGATAGAAGCCTATCTATTACAGATGCTTGGGTAGTAAAGTTTTTTAGTCCTTACAGAAAGCCCTGTTCACGGGCTGAAGTCATATACGCTGCTTCAATGTCCTTGAGCGCTTGTTCTGCCGATTCATTACCCAACAGAAAATCCGGTAGTTCTGCACCTAACGCGGAGTGCAGCAAACCCATGTAAGGCAACATAGGGTAAGGGTTAGCTTGCTCTTGAACCGTTGCAATCACTCCCATCGCGGACGCGTCTGGCTCATAGCCTTCAATCAACCACACCGCTTTTTCTTGGTTGGCCTGCATCATCTCTGTCGAAATGGCATGGGTCATCACTTTGAACGTTGCCTCGGCGTCTTGCGGGGAAAGGTTACTGGCGACTGTCCATCCGTCCCACCAGAGCGTCGCACCCGGTGTACTGCCACCAGAGAATACTGGTGTATTGGTGAGTACTGTGTTGGCAACAATCTCTGGACTTGAGCCTTCACCATCCAGAATCGCAGTCGCCCGCGAGCCCCATAAAAGTGCCAGCGCGACTTTTCCGTCTTCCCACAAAGCTTGGGTGCTGTTGGAATCAAAGGTCAAAAAGTCAGGGTTAGAAAGCTCCGTCAGTGCTTTAAGCGTATTGAGCGTTTTCACACCATTGGCATTGTTAAGGTTCGGAATCGCACTGCCCGGTTTGAAGAAGCTCTCTCCGGTGGCACTAAAGACATTGATAAACTCTTCACCGAGATTCCATCCGGTTTTGGTATTCAGAGCGACAGGGTATTTCATCAGTCCCATCTGTTGAATTTTCTTGCCTGCAGCAATCATGTCCTCAAAGGTTTTCGGTGGTTCGACACCCGCTTCTTCGAGGATATCTTTGCGGTAAAAGAGGTGTTGCGAATTCGCCATGAAGGCCACAGCCATCACCTTGCCATCAATCTTGATCAACTGTGACGGCTGAAGACTTTGCCCGTATTTTTCCACCATGTCGTCGAGAGGCTGGATCAGACCTTCATTCAGTAACGGCACAATAGAACTGGTTGATACAACGGCTGTGGAGTACTTGGCAGGATTCGCTTTCAGCGCGGCGTTTTGTAGGTCGCGGTGGTCTTTGGTTTGGTTTTTGGTCACGCTCAGCTTGTCCGTGGCACATCCCTCAGCCTGCGCTGCTACCGCGTGCAATGCGGGAAAGTCATTCGACAATATGTTGACGTTTCCTTCCCCTGCACCGCACCCGTCTGCGGCTGTCACCTGATGGGTGATAGCGAGCAAACTCGCCATGGCTATCCCTTTCACGCTGCAATTCATGTTGCTCTCCTACTTCATCCGATAAGCAATAACTAACGATTGCGTCTCTCACTAACTTGCCTGACTTCAAATCCAGACAGAAATAGATACGTATGCAAAAACAAGATTTATTGGTTTAGGTAGATTTAGCAAGAAATCTTTAATTCCGTCCCGAACAAAAAATAGTCAATTTTTATTTCCATCAACTCATTGAAAAACATTGAAATATTAAATTTTGTGATAATTTTCATTCATTTATAAATAGATGATTTAACTAACATTCTTATTAATAAGAAAACAATCCAAGTAAATATATTTGTGTGACCGCACTCAAATATCGCCAAACTCAGCATTCTAAAACTCATATTTCTTTGCTTATTTTGAATACGTACCCATTGAGTTTCATTCAACGTGGAGAGCAATCATGGCTGAAGTGCAGTTGCGTCATATCGATAAACGCTGGGGTGATTTTATCGGCGTCAAAGATTTCGATTTGACCATTCCTGACAAGGAGTTTCTGGTCTTACTTGGACCATCAGGCTGCGGTAAAACCACCACAATGCGCATGATTGCCGGGCTAGAGGAAGCGACCAGCGGGGAAATATTGATTGATGGCAAGGTAGTGAACGACCTTGAGCCGAAAGACAGAGACGTCGCCATGGTTTTCCAAAGTTATGCGCTCTACCCCAACATGAGCGTGTACGAAAACATTCGCTTTCCACTTAAAGTTCGCAACATCGACCCGGCCACCCATGATGAGAAAGTGATGCGTGCAGCGGAAATGGTCGAGCTCACTAATTTCCTCCACCGTCGCCCTGCGGATCTGTCCGGCGGTCAGCGTCAGCGTGTTGCTTTGGCGCGCGCCATTGTCCGCGAGCCCAATGTGTTCCTGATGGACGAACCGCTCTCGAACCTGGATGCAAAACTGCGCGTTTCAACGCGGGCGCAAATCAAGAACCTCTCCCACGAGCTGCAAATCACCACGATTTACGTCACCCATGACCAGATTGAAGCCATGACGCTGGCAGATCGTGTGGTGGTAATGAGCGCAGGTAACGTGCAGCAAGTGGGCACACCGACAGAGATTTACAACTACCCAGCCAACACCTTTGTGGCGAGTTTTATTGGTTCACCCGCGATGAACCTGATGAAAGGCAAGATTGCGGGCGGAGTGTTTACCGCAGAGAACGTCACCATCACAGGGTTGGATACAAGCCTTTCCGGCAACATCACGCTGGGGTTCCGTGCTGAAGATGCCGTTGTCACTGATGGCAGTGAAACGTCCAGCGGCATTAACGCCAAGGTCTTCTCCATCGAGCTGTTGGGTGATGCCACCATGATCACTGTCAAGGTCAATGATGAACTCGTCGCCATCAAAGCGGATAAAGAGTATGTCACCGACATTGGCCAACCCTTCTCAGCCACAATTTCCGCCAGTATTTGTCATCTCTTCGACGCAGAAACTGGCGAACGACTCTCTCAACCGGAGTCAGCGTAAATGAAAGGCTCAAGGCCCGAACAAGCGGCACTCACCAAAGACACAGACATAACAAAGACGGATGAAACCCGTCAGGTTATCGAATCCATGGTGGACGGCCTTAACGATCACCGCATTGCCGACATCGGCGAATTCTTCTCGCAAGGGTTTCGCTGGTTCGGTAATCAGGGTTGTGGCACCAAACATGGGTTGGAAGCATTTCAGAGGAACTGGCAAAAACCCTTTCAGGCTGCCTTTTCAGACAAAGTTTGCGTAGACGAAGCGAGACTTTACATGGGTGAGTGGGCAGCCGCATTTGGTCATCAAACCGCCAAGCATACCGGCACATTCATGGGCGTGGCACCGACCGGAAAAGAAGTCGAAATCCGCTACATGGATTTTTGGAAAGTACAGGACGGCAAAATCGTCGACAACTGGGTCATGGTGGACTTTCCCTATGTACTCGCCCAACTCGGCGTCGATGTTTTTAACGGCGAAGGATGGGAAGCGTTTGATCGCAACGAAAAAGTCCCGCCATCACCGGCTTCTTAATTCTCACGCACTACCGCCTTTAGAGGAAAAATACATGACAGTCAGATATTTAAAATCAGGGAAGTCGGAATCTGATAGAGAGAGCGACAACGAAAAAGTCGTCCAGATCGTCGCAGATACCCTGAAGAAAATTGAACAAGAAGGTGATGCAGCAGTGCGTGAGCTGGCGATCAAATTCGACAATTACGCGCCAGAATCTTTCCTTCTGTCCCAAGAGGATATCGAAAGCATTATTGCCAAAGTCTCGCCGGAAGACATGGAAGATATCCGCTTTGCCAATGAGCAGGTCACTAATTTCGCTAAAGTGCAACTCGCATCAATGAGCGACGTGGAAGTGGAGACGCTTCCGGGAGTCATCCTCGGGCACAAGAATATTCCGGTGCAAAGTGTGGGCTGTTACGTCCCGGGTGGAAAATTCCCTATGGTGGCCTCGGCGCACATGTCTGTCGCTACCGCCAAAGTTGCTGGCGTACCACGCGTAATTGCCTGTACACCGCCGTTTAATGGTGAACCTAACCCTGCAGTTGTCGCAGCGATGCATCTGGGCGGTGCCGACGAAATCTATGTGTTGGGTGGTATTCAGGCTGTGGGCGCGATGGCGCTGGGCACCGAAACCATCGCGCCGGTGCATCTGCTCGTCGGTCCGGGTAATGCCTTTGTGGCAGAAGCGAAGCGCCAGTTGTTCGGGCGCGTGGGTATCGATCTCTTTGCTGGGCCAACAGAAACCATGGTGATCGCTGACGATACCGTGGACGCCGAAATGTGTGCGACAGACCTTCTCGGTCAAGCAGAGCATGGCTACAACTCACCTGCAGCGCTGGTCACGACCAGTGAAAAGCTGGCGACCGACACCATGGCGGAAATCGAACGTATTCTGAAAATTCTTCCCACCGCAGACACCGCCAGTGCCAGTTGGCGCGATTACGGTGAAATCATTCTGTGTGACAGCTATGACGAAATGCTCGCCGTCTCAGAAGAAAAAGCTTACGAGCACGTACAGGTGATGACCGACCGGGACGATTGGTTCCTCGACAACATGACCTGTTATGGCGGCCTGTTCCTTGGCCCACGTACCAATGTGTCCAACGGTGACAAGGTGATTGGCACCAACCACACCCTGCCGACCCAGAAAGCTGGCCGATATACCGGTGGACTGTGGGTAGGCAAGTACCTCAAGACACACAGCTACCAGAAAATCCTGACCGATGAGGCCGCAACCCTGATTGGTGAATATGGCTCACGCCTTTGTATGCTCGAGGGCTTTGTTGGCCATGCGGAGCAATGCAACGTGCGAGTAAGACGCTATGGCAACAAAGACGTGCCATACGGCGAAGCTGCGGCAAGAGGATAAGCGTCCGTGACGATGGAAAATCACCGCATTGCCGACGCCTTTTCTCGCTGGCGTCAGTGTCAGAAAAACGCTGAGCTTGGCGCGCTGGAAGCAGCCGCCGAGGGGCTGTTCGCCCCCAATGCCGTGATCCACATGTGTCATCCTTTCGGGGACATGACTGGCGCATCGCAATGGATTCGTCAAAGCTATCAGCCTTTGCTTGAGGCCATGCCGGATCTTGAGCGTCGGGATACCATCGTCATTCATGGAAAAGACCAACACGGTCAGCAATGGATTGGCTGCTGCGGCTATTACTGCGGCACCTTTCTCAGTCCGTTTTTGGATATTCCACCCACCGGGCACTTCACCCACATGCGCTATCACGAGTTCTATCAGATTGCTGATGATCGCATCGTTCAGGTGCAGACCATCTGGGATGTGGTCGAAGTGATGATGCAAGCCAATGCCTGGCCCATGGCGCCGTCGTTAGGACGGGAAGGACTGGTTCCGGGGCCAGCGACCCAAGATGGCGTGAAAGCGTTGTCGCCTGAAATGGATGATACGCCATCCAGCGCCAAGCTTGTTTTAGCGATGCTCAATGACCTGATCCGTCACCCCGCCCAAGGTGGCCCCGAGGTGATGAACCTGACGCATTATTGGCACCCAAATCTGACTTGGTATGGCCCAGCAGGTATTGGTACTTGCCGCGGTCTTTCAGGTTTTCGTCATTGGCATCAAATCCCCTTTCTCAACGCGATGCCTGATAGGGGAAAAGTACACAGTGAAACGGATATTCACCTGTTCGCACAAGACAACTATGTCGCGGTCACGGGCTGGCCAAATATGCGACAGACGCTCAGTGCCGACGGCTGGCTGGGAATCGCCCCCTCCGGTCAACAGGTCTCGCTGCGCAGTCTGGACTTCTGGCGTATCGAAGATGGGAAGATCGCTGAAAACTGGGTTTTGGTTGACCTTTTAGATGTTTACGCCCAGCTCGGCGTAGACGTTTTTGGCAGACTGAAGGAATTCAACAAAGCCAGACCGCACCGCGCGGTCGAATTACCAAAGGAAGTATTATGACCATTGCCCTGCCCAAAACCCCTTCATTTGATCTCACTGGCATGCGTGCATTAGTCACGGGCGCATCGTCAGGGATCGGTCTCGCGTGCGCCACGGCTCTGGCGCGAGCAGGCGCACATGTCACCTTGATGGCACGAAGAAAAGACCAGCTAGTGGCCCTTCAGCAAGCCATGGCCGACGAAGGGTTACATGCAGAAGCGCTACCCTTGGACATGACAGATCTTGCTGCGCTGGAGCGTGAAATGAACGCCCGCGAACCTTTTGATGTGGTACTCAACTCAGCAGGCCTGGCCAAGCACTCACCCGCTGTTGATACCCAGTCCGATGACTACGACCAGGTCTTCAACCTGAATGTGAAAGCGGCCTATTTCCTGTTCCAGTTTGCCGCCAAAAAGCTCATTGCCGCGGGCAAGCCGGGCAGCCTGATTTCAATTTCCAGCCAGATGGCACATGTGGGTGGTCTTGATCGCGCCGTTTATTGCGCCAGCAAACATGCCGTCGAAGGATTTACCAAAGCCATGGCAATCGAGTGGGGGAAACAAGGCATTCGCGTGAACACCGTTTGCCCCACTTTCATCAAAACCGACCTCACTGCATCGACGTTTGCGGACCCGGAAAAGCGCGCCTGGATAGAAAGCCACATCAAACTCGACCGCGTTGGCGAAGTGGAAGATTTGATGGGCGCTGTGGTTTATCTCGCTTCAAATGCCTCAGCCATGGTGACAGGAACCTCGCTGAAAGTAGACGGAGGTTGGACAGCAGAATAATGGCAAACGATAAAGTCACCTCAACCGACGTCGCCAAACGCGCAGGCGTCAGCCAGTCCGCCGTCAGCCGGGTGTTTACACCAGGTGGTTCGGCGTCGAAAAAAACCATCGAGAAGGTCAAAAAGGCCGCAGAAGAGCTAGGATACAGGCCAAACGTTTTGGCGCGCGCCATGGTCTCGGGCAAAAGCCGGGTCATTGGCCTGGTTGTCGCGTACCTCAATAACCAGTTCTATCCCGACGCGCTGGAAAAGCTCTCCAATCAGCTGCAGGAGCAGGGCTACCACGTCCTGATCTTCATGGCGAACAACTCCGATAGTGTTATCGAAGAAGTGATTGAAGAGATCTTGGATTATCAGGTCGATGGCATCATCGCCGCATCCGTCGATTTGTCCTCGGAGCTCGCTGCACGCTGTCGCTCAGTGGGTGTGCCTATCGTTCTTTTTAACCGCTCCCAACAAGGCGATGATTTCTCTTCTGTCACCTCTGACAATTTCAGTGGCGGCATTGCTGCTGCAGAGTTTCTTGTCGCAGGTGGCCATAAAAAAATCAGCTACATTGCCGGGCTGGATTGCACATCCACCCAACGTGACCGGGAAATTGGTTTCCGTGCCGGATTGCAGCAGGCAGGTATTGATGTTCACTCCCGAGGCGATGGCATGTTCGACATGGACAAGGCTCGGGAAGCAACCCGCGCGATGTTCAAGAACGATCCGCCAGACGCTGTTTTTGTCGCCAACGACCATATGGCCCTGGCCGTCATGGACACCATCCGTTTTGAGCTCGGCCTACACATTCCAGAAGACGTGTCCGTGGTTGGGTTTGATGATGTTCCCGCCGCTTCATGGCCTGCTTACAACCTCACCACACTGGCGCAACGCGCCGACATCATGGTGAGTGAAACCGTCAGAATTTTGCTGCAACAGATCAGCCATGAGAACGATGCGCCTCAGAAGGTTGCCATTGGTTCGCCGCTGATCGTCCGCGGCTCAGCCAGACTACCGAAAGGATACTCATCATGAAGGGCTTTGACGAAAAGTTTGTCGACTTTCCGGACTACATCATCTCAATAACGCATGAAATTTGGGAAGGGCGCAATCTCGCTTCGCTTCATGATTACTATGGTGAAGACATCGTCGTCCGCTCCCCTGCCGGACTGACCATTGGCAACAAAGATGTGATTGCCCAAACGGCTGGCACACTCAATGAATTCCCAGACAGAACCTTGTATGGCGAAGATGTTATTTGGAGCGGAACGCCAGAAGACGGCATGCTCTCATCACACCGTATTTTGTCCGAAGCAACGCACATGGGCGATGGACAATTCGGCGCAGCAACGGGCAAAAAGCTTCGTTACCGCATCATTGCTGACTGCCACGCCATCAACAATCAAATTAACGACGAATGGCTCATCCGGGATCTGGGTGCCATCGTGCGTCAGTTAGGGCACGACCCCAAAGCTTTCGCTATTCAGCAAATCGCCGATCAGGGGGGACACGAACATTGCGCCCGCCCCTTCACGCCCGCGATGGACAAGCAAGGCCCTTATCTCGGTAAGGGGAACGACAACGAATGGGGACAGCGTTACGCCGAGGTGTTAACCCGCATGATGAATGCCGAGTTTTCCTGCATTCCCGATGATTATGACCGCGCTTGTCAGGCGGAATATCCAGGTGGGCTGACAGTCAACTCATGGGGCGCAATCGACCAATTCTGGATTGGCCTTCGCGCCAGCTTCCCCAATGCCACATTCAAGATTGAACACCAGATTGGGCGCGACGACCCAATGATGCCACCCCGCGCGGCGATCCGCTTTTCCCTTCACGGAAAGCATGAGGGTTGGGGCCACTTCGGTCAGCCAAGCGGTGCAGATGTTTACTTGATGGCAGCAGCGCATGTGGAATTTGGCCCTTACGGTATCAGACGCGAATTCGTGTTGTTTGATGAAACGGCGATATGGAAACAGATCGCGCTTCACACAGGTTGAAGTCAGTTATCAGGCTCGCGCCTACAAGGAGAAAATAATGGAACAGCCTCAATGGGTGAGATTCGGCGAATTGATCCCGTGTCGTACAGCCTTTATCGATGCACATACACCGGGTTCCTCAGAAAAAGAGAACTTCACCATTATTGGCGGTGGTGTGTCGGAAAGTCCTGATCAGCACGTGCATATCAACGCCACGCCGGGCTTCAATATTGGCGCGGCAGGCCAACCTCCCCGCTGTTTCAACTCTCTGCATTCCCACAACACGGCGGAGGTGTTCTTTGTCCTGAAAGGACGCTGGCGTTTCTTTTGGGGAGAAACCGGAGAAGACGGTGAAGTCATCCTCGAAGAAGGGGACATTTTCAACATTCCTACCCGCTTATTCCGTGGCTTTGAAAACATCGGTAGCGATTACGGAATGATCATGTCGATACTGGGTGGCGATGATGCCGGCGGCGGCGTCATTTGGGCACCGCACGTTCGCGAAGCAGCACAAGCCCACGGTTTAGTGCTGGGTGAAACGGGTCGCCTGTATGACACCAAGAAAGACGAAGCTCTGCCCGATGATGAGCTCGAGATGCCATTGCCAGAGCAGGACTGGCTAAATGCCCTGTTGCGTCCTGATGCCACCACCGTCGTCAAACACTACGTTGCCCGTTACTGGGACATGATGGCAATGGCTGCTCAGGGAGCCGTAAAAGTGATTGGTGAGCATGGGTTATTAATCGACAAACCGGGTTTTGAAGTCGATTTTCTTTCCCGTCAGTCACCGCTGCCCGAAACACTTCACGCAGAAAAAGACGTGGTCCTAATGGTGATGCGAGGACATTGGTCTGTCAGTTGGCAAGGCAAGACAGAAATCTTCAATCCTGGAGACACTATTTGGCTTCCCGGAGGTACCGACTACTCACTCAAGGTCACTGCCTCCGGTGAAGCCAGCCTTTTTCGCGTCACGCGCACTGATGACCCAGCAGGCCTCACTTGGACTGAGGAAAACGTATGAATGAGCCATTAGTCCTGCTTCCCGGCATGATGTGCGATCACCGCCTGTTTGAGCATCAGGTTGCTTCATTGGGCGAAGAACGTGAAGTGATCGTGATGAATATCGATGGTCATGACAGCATGTCAGCGCTCGCAGCGGAAGTATTGGAAAATGCCCCCGAGAAATTCGCGCTGGGTGGGCTGTCAATGGGTGGCATACTGGCAATGGAAGTGTTTCGTCAGGCACCGGAGCGTATCACCCGACTCGCTTTGATGGACACCAACTCCCGCGCTGAACTTGACGAAGTGAAAGAGGGCAGGAAAGCGCACCTTGCCCGCACCGCTAACGGTGAAATGTTGGACGTGATGCAAGAGGTCATGATCCCAAAATACGTTCACCGAGACATCCCGCGCCCTGATATCGAAAAGCTGTGCCTTGAGATGGCAGCTAACCTAGGTGATACCTGCTTTATTAACCAGTCTCTCGCCCTTCGCGATCGTCCGGATCAGCAGGGCACACTGCGCGCGGTAACCGTTCCTACCCTGATATTGATGGGAGAAGACGACCAGCTCTGTCCGAGAGATCGACACGACACCATGAAGTCGCTCATTCCCCATGCCGATTTCATCATTATTCCTTTTGCCGGGCATTTGCCCACACTTGAAAAACCGGAGGCAACCACACGTGTCCTGCACGCTTGGTTGAACGCTTAATGGATAAAAAGCTCTATAAACTCTTGCTGAGTGTCGACACACCCACAGTCTGTAATGCAATAGAAGTGGCTCAGGGAGCGCGCGGTTTTGACCAGTTTACACGAGGTACACTGCTTGCGTCCGACCCCACCAGCAAAGCCATGGTGGGCTATGCGAAAACGGCGCAAATTGCCGCCATTGAGCCTTCCAGCTTGCCGCCGGAAGACGTTAAAGCGCTGCGCATGCAGTACTACAAATACATGTCGCAAGGCCCTTTCCCCTCGGTCACTGTGATTGAAGACTTGGATTATCCCAACGCAGTGGGCGCTTTCTGGGGCGAGATTAATACCAATGTGCACAAGGGCTTTGGCATTTCAGGCGTGCTCACCAATGGCGTGATGCGAGATTTGGGCGATTTGCCCGAAGCATTTCCGGTTCTGGCAGGTTCCATTGGTCCAAGTCATGCGTTCGTGCACATCGAATCCATTGGCGAGCCCGTTTCCGTGTTTGGCTTGACCGTCAATGAAGGCGACCTGATCCATGCAGACAGGCACGGTGCTGTCGTCATTCCCAAAGACATCATTCCCAAGCTTCAAGACGCGATAGAAACTTTGCTCCGCAATGAGCAAATTGTCCTGCAAGCCGCCAAAGAAGAAGGCTTTGATTTCGAGCGGTTTGAGCAGGCTTGGGCAGAGTTCGAACGCGTTCGTACCTGATTTCCAACGGCAGCATATTGCTGCCCGTTTCCTAACAATCAACGCAATACGGCTAAACACAAGGAGTACACCATGAAGTTGTCACTGATGATCGCTGTCATAGCCGGGCTACTCACCTCTACCGCATCCTTTGCCGACACCACGATTCGAATAGGCCATGCCACCCCTGAAGTGTCACCCATCCACCAATCGCTGTTGTATTTCGAAAAGGAAATCGAAAAACGCTCTAACGGCGAGATTGAAGTGGAAATCTATCCAGGCGGCCAGCTTGGTGGAGTGCGCGAAATGACCGAGCTGGTTCAATCCGGCAATATCACCATGGCCACTGGCGCGTCAGTGCATCTCTCCTCCACCGTTAACGAGCTTGCTGTGCTTGACCAGTTTTTGCTGTTTGCAGATGAAGACACCGCGCGTAATGTACTCGACGGAAAGGCAGGTCAGTCACTCGCTAAAGCCATGGAAAAGCAGGGCCTCAAGTCCATGGGCTTTATGGAACTGGGCTTTCGAAGCTTTACCAACAACCGCGCCCCGCTCGACAGCTATGAGGCCTTTGAAGGTCTACGAATGCGTTCAGCAGACAACCCTATCGCGATTAAAGCGTGGCGCTCTGTGGATGCCGTACCGATTGCGCTGGCATGGGGTGAGATTTATTCCTCCCTTCAACAGAACCTGATTTTCGGTCAGGAAAGTGCACTGTCTTCCATGCTCGTAGAACGCTTCTTCGAAGTGCAGGATTACGTGTCCCTGACCAACCACATCTATTGGCCTGAGCTGTGGATGGCGAACCTGGATTGGTACAACGATCTCAGTGATAAAGACCGCAAGCTTATCGACGAAGTCGCCCGTGAAACCATCGTGCTTGAGCGTGACCTCACCATGAAGACCAACAACGAAACGCTGGCCGCTCTGAAAGAAAAAGGGCTCAAGGTGAACGAACTTCCGTTGGCAGATCGTGAGCGTTTGGGGGCAACCATGAATGCAGCGATTGAGCAGGATATCCGACAGAAAGTCGGTAGCGACTTTTATGACGAGTTCATGTCGAACCTGAACCCGCAATAACCCTCCCTGTTAGCAAGCGGGCTTAAGCCCGCTTCTATCCCAAACCCAGCAAGAAAAGCACAAGGAAGGCAGTATGTTCCGAGCTCTTGAGAAATACTTTGAGCCCACGGTGATTGTCGCCAGCCTGCTCACTATCATCATCATGGTTTTTGCGGACGTCATAGCGCGCTTCGCTTTCTCGACATCCATCGTTGTTGCCAACGAAATCGCAAGGATCTGTTTTGTGTATCTCATCTACTTTGGCATCAGCTATGCCATTCGTGAGCACAGGCATATGCGCGTGACGTTTTTTATCGATAAGTTTCCCGCTAAGTTCAAGCGCATGATCTTGCTTGTCAGTGAGTCGATTTTCCTGATTTATTCCATCACGGTCTGCGTATTGGGCATCGAGATCACCCAGCAAGCCATTGCCCGGGGTAAAACCTTATCTGCCACCCAGTGGCCAACGTCTGTGCTTTATGCAGCGATCATTTTTTCCGGTCTACTGTGTGCGCTGCGTTTGCTTTACTCTCTCTATCTGATTGGGGTACGTGGCGATATCTCCATGTACCAGAATGAGGAGATGCCACAATGACCTCTCTCATCCTCTTTCTTAGCTTCTTTGTCATGTTCCTGATTGGCGTGCCCATCGGCATTGCGCTGGGCTCAGCCTCTCTCGTGGCAATCATGTACATACCGTTTTTAAAACCCGACCTCTATGCGCTAGGACTTGTCAGTGGCATCAACAGTTTCACCCTGATTGCTGTGGTGTTGTTTACATTGGCAGGTAATGTGATGAGTAAAGGCGGTATTTCCAAGCGTTTAATCGCAGTCGCCGATACCCTGTTCGGACGTGCGCCGGGGGACTTAGGTACGGTGACCATCATGGCATGTCTGTTCTTCGCAGCCATTTCAGGCACAGGCTCTGCCACTGTGGCAGCAGTCGGGTTGGCCATGATTCCAGCCTTGGTGAAACGTGGCTATGACCGTGCCTATGCTGGTGCAATGGTCGCCAGTGCCGGAGGTTTGGGTGTGATGATCCCACCCTCTGTGGTCATGATTGTGTATGCTGTCGCGGCCGGTGTCTCAGTCACCGCGCTCTTTATGGCGGGTATTCTGCCGGGTTTGGTCATCGCGTTAACCTTGATGACTTACAACTATTTCTACCGCAAGCAAGCCACTCAAACGAGCATGACAGAGTTGCGTCCGGCTCCCACCTGGAAGGAAATCTTTCATGTGCTTAACGAGGCCAAGCTCGCACTCATTATGCCCGTGGTGATTCTGGGCGGTATCTACGGCGGCATCGTCACGCCGACAGAATCATCTGCCGTGGCGGTCGTCTACGCCTTGGTGGTGTCTTGTCTGGTTTATCGCGAATTACCGCTCAAGGCACTGCCAAAGATCATGCTGGAATCGGCCATGTTGGTATCAGCGGTGCTGGTGATCATCGGTGCATCAGTCGCGTTCGGTCGCATCATCGCGCTGGAGAAAATTCCCACTGAACTCGCGCAGTTCGTACTTTCCATCACAGAAAACAAGTATCTGGTGTTGGTGGCGATTCTGGTATTGCTCCTGATCATCGGCACCTTCCTCGAAACTCTTGCATCCATTGTTATCCTGACGCCAGTGTTGTTGCCTGTATTGACCAAACTTCAGGTGGACTTGGTGCATTTTGGGATTGTGATGATCGTGGCGCTTGCCATCGGATTTGTCACTCCACCCTTGGGGGCAAATCTGTTCATGGCCGCTCAAGTCGGGGAGATTCCTTTTGAACGAATAGCCCGTCGGATACTGCCTTGGGTATGCGTACTGATTGCCGCTCTGCTCATTATTACCTTTGTGCCCGCAATATCGCTGATACTCCCTACGCTCTTTCTCGGGTACGGGTAGTCCACAAGCGATAACGAAATACCTTTAAGAAGCCATCCGTTAGGGTGGCTTTTGTATCTATCCAGCGATTGACTAAATAGTTCGTCTAAACACATAAATTTCCTATTAATGTTAAATGTTCTCAGTTGACGTCTCTTGGTATAAAAACCATTCATTAATCATATAAAAATAAAAGTACTTTAAATAATCTAAAAGACTCCTATTTCCAAAATTATTATCTAACGGTAGATCCTACCTCATTATCACGTAGCTACTTACTCTTACAATCTCAGTATCATAATTTACTTTTGATTATGCTACTTGATTTTGCGACTATCTTTTCATGTTCTTTAGGAATTCCATTATGATTTCAGTAACACTTGTTGATGATCACTTAGTAGTTCGATCTGGCTTTTCTCAATTGTTGTCGGTAGAAGATGATATTGAAGTACATAGTGAATTTGGTAGTGCAAAGGAAGCCTTTCACTCACTCTCAGTCTCAGATGTGGATGTCGCAATTATAGATGTGTCCATGCCGGATGAAAGTGGTTTAGTATTGCTTGAGAAAATACGTACAAAGAAGCCAGATTTTAAGGCAATTATTTTGAGTATTTATGATTCGGCTACTTTTGTTAAAAAAGCCCTTGAAGTAGGTGCATATGGCTATCTATCAAAACGTTGTGGTCCAGAAGAACTTGTTACCGCTATACGCACTGTAGCCAAAGGAGATCACTATCTCTGTACTGACGCACTTATCAATTTAAGCAATGCCTCAGTAGAACCAAATGTATTGCAGGCTCTAACAAAAAGGGAAAGAGAGGTCTTTGAACACCTCATTCTAGGAAAGAATGTAAAAAAAATCGGGGCGGAGCTCTATATTAGTCATAAAACAATTCACGTCCATAGAGCTAATATCCTCAGTAAGTTAGGGCTATCAAGCAATGTTGATTTGATTCGCTTTGCTCTACAACACAAGTTACTCGATGATGACCCTCTATGAATGAAACAAAGCTAACCCGTCAGTCTCTAGTCAACATATCCACGAAAGGTTTTGTGTATGTGTTTGCTTTGTTTTTGTATCTAATCAGTTGGTTCTGTCTCTGGAATATTAGCCAGTACTTTCTCACCGATTTCATCTTGTCAGCCCTTTTCTTGCCTTCAGGATTAAAGCTTGCAGCTCATGTACTTAGTGCCCGACACTTCCTACCCTTATATACTCTTGGCGAGATGGGACTTATCGCCTTTCTTATATTTCTTCTTGATGAGCCTGGCTCTACCTTAATCCTGTTATTTTTTTCAGTTGTCGGGCATACGCTGTCTATTGCGTTTCGAAACATATGGAAGGATCTAGATGTTTATTGGGTACGAATCGTGGCGCTTTGCTATCTGGTTTTTTTCTACTCGACTATTTGTGGTATCTCATTAATTTTATTGAGTAAGCCACTTGGCTGGGAAGTCAGCTACGCGCTGAGTGGTGCTGTTTCAGCCCTAACGGGCGGTATCCTCTTGGTACCCTTCTTTTACCTTCTTTACGACTATGTTTTTCGTCACGCTTGGCAGCCTCTAAGTCCGGTTTTAATTAATCAGGGAGTGGTGCTTCGTCCTTCAGCGATTGTTTGGTGCATGTTCTTTTTCTGTGTTGGTATGTTTGCAGAGCTGGTTTTACTCGAGGATATGAAGCCACAAGCCCTTCTCATTTTTATGCTGCCTAATATTTTTATGGCCTATCGCTACGGGTGGCAAGGTGCAGTGTTAGCTTCGGTAATGAACAGTATCTTACTTGCCACGGCGAAACACCTATCGGGACCTTTTGATACAGTTTTGGAATTACAGAGCTTTATTTTCACTCAAGCAGTGATCGGATTAGGACTTGGTATCGGGATCAGTCGCCAATACCAGCTTTCCCATAAGCTACAGATCGTAAATAAAAATTTACAAAAGGAACTAAAATCAAAGAACCTTTTGGCCCAACAACTCGTTCACTTAGAGGAAGGCATCAGAAAATCACTGGCCAGAGAGTTGCACGACGAAATTGGTCAGAACATCACTGCCATTCAAATCCAGAGTATGTTGGCAAAACGACTGGCACTGACACCTGATGCTAAGAAAGTGGCTATCACAATTAATGATATGGCCATGCGAATTCACTCCTCTACTCGTCAACTTCTTAATCAGCTACGCCCCCAAATTTTAGATGAAATGGGTATTGAAGAGGCCATCCGCCAACTCGTAGATGAAATGGGCTTTAAAGAGAGAGACATAAGCTTTCGGCTAACCTTTGGAATACAAGAAGAAAAGTTAGATGAAGTGGTTGCTGTTACCCTGTATCGCATTACTCAAGAGCTTTTAAATAACATCTGCAAACATTCTGGAGCCACTCGCGTATACCTAACCCTACTTCCTGGTAGTCAGTTCGTCTTAGAACTAAAAGATAACGGGATTGGGCTACCAGAAAATTGGAGATCAAAAGGTCATGGTCTAAAGGGCGTTGAGGAGAGAATTCAAGCACTTGGGGGGAACATCAGTATTCACAGCAATAAAAACGGTAGCCAAATCACAGTTAAATTACCTATAAGGCTCAACGAAAACGATCAAAACTAGGAATTTTTCCTATTAATTTATAAATCAGTCTGATTTATTTCCTTTATTTTAAAATTAATATGATTTGAGTTCCTAAGGGGAAGCGATGACTTCAGAAAATAGGTTTAGTTCTCAAGAAATAAATGAAATATATACCTATTGGCGTATACATCTAATGGTCGCTATGTATATCGGCTACGGGGTATTTTATTTCACTCGAAAGAGCCTAAGTTTTACAATGCCTATTATGGAGGAAGAACTCGAGCTGAGTACTGCTGATTTCGGTACACTAGGGACCCTCTTTTACATAACATATGGGATCTCTAAGTTTCTTTCTGGAATTGTTAGCGATCAAAGTAAGCCAAGTTATTTTATGGGATTGGGTCTTATTGCTACAGGCATTATTAATATCTTATTCGGATTTAGTTCTTCACTTGCTACTTTTTCTATTCTCTGGGTATTAAATGCAATTTTTCAAGGCTGGGGTTGGCCACCGTGTGCAAAAATATTAACACACTGGTATTCACGATCTGAACGGGGTTTCTGGTGGTCTATATGGAATACTTGTCACAGCCTAAGTGGAGTGATTATACCTATATCTATTGCCGTAATTGTTGTTAATTGGGGTTGGCGTAGCGGTTTCATTGCTATAGGAATATTTGCAATTACTGTTGGAGCCATTCTCTGTTTTAGATTAAAAGACAAGCCAATAAGCCTTGGACTACCAAGTGTAGGAGATTGGCGAAATGATGAATTAGAAAGACAGCAAGAACGAGAGGGCCAGCATTTAAAATTTACAAAAATAATTAGTACCTATGTGATTTTCAATAAGTACATATGGCTACTATGTGGCTCTTATCTTTTAGTCTATGTCGTCCGTATTGCGATTAATGATTGGGGAAATTTATATCTTATCAAACGCCACGAATACGAGTTAATTACTGCTAACACTGTGGTATCTATGTTTGAAGTGGGTGGAATTTTCGGATCACTCCTAGGAGGCTGGGGGTCAGATCGTTTTTTTCAAGGTAATCGTGCACCCATGATTTTAATTTTTTCGCTAGGTATTTTCGTTTCTGTTGCGGCGCTATGGCTGACACCTCTCAATAACATTTGGGTTTTATCAGGCTGTTTATTCTCAGTTGGCTTTTTTGTTTTTGGTCCTCAGTTACTGATTGGTATGTCAGCGGCCGAGTGTTCACACAAAGATGCCGCAGGCACAGCAACCGGATTTGTTGGCTTGTTTGGCTATCTTGGCGCAGCCCTCTCTGGGTACCCGCTTGCGGTAGTGATAGAGAGTTTTAGTTGGGAAGGCTTTTTTGCAGTTATCACGCTCTGCTCTGCGTCGATCGGATTGCTGATTTTGCCTTTCTTAAATGTACAACAACGGGCAGGGACTGCCGATACTTAGACAATCATATTCCCTCTCGTTGGTATTCAAAACCGGCCCTAGTAGGTCGGAACAACAACAGGAAATAGCAATGAAAGCCAGATTAAAACATTACCCACTTATAACCAGCATTCTTGGATCGATATTTTTTACATCTCACGTTACAGCTGAAGGACGCTTAGTCGTATATTGCAGTACAACTAATACTATGTGCGAAGCAGCAACAAAAGCATTTTCAGAAAAGTACGATATCGACACATCATTCATACGAAGCAGTTCAGGTAGTACATTAGCTAAAATCGAAGCAGAAAAGAAAAACCCTCGTGCAGATGTTTGGTACGGCGGTACGCTCGATCCTCAATCTCAAGCAGGCGAAATGAATCTGCTTCATGCATATAAGTCACCCCAGCTCAAATTCATCATGGAAGAATTTCGAGATCCAGCAAAGCGGAAAGGTAATTACTCTTCCGCAGTTTACATGGGTATTCTCGGTTTCGGAGTTAACAAAGACCGACTAGCAGAAAAAGGGTTGCCTATCCCACGCTGTTGGAAAGATTTAACCAAACCTATCTATAAAGACGAAATTCAGATTGCTGATCCACAAAGTTCAGGTACTGCCTACACCGCTCTTGCAACTTTTATTCAGCTCTGGGATGAAGAAAAAGCCTTTTCATACTTTAAAGAACTAGGCAAAAACGTTTCTCAATACACTAAATCTGGTGTCGCGCCATCAAGGAATGCTGCTCGCGGTGAAATTGCAATAGGTATTGGCTTTTTGCATGACTATTCATTGGAGCTATCCAAAGGAGCGCCTTTGGAGCTTATATCACCTTGTGAGGGTACTGGATATGAGATTGGGGGAGTGAGCATTCTCAAAGGTGCCAGAAACTTAAGCAACGCCGAGAAATTTCTTAATTTCGTGCTCTCTAGAGAAGGGCAGGAAACAGCTTGGAAGAAAGGAGAAACATTCCAGATATTGACGAATACAACCGCCGAGCAGTCACCAAGTGCGCTTAATCCGAAACAACTGAACCTCATCAATTATGACATGAGCAAGTATGGTGATTCCGCTGAACGTAAGCGATTGATTAATAAATGGGTAAATACAGTTAAAAGAGGTCAGTGATCTGACCGGTAGATTTCCTGCCAAATATTAACTTCTGGAGGTGCAGCGCCTTGGCGCCTGCACCTAACGCCTTCAAGTATTCAGGTACCAACAATGAACGAACTTACCGAATGCAGCCATACCATTACTGCAAAACGGGATCCTGTATTTTATTGGATAATGATTCTACCAGTGGCCTTTATCCTTCTACCTATTTTTTCTCTAGACTGGGGTTTTTTTGAATCTACTTCTGAAGAATTTCATGACGCAATGGGCTGGAGCAGCGTAAACATCTCATGGATATGGTTCTCCATACCAGCCATACTGCTTATACGGCCTATTTCGCCCTTAGATAAGCACGCCAAAAAGCGCCACTACTTAGATATCGGATTTAGTGCCTTCTGCATGCTTTTTGTGGTGCTTTCTTCATGGTATACAGAACAAGGCTTGGGCTATGCCACGATTGCGCTTTTCATTGTACTTGGCGCCATTATGACCCTAGCATTTTCACGTCTAGAATATCTAGGCGGTGATACTTTTGTGATTGGATCAATTATCACCATCGTGCTTCTAATCACCACATTTATTATCTTTCCGAGTATCTCTATCTTTATTCCTATGTTTCAGAATGATCTGGGAGCATTTACTCCTTGGCAGTTCTTAGAAATTTTAGGACAAGCTCAGATCACTCAAATTATTCTAAATTCCATTATGCTAGGCACAACTGTCGGTATAGGGGCTACTTTCTTCGGTCTCATTTTTGCTATTTACACCAGCCGGATAGCAAAGCGCAGTGCTTTTATCGCAAGGGTGTTTTCGATATTGCCGATAGTCACTCCACCGTTTGTCGTTGGCCTCGGTGTAACGCTAATGCTGGGGCGATCTGGCTATATTACCGAGTTGATGGCGGACAGCTTCGGCTTGACCCAAACCAACTGGTTATACGGTTTTACAGGGATCTGTTTAGCACAAGTGCTCGCGTTTTCACCGATGTCATTTATGATCCTTGATGGCGCGATGAAATCGCTACATCCATCACTCGAAGAAGCCTCCTATACACTGCGTGCCAATCGATACCAGACGTTTTTTAAGGTCGTCATACCATTACTCAAGCCTGCAATGGCCAACAGCTTTTTAATAATCTTTGTTCAGTCGCTGGCGGATTTCAGTAACCCCTTAGTACTCGGAGGTAGCTTTGACGTTCTAGCCACTCAAATCTACTTCTATATAGCTGGTGCACAGCTAGATTATGCCTCCGCCAGTACTCTCGGCGCAGTCTTATTGCTGTTTTCTCTAGCTATTTTCGTCGTACAGTATCTTTGGATCGGGAAGAGGTCATATGTGACAGTTTCCGGTAAGTCCTATCGAGGAGAAGTACAACCCCTTCCAAGCACGCTCAAAGCCCTAGTATCAGGTATGCTCTACGTGTGGATGGCATTTAACGTCCTGCTCTATGGAAGCATCATATTCGGTAGTTTTACCGTTAACTGGGGAGTAGATTACAGCCTTACCTTTGCAAACTATATCAATCTATTCGGCATGGGGATCGGAGAAGGGGCATGGCCATCATTTCTAACCACATTAACCTACGCAGCTATTGCCTCACCATTAACAGCAATTTTTGGCCTACTCATTGCCTACATCGTTGCACGCCAGCAGTTCCACGGTAAGAAAGTCATTGAATTCACCACAATGCTCTGTTTCGCGGTACCAGGTACCGTTGCTGGTGTCTCATATATCTTAGCGTTTAACGACGCACCGGTTTACCTAACTGGTACTGCAGCAATAGTCGTGATCTCTATGGTAATGCGCAATATACCTGTGGGTATACGCTCTGGCATTGCAGGGTTAGGTCAGTTAGACAAATCACTGGACGAAGCATCTCTCAGCCTGCGCGCTAACTCATTCAAGACCATCGTGAACATCCTACTACCATTGCTGCGACCGGCGATATTATCAACCATGGTGTACAGCTTTGTCAGAGCAATGACGACAGTAAGCGCGATCATCTTCCTTGTAACGCCCGAAACGCGTGTTGCTACATCGTATATTTTAAACCGAGTGGAGGATGGCGAATACGGTATTGCCATCGCATACGGCTCAATCTTAATAGTGGTGATGCTCGTTATCATCTTAGCTTTTGATTTTCTTGTTGGTGAAGCGCGGATCTCTCGTTCCAAAGCCAAAAAACAAGAGTAATGTTTGGAGAGTTTATTCATGGAAAATGAAAACTATGTAGTACTCAAAAATGTCTGCAAGCGTTTTGGAGATAAAACGGTGATTGGAGAGTTGAATCTTGAAATTAAAAAAGGATCACTCGTGACATTACTTGGGCCATCCGGCTGCGGAAAAACCACCGCTCTTCGCCTTGTTGCAGGCTTAGAAAAGCCAACTTCAGGACAAATATTTATCGACGGTGAAGATGTCACGAATACGTCGATCCAGGACAGAGATATCTGTATGGTTTTCCAGTCCTACGCTTTATTCCCACATATGTCACTTTTCGATAACGTAGCATATGGCCTAAAAATGCTCGGCCTGCCAAGAGAGGAAATCCTCCGCCGAGTGAATGAAGCCTTAAAATTGGTAGACCTTGAAGGCTTTGGGGGGCGCTACGTTGACCAAATCTCCGGTGGTCAGCAGCAGCGCGTTGCTCTCGCTCGTGCACTCGTGCTGAAACCTAAAGTGCTGCTCTTCGATGAGCCCTTAAGTAATTTAGATGCCAACCTACGCCGCAATATGCGTGAGACCATTCGCGACCTTCAAAAACGTTTTAACATTACCTCAATATATGTAACCCACGACCAGTCTGAAGCATTTGCTGTATCAGATACAGTAATTGTAATGAAGGATGGAGACATCATGCAGCAGGGGTCTCCTATTGATTTGTATAAATATCCGGCATCCATGTTTATGGCTAGCTTCATGGGAGAAGTAAACATCTTTGAGGGCGTGTTTGACGGTGAGCAAATCAACATAAGTGGGTATCAATTTCCGGTAGAAAAGGGCAAAGTAGCTGGAATTGAACCAGGCCAGTATCAGATTGGTGTCCGCCCAGAAGCAATCACGCTACAAAACGATGGGGAAGCGTCTCAACAGTGCCAGGTGGAGAGTGTTGCGTATATGGGCTCTATGTACGAAGTCATGGTGAGATGGAAAGACTATGAACTCCTCCTTCAGATCAACTCGTCCAAATTTGACCCATCTTTTGCCGATCATGTTTACTTAGAAATCGCTCCTAAAGGTGTTTTCTTGCTTCCACCAGAAGTCAGTTAAACGTCATCTATCTTGTCTGTCGGGTTATCATTAAGGAAATAGCTATCTTTTGCCTAAGGGGCTGTTTTTATGAGCACATTGCTTATCATCACCTTTGTGCCTGCAATATCGTTAATTCTTCCAGCGATCTTCCTCGGGTACGGGTAACAAAAAAGCCATCCGCAAGGGTGGCTTTTTGGAAATATTACCTAGATCAGTCTCTTAAGGCTGCTGACGGGTAGCGGTGATGACAATCTCGCGCACACACACGTTTTGTGGGAAGGAATACGCATAGCAAACAGTGCTGGCGATATCATCTGCAGCCAGAACGCCGCCCATTTCGTCTTTCCAGCTGTCGTAACCTGCTTTGATTTCATCACTGGTGGTATGGGAAAGCAGCTCGGTTTCTACCGCGCCAGGAGCAATGGTGATGACACGAACATTGGCATCCGCCACCTCTTCACGCACGTTTTCAGAAATCGCGTGAACCGCAAATTTAGTGCCGCAGTAAGCCGCATGATTCGGGAAGGTTTTGCGGCCAGCCACTGAGCTGATGTTTACAATGGTGCCGCCGTTGCGCGCTTTCATCGGTTCAAGCACGGCCTGCATACCATTCAGCAAGCCAACCACGTTCACGTTGAACATGGTTTGCCACTCTGCGGCATTTTGTGTTGCCACATCACCCAGCAGCATCACACCTGCGTTGTTCACCAGTAGGTCTACCTCGCCGTATTCCGCCTCGGCTTCTTTAATTGCTGCTTCGAATGCGGCTTTGTCAGTCACATCGACTTTACGACAAAGGGTGTTTGGCAGGTTCAGCGCTTCTAAACGCTCGACACGGCGCGCCACCAGCAGCAGCGGGTGACCCAGTGCGGACAGTTGTTTTGCGATCGCTTCACCGATACCTGAACTTGCACCTGTAATGACAGCCAACTTTTTCATGATGTTCTTCCTCAAAGACCTTGTTGTTTTGGTTGAGGCTGCATTCTAAATAAGTCATCATTGTTGATATATATGTCACAATAAAACTCAGTGTTACCAAATGAACACCAATAAAGAAATCCTCGGCGAAAGCCTGAGTGACATCCGCGCCTTTGTAGCCATCGCAGAAACCGGTAGCTTCTCGAAAGCCGCAGAGTCGCTGAATGCTTCCCGCGCCCATATGTCTCGCCAGTTAAGCCAATTGGAAGCCAGGTTGGGTGTACAGCTGATCATCCGTACGACCCGATCTCAGCGCTTAACCGCGGCAGGAGAAACCTTCTTTAGTCGTTGCCGAGCAGCGCTGTCGCAACTGGATGAAGCGATAACTCTCGCCAGCAATGATGCTGATCAGATGCGAGGCCATATTGCGGTGAACTGTGTTGGCGGTATCTTGGGAGAGTCTTTGATTGGCGATGTGATTCATGCCTTTTGCGCCGAAAACCCGGAGATCAGCATCGAGCTTGATTTCAGCTCAGAACGGGTTGATCTGGTACAGTCCCGTTTTGATTTAGTGCTTCGAATGGGGGCGTTGGCAGATTCATTGCTGATTGGCCGTGAGCTGGGAGAAATCAAGATAGGCACCTACGCCTCTCCGGACTATTTCGCACGCAAAGGTAGGCCATCACATCCCAAAGAACTGCAGCAGCATGACTGTCTGACCGGGTCTGTCTCCAAGTGGCGATACGTGAAATCCGACGACCCAGCGCAGCATACCGATGTGGAAGTTCACGGCCATTTACAATGTAAAAACGGTCATGTGCTTTTAAATGCGGCACTTCAAGGGAATGGGATTTGTCGCTTGCCCGCGCTGTATTGCACGTCTTATGAAGCAGAAGGAAAACTCGAGTCGGTGTTTACGGAATGGAAGGTGGATAAGGTGCCACTCTATTTGCTGTATCACAGAGATCGGCACCAACCCGCCAGATTGAAAGCGCTCATTAGTTACTTGGTCGCTAACATTCCGGCGAAATTAAAGGATTAGAAGCGGCCTGCGCTCAACTCAATACGTTGGGCTGCGTTGTCTTCATTCAGATCTTCAGGAGTACAAAGGTAAGGGCCTTTGCGGGCAAACACATCAATCGCGGTTTTGGCTTCATCGTCAAACACCGACACAGTGCATAGGCCGTCTTCCAAGCTGAATTTATGGTTCACTGTGTAGCTTTTCCCTTCATCGACGTTGAAGGTAAAGGTGTTCACACAAGACGCACCACCCGCGGCAAAGCTGTTAGCGTGGAAAGACACATTCAACGTTACTTTCTCGCCCCGCGGCATGGTCATGCTCTTGGTGCCCAGACTTTCCATGCTCAGCCCCATCGGGTCTTTGCATTCCAGATGATCCGTGAAGAGAGTGACTTCATGGTCGCCGTTGGCAATGAGCAGCTTCTGTTGGTTAGTTTTTTGAGTATCGTCCCACTCGGGATCGTAGTCTTGTGAGTCGTTGCTACTGACAAAATACAGAGAAGCGGGCTCCGGTAGCACTTCTCCTTTTTTCGCGGCGTCCTGCTCTTTCTCCTGCTGAGCCGCGATATCAAAGGTCGGTTTTTCTGAAGACGAGCAGCCAGCCAAGATCACTGGCAATAACGCTGCGAAGACGTATTTATACATGAGAGATTCCTTTGCCAACCGTGTGAAGGAGTTATCCCTACCCTCACTTTTCTTTTGTTTTACCTCACTTTATTGACTGTCTTCTGGCAGTTCAACCAATCTGCCCGGCATTTCACCTTCCAGTATTCAAATTAAGAAAAATGCATTTCATTTTGCGGCTGGGCATAAAAAAACGCTCCCCCGGTTTTGCAAGCGGGGGAGCGTTTTAGGTTCTCTGTTCTTCGTTCAGTTATGCTGGCTCAGCAATCTCTTCTGGCGCTTTTGCCATTGCAGCCGCTTTGGCTTTGCGGGACTTTCGTTTCTCACGTCCTGCCAGCCACAGCAAAGGTACAAAAATCAGGGTCGTACCCACCACCATCAGCATGTCTGGCACTTCACCGAAGAAAACCAAACCCACACCAACCGCACACACCAAGCCGCTGTATTCGGCGCTGGCAATCTTGTTGCTTTCCGCTGCGCGATACGCGATCACACAGGTCGCAGCATAAACCAGAATGAATGCAGTCGAGCCAGCGGCGCGCCAGAACAAGTCCAGGCTGAACGGCATACCTTCATAAAGTGCCAATGCAAAGGCCACTGGAATACCAATCAGGTTATGCAGCAGCAGAGTTTGTGGCACCGTCTGAACGCGTGGAATTTTCGGGATCAACAGGTTGTTGATGGCCAGCGTGACAGCCACAATCAGTGCGGACATCGCCGCCCAGCTAAACTCGGTTGGACGCACCAGAATTAATACACCAATAAACCCCACCACGGCAGCAATGATAGATGCTACTGAGAGTTTCTCTCTCAAAAAGATCGCCGCAAGCGGAAGCATGATCAAGGGTGCCGCATAGAAAATCGCATTCGCTGTTGCCAGTGGCATGGTCGTGAGTGCCACAATCGCAAAGAACACACCAAGCAACCAAATGTGCGCGCGCAGTGCGTGCCATTTCAGTCCCAACGTCAAATTCTTCACAGGTGCCGTCAAACAGAAAGGCAGCAAAATGAGCACGGCAGATACCTGACGAAACAGCGCGAACTGGAAGATGGCGCCGTCTGGCCCTCCTTCCATGGTTTTGACCAGCGCATCGGAAAACGTTGCGCTGAGGTTTCCTATCACCAGCAACGTCATGGCGAAACCTACTGAGATATTGCGCATACCTAATACCTCCTTTAAGCGAGAAATAGCAACATAGCTCACAGAATCCTCATAGTAGCGGCAGTTTTTCATGACGTATAATGATGATTATTCAGGTTCTATGAGTTTTTTAGATAATGAAACTTCCACCGCTCCGAGCCGTTCAATATTTCGAAGCCACTGCCCGCTTGAATAGCTTCTCGCGCGCAGCAGAGTCTTTGAACGTGACCCAAAGTGCCGTCAGCCACCAGATCCGTTTACTGGAAGATTTTCTGGGAGAGTCCCTTTTTGAACGCCAGGGTCGGAACTTGCACTTAACCCCGGTGGGGCAACGTTACTATGACGATATTGGCGACCCACTCCAGGCCATTGCCCGCGCCAGTCTTCAGGTTCGAGAGGGGGTTTCTGGCAATCTTCGTCTGGCCGTGTTTAGCTCGCTTGCGGTGAAATGGCTCATGCCCCAACTTTCAGATTTTCGCACCAAGCACCCTGAAATCGATCTTTCCCTCGAGATGTACGCTCATCGCCCGGATCTCTCAGACAAAATGGGCGACTGCTTTATCACCGACTTTGCGCCCGGTAAAAACTACGAATACGAGCTTTTGTATACCGAATACATTTACCCTGTGTGCAGCACCAAAATCTGGCAACAAATCAAAGACAAACCCTTGCCTGATGCGCTTTGGGAATATCCTTTGCTGTCTGTAAGATCCTTGATGGAAAACGACTGGAAAGAGTGGTGTAAGGTCGGAGGCTACACACTGCCCAGAGACGTAAAAATTCACACCTTCAGCCATATGTTGCTCGCGACAGAAGCGGCGCGCTATTCCCATGGCGTCACCCTGCTCAACCACTACTTTATGAACGAGATAGACCGCGAACAGCTGGTACGTATTCCCCTGCATGAAATTCCTACCGGAGACAGCCTCTATTTCGTCTACAAAAAACACCGCGCAAGGCAGCCAGAAATCTTGAAACTGGGGCGCTGGCTACAGCAAATTGCCGCTGCCGACGAAGCCGCTTTTTAATGCGGCTTTTTGTTTTTCAAACTTCCGCACTTCCCCTACTCTTCAACAACCAGGGACTCTTTCATAAACAGGGAGTTAGAGAAAAGCCTGCTACCACACGTTTTGCCATATCGGTCTAGACTTAAATGTGGACCAAAGTCACGTTATTGATTCAATCGTATCAATCTCAGAAATGGCAAATGTGGTGATGAAAGAAGTGCTGCAATTAAAGAACCAGATGCTTTGTCAGATGCCGTGTTTTGGCAGGTGGGTTACAGCCTGCTATCTAAGTCTTGTGATTTTTATGGCGTGCCCAGCCTTTGCGAATACACATGACACCAAGGCCTATGGTTATTCGGACCGTTACGGGGAGCTGACCCCTACCGAGGTGTTCTCGCTGGTTAAAAATGTTGATGCCATCGTGATGCACTATGCCTACCGATACAAACCTGAACTCACCTCTTCATTGCCAAGAAAAATCATTCCCGTGCAGGGCTACACACCCGAGCAGGTCTTCGTCGCCCTGAGCCAACTAGCCAACCGCATTGACCAACTCGCCGACGACTACGGCATCGATCTCGTTGAACGTGTCACCCGTGAAAAAGCCCAGGCCATCCCCGCTGAAGTTTTTCTGTTGGCCGGATCCTGCCTTGACACCATTGCCGCCACCCTTTCCGTCATGGAACCCGAAAACAGCTTTGGTGACTTCTACAGCAACCGGACTTATCAGCGCCCAAAAACACCGTCAGATGTTTATGCCATGGTCGACCTGATCGACCGCAAACTGATTGTTCTCCTTAGCGAGTAAATGCAGCAGATAGAGTGAGCAAAGATGAACCATAAAATATTTCGCATCACGATAGGTAAACGCTTGGCATTTGGCTTTGGATTAATCCTTGCCATTCTTGTCACAGCCGTGGTCATCTCAAATGACAGATTACGCAACCTGCAGGCATTGGAAAATGAGCTGGTCAATTCAACATTTCCCAGCACATTGGCTGCCAGCGGTCTGGTAGGGGAAATCAATAAGTCTCTTGCCATTTTGCGCGGATATCTGGTGCTGGGCGATGAAAAGCTGAAAACACAGCGTCAGGAAGTTTGGGACAGCATTGACCAGCAAATGGCCGTCCTCAAAGAAAATACGTTAAACAATCAACATATCATGGGCTATGCCGAAAAACTGTCCGCGCTGGAAGTCAGCCTGAAACAGTACCGAAATGCTCAGGACGAAGCAGAACAAATTGCCCATACCGAAGATGAGCAACCCGCGATGAAGATGTTCAAATTGGATATTTCTCCCGTCGCGATGAGAATGCTTGATGACATCAATCAACTCGCCCAACTGGAACAATCTCTACCGTCTACACCTGAGAGAAAGAAGTTGCTTGGTGTCTTTGCCCACTCAAGTGCCTCACTTTCTCTCGCTTTTGCCTCAGCCCGCTCATATCTCATCAGTGGCGATCAGAATTACAAAGCCACCTATATCCAGCATTGGACCGCGAACAGTGGCGCTTTCTATGACATTGAAAGTAAACGTTACCTGCTAACCCGAGAGCAACGGGAGCTCTTTGACAGCTATTCACCGCTGCGTGACCGCTTTGCCGATGACGTAGACAAAATGTATCAAATACGTGAGTCAAAACGCTGGAATATGTCGCAGTATCTGCTGGGAACCAAAGCCTCTCCCCTCTCTGTACTTTCACAGCAACTGGTGCAAGACCTGGATGCCCTGCAACGGGCACAGCTTAATAAAGAAGTTGCGCAACTGGCGGAAATGAACGCCTCCATCACACAGGTTTTAAAGCTTACCGGTATTATTGGCGTCGTCGTGGGGGCAATCATCGCCCTGACCATTACCCGATCAGTGACGCGCCCTATCATCAACATGACCCGAAGCTTGAAAGCCGTTTCAAGGGAAGGCGACTACTCCATCCGTCTGCCCGTCAGGGGCTCAGATGAAGTGTGCCAATCCGCCAAAGCATTCAATACGCTAATGACAGAAACCCAAAACGCGCTCAGCGAGATAAACAGGGTCATGGAACGCATTGCGGAAGGCGACTTGAGCCTTCGCATCAACGGCGACTACAAGGGCGATTTGCATTCAATCAAAGAGGCCACCAACGCGTCATTGGAAAACGCCGAGAGGGCAGAGTTTGTTAAACAGGCTTTTGAGCAGGAAGCACGAACCATTGCCGAAGAGAACGCCAGAGTCAGACAAGCGCTGGATTGCGTTTCGAACAACATCATGATGTCTGACAGTGAACACCAGGTCATCTACCTGAATAACGCCGCGAAAGAGATGCTGCAAACTGCCGCGGACGATTTCAGGCAAGAACTTCCAGACTTCGACCCTGATTCGGTGGTCGGTCAATCCATCGACCTGTTCCACAAGGACCCACACCACCAGCGACAAGTGTTGGAAAACGTCTCAGAAACCTTCACCAGTGAATTCTTTGTCGGCACCAAAGTGATGGCTATCAGCGCCCAGCCGATGTTTGACGATGAGGGTGAACGCATAGGCACAGTGATCGAATGGACTGACCGCACGAGTGAAGTGGCTATTGAACGGGAAATCGACAATGTAATATCCGCGGCGGCGCGGGGCGATTTCAGTGCCCGCATTGAGATGACAGGAAAACAGGGATTTTTCTACAACCTCGCTGAAGGGCTCAACACCCTGACCAAAAACATCGATGACTCCTTGGCAGACATGCAGCGCATACTGGCGGCGATGGCGCAGGGTAACCTGACAGAGCGCATGGATAAAAACTACACAGGTCGACTCGGCCAACTCAAGAAAGACACCAACCAGACCATCGACAAGCTCACCGATGTGATCCGTCGTATCCGTGAAACAGCAGGGACGGTTTCTGTGTCATCACGGGAAATTGTGGCAGGGAATCAGGATCTGAGCCTTCGCACAGACGAACAGGCAACCTCACTGCAGGCAACATCGAGCAGAATGGAAGAAATGACCAGCACAGTGAAACAGAGCGCTGAAAACGCACTTTCCACCAAACTGGTCAGCATGAAAGCACGGGCTAAAGCCCGAGAAGGCGGTCAAGCCATTACCCGCACTATCAACGCCATGGAAGATATCAGTACAGCCAGTAGCGAAATTGGGGAGATTATTGGCGTGATTGATGAGATCGCTTTCCAGACAAATCTGCTAGCGCTCAATGCTGCTGTTGAGGCGGCACGAGCAGGTGAACAAGGCCGTGGTTTTGCCGTGGTGGCAGGTGAGGTCAGAAACTTAGCTCAACGCTCTGCCAGCGCAGCCAAAGAGATTAAAGAGCTGATTGAAGCCAGCAACAAGAAAGTGGAAGTCGGGGCAGAATACGTCAGCAACTCAGGAAAGACTCTGGCAGAAATCGTTTCTATGGTGGAAGAGATGGGCGGCAAAATGGCAGAAATCTCTGACGCTGCCCAAGAGCAAAGTGTTGGCATAGAGCAAGTGAATATCTCGATCACCAAAATGGACAGCGTCACCCAGAAGAACGCAGCGCTGGTCGAGCAAGTCACCACCGCCAGTGAAGGCATGTGGAGCCTTTCACAAGACATGACGGAAATGGTCGCCTTCTTTGACCTGCCAGAAGAGCAAGACGCTTCCCTTCTTGAAGAGGAGCTTGACGACGAGGATGATGGCTTCCTCGAATTCAGTGATGACAGCTATCGCGAACTGGATGACGATATCGAGGTGCAAAGCCCACCCTCAAAACCAAAATTCCAGTTCGCATCGAAGGCAAAAGACGATGTGGAAGACGATGACGACGACATTGAATTCGAGTTCTATGACGGCGATAACGACAAATAGACGTTGAGACGACGAGATGCAGAGAGCTTCCACAACCTGAGCTCGTCAATAAGATACGCAACAAATAAATAAGCCGGACATGAGTCCGGCTTATTTAGTTATCCGCGAAAGATCAGGCGCTGCGGGTTTTAAAGAACCTGACAAGCTCCTGCAGGTTTTCTGCTTCCACCAGCATGTTTTCACTCGCCGCGGTTGCTTCTTCAGCAAGCCCGGCATTTTGCTGCGTCATGTTATCCATTTCGGTGACCGCTCGGTTAATTTCACCGATCCCCTGATACTGTTCCTGTGTTGCCGTGCTCATGTTGTCGATCATGGAAGATACACTGCGAATAGCATCCACAATTTCTACCAAGTTCTCACCCGACTCACGCACCAGTTGTGTACCGTCTTTGACCTTGTTAACGCTGGCATTGATAAGGTCTTTGATTTCCACCGAGGCTTTGGCACTTCGCTGGGCAAGGTTACGCACCTCACCGGCCACCACCGCGAATCCACGGCCTTGCTCACCAGCGCGTGCTGCTTCTACCGCGGCGTTCAGTGCTAACAGGTTAGTTTGGAAAGCAATCTCGTTGATAACGCCAATGATGTCTGAAATCTGCTTACTGGAGTTTTCAATTTCAGCCATGGCGTTGACCGCATCTTCCACCACCGAGCCGCCTCGCTCAGCCTTTTTGGTAGCTTCGCTGGCCTGCTTAACGGCGCTTTGCGATGTATCGGCATTTTGCTGCACCGTAGAGGTCATTTCCTGCATGCTGGCGGCAGTTTCTTCAAGGCTACTCGCTTGCGATTCAGTGCGATCACTCAGGTCACTGGTACCCACCTTGATTTCGCGGGCAGCGTTACTGACAGACGTCGCCGTGCGGTTGATATCCACCACCAGCTCGTTCAATCGCTCGATGGTGGAATTCAGTGCTTCCCTGACAGGTTCAAACTCTTCATCCAATTTTGAAGGAATAGATACGCTCAAATCCCCTTTCGACAGAGACACCAAACACGCACTGATTTTTGCCACTGCCCGCTTTTTAGCGGTAATGTCTGTGGCGTATTTCACCACTTTGAATGGCTTGCCACTGGCGTCGCAGATGGGGTTGTATGAAGCCTGAATCCAAATTTCCCTGCCACCTTTGGCAAAGCGCTGGAACTCGGCAGACTCATACTCACCGCGGTTGAGTTTGTCCCAGAAGGCTTTGTACTCGGCTGAGTTTTTATATTCAGGGTCAACAAACATGGAGTGGTGACGCCCTTTCACTTCGCTCAGGGAGTATCCCATCGCTGCCAAGAAATTCTCGTTAGCGTGGCGAATGGTGCCGTCCATGTTGAATTCAATCACTGCCTGAGATTTGCCAATCGCTTCAATCTGGCCTTCGTAATCGGCATTTTTCAGTTTTTGATCGGTAATGTCAGACGCATACTTCACGACTTTGAATGGCTTACCGTTAAGGTCAAAAATCGGGTTATAAGAAGCCTGAATCCAGATTTGGCGGCCGCCTTTTCCGACGCGCTCGAATTCCCCGGAAAAGAATTCACCCGCCGCAAGCGATTTCCAGAATTCTTTGTACTCCCGGGAGTTTTTCAATCCTGGGGGGGCAAACATCGAGTGGTGTTTACCCTGCACTTCTTCCAGTGTGTAGCCTACAGTGTTAAGAAAGTTTTCGTTGGCGGTGCGAATGGTGCCGTCCAGCTCAAATTCAATCACAGCCTGCGATTTCCCAATAGCTCGGATTTGACCAGAGAAATCAGCATTACGCATCTTCTGTTCGGTCACATCTGTCGCGAACTTCACCACTTTGAATGGTTTACCATTGTCATCGAAAATTGGGTTGTACGAAGCACTGATCCAAACTTCTCTGCCGCCTTTGGCAAAACGCTTGTATACGGCACTTTGGTATTCACCTTTGGCCAGTTTTGCCCAAAAGCCTTTGTATTCTCCAGACTGTGCCGTCGCAGGTTCCACGAACATGGAATGGTGTTTGCCCACCACCTCTTTTTCGGTGTACCCCATCGCACCCAGGAAGTTTTCGTTGGCACGCAGGATATTGCCTTTAAGGTCAAACTCGATCACCGCCTGACTGCGGTTAATGGCTTTAATCTGCCCCAAGGTGTCGAGGTTCTTATTTTTTTCCTGAGTAATATCGGTCGCGAATTTCACCACTTTCACGACGCCTCCTTTGGGCGAATAAACAGGGTTATAAGTTGCCTGAATCCAGACATCGATACCGTTTTTGCCAATTCGCTTGAACTCACCAGACACTGACTTACCGTTTGACAGTCTTTGCCAAAAATCCCTGTACTCACTGGAACTGGCAAATGCCTTTTCCACGAACAAGGAATGATGTTTTCCGATGATTTCGTCCGGGGTATAACCCATCACTTTCAGAAAATTCTCGTTGGCTGAGAGAATATTCCCTTTGGTATCAAATTCGATGATGGCGAGAGACTTATCCAAGGCAGCGATCTTGGCGTTCGCCTCCGACTCGAGTTCTGCATCGAAGCCAAAAATACTGCTTATGGCTCGTTTCAGTGGTGACATGAAAGAGTTTTGCATTTTTGAGACTCCTGTTCCTCTCATAGAATACTAGTTGAAAAATCCCATTATTCCTCTTGAGGCACGCAATTGAGCGAAAAAGCTAACTTAATGGTTTCTGGGAGAAAGAAGCCCGATCTGGAGCAACAAAAAAGCCGGTGCACGAATCGTGTCACCGGCTTATACCCAAACAACCTGAAGATGCAGGATTCAGCGAGTTTGACTGGCGTTGTGATCGCGGCGTTCCTTTGCAGGTGTAGTCA
>NZ_ANFM02000035.1 GCF_000333895.2 Grimontia indica | reverse complement strand
ATTTTTGAGGCCTTCGCCGTACCGATTTGAGTGGGCGTTTCCGCTGTGGGAGCCGCTCTCCGTGTCGGTGAGGCGGCATTATAGGGAGGTCTGAAATTCTGGCAAGGGCTTTTTTGAGGTTTTTTATGAAAAACGGTGCGTTCGATTACTTTTCGCCCAAAACTGCATTAAAGTGCATTGAAACGAACAAGAATTGCACTCTTTTCCGCATCAAGATAGTCTGTTTTCAATCATCCTTATTTGGAATTCTCTATGTCTTCTGTACTTCGCAGCTATAAAGGTATCTTTCCAACAGTAGGTGAACGCGTTTACCTCGACCCTTCTTCTGTATTGGTTGGCGATATTACTCTTGGTGATGACGCAAGCATTTGGCCTTTGGTTGCTGCACGCGGTGACGTTAACCATATCCGTATCGGTCAGCGGTCTAACATTCAGGATGGCTCTGTTCTTCATGTCACCCATAAGAATAAAGAGAATCCGGAAGGCTATCCGCTGATCATTGGTGATGACGTGACTGTCGGGCACAAAGTCATGCTACATGGCTGCACCATTGGTAATAAAGTGCTGGTCGGCATGGGAGCGATTGTTCTCGATGGTGCAGTAATAGAAGATGAAGTCATGGTGGGTGCGGGCAGTTTGGTCCCACCTAGTAAACGCTTAGAGTCTGGTTTTCTCTATGTGGGCAGTCCGGTAAAACAAGCGCGCCCTTTGAAAGAAGCAGAACGCGCTTTTTTGCAGAAATCGTCTGATAACTATGTTGTCACGAAAAATGAGTACATCGCAGAGCTCGAGGGTTAACGCACCCAGATCTCACCGGACGCATTGAAGTCTTCCTCTTCAATGGCTTCTTCTGCTAACTCTTCCAGATCGAAGCGATTTCCGGCAAACGCTGCCAGAATCGCTTCTTCTGTATTCAAAGCTACTCGCTCTCTCTTTTCCAGATCAGCTATTGAGATAAAGCAGGCAATCAGGGAGCCAGCTTGCTGCGCATCAAAGCGGACAGCGCGTTTTTCAGTATCGACCTGTTGTAGGTCAGGGAAAAGGATGTTCTGGTTCATCTGTACTTCATCTATTCAGCAAGATTACGACGAAGCTCTCTCAGCACCTGTCCAGTTCCCGGCCTGATACCACGCCAAATCGTAAAACTCTCCGCCGCTTGTCCCACCAGCATACCCAATCCGTCAATCACACGGGCGGCACCGTTATCCAGAGCCCACTGGTTACTACTGGTCACGCCTGAACCATATACCATGTCGTAAACTACAGTTTGACTGCCAAACACGGTCGCTGAAATTTGTGGGTGTTCTCCTGAAAGGCTGGCAGATGTGGAATTCACCACCACATCAAACTCTCCTTCCAGCGATTCAAAGCTGGTTGCCGACACACTGCCATTATCTGCAAATAGTGATGCCAGCATCTCGGCTTTACTTGCAGTGCGGTTAGCAATCACCAGTTGAGCGGGCTCGTGAGCCAGTAAGGGAAGGATCACTCCCCTTGCAGCGCCACCTGCACCAAGCAGTAAGATTTTAGCGCCTTCGAGTTGGACATGGTGACTCAGCAGATCCTGCACCAGGCCTTCCCCGTCTGTGTTATCGCCGAGAATGCCGCCATCGTCGAGCTTTTTCAGTGTGTTGACCGCGCCAGCGAGCTTAGCCCGCTCGGTCAGCATAGTGGCCAACTTGAACGCCTCTTCTTTAAAAGGCACAGTGACATTACATCCTTTGCCGCCAGTGTTAAAAAAGGCAGTTACCGCTTCCTCAAAACCACCGATTGGCGCTTCGAGCGTTTCATAATTCATTGCCTGCGCAGTCTGGCGCGCAAACAAGGTGTGTATAAAAGGGGACTTACTGTGTGAGATCGGGTTGCCGACAACGACATATTTATCCACGACTTTGTTTTCCTTGAATTACCATTCCCTTGGTTTCAAAAACTCTGTGTAGAGCTTCTCTTCAGCAGATCCCGGCTCAGGCTCGAATCCATACTCCCAGCGCACCAGTGGTGGCATAGACATCAGGATTGATTCTGTCCGTCCGCCGCTTTGCAGACCAAACAGAGTGCCACGATCGTAGACAAGATTAAACTCAACATAACGCCCACGGCGATAAAGTTGGAATTCGCGCTCACGTTCACCGTAAGCGGTATCTTTGCGTTTCTCCACGATCGGGAGGTAAGCATCGAGGTAACCTTCACCCACGGCTTTAATGTAATCGAAAGACGCGTCGAATCCCCACTGGTTCAAATCATCAAAGAAAAGACCGCCGACACCACGGGTTTCGTTACGGTGAGGCAAGAAGAAATAACGATCACACCAGGCTTTGTGCTCAGCATAAACATCAGGGCCAAAGGGTGCGCAAATAGACTTCGCCATCTGGTGCCAGTGTACACAATCTTCTTCTACCGGATAGAAAGGCGTAAGATCAAAGCCACCACCAAACCACCAAACCGGGGCTTCCCCTTCTTTTTCGGCAATGAAGAAACGGACATTGGCATGGGAAGTCGGAATATTCGGGTTTTTCGGATGCACCACCAAAGACACACCCATGGCTTCAAAGCCCCTGCCTGCCAGTTCAGGACGGTGCGCCGTCGCCGAGCCTGGCATTTTGTCCCCAAACACGTGGGAGAAGTTCACGCCAGCCTGCTCAAATACATTGCCATCGCGAAGCACCCGGCTTTTACCACCACCGCCCGCGGGTCTTTCCCAGGCATCTTCCTCAAATGTCGCGCCGCCGTCTTCTTTTTCCAGCGCCGCACATATCGTGTCCTGCAACGACAACAAAAAACGCTTAACCGCCTCTTTATCAACCTGCTGAGGAAGGTTCTGATTCTCCACGTGATTTCCTTGTACTTTTATTTAGCCCTGACGAAGCACCTTACCAGAACGCGCATCTCGGATCTCGGTAGGCTTGTCACGTCCGCCAATTTTTCCTTCTAAAACATTCGGCACACGGCTACCCAATTGCTCTACCACTTCCGCCACACTGCGACACGGCTCTTCACCGCTGAGGTTGGCACTGGTTGAAGTGATGGGTTTGCCATAAGAAAGACACAGCTCGCGGACATCCGGATGATCGGAAACGCGTACAGCGACAGTATCAAACTGCCCAGTCACCCAATCGGTGATCTTCTTGCCTGCCGGCATCACCCAAGTGACAGGACCCGGCCAGGTAGCCAAAACCTCGGCTTTCACCTCTTCGCTCAGGCTATCGAAGTCAATGTATCCTTCTAACTGGGAAAGCTCTGCCGCGATCAGAATGAGGCCTTTGGCCTTATCACGCTCTTTTACATCTAAAAGCGCCTGCACAGCGGCTGGGCTGTCCGGGTCACAACCCACACCAAATACCCCTTCTGTGGGATATGCGATAACTTCCCCGCGCGCCAACGCTGCCACGCATTGCTTAACATTCGCCAATGCTCTTCTCCTGCCTCTACCCGAAAAATTCGGCTTACTATGACCAACTTTACCCGAAGTTCTCAACACTTTTGTCACAAATCGAAACAGACTTTCTATCAGCCCCGTTTATATCAGGTATCCAAACAGCAGCAAACAGACTGACGCAAACGTTTTCCTTGCTGCTTTTTGCCGATATAATGCGCCCACTTTCCATGTTTCAGCAGTTAACGAGCATTTACAGGAGTTACTATGAAAGTCGGCATCATCATGGGTTCTAAGTCAGACTGGCCAACCATGAAAAACGCAGCAGATATGCTGGATCACTTCGGCGTTGCCTACGAAACCAAAGTGGTTTCCGCCCACCGCACTCCTGGCCTGCTCGCAGATTATGCCAGCGAAGCTGCTTCACGTGGCCTGAAAGTGATTATTGCCGGCGCAGGTGGCGCTGCTCACCTACCTGGGATGACCGCTGCATTTACCAGCCTTCCTGTACTGGGTGTACCGGTTCAGTCAAAAGCACTGAAAGGGATGGATTCGCTACTTTCTATCGTTCAAATGCCAAAAGGTGTGGCAGTCGGTACGCTGGCGATTGGTGATGCGGGTGCCGCGAATGCTGGTCTGCTTGCAGCGCAAATCTTGGCGACCAATGATGCAGAGCTGATGGAAAAAGTCGACGCATTCCGTCAGAACCAAACAGACACCGTTCTCGCTAACCCTGACCCATCGGTAGATTAATCATGAATGTGCTGGTTCTCGGTGCCGGACAGCTGGCACGTATGATGGCGCTGGCAGGTGCCCCCCTAAACCTGAAGATTAGCGCGTACGATGTGCGAAGCGGCAACCTTGTACATCCGGTCACGCTGGAAGTACTTGGGCAAGGTCTGGAAAACGGAATTGCCGATGCGGATGTGATTACTGCCGAGTTTGAACACATCGCGCCGGACGTACTGGACGTCTGTCAGGCCAGCGGTAAGTTCTACCCGGGTGAAACCGCCATCCTGACTGGTGGTGACCGCCGCCTGGAAAAAGCATTGCTGGATAAAGCTGGTGTAGCCAATGCCCGCTATCAGGTGATTGAATCGCGAGAAGATTACGATTCAGCAGTCGCCAACATCGGCCTGCCTCTCATCCTGAAAAGTGCCCTTGATGGCTATGATGGCAAAGGCCAGTGGCGCTTAAAGCCTGACTCGGACATCGAAGCAGTCTGGCAGGATATCGACCAGTTCCTCAAAACCTCTCCGCAAGGTACGCGCCAGTGTGTGATTGCCGAAGAATTTGTGCCATTTGACCGCGAAGTGTCATTAATCGGTGCGCGCAATGCCAAAGGTGATTTGGAAATTTACCCACTGACCGAGAATATCCACACCAACGGTATCTTGAGCGTGTCGGTGGCAGCCGGTGACAATGATGCAGTTCAGGCTCAAGCTGAAGCCATGTTTAAAGCAGTGGCAGACACACTGGATTATGTCGGCGTACTGGCGATTGAGTTTTTTGATGTCGGCGGCAACCTCAAAGTGAACGAGATTGCGCCGCGCGTACACAACTCCGGTCACTGGACACAGCAAGGTGCTGAGGTCTGTCAGTTTGAGAACCACCTGCGCGCTGTCTGTGGCTTACCACTTGGCAGTGCCAAACGCATCCGTCCGACTGCGATGATCAACATCGTCGGTGAAGTGACTGTCCCGACGGATGTCATGGGACTGGCGCATGTGCATTGGTACGACAAAGCGCCGCGACCAGGCCGTAAAATTGGGCACATTAATCTGTCCGCAGAGAGTGCAAAGGCGTTGGGTAAAGCACTTCAGGAAGTTGCCAAACACTTGGACGACGCTGAGTTTCCAGCCCTTCAAAGTGCCACAGAAACATTAAGCTGAATGAGCTAAGCCCAAAACGAGAAAAGCCGCTGATAGCGGCTTTTCTTTTTTCTAATACCAAACACGTCGACTTTGGGTCATTGCCCCTGTTTGTGTTGACACTTTTTATCCGCGCAAACTTTCACGATGCCCGCCGCCAGTTTTTTCTCCAGCAGCAGCGGATATCCGCAAACCTCACAGTTGCCCTTGATAGGCTTAAGGTTCACGGCGAATTTGCATTTCGGGTAAGCATCACACGCATAAAAGGCTTTACCAAAACGCGATTTCTTCTCGTGCAGTTTTCCTTTGCGGCACTCAGGACAGTTGATGTCCATGGTCTCCGCTTCCGGTTCCTGATCGCGCTTTTCGATATGTTGGCATTCCGGATACGCCGAGCAGCCGATAAACATGCCGAAGCGTCCTTGGCGGAGCACCAACTCGTTGCCACATTCTGGGCAAGGCATACCAAGCTCTTTCACTATGTGTCCGTCATTGTGGTTCAGTGACTCGATGAAATCACAAGCCGGGTAGCCAGTACACGCCTTGAAAGGGCCGCGTTTACTGTGCTTGATAACAAGAGCGCTGCCACATTTAGGGCAGCGCTCTTCATTTTCCAGCGCATGTTCATGGGCGCTGAACAGGGAATCGTCAATTTTTCCAGCCAAAACAGACCAGCCTCAAATCAGTGAAGGTATTCATCTTCCGCTGTGCTGTAGAGTAACTCTTCCATTTGATCGTACGCGCGCTCGTTGCCGGGCACGTTAAACAGCACCATCAGGATCACCCATTTCAGATCTTCCAGCACAAATTCCTGCGTATCGAGCTCCATAACACGGTCAACGACCATTTCACGGGTTTCAGGGCTCAGTACACTGATTTGTTCAAGGAAAGTCAGAAAACCTCGGCTCTCGGTATCCAGTCGATCCATCTCTTTTGGGGTATAGATACGAACAGAAGTGAGCGCGCCGCCAGTAAGGTATGGGGTTTTGTCGGCGTCTTGAAGTAGCGCCAGCTTTTCAAGCCAGTTCAGCGCTTTGTATATATCGTCTTGATGAAATCCAGCTCTGGAGAGTTCATCAGCCAGTTCGTCCTGATCCACCATCAACTCAACATCGCTGTGGATATAGGTTTCAAACAGGTACATTAAGATGTCCATCATGGCTATCCCCTCCTCGTTCTGACATAACCACCGGGTACCGCTGTTACCAGCCCCTGTAGCTCAAGTTCTAACAACTGCATCATGATTTCGTGAACGGGTTCATCGCAGATTTCTGCAAGCACATCGACACACCTTGCTTCATTTCCTACGTTAGCCAACAGTTCAGGAAATGGCAATTCTTCTTGCAAAACTTGGGCCTGAGCGACCTCCAACTGGTGGTTTATTGCACAGCCGGCCAATGCGCCAACCTGCTCTAAAATCTCGTCCACCGACTCCACCAGAAAAGCGCCCTGCTTTATCAAGCCGTTACTGCCTTTCGCATGTGGGTTATGGATTGAACCCGGTAAAGCAAAGACATCCCGCCCTTGTTCAAGCGCCAGCCTAGCGGTGATCAGCGAACCACTCTTCATTGCCGCTTCCACCACCATCACTCCTGTAGATAGACCGCTGATAATGCGATTTCGTCTCGGGAAAAATGCCGGTTTTGGCGGCGACCAGGGCCAAAGCTCTGACACCAGTGCGCCATTCTCCCTGATATCGTTAGACAGTTGACGGTGTCGGGCAGGATAAATCTTCTCAAGCCCCGAGCCCAACACGGCAATGGTTTTCCCTTTGCCATCGAGTGCGCCGCGATGAGCGCGGCCATCAATACCTAGCGCCAAACCGCTGGTCACGACGACATCGTGAGCGGCAAGCTCTTTGGCAAAAGCATGGGCCAGTGACAAGCCATCGTTGGATGCATGACGACTGCCAACCATCGCGAGCTGCGGCAGTGACAGTATATGGGGATCGCCGTCGACAAATAAAAGAGGGGGTGCACCACTGATTTGCTTTAACAGATAAGGATAACGGGAATCGGTCAGCGAGATGATGTGCCTGCCCGGTGCTGATGCCCAGGTCAGGCATTTGTCGATAATGGAAAAGTCAGGTTGTCGCAGCGCCTGAATCTGAGCAGGTTTGAAGCCAAGTGCTGCTAGCTCGATGTCCTCCAGCGCATCCAGTTTGTGCGGTGGGTACCGGCTGATGATCTTACTGACCGCCTGACTGCCGAGGCGGGGAACGGCGGCGAGCCTAAGCCACCACTCAAGCTCGCGAGACATCTTATCCTTCCGCTGCGATAACCGGCATATCCGCTTTCAGTGGCTTATCGGCTTCCACCACCATGGCAAGACTGAAGAAAGGATAGCTGCGGATAACCAATAAAGTGCCTGCCGATGTTGATGGCAAAACTTTCACCACATCGCCGCCACCGTTGTCGATATCGCTGTCGTAGCGCATCTCACCCTTAGTGCCTTTCATTGCCACACCCGGCACCACCACCGAAAGGGTATGCCCTTCATTCAGGCCGTCCTGTTCGCCCAGATCGACCACTACGATTTGACGGTGTCCAACATAGTTGCTGCCGTAAAGGTGTCCGACCATTCTGCCCTCAACACCCTCAGGCGCGGGTTTAGGGTGGAAAATCTCTCCGGTTTTCGCACCAAGCGCAGGCAATAGAATATCGTTAGGTTTGATTTCCTGATTTTGGCGGGTCAGCGTCATCTCAGCAATATCATCGAGTGAGCGCACCAGCTTGGCTTCCCCGACTTTCTTGAGGCTTATCATGCGAACCATCGCATCACCCTTTTCCCGCTGGAAATCCGTCACAGTGCGGTAAATAAACCACTCTTCCGTGTCTAAAGACTTATCAACAAAAAACGGCGTGCGTTTGGAGATATAACTCCATCCTTCCTGCGTGCCCAATACTCGCGGAGCGAGCAAATACTCACGCTCATGAATGAGGGTGTCATAAGTCAAGAACTGGCGCAGAACCGATGGCGAAGTGCTGTTGATAGGGGTTGAGTCGGTACGGTTAGCCCCTGCCGTATAAGAAAGCACAGGTTTGCCATCAAGCCAGCTCAGGCGAAGTTTGTCGCCCGGATAGATAAGATGAGGATTTTTGATTGCCGGATTGTGTTGCCAAAGCGTCGGCCAGTGCCAAGGTTTTTCAAGATACAGGCCCGCAATATCCCAAAGGGTATCGCCTTTTTTTACGGTATAGTTTTCAGGCGCATCAGCGCTCAAACGCACTTCTGACGCAGCTATCACGCCTGGCAGCCCCAGCGCCAGACAAAAAATGATAAGCTTTTTAAACATCCCTTGTCTCCAAAAGCGTACTTTCGATTTGGATGCTGTCATTTGAATAGCAAAATGTCTAGAATTAGCCCAATTACCGAAGCCGGATACGGCGCAGTTCAACATATTTAAGAGACGTTTATGAGTGTATTACAGGTTTTGACCTTCCCGGACGATCGCCTACGCACGGTGGCGAAACCGGTAGAAAGCGTCACACCAGAGATCCAGACCATTGTTGATGACATGCTGGAAACCATGTACGACGAAGAAGGCATTGGCCTTGCTGCGACTCAGGTCGACATCCACCAGCGTATCGTTGTGATTGATATTTCAGAAACCCGCGATGAGCCGATGGTGCTGATCAATCCGGAAATCATCGAGAAACGCGGTGAAGACGGCATCGAAGAAGGCTGTCTGTCTGTTCCTGGCGCTCGCGCACTGGTTTCCCGCGCATCAGAAGTGACGGTTAAAGCACTGGATCGCGACGGCAACGAATACCAATTCGAAGCGGATGACCTTCTGGCTATCTGTGTTCAGCACGAACTGGACCACCTTGAAGGCAAACTGTTTGTTGATTACCTGTCGCCCCTGAAGCAACAGCGCATCAAACAGAAGCTGGAAAAAATCAAACGCGCTAACCAAAAAGCCAGCTGAGGTTTCCTTGAGCGACTCATTGAAAATCGTATTTGCCGGTACGCCGGATTTCGCCGCCCGTCATCTGGCGGCGTTGTTGTCTTCACACCATGAGGTGGTAGCGGTCTATACCCAGCCTGACCGCCCGGCGGGCCGTGGTAAGAAATTGACTGCCAGCCCAGTCAAACTGCTGGCGCAGGAACACAACATTCCTGTTTATCAGCCAGCAAGCCTGAAAGCGGAAGACGCGCAGCAAGAGCTAGCTGCCATTGGTGCTGACATCATGGTCGTAGTGGCTTATGGCCTGCTACTACCTAAAGTGGTGCTAGACACACCTCGCCTTGGCTGTATCAATGTTCACGGCTCTATCCTGCCGCGCTGGCGTGGCGCTGCGCCTATCCAACGCTCAATCTGGGCGGGCGATGCAGAGACAGGCGTCACCATCATGCAGATGGATGAGGGTCTGGATACCGGCGATATGCTGAAAATCGCAACCCTGAACATCGACACCAAAGAAACCAGTGCCACGCTTTATGAAAGATTGGCGGAAATGGGCCCTGAAGCCTTGGTAGAGTGTCTGGGCGATATCGCTTCTGGCAAAGCCGTTGCTGAAAAGCAGGACGATGAGCTTGCCAACTACGCGAAAAAGCTCAGCAAAGAAGAAGCGCAAATCGACTGGACCATGAGCGCCGACGCGATTGAACGTTGCATCCGCGCCTTTAACCCATGGCCGATGAGTCACTTCTCTGTGGCGGATAACAACATCAAAGTCTGGGATGCCGAGGTCGAAGCAGAAGACAGCGGCAAAGCGCCGGGCACCATTTTGTCGGCCGACAAGAAAGGTATCCGGGTGGCTACCGGAGAAGGCGTATTGCGCCTGACATCCATCCAGCCACCAGGCAAAAAAGCCATGAGCGCGGCAGACATTCTGAACTCCCGCCGCGATTGGTTTGAACCTGGCACCCAACTGTAATTGAGAAGGCCAGCTTGCTGGCCTTTTTTAGTGGCTCGCATTCACGAGAGCAAACACTGAGGTATATTCATGAACGTTAGAGCTGTCGCTGCACAGGTTATTTATCAGGTTGTCGACCAAGGACAATCCCTGTCAGCCGCCCTGCCGCCCGCCCAACAAAAAGTCGCCCCGCGCGATGGCGCCCTGCTGCAGGAGATCTGCTACGGCGTGCTGCGCTGGTTGCCGCGTCTCGAATCCATCACTCAATCTCTGATGGACAAGCCACTCAAAGGCAAGCAACGCGTTTTCCATCATTTGATTTTGGTCGGCCTATACCAGCTCAACTACATGCGCATTCCAGCCCATGCGGCAGTTGCTGAAACCGTGAATGCCACCAAGGTACTGAAAAAGCCTCAACTCCGCGGCCTTATCAATGCCGTGCTACGTAATTACCAACGCAATCAGGAAGCTTTAGATACAGCCGCTGTCGCGCACGACGCGGGTAAATACGGTCACCCAGGCTGGTTGTTGAAACTGCTACAAAAAGCCTACCCAAGTGAGTGGGAGCAGGTGGTTGAAGCCAACCATGAAAAGGCACCAATGTGGCTGCGTGTAAACCGCACCCATCACACCCGTGATGCTTACAAAGCCCTTTTGGATGAAGCAGGCATTGAGACCGCAATCCATCCTGAAGCAGAAGATGCACTGAAACTGGCGACACCTTGTGATGTCACTGCCCTCCCTGGCTTTTCAGAAGGCTGGGTCTCCGTGCAGGACGCTGCTGCGCAGCTGTCGGTCGATTACCTTAAACCTCAGGCTGGCGAGCTCATCCTTGATTGCTGCGCCGCACCAGGCGGAAAAACTTGTCACATCCTGGAGCACGAACCAACAGCAAAGGTTGTTGCAATGGATGTGGACGCAACCCGTCTTACCCGAGTGGAAGAAAACCTCAAACGCCTGAAGCTCGACGCGCAGGTGATTTGTGGTGATGCCCGCACTCCCGGTGAGTGGTGGCAGGGTGAGCAGTTTGATCGTATTCTGCTCGATGCACCTTGTTCAGCTACCGGTGTTATTCGCCGCCACCCGGATATCAAGTGGCTTCGCCGCGCCGATGACATCGATCAGTTAGTGTCGCTGCAGTCTGAAATTCTTGATGCAATGTGGGCGCAGCTGAAATCTGGTGGTACGCTGGTTTATGCGACCTGCTCGGTCACCCCGCAGGAAAACGCAGAGCAGGTGAAAGCTTTCCTCGCCCGCACGTCAGGTGCGACATTGGAAACCGGCTCACCAGAGCAACCGGGCCGACAAATCCTGCCCGGTCAGGAAAACATGGATGGATTCTATTACGCCGTCCTCAAAAAAGCGTAATGGAGTCAGCGCGGGCAGCAACCACTGCCCGCGATAACAATAAAAATTGAACCGAGGTTCACGCAGACGTTATGAAAATCATCATCTTGGGGGCTGGACAAGTCGGTGGCACACTGGCTGAAAACTTGGTGGGCGAAAACAACGACATCACCATCGTCGATAAAGACCCCGAGCGACTCAGGGAACTGCAAGACAAATACGATCTCCGCGTCATCCAAGGCTACGCCAGCCACCCTTCCACCTTACTGGAAGCTGGCGCACAGGATGCTGACATGCTGGTTGCGGTCACCAACTCGGACGAAACCAACATGATTGCCTGTCAGGTTGCCTTCACTCTGTATAACACGCCGAACCGTGTTGCCCGTATCCGAAGCCCGGAATACCTCGCTACCAAAGACCAACTTTTCCAGACCGATGCTTGCCCAGTTGAATATCTGATTGCCCCGGAAGAGCTGGTGACCCAGTACATCCAGCGTCTGATTGAATACCCTGGCGCACTGCAGGTGGTGAACTTTGCCGATAACAGAGTCGGCCTGGTTGCGGTCAAAGCGTATTACGGTGGTCCACTGGTAGGTAATGCGCTGTCTGCACTTCGCGAACACATGCCGCATGTGGATACCCGCGTGGCGGCTATTTTCCGTCGTGACCGCCCTATCCGCCCACAAGGCACGACCATTATCGAAGCAGATGATGAAGTCTTCTTCGTGGCAGCAAGTAACCACATCCGCTCGGTGATGAGTGAACTTCAGCGCCTTGAAAAACCTTACAAGCGCATCATGATTGTCGGCGGTGGTAACATCGGTGCAGGTCTCGCACGAAGCCTTGAACGTTCTTACAGCGTGAAGCTGATTGAACGCAACCCACGACGCGCTGAGCAGCTTTCGGAAATTCTCGAGAACACCATCGTCTTCTGTGGTGATGCCGCGGATCAAGAACTTCTGAGCGAAGAGCATATCGACCAGATTGACGTGTTCATTGCGGTCACCAACGAAGATGAATCCAACATCATGTCAGCCATGCTGGCCAAGCGCCTTGGCGCTAAAAAAGTGATGGTGTTGATTCAACGCGGTGCTTACGTGGACTTGGTGCAGGGCGGTGCGATTGATGTGGCGATATCGCCGCAGCAAGCTACCATTTCAGCGCTGCTGACCCACGTGCGTAAAGCGGACATCGTGAATGTGTCATCGCTACGCCGCGGCGCAGCAGAAGCGATTGAAGCCATCGCTCACGGAGATTCCAACACGTCGAAAGTGGTGGGGCGCGCCATCGGCGACATCAAACTGCCACCGGGTACCACCATTGGTGCGATCGTAAGGGAAGAGGAAGTCCTGATCGCCCACGATAAAACCGTTATTCAGCAGGACGATCACGTAGTGATGTTCTTGGTGGATAAGAAATATATTCCGGATGTGGAAAGGCTGTTCCAGCCAAGTCCATTCTTCCTCTAAAGATAAACGCATCACAGTGTATGGTTAACTTCAAACCGGTACTGTTCGTCATAGGGCTGGTCTTATCCAAGATCGCCCTATTTATGTATGTACCCACCCTAACGGCCTTTTTCACCGGTACCGCCGGTTTTCTCGACTTCGGCCTTTCGGTCATCATCACCCACGTCGCTGCGTTTGCCTGTCTGACGCTTGGTAAAACCGAGGATTTCCGTCTCAACGCACGCGACATGTTTGTTATCACCACCATGGTGTGGTTGATTGCCAGTGCTTTCGCCGCCTTGCCCTTTGTCTTCATCAACCACATCAGCTTTACTGACGCTTACTTTGAGACCATGTCAGGTATCACCACCACCGGCTCTACGGTGCTGAGCGGTCTTGATAATATGGCGCCGTCGATTCTGCTTTGGCGCTCCATCTTGCAATGGCTCGGTGGTGTCGGATTCATCGTGATGGGCGTGGCCATTCTGCCTTTTTTAAATGTTGGTGGTATGCGCCTGTTCCAGACCGAGTCTTCCGACTGGTCTGCTAAATCCAGTCCGCGTACCAAAAACGTCGCCATCAGTATCATGAAGGTGTATGTCTCGCTGTCGGCGCTTTGTTTTGTCGCCTACTGGCTGACGGGGATGACGGCATTTGAAGCAGTGAATCATGCCATGACGACACTGTCGACGGGTGGCTATTCCACCTCAGATAGCTCAATGAACCATTTCAGCCATGCTGCACATTGGGTCGCCACCTTGTTTATGTTCGCCGGTGGCCTGCCATTTCTTCTGATGATTAACGCACTGCGCCGACGGGAACCCAGCATGCTGGTGAACGATGCGCAGGTGCGGGGCTTTACCTATCTGGTACTGGCTACGGCGTTGATGGTGGCAATCTGGCTGGTACTGACCAAAGACTATGGAGTGATGGACGCAGTGAGAGTTTCGCTGTTTAACATTGTCTCCGTGGTAACAACCACTGGCTTTGGACTGGATGATTTCACCGCCTGGGGGCCTTTCGCGTCGGTGATTTTTGCTTTTATGCTGATCGCTGGTGGCTGCTCAGGCTCAACCTCAGGCGGCGCAAAAATCTTCCGTTTCCAAATTGCACTCGCCTTACTGAAAAAACAAATCCAGCAACTGGTACATCCTTCAGGCGTTTTCATCCAGCGCTACAACGGACGCCCGGTCAACGAAGACATCGTGCGCTCTGTGGTGGCATTCGCCATTACCTACATTATGACCATACTGGTGGTGGCGATGGTGCTGGCCGCCACCGGACTTGATGGTATCACCAGCCTGACAGGGGCAATGACTGCGGTAGCTAACGTTGGGCCAGGCATGGGCACTATGATTGGGCCAACAGGAAATTTTGCCGGATTATCTGATACTGCCAAATGGGTGCTCAGCATCGGCATGTTGATGGGACGGTTGGAAATTCTGACTGTACTGGTTTTACTGTTTCCGGTTTTCTGGCGCGACTAAGCGCGCCAGCTCACTCATACGGGCTGCACGTACCAGTAAATAGCAAGGAAGTGCAGCACCGTGCCGCCCAGCACAAACAGATGCCAGATAGCATGGTTGTAAGGAATGCTTTGCTTCACGTAGAAAATCACGCCCAGCGAATACACTAAGCCGCCCAAGCCCAACAATACCATGCCGGCTGTCGGCATCACCTGCGCCAGTTGATAAACCACCACCAGAGACAGCCACCCCATCGCCAGATAGGTCGCCAGTGACAGCGATTTAAACCGGTAAACAAAGGCAATTTTCAAAATCACCCCCACCAGTGCAATCCCCCAAATCAATGCCATCACCCAGTTTGCCAACGGCGTTCTGAGACTTATCAGCATAAAAGGCGTGTAGGTGCCTGCGATGAGCAGATAGATGGCGCAGTGGTCGAACGTTTTGAGTGCGCGCTTCGCACCGGCAAAGGGAATCGCATGGTAGAGCGTGGATGCCAGATAAAGCAGGATGATACTACCGCCATACACACTGTAGCTGGCAATACTGAGCGCGTCGGCATGCTCACCGACAGCTTTCACGAGCAGCATGACTAAAGCCACGATGCCAAAAATCACACCCAGGCCATGGCTGACGCTGCTGGCGATTTCTTCTTTCACCGAATATTGAGACGCAGAAGCCGCTGTTGTCATGCGACAGTCTCCTTAATTGCTAACGCATTTGAGAGGTCCAGCGGCGAGTATGACACATTTAAGCGTACACGTGTAAGCTTAAATTATTGCGAGATTTGCTCTAGCAACGTTTTAACCTCAGCTGTGACTTCCTCGGAGCTTCCTGTGACGGTTAGCTCACGGGAAAGCTTGTTGGCACCGACAAATCGCCCTACTGCCGCCCCAATACCTTCACCCTGTCGTCCAAAGGTCATCACAAGGTGAAGGGCGTCTTCAGATTTTGTCGCCACAAGCGCCATATCCCTGAACACAGATTGGTAAGGTTCCGAAACAGCTGCCCACTCGAACTGCTGTTCAAATGGCATAGGCTGGCGCTCGACTTCCTCGTTTTTCACTTTTTCAATGCGGAAACCTGCGTTCTCAAACGCCGAGAACGCAGCATCTAGCTGAGTATCCGGCTTCACGGTCAATTCAGTTTTCGATGACGTATCTTTGCCCATCGGAATATCGAGGTTCACTTCAAGCCAAACTTTGCCGTCACCCATCGACAAAGGCGCATTCAGTGGAAGGCACATGGTTGATTCAAAGCACTGAGATTTACCCGGCTCAGTGGTGAACGCATCCGGGAGAGACCACTTTGCCAAAACGTGGGTTTTACGACGACGTTGTTTCTTTCTGCCTTGTTCGCCTTGAGTTCTGAGCTCTTCCCATCCCATGTAGTCGCAGCAAACTGACAGTTCAACCGCGTCCACCTGTTGGGCAACATCGCCGCCAATGACGGTCACCAACACCTTGGTTTGCTCACCCTGCATCAAGGTTGTGGCGTCCAGTTCAACGCTGACTTCTGCGCTGCCAAACCCCACTTTCGCCAACGTTTTTTTCAACCATCCCATGTTTTTCAATCCTCATTTTCTTGCGCTTATAGGCAGCCTACCGATTCTAGACAGAAAACAAATACCATGGTGTCACAGCAACGCGTCAAATTCAGTCTAAGATTAAAAGACTGGTAATCGATGGCGTTCTTGCCTCGTGAAATAACGGAGAATAAGCCAGCCATGTCAAAAGAGATTTTTGCGCTAAGTTCTGGATATTTGAAGAAAGTTGTCCCCCTTCTGATGAAGTACCAGGTTCCTGCGACGCCACCGAATTACGCCCTTTGGTATACCTATGTGGCCAACGCAGATAATGAGCTCGCCAAGAAAATTGATGAGTCGATCAGAGAGACAGGAACACTGAGCCCAACGCTCAGCGAAGAGTTGTACAATACCCATGTTGCAGATGAGAAAGTCAAAGATGTCGATGAATTCCAGCGTGGGCTTCAAGCCTTGGCATTGGAGATGGGCAACACCATGGAAGACACGTTGAAAGACACCGCGACCTTCCAAAGCACCTTGGACAAAACATTCTCGCAACTTGCCCGCGTCGGAGAGGAAACCCTGTCGATGGAAGAAACCGTCGCCGTGGTCAGGAAAGCGGTGAAAGGCTCCAACGAGTTGCGTCAATCCACGAATTTCTTCAAAAACCAGCTGGCAGAGGCGCAAAAAGAGATTTCAAGACTCAAAGAGACGCTCCAGCAGGCTAACGAAGATGCATTGCACGATGCACTCACCAGTCTGTATAACCGACGCGCCTTTGATACCGAATTAGACTCGCTGGCTGCCTCACCACCACCAAAAGGCTTCTGTTTGTTGCTGTGCGATTTGGACCACTTCAAAAGCTTCAACGACACCTACGGTCACTTGATGGGCGACCAGGTATTGAAGCTGACAGCCAAGCGGTTGTCCGACTATTGTCGTGACGGTATCAACGCTTACCGTTATGGCGGGGAAGAGTTTGCCCTGCTGGTGCCTAACCGTGCACTCAGCGGCGGGTGTAGGGTGGCGGAAACCATACGCGCTACCATCGACAAGCTGGCGATCAAGGACAAGAAAACCGGCAAGAAGCTCGATACCATCTCAGTTTCGATAGGCGTAGCGGAATATGAAAAGGGCGAAAGTATCCGTAACCTCATCAGCCGTGCCGACGCCCAATTATACGAGGCCAAAAATTTGGGTAGAAACCGTGTCATGCCCGTGACATAAGGGCGAGACACTCACTGTAAAGGCGGGTTTACTCCGCCTTTTTTTCTGCGCGAATTATTTTTATCACTGCTGCTTTTTTCGGCAATTTTTTCCTGTTATTATCCGCCCGATTTCGCACTTCGCGAACCCCAGAGTGAACACGCAGTAAGGCTAGCAGCCATTGGAATTCCTGACGTCACTCTGTAAGAGAACCCCGTCATGGATGCGCAACCAATGAGAACCTTAAATGCGCCCTGTTACTGTTCGACCTGTACGTGTTACCCGCACTCCATCACGCATGCGTGCACATTTTTTTGCGCCAGCATTCAAAAGCAAAACCAACACGAATCTGAATGGCACTCCAGACCTGACTCTGGTGCGTCCAACACCTGTCGTGGTTGAAATGCCAGAAGGTGAAGCGGCTTAATTGACCCTTGCTGTGATTGGTCTGCCCGCCTGAATCTGGTACTGTAAGCAGATAAGTCACATAAAAAGTAAGGCCAAAATTCGGCCAGTTGGAGTCATCAAAAATGAAATGTCATCGCGTTAATGAACTTATCGAACTGCTTCATCCTGAGTGGCAGAAAGAGCCTGAGCTGAACCTGCTTCAAATGATCAGTAAATTGGCAGAAGAAGCCGGGTACGAAGGGAAGCTGGAAGATCTAACCGATGACGTGCTGATTTATCATCTGAAAATGCGTAACAGCCAAAAAGATGAAATGATCCCAGGCTTGGCAAAAGACTGTGAAAACGACTTCAAAACCGCTATTTTGCGTGCGCGTGGCATTATCAGCTAAGAGTGCGCAATAAACCGGATATATACCCAAACGACCTGAAGATGCTCGCATTCAGAGGCCCTCAATGCATTCAATTCAAGGCAAATTTCGCGAGGAATAGTCGTTCTATTTCCGTGGAATTTAACGATGAAGTGAGTGTATTGAGGGCCTCCCTTCGGGCGAGTTGACTGCCGTCGTGCTCTTTGTTGTCCCTTTTTGATGGAGGTGACTACACCTACAAAGGGACGCCGCGATCACAACACCAGTCAAACTCGCTGAATCCGGCATCGTCAGGTTGTTTGGGTATAAAGGCGAAGCTTCTGGCTTCGCTTTTTTATATTCAAAACAAAAGGCTGTTACACATCAACAGTGTGATTGTCCGGTTAATTTCCCACCACACGCACAGAATTCCTCTTTCCTCCTCAGATATAATCTGACGTCTATCATTTATGTTAGTGATAGATAACTATCAAAGTGTTGAGTGTTAATCGATGAAAGACACTGACAACGTATCAGTGTCAGCAATGTTCGGGAAATCCCGATTGACCCAAGGAATGCAGGTGTCATGAGCAAGGATAAAATTGACGTCAAAGACGTTACCCCAAAAGAGTACAACCCTAAAACCCATAAAACGAGTGGCGATCGTTTCAACCCAGGTAACCGCATCTACGTGCGGGCAATGACTGGGGTATTCCAGAAGCTTCGCCAGAAAATGGGCTGGTTCTTTATGCTGTTGTTCGTGCTGACGCCATGGATCCCATATGGCGACCGCCAGGCGATCCTGATTGATATTGGCAAACAACAATTCAACTTCTTCGGCACCACCCTTTGGCCTCAGGATCTGACCCTGCTTGCCACCCTATTTATGATCGCCGCCTTTGGTCTTTTCTTTATCACCACCTTTTTAGGGCGGGTCTGGTGTGGGTATCTCTGCCCGCAAACAGTCTGGACGTTTATCTACATCTGGTTCGAGGAAAAGCTCGAAGGTACGGCCAACAAACGAAAGAAGCAGGACTCGCTGCCAATCACGAAAGAGTTATTCCTTCGAAAAACGGCTAAACATATCTGCTGGTTTGCCGTCGCACTCCTCACCGGTCTCACATTCGTTGGCTACTTTGTGCCGGTCAAAGAGCTCTTCATTGATTTCTTTACCTTCAACAGCAGTTTCTGGGTCGCTTTCTGGGTGCTGTTTTTCAGTGTCTGTACTTACGGAAACGCTGGCTGGATGCGCTCTATCATGTGTATTCACATGTGTCCTTATGCACGCTTCCAGTCCGCTATGTTCGATAAAGACACCTTTATCGTGGGCTACGACACCCAACGCGGTGAAAAGCGCGGTCCACGTTCGCGCAAAGTCGATCCAAAAGAGAAAGGGTTGGGCGACTGCATCGACTGTAACCTGTGTGTTCAGGTGTGTCCGACAGGTATCGATATCCGTGATGGCCTGCAATATGAGTGCATCAACTGTGGTGCCTGTATTGATGCCTGTGACGAGACCATGAGCAAAATGAACTACGCCAAAGGCCTCATCAGCTATACCACCGAGCACAAACTCGAAGGTCATAAAGTCGATATCGTCAGACCTAAGCTGATTGGCTATGGGATTGTGATGGTGGCTATGCTGGGGCTGTTTGTGATGCTTTTCTCTGCGGTGCAACCAATGGGATTGGACGTTATCCGTGACCGCACACAGCTGTTCAAAACCAACAGTGATGGCCTGATTGAAAATACCTACACCCTGAAAATTCTCAACAAGACCCAATCACCGGAAACCTATTCACTGACCGTGAAAGGGCTGGATGGTGTGGAATGGTACGGCAAGCAGGAAGTGACCCTGACCGCCGGAGAGATCTTTACCCTGCCAATCAGCCTGGGGGTTGACCCTTATGAGCTGAGCGCGCCGGTGGCCAATATCACCTTCGTGTTGGAACGCCAGTCGGGGGACGATAAGAAGACAATAGAAACAGAAAGCCGCTTTATCAGTAAGATGTAGCGCACTTTCCCGAAAAAACGGACGCCACCTGAGCGTCCGTTTTTTATCTTCGGCGGCAAACTCTGCTACCATCACAACCCACACACCTTAACCTAGCCAATCCTATGAGCGACGCCCAATTTAGCTATGAACATCTCACGCCAGACACCTTGCTCAATGCATTGGAGTCGGTTGGCATTCGCCCGGAATCAGGCCTTCTGGCATTGAACAGCTACGAAAACCGGGTCTATCAGTTTCAGGATGAAGAGCGCCGTCGATTGGTGACCAAGTTTTACCGTCCACAGCGCTGGAGCCGAGAGCAAATCCTCGAGGAGCACGCCTTTGCCGATGATCTCGAGCAGGCTGAAATTCCAGTCGCCGCACCAATGAAAATTGACGGGGAAACCTTGTTTAACTTCGAAGGCTACCAGTTTGCGGTTTTCCCAAGTGTCGGCGGCCGAACGTTCGAAGTGGACAATTGGGACCAGCTTGAAATGGTGGGCCGCTTTTTAGGTCGTATCCATAAGGTTGGCGCCAGTAAACTCTTTGTGCACCGCCCGACTATTGGTCTGGATGAATACCTCTTCGCGCCGCGTAAAGCGCTGGAAAATTCAAGCTTCATCCCAATGCATCTCGAAAATGCCTTCTTTGCAGATCTGGACCGCCTGATCAGCGTATTAAAGGAGCGCTGGAATCCGGATGTGAGCACTCTGCGGTTGCACGGTGACTGTCACCCCAGCAACATTCTCTGGCGTGATGGCCCTATGTTTGTGGACTTGGATGATGCCAGGAATGGTCCTGCGATTCAGGATATCTGGATGCTGCTCAACGGGGACCGACACGATCAGCTCGCACAGCTTGATACGATTTCCGAGGCATATTCAGAATTTCACGATTTTCCCACCAATGAGTTGCAACTTATTGAACCATTACGCGGTCTGAGAATGGTGCATTACATGGCATGGCTGGCAAAACGCTGGGAAGATCCGGCATTTCCGCGTGCATTCCCATGGTTTGCTGAGGCAAAATACTGGGAAAATCAGGTACTCGCCTTTAAAGAACAATTGGCCGCCCTTGAAGAACCACCGCTCACACTGGCTCCTCAATGGTAAGCAGCCATGAATAACACTCAGGGAGAAAAGACGTTATGTTGAAAAAAATGTTGGCTGTAGCTGCAGCGGCAATGCTGGCCTTTTCGGCGCAGGCAGCGCGCTTTAACGCAGGGGAAGACTATCAGGTACTCGACCTGCCAAAGAGCGACACACCTAGTGTGGTTGAATTTTTCTCGTTCTATTGCCCACACTGCTTTAAAAGCGAACCGCTGATGCAGGAGCTAAAAAAGAACATCCCGGACAATGCCAACTTCACCAAAAACCATGTGTCCTTTATGGGCGGCAACATGGGCAAAGCGTTGAGCAAAGCCTATGCGACGGCTGTGATGCTGGATGTAGAAGACAAGATGGTGCCGGTGATTTTCAACCGTATCCACCTGATGCAAAAGCCACCACGCAATGAAGAAGAGCTGCGCCAGATGTTTATCGATGAAGGTGTAGACGCTGAGAAGTTTGACGGCACTTTCAACAGCTTTGCTGCAAATGGTATGGCAAACCGCTTTGATAAAGCCTTCCAGGATTCGGGCCTTCGTGGCGTGCCAGCACTGATTGTGAACGGCAAATACCACGTGACACCAAAAACCGTGAAGACCAAAGAAGATTACTTCGCGCTGGTTAACTTCCTGCTGACCCAGTAAGCCAAAGGTCAACAGACCCTAGCAACATGAAGAAAGGGCCATCAGGCCCTTTTTTGTTATCTATGATTTAAACCGCCGTTTTCTCTCGCTCGACGATATCGACGTCTGGCTGCGTGTGGCCATAAATACCATCCAGCCTGTCGTCTTTCTCTTCCCAAACGTCATTCAGCCACTGATGGAAACGGCGCTTAAAGGCCTTGTCATTGAAGTAATCACCTTTAACGTTGTCGTCCACGGGCAGTGTGTCGATACGCACCACAATCTTTTCCATCTTCCCACTGAGCAAATCTTTAAAAGGCAAATGGCGGTTATCCGGATACGCCACCGTGACATTAATGATGGCATCAAATTGATCGCCCATTGCACCCAAGGTGTAAGCAATGCCGCCAGTTTTAGGAGGCAGTAGGTTGTTATACGGCGATCGCGTCTGACGCTTCTTTTCATCGGTGAAGCGGGTACCTTCAACAAAGTTGACCACAGTGGTTGGGGTGTGGCGAAAACGCTCGCAAGATTTACGGGTAGTTTCCAGATCGCTGCCGCGCTTTTCCGGATGTTTTAACAGGTACTGACGTGAATAGCGCTTCATGAATGGCATATCCACTGCCCAGCAAGCCATGCCAAGAAACGGAACGTACAAAAGCTGCTGTTTTAAGAAAAACTTCGCCATCGGAATACGGTTTCTGAATACCGAAAAAATCACCACGATGTCAGTCCAGCTAAGATGATTGCAGATAAGCAGATACCAGCCATCTTTTCTCAGGGTCTCTCCGCCCTGAATATCCCATTCCACGTTAGAGGTCAGGTTCAGAAGCTTATGGTTTCCGGTTGCCCACGCCCACATCATGCCGTTACAAAGACGGGTGATCCCCCTTTGCAAAGCAGGAATGGGTAACAACATTTTGATCAGGGCAAAACAACAGATTAGCACTGACCAAAACGCAGTATTCAAGCACACCAGAAAGGCGTTCAGATAAAGTATCAAGGTATCAGTCTCGCGGTCTATTCACTGAGTTGTCATCCAAGGGTCATAATACGACGCAGAAATAAAAAACACCATTCAGTTAAAAGTGGTCACATCAGTCTGCGCGTGCCTTGAAGGCATTAACTTGCCAATGCAGTCAGCTGCTTTAGGAGCCTGTCCATCGAGCGATATCCTAAGGCTTCAGCCAAGTGCCCCCTTTGAATATTCGCCTCACCAGACAAATCCGCAATGGTACGTGCCACTTTGATAATCCGGTGATATGCGCGGATGGACAGCCCTAATCGATGCAGCGCCGTTTCCAGAAAATCCGCGTCCGCTTTATCGAGCGGACAGTAGGTTTCAATTTCCCGACTGGAAAGCAGGCTGTTTACCTTGCCAGACCGTGCGAGCATCACCGCTCTTGCTCTTTCTACCCGCGCTTTAATCACTTCCGTCGGTTCGCCACGATCGCCACCTTCCGTTAACGTGCCTCGCGGCAGTGCGGGGATTTCAATCGAAAGATCAAAGCGATCAAGAAATGGACCTGATAAACGATTTAGATAACGAAGCGTCGCCTGTGGATTGGAGCGCGCCAACTGACCTTCATAGTGTCCGGTCGGACTGGGGTTGAGTGCACCAATAAGCTGGAAGCGCGCAGGAAAACAGGTTTTACCGTTGGCACGGGAAATAACCACCTCGCCAGATTCAAGAGGCTCACGCAGTGAATCCAACACCTTTCTTTCAAACTCAGGCATTTCATCGAGAAAAAGTAAGCCATTGTGTGCCAGCGATATTTCACCCGGTTTCGGGGTGCTACCACCGCCCACCAATGCGGCCATTGAACTGGAATGGTGTGGTGTACGAAAAGGTCGTTTGCGCCAGTTACCTTCGTGCAAAGGCTTTTCTGTAAGGGAAGTGATCGCCGCGGTTTCGAGCGCTTCTTTGTCACTCATAGGTGGCAACAGATCGGCCATGCGTGATGCCAGCATGGTTTTTCCGGTTCCTGGAGGGCCAAGGAAAAGTAAGTTGTGCGAGCCTGCCGCCGCAATCTCCAGCGCTCGTTTTCCCTGTTGCTGGCCGATAATGTCCTGCATACAACGTCCGGCGGTATTTGGCGTGACTTCGTCATCTTCAGGCTCTTTCAGCATCAGGCTGCCCTGTCCGCTTAAGTGGCGACAAACAGAAATCAGATCCGGCGCAGACACATGAATATCCCGCCCCACCAACGCCACCTGTCCGCCATTTTCATCTGGCACCACCAAACTTCTCTTCGCTTCTCGGCATGCCACGGCAGCGGGCAACGTCCCTTTTACCGAGCGCAGCTGACCAGAGAGAGCCAGTTCTCCCGCAAATTCATGACTATCGAGCTTGGTCATCGGAATTTGACCGGAAGCAGCCAAAATGCCGAGCGCGATAGGTAAATCAAACCGACCACCTTCTTTGGGTAAATCCGCCGGGGCCAGGTTGACTGTGATGCGTCTTGCGGGAAATTCATAGCCCGAGTTCACAATGGCGCTGCGCACCCTGTCCCGCGCCTCTTTGACCGTGGTTTCCGCAAGACCAACTAACGTAAACGCAGGTAATCCATTGCTGATATGGACTTCGACAGTCACTTGTGGTGCTTCGACGCCGACACAGGCGCGACTTTGAATAATGGCAAGATTCATAAGGCGTAATCAGTAACTATTTAACTATCAATAGGTTATTTGCATAAACCATTAGTATTACTGCATTACGAAGCGGAAATTGGAAATTCGAGCCACTTTTTGCTTGTCATGCGACAGAAGTCTGTGATACCACTATGAGCGGACAACATCTGTGCAAACAAACGTTGACATAAACATACAGCGCCCAAACAAATGGCGCTAAAAGAGACAAAATGAATCATCTATCTCGCGCCCTAGTCATTATTATTTCAATTATCGTGGTGGTACTACCGCGAGGGGCAGCGACGGCTAGAACATAGCAAACAAACATCGCAACAGCCCCCGCATCGAAAGGTCCGGGGGCTTTTTTCACATTTGGACGTGCGGTTGCAAGACGCAAAAAGGAAAACTCGGTATGGGACCATCTCAGGAAGCACAGCAAGCAACCTCCTTGGCGGGATTTAACAGGAGGCCACAATGACAGGTGCACAACTCGTAGTTGAAGCTTTGCGAAAGCAAGGGGTGACGACAATCTTTGGTTATCCGGGCGGTGCGATCATGCCCGTTTACGATGCCCTTTATGACGGCGGCGTTGATCATGTCCTTTGCCGTCACGAGCAAGGCGCTGCCATGGCCGCTATCGGCTACGCACGCTCCACCGGCGGCGTCGGTGTGTGTCTTGCCACTTCCGGTCCTGGTGCGACCAACCTTATCACGGGTCTCGCGGATGCCATGATGGACTCTGTGCCCGTCGTTGCTATCACAGGTCAGGTTGCCAGCCCACTTATCGGCACCGATGCCTTTCAGGAAGTTGATGTTCTCGGTATTTCCCTTGCCTGCACCAAACACAGTTTTCTGGTGACCGACACATCAAAACTCGCTTCCACATTGGCAGAAGCTTTTGTGGTTGCTAAAGAAGGGCGCCCTGGCCCAGTGCTGGTGGATATCGCCAAAGACGTGCAGCTTGCCCAAATCGAAGAAGCCTTTACGGCTATTGTAAATCAGCCTTCTGCGCCAGAAGTGTCGGAAGCTTCGTTACAGGAAGCCAATACACTGATCGCAGAAGCTAAGCAGCCAATGGTGTATGTCGGTGGCGGCATTCAACTGGCCCATGCGACAGACACCCTTCGCCAGTTTTTAAATCACAGCCAGATCCCAGCCACCAGCACCTTGAAAGGGCTTGGCTCGGTCGACAAAGATTACCCCTACTATCTCGGCATGCTCGGTATGCATGGCACCAAAGCGGCTAACCTCGCGGTGCAGCAGTCTGATTTATTGATTGCTATTGGTGCGCGTTTTGACGATCGCGTCACTGGCAAACTGGATACCTTCGCGCCGAACGCCAAAGTCGTTCACATTGATATCGATGCCGCGGAATTCCACAAACTGCGCCGCGCCAATGTCGCACTTCGCGGTGAGCTAAATACCGTATTGCCGCAGTTGGGCGAGCCTTCGGACATCCAAGCATGGCAAGACAGTGTGCAGACCATGAAAAAGGACTTCGGATGGCGTTATGACCACCCTGGCGATCCAATTTTTGCGCCGCTGCTCCTTAAACAGCTCTCTGACATGATGCCGGATTCCACCGTCGTCGCGACCGATGTTGGCCAACACCAAATGTGGGTGGCGCAGCACGTAGAGCCTCGTCGCCCAGAAAACCTGTTAACCTCCGCTGGTCTCGGCACAATGGGCTTCGGCTTACCTGCCGCCATGGGTGCCAAAATGGCCCGTCCCGACGATGAAGTTGTATTAGTTTCTGGAGATGGTTCATTTATGATGAACATTCAGGAACTTGGCACCCTGAAACGCCGCAATATTCCGGTAAAAATGGTACTGTTGGATAACCAACGTTTGGGGATGGTACGTCAATGGCAACAGCTTTTCTTCGAAGAGCGCTATAGCGAGACCAACTTGTCGGATAACCCTGACTTCGTGACATTGGCGTCAGCCTTCAACATTCCAGGCAAAACCATTACCCGGAAAGAAGAAGTGATCCCTGCCCTGCAGGAATTGCTGGCAAGTGACACAGCCTACCTGCTGCATGTTGCTATCTCAGAGGAAGAGAACGTATGGCCACTGGTTCCACCCGGTGCCGCTAACCAGGATATGTTGGAGCGTACATGAGCCAATCACACACTCTGCTAATCAATGCTGACGACCAGCCAGAATTGCTGGAGCGTCTGCTGCGCATTGTCCGTCACCGTGGATTCCGCCTGACGAGCCTCGACATGCATCATACCAATGACGCCAATGCGGTTGAAATTACCCTGCAAGTGAAGAGCGATCGTCCTATCGCCAATCTTCAGAGCCAGTTAGACAAATTATGGGATGTCTCACGCGTACGTCTGCTCCCGCTAGAACAACAGTAATGCGTTATAAGGATTAATAAGAATGGCAAACACAGCGGATTATATTTGGTCAAACGGCGAACTGATCCCATGGCAAGATGCCACAGTTCACGTACTGACCCACGCCATGCATTATGGCACCTCGGTTTTTGAAGGGATTCGTTGCTACGACACCCCGAATGGCCCAGTGGTCTTTCGTCATCGCGAACACATGCAACGTCTGAAAGACAGCGCAAAAATCTACCGCTTCCCTATCCCGTATTCTGTCGATGAGTTGATGGAAGCGTGCCGTGAAACACTGCGCGCCAATAACCTGAACTCTGCGTACATCCGCCCACTGGGTTTTGTCGGAAATGTTGGTCTGGGCGTTTGTCCGCCGCCAGACACTAAAATGGATCTCATCATTGCAGCCTTCAACTGGGGCACTTACCTCGGCGAAGATGCGCTGGCTAATGGTGTCGATGCCATGATTTCAAGCTGGAACCGCGCCGCCCCGAACACTATCCCGACCGCAGCTAAAGCGGGTGGTAACTACCTGTCGAGCCTGTTGGTCGGTGGTGAAGCCCGTCGCCACGGCTATGCTGAAGGTATTGCCTTGAGTGTGGATGGCTATCTGTCAGAAGGTGCCGGTGAGAACTTGTTCGTGGTGAAAAATGGCGTGATTTCAACGCCTCCAGCGACCAGCGCTATCCTTCCGGGCATTACCCGTGATTCCATTATGACCATCGCCAAAGACATGGGTTACGAGGTGCGTGAAGAGAACATCGCGCGCGAAGCCCTCTATCTGGCAGATGAAGTATTCATGACGGGCACAGCGGCGGAAATCGTGCCGGTTCGCAGTGTAGACCAAATTACTGTGGGTGAAGGCAAACGCGGCCCAGTCACAGAGAAAGTACAAACCGCCTTCTTTGGCCTGTTTAATGGCCAAACCGAAGACAAATGGGGATGGCTGGATCCGGTCTCTCCGGACGCCAAATAAGTAGTTTTAGAGGAATAAGGAAATGCCTAAGTACCGTTCAGCCACCACCACCCATGGCCGTAATATGGCGGGTGCCCGCGCCCTTTGGCGTGCAACCGGCGTAAAAGATGAAGATTTTGGTAAACCTATCATCGCCGTGGTGAACTCCTTCACCCAGTTCGTACCCGGTCACGTGCACCTGAAAGATCTTGGCCAGCTGGTAGCGAAAGAAATCGAAGCCGCTGGTGGCATCGCCAAAGAATTCAACACCATTGCTGTTGATGACGGCATCGCCATGGGTCACGGCGGTATGCTTTACAGCCTGCCATCACGCGAAATCATCGCGGATTCTGTGGAGTATATGGTGAACGCTCACTGCGCCGACGCCATGGTGTGTATCTCCAACTGTGACAAAATCACCCCGGGAATGCTGATGGCAGCAATGCGTCTCAACATCCCAGCGATTTTCGTCTCTGGTGGTCCAATGGAAGCAGGTAAAACCAAGCTTTCTGATCAGATCCTGAAACTGGATCTGGTGGATGCCATGATCCAGGGTGCCGATCCAAATGTCTCAGACGAGCAAAGCGAGCAGATCGAACGTTCTGCGTGTCCAACCTGTGGCTCTTGCTCTGGTATGTTCACCGCCAACTCCATGAACTGTCTAACCGAAGCACTGGGTCTCAGCCAGCCGGGTAACGGCTCTATGCTGGCTACCCATGCAGACCGTGAAAAACTGTTCATTACTGCTGGCCAGCGTATCGTTGAGCTGACCAAGCGTTATTACGAGCAGGATGACGAATCTACCCTGCCGCGTAACATTGCCAGCAAAACCGCGCTGGAAAATGCCATGGCGCTGGATATCGCCATGGGCGGCTCGACCAACACCATTCTTCACCTGCTTGCAGCAGCACAGGAAGGTGAAATCGATTTCGATATGTCTGATATCGACCGTCTCTCCCGTCAAGTTCCGCACCTTTGTAAGGTAGCCCCTTCCACTCAGAAATATCACATGGAAGATGTTCACCGCGCAGGTGGCGTGATGGGTATTCTGGGTGAGCTTGACCGCGCAGGTCTTCTGAAAACTGACGTGCCAAACGTCTTAGGTGAAACCCTGGCAGATACGCTGGCGAAATACGACATCACGGTCACAGACAACGAAGACGTAAAAACCTTCTACCGCGCAGGCCCTGCTGGCATCCGCACCACCAAAGCCTTCTCACAGGATTGCCGTTGGGACACGCTGGATGACGATCGCACTGAAGGTTGTATCCGTACCAAAGAAAACGCCTATAGCCAGGATGGTGGTCTTGCCGTACTGAGCGGTAACATTGCTCTTGACGGGTGTATTGTGAAAACCGCCGGTGTGGCAGAGGAAAACCTCACCTTCCGCGGCCCAGCCCATGTGTTTGAAAGCCAGGAAGATGCAGTCAACGGCATCCTTGGCGGTGCAGTGAAAGCCGGTGAAGTCGTGGTTATCCGCTATGAAGGTCCTAAAGGTGGCCCAGGTATGCAGGAAATGCTTTACCCAACCACTTATCTCAAGTCCATGGGTCTTGGTAAAGAGTGTGCGCTCATCACCGATGGTCGCTTCTCCGGCGGTACCAGCGGTCTGTCTATCGGCCATATTTCTCCTGAAGCGGCTAACGGCGGTACCATTGCTTTGGTTAACCAAGGCGACATCATTGCCATCGACATTCCAAACCGCTCGATCGTTTTGGAAGTGGATGACGCTGAACTGGCAGCACGCCGTGAAGCTCAGGCAGAGAAAGGCTGGAAACCAGCATCGCGCGAGCGCACGGTATCACTGGCGCTGAAAGCCTATGCCAGCCTGGCAACCAGTGCTGATAAAGGCGCAGTGCGCGATAAAAGCAAGCTGGAGGGATAATCATGAGTCAGGCCCGCCAACACAGTGAACCCGCACCGCTCAGCAACGCTGAATACCTGCGTGATATTTTGCGCGCTCCTGTTTACGAGGCTGCGATTGTCAGCCCGTTGCAGGACATGCCACGTATTTCGCAGCGTTTAGGCAATACCATTCAGCTCAAGCGTGAAGACCGCCAGCCGGTGCATTCGTTCAAGTTACGCGGCGCCTACAACATGATGTCGCAGTTGACCGAAGCGCAAAAACAAGCCGGTGTTATCGCTGCATCAGCGGGAAACCATGCGCAGGGTGTGGCTCTTTCAGGTAATAAGCTGGGTATCAAAGCCACCATCGTGATGCCTCGCACCACGCCAGACATCAAAGTGGCATCAGTTCGCGGCTTTGGTGGCAACGTCGTGCTGCATGGCAACAACTTCGATGAAGCCAAAGCCAAAGCGGTTGAACTGTCCGAAGCCCATGGCTACACCTTTGTGCCGCCTTTTGATCATCCTTTAGTGATTGCAGGCCAAGGCACCATGGGCATGGAAATGCTGCAGCAGAACGGCCATCTGGAATATATGTTCCTGCCCGTCGGTGGGGGTGGTATTGCAGCGGGTGTTGCTGTACTGGTTAAACAGCTGCTACCTCAGGTCAAACTGATTGCCGTAGAAGCGGAAGACTCTGCCTGCCTGAAAGCGGCGCTGGATGCCGGTGAGCCGGTCACTCTCGATAACGTGGGTACCTTCGCAGATGGTGTGGCGGTCAAACGCATTGGTGATGAGACCTTCCGTCTTTGTCAGGAGCACCTGGATGACATCATCACGGTGTCGAGCGATGAAATCTGTGCAGCGGTGAAAGATATTTTCGAAGACACTCGCGCGATTTCTGAGCCTGCTGGCGCCTTGTCTCTGGCCGGTCTCAAGAAATACACCGAGCAGCATCAACTCAAAGGCAAGAAGATGGCCGCCGTACTTTCCGGTGCGAACACCAACTTCCACAGCCTGAGATATGTGTCTGAGCGCGCTGAGCTGGGTGAAAAGCGCGAAGGCCTGTTGGCGGTAACGATTCCTGAGCGTACAGGTGCATTCCTCGAGTTTTGCAAAATCCTCGGTGGCCGAGCGGTGACAGAGTTTAACTATCGTCACAGCGACGACACACTGGCAAATATCTTTGTCGGTGTGCGTTTGCAAAATGGCCAGGAAGAGCTCGATGGCATCATTGCCGATCTACGCAAAGGCGGGTATCCGGTGCAGGACTTGTCTGATGATGAAATGGCGAAGGTCCACATCCGCTACATGATTGGTGGAAGGCCTACCAAAGCGATGAAAGAGCGTCTGTACAGCTTTGAATTCCCGGAATATCCGGGCGCCCTGCTACGCTTTCTCCACACCTTGGGTACGCATTGGAATATCAGCATCTTCAACTATCGCAATCACGGCTCTGACTACGGTCGCGTGCTGTGTGGCTTTGAACTGGAAGATAAAGACATCCTGTCATTTACCGCGCACCTGCGTGAGCTGGGATACGCATGGAAAGATGAGACAGAAAATCCGTCTTATAAATTCTTCCTGGCCAAGTCCTAGTCACAAACCCAAAAGACAAAAAAGCCCAGCATTGCTGGGCTTTTTGCTTTTTCTTTTTATCGGTCTTTATCCGGCGTTGTCATATTGATCATGTACTGTGCCAGCAGTAACGCCTGATCCATCACAAGGTTACGTGCTGATTCAGGTAACTGACTGAATAGTGCCAACAGGGAGTTCAGATCGTCCCTGTGCGTAAACGCGATGTCACTTCGCGTACTTTCACCATACAAAAACCAATTTAATGGACGGCCGGTTACATCAGCGATGATTGCCAGGGAAGACACTTTGGGCTCTGTTTTACCGGACTCAATATCTAAATAGGTTTGACGGGCAACATCTAAATGCTGCGCCATTTCCACCTGAGTGATATCCCGGTACTCCCGCGCTTCCCTAATGCGCTGTGCAACATGAGCTTTGACAATAAACATCGCTTGCCCCACAACTCGGCGCCAAGGAACAGGTTAATTCGCTCTGTTCACAGTGACGCACTTTACTGCTAGATCCTGCATTATGCACAGGGTTGTTTTCTACACATGTAAAGCGTTGTTGAAGTGTGAATCAGGGCTACTGTTGCCTAAGCCAGATGACAAGGAAAATACGCAATACCTATTTTGGCAGGCAAGGCGTGACCCTGCTTGCCAAGTAAGTAAGTGCTTAACCTCGTTGTGCTGATTTCGAGTAGTTAACCAGGAACGATGCCATATTGACACTCTGGTTCAGGATAGCGGTGCGCGCTTCATGCGGCAGCTTGGAAAAATGCTCCAGCAAGCGGTTAACATCCTGTTTGTACTGCACATCATGCAGTTCAACGTCAGCATCACCATAAACGAACCACACCAGTGGACGCTCAGTGATTTCTGCAATTTCTGACAACATGCGAACGCGAGGCTCTGTTTTGCCCGTTTCGATATCCAGATACGTTTGGCGCGCTACTTCGAGTAGTTTGGCCATTTTCACCTGAGTGATCCCTTTCCACTCACGTGCTTCTTTAATGCGTTTTGCTACTTGTGCTTTCGAGTCGATCATACTTCACTCCCTACGACGTACAGCTATCTGTTATATAGTTTTGCTGTTTATCGACAATATGCACAATGCAGGCCAACTATTTAGACATCCTATAATGTATTTAATATCAATACTTTAAATAAACCCCAATTGACACTGTTAGTCTTTCTGGGCTCGATGTCTTGTTATGACTGCGAAATGATTTGCAAAATGCGAATAAGCGTTCCCACTCAATAATTGCAAAAAGCAAATCAGACAATGCCTGTATGCCTTATAAGGCACAAAAAGGAGCCTAGTGGCTCCTTTATAAATTAAAACTCTCATTTTTAAGCTGTATTATTCTACTGTCACAGCTTTTGCGAGGTTACGAGGCTGGTCTACGTCTGTCCCTTTGATAAGCGCTACGTGGTAAGACAGCAGCTGCATGGGCAGTGTGTAGAAAATAGGCGCACACACTTCATCGACATGCGGCATAGCAACAATGGTCATGCCCTCACTGACTTCAAAGCCCGCATCTTTATCCGCAAACACATAAAGCTGTCCACCGCGAGCGCGCACTTCCTCAATGTTGGACTTCAGTTTTTCAAGCAGTTCGTTGTTTGGCGCTACCACGATGACAGGCATATCTGCATCAATTAGCGCCAGCGGGCCATGCTTGAGTTCACCAGCTGCGTAAGCTTCAGCGTGGATATAAGAGATTTCTTTCAGCTTTAGCGATGCTTCCATGGCAATCGGATAGTACTCTCCGCGTCCGAGGAATAAAGCATGGTGTTTGTCGGCAAAATCTTCTGCGAGCAGCTCTATCTCTTTGTCGAACGCCAATGCCTGTTCCATGGTTGCCGGTAAGCGATTCAATGCCTCTACGATGGCTTTTTCTTTAGCAGTGTCTACATGGCCTTTCTGCTTGCCTACTGCGGTGACCAGCATCAAGAGGGTAGCCAACTGGGTGGTAAACGCTTTGGTCGATGCCACACCAATCTCAGCACCTGCACGGGTCATAAACGCCAAATCAGATTCTCGAACCAGTGAAGAGCCCGCTACGTTACAAATGGTCATTGCCCCCATAAAGCCACGCTCTTTGGCTTTGCGCAACGCCGCCAATGTATCTGCGGTCTCTCCAGACTGGGAAAGGGTGATCAACAGGCTGCTAGGGCGGGTGACGAAGTTGCGATAGCGGAATTCCGAAGCGATCTCCACGTCACAGCTCACGCCTGCAATATCTTCGAACCAGTAACGTGCCACCATGCCTGCGTTATACGAAGTACCACAAGCCACAATCTGAATATGTTCGGCTTTAGTCAGAAGCTCCGCTGCACCGTGGCCAATACTATCCACCAGCACGCTGTTGCCATCAATACGCCCTTCCAGCGTGTTAATGAGTGCAGAAGGCTGCTCAAAAATTTCTTTTTGCATGTAATGGCGGTATGGGCCTTTGTCTGCCGCATCATGCTCAATAGACGACTCATGAATCTGGCGTTCAACACACTCACCATTCAAATCGGTAATGCTGACTTCGCGTCGGGTAATTTCCGCTACATCACCTTCTTCAAGGAAGATGAAACGTCGGGTGACATTGAGCAGTGCCAGTTGATCGGACGCCAGAAAGTTTTCCCCAATACCAAGGCCAATCACCAAAGGACTGCCCGAACGTGCTGCAATAAGTCGCTCTGGGTCACATCTATCCATCACCACGGTGCCGTAAGCGCCTTCTAGCTGTTTGACCGTGCGTTGGAAGGCTTCCATAAGGCCGCCTCCCTGCCCCAATTCCCAATCCACAAGGTGAGCAATGACCTCAGTGTCAGTTTGGGATGTAAAAACGTAACCGCGGCCTTTGAGCAGCTCTCGGAGCGGTTCATGGTTTTCAATGATGCCGTTGTGGACGATGGCAATGTTATCGCCTGACATGTGTGGGTGTGCATTGGATTCGCTTGGTTCACCATGGGTTGCCCAACGGGTGTGAGCAATACCAGTACCACCAAGAACTGGTGTTTCGTCTAGAGCTTCCGCCAGATTCTGTACTTTGCCCAATCGGCGCAACCGACGCAATTGTTGTTCGCTGTCAGTCACGGCTAGACCGGCAGAGTCATAGCCGCGGTATTCAAGTCTGCGTAAACCTTCCAGTAAGATTTCAGCAACGTCCCTTTGCGCAACCGCGCCAACAATTCCACACATATCTTTCCCCGTATCTAGTCAGGGGCGCAGATCACCTCTGTGCCCGTCTTTTCAATGGCAAGTTTGGTGGTGGCATCAAGCTTACTGTCGGTGATCACCGTGGTGATCACTTCCCAGGGAAGTTCAAGATTCGGGATCTTGCGGCCGATTTTATCGGACTCAATCAAAACCACGACTTCCCTGGAAACCTCTGACATAACACGGCTAAGGCCAACAATTTCATTAAACGTTGTCGTACCGCGACTAACATCGATGCCATCGGCCCCAATAAACAGTTGGTCAAAGTCATACGCACGCAATGCTTGCTCTGCCACCTGCCCCTGAAACGCTTCAGAATGCGGGTCCCAGGTACCGCCTGTCATCAGGAGTGTCGGTTCGTTTTCCAACTCCTTAATGGCTTGCGCCACATTCAGGGAGTTGGTCATCACTACTAGACCACGCTTTTGATTGAGAAGTGGGATCAAAGCTGCCGTCGTTGAACCACTGTCCACCACAATTCGATTATGGTCGCGGATCCGGGTTGCCGCCATTTTTGCGATTGATAACTTTTGTTCCGAAACTTTTACTGCGTTTTCCGAAACCATTTCATGAGGAACAGGAACTGCTCCGCCATAACGACGCAGCAGAAGTCCATTTTTCTCAAGCTCAGCAAGGTCTTTACGGATCGTTACCTCTGATGTTTCAAACAGCGTTGAAAGCATATCTACGCTAACTTCACCCTGTTCAGTCAGCATGGCAACAATCGCATGGCGACGTTGTTGAGTATTACGTTTCGACATGTAACCACCAAACTTTCGTTTCGAAAGATAATATAAACTTTAAATCAAATATCAAGGATGAAATGCGATACACATCACTTTGGACATGATCTGAAGCACAGATTGAGAATTATACAGAGAGTTATACCAATCACAGTAGGTAGATGATCAGAAATAGCGCAGGAAAAATGCTCGAGAACAAGGCGAAAAATTTTCGATAAGTAGTTATTCTACAATCAAATTTTTCAACGTAGTTATTGAGCATTTTAACAAGCTAGGATGAGCAGATATTTACTACGATAGGTATTGCGCACTGAGAGCGCGAGAAGTTGAAGTGAGAGAGTGGGTTGCAAACTGCAGATAGAAAAAAAGCAGGCTAAAAAGCCTGCTTTCAATCATGGTGCGGAAGGAGAGACTTGAACTCTCACACCTTGCGGCGCCAGAACCTAAATCTGGTGCGTCTACCAATTTCGCCACTTCCGCAAATTGTTTTACCTAACCCTTCTTGTTGAAGGCTTAAGTGATGTTTGGTGCGAAGGGAGAGACTTGAACTCTCACGTCCGTAAGGACACTAACACCTGAAGCTAGCGCGTCTACCAATTCCGCCACCATCGCAATTTTGTCGCCTGATATTGAGTTTATAACCCGCAGACACTGGTAGTGTGTCTTATCTGGCAGAAAGTCAGAGACTTTCGAAATAAGTGGTGGCTACGACGGGATTCGAACCTGTGACCCCATCATTATGAGTGATGTGCTCTAACCAACTGAGCTACGTAGCCAACCTGAAATATGGCTGGGGTACCTGGATTCGAACCAGGGAATGGCGGCATCAAAAGCCGCTGCCTTACCGCTTGGCGATACCCCAACAGCAACCACGCTCGAGAGCATGATCTTTAAATAATGGTGCGGAAGGAGAGACTTGAACTCTCACACCTTGCGGCGCCAGAACCTAAATCTGGTGCGTCTACCAATTTCGCCACTTCCGCAAACCTAATTGTTCATCTCACCTCTGGAAAGGAAGAGATGGCGCGTCCGGGAGGATTCGAACCTCCGACCGCCTGGTTCGTAGCCAGGTACTCTATCCAGCTGAGCTACGGACGCGTTGTTGGCTGGGGTACCTGGATTCGAACCAGGGAATGGCGGCATCAAAAGCCGCTGCCTTACCGCTTGGCGATACCCCAACAGAGGCGCGTATAATATTGCGGATTCAGAGGAGCGTCAACCCCCTATTTTTCGTTTGATGACGATTTAATCGCTTCAATAAAAAAACACCGCTTTTGCGGTGTTTTTTTGTGCATAACAAGTATTATTTCTGCTTAATCGGTCTCTTCCAGCCATCAATTGCACGCGCTTTTGCGCGGGTAATTACGAGTTGGCCCTCTTCCACATTACTGGTCAGTGTCGTACCTGCACCAATCGTTGCGCCTTTTTTGATGGTTACCGGGGCCACCAACTGGCTATCAGAGCCAACAAACACATCATCTTCAATCACAGTCTTGTGTTTATTGGCACCATCGTAGTTACATGTGATAGTACCTGCACCGATATTCACACGCTCACCGACTTCAGCATCACCAAGGTAAGTCAGATGATTAGCCTTAGAGCCTTTACCGATACGTGCATTTTTCACTTCAACAAAGTTACCTACATGTGCATCTTCCACCAGCTCAGCGCCAGGACGCAGGCGCGCAAACGGACCCACGGTGCAATCTTCACCAACCGAAGCACCTTCAATCACGCTGTATGGGCGGACGACAGTGTTGTCATCAATTTCACAATCTTTCAGTACACAGCCCGCACCGATGACCACGTTGTCACCCAGAGTAACTGAACCTTCAATCACGACGTTCACATCGATTTCGACATCAGTGCCACACTGTAGCTGACCACGCAGGTCAAAACGCGCAGGGTCGCGGAGCATCACACCGCTTTCCAGAAGCTTCTCTGCCTGAGCAGCTTGATAAGCGCGTTCCAGACGAGCCAACTGAATGCGGTTGTTGACACCTTCTACCTCAATTGCACTTTCCGGGTGAACCGCTTCAACTGCACGACCTTCATCGTGGGCAATCGCAATCACATCTGTGAGGTAGTATTCGCCTTGTGCGTTGTCGCTTTTTACTTCATTCAGCCAACGGCGTAGATCACGTCCGGTAGCGACCATTACACCAGTGTTGATTTCTTTGATAAGCTTTTGCTCTTGTGTGGCATCTTTATCTTCCACGATCGCCACCACAGGACCATTACGGCGAATGATACGTCCGTAGCCCGCTGGCTTATCCAGTACCACAGTCAGCAATGCAATGCCGCCGTCTGGCTGTGCATCCAACAGGTTTTCGATGGTTTGCTCAGAAATCAGCGGAACATCGCCGTAAAGCACAAGAACCTGCTCATCATCCGAAAATTCCGGGGCAGCTTGGTTCACTGCGTGGCCTGTACCTAACTGCTCCGCCTGAAGGACCCAATTGACTGACTCTTCTGCCAGTGCTGCTTTCATTGCATCACCACCATGGCCATACACCAGATGCAGGTTTTTTGCGCCCAGTGAGGAGCAGGTATCGATGACATGCTTCACCATAGGTTTCCCTGCAAGCGTATGCAGTACCTTAGGTAGGTTGGAGTACATGCGGGTTCCCTTACCCGCAGCCAGAATCACAGCACTGAAATTCATGGAGAGTTGTCCTTGGTATTGAGGGTCTACTTCAAATAATGGCGCTTATTGTAACGGTTCGCTTTGTAAAACGGGATTCAAACCTATAAGAAATTCATAAATTTCCGTCATCTTGTAGCAATTTTCAGGCGATACCTCGCAGATAATCACTTAAGAAAAGACACATATGAATTCACATCAACTAATTGATAATTAAATCATAAAAACTGAACATATCTTTTTCTTCCAAGGCTTAAAGACCGAAAAATTAGACGATTGGAAAACGAGAAAAACAAACATAAAAAAGGCGACCTCTCGGTCGCCTTCCAGTCTTTGGGTGATACCTGGTACTTAGCGTGCCTTTTTGGTCAGCTCGATAACTCGTAGCTGGGCAATCGCCTTGGCCAGATCACTGGCCGCCTGAGCAAAGTCCATATCGCCATGTTTGTTGAGGATACGATCCTCTGCACGGCGCTTCGCTTCTTCTGCCTTAGCTTGATCCAGGTCGACGCCGCGAATTGCGGTATCAGCCAGCACAGTCACTGTGCTTGGTTGCACTTCCAGCATACCACCAGAAAGGTAAATTACCTCTTCATGGCCGTGTTGCTTAGTAATGCGGATCATGCCCGGCGTGATAGCGGTCAGCAGCGGGGTGTGGCTTGGGTAAATACCCAATTCACCTTCGCTACCCGTTACCTGGATTGCTTCAGCACGGCCAGAAAACAGTTGTTTCTCTGCGCTTACTACATCCAGGTGAAAGGTCATCGCTGCCATGTCGCCTCCTACCAGCTATTACAGGTTCTTCGCTTTTTCCAGTACTTCTTCGATACCGCCACAGTACAGGAATGCCTGCTCAGGGATATCGTCGTACTCACCGTTCAGCAGACCTTTGAAGCCTGTGATGGTTTCTTTAAGCGAAACATACACACCAGGTTGGCCTGTGAAGACTTCTGCTACGTGGTAAGGCTGAGTCAGGAAACGCTCAATCTTACGTGCACGGGCTACTGCCAGCTTGTCGTCTTCAGACAGTTCATCCATACCCAGGATGGCGATGATGTCTTTCAGCTCTTTGTAGCGTTGCAGTACAGACTGCACACCACGTGCAACATCATAGTGCTCTTGACCGATAACCAGTGGATCCAGCTGACGTGAAGTCGAATCCAGTGGGTCGATGGCTGGGTACAGACCCAGTGCAGCGATGTTACGTGAAAGTACAACGGTCGCATCCAAGTGCGCGAACGTGGTTGCTGGAGATGGGTCAGTCAAGTCATCCGCAGGTACATATACCGCCTGTACAGATGTGATAGAACCACTCTTAGTCGAGGTGATACGCTCCTGAAGAACACCCATCTCTTCTGCCAGTGTAGGCTGATAACCTACCGCAGACGGCATACGACCCAGCAGTGCCGATACTTCGGTACCTGCAAGGGTGTAACGATAGATGTTATCGATGAACAGCAGTACGTCACGGCCTTCATCACGGAACTTCTCAGCCATTGTCAGGCCAGTCAGTGCAACGCGCAGACGGTTACCCGGTGGCTCGTTCATCTGACCGTAAACCATTGCTACTTTCGATTCTGCTGGATTCTCAACGTTTACAACGCCCGCTTCCTGCATCTCGTAGTAGAAGTCGTTACCTTCACGAGTACGCTCACCAACACCTGCGAATACAGACAGACCAGAGTGCTGCAGTGCGATGTTGTTGATAAGTTCCATCATGTTAACGGTCTTACCTACACCTGCACCACCGAACAGACCGATTTTACCACCCTTAGCGAATGGACAAACCAAGTCGATAACCTTAACGCCGGTTTCCAGCAGTTCGGTTGCATTTGATTGGTCTTCGTAGCTTGGCGCTTCACGGTGGATAGAGTAACGCTCTTTCTCACCGATTTCGCCACGCTCATCGATAGAGTCACCCAGAACGTTCATAATACGTCCCAGTGTCTCAGTACCTACTGGTACTTCAATCGGTCTACCAGTATTTTCTACTTCCAGTCCACGACGCAGACCATCAGACGAACCCATTGCGATGGTACGAACGATACCACCACCAAGCTGCTGCTGAACTTCCAGCACCAGACGCTCGCCTTCACGTTTCACGTTCAGGGCATCATATACCTGTGGCACAGATTCCTGTGGAAACTCTACGTCGACTACCGCACCGATGATCTGAACGATCTTACCTGTAGCCATCGTTATTCCTCTAAAATAGTTCGTTGGCCCTTGCCTTACACCGCAGCAGCACCGGAGACAATCTCCGACAGCTCTTGGGTAATTGCAGCCTGACGGGCTTTGTTATACACCAGTTGCAGTTCATCAATCAGATTCCCTGCATTGTCTGTTGCAGCCTTCATCGCAACCATTCGCGCTGCTTGTTCACACGCGAGGTTTTCTACCACGCCCTGATAAACCTGAGATTCAACATAGCGAACCAATAGGGTATCCAGCAGTGGTTTTGGCTCAGGCTCATAGATGTAGTCCCAAGCGTGGTTGCGCTGCATTTCTTCGTCTTCCGACTTAGGCAAAGGCAGCAATTGATCGATCACTGGTTCCTGCGTCATGGTGTTTACAAACTGGTTGTAAACCAAATACAGGCGATCCAGTTGGCCTTCATCATATTTCTTCAGCATCACACCGACGGTACCGATCAAATCTTCCAGTGATGGGCTGTCACCCAGACCAGAAACTTGTGCGGATACGTTGCCGCCGTAGCTGTTAAAGAATGCAGTCGCTTTAGCGCCTATCAGTGCAGTTTCAACTTCCACACCTTTTTGGCTGTACGCCTGCATATCTGTGATGGCACGTTTGAACAGGTTAATGTTCAGGCCACCACACAGACCGCGGTCTGAAGATACGATGATGTAACCGACGCGCTTGGCTTCACGCTCTTCCAGATATGGATGGCGGTACTCAAGGTTACCAAGTGCGACATGACCGATCACTTTGCGCATAGTAGTCGCGTATGGACGGGAGGCTTCCATGGCGTCTTGCGAACGACGCATTTTAGAAGCGGCAACCATTTCCATCGCTTTGGTGATCTTCTGTGTACTTTTTACACTTCCGATCTTGTTACGAATTTCTTTTGCGCCGGCCATCGTTACTCTCCGTTATTAGAAGGCCGCTGAGCGGCCTTCTACGCATTACCAGGTTTGTGTTGCTTTGAAGTCTTCAACCAGCTTAGCCAGTTGCGCTTCAATGTCGCCGTTGTAGTCGCCAGTCTCATCGATCTGTGCAACCAGCTCAGCAAACGTACCTTTAGCATATGCAAGCAGAGCAGATTCGAAATCAGCCAGTTTGGTCAGCTCAACGTCTGACAGGTAGCCTTTTTCCGCAGCAAAAATCATCAATCCCTGCTCAAACACAGACATTGGTGCGTATTGCTTCTGCTTCATCAGTTCAGTTACTTTCTGACCATGATCCAGCTGCTTCTTGGTTGCATCGTCCAGGTCAGAAGAGAACTGAGCAAATGCAGCCAGTTCGCGGTACTGAGCCAGAGCGGTACGGATACCACCAGACAGCTTCTTGATGATCTTAGTCTGTGCTGAACCACCTACACGAGATACTGAGATACCTGGGTCAACTGCCGGACGGATACCTGCGTTAAACAGTTCCGATTGCAAGAAGATCTGACCGTCGGTGATCGAGATAACGTTGGTTGGTACGAACGCAGATACGTCACCCGCTTGGGTTTCAATGATTGGCAGCGCGGTCAAAGAACCAGTTTTGCCAGTCACTTCACCATTGGTGAACTTAGCAACATAATCAGCGTTAACACGCGCAGCACGCTCCAGCAGACGAGAGTGGAGGTAGAAAACGTCACCTGGGAATGCTTCACGACCTGGTGGGCGACGCAGCAACAGAGAAATCTGACGGTAAGCAACAGCTTGCTTAGACAGATCATCGTATACGATCAGCGCATCTTCACCGCGGTCACGGAAGTATTCACCCATCGCACAACCTGCGTAAGGCGCAAGGTATTGCAGTGCCGCTGCTTCAGAAGCAGATGCAACAACAACGATGGTGTTTTTCAGTGCGTCGTGCTCTTCCAGTTTGCGAACCACGTTAGCGATGGTTGACGCTTTCTGGCCGATAGCAACATAGATAGAGTAGATACCAGAGTTCTTCTGGTTAATGATCGCATCGATTGCCAGCGCCGTTTTACCGGTCTGACGGTCACCGATAACCAGCTCACGCTGACCACGGCCGATTGGGATCATTGCATCAACTGCTTTGTAACCGGTCTGTACTGGCTGGTCTACCGACTGACGTGCGATTACGCCAGGTGCAATCACTTCTACAGGAGAAGTCAGTGCAGCATTGATAGGACCTTTACCGTCAATTGGCTCACCCAGAGTGTTAACCACACGGCCCAGTAGCTCAGGACCTACTGGAACTTCAAGAATACGACCAGTACCGGTTACTTTCATGCCTTCCTGAAGGTCGGCATAAGGACCCATAACAACCGCACCTACAGAATCACGCTCAAGGTTGAGCGCCAGTGCGAAACGGTTGCCAGGTAGTTCAATCATTTCACCTTGCATAGCATCTGCAAGGCCATGGATGCGAATGATACCGTCGCTGACTGACACGATGGTACCTTCGTTGCGTGCTTCACTAACAACGTTGAATTTTTCAATACGCTGTTTGATCAGATCGCTAATTTCCGTGGAATTAAGTTGCATGCTCCAATTCCCCAAATCAAGACTGCAATGCATCGCTCAGACGGCGCATACGGCCGCTAACTGAGTTATCGATGATCAAGTCTCCAGCTCGAATCACAACCCCGGCAACCAGGGTCTCGTCTACACTACAGTTCAGCTTCACTTTTCGCTCAAGGCGGGCTTCCAGCTTGCTTTCAATAGCGTCCAGTTGCGCTTGTTCCAGCGCGACAGCAGAGGTGACCTCAACGTCAACCTGCTTTTCTAATTCACGGCGAAGTGCCATGAACTGGACAGTTACTTCCGGCAACGCTTTTAAGCGTCCGTTTTCAGCCATCACCTTCACGAGGTTCTGGCCGAATTCATTGAGCTGCTCACCGCACACTGAGAGAAAAATCTCAGTCAACTTTTCAGCTGAATAAGAACCATCGAGAAAGTCTGCGATGGTTTCATTGCGGGCAACTTCAGCAGCAAAAGCCAGCATTTCAGACCACTGGTCCAATTCGCCTTTTTCTACTGCCAGATCGAAGGCTGCTTTAGCGTAGGGGCGTGCGATGGTAGTCAGTTCAGACATAGCTGCCCCTCCTTCTTAAAGTTCTGCAGTGATTTTATCGAGAATATCTTTATGAGCATTTTCGTCGATTGAACGCTCAAGGATTTTCTCAGCACCGATTACGGCCAGAGTTGCAACTTGTTTGCGCAGTTCATCGCGGGCACGGTTGCGCTCAGCTTCCAGTTCAGCCTTTCCTTGGTTAAGGATATTTTCACGCTCAGAAGATGCTTCTTCGCGGGCTTCATCAAGAATTTGTGCTTTACGCTTATTCGCCGAATCGATGATCTCAGTTGCAGCGCGCTTTGCTTCTTTCAATTGATCAGAAGCATTAGCCTGGGCCAAATCCAGGTCTTTCGCGGCACGCTCAGCTGCCGCAAGACCGTCAGCAATTTTCTTCTGACGCTCTTCAATCGCTTGCATGATTGGTGGCCATACATACTTCATGCAGAACCACACAAACATGGAAAACGCGATCGCCTGGCCGATAAGAGTAGCGTTCATATTCATAACTGCTTCTCCATCTCCCAATAGTTAACTACAGGTATAATCAGGCGACTTAACCCAGCTGACCAACGAATGGGTTTGCGAAGGTGAACAGCAGTGCGATTACGATACCGATCATTGGAACCGCATCCAGCAGACCAGCGATGATGAACATCTTAACTTGCAGCATTGGAGCCATTTCTGGTTGACGAGCCGCACCTTCAAGGAATTTACCGCCAAGCAGTGCGAAGCCGATCGCTGTACCCAGGGAAGCAAGACCTACAATGATGCCAACGGCAATTGCAGAAAAGCTCAATAAAGTTTCCATCACTATCTCCAGTTTCTTGTTGTCGGCTTATATGCCGGAAGGTCGAACAAAGTTGCTTACTAAAAAATCTTTTATTAATGCGAGTCTTCATGTGCCTGAGACAGGTACACAATGGTCAACATCATAAAGACGAACGCTTGGATGGTAATAACCAGAATGTGGAAGATTGCCCACGGTAATGAACCCAACCATTGCGCCCACCACGGCAGAAGAGCCGCAATCAGGATAAATACCACTTCACCTGCAAACATGTTACCGAACAGACGCATGCCGAGTGAGATTGGTTTCGCCAGCAGCGATACCACTTCAAGCAGCAGGTTGAACGGGATCATGAGAGGGTGATTGAACGGGTGAAGAGCCAGCTCTTTTGCAAAGCCACCTAGGCCTTTGATCTTGATGCTGTAGTAAATCATCAAGAAGAACACGCCCAGCGCCATTGCCAGTGTGATATTTACGTCAGCTGTTGGTACGACCTTCATATAAGGGATACCAAGCTGTTCCGCTGGATAAGGAATAAAATCGATAGGAACCAAGTCCATCGTATTCATCAGGAATATCCAAACGAAAATGGTCAGAGCCAAAGGCGCGATCAGTGGATTCTTTCCATGGAAGGTTTCGCGAACGTTTTCATCAACGAACTCCACCAACATTTCCACAAAACACTGAAGCTTGCCTGGAACTCCTGTTGTAGCTTTTTTCGCCACTGCACGGAACAGCCATAGAAAGCCGATACCGATGGCAATAGAGAAAAACAGGCTATCAATATGCACCGACCAGAAGCTACCTTCCTCCACCAAGCCAAGCTTGTCCGAAGACAGGTTGGTTAAGTGGTGGGAGATATAACCGGAGGGTGTAAGCGCTTCACCTGGCGCAGCCATAACTCATCCTATTTGTTGTTGTTAATGAATAAAACTGGCGCAAGGATGTTGATTCCAAGTACCAGCAAATAGGTCAGTTTGAGGGGAACAAGTTCCACCTCGGCATACAGGTAAACAACGGAAAACAGCGCGACGGTCAGTAGAATCTTAAGCACTTCGCCGCTGTAGAAGGATGCTACAACGAGCTTTGCAGCTCTCGCTCCACTAAAAAGGAATGCACACAATGCAAAGGCTGCGTTGGCAATTACAAAAATGCCACCGCCTATGAGTGCGGAAATTCCCCAGTCGACATTGATGATGGTGACCATCAAGATTGCCGTTGCTAACACGACGCACGCCTGTAACAGCAGCAACCTTTTCGCAAGCTTGCGACCTGGTCGCGTGAGCGTCGATACCATGTATTCGTTCCTCGATTCCTTTCCTCTTAGCACTATGTCGTGCTGGGAAAACTGCGAAAATTATACGGGTCGCCCTTTTGAATGCAATCTCATCACATCAAAAAGGGAGACTAAATTTTACAACAGGGTAACCTGATCACAGTAAGCAAAAATATGTAACAAAAACCCAACGCGTTACGTCACACTTCTTCGCCAAGAATTGCAAGAATTTGCATAAGTTTTTCGTTTTGATCAAAGCTGATGACCAATTTACCACTGCCACTTTTACTTTGTGACAGGCTAACTGAGGTGCCTAACTTATCAGTCAACCTATCCTGCACAGCAGTCAATTCCGGTGACACGGGTTCCGGCGTTTTTTCTACGGCCGGCGTCAGGCATTTTTTCACCAACGCTTCGGTCTGTCTCACTGTGAGTTTCTTGTTGACGGAGACCAGTGCAGCTTCAATCTGAGCGTCACCTTCCAATGCCAATAATGCGCGTGCATGACCCATTTCCAATTGGCGTCCAGACAGCAATTTCTTTACGCCAGCTTCAAGGCCGTTCAATCGTAAAAGGTTACTGATGGTGGTGCGGGATTTGCCCAGCGCTTCAGCCAGTTGTTGGTGGGTAAGGGAGAAGTCGTGGACCAGACGATCCAGCGCTTCTGCCTCTTCCATCGCGTTGAGATCTTCACGCTGGATGTTCTCAATCAGTGCGATGGCGCTCGCAGCTTTGTCATTTAGGTCACGGACCAAACAAGGGACATGGGTCAATCCGGCGATTTTTGACGCTCTGAAACGGCGCTCACCAGCGATAATTTCGTACTGACTGTCACCAAGGTGACGCACGACCAAAGGTTGGATAACGCCCTGTGCGCGGATAGACTCCGCCAGCTCTTCCAGTGCTTCCTGCGCCATATCCTGACGCGGTTGATAAACACCGGGACGCAATGCCGTTAATGGCAAATGCTGCAGCTCACTGTTGTTCACGGCTTCCTGGGTGTCGTTGTTCAGATCGACACGCGCTTGTGCTCTGGCACTGGTGGCCAGTAGCGCATCGAGTCCTTTACCCAATCCACGTTTGGTAGCGTTCATTCACGTTCCTTTAAGACGCGTTGGCAATGGCCTGCTTGGCCTGCTCTTCCCGTCGCAATATTTCACCCGCTAATGCCAGATATGACTTGGCACCGCTGGAATATTTGTCGTAGTACATGGCTGGTTTGCCGTGACTCGGCGCTTCTGCCAAACGGACATTGCGCGGGATAACAGTACGGTAGACCTTGTCTCCAAAGTGTTTTTTGATCTGTTCAGACACTTCTGTCGCCAGACGATTTCGCGGATCGTACATGGTTCTGAGTAAGCCTTCCACATGCAAGTCAGCGTTCACTACGCTTGCAAGCTTACTGATGGTGTCCATCAGTGCGGTCAGGCCTTCCAATGCAAAGTATTCACACTGCATTGGCACCAGTACGGAATTTGCCGCCGTCATGGCATTGATTGTAAGAAGGTTAAGAGAAGGGGGACAATCAATGAAGATGAAATCATAGTTTTCACGAATGTCGGCTAATGCGTTGCGCAGCCTCACTTCGCGGGCAAACACTTCCATGAGTTTGATTTCTGCTGCGGTGACATCGCCATTGGCCGCTATCAGATGATAACCGCCCGTGGTCTCTGTCACCACCACATCGTTAAACGGGGTCTCTTCAACCAACAAATCGTAAGCGGTGGCATGAACATCGTATTTATCCACCCCACTGGCCATGGTTGCGTTGCCCTGTGGGTCTAGGTCAATTACCAATACCTTACGCTGAGTCGCTGCCAGCGACGCAGCCAAGTTGATACAGGTCGTTGTTTTACCAACGCCTCCCTTTTGGTTTGCAACAGCAATGACTTTTCCCACAAGACGACCTCGCCTAATAATCCTATCTAGCCAAGATTACTAGATGACGTTGACCTTCCAATCCCGGAACAGTCAAAGGTTTGATATCTGTCACAGAACATCCGGCAGGAAGTTCGTCAATTTCGACTTGATCCACTTGTCCCTTGAGAGCGAGGAACTGACCTTGTGGTGAAGGGAGGTGATGACACCAGTTCACCATGTCGCTCATGGATGCAAAGGCTCGGCTTAATACGCCATCAAATCCCTGTTCAGGCTGGAAATCTTCGACGCGGCTCTGCACAGCCGTGACATTGGTAATTTTCTGCTCATGCAGCACCTGACGGATGAAGCGAATGCGCTTACCCAGGCTGTCGAGCAGCGTGAAGGATTTTTCTGGGTTGATGATTGCAAGCGGGATCCCCGGTAATCCAGGACCCGTCCCCACATCGATGTAACTTTGGCCATCGAGGTGCTGACTCACCACGATGCTATCCATGATGTGTTTGACGATCATTTCGTTTGGATCGCGCACCGATGTCAGGTTGTACGCTTTGTTCCACTTGTGGAGCATTTCAACATAGCCAATCAGTTGGGCTTGTTGCTCAGCAGGGATATTCATCCCTGCCTGTTCAATCAGTTGTGCTAGACGTTGTTTCACAGAAACTCAGGCCCCTTTTTTCAGCATGCCTTGTTTTTTCAGATGCACCAGCAGGATAGAGATCGCTGCAGGCGTGATACCGGAAATGCGTGACGCCTTGCCAATGGTCTCTGGACGGCTGTCTTTCAGTTTCGCCACCACCTCGTTCGACAAGCCTTTGATTTGGGAATAATCCAGCTCGATCGGCAAATGGGTATTTTCGTGGCGGATAGATTTTTCAATCTCGTCTTTCTGGCGGTCGATATAACCTGCGTACTTGACCTGAATTTCTACCTGCTCAGACGCTTGAATGTCTTCGTGCGCTGGCGAGAATGTAGGAATTTTCACCAGATCGTTGTATGTCACTTCCGGACGACGCAATAGTTCTTCGCCGTTTGCCTCACGGGACAATGGCGTTTTCAGGATCGCGTTCAATACTTCAGCATGCTCTGAAGTCGGGTGGATCCAGGCACTGCGAAGACGCTGTGCTTCCTGTTCCATGTTTTCCAGTTTCTGGTTGAAACGGGCCCAGCGCTCATCGTCCACCAAACCGAGCTCGCGACCGGTTTCAGTCAAACGCATGTCCGCGTTGTCTTCACGAAGCAATAAGCGATATTCAGCGCGGGAAGTGAACATACGGTACGGTTCTTTGGTACCCATGGTCGACAAATCGTCAATCAACACGCCCATGTAAGCTTGATCGCGACGAGGGCACCAGCCCTCCTTGTCCTGAGCAAACAATGCTGCGTTTGTGCCTGCGAGCAAGCCTTGTGCTGCCGCTTCTTCATAGCCTGTGGTGCCGTTAATTTGACCAGCGAAGAATAAGCCTTTGATAAATTTGGTTTCAAAGGTTTGCTTCAGATCGCGCGGATCGAAGAAATCATACTCGATCGCATAACCTGGACGGATCACACGCGCGTTCTCGAAGCCTTTGATCGAACTGATGATCCCCATCTGCACATCAAATGGCAGGCTGGTGGAGATCCCATTCGGGTAGAGTTCGTTGGTCGTCAAGCCTTCTGGCTCAACGAAAATCTGGTGTTTATCTTTGTCCGCGAAGCGCATCACCTTGTCTTCGATAGACGGGCAGTAACGCGGACCAATACCTTCAATCACACCGGCATACATCGGGCTGCGATCCAGATTATTACGGATCACATCATGGGTTTTCTCATTGGTGTAAGTGATGTAACACGGCACCTGACGCGGATGCTCAGACACATCCCCCATGAAAGAAAACACGGGACGTGGATCGTCACCATGCTGGGTTTGCATCACACTGAAATCGACTGTGCGTGCATCAATACGCGGCGGTGTTCCTGTTTTCAGGCGGTCAACGCGAAACGGCAATTCACGGAGGCGATCAGCCAGCGCGATCGAAGGGGGATCGCCGGCACGGCCACCGGAATAATTCTCAAGACCAATGTGGATTTTTCCGCCGAGGAAAGTACCTACGGTCAACACCACCGATCGGGCACGGAATTTCAGGCCCATTTCGGTCACAACACCAATCACTTGATCCTGTTCAACGATCAGATCATTCACTGCTTGTTGGAACAACATCAGATTTGGCTGGTTTTCCAATGCCTCACGTACTGCCGCTTTGTACAGCGCACGGTCAGCCTGTGCTCGGGTAGCACGGACAGCAGGGCCTTTCGATGCATTCAGGGTACGGAACTGAATACCACCTTTGTCAATCGCACGCGCCATCAGGCCGCCTAATGCGTCGACTTCTTTCACCAGATGTCCTTTTCCGATCCCGCCAATGGCAGGGTTACATGACATTTGCCCCAATGTATCGATGTTGTGTGTCAGCAGAAGGGTTTGCTGACCCATACGTGCAGCGGCCAGTGCGGCTTCCGTACCTGCATGACCACCACCAACAACGATGACATCAAAGTTATCCTGGTAAAACATGGTGTGACCTCAATAAGGAATGTGTTGATCGGTTGGTTGAGCAAAAGAGGATCATTCTACCGCTTTTCAGAAACGGAGAGAACCAAAAGTGTGATCTTTGATCGAGGGTGTGTCTCTTAAAATATATAAAGATCTTTATATAGATCTTTATTTTGATCTTTTATTAGGGAAGACGATCTTTGTGGATAACTAATAAATGATCAACATGATCATGCGTTTAAGGAAGATCGTTTTCTGTGTGTTTACTTGGATCTAGTCTTGTACTGCTTGGGATCAAAATGGCATGTTATCAACAGGTGGGGAAAGAGAGGAAAGTTATTATTGGGATAACTATAGGTTGATCACCGTTTAGATCTATAGTTATCCACAAAGCAAAGGTCACAGTTTTGAATAAAGTTTTTATGGTCGCCGCGTCATTTTATTCACAAAATGCCGATTTGTGCTGGGATAACCATGCTTCAGCCGCTTCTTCAGGCAAAGGCTGCTCAAGAATATCAATCTCTAATCTGGGGGCCAGAGACTGCGCTCCCAGGCTTTTCAATAGTTCATCTGCCTGAATACCTGCGCCACAAAACGTGTCGTAACTGGAGTCGCCGATTGCGATCACGGCATACTTCAGTGCGCTCAAATCAGGTGTCGTGTTTTTCAGGGCTTCCATCGCTGGCGCGAGGTTATCCGGATAGTCTCCGGCACCATGGGTTGATGTGATAAGGAGAAGGCTGGAGGCATTCGCGACGTCATCAGGCTCTGCTTCATTGATCACATTCACTGTGATGCCTTCTTGTTCCAGAAGATCAGAGAGGTGATCGCCCACGTACTCTGCGCCGCCCAATGTACTGCCGGTGATCAGGGTTAGTTCACTCATAAGATTGTTCTCTAACGGTTTATCAATGGCCGTTAGTATTGAGTGACGGTCACTGCTGCGTCAAGTCAGTTGGGCTGGTAGTGCTCACTTCGGTAAAGGGCATTAAACCCTTTGGGTGATAAGGTTTGTATCTTGTTCTTGCCTCGCTTTTTGGCATTGGCAACAGCATGAATTGCCGTATCTATCAGCTGAAAACCAGCAAGGCAGCCATCATTTGATGTGGTTACTCCCAGGCTTGCAGTGCGTTTAACCGCGGTGTTATCCAGCAGAACCACACTGCGTCCAATGGCCAGTTTCAGTTGTTCGGCCACACGCATTGCGTCACTTGAAGGTGTATTCCTCAATAAGATCGCGAAGTTGTCGGCGTACAAACGGCCAATAGGCGTGGCTGGCGGGAGTTGTTCGCGCAGAAGTTCTGCAACATGGATAAGCACTTGATCACCTGTTTGTCTTCCGTGCATTTCGTTGATTTGCCGGAAGTCATCGAGGTTTATAGCGACGACCGACAGCGGCTCCCCGCGCCGTTGCGCTTGAAAGAAAAGTTCATCGGCCTGGTTATAGAGACTTTGGCTGTTGGAGGTTTCAGTTAAAAGATCCTCGTGAACCAGTTTTCGGGAAGATTCATCAATGCTGTGAAGATCCACCATATAGAAATCGGTCAATGCGACTGATGCAAGCACCAGAATCAGGATGACACACAGGTATGCTGCCCGTGCATTGGTGTCCGTGAGTGCCAGCACAGGATCGGCTGACGGAACCGTTTTAGCCAGAAAAAGCAGAAAAATGGCGATAAGTGACAACCCATAGCGGGGGAGGCGTTCGTTCGGATCAAACACCAGAACAACAGCGGTTGGAACCACCAGCAACAGCAGTTCGGTTTCAAAGTTGGCGGACAACACAAACAGAGGGAGGAAGAGTTGTTGAAGGAAGAAAGTAACGAATATCCAATACTTGGCCATCCACAAAACACCTTCCCGGGTCAGCAGAAAAGCGACCAGATACAGTATGGCAAACAGGCCATTCAAAAGAGCAGCGGTAGCACTACCAAAAGCGAACCAGAAAAGTGCTGAGAACAACAAGGTACCACTCGCACACAGACACGTGAGCAAATTCACCATCCGTAGGTGATGCACATGTAGCTTGTCGCAGCGTGTTATCCCCAGATTAAGAATGGGGCTGAGGCTGTTGATCATCGCTTTGGCTGAGTCTATGAAAGATGTATTCAAGTGTAGCAAAAGCGGGACATTTCGGCGGGAAACAAGCCGCCCGAAGGCGGCAATGTATTTATTTACCGATACAGAAGGAGCTGAAGATCCGGCCAAGCAGATCGTCTGAGCTGAATTCTCCGGTGATCTCCGAAAGATGCTGCTGGGCAATGCGGAGCTCTTCAGCGAGGATCTCTCCGGCCATGTAACCTTCAAGCTGCTCTTTCCCGATATCGAGATGACGAGCGGCTGCATCCAGCGCTTCCAAGTGGCGGCGACGGGCCATAAAGCCACCCTCTGTCGCGCCGGAGAAGCCCATACAGGCTTTCAGGTGCTCACGCAGGGCATCAACACCGGCTCCTGTCTTCGCGCTTAAACGGATAAGCGTCGGTTGACTAGCATGGCAGATTCCCAGGGTTTCATCTGTCATGTCTGCCTTGTTGCGGATAACCGTCATACCGATGTTTTCTGGCAGGCGGTCGATAAACTCCGGCCAGATTTCTTCCGGTGATGTCGCATCAGTGGTGGTGCCATCCACCATAAAGAGCACGCGGTCTGCCTGAGCGATTTCATCCCACGCACGTTCGATACCAATACGTTCCACCTCGTCGGAAGCATCACGTAAGCCTGCTGTGTCGATGATGTGCAGCGGCATGCCATCAATGTGGATATGCTCACGGAGCACATCACGGGTGGTGCCGGCAATGTCAGTCACAATGGCGCTTTCTTTACCTGAAAGGGCATTGAGCAGGCTGGATTTCCCCGCATTAGGACGGCCAGCGATCACCACTTTCATGCCTTCACGCATGATAGCGCCTTGGTTGGCCGCTTTACGCACGTCATCCAGCGAGTTGATGATGTTGTCGAGATCGGCGGCGACTTTACCGTCAGAGAGAAAATCGATTTCCTCATCCGGGAAATCGATTGCCGCTTCCACGTAGATGCGCAGATGGATCAGCGCTTCCACCAGCGTATTCACTTTGCCCGAAAACGCGCCCTGAAGGCTTTGTAGCGCGCTTTTTGCCGCTTGTTCTGAGCTGGCATCAATCAAATCTGCAATCGCTTCTGCCTGCGCGAGATCGAGCTTGTCATTCAAAAAGGCGCGTTCGGAAAACTCGCCCGGGCGGGCAGTGCGAACACCGTCGATATCCACAATGCGCTTGATCAGCATATCCATGATAACTGGGCCGCCATGACCTTGCAGTTCCAGCACATCTTCACCGGTAAACGAATTCGGCGCCTGGAAGTACAGGGCAATCCCCTGATCAAGTGCGTTGCCCTGTTCATCGTTAAACGGCAGGTATTCAGCGCGTCGCACCGGAAGTTCACGTCCGGTGACCGCCAGGGCAACTGCTTTGGCTTTAGGGCCTGATACGCGGATGATGCCCACACCACCGCGTCCCGGTGGTGTTGCCTGAGCAACAATGGTGTCTGAATGAGTCATGAAACTTTACCTGCAGTTTGAAAACGTTGCTTAGTGTATACCAATTTTACCTGACCGCCTGTCGCGTCTTCAGAAAGAAGAAAGGCGGCCAGTTGGCCGCCTTATCAGTATTCAGTGCGATTAAGTGCGGCTGTGAAGGCCTTTTTTCTCCAGCGCACGGTAAATCATGGTCTGCTGGATAAGGGTCACAACGTTTGACACCAACCAGTACAGTACCAGACCTGCCGGGAACCACAGGAAGAACACGGTGAACATCACTGGCATGAAGTTCATGATCTTCTGCTGCATTGGATCCGTGATAGTGCTTGGGCTCATCTTCTGAATGAGGAACATAGAAGCACCCATCAGCAGTGGCAGCACGTAGTATGGATCCGGTGCTGACAAGTCTTGAATCCACAGCATGAACGGCGCGTGGCGCAGTTCAACCGATTCCATCAACGCCCAGTAAAGTGCGATGAAGATAGGCATTTGTAGAAGCAGAGGTAAACAGCCGCCCAGCGGGTTCACTTTCTCTTTCTTATACAGCTCCATCATTTCCTGGCTCATGCGCTGGCGGTCATCGCCAATACGCTCACGCATTTCTGCCAGTTTTGGCTGCAGCATGCGCATTTTCGCCATCGAGGTGTACTGCGCTTTGGTCAGCGGGTACATCACACCACGAACGATGAAAGTCAGGATGATGATTGCCACACCCCAGTTACCCACGAAACCGTGAATGGTTGACAGCAACCAGTGCAGTGGGCTCGCGATAAACCACAGCCAGCCGTAGTCGACAGTCAGGTTCAGGTTAGGTGCCACTTCAGCCATTTTGTCCTGAAGCTTAGGACCGACCCACAGGGTCGCGTCCAGTTGTGCCGTTGAACCAGCAGCAACCGTGGTGGTTGGGTAACGTACACCGATAAAGCCCTGGCCATTGCTGGTGCGGGTATACAGGTTCGCTTCACCTTCTGAATGTGGGATCCAGGCGGCAACGAAGTAGTGTTGCATCATGCCTGCCCAACCTTGATTGGCGATAGTCAGGTTCAGGTTTCTGTCCTTCATATCGTCAAAGCTGTATTTCTCGTATTTCGCATCGTCAGCCGAGTACACACCACCGCGGTAGGTAGGCATGGTCAGACTGCCGCCGTCATCCAGCAGGTTTTGCTTCAGCTGCGCATACATTTGAACTGTCGCTGCTTTGCCGCTTTGGTTGTCTACCGTGTAGTCAACGTCAACCGCGTAGTTGTCGCGTTTCAGTACAAAGGTTTTGGTGAAGGTAATGCCGTCTTTTACCAGCGTCAGTGGAACACGCAACTCGTCCTGGCCATCAGCCATCACAAAGTCGGTGCCGTTTGCAGAGAACTGTGCACGGCCATCCAGGGTATCGATACCATCAGGGCCAATCAGGCCGCTTTGAGCAACGAATACGTGGTCAGGCTGGTTTTTGAGCATCACGAACTTGTCGACAGAGTCGAACTCTGCGTCGTAGTTGTTCAGTTCAGCGCGAAGAATGTCACCGCCTTGTGTGTCAACGGTCAAAGTCAGCACGTCACTTTTGATGGTGATCAGCTTGTTTGAAACTGCGTCCTGCGTCAGAGGCTGAGACGCATCTGAGCTGGCAGGTACATCACCACTGTGTTGTGCTTGCTGTGTTACGCCCTGGCCCTGTGGTTGAGGGTTGGTTGCTTCCGTCCAGTTGAGATACAACATGAAGGATACAAACATTAGGGCAATCAACAGGATATTGCGTTGAGAATCCATTGTTAATTGTCTCGATTTTTAGGATGACGCGGGGGTACAGGATCGTACCCACCATGATTAAGAGGGTGGCATTTTAATAAACGTTTGCTGGCGAACCAACACCCTTTTATCACACCGTGACGGTTGACCGCTTCTATGGCGTATTGGGAGCATGTCGGCGTGAAGCGACATCGGGGCCCCAGAAGTGGGCTGATGAAGAGTTGATACCCGCGAAACAGTCCAGTGACTATTTTTTTCGCGGCGGTCGAGACAAACGTTGCCATAACTTATCAAGCAGCTGACTCAGTTCTTCGTTACTGAGCTCATTCGCACTTTTCTTTGCTATCACAACATAATCTTTTGCCATCAGCGAGTGCTGGTTGAGACGAAAACTTTCACGTACCAGACGTTTAAAGCGATTTCGGTCAACGGCAAGTTTGATTTGTTTTTTTGGAACAGCTTGGCCTAGACGTGGGCGTCCAAGTTTGTTGTTTCGAGCAAGAATGGTTAAGTGTGGGGAGCCAGCGCGGTGAGGTTGCTGGAAGACGAAGTTGAAATGTTCGGGAGTTAACAGACGTAACTCCCGAGAAAAAGCTAGCTTATTCACAAATCGCTAAGGATTATTTTGAAAGCTTGCTACGGCCTTTCGCACGGCGAGCGGCGATAACCTTACGACCGTTCTTAGTTGCCATGCGCGCACGGAAACCGTGAGTGCGCTTACGCTTTAGAACTGAAGGTTGAAAAGTGCGTTTCATGGTTTCTACCTTAATTACTGATCAGTTTTTAGGTTTGTTAACCCGACGTGGGACAAAAGTCCGACGCCTCTCAACAAAGAGGGCGGATTGTAATCACTGACTGACTTATAGTCAATGTTAAAACCACAGGTGGTTTCAATCCGAATCTCTCAGGGCGCGCAATTATACGTGGTCGCCTGTCAAGCGCAAGGATCCTTTGCCGATCTTATCCACCTTTCCTTGTGTATTTCATGTGCGATCGTCAGGGATAACCCAGTATAGGGTGTGTAAATTTGATCAGGATGAATTTTTTAAGAACATCGATCACCCGTGACGTTTTGTGGAGTGGGGGAGTCAACACTGTGATCGGATCATCGGATTTTTGAGCCAAAATCGGATAATTCTGTGAGTAAGTGGGGTGTTAGCTGTGCCGATCTGCAAACTAAATGTGCGATCTGTGTGTATAACTTAGATCTTATTCACTGCAAAAGGGATCTCTTCGCTAGCGATCCTCCTCGTACAAGTATAAACTTAGTTCCCTTTTCATTAATAAATAAGTGTGGAGTCAGACGTGTCATCTTCGCTTTGGTTGCAGTGCCTTCAGCGCCTTCAAGAGGACCTTCCTGCAACAGAATTCAGCATGTGGGTTCGACCGCTTCAGGCGGAGTTAAATGACAATACCCTGACTTTGTTCGCGCCAAACCGTTTTGTACTGGATTGGGTTCGCGACAAATACCTCAATAGCATCAATCAGTTACTGAATGAATTTTGCGGTAACGACTTGCCTGTGCTGCGCTTTGAAGTTGGCAGTAAGCCGGTTGCCCCGGTGGCGCCGCCAAGCCAGCCTGCAGCTCCAGCCCCTGTTGCACCAGCCGCTAAACCTGTTGGTCGCACGTGGGAGCCTGCACCTTCTCCTGTGCAATCAGATGTGAATCACCGTTCTAACGTGAATCCGAAGCACAAGTTCACTAACTTCGTAGAAGGTAAGTCGAACCAACTCGCATTGGCAGCAGCTCGCCAGGTGGCAGATAACCCGGGCGCGGCATACAACCCACTTTTCCTTTATGGCGGCACAGGTCTAGGTAAAACCCACTTGTTGCACGCTGTAGGTAATGCGATTTCTGATCGTAAAACCGATGCGCGCGTGGTGTACATGCATTCTGAACGTTTTGTTCAGGACATGGTTAAAGCGCTTCAGAACAACCAGATTGAAGAGTTTAAGCGCTACTACCGTAGTGTTGACGCGCTGCTTATCGATGACATCCAATTCTTCGCCAACAAAGAGCGCTCACAGGAAGAGTTCTTCCACACCTTTAATGCGCTCTTGGAAGGTAACCAACAAATTATCCTCACCTCTGACCGTTATCCAAAAGAGATCAGCGGTGTGGAAGATCGTCTGAAATCCCGTTTTGGCTGGGGTTTGACTGTTGCCATTGAGCCACCAGAGCTTGAAACCCGTGTGGCGATTTTGATGAAAAAGGCGGAAGATCATAATATTCGCCTGCCAGACGAAGTGGCATTCTTTATCGCCAAACGTCTGCGCTCAAATGTTCGAGAGCTTGAAGGGGCGTTGAACCGCGTGATAGCGAATGCTAACTTCACCGGCCGTGCTATCACCATCGATTTTGTCCGCGAAGCCCTGCGTGATTTGCTGGCGCTTCAGGAAAAACTGGTCACCATAGACAACATCCAGAAAACCGTCGCCGAGTATTACAAAATCAAAATGGCGGACCTATTGTCGAAACGTCGCAGCCGCTCTGTGGCACGTCCACGCCAGGTGGCGATGGCACTGTCAAAAGAGCTGACCAACCACAGTTTGCCTGAGATTGGTGACGCATTTGGTGGCCGCGATCATACTACGGTACTTCATGCATGCCGAAAGATTGAACAGCTGCGCGAAGAGAGCCACGATATAAAAGAAGATTATTCCAACCTGATCCGGACTTTGTCGTCTTAATATGAAATTTACAGTTACCCGTGACCAATTCTTGAAACCCCTGCAGCAGGTGTCTGGTGCATTAGGGGGACGACCTACGCTGCCTATTCTTGGCAATATCCTGCTGAAAGTAGAGTTCGGACAACTTTCCATGACCTGTACGGATTTGGAAGTTGAGCTGATTGCTAATCTGCCGCTGGAAAGTGAAGCAGAAGACGGGGCAGTAACTGTCCCGTCTCGTAAGTTTTTAGATATTTGCCGCGGTCTGCCAGACAGCGCACCTATCAGTTTTACGCTCGAAGGTGATCGCGCAGTAATCCGTTCAGGCCGCAGCCGTTTTACACTGTCGACATTGCCAGCTGCTGACTTCCCGAATATCGAAGATTGGCAGAGCAACGTGGAATTCACGGTGCCACAAGGCAAGCTTCGCCAATTGATTGAAAGCACTGCATTCTCCATGGCCAACCAGGATGTCCGTTATTTCCTCAACGGTATGTTGCTTGAGACTGATGGCACCACACTTCGCTCTGTGGCCACAGACGGTCACCGTATGGCGGTAGGTACAACTGCGCTCGATAACCAGCTGGCTGGCCAGCAAGTGATTGTGCCACGTAAAGGCGTGACTGAATTGATGCGTATGCTGGATAACCCAGAGGCGCCAGTAACCATCCAGATTGGCAGTGCCAACATCCGCGCTCAGGTGAACCAGTTTGTGTTTACCTCTAAGTTAGTGGATGGTCGATTCCCGGATTACCGCCGCGTCATGCCGCAATCTTCCAACAAAATCATGGAAGCGGATTGTGACGAGCTGCGTCAGGCATTTTCGCGTGCAGCCATTTTGTCGAATGAGAAATTCCGCGGTGTGCGCTTGAACCTGAGCTCAGGCCAGCTTCGCATTTCTGCGCATAACCCTGAGCAGGAAGAAGCGGAAGAGTTTGTTGACGTTAATTACGATGGCGAAGACTTGGAAATCGGATTTAACGTCAGTTACGTGCTGGATGTATTAAATACGCTTAAGTGCGAACAAGTGCGCTTTTCGATGACCGATGGTACCGCGAGTACACTGGTAGAAGATGTCAGCAATGATGACGCCATGTACGTCGTGATGCCTATTCGTCTGTAATATGGCGCTGTCCCGACTCTCTATCCATGACTTGAGAAATATTGAAGCCTGTGACCTTAGCCTGTCATCAGGCTTCAATTTTCTTGTAGGGCCTAACGGCAGTGGAAAAACCAGTGTGTTGGAGGCGGTTTACTATCTGGGGCATGGCCGTTCATTTCGAAGCCAGTTGACCGGAAGGGTGATCCGACACCAGCAAGACAGATTAGTTGTACACGGTCGCGTGCAAGCAGGTGAGTCCTTACTACCAGTAGGGCTCCAGAAAAACCGCGACGGTTCGACAGAAGTGAAAATCGGTGAGGAAAAAGGGCAGAAGCTGGTGCAGCTTGCCGAAGTTTTGCCGATGCAGCTGATTACCCCGGAAGGGTTTGAGCTGTTAACCGGTGGTCCTAAATTCCGCCGTGCATTTATCGACTGGGGTGTGTTTCACGTGGAACCCCAGTTTTACCCCGCGTGGTCTAGGGTAAAACGGCTTACCAAGCAACGAAATGCGTTGATGAAAACAGCGCGTAGCTACCGAGAGCTTAGTTACTGGGATGCGGAATTAGCGCCTTTGGCAAACCAAATTGACCAGTGGCGCAAAGACTACATTGAAAAGCTCTCAGAACGTGCTTCTAAGCTCTGTGAAGCGTTTCTGCCTGAGTATGAAATCAAACTCAACTACACGCGTGGTTGGGATAAAGGGTCAGATTATGCTGAGCTGCTACGCGAGAACTTTTTACGCGATCAGCAACTCGGGTATACAGTCAGTGGTCCTCACAAGGCAGATCTTCGCCTTCGCGTGGGCGGCACCCCAGTGGAAGATGTACTTTCCCGTGGGCAGTTAAAGTTGATGGTGTGTGCACTTCGTTTAGCACAGGGCCAACAACTGACCGAAGACAAACAAAAGCAATGCATCTATTTGATAGATGACTTTGCGTCCGAGTTGGATAGCCAACGAAGGGCGCTATTGGCTGAGCAGTTAAAAGCCACAGGCGCACAGGTATTTGTAAGTGCCATTAGTGCCGATCAGGTCGCTGAAATGTGCGACGAAAATAGTAAGATGTTTCATGTGGAAAACGGTAAAATAGCCGCAGAATAAAATTAAGCGAGAGTAACTCAATGTCCAACAATTACGATTCATCGAGTATCAAGGTACTCAAGGGTCTGGATGCAGTACGAAAGCGTCCGGGGATGTACATCGGTGATACTGACGACGGTACCGGTCTGCACCACATGGTCTTTGAGGTGGTCGATAACTCTATCGATGAAGCTCTCGCTGGTCACTGTAATGACATCGTGGTCACCATCCATGAAGACGGTTCGGTATCTGTAAAAGATGACGGTCGTGGTATTCCTGTCGACATCCACGAAGAAGAGGGTGTATCAGCAGCCGAAGTTATCATGACGGTACTTCATGCCGGTGGTAAGTTCGATGACAACTCGTACAAAGTCTCCGGTGGTCTTCACGGTGTAGGTGTTTCGGTAGTAAATGCCCTGTCTGAGAAGCTTGAGTTGACTATCTGGCGTCACGGCAACATCCACCAGCAAATCTACAAAATGGGTGTGCCTGAGCAGCCTCTGGAAGCGATTGGTGATACTGACGAAACCGGTACCCGTATCCGCTTCTGGCCAAGTGACGAGACCTTCTCTGACACTACGTTCCATTACGACATTCTGGCCAAGCGCCTGCGTGAGCTGTCATTCCTGAACTCAGGCGTTTCAATCAAGCTGATTGATGAGCGTGAAGAGAACAAACAAGACCACTTCATGTATGAAGGTGGTATCCGCGCATTCGTAGAGCACCTCAACCGCAACAAAACACCTATTCACCCAACTGTGTTCCACTTTGAACATGAACGCGAAGACGGTGTGTCGGTAGAAGTGTCAATGCAGTGGAACGATGGTTTCCAGGAAAACATTTACTGTTTCACCAACAACATTCCTCAGCGTGATGGCGGTACACACCTTGCTGGTTTCCGAGCAGCTCTGACCCGTACGCTGAACTCTTTCATGGACAAAGAAGGGTATTCGAAGAAAGCCAAAGCAGCGACTTCTGGCGACGATGCCCGTGAAGGTTTGACTGCCGTTGTGTCTGTGAAAGTGCCGGATCCGAAATTCTCAAGCCAGACTAAAGACAAACTGGTTTCTTCAGAAGTGAAGTCTGCGGTTGAGTCAGCAATGAACGAGAAACTGTCTGAGTTCCTGATTGAGAACCCACAAGACTCGAAGATCGTTTGTAGCAAAATCATTGATGCGGCGCGTGCGCGTGAAGCGGCACGTAAAGCACGTGAAATGACCCGTCGTAAAGGCGCACTGGATTTGGCTGGCCTTCCAGGCAAGCTTGCAGACTGTCAGGAAAAAGATCCTGCGCTGTCTGAACTCTACATTGTGGAGGGTGACTCTGCGGGCGGTTCCGCGAAGCAGGGTCGTAACCGTAAGAACCAGGCTATCCTGCCACTGAAAGGTAAAATCCTGAACGTTGAGAAAGCGCGTTTCGACAAGATGCTTTCTTCTCAGGAAGTCGCAACGCTGATCACTGCACTAGGTTGTGGTATTGGCCGTGACGAGTACAACCCTGACAAGCTGCGTTACCACAGCATCATCATCATGACCGATGCGGACGTCGACGGCTCGCACATTCGTACGCTGCTGTTGACCTTCTTCTATCGTCAAATGCCTGAGCTGATTGAGCGTGGTTATGTCTACATCGCTCAGCCACCGCTTTACAAAGTGAAGAAAGGTAAGCAAGAGCAATACATCAAAGATGATGAAGCGATGGAGCAATACCAGGTATCTATCGCGCTGGAAAACGCTTCACTCTTCGTTAACCAAGATGCACCGGCACTGAATGGTTTGGCGTTAGAAGAGCTTGTTAAGCAGTACAACGGTGTAATGAAGCTGATTAAGCGCATGAACCGTCGTTACCCATACGCGATGCTCAACGAGCTGGTTTACCAACCGCGCCTGAGTGTAGATACGCTGAGCAATGAGGGTGAAGTACGCGCCTGGATTGATACGCTGGTGGATGTTCTGAATAAGAACTCGACCGGTGAAAGCCAGTACCGCGCTGAGGTGAAGTTTGATGAGGAGCATCAGGCTTACCAACCAGAACTGATTGTTCGTACCCACGGCGTCGATCATGAGTATCTCATCAGCTACGACCTGCTGAACTCAAAAGAGTACGGACGTATTGCTGATCTGGCAGAAGCACTTGATGGTCTTCTGGATGATACTGCATACATTCAACGTGGTGAGCGTAAGCAACCTGTTAAGAGCTTTGCAGATGCATTGGCTTGGTTGATTAAAGAGTCTAACCGTGGTCTTAGCCGTCAGCGCTACAAAGGTCTGGGTGAGATGAACCCTGATCAACTCTGGGAAACCACCATGGATCCAGAATCACGTCGTATGATGCGCGTGACCATTCAGGATGCGGTAGCAGCAGATGAGCTCTTCACGACATTGATGGGTGATCACGTTGAGCCACGTCGTGCGTTTATCGAAGATAATGCCCTGAAGGTTGCCAACCTCGATGTGTAACCACGTGATTCTACGTAAAATCTGAGTACCTAACGCCGCATTAGCGGCGTTTTTTTTACGTAGCGTGATGTATTTATTTAAGTTATTGAATTTTAAAACTTTAAGCGTATTCAATAATACCGTTTATCAATTCTTCATGAATGGCTAAAGAAGGATTCTGATAAGACGCCAAGTTATCTTCTAGGTTAACGTTTACCGCCACTAGAACGTGATTCATCGAACCGACTAATCTTAGGGTCACTTGTTTTTCGTTATCCGCATAAAGTGCAAGCGCATCTTCTTTTGTCACTTGTAAATCACGCTCCCCTTGAACAATGAGAGTTTTCCCTTTTCTTTGGGATAGTAGAGAGCAGGGGTTCTGTCTCAGTAAGGATTTCATATAAGACTGGGCTGAAGGTCTAAATAACGGAAATAGGCTCTCGCTGATGTGAGTGACGTTTTCACCGTGTTTTAATGCATCGATAATGGCTTCGGCTTCATTGACCAATTGGGGAGCGCGCGCTGAAAGTTGTTCCAGTATGATTTGGTCTATTGGGCGACCCGGTGTGGCGACGAGCACGAGCTTATCAATTTCTGTTTTCAGCCCGGCAGCGAGACCGATGAGCCCGCCCTCACTATGACCAATGACACCCACTTTCGACGATGGGTATCTATTACGAAGTCAGTCAATCACGTAAACAGCGTCATTGATATAGGTATCAATGGTGAGGTTTTCTTCTTTTAACCCATCTACTTTGCTTTCACCGACACCTATTTTGTCATAGCGGTATGAAGCGATGTTTTGTTTTGAAAGGGCATGAGCGAGCTTTTTGTACGTACCCGTTGTTATCGATGGCTGATTACCATCTCTATCCGTGGGGCCACTTCCAGCAATGATCAGATAAACCGTTTCGCTATGTCGAAAGGATTTTGGTTCGACTAATGCTCCTGTGAGCTCTCCAACTTTCAAATTAGTTTCTACTTCAGAGTGCGTTTTATTCTCGGTCATTGTCTTCCACTCAACCTATGTTTCACGTGAAACGTTAGCGGTTAAATTAAAATGATAAAAGAACACGTCTTGCTGTTTACGATCAGATTAGTGAGTCCAAATAGAAGATGAACACAAAAAAGCCCAGTCGATTTTCTAACTGGGCGATGTTTCACGTGGAACCTTTGGTGGAGAATTAAGACTCAGCGTAAGCCTTTTCCACTTCCTCTTTAAGTATCTCGACACCCCGCGCAATGGCCTCGTCGTCCTGAACATAGTTCATTCTTAGGCACTCACGGGTATGGTCCCAATCCAATTCTGAACCAATAAAAAAGTACTCACCAGGGACTATCAGTAAGCCGCGTTTCTTAAGGCGCTGGTAAAGCTCTTTGGTGCTGATGGGTAGACCTTCAAACCAAAGCCAAAGGAAGATAGCACCTTCTGGTTTATGAATTTTAAATCGTTCATCAGGAATCGCTTTCTGAAGGAGCTCGATACTACGCTTTGCTTTCTTCTGATAGAAAGGCTTAATGACAGTTTCACTGAGCGACAGTAGGTCACCGGTTTTAATCATCTCAAGTGCGAGTGCAGGGCCAACACCACAAGGTGACAAGCTGACGATGCCATTGATGTTGGATAGGGCAGTGATAATCTCTTCTTGCGCAATGATGATGCCGCAGCGTACACCTGGCAAACCTAACTTGGATAAGCTTGAACACAGGATAGTGTTCTCGTTCCAGAAAGGCTTCACATCTTCGAAGATGATGTTAGGGAAGGGGACGCCATAAGCATTGTCGATGATGAGGGGTATATTGTTCGCTCGCGCCAGCTTATCAAGCTTTGCGATTTCTTCATCAGTAAGAACATTACCGGTCGGGTTTGTTGGTCGTGAGGCACAAATAGCCGCAACTGACTCATCAATCTCCAGCGCATCAAAATCTACGTGGTATTTAAACTGGCGGTTATCTAGATGCTCGATTGTTGGCTTGAAGCTGGTAAAGATATCAGAGTCTAAACCCGAATCGGCGTAACCAATATACTCAGGTGTTAGAGGCAGCAGGATCTTCTTAAAGCTGCCGTCGTCATACTGCCCACCGAAAAGGTTGAAGAGATAAAAGAAGGCGCACTGACTGCCATTGGTCAGCATGATGTTCTTAGAGGTGACCTGCCAGCCAAATGTCTTATTCAACATCTCAGCCAGCGCTGCGATGAACGCTGTCTTCCCTTGCGGGCCATCATAGTTAGAGAGTGCTGCGACAAGAGAGCCATCATCTAGCATCCGTCTACTCAAGTCTTCGAAATGCTCAAGCATTTCAGGAATCGCCGCTGGGTTGCCACCACCAAGCATAATGGCATCCGGGTTTCTTAGTCCGTCATTGAGGTCGTCCATCAACTGTGTGATGCCGGAATGCTGAGAAAACTTATTTCCAAACTTAGAAAACTGCATAGCGCGAAACCTATTTAATCCTTTGTTCCTTCAGGTTAGTCGACAAACCATAACTGATTCATTGCACAAAATGAATGCAATTTCTGCTTTCTTTTTAACATGTAGCGGACGGCGGAAAGGTTGTCGTTTCAGATAAGGGAAGGAGGGAGTTTAGAGAGCGTTTCGAGAGATGTTCCACGTGAAACATACCGAAAATTTTAGATTAGACAGGATTGAATACATCGATTTAGAAGCTGTGAATGAGGCTGGTGGAAAGACAATTTTATAGATACAAAAAAGCCCCGTTCAAACGGGGCTCTTGATTAACTTTTCTTGCCGAGCTTATTTCTGAAGCAGAGAGATATCTGCAACATTCATAAATTGGCCACGCAGGGTATTGAGCAGTGCCAGACGGTTCGCCTTCAGCGCTTCGTCTTCAGCCATTACCATCACGTTGTCGAAGAAGGTATCAACAGGTTCGCGCAGGTCTGCCAATTGGGTCAGTGCAGCTTGGTAATCACCAGCGGCAAAGACAGGCTTCAGCGCTTCAACCATTGCGGTGACTTTTACAGCCAACGCCTTTTCTGCATCTTCAACCAACAGCTCACTGTTGATAGTGTCAGACAATTCGCCGTCGTATTTTGCCAGGATGTTACCAACACGCTTATTCGCAGCCGCCAGAGACTCAGCAGCATCCAGTGAACGGAAGTGCGTTACAGCTTTCACGCGCTTGTCGAAATCAGCCGGTTGGGTAGGGTTCATTGCAAGCACGGCTTGGATGGCATCTACGCTATGGCCTTCGTCCTGATACCAGGCACGGAAACGACCCAGCATGAATTCGATAACGTCAGCTTCAACCTTATCGTTAGTCAGACGGTCGCCGAACAGCGATTTGGCTTTGGCAATCAGATCGGTCAGATCCAGATCGTAACCGTACTCAACGATAATGCGAAGGACACCCAGAGAAGCACGACGCAGCGCGAATGGGTCAGAACCTTTCGGTGCCTGGCCAATACCGAAGATACCTACGATGGTATCCAGCTTGTCTGCCATCGCCAGTGCTGAAGAAACACCATTGCCTGGCAGTTCATCACCTGCGAAACGTGGCATGTATTGCTCATTCAGGGCAACGGCAACATCTTCTGCTTCGCCATCATGACGCGCATAGTGCATACCCATCACGCCCTGAGTTTCGGTGAATTCGAAAACCATGGAGGTCATCAGGTCGCATTTCGCCAGAAGGCCTGCACGTTTTGCTTTTTCGACATCAGCACCAATTTTATCAGCAATGTAGCCAGCAAGCTCAGTGATGCGGTCTGTCTTGTCTTTGATGGTACCCAACTGCTTTTGGAAAATAGCCGTTTCCAGCTGTGGCAGACGGTCAATCAAAGGACGCTTACGGTCGGTGTCGAAGAAGAACTCTGCATCCGCCAGACGAGGGCGAACCACTTTTTCGTTACCTTCGATAACGTGGCGAGGTTCCTTCGATTCGATGTTTGATACGAAGATGAAGTTAGGCAGAAGCTGCTTGTCTTCGCTGTAAACAGGGAAGTACTTCTGGTCGCCTTTCATGGTGTAAACCAAGGCTTCTGAAGGAACCTTCAGGAACTTCTCTTCGAAGGTTGCAGTCAGTACCACTGGCCACTCAACCAGAGAGGTGACTTCCTCAACCAGGTCATCTTCCAGATCAGCAATACCACCAACCAGCTCTGCTGCCTTTTGGGCATCAGCGATGATAGTGGCTTTACGTGCTTCGTAATCGGCAATGACTTTACCGCGCTCTTCCAGAATCGCTGGATATTGGTCAGCATTGTCGATGGTAAATTCCGCTTCGCCCATAAAACGGTGACCACGAATGGTACGCGCTGAATCAACACCCATGATGGTGCCTTCAATCAGCTCGTCACCCAGCAGGATAGTCAGGGTCTTCACCGGACGGATGAATAGGGTATCTTTGTCACCCCAGCGCATTGGCTTCGCGATTGGCAGATTCGCCAACGCTTTGTCAGCCAGTGCAACAACGATGTCTTTGGTGTTCTGACCTTTAACTTCTTGCTTGAACAGCAGCCATTCACCTTTATCAGTCACCATACGATCGGCTTCTGATACATCGATACCACAACCACGCGCCCAACCTTGTGCGGCTTTGGTTGGGTTGCCGTCTGCGTCAAAAGCGGCAGAGATGGCAGGGCCACGTTTCTCAACCATCTTGTCAGCTTGTTGGTCAGCCAGCGCAGTGACTTTCAGTGCCAGACGACGAGGGGTTGCGTACCAAACCATACCTTCGTGGGTCAGTTCAGCGTCTTTCAGCTCTTGCTCAAAGTTTGCCGCAAATGCTTCAGCCAGTGTACGAAGTTGCGTTGGTGGCAGCTCTTCAGTACCCAGCTCAATCAGGAAATTGTTCGCCATCTTACTTCTCCTCACCCTTTTTACACATTGGGAAGCCTAGAGCTTCACGGGATGCGTAGTACGCTTCAGCAACTGACTTGGTCAGGTTGCGGATACGCAGGATGTAGCGTTGACGCTCGGTCACTGAGATAGCTTTGCGTGCGTCCAGCAGGTTAAATGCATGACCTGCTTTCAGGATGCGCTCATACGCTGGCAATGGCAGAGGCTTCTCAAGCTCGAGAAGAGACTTACACTCTTTCTCGCACTGGTCGAAGTAAGTGAATAGGAAGTCTACGTCAGCGTATTCGAAGTTGTAGGTCGATTGCTCCACTTCGTTTTGGTGGAAGATATCGCCATAAGTCACTTTACCGAATGGGCCATCAGTCCATACCAGATCGTAAACTGAATCGACGCCCTGGATGTACATCGCCAGACGTTCGATACCGTAAGTGATTTCGCCGGTAACAGGCTTACACTCAAGACCGCCTACTTGTTGGAAGTAAGTAAACTGGGTGACTTCCATGCCATTCAGCCAAACTTCCCAGCCGAGACCCCAGGCACCCAGTGTCGGGTTTTCCCAGTTGTCTTCTACGAAGCGGATGTCATGAACTTCAGGGTCAATGCCCAGCACACGCAGCGAACCAAGATACAGTTCCTGAATGTTGTCTGGAGACGGCTTCAGGATGGTCTGGAACTGGTAGTAGTGTTGCAGACGGTTAGGGTTTTCACCGTAACGGCCGTCAGTTGGACGACGAGAAGGCTGAACGTAAGCTGCTGCGATTGGCTCTGGACCAATTGCACGCAGACAAGTCATTGGGTGAGAGGTGCCTGCACCTACCTCCATGTCGAGCGGTTGTACGATGGTACAACCTTGTTGGGCCCAGTAATCCTGCAGCGCGAGGATCATGCCCTGAAAAGTTTTAACGTCGAATTTTTGCATCGTCAGGTTCGCGCGATTTAATGAAGTGAAAATAACACGCGATTATAGCGCGCAAGGCTTGGGATAAGTAGGGGTAATGGCGGTTTTTTGTCCTTTGGTTTCAAAGGTGGCGAGCGGGGTCGAAAGGTAAAACGGGCAGAGGTTGTATTCCGTCAGGCGTTGAGGCTAAAATGCGCTCGCTCTTGGGGAGTAGTCTCTCGCGCCAGCGAGGCCATTATCAACATATTTGAAGCTCAATCTTCATGGTAATGGCGACACACGATAGTGGGTTTGACGAGACCAATGACACTTTACGCGAACCGGGCGGGGCGCGTGGGTTGTCATGGTTTTCGAATAATAATCCTCGCCCTGGAAGACAATAATGAGCGTGTTAGCGATATCCATTGCCACCGTTGCGTTGGCAGAAATTGGTGATAAAACCCAACTCCTTTCCCTGTTACTGGCCAGTCGATACCGAAAGCCAGTACCTATTATTCTTGCTATCTTTTTCGCCACAATCCTTAACCATGCGGTTGCTGCCTGGCTGGGTGTGGTTGTTGCCGATTATCTTACCGAAGAAGTCTTGCGTTGGGTGCTGATCGTCAGCTTTGCGGTGATGGCTGTTTGGGTGCTAATCCCTGACAAACTCGATGACGAAGAAAGTGTGTCAAACCGGGGTCCATTTGTGGCGAGTTTCATCGCCTTCTTTATTGCAGAAATTGGCGACAAAACCCAGGTGGCAACGACTGTTCTCGGTGCTCAAAATGCTGAAGCGCTGACCATGGTCATTATTGGTACGACTATCGGTATGCTGCTGGCTAATGTCCCGGTGGTATTACTGGGTCACAAGGCAGCAAATGCATTGCCATTGAACGTTGTACGGTATGTGACGGCAGGGTTGTTTGCGGTACTCGCGATCGGTACTTTCTTTATGCGATAAGAAACATAACCAGATGCCTGAATGTGTGATTTCATCAGCAACCTCACCGACGGTTCCATGGTAGTTTGGCTTTAGTGTCATCGTGACTAAGGAGCGTGTTATGGACAGGTTTCTGGCGATCAGCCCCAAAAGCCAGATGTGGCTGTTCCACTTTGCACTGGCGCTGAATATTCTTGGAATGGTGTTAACTGATATGTGGCTTCCAATGGTGGTTGGCGCAATAGTAACCACTTACTTATCTATTGATGCTATGGTGAGAGTGCGCTACGTATTGCCGATGAAAAAGGCCATGCGGGAACTGGAGCATGAAAACGCCACGCTCAGGCGGAAAGTGAACGACGTTGAGCAAGTATCAGATTACTGACAGACACGAAAAAGGCAGCCTTGGCTGCCTTTTTCATTTCCGCTCGTTTATCTGTTCAGAAGATCTTAAAGACCTTTCTTGATCAGATAGCGGAATGGACTGGTTCCTGACTCATGGGCAACAAGGGTGTGGTCCATGAAACGGCAGAAACTTGGGATATCGCGTGTCGTTGACGGATCGTCCGCCGTCACCAGTAAGGTTTCACCCTCCGCCATGTTGCGGATTGTTTTTCTTACCATCATGACTGGTTCCGGACAACGCAGGCCTTCTGCGTCTAAAAAGTGATCCGGATTTTCAAATTCTGAACTCATCTGCATTTATCACATTGAAAACGTCGACCCGATCATACTTATGAAGACTAAATATTCAACAGGGGTTGGATTTGTAAAAAACATGTGTAACTTAATTAACAAGTTGTTAACGAATGATGTTCAAACGAATGTGAACATGGCGAAACAGCTAGGCTAACTCACTCATCGACTACACTCACACCCAGTTTTCTTGGGCTTCCCCGCTTTAATGCGGGATTTTTTTTATCTGGCGTTCGCCAAATATCAATAAACGCCTTTCTCAATCACCCTTATCGGTGACTGGCATGCTTATAATGGCAACGTTAGCACTCTTTGGGCATGTTATGGAACTTGAAGATATCTACCGCCGCGACTTAAACCTGCTAATCGCGCTTCGTGTGCTGCTGGAAGAAGGCAGCGTGAGTAAAGCGGCTATACGTCTAAGCCTTAGCCAGTCAGCGATGAGTAGGGTTCTGGGACGATTGAGAAGCCTTACAGGTGATCCCTTGTTTACCCGGCACGGACAACAGTTGATCCCAACCCAAAGAGCGTTGGAGTTGAATGCTCAACTGACAGCGCCACTAGATACACTTCGTCATGTCCTTTCGCCTGAAGAGTTTGATCCGGCCAAGTGTGAGCAGTCTTTTAAGATCGCAACGACTGATTACGCCATGCAAACCATTTTGCCATTTGCATTGCCGCGTATTTATGAGGAAGCGCCGGGTTTGTCACTGGAGTTCGCCCCTTTGCAGCATGACCAGTTAATGCGTCAGTTGACCTCGGAAGGGTGCGACATGGCGATTTGCCGCCCGACCGGTCCCGTTGACCCGCTTCAGTCTGACAGGTTGGGACTGGTGAGCGTATTCTGCATGGTGTCGAAACATCACCCTTTGGCCGATAAAGCGCTAACGCTCGAAGACTACCTGGCTTACCCACATGCAGTGATTGCCATCAGTGATGGCGTGAAAGCACTGATCGATGAAGCGTTGCGCGGACACCCAGAGCCGAAACTGGCATTGCGTGCTTATCACCTGGAAGCTGCGGTAGCGATGTTGGATAGCCTGCCGCTTATCATTACGGTTCCTGCTGACTTGGCTTATCTCGTGGGTGAAAAATACGATTTGGTGATTAAGCCACTGCCGTTCGAATTTAAGCCGTTTGATTATTCCCTGATTTGGCACCCAAGGACGGAGCACTCCGCGGCGCAGGTATGGCTTAGAAACCTGATTAAAGAAGAGTGCAGCCGCCTTATCGATACGCGGATTAAAGACATGGGGTTTGTTTGACCCTCAATCTTTCAAACAAAAAACGGAGCCGATAGGCTCCGTTTTTTGTATACCGCAAAGAAGGCTTACAGCTTGATCACCACACGGCCAGTGATTTGACCATTGGTGATGGCTTCTGCTGCTTCTGGTACTTCTTCCAGTGAGATTTCGCGACAGCCGTTATTGTAGTAGCTCGTTGGCAGCAACTCAGATATACGCTGCCACGCTTTCTGGCGACGCTCGAAAGGCGCGTATACAGAATCCACACCCAGCAGTTTCACGCCGCGAAGGATAAATGGCATGACTGTGGTTGGCAGATCGAAACCGCCTGCAAGACCACATGCTGCGACTGCGCCGTCGTAATCAACTTGTGCCAGTACTTTTGCCAGCATCTTGCTGCCAACGGTATCTACCGCGCCAGCCCAAATTTGTTTTTCCAATGGGCGAGCAGGTTCTTCAAATTCGCTACGCTCTACCACACGTGACGCGCCCAGCGATTTCAGCCATTCACCATTCTCGCTTGAACGGCCTGTTACTGCTACCACTTGGTAACCCAATTCAGACAGCAGCGTGACTGCCACTGAACCGACACCGCCACTTGCGCCTGTCACCAGAATTTCACCTTTCTCTGGTGTGATGCCAGCATCTTGAAGTGCCTGTACACACAGCATGGCTGTCAAACCCGCAGTACCGATTTTCATTGCCTGATCGCCAGAGAGCTTTTCTGGCAGTGGAACCAACCAGTCAGCTTTGAGGCGCGCTTTTTGTGCCATGCCACCCCAATGGGTTTCACCGACGCCCCAGCCAGTCAGTACCACTTTCTGTCCGGCGGTAAAACGAGAATCTGAAGATTCTGCCACTGTCCCTGCCAGGTCGATACCTGGCACCATTGGGAACTCACGACAGATCTTGCCTTTGCCTGTAATAGCCAGACCATCTTTATAGTTCAGTGAGGAGTAATCCACGTCGATTAGCACATCGCCTTGTGGCAGTCGGCTAACGTCGAGTTCTTGAATGCTTGAAGTGGTGATTTTGTCAGCTTGGTCCAGTACCAGTGCTTTGAACATGGGATGTCCTCCGGAAAGGGGAATAAACGTATGAAATACAGTGTAGAACCAAAGTGGTCATGAAAATAATGAAACTAAATCATGATTAATATGCGTTAAGCGCATAGCTATATAGCAATACTCCGCTACAAATAACAAAGCCGGGTATTAAACCCGGCTTTGATGACGACACGTTTTTGTTTAAACGCGCTCAAACACCGTAGCAATACCCTGACCTAAACCGATACACATGGTGGCAAGACCCAGCTCGACATCATTGTGCTCCATCAGGTTGATAAGCGTAGTAGAGATACGTGCACCTGAACAACCCAGAGGGTGACCCAGTGCGATCGCGCCACCGTTGAGGTTCACTTTCTCGTCGACTTTATCCAGCAAGCCCAGATCTTTTGCACAAGGCAGTGACTGCGCAGCGAAGGCTTCGTTAAGCTCAATCATGCCGATGTCATCAATGGTGACACCTGCACGCTTCAGTGCTTTTTGCGTCGCTGGTACAGGACCATAACCCATGATAGAAGGATCGCAGCCTGCGACTGCCATCGAACGCACGCGAGCACGAATTGGCAAACCGAGCGCTTTGGCTTTGTCTTCACTCATCACCAGCATGGCCGCGGCACCGTCAGACAGTGCAGAAGACGTACCTGCGGTTACTGTGCCGTTGGCTGGGTCGAATACAGGGCGCAGACCTGAAAGGGTTTCCACTGTGGTTTCCGGGCGGATAACTTCATCGTTCTCCATCAGGAACAGTCCGCCTTTCTCATCATGGCCTTCGGTGGGCATGATTTCATTTTTAAAGCGGCCTTCCACGGTGGCAGCATACGCGCGCTGGTGGGAGCGGGCAGCAAAAGCCTCTTGCTGCTCACGGCTGATACCATGGATGCGACCTAACATCTCTGCGGTCAGACCCATCATGCCGGCAGCTTTTGCCACAGACTTGGAAAGACCCGGGTGGAAGTCGACACCGTGGGTCATGGGTACGTGGCCCATGTGCTCAACACCACCAATCAGGCAGACATCGGCATCGCCTACTTGAATAGCGCGTGCCGCATCATGCAGTGCTTGCATGGAAGAGCCACAGAGACGGTTAACCGTAGTTGCGGCTACTGTATGTGGAATGCCTGCCAGCAGTGCTGCGTTACGGGCGACGTTGAAGCCTTGTTCTAGTGTCTGCTGTACACAGCCCCAGTAGATATCCTCGATTTCTGTTGGATCTAATTGTGGGTTACGTGCCAGCAGTGATGCCATCAGGTGCGCTGACAAATCTTCCGCACGGGTATGGCGGAAAGCACCGCCTTTGGAGCGGCCCATCGGGGTTCGAATACAATCGACAATAACGACGTTTTTCATGTTGTTTTCCCTCTCAATTCCTTGTGGTTAGGCAGACTGTCGTTGGGCATCGAAATACCCTTCGCCTTTGGCAGCTTTGTCGCGAAGACCTTGTGGCACTTCATAGGCAGGGCCCAGATTGGCCAGTTGGTCAGCCATAGCAACATAGTTTGCCAGTCCAATGGTATCCAGATAACGGAATACACCGCCTCGGAATGGAGGGAAGCCAAGGCCGTAAACCAGCGCCATGTCTGCTTCCTGAGGAGTCGCGATAATGCCTTCTTCCAGACAACGCACTACTTCGTTGATCATCGGCACCATCATGCGGTTGATGATCTCTTCGTCGCTGTAATCGGTCGCTGAACCGATCACTGTTGACAGCAGGCCTGCGACATCAGCATCCACGTCTTTCTTAGGCTTGCCTTTACGATCGACCGAGTATTTGTAGAAACCGACGCCATTCTTCTGACCAAAGCGCTCGGACTCAAACATCACATCGACAGCATCGCGGTAGCTTTTCGCCATGCGTTCTGGGAAACCTTCTGCCATCACAGCCTGTGCATGGTGTGCAGTATCAATGCCTACAACATCAAGTAGGTAAGCAGGACCCATTGGCCAGCCGAACTTCTTCTCCATCACTTTGTCGACTTTGGTGAAGTCAGCACCGTCACGAAGCAGCATGCTGAAACCGGCAAAGTAGGGGAACAGCACGCGGTTTACAAAGAACCCTGGGCAGTCGTTGACGACCACTGGGCTTTTACCCATCTTGGCGGCGTAGGCCACTACGCGTGCCACGGTTTCTTCTGAGGTATCCTTACCGCGAATGACTTCTACCAGTGGCATGCGGTGCACGGGGTTAAAGAAGTGCATGCCGCAGAAGTTTTCTGGTCGCTTGAGCGATTTCGCCAACAGATCGATAGGAATGGTGGAGGTGTTGGAAGTCAGTACTGCACCTTCTGGTAGCAAGGCTTCTACTTCGCTCAGTACTGCCGCTTTCACTTTCGGGTTCTCCACCACGGCTTCAACAACCACGTCAGATTGCTCGATACCTGCGTAGTGAAGGCTAGGGGTGATAGAGGCAAGTACTTCTGCCATTTTCAGACCGTTAAGACGACCACGCTCCAATTGCTTGTTCAGCAGTTTGGATGCTTCTTTCATGCCGGTTTCCAGCGAAGCCTGACTGATGTCTTTCATCAGTACCGGCACACCTTTGCTGGCTGACTGGTAAGCGATACCGCCACCCATGATGCCTGCACCCAGTACAGCACCACGCTCAGTTGGCTTGCCTTCTTTGGCGGCTTTTTTGGCTTTGGATTTCAGGTATTGGTCATTAAGGAAAATACCAACCAGTGCCTGAGTGACATCGTTCTTCGCCAGTTTGACGAAGTGCTTGTTCTCAACCAGCAAGGCACCGTCGCGGTCGGAGCGTGACGCTTCTTCAATCGCCACAACTGCAGTCATAGGAGCTGGGTAGTGAGGACCTGCCACACGCGCCACCATGCCTTTGGCCATGGTGAAGCTCATGGTGGCTTCAATCTTGTTCAGTTGCAGTGGCGCTTTTTTCTGTGCACGACGTGATTGCCAGTCCAGTTTGCCATCAATGGCTTGCTTAGCAAGGGCAATCGCAGCATCACGCAGGTCATCCGGTGCCGTCACGGCATCAACCAGACCGATTTTGAGTGCGGCATCTGCTTTGCTTTCTTTACCTGCGGTGATGAGCTCCATCGCGGTATCTGCGCCCACCAGACGTGGCATACGCACGGTGCCGCCAAAGCCCGGCATGATACCAAGTTTGGTTTCTGGCAGGCCGATGCGCGCGGTGGAATCAGCAATACGGAAATCAGTAGCAAGAATGCACTCGCAGCCACCACCTAGCGCGAAACCGGAAATGACGGAAACGGTAGGGAAAGGCAGATCTTCGAGTTTGTTGAAGATATCGTTCGCGTGCGTGACCCAATTTGAGAGCTCTTCCTCTGGCTTGGCAAACAGGCCGAGGAATTCAGTGATATCTGCGCCTACGACAAATGCTGGTTTGGCAGACGTCAGCAGCAGGGCTTTTACGTCGGACTTTTGCGAGAGAGCATTAAGCGCCTCGTTGAGACTTTCCAGTGTCGCAAGGTCGAATTTATTAACAGAGCCGGGTGCATCGAGGTTCAGCTCCGCGAGGCCATCTTCCAGATAGCGCACGGACAGGGTGTCACCTTGGTAAATCATGTTCTATCTCCGTATTGCCAGATCTTTGTCTGGTTTGGTTTACCTTTAGGTAGAGGGTAGTCGTTATAGTCAGCTTTAGTCTGAGCCGGGCTGAACAAAAAGGCAATAGAAATGTTAAACAGATGTTTGAAATTTGTGTTTAAACTATCTGTTTGAATCTTGCATTCTCACTATTTCAACGAGTTAGCGCTTTTGCTGTGTTACGATTTTCTTGTGTTAAAATCCCGCGCCTTTTCAATTTATGGTGACTCGCATGAATACCTCGCCTTATCTGATCCCGTTATCACCCGTGATATCGGAAGAAGATATAAAGAAGAGCCGCTTTATTACCTATCTCGCCCATACGCCAGGCATCGAAAGTGCCAAAGCGTTTGTGGCAGAAATCAAAGCGAAGCATGCCGACGCGCGCCATAACTGTTGGGCATTCGTTGCTGGGCGACCTGAAGACTCGATGAGTTGGGGCTTCAGTGATGACGGAGAGCCTTCCGGTACGGCCGGTAAACCTATCCTTGCGCAGCTATCTGGAAGTGGTGTGGGCGAGATCACTGCGGTGGTGACGCGATACTACGGTGGTATCCGGCTGGGGACTGGTGGGCTGGTCAAAGCTTATGGTGGCGGTGTGCAACAGGCGCTACTGCAACTGGCAACGAAAGAGAAGGCGATTACGGTTCAGTTCACAATAAGCTGTGAATACCCTCACATTGCCTTGATCGAATCGATACTGGCTTCCCATAACGCGGTTCAGGTTAATACTGAATTCAGCCATAATGTGGAGATGACAGTGGAAGTGGATGCACGGAGTGCCGAACAGATCGCAGCGGAGATTTTTAATCGCTCCCGCGGTCAGGTTAGCGTGGCCGGGCTTGATAAAAATACATAATTCAGGCTCACCCCTGAATATAAGGATGAGCCGTCCAAGGCTATGCAATTTCGTTCAATTATCCGGATTGTCGGGCTTCTTCTTGCCCTTTTCAGTATCACCATGCTGGCGCCAGCCGTGGTGGCATTCATTTACCGCGATGGTGAAGGTTTCCCTTTTGTTCTCACTTTCTTCCTTCTTCTCGCGGGCGGTGGTCTTCTCTGGTTTCCTAACCGACGTTTCAGACATGAATTGAAAGCCCGTGATGGCTTTTTGATTGTGGTGCTGTTCTGGACGGTAATCGGCAGCGCGGGGTCTATTCCGTTCATGCTGTCAGAACAACCCAATATGTCGGTAACCGACGCCTTCTTTGAATCTTTCTCAGGCCTTACGACGACCGGGGCAACGGTGATGGTGGGGCTCGACAACCTGCCAAAAGCGGTACTGTTTTACCGTCAGCTTCTGCAATGGTTCGGGGGCATGGGTATCATTGTGCTCGCAGTCGCCATTCTGCCAGTGCTCGGTATCGGTGGTATGCAGCTTTATCGTGCTGAAATCCCGGGGCCGGTTAAAGACAGCAAGATGACACCGCGTATTGCAGAAACGGCGAAAGCGCTGTGGTATATCTATCTTGCGCTGACCGTTTCCTGCGCATCGGCTTACTGGCTGGCGGGGATGTCGGTATTCGATGCTATCAGCCACAGCTTTTCTACAGTAGCGATCGGCGGATTCTCAACCCATGATGCAAGTATCGGCTATTTCAACAGCCCGGCGATTAACTTCATCACAGTGTTCTTCCTCTTTATTTCAGCATGTAATTTCTCGCTACACTTTGCTGCTTTTGCCAGTGGCAAGCTGCATCCTGGCTTCTATTTCAAAGACCCTGAGTTCCGTGCGTTTATCGTGATCCAGCTTATCCTACTGGCGATTGTGTTTGGTATGTTGATCAACCATGGCACTTACGAGTCAGAGTTCGAAGCTTTTAACCAAGCCATCTTCCAGACCGTATCGATTTCCACGACAGCGGGTTATACCACGACGAGTTTTTCTGAGTGGCCATTATTCCTGCCGGTGCTTCTACTGTTTTCCTCTTTTATAGGTGGGTGTGCAGGCTCAACGGGGGGCGGTATGAAAGTGATCCGAATCCTGCTGCTGTCACTGCAAGGTTCTCGTGAACTGAAACGTCTGGTGCACCCAAGGGCGGTGTACACCATCAAAGTGGGCAACAAAGCATTGCCTCAACAGGTGGTGGATGCAGTTTGGGGATTCTTCTCTGCCTATGCGCTGGTATTTGTAATCTGTATGCTGGGGCTTATCGCGACAGGTATTGATGAGTTAACGGCGTTCTCTGCGGTTGCGGCAACCCTTAACAACCTCGGCCCTGGTTTGGGCGAGGTTGCAGTTCACTTTGGCGATATTAATAGTGGCGCGAAATGGGTACTGATTGTCTCCATGTTGTTCGGACGTCTCGAAGTGTTCACCTTACTGGTTCTTTTTACGCCGACCTTCTGGCGTAGCTGATAGCTTTTATAGGAATAATGATGAAAAAGGCGCTTTTACTTCACTCGAGTCGTGAAGGGCAGACAGTAAAGATTCTTCGTTCTATTGAAAGCGAATTGGCAGGTAACTACGAATGTGAGCTGGTGGACCTGCACGACATGCCTGAGGTGAATTGGGCGGAATATGACAAGGTACTGATTGGTGCGTCAATTCGGTATGGTCACCTGAATAAGAAGCTATACCGGTTTATCGAAAACAACCTCTCTGCGCTCAACGAAAAGAAAGCTGCCTTTTTCTGCGTGAATCTGACAGCACGCAAACCTGGTAAAGACACACCGGAAGGTAGTGTCTATATGAAGAAGTTCAGAAAACTGTCGCCTTGGCAGCCAGAACTGCAAGATGTGTTCGCCGGTGCGCTCTATTATCCCCGCTATAAGCTTTTCGATCGTGTCATGATTCAGTTCATCATGAAGATGACAGGCGGCGAAACTGACCCAACCAAAGAAGTTGAGTACACCAACTGGGATAGAGTTAAGGACTTTTCAGAGCGATTTCGTTCACTTTAATGCCATTTTGGGTGAAAAGTAATCGAACGCACCGTTTTTCATAAAAAACCTCAAAAAAGCCCTTGCCAGGATTTCAGACCTCCCTATAATGCCGCCTCACCGACACGGAGAGCGGCTTCCACAGCGGAAACGCCCACTCAAATCGGTACGGCGAAGGCCTCAAAAATTGAGTTGAAATAAACGCTTGACGCGCTGTTTCGAATCAGTAAAATGGCCGCCCGCTTCGAAGGGAAATTC
>NZ_ANFM02000036.1 GCF_000333895.2 Grimontia indica | reverse complement strand
TCTGATCCCTTTGGCCACTCGGGAATCCCACCACGAGTTATTCTAGTTGTATGCTGCACCGCGGAAATCAGATGAACATCGCGATGAAGCGCAGTAAGTGGTGGTGGGAGAAGGATTCGAACCTTCGAAGGCGGAGCCGTCAGATTTACAGTCTGATCCCTTTGGCCACTCGGGAATCCCACCACGCTGTGCGGGGCGCATATTATCAAACGAAGCATGTCTGTAAAGCACTTTTCTCGAAAATGCTGTGCGTTTGCTGGTTTTTTCGGCGTTGAAACAATTGATTGACAGGAAACCGGGAATTTTACCGAGTTTTAGGAATCCAACAGGGGTTTTATGGGGTACTCAGATGGAATCTAGAGCGCCTCTTTCCGCCGACTGCTGGCAGGTAAATCTTTTGTTGGATTTACATTTCTTTACCGCACGCAGGATAGGCATAGAGTAGACTATCGCGAGATGTCATTTACGGTTAATAAAATGAAAAATAAAGTCCTTTTCGCCGCCGTTGTTGTACTTGGCGCTGCTGGCTTTTTTGCCTTGCAGGGTGAAAGTGAAGCCGCGGACAAACCTTCAGCGCGTCCTGCGAGACCCGCTATTGCTGTTGCTACTGCCCAAGTTGAATCGCGCCCGGTTGCGCGAAGCCTTTCTTTGATTGGTAACCTCAAGTCCGAAAACTCTGTCGTGATTGCCCCCGAAGTGGCAGGCAAGATTGAAGCGGTTTATGTGAAAGCCGGTCAACAAGTGAAAGAGGGCGATCCTCTGTTGACGTTGGATTCTGCCAAATCTGAAGCCGCTGTTGCAGAAGCGCAGGCATTCCATAAAGACGAACTGCGTAAACTCAATGAGTTCTCCAAACTTCATAAGCGTGGTGCGCTGACCAAAACAGAACTTGATGCCCAACAAGCCAGCGTCGATGTTGCTAAAGCCCGTTTGGATGCAGCGAAATCCGATCTGGATGACCGTTTCATCAAAGCGCCGTTCAATGGCACCGTCGGCCTGGTGGATATCACCCGCGGTCAGCTAGTGTCAGTGGGCGAATCACTGCTGCACCTCGACGACCTTTCCCAGATGCAATTGGACGTGAATGTGCCAGAGCAATACCTGTCTGAGCTCAGCAAAGACATTGATGTGGTGGCCAATTCCAAAGCATGGCGAGGCAAAACCTTTGAAGGTAAGCTCTCGGCCGTAGACTCCCGCGTGAACAATGACTCCTTGAATCTGCGTGCGCGTATCGACATCAACAATGACGATCGTCTGCTGCGTCCGGGCATGATGATGGAAGCGACCATGGGCTTTGCGCCAACGGTCAGCGCGGTTATTCCGGTGCAGGCTATTGAGTACTCAGGGACCAAGCGCTTTGTGTATCTGGTGGATGACAAAGGCATCGCGAACCGCACCGAAGTGAAACTTGGCGCGCGTATCGACAACCTGGTGACCGTTGAAAGTGGTCTCGAGATTGGCGATCGCATCGTCGTGCAGGGTCTGGTGAGCATGCGTGATGGCACCAAAGTGAACGATCTGACCGCGAAGGGTGAGGGCAAGTAAATGTGGCTCTCAGATGTCTCTGTTAAGCGACCCGTTGTCGCGATTGTTCTGAGCTTGCTGCTCCTCGTTTTCGGTATCGTATCTTTCAGCAAGCTCGCGGTGCGTGAATACCCGGATATCGACAGCCCGGTTGTGTCTGTGATGACCCGCTATGCAGGCGCGTCCGCCAGCATCATGGAAAGCCAGATCACCCAGGTGTTGGAAGATGAGCTTTCCGGTATCAGCGGTATTGAGGAAATTACCTCTGTCAGCCGCAATGGTATGTCGCGTATTACCGTCGAGTTCAACATCGACTGGAACCTGACCGAAGGGGTCAGTGATGTACGTGATGCAGTCGCCCGTGCACAGCGACGACTGCCGGATGAAGCCGACGAGCCAATTGTGTCCAAGTCCAATGGCTCCGGTGAAGCCTCCATTTATATCAACCTTGCCTCGCCGGAAATGGACCGTACTCAGCTCACCGAATACGCGCAGCGTGTGCTGGAAGACAAATTCAGCCTGCTGACGGGCGTGAGTTCGGTGGAACTTTACGGCGCGCTGTACAAAGTGATGTATGTGCGACTCGATCCGGTACTGATGGCGGGACGTGGCGTAACGACTTCTGACATTACTTCCGCGCTTCGCCGCGAAAACCTCGAAAGCCCGGGTGGTGAAATCCGCAACGACATCACTAAGATGACGGTGCGTACCGAACGCATGTACCAGACACCGGAAGATTTCGATTATTTGGTGGTTCGCACGGCGAGCGACGGCAGCCCGATTTACCTCAAAGATGTGGCCGATGTATACATCGGCTCCCAAAACGAAAACGCGACCTACAAAAACAACGGCGTGAATAACCTCAGTTTGGGTATTGTGCCGCAGTCTGATGCCAATCCGTTGAACGTGGCAATCGCGGTTCGCGAACTGGTGGATGAATTTCAGCCCTTCCTGCCAGAAGGCGCGAAACTGTGGGTCGATTATGACTCCACCGTATTTATCGAACGTTCGATTGATGAGGTCTACAGCACCCTGTTTGTTACTGGCGCGCTGGTGATTCTGGTGCTGTATATCTTCATCGGACAGGTGCGGGCAACACTCATCCCCGCGGTAACGGTGCCAGTGTCGCTGATTTCTGCCTTTATTGCTGCGTACTTCTTTGGCTTCTCCATCAACCTGTTGACCCTGATGGCGCTGATTCTGGCGATCGGTCTGGTGGTGGATGACGCCATCGTGGTGGTCGAGAACATGTTCCACCACATTGAGAAAGGCGAAACCCCGCTGGTGGCAGCGTTTAAAGGTACGCGTGAGGTGGGCTTTGCGGTGGTGGCGACCACAGCCGTTCTGGTGATGGTATTCCTGCCTATTTCCTTTATGGAAGGCATGGTCGGCAAACTGTTTACTGAGTTCTCCGTGCTGCTGGCGATGTCGGTGATTTTCTCCTCAATCGTCGCACTCACGTTAACCCCAGTGCTCGGCAGCAAAATTCTCAAGGCCAACGTGAAACGTGGCGCGTTCAACCGCATAGTCGATAATTTCTTTGAGAAGTTCGAGAACGGCTATCGCGCTGCGGTTACTGTGGCGGTGAAAGCACGTTTTGCAGCGCCACTCATCATTCTCGCCTGTATCGGCGGCAGTGCTTACCTGATGAAAAACCTGCCTGCGCAATTAGTGCCACAAGAAGACCGTGGCGTGTTGATGGCCTTTGTAAAAGGCGCAGAAGGCACGGCGTACAACCGTATGGTTGGCAACATGGAAGAAGTGGAACGTCGCTTGATGCCTTTGGTTGATCAAGGTGTTCTTACCTCTATCAGCATGCAAGCGCCAGCGTTCGGAGGCATGGCCGGCGACCAGACAGGCTTCGTGATTATGCAGCTCGAAGACTGGAACAACCGCGATCAAACTGCAGCGCAGGTGTTGGGCGAAGTGCGTAAAGCACTGGGCGGTATTCCAGATATCTTCGTGCGTGCCTTTATGCCGGGTTTCCGTGGTGGTTCAAGTGAGCCTGTTCAGTTCATTCTGGGTGGCCCAGACTATCAAGAGCTGAACAAATGGGCTCAAGTACTCCTGGATGAAGCCAAAGCCAGTCCTATCCTTCAAGGTGCGGATCTGGATTACGCGGAAACCACCCCAGAGTTGGTGGTGAGCATTGACCGCAAGCGAGCGGCTGAGCTGGGTATCAGTGCAGATGAAGTGTCCAACACCATGGAAATCATGCTGGGTGGCAAGAGTGAAACCACTTTTGTAGACCGTGGTGAAGAGTTTGACGTTTACCTGCGCGGTGATGAAGCACGTTTCAACAGCAAAGACGACATCAGCCAAATCTACATGCGTACCCGCAATGGCGATCTGGTGAGCTTGGATACGCTGGCAGAAGTGGAAGAGGTCGCGTCAGCGCAAACTTTACGCCATTTCAACAAGCAAAAGTCGATCACTCTGAAAGCCAACTTGGGCGACGGTTACACCTTGGGTAATGCGCTAGACTTTCTGGATGCTAAAGCGATTGAGCTGCTGCCAGCAGATATCACAATCAGCTATGCGGGTGAATCGGCAGAGTTCAAAGATAACCAAAGCAGCATTCTGATCGTATTTGGTTTGGCTTTGCTGGTGGCTTACTTGGTTCTGGCTGCCCAGTTTGAAAGCTTCGTGAACCCGCTGGTGGTAATGCTGACAGTGCCGATGGGGATTTTCGGAGGTTTTGTTGGCCTGTGGCTAACCAGTCAGGGGCTCAACATCTACTCGCAAATCGGCATGATCATGTTGATTGGTATGGTGACCAAGAACGGTATTCTTATCGTCGAATTTGCCAACCAGCTCCGTGACCGTGGCGAACCGTTTGAGAAGGCGATCATTGATGCAGCGGTGCGTCGTCTGCGCCCTATCATGATGACTGCCTTTACCACCATTATTGGTGCTATTCCGCTGATTATCTCAACGGGCGCTGGCTACGAAAGCCGTGTGGCGGTTGGTACGGTGATTTTCGCCGGCATGACCTTCGCGACGACGGTAACCCTGTTCGTCATCCCAGCGATGTACCGACTGTTGTCTGTGAAGACGCACTCTCCGGGTTATGTAGAGGCGCAGCTCAATGCTGAGCTTGAGAAGTTCAAGCCGCATCGCCCAGGTCATGGTGACTTTGAGCCGCATTGATGAAAACACAGGAAGAGCAGATCCTAGAATCCTAGGTCTGCTCTTTTGTTTTCCAGCGTCCGTTGGTATGTTTTACAACCATAGCCATCGAATAAATAACGAAGATAAAGGAAGCCAGTCATGTCGGATAAACTGACCCAAGAACAACAAGATCAGCTGGATGCAGCAACGTTTCGTCGTTTCCTGTCTCATCTGGATAATCACAAAGAAGTGCAGAACATCGATTTGATGATTCTGGCGGACTTCTGCCGTAACTGCTTGGGTAAATGGTACAAAGCCGAAGCCGATAATGCAGGCATTGAAGTGAGTGACGATGAAGCTCGAGAGCGCGTTTACGGCATGCCTTACAGTGAGTGGAAAGCGAACCACCAACTGCCGGCGACAGATGAGCAAATGGCGGCATTCAACGCACGTCAGAAAGCCAAAGAAGGCAAATAAGCCTCACATTGAGATAAAAAGCGCCGCAAGGGCGCTTTTTTTAAGCGGTCTCGCCGGAAAGGTAGGCGAACGCGTTTTGGCTTAGTAGCTGTGGATACAACTCTTTCAACACTTCCATTTTTGGCGCAATCACGCGGCGGCAGAAGGGCTTCGCGGGATTCCGCCAGAAGTAGTTTTGCTGGCGGGCTGGTGTCGGATAAAACGCCATCATAGGCGAAACCTTAGTTACCACAGGTTTCGTGTAATCTGACGCAGCGCTTTCCAGTGCCTTAGCGCATTTCTCCATGTGCGTCGTATTGATGGGATAGACTGCACTCGGGTAGCTTTCCCTGAATGAATGATTTGACGTGCAAGCGTGCGAATCCAAATGCACTCGAATCACATCCTCCAACGAGATCTCTTCCTCATTGATACGGAATAACACCGCCTCAACATGCTTTCGATCTTCCGTGACTAAAAATCCCTGTTCGACATTCGACACGCCTTTTAACGCGTTGAAGATGGCTTCCATGCACCAGTAACAAGTACCACTGACAGCAAGATACATATCGCCTCCAATAGAACAAGATAGGTATAGAGTAGAACCGGAGATGAGGCGTTATTCTTTCATATGGTCTAATTCCCATCGTCACGTCATGGGATTTTTCAATAATAAATTATCGTTTAACGATAATTTATTATTGATCTGTTTTGTTCTGATGGTATCTTAAGCCCATACCCGAGGAGAGAGTGCTATGCAGAAAATACAAACTTACAGTCGAAACATCAGAAGAGCGATCCAACTACTGATGTGCCTTTTGCCCTTAGGCGCTATCTACTACTGGATGACGGCTCAAACGGACATGGATTTTATTTCGCGGTTTGGGATTGTTGGTGATACGCGTGATATCAGTGCCTATACATCAGCACCGTTGACCTTAGAAACCCGTATTTTTGCTGTTCTTGCGAGTGCCTTGCCTATCGGTGTGTTGCTCTACGGTATGGCTCTGCTGGTAAAACTGTTTCGCCGCTATGAATCTGCTGAGATCTTCTCGGTAGATACCGCAAATTGCTACCGCCTGCTGGGGTTCACCTTTTTCTATTGGGTTCTGGCAAATCTGGTTTTTGGTGGGTTGATATCCGTTATCCTCAGCTTCAATAATCCGCCAGGCGAGCGTGTGCTTTCTCTCTCTTTGGGAAGTGTAGATATTGTTACTGTGCTCTGTGGCTTTATGATACTGACAGTTGGCTGGGTTATGCGTGAGGCACAAATCATCGCCGAAGAACACCAGCACACGATTTAGGGAAAGTTATGGGAATTACAATCGACCTGGACGTTATGATGGCCAGGCGCAAAATGAGGCTCAAAGAACTATCAAAATTGGTGGGTGTGACGGAGCAGAATCTTTCAATACTGAAAAACGGAAAAGCAAAGGCAGTACGGTTTAGTACGCTGGAGAAGATCTGTGAGGTTTTGGAATGTCAGCCAGGGGATATATTGATCTACGCTGCTGACAAAGCTGCGGAATCTGAATAGACGCGGAATTTGAACAGAAAAGAGGGCTCAAGTGAGCCCTCTTTGCTTTAGATAGATATCCCGATTAAGGGCAATCAGACACTTTTGCTGTCCAGCGACGCCATCACGTTCTTTTTGTCTTCCAGGTAGCTGTCCAGACCTTTCTGGCGAAGGTCACAAGCAGGGCAATCGCCACAACCTTTGCCAATCACGCCGTTGTAGCAGGTCAGGGTGTGGTCGCGTACAAACTCCAGCTTGCCGTATTTGTCTGCCAGCGCCCAGGTTTCTGCTTTGTTCAGCCACATCAGCGGCGTGCGGATTTCAAGCTCGCGATCCATCCCCAGAACCAATGACTTATTCATTGCCTGTACAAAGTCATTGCGGCAATCAGGGTAGCCAGAAAAGTCTGTTTCACACACACCGGTGATCACCGTTTGTGCGCCCAACTGGTAAGCGTAAATGCCTGCCAGTGTCAGGAACAGAATGTTACGACCCGGGACAAAAGAGTTTGGCAGGCCATTTTCCTGAAGCTCATGGGAAACCGGAATGTTGTCACGGGTCAACGAACTGATCGCCAGTTCATTCAGCAGGCCAACGTCCATCACTTTGTGTGAAGTCGCACCCAGCGTGTTCGCAACATCACGCGCGACGTCGATTTCCTGCTTGTGGCGTTGGTTGTAGTCGAAGGTAATACAATGCACTTCGTCAAACTCAGACAACGCTTGGATCAGGCAGGTGGTTGAATCCTGTCCGCCACTAAAGACGACAACAGCTTTTTTCATGGCTACATCCTTTACCGGAAAGATGGTTTATAGGAGCAGGAGTTTAGCCTAACTGTTTGTCGAGCTCTATGGCCGCGTGATAATTCCCTATGTGTTCAGACGCTGAGGAAGTAGTGGAAGTAGGTCTCATCCTTAACGTAACCCAACGACTCATAAAGCCTTTGTGCGCCAGTGTTATCCGGTGCAGTTTCAAGCGCCAACCCATTCGCCCCTGTTTCAATCGCTAATGCTTTAGCAGCGCCTAACAGGGCTTGTCCTATGCCTTTACCGCGTTGGGAGTCCAGCACAAACAGGTCATTCAGAATCCAGCTTTTAGTCGCGGAGACCGATGAGAAAGTGGGGTATAGCTGAGTGAATCCGACAGCATGTCCGGCTTCATCTCTGGCAACAAAAATGGTTGAATCCCGGTTTTCAAGGCGGGAATGAATGAAGCTGCACGCGAGGTCGATATCGCTTTCTTTGCCATAGAACATACGGTAGAGGTTAAAAAGATAGGCGACGGCATTAACGTCTTCGAGTGTTGCTTTGGAGATGGTCATAACAAAAGTGTTTGTGGTGGAATCAGCGTGCCAGAATGGCATGTGGAATCGATGAGGGTCAGTGCATTTACATCTTTGTTGAATGGCTTTCGAGAGAGATCCCGCCCAGTTGAAAAATGAAAGCGCACCGAGGTGCGCTCAAATCTGAAGATATGGCCCAAAAACCACATTCAAATAGCTTTCACCGTCACACAAACATCTCGCCATTCACATAGCCATTTTCAGCATCTGTCCAGATGGTGATGGTTGAACCGTTGAATGTCTGCTCGAAGACATACGCTGATAGTTCAGCTACTTGAGAGTCAGAGAGGCCAGCAATCCGGGCCATTTCCGGCGAGATCGTTGTATCTGTGGAGCCTTCTTCTGCATAAGACCAGCCAGCGCCGACAAGATTGAAGGTGTCGTCATCTTCGCCAAGATAGGCAATAAACGCATCCCAATCTTCCGTGGTTTCAGTATCTGAATGGGCTTGAATGGCGTAAGCATTGATCGTGATATTCTGCTCACCCCAGTCAGCGGTCAGTGCTTCAACACCAGTAATTACGTTGCCTTTGGCGGTAGAGCCTTCTTGTTTGTAGGCTTCGCCTGTGAAGTCTATCTCGCCGGATTCATACACTTCGAGGACATCGAAGCCGTTGTTTGCACGATACACAAAGTCGTTTACCCAGCCGTTTGTGGTGAATTTAGCGTTTCCAACGAAATCACTGGAATCAAAAATCATGGTATCAGTCAGATTACTCCCTGCGTATGTATCGATACCGACTCCACCATCCAGATAGTTGTAGTTTCCATATCCTGCATCCAGATGGTCATTGCCGAATCCTCCATACAGCCAGTCACTGTCGAGAAAACCGAAAAGTATGTCGTCACCATCACCACCGTCGAGGGTATCGTCTCCAGTGCCTCCAAGAAGACGATCGTTCCCGTTTCCACCAAACAGTTCGTCATCGCCGGAGCCTGCAATTAACTGGTCATCCCCGTCTCCACCTTTCAGGTTGTCGTTGCCCGCGAATCCATAGAGCTTGTCATTGCCAGCCTGACCATCAAGGTCATTGGCATCATTGGTCGCAAAGACCACATTATTGCCCGAACCGGCCTTCAGGTGTTCAAATCCGTTGGTCTCCATGGAGAAGCTCTGGTCGTCGTTGCCAATGTACAACAAGGTATCTTCGCCTTTGCCGCCCAGATATTGGGTATCGTCAGCGTCAGCGACAATTAAGTCGTTGCCATCACCGCCATCAATGCTATCAGCACCTTTTCCGCCAATCAGCAGATCATTCCCCCCATTTCCAGCAAGCACATCATCTCCGTCTGACCCATCAATCACATCACGTCCCTCACTGCCTGATATATCGTCTGCCAGTAAGGAAGGGGCATAGTCATTGAAGGAGCGCACCACGTCTTCGGCGTCGAGGAGTTGTCCACCAAGCAAAATTTCTTCAATGCCAGTGACTCGTCCACCAAAGTAATCCTTGATGGTGACACTGCCACCGAAGCTAGAGCCTGCCAGACCTTTGATGATCAGGTCGTTACTGGTTGTTGAGTCTAGGCTGGAACGTTGGTCTTGTTGCTCTGAAGACCCGCCACGTGAGATGGAAACATCGGCGGCAGATAGGTTAGACATATCCAGACGATCGACGTCGTTTTCGCTACCGACGTCAGTTATTTCGTCATCACCTGTGTCTTTGCCCATTCCCGAGTAGGTATCAGAGCCGCCTTTACCTTCCATTTTGATCCCGCTACTGGCAGAAGGTGCGGAGGAGAGGGATTCATCAGCATCGGTACCCTCCAGGCGTTCTGTAAGCTCTGTACCGACTAAAGCGTTATCATGAAGCCTTACGCCACTGTCTCCATTTTTAAAGTCTTTTATGGCGAAAATGGCCCCAAAGACCTCCTGTTCAACAAAAACCAGATCATTACCAAGTTTTACCGCTGCCAGCGGCAGACCGCCGAATATATAGCTATTGACTGCCTGATAAAAATAAATGCCAGTGTCTAATTCTACTTTGGTAAGGCTGATACCGCTTAACTCAATGCTGCCACTAAGCCCTGATAACCAGCCATCACCGCCATCAAAAGAAAACTTCACTTGGCCGGATTGGTCAGAATCATTGATGTAATCGATAGAGTTCAGGACATTGGAGTTTTTGTAGTATTGCTCTGAAAGTGGGTTATAGCGGATAGCTGTAGTATTGGCGCTGTCGAAATTATGCTCGACTGAAATGTAATAGGTATCATACCCATCGCCGCCTTGAAGGTAATCGTTTACTCCATCATTGGCGTCTTTTCTGCTACCTTCACGACCGCCAATTAACGTGTCTCTTCCGTCGCCTCCGTCAAGGACATCGACACCTTCATTTCCGACGAGATTATCCTGACCTTCAAGGCCTATTAGTTGATTATCAAGTTCGTTTCCGATGATGAAGTCTTTTTTGTCTGTCCCAATGGCGTGCTCAAACTCGTGAATTATGAAAACATCTTCAGAGGAATTTCTGAGCGAGACCGTTTCTTGTTCTAGGTTAATAAAAGTTTGGGCAAAGGATTTGCCAGTGATATCAAAAAACGCGATGGTATCTTCTCCGAGGCCACCCCAAATTTCATGCTCAGTAAGCGTAGAACTTGCGCCTTTGTAAGGTCTGACTTGCACCAAATCGTCACCGCCTCCCATGAAAGCAATCACAGGTTCACCTCGATAACCTGCAGAAGTGTTGAGTAAATCATTGGCGGAACTAAAACTCATTTTTATCGAAAAGCTACCATTGCTTGTCGCAGGCATACCGTCAAAGGCGATGATATCGGCACCAGTTAGTTCATCCTGTTCTGAACCTCGGTTAACTATAATTTTACCGTTTTTCTGCATGTCGACTAAAAACTGCTTTCCGTTTCCATGCGTGTATACCACGCTATTCAATTCGTCTCCCTGAGTTGACATGTTGATTAGATTATTGCCGCCCTGAATGTTAATGGTATCGTTGCCCCATCCAGTGGTAATGGTGTTGTCGCCAGAGATGATGTAAAAGGTATCGTCATGGTAATCAGTGTCTACAGTGTTGGTACCATCTGCGATATTGATGATGTTTTCACCTATGCCTGCGTCAACCTGGTTCACACCATCCAGAATAGTAATATGATCATTGCCAGTACCTGTGTTAATCACGTCGTCATGGTATGAACTGATGATGATGTCATCACTGGTGCTCCCTGAAACAATAACCCCTTTGGTTGACGAGGAAAAATCAGCCTCTAGTGGTTCAAATCGTTGGATGCCAAGATCTTCCACTATTCGAAGCACCTCCACCAATGCTGCTTCTTTGACATAGTCAATAGCCAATGAAGCCCCAATGGCAACACCTGCTGCGCCAGCGAGAGCTATCGCGCTAGAGCCAAACGCAAATATGACAAGGGTACCTGCTGCGAGAGCAAGGCCATCAGTAGGGATAAGGCTGGAAAGTTCACCTGCGATCTCTTCTTTGACCCGATCAACCTCTTCTTGGTTAGTAATGTTCCCTTCTTCATCAATATGTTCGAAAAGCTCTTCAACACCATCTTTGATTTTGTCCATTTTGTCGGCTAAGTCTGGATGGCCAGCTTTCTCTAGTCTGTCCTTTGCGTCATAGAAAAGGTCAATAAATTCCTGAGCAGTGCGAATGATAGTTTTTGTTGTAGACATGCTTTTAGTCCCTTTGAATAGATACACAAGTTATCTAATCCAAGGAGCGGAGAGATTTTTGTCACTAAAATAAGAAGCGGGATTTACTGCCAAATATTTGGTTGTAAATAATAAAAAAGCGCACCTAAGTGCGCCTTGATAAGCTGAAGAAAGCGATTTCTGTCACCCGAACTTCTTCAGGTATTCCAGCGTTGGCGCAATATCACCAATGTTTGCGTTCACCCACTCTTCATTGAAATAGGTATCCAGATAACGTTCGCCACTGTCGCAAAGCAAGGTGACGATAGACCCTTTTTCACCGCGTGATTGCATCTCTTCCGCCAGCATCAATGCGCCATAAAGGTTGGTGCCTGTTGATGCACCCGCTTTGCGGCCAAGAATGTTCTCCAGCCAATGCACTGTGCCAACGCTGTCTACATCTTTGATGGTTTCCATACGGTCAATCACGCCTGGGATGAAGCTTGGTTCAACGCGTGGTCGGCCGATACCTTCGATTTTTCCGCCACGATCTAGTGTGAGTGATTGATCGCCTGTCTTATAGAAATCATGGAAAACCGAGTTTTCCGGGTCGACCGCCATCAGTTGAGTGTGGTGACAACGGTAGCGGATGAAACGGCCGATGGTGGCGGAAGTACCGCCGGTGCCCGGGCTCATCACAATCCAGTTTGGCACAGGGTAACGCTCGTACTTCATCTGACTGAAAATGCTGTTGGCGATGTTGTTGTTACTGCGCCAGTCGGTGGCACGCTCAGCGTAGGTGAATTGGTCCATATAATGGCCATTCAGTTCCTGCGCAAGGCGGCGTGATTCTGCGTAAATTTCGTCAGAGCGATCCACAAAGTGGGCTTCGCCGCCATAGAACTGTATTTGTTCGATTTTCTTTTTCGCCGTGGTACGCGGCACAACAGCGATAAAACGAAGGCCAAGTAAGCGAGCGAAGTAAGCCTCAGAAATTGCCGTACTGCCGGAAGATGACTCGATGATAGTGGTGTCTTCTTTGATCCAGCCGTTACACAAAGCGTAAAGGAAAAGGGAACGTGCAAGACGGTGTTTCAAGCTACCCGTTGGATGGGTGCTTTCATCTTTCAGGTAGATATCGATCTCTGGGAAGTACGGCAGATCCAGTTTGATAAGGTGGGTATCCGCTGAGCGTTGGAAGTCCGCTTCGATTTTACGAATTGCGTCGCAAACCCAGTGTGAGGAATTAGCAGGAACGTTTACTTCAGTCATCATTGGCTTACTTCATAATAATCAAGGTTATACCAACAATATAATCCTAGATGCGAAGTAAAGTTTTGCCATTTTTCGTCTAAATGTCGCTCGTTATGGAAATTCATTCTATTATTGGCGTCGAAAAAGAAAATATTTCTCTCCGTTGTCTTGGGAGGGGATTTTTTGCCTCTTATCGCGGAAATGGTAAAGCAGTCATGACAATTTCACTGGATAATGTAGATCGCCAATTGTTAGATTGGTTACAACGCGACGCGTCATTGTCGCTGTCAGATCTGGCCGAACGGGTAAACCTCACTACCACGCCTTGTTGGAAACGTCTCAAACGTCTCGAAGAAAGTGGCATCTTGCAAAAGCGTGTCGCCCTTTTAGACCCCGAAGCGTTAGGGCTCTCGTTCACGGCTTTTGTCCAAATTAAAACCTCAAACCACTCTGAAACCTGGTACCGCAAGTTTGTGGATGTCGTTACCCCCTTTGCTGAAGTGATGGAATGCTATCGCATGGCGGGAGAATACGACTACATGTTAAAGGTGCAGGTGGCAGACATGGCGGCGTTTGACCGCTTCTATAAAAAGCTGGTGAACAGTATTGATGGCCTGACCAATGTCACGTCGACATTCGCGATGGAGCCTTTGAAATACACCACCGCGTTACCGCTCTAAAAAGACTCAGCATACAAAAGCTTGAGCAATAAAAGTCAGGCAAGTCAGAGACCTGAAAAGTAAGTTGGCTCGCGCAGGGGAGGATGAATGCGCATATTTTTGGAACTCGGATGGTTTTTCCGAATGGCGTGGAAACGCTATGTCGGCGCCATTGTGCTCTTATTTTTCGTCGCCGGTTTTGAACTGATCCCGCCGAAAGCCATTGGTTGGCTGGTGGACGGTGTCATGGCGGGCGATATCAGCAAAAAACAAATGTTTATCGCGCTTGGGGCGATCATTGCGCTCTGGGTCGTGGTGTATTTCATGCGCGTTGTCTGGCGCGTGTGGCTGTTTGGCGCTGCGGCGCAACTCGGCACTGTACTTCGTGACAAGCTCTACCAGCACTTTACCCGCCATGCCCCTCGCTTCTTTGAGCGCTACCGCACGGGCGATTTGATGGCGCGATCTACTAACGATGTCAAAGCAGTCGTGATGACGGCGGGCGAAGGCGTGTTGACGCTGGCCGACTCGTTGATCATGGGAATTGCGGTGTTGATTGTCATGACCACCACCATCAGCTGGGAACTGACCCTGTTGGCGCTGGCACCCATGCCAGTGATGGCGATTATGGTGAACCGCTTCGGTAAACAGCTCCATCATAGGTTCAGCGCTTCACAGGCGGCATTTTCATCGCTGTCGGAAGAAACACAATCGTCGCTCAATGGCATTCGGATGATCCGCGCGTTTGGGTTGGAGTCCCAGCAGGTTGACCGCTTTAATGCGGTGGCAGATGACACGGGCGAAAAGAACATGGCCGTAGCAAAAGTCGATGCCATGTTTGACCCAGTCATTTTCCTGACCATTGGCACCTCGTTTTTCTGCTCGATTGCGGGTGGTGGTTACATGGTGGCAAATGGGACCTTAACCTTGGGCGAGCTGACCGCATTTACTCTGTATCAAGGCTTGATGATCTGGCCGATGTTGGCCGTTGCCTGGTTGTTTAACATCATCGAACGTGGCTCAGCAGCGTGGAAGCGTATTAAAGAGTTGCTGGAAGAAAAGCCGGACTTGGTAGATGGCGACAAAGCCCTACCCGCAGAACGTGAAGCCCTGTCTATTGCGATTGATCAGTTCACTTGGCGCGGTCATGACATTCCAGCGCTTCGCGATGTGAATGTTGAATTAGCACCCGGAAGAATGCTGGGTGTGGCGGGGCCAGTGGGCAGTGGTAAAACCACCATTTTGTCTTTGATGCTGCGCTTGGAAGACCCTGTTCAGGGTCGCGTCAGCTATGGCGGCACAGACCTTCGCGATTTCAAGCTGGGCGAGTGGCGTGGCAAGCTAGCGGTGGTGACGCAAGCGCCGTTTTTGTTCTCCCGCAGCATTGCCGACAACATTGCTCTCGGTAAGCCGGATGCAACACGTGAAGAAATCCGTGAAGCGGCGAAGCTGGCTTGTATTGATGAAGACATCATGCAGTTCCCGGAAGGCTACGAAACGCTGGTGGGAGAAAAGGGTATTACGCTTTCCGGTGGTCAAAAACAGCGGATCTCCATTGCCCGTGCTTTGCTGCTGGATGCGGAAATTCTGGTACTGGACGATGCCCTGTCAGCGGTGGATGGCCGCACTGAGCACCACATCCTGAAAAACCTTCATGACCGCGCACAGCACCAGACCACCGTGGTGATTGCACACCGTTTGTCGGCGTTGGAATCGGCCGATGAAATCATCGTGTTGCAAAAAGGGCATATTGAAGAGCGTGGCACGCACAAAGCCTTAGTGAATGCCAACGGCTGGTATGCCGAAATGCAGCGTTATCAGCAACTCGAACAAGCACTGGAGGAGGCGCTATGAGTAAACGTGAAACCTTAAAACGCCTTCTGAGTTACCTGCTTAATGACAAAGCAGGCTTCGCGGTGGCGGCTATCTTCCTGCTGTTTGCCGTGGTAGCCGATGTCAGCGGCCCGTGGTTGATTCGAATTTTCCTCGATGACTATGTCGCTCAGGATTACTATCCACCAAATGTTCTATGGGGGCTGGCCTTGGCCTACATTGCGGTCACGGTACTCTCAGGTCTGTTGCACTACGCCTATGGGATCCGGTTCAGCCGTATCGCGATTGAAATCGTCCAAACCATTCGCAAACGTGTGTATGCCAGCATCATCAACCAGCCTTTGTCGGCGTTTGATTATGTGCCAGCAGGTAAATTGGTCTCGCGCGTCACCAACGACACCGAATCGCTGAAAGAGCTTTACGTGCAAGTGGTCGCGAGTTTCCTGCAAGCGACAGCGCTGATCATCGCCATGCTGACGGCCATGTACTTGTTGAGTCCGACACTCACGGTTGTGGTGGCGATTCTTATCCCTTCAGTGGTTTTGGTGATGTACTACTACCAACGCCGCTCGTCACCCGCTTACCGCGACTCACGCGACTTGCTGACTGACATTAACAGCGTGATGAGTGAGTCGATTCAGGGGATGAGCCTGATCCAGTTGATGGGGCAGGAGCAGCGTTTTTCAGAGCGCTTTGCTGATTTAACTGAGCAACACTTCAACACCGAAGTTCGCATCGTGAAAATCAACGGCATTTACCTGCGCCCGCTGATTGATTTGATGTCTGGTGTGGCACTTATCTCGCTGGCTGCACTGTTTGGCTGGCACGGCAATGAGTTGATTGGTGTGGGCGTGCTTTACGCCTTTATCAGCTATTTGGGGCGTGTCACTGAGCCGCTGATAGAACTGATGCAGCGTTTGTCCTTGTTGCAGCAGGCTATTATGGCGGGTGAGCGTCTGTTCGAGCTGATGGATGCCAAACAGCATGTTTATGGTGACGATGACCGCGCCATTGAATTCGGTACCATTGATATTGAAGGGCTTACCTTCAGTTACGATGGTAAAACTCAGGTGCTGACCGATGTGAATGTCTCGGTCAAAGAGGGCGGATTCTTAGCCTTGGTCGGGCATACCGGTAGTGGTAAGAGTACGCTCGCTTCCTTGTTGATGGGCTTCTATCCCGTGCAAAAGGGCAGGTTGAAGCTGGGTGGCAGAGAGCTCTCGACCCTGACCCAAAATGCGCTCCGCTCTGGCATTGCCATGGTGCAACAAGACCCGCATGTTCTCTCTGATACCTTCCGCGCCAACGTCAGCCTTGGCCGTGATATTTCAGATGAAGCGATTTGGCAGGCGTTGGAACAGGTCGATATGGCGGACTATGTGAAGCACTTGCCGTCTGGGCTGGATACTGCGATTGGCACGGGTGATATTACGCTTTCTGCGGGTCAGAAGCAGCTTCTGGCGCTGGCTCGCGTGCTGGTGGATAAGCCGCGTATCCTGATTTTGGATGAAGCGACCGCCAACATTGACTCCGGCACGGAAGAACGTGTGCAGCAAGCACTGGCAGCGCTGCGAAATACCATGACCATTGTGGTGATTGCGCACCGTCTTTCGACCATTGCAGATGCGGACAACATTCTGGTGTTGCATCGTGGTCACGTGGAAGAGCAGGGTAACCATCAGCAGCTTTTGGCGAACAAAGGCCGCTACTGGCAGATGTACGAGCTGCAGCAAACCCGAGCACATCTGGAAGAGCTGGAGCAAATTGCTTGCGGTGAGACAGAAACACACGAAGGGATCGCCTAAGCTAAAGGCTGTTCAACACCACGCGGGGAGAGCATGGAAAGCATCATCGATATCTGGACATCTAATCCGACAGAAAAAGGGACCGCCTATGTGGTGCCTGACGGCTGCCGTGATGTGATTGTGACGGAAATCGAGGGTGTACAGCAGGTGCATGTCTCCCCGCTGTTTGAAACCACTATCGCTGTTGATATAACGCCAAACGCAAAAATGACAGGCTATCGCTTAGCGCCGGGAACATGGGTGGATGAAAGCCAATTGATGGCCGCTATTGGAAAAGACACCCATGATCTTTTCGATAAGATTGCTGCCTTTTCACGTCGCTGTAGCAATGTCGATGAAGCGCTTTTCAGCCTAGGCGAGCGGTTGGGTTCAGTGGCTGATATTGCGCGCTCGCTTGGTGTCAGTGAGAGAACCTTACAAAGGCATCTTCTCGAACGGAGCGGTAAGTCGCCTTTGTTCTGGGTTCAATTGGCAAGGGCAAGACAAAGTGCCCGTGCCATTGCCGAGGACGCACCACTGATTGATACTGCCTTTGATTTTGGCTACGCCGATCAGGCGCACTTCAGCCGCGAAATTAAACGCTGGTTTGGCGTGACACCAAGTGAATTAAAACTCAGAAAAGATCTTACCGAACAGCTTTACGTTCCCGGTTATTGAGGGCCAAGGCTAACCTGCCACAGCGGTACAAATCTCTACCAAAAACCCATTCAAATCGCGTACGTAAGCGGTGGTTTGTCCCCAGGGCATTTCTTCAACATTCTGCATCAATTCCGCCCCTGCTTTCAGCGCATTGGAAAGGTTTCCCGCCACATCATCGGTTTCAAAGGCGATTTCAAAGTTGGGTGAGTGCGGGTTTCCAGAACTTGGGTGCTTGCCGAGCGAAGTCATCAGCGCTAGTGATGAAAAAGAGAGTTTGGTGTCGCCGGTGTTCAGCTCGCCATAATCGCCGCTTTCATGCAGAAAGGCGCGTTCCAGCCCGAAAGCCTGTTCGTAGAACGCCAATGTTTGTTCAACGTTTTCCACGTACATAATCGTGTATCTAAACTTCATTATTCCCTCTCCTTGTTGATGTTTTGTCCATTCTGGCTCTTGGTGGAAAAGGAGTCTTGAAGATTTCCGACAGCCTAAAGCGAAAGATATGCCTCGTAACTTTCAGTGTGATGAATGTCCCGAGATTACAAGGTGTTGAGAGGTCAGTCGACAGTCATCATTTGGTCATTCCGGTGGAACATAAACGTCACCCGACAGAAACCGAACTGTCATTTTTCAGCCCTACCTTAGCCCCCGCTTTTTCTTTATTGGGCAAGAAAGCCCCCCAAATACAATAAGGTAGTAAGAAATGAAAAACGCAGCGTTAACCTCTGCAATGCTTATCGCACTCGCTTCAACTTCCTCTTTCGCGGCGACGGTATACGACAGCGAAGGCACATCCCTGAAAGTGGGTGGCCGTGCTGAAGCGCGCTTCAACGTGTCTGACAACAACGAGAGCGACACCAACAGCTCTTTTGAAGATAAATCCCGTGCGCGCTTTAACCTGAAAGGCAAAACGGAAATCTCAGAAGGTCTCTACGGTTTCGGTAAATACGAAGCTGAGTTCAGCGGTGGCGATAGCCTGAAGAACCGCTACATCTTCGCAGGTTTCGGCACATCAGCGGGTGAGTTTTCTTACGGTAAGCAAGATTCTGCACAGGTTCAGCTGACTGACATTACCGATGTGATGGCGACCTTTGGTGGTGACGCGGCAGACTTGGTTTCAGGCAACAAAGACAAGCGTGAAAACAACTTCCTGTACGCTGGCGAGTTTGACGCGCTGTCTATTCAAGCCAACTACATTGCAGCCGACGAGAAAGATGCAGACAGCTACGGCATCTCTGCGCTGTATAGCTTTGGTGTAGTCAGCCTTGGTGCAGGTTACGTGTCTCAGGATGCAGGCACTGACAGCGATGACCAAGTCAACCTGGCGGCTGAATACTCGCAAAACGGCTTTACGCTGGGCGCACTTTACACCGCTGGTTCAAAAGGCAATCAGGACTACACCGGTTATGAAGTGGCAGCGCAATACAAAGCGACTAAGCAACTGGCGCTGGTGGCGGTATACAACTTTGGTGAGTACGACGACACCAATACCGAAGAAGCCAACAACTTTGCTGCAGAAGCGGTTTACAAATTCAACGGCAACTTCCGCGCTTACGCAGGCTACAAATTCGAAGGCCTTGATGGTAAAGATGACCAACTGCAAGCAGGCATGCGTTACGACTTCTAAGTTAATCGCGTGAAAACAGAAAAGGCCAGCTTCGCGCTGGCCTTTGTTCGTTTTAAGCCCCGATTAAGCTCTGGGATTCTTCCGCATCAAACCTTCCTGAATTGCAGAAGCAACCAGTTCGCCTTTCTGGTTGTAAATCTCGCCACGCACCAAACCGCGTGAACCGCTGGCTGATGGGCTATCAATCGCAAACAGCAGCCATTCATCCATACGGAATTCACGGTGGAACCACATCGCATGGTCGATGGTGGCGACTTTCAGCCCCGGTGTCATCAGGGTCACGCCATGAGGTTGCAGTGCGGTCACCAAGAAACCCCAGTCCGACGCGTAGGCCAGCAGATATTGATGAACGCGCGGGTCGTCGACCATCTTGCCATTGGTGCGGATCCACAGGTATTGCTTGGCTTCGAGTTTTTCAGGGGCTAGTGGGTTCACCACCACAGCGGGGCGAACTTCAATCGGGCGGTCGCCACCAAAGGTTTCAATCACCTTTTTCGGTAAGTGCTGAGCGATAGAGTCGACCAGTTGTTTTTCTGACATCAAGCCTTCCGGTCCCGGTACTTGCGGCATGGTGAACTGGTGCTCAAGCCCTGGTTCATTCTTATGATAAGAAGCGGTCAGGTAGAAAATCGGTTTTCCGTACTGCACGGCTTTCACGCGGCGGGTACTGAAGCTTTGACCATCGCGTAAATTTTCTACGTCATAAACGATAGGTTTTTCTGGGTCGCCGGGGCGTAGGAAATAGCTGTGGAATGAATGCACAAAACGGTCGCTCTCGACAGTGCCTTTGGCGGCAGAAAGTGCCTGACCAATCACCTGACCACCATAAACCTGAGGCAGGCCAAGGTTCTCGCTCTGTCCACGATAAAGCCCTTCTTCTATCTGCTCGAGCTTAAGCAAAGCCAGCAGTTCTTCCAATTTCGTACTCATAATTCCTCTTTAAGCCAGTCTGACATCATATTGTTGTTTGTTTTGACAGAAAAATGACAGATCGCTCTCATCATGTCGTTTATTTCGAACTTAATCAGCATGTATGCTCTCTAACCTTGCGAGGTGGCATACATTACTCTGCCTTACGCGACAACCAGTGGATGTTGAAAGGTGTGATCTCAAATCCACATTTTCTCAATGGTTGAATATGCAACGGTGATAAACTTGTTGTTGGTTTTATCAGTATTTTAGACGCTTGCGTCACTTGGAGTTTTACCATGAAGAAGGCCTTTTTTGGATTTTTTGCTGCGTTGATGGCACTCGCATTCACCGCATGTACTGACATTATTAAGGACCAAGACATGGCAACAGTGACAGGTGAAGTTTACTACTTGCAGCGTATTGCCCTGCCGGATAACGCAAAACTGACGGTCACTCTGGCGGATGTGTCATTAGCTGATGCGCCAATGGACGTGATCAGCAGCCAGTCCTACATGACAGAAGGGCGTCAGGTTCCACTGCCATTTTCGCTGACTTACTCGCCTTCAGAGATTAAACCGGGTCACACCTACAACGTGAGTGCACGCATTGAAGTCGATGGCCAGTTAATGTTTATCAGCGACACGGCTACCCATGTGATTAATGACCCTGCCAAGACACAGAACGTGGAAATTCAGGTGGTCAGCGCCATTCGATAACGCTAGGCAGGCTCTCCATCCCATCTAAAACGGCGCAATGACACTGCGCCGTTTTCTTTAACTTCGACCCCGTCATCCAACAGCTTCTCACGCTGTCTGACAAAGCTTTCTCCCTTGAGCGAAATCATCCCACTGGAATTGATCACACGAAACCAAGGCAGCTTGGAATCCTTCGGCAGTGAGCCAAGAAGCTTGCCGACATGGCGTGCGTGACGGGGAAACCCTGCTAATTTTGCGACATCACCGTAAGTTGTTACTTTTCCTGGGGGTATTTGGATAAGTACTGCATAGATTTGGTCATCAAAATTGGGCATATTGAAACTGACGGAGAAATTATAATTAGAAACATCATACCTCACCTGACAACAAAAAGATTATCGCAGGAATGAGGTATCACTGTCGGCATGAAGCGCAGGAGGTGCTAAATGTGGTATGCGACGACACTAATGGTGACAGCAGCAGTCATGGTCATGGGTGCTGCACTTTCTTCTGCCTTTGCTGAAGGCGATATCCCTCTGCTTGCTTTCGCGATTCCCGCTCTCTTTTTTGCTGGTTCCGGCGGTATCGCTGTATGGATTCTTGCACTTGGCTTGATTGGCTTCGGCGCCATGATGCCTTACCAACCTGTTGCGATTTCACTCAGCCTTTGGATGATACTTCCCGCACTGGTGCTCATCACCGGGGAGCGTCGTAACTGGCAGGTCTCCTTGCTGGTTATCTCAGTTGTTATCGCTATGGAATGCGGAGTGCTCGCGCTGCAAGGGGACGAGAAGCTCGGTGGTGCCATCAGCTACACCTTAATGCAGATATTCTGCGTCATCATGGTTTGGGTCGCGACTTACTTCTGGAAGCCAGTGAAGAAAATCAGCTGGTGGCCTGTGGCGCTGATTGTCGCGCTATTGGCAGGCGGACAAACCCAAGGTGCCATGTTCGCCTTCTGCGGCAGTATGCTGGTGCTGGCACTTCAGGAACTCCAACGCATCGGTGGTGAACAGCGCGGCGATAAACTCTGCGTGATTCTGCCAGCCATAGCCTTTGCCACCATTGTCGTCTTCCCGCAATTCTCAGTGCCAAACCCGGTGTTTGTCGCCTGGTTGTTGTCTCTGACCATTGCTTGGCTCGGCGATTACCTTCTCCACACAGAAAACGAAGAAGAGTAGGGCGGGTAAATTCTCACCACTTGGTTGCTGAAAGCCAGATAACCCCTTGCATTGGGCGTAGCCATCCCACATAATGCGCTCGAACCAACGGTTTCTTTCTCAAGAGATTTTTGGTGTATCAAATCTATGGAGGCCCCCTTGGTCCTCCCGCAACACTAACTTGTGTACTGGGTCAGGTCCGGAAGGAAGCAGCCCGCGCTTGGGACGTGTGTGCCGGGATGTGGCTGAGGGGGCTTCCACCCATCTAGCGTTCTTGTTTCTGACACCATAAGTCTGCAAATTAGCACCACAAGCTTGCAAATTGACACCATAAGATTGCACAACTACATTTATTTGTAACAAAACAACATGCGGTAAACGCCCATGTATCGTCGCAATCTAAAGCACTCTCGCGTAAAAAACCTCTTTAAATTCTCCAGCTTAAAGAACAATACTGTTCTTACCGTTGAATCCTCATTAGAGTTCGATACTTGCTTTCACCTCGAATATTGCAAAGAAATTGTGTATTTCGAGGCTCAGCCAGAAGGCTTTTACTATCAATTTGAAGGTAAAAAGCTGCCTTATACGCCAGATTTTCGGGTTAGCTATGAAGACGGACGTGAGGCATTTCTGGAGATAAAGCCTGCCAGCAAAATTGACGGGGATGAGTTTCGTCGGAAGTTTGTCGGCAAAATGGAAGTGGCAAAATCTTTGGGGTGTCCTCTTACATTGGTAACCGATAACCAAATCAGAGTTAATCCCGTCCTATACAATCTGAAGCTATTGCACCGCTATACAGGTATCGTTGGGGTAAATGCTATCCAGATGCAGTTGCTCAAAGTGGTGAGAGCAAGTGGGTTAGTTTCCATCAATGACTTATCACAACGGATTCATGTCTCTAGCGGAGAGTTAAAAGCTAACGCCCTAGCGTTAATTTCACGTGGGCAATTACAGGCAGAATTGAATAAAGAGAAATTTGGCATGCACAGTGTGGTGTGGGTTGGAGCATGAACTCTGGCGATGGCGACAATAGCTTCCCACTGTTCAACAATGAATTTTCCCCGTCATCGAGTTCGGAAAGTAAACCAAATAGTTCCCCACCTAAAGAACCACAAAAGCTGATAGAAAGAGATCTTGATAGCTATCCTGCACACCTGAAAGAAGAAGCGATCAAACGCTTTCGACTACTCGCCTTTATCGACAAAAACCTCAATGGTGGCTGGACACCTAAAAACCTTAACCCGCTCATCCAGCAGCATTTTGAAGAAACAGGGCAATCAGACCCACCAAAAAGCCGAGTGGTGTGCAATTGGCGAAAAAGCTATGAATTGTCGGGCGGAAAGATCACAGCGTTGGTTCCAAAGCATCATCGCAAAGGTAATTACGAATTAAAAAATACCGGTGATGGTGCAATTTTTCATGACGCGCTGGAGCGATTCTTAAATGCCCGAAGACCCTCGATGACAACAGCTTATGAGTACTACAAAGATCAGGTTTTACTAAGCAATGAAAGGGTTGTTGAAGGTCAAATAGAGCCACTTTCTTATTCGGGGTTCAAAAAACGCATTAAGCAGCTTCCTCCCTATCAAGTCGCTGTTGCTCGGCATGGCAAATTCATGGCAGATCAGTGGTATGGGCATTTCAGTGCGCACAAGCCGCCAACACGTATTTTAGAGAAGGTCGAAATCGACCACACGCCACTCGATCTCATTTTGATTGATGATGAACTTCTTGTTCCTCTCGGTCGCCCTTATTTAACCTTGCTCGTTGACGTGTTCAGCTCTTGCATTGTTGGCTTTCATCTTGGCTATAGGGCACCAAGTTATGACTCAGTGAGTAAAGCTATTATTCACGCCACAAAGCCAAAGGACTACCTTGATACCATTGCAAGTGATTTCCAAAATGACTGGCCGTGCAGCGGAAAAATCGAGACGTTAGTCGTGGATAATGGGGCAGAGTTTTGGAGCGAGAGCTTAGAACAAGCATGCTTGGAGTCAGGGATTAACATTCAGTTTAATCCTGTTAGAAAGCCATGGCTCAAACCATTCATTGAGCGACTGTTCGGCACCATTAATAAGAAGTTTCTGGATCCATTCCCAGGTAAAACCTTCTCGAACGTGTTGGAAAAAGAGGAGTACAGCCCTGAAAAAGATGCTGTTATTCGATTCTCTACTTTCATCGAGCTATTTCATCGCTGGATAGTGGATGTGTACCATCAAGACGCTGATTCCAGAAAAACTCGCATACCTGCAAAGCTTTGGCAGCAAGGATATGAAGATTATCCGCCGTTGGTCATGTCACAGGAAGATATCGACAAACTCACCGTGGTAATGGGGGTGAAGTGGCAACCGACATTGACCAGGCTTGGTTTTAAAATTAAGCATTTGAGGTATGACTGCCCTGAGCTTTCTGAGTATCGAAAACGCTATCCCCAAACTGAAAGTAGCCGTAAGAAGTTGGTAAAAATTGACCCCGATGACATCTCCAGAATATTCGTTTATCTAGAAGAATTAGAAGGCTACTTAGAAGTCCCTTGCGAAGACCCTATTGGATATACAAAGAACCTGTCATGGCATCATCACCAGGTGCTTTCAAATGCACATCATAAGTTTATTGAAGGGAACATTGACGTGTTGAGCTTGGCGAAGGCTCGGCAGGCCATCCACCAACGTGTGCTGCAAGATCAGGAAGAGTTTGGATTATTAGCGAGTAAGAAGAAACGGAAAAGCGGGCAGAGGAAGTTGGCAGAATTTTCTGGTGTAGAGCAGGGGGGAAATTCAACCGTTGCTTTACCTTCACAGGCCGCAGAGAAAGGTGCTAGGGATGAAGGAGATAAAGACCTACTCGATGATTGGGACGATATGATCAGTAACTTGGATGGCTACTAGTGAAAGCAATGACGGAAGAGCAAAGTGTCAAGCTCAAAGCGTTTTTGAACTGCTTTGTCGAATACCCGCTATTGACTGAAATTATGGGTGATTTTGACAGACTTAGGCAGAACCGATTGCTCGGCGGTGACCAACAATGCATGTTACTGACGGGGGACACAGGTTGCGGGAAGTCGCACCTTATTCGGTACTATCAAAGTCGAGAGCAGTCAGAACCAAAAGACAGGTTTGATTTCTCGCCTATTCTTGTCAGCCGGATTCCAAGTAAGCTAACCCTTGAAGAAACGGTTCTACAGCTCTTAAAAGACCTCGGCCAATTCGGTACAACGACCCGAGGTAGGTCGAGAATTACGACAGACTCTAGTCTCACACATTCGCTCGTTGACCTACTTCGAAAAAAGCAGGTTGAGCTCATTATCATCAATGAGTTTCAGGAGCTTATTGAGTTCAAATCTGCGGAGAAAAGACAGGCTATTGCAAATCGTTTGAAGTACATATCGGAAGAAGCTGGCGTTCCTATTGTTCTTGTCGGTATGCCCTGGGCTGAGATGATTGCAGAAGAACCCCAATGGTCCTCAAGATTGGTCACCCGCCGCTCTATCCCATACTTCAAACTCTCGAAAGACCCCGTCCACTTTGTTCAATTCTTAAAAGGCTTGGCTAAAAAAATGCCTTTTGATAGGCCGCCAAAACTTGAAGCTAAGAAAACATCAATTAGCCTCTTTGCAGCAAGCAGAGGCGAGCTGAGAGCTCTGAGGCATTTGATTAATGATGCTGTGAAAGATGCCGTGCTGGAAGACGAGCGAGAGTTTGATGTGCAAAGGCTCCACCATTCGTTCACCAAGTTGAATCCTCAAGTGCGGAACCCTTTTGAACTCCCACTCAATGAGATGAAGCTGTCTGAAATAGAACACTACTCAGGCTACAACCCCAGAGCCATGAGTAATGATGAAGCACTAACCAATCGCGTGTTCAGCGAAAACATCCCACTAAAAGAGCTTTTGAAGAAAAAGGGTTAGCGGAAGACTTTAAAAGCTAAGTATTCCTTAGTACATTTGTGTGCGTGATACTAAGAAAATCTTAGTTACTTATCCTAAGTAGCTGAAGATTTATGGAATCACCTTTCCCAACTAGACTGCGTGCTGCGCGTAAGGCCGCAGGTATGACTCAACAACAGTTAGGCATAAATCTCGGTATGGACTCAAACACAGCCAGTGCGCGCCTCAATCAGTATGAAAAAGGTAAGCACGCACCAGATTACCAAACAGCCAAGAGACTTGCTGATGAGCTTGGTGTGCCAGTGGCATATTTTTACTGTGATGACGAGTTGTTGGCTTCAGTAATTCTGGAGTTTTCTAAGTTAAGTTTAAATAAAAAGGAATGTTTTCTCTCTGAAATTAAGAACTTAATTTAATACGATTTGGATCGAAAACTTTTAATGTGAGAGCTTATTGAGCAGCGGCGAAGCTTAAAAGTTATTTACAATATTCCTATTTTTTATATACACAACGTTCTATTGGAGTTTTAGTTTTGATTGAGTCTTATGCAGTTTTTGAAGGTGGAGGGGTTAAAGGTGCTGCATTTGCAGGAGCATTGAAAGCAGCTGAAGAAAGTAGAATTAAGTTTGTGGGTTATGGCGGAGCTTCAGCCGGGGCAATTGTCGCTTTTTTGGCAGCGTTGGGGTTTAACAGTGACGAAATCAAAGAGCGAATGTCAAATCTGGACTTTATTAAGCTGCTTGATAGTCCTATTGATGGAGAAGCCAATAGAATCAAAGAAACTATAGCTTCATTAAAATCAGAATCAAAACTAATTCTTATATTAAAGGTTATTAATGCACTGCGACGCAATAGGAGTTTCATCTCTAGAATAATTAAGAATAATGGTGCTTTTAGAAAGAGAAATATTATTTCTCTTCTCGCTGTGTATGCTTATGAAAAATACCCAAAAGAGTTGTCTGTTAACGAGGCTGAGGATGAGCTTACTATATCCTTTGAAAAATTCCATGAATTAACAGGGGTGGATTTTCGCGTTGTTGCAACCGATGTGATATCTGGAGAGGCGAAAGAATTTTCTAGTACAGAAACCGCAGGGGATTGTGTTTTTGAAGCTATTGCAGCCTCTGCTGCTTATCCGATAGTTTTTGAACCGACAAATAACAAAAATACATGCCTTGTGGATGGTGGGCTCTCATGTAATTTGCCTACCTATTTATTTCACAGAGAAATTCATAAGAAAATACCAATTTATGCATTTGACTTAATTTCTGAAAATGTTCGAAGTGAATGCGATCGAAGTTTCGGTTCTCACTTAAAGGGTTTACTAAACTCTGCTTTGGATGCTACGACTAATATACTTTCCCAAATTGTCGGCGGTATTGCTGTACCTGTTATTGTCCCTTCAGATATCGGAACCCTTGACTTTGACCTTTCAAAGAGTGATATAGATCGAATGTACTACTCTGGTTATGCAAGCGCGAAAGCATTTTTCCAGAATCATCGTTTGACTCGACTCGGAAACAAAGTTTCGTCTGCTAGCGATGTAGCTACGTTGTTATATGGTAATAACTTTAACTTTATCTTAAATTTGCTAATTGACTCTTTGCCAAGTCTTGGAAAGGATGTGAAGGCTTGGCTTTATACATGCCCAAGTGCATCAGAGAATAGGTTGATTTCCTTCGCTAAAGAGTCAAACTCGAACATTGCTCCAAATGACCACGAATTTGAGTTTTCGGAAGTTGATAAAGATTGCGTTGCCTCATGGGTACAAGGTAGTGTTGTCTGGAGCTACGATTTTAACAATGGTAAAACTCGCATATGTTTCCCGATAACTACAATAGATTTACTTTCTATTGATGACGATTTAGAAAGCATTGTCGGTAGTGAACTATTGGCGTTGTTGTGCATATCAATGGACGTGCATTACACGGATTGTCCGTGGTTGGAAAGGCGTAACTATGTGGTTGCTGATGAACGAGCTTATGATATAGCTGGCGACATAGATACAATTTTGCACCATTTTTGCTACACTATAAGAAACTCTATGCTAGGACACCAAACTTCATTCCACCAGTTTAAGGGGATTAGCGATGCTTGATAAACAAGATAAAGTTACTATTGTCGTTAGTAAAACATCTAGCATTGTTAAGAGATTGGATAGCAATGACTATTTTTCTGAGCGTGAAAAAAACTCTTTCAAAACTGCAAAGAACAATGCTCGATGTCGAGGTCAGTGGACACTAACATCCATATACTATAGTGGAGAGGTGTCAAATACAGTATCTCGGTCTGATTCGCACGACTACAAACAAGCCCATAGTACGGTAGATGCTGAGTGATAAATAAACGGCTAGTGTGCGACGCTAGCCGGTTCCCTTTCAGAATTTGTTTATACACTCTCGACTGCTGTCGCAACCCCTGATCTAATTCCCCGCTGAGTACATTTGGCTTTACTGCCGAACTGTTGCAAGCTCTCTCGCTTCGATATATCTAGACTAGTGTTAGGCACAATACAGCTACGAGTATATGTCCTTTTGTTTGGCATCGTCTAAACAGTGATATCCAGATGATCTCAATTGTGATATCACTGCATCTCATGAAAAGCATCATCCTTTACTAAGTATTCCTTAGTGTGCGCCAAGAATGTCTCAATTCTCCCTAAGAGTGGAGCATCAATCAGATGAATCCCTTGAAAGCTACCTCCTTCGTCTAAGTCAGGCTAACTACTTTGAGTCTTATCAATTGCTTAGTAGAGCTGTTAAAGACTGGCTCTATGAGCATGACCAAGAGGCTTTCGGGGCTTTTCCACTCCAGTTGAAGATGGTGAACGTATACCATGCAGCTCAGAGTAGCGGGTTTCGGGTTCGTGCTCTGCGCTTACTCGATCGACTTGCCGATACAGAACTACCCCTGTTGCAGTTTGCCTTGTTGGGTTCCTCGACTCGCTTTTGCTTCTCTCATTCCGCAGTGTATAGGCAAGGAACACATATCCCTTTGTGTTTCGTTCGGAAGGCTGGCGTGCCTATATGTCCTGAGTGCTTAAAAGAATCAGAACATATTCCCCAGGTTTGGCATTTCTTCCCTTATATAGCTTGCCATAAGCACCATTTGGATTTGATGGATACATGCCCTAGTTGTGGGGCTGTGTTCGACTACTTAACGAGTGAAAACATTACAGAATGCGAGTGCGGTTTTGACCTAAAGAATGCGCCGACTCAAAAGGCTGACCCTATACGAATTCTGCTAAGTTGCTTAACCGTTGGCGATACGGTTGATTTTGATACAACAGCACTCGGGAAGTGCAATCAATCAACGCGATTTGGTGCGCTTCTGTGGTATCACTTGGAGTTTGTAGGAAACCTTGAGGGTGACGGAATCAATGTAGAAGGCCTGAGCGGTGCTATCGGGTTCTTCAAGAAATGGCCTGAATCTTTTCATACAGCGATGAATAGAAGGCTGGCGACTTGGGAAGCGTCACGTTACATAGAATACAACCACACGCCGTTTAGAAAGATCTTTGGTGATGTGTTGCTTCACTCGTCCAGGTTGCCTTCAAAAGATTTGTCTCAGAACTTCGTATTGCGTGAGTTGCTGGCTTATTTGTCTCATCTGATTCTTCGCCACCCAAAATCAAAAATGGCGAATGTTGGAGATGTTCTACTAACTCTGTCTGAAACGGCGTCGATGCTTTCAACGAGCTATGAGCAGGTTGAAAGGCTCTATCAAGAAGGTTTTTTAAAACTGACTTACCGACCTCATCAGCAAACGACTATTCCACCTCACAAGCCTGCATTTCGACTTCGCAATGTCATTGAGTTGGGAATAGCTCGAATGCAGACCGACGTTTCTAGCGATATTTATCTTCCTGCGTGGTGATGATGAAAACGCTGAGAGATCTACTGGAACATGAAGAACCCGACATTGCGCTTCGCAAAGCGTTTGCCGCTTACTCTGAATTGGTTGATGTAACTGGTGAAGAGACTCAAACGCTAATTGTACTGCTTAACCTAACGTTGAAACGGGATGAAGTTGAATCGCTAACCTCGCGAAAATCAGCAAGAGCAGTTTTGAAAGATGAAGCCCACATAGATTCTTGTCTTGAAGAAGTATGGTGGCTGCATACGCACAATCTAAAATACCCAGATACACGGGTGCAGGCGCAAAGGATTCTGTGTGGTGATTTACTCTTGATTACGGGGGCGTTGGGTTCAGCAAACTGCGAGTGCAGACTAGGGTGGTCTCATAATTCCTCTCAGGTGAACAAGGCTAAGCTGTTTTGTTCAGGATTTATCTGGGAGGAAAGTTCGACGTGTTTGGCTGAATGCGTTATTAAAAACAGTGATGCTTGGTGCAGAGCTTTTCGTGAGCTTGGCCTGACTAAAACTAAGTTTGGTGAATGGCGGCTAAAGCTAGAACAAGCCAGGAATACTGATCATTTCCCTTCGGCTGTGAGCGATTACTCCAAGCAAGTCCGTTTTCCTTGGCTGAACGACTATTTGGCTATAACCCCCGTTGTTTCCAGTGCAGTTCAGGCCAAAATCCAGCAGCTTCATACGCAAAGGCTTGGGCGCTTCCGAACGATAGGCCACAGCCATCCAGCCAGTGTCGGCGACTTGGCGTCATCGAAAGGCGGAAGCGTATCTGTTCTGAACTATCCGTTGAACATAGCCTGGCGAAACAAAGTAAGCCTGAACAAAAGCAGGATCCGCCAAGTTGAATCTAATAAATCCGTTTTCAACCAAGGGGCAGTGCTAAACAAACGCTTCATCGGTCTATTGGACAGCCTCATCCATCTTGACGAAGAGCCTTTGCTTCGCCGACGGCGTAGACGTCGCATCTCACTGGTTCGTCAGCTAAGGAGAGCTTTAGCAGAGTGGTTGCTGCCGATAATGGAATGGAGGGATAGTCTTCGAGACGGAGCTGATACTCTAGCTGCTATTAGAGAGACTGAGCGTTCGCTTCTCACTGAACCCTTGTCAGATAATTCAACGCTCTTAAAGCTTGTTAATCAGCGTTTTCATACAACATTGCAAGACGCTGGTTATCGGAAAACTGAATATGCTTACCACCCCAAATTGTTAGAACCGGTAAGGAATCAACTGCGATGGATACTGGACACGCTTGGCAATGATCAGTGCGGCCAACGAGATACCCAGTTCGAGGTTATCCATTTAGAGAACCTTCGAGTGTTTGATGCGCTTTCTTTAGCGAACCCCTATTTAGTCGGTATTCCATCCTTAACGGCTCTATGGGGTTTTATTCATGCTTTTGATAGAAAGCTGAAAACTCTGTTGGGCTGTGAGTTCACGTTCGAGAGTGTGGCATGGCATGTTCGGGAATCTTCGTCCGTATCTGGCTTGAAACTGCCAAGCCCCACATTAGAGAGAAAGCGAAGTGATCATTTGAAACGACCAGGTATCGTTGAGTCCATACATTGCGATTTGGTCATGGACTTGGCTATTCGTGTACATTCGACAGAGTCGTTTCTTCAAACCCGAGATGAACTGATTGATTTGATAAAAGCGGCTCTGCCGTCGCGCTTTGCAGGCGGTGTTATTCATCCGCCATCGCTGTACGAGTCAAAAGACTGGTGTTCACTGCGAACAACTCGATCCCTACATGAGCATGTTTCACAGTTACCCGCGACAGGTAGATGGATAGTACCTGCTAAAACTGCGCCAAAGTCTTTCGAAAACCTTTGCGAACTCACTGAACTGAACATGGACTTAAAGCCAGTGATGGTGGGATATCAGTTGCTGGAAGAACCCACCGAAAGACCAAACAGTGTTTCTCCTGTCCACGCCTACGCAGAGCCATTGATAGGGCTTTGCGATTGTAAATCCCCCATAGATATCCGCCTTAAAGGTGAGAAATATTTCAATGCGACCTGTTTTTGGAAAATGGATGTCGTTGGCGGTTCTATCCTAATGCGAAGAGCATAGGGGGTGGTGATGGAGCTTTGCACTCAGCTTTCTTATCAAGGGTCTCTTAGGCCAAGTAAGGGCGTGTTTTTCTACGAAGAAGCAGATGGCACGATGAAGCCTTTGCCGATTGACCAGGATGCGATTGTCGGTCAGAAATGCAGTTATTCTGAAGCGTATCAACCCAGCGGTTCACCCAAAAATCTGCAACCTCAAGATTTAGCCTTCGGGAATCCCGTTCGCAGAGAATCGTGTTACGTCCCCCCGACGGTAGACAAAATCGTTTGCCGTTTCTCTTTGCGCGTTGAAGCAAACTCTTTGAGCCCTTTCGTTTGTAACAGTCAAAGTGTGGGTGAAGCCCTTTGTAGTTTGGCTGCTGCTTATCAAAGAGCGGGCGGGTATGACGAGCTAGCGCGGAGGTATTGTAAAAACCTGCTGCTAGGTCAATGGCTTTGGCGAAATCAACGAAGCATGGGTCTCGCGATAACTGTAGCCACCTCTGCGGGTAACGAATACCGAATCGAGAATGCTCTTCATCTTGATTGGCATGAGCCTTGGCAGGATGACTCCCAAAAGGTATTGAACGGTTTGACCGGAGAACTGGCGTCGGCCCTGTCTGGTGAAGAGCCATTTTGGTTTGCCGATATTAAAGCGAACATTTCAGCCTCATTCATGCAAGAAATCTTCCCGAGCCAATTGTTCAGCGACTCTAAAGACGGTTCCAACCTTGGCCGTGAATACGCAAAGGTAAGAAGTGGCGATGGTCAGATTTGGCCAAGCCTGAATGCTGAGAAAATAGGAGCCGCAATTCAGCTTATAGATGATTGGTGGGCTGATGAAGCAGATAAGCGTTTGCGGGTACATGAATATGGAGGTGATAAAGAATACCTTATTGCTCACCGTATCCCTTCAAGTGGGATTGACGCATACAGTCTACTGAAGAGTGTCGATGAGAAAGCAGCACTGATAGATGGCTTGAAATGTAGCGAAGAGATCCCCTCTGATATCCACTACCTGATGGCCGTTTTGGTTAAAGGTGGTTTGTTCCAGAAGTCGAGGTCTGTGTGAAGCGTTATTACTTCGTGATTACCTATTTGCCAGAACAGGCGAGCCAAGAAATATTAGCGGGGCGATGCATCTCAACCCTGCATGACTTTTTAGTTTTTCACCACATTGGTGGTATCGGGGTGGGATTCCCGCGTTGGACAGAGCAAAGCCTCGGCAATCAAATCATGTTTTGCTCTTCCAACCTGCAGCGGTTGAGTCAGCTTCATCAAACTCAGTATTTCACAATGATGCTTGCTCAAGGGCTGTTTGCGGTCACTAATATAGAGCCAGTTCCAGCAGATACAGCAGAGGTTCGATTTTACCGAAATCAGGGTATTGCCAAGCTGTTTACGGGCGAGAAAAGAAGACGGCTTGAGAGAGCCAAGCGGCGAGCAGCTGAGCGTGGTGAAGAGTTTGACCCTGAAAGGATAGGAAGTAATCAGCCGATTGGAATGTTTCATCGAATACTGATGGATAGCCAGAGTACCCAACAACGATTTGTGTTACATGTTCAAAAGGAAAATGTCGCTGAAGTTTCTGATGCGGAGTTTAATGGCTATGGATTGGCAACCAATCAAACGTATCGTGGAACAGTGCCAGATATTCGTATTCCAGTTTAACCCTTTTTGGGGTGGGGATTTTGCAGCATTAGAAATCAGAAGCTTACAAAGTTGATATAAAAAAGGGTTTTGTTGGCGAAAGTGAGTTAATCGAATGATTTACATAGAAAACCATCCGTTTGACAACGGTGTCCTGCCGCATAGGTAGCTGAGAAATCACAAAGCGGAATTATATCTCGCTGTATGAAGTGTCCTGCCGCATAGGCAGTTGAGATAAGGTCTGGAAGTTAGCAACCCACACTAGGAACCTAAACCTGCCGCAAGGCAGAGATGAAAAAGCAACATCCCAGAAATTTTTGGCTTGTTTGAAACACTGGAAACCCCATAGGTTTCCTCGCAGCGTGACTGTGTGTAGTTGGTCAGAGCCGGAGGGCAGCAGCCAGCATGCAGATAGCGGGTGCCGAGGGTTTGCTTGTGGGGTTTCCACCCGTATTGGATATACGCCTGTTCTATGCTTGCGGGAAATTAGCTAGGTATGAAGCTGCTCGAAAGAGCTGCTTCATACCGCTTAGTATCAATCACCTTTTTCGTGATCGTGTGGCTTTAACTTTGGATGCTTCTTTTGGTTCTCCGGACGAACACGCTGCCTCTTGTCTGGTGTACCGTCTTCGTTTTTGCGCTTAGGCCCTGGTTTAATACCCATTTGAACTCCTTCTTTCCATACGTGTTAAAAGATTTCTAATAGAGAACTAAAATGCCTTGCCGGTAGTTCGATTGAAGTTGGCCAGTCGTGCGGCTTTACCACTTCATACTGCTAGTTGGAGCAAATCGCAGCCGTATCAAGATTGATGCTACAAGTATTTGAACTTGGTGATTTCCAGTAGATCTTGTCAAATTCAGCGTTGCAGCCAGCGTCTTCCATAAGTGCCACGTTACCATCACATATCAGCATGACCGCATTGTCCCCTTGGAATTCCTGTAGTAATCGATAATTAGCCACTTTTCCTTCTTTGGCTAGCACTTCAAGCTCAGGTAGCTGATTGGGATTGGTTGAGGTGGCACTTGATATAATCTCTTCTTGGCTGAGTCCTTCGGTATTCCCCCACTTAAGTTCACCGTCAACAGCTTGGGATACATCTTTCAGAATTGAAGCCATGTCATACATGACTTCATCTGAGTATTTGGCCTGTGTTGAGCAAGACGTTAAAGCCATAAGCAATGCAAGAGTGGTAATTAATCTCATTGGTTCCCCCAAGCTGTTAGCTGTCCGTTTTCACAGCGGCCTGTATCTAAATTCCAATTTTTGAAGAAGTCAGTTTCTGCACTTTCAAACACAGCTGCTGCGGTTTGCTCCCAAAACAGCTGGATAGTCTCAATCGCCTTATCAAAGACTTCGTCATAGTGTTTTGTCCCATCTGGCGTTTCGAGGCTTTCGATAAATGTTGTATCGACTTCATCGTGAAGGGGATAGGTTAAGCCTTGTTTTGACGCAACATGTCTAGCCCACGGAAACAAACGATGTGACTCCTCCGCGTTGTCTACAACTGTTTGGAAACCCTTGTGCCAAGCGTTGATGTTAGGCTGACATTCACTGGCATAGTCTGAGTAGACAGCATTGAGCGCAGTGTGCCAGATGTCGTTGATAATCGGATAAATCGAACTGTCGTCATTAACATCTACACAGCTGCCTATGTTTTCTTTTACACGGTCAGCCATGCCAATATCGCCAAGGTTCAATCGAGAAGACCAGATATAGGTATCCTGATTCATTTCACAAACACGATGGGCTTTAGTGTTTTCAGCGTAAGGGCCAACTTTCATTTCAACCACGGGATGAATGGTAATGTCAGCGGCAACGTGCGCGACGAAGCCACATAGCCACGCAAAGGCTTTTTCTTGGTGTTCGCTATTTACTGATTTCACTTGCTGAACGAGGGTGCTTATTAACTTGCCCACATTGTTGTAATGCATTTCGTCAGCCCATTTGTTTTGTGCTGAATCCATGAGATCCAGATAAGGGTAATCAGGGCTGACGCAACCGAGTTCCAAATACCTTTTGTTTTGAGCCAAAGCCTTTTTGGCTTCTCGGGGCATATTTAGAGTCATCAAAGCGTTGTTCGCAGAAGCCACGTTAACTGCGGTGATATGAGCAAAAGCGCCTGGCATAGTCATCTCCATTCATATTGAGTGATGAGTTTACTACGCTCTTAAAGGGGGATTTGCGAGTTATGCCAATAAAAAACATAAGGTTAAAGATGGTTTGTGCTTTGTGGTGATCCTATGGGAATGCATGTTTTTAGTTGACCACTTACGGTAAGAAACTGTGCTTCTACTTGTTCCAAGCAGATTCGTATTAGTGAGAACCGAATACTGGCTTACTTCAATATCTTGCAATACTCCTGTAAGTCAGCGTATTGGTGAACTCCCACCTAAAATTCTTATATTGAGATTATTTTCTTATACTTTTCATTGAATTAGGCATTGAAAGTCATACATCCTCACCCCATATATGAAAGTGGTTGAATTACTTGCATGTAGGTGTGATGTGTCGGTTTCAGAAGATTTCAAACAGTTTTTGGTAAATATCCGAGTCGACAACTCGGCTAGTATCAGTGAGCGCTATGGTCAAATCACCAAAGCGTTAAACAAGCAGTTTCGTAATACGGACTCTACAACAGCGAACACGCTTCAGGTTGGCTCATATGGACGATTCACTGGTATCAAAGGTATCTCTGACCTAGATATGCTTTACATCATGCCGAGCAGCAAATGGGAAACTTATAAGGACAAGCAAAGTCAACTTCTCAAAGACACCAAGGATGCAATCTTGGCACGTTACCCGACAACAGATGTGACGGTAAGCAGTTTGGTCGTTGTAGTGAAGTATAAGAACTTCATGGTCGAGGTGCAGCCTGTTTTCGAGCAGGAAGATGGCAGTTTCAAATACCCTTATACGCACAAAGGCGGCTCATGGCGTTTCACCAAGCCGAAGGATGAAATGAAAGCCATGAAAGAAGTCAACGATGCGAAAAACAAGAATCTGAGACCGCTTTGTAAGATGGCTCGTGCTTGGAAGAATAAGCATGGTGTAGCAATGGGGGGCCTTCTGATAGATACCCTTGCCCATAATTTCCTAAAAAGTACCACCGACTATGACAATAGAGGGCCTCTTTATTATGACGAGATGTGCCGCGATTTCTTTGAATATCTAAGCAACTTACCGAAACAAGATCGATGGAACGCTCTGGGCAGTAATCAGCATGTAAAAGTGAAGAAAAACTTTCAGCGGGCTGCCAAAAAAGCTTTTGCTCTCTGTGTTGAAGCCATCGATGATGACAACAACAACGAAAGATGGCGAAAAGTATTCGGTCGTGGTTACCCTCAAAGTGCAAAGAACCTTGCGGCAATCGCGGAAAATCGCCAGACCTGGCTCAATACAGAAGAGTTTATTGCTGACAAGTATCCCGTGGACATCCGGTATCATATGGCCATTGACTGCGACGTTTCCCAAAACGGTTATCGTGAATACTCACTCTCTGAGATGTTACGTCTATTCATTCCTTTGAGAGCTCAAAAGTCTCTGTCTTTTAGCGTCAGTGAAATTGAAGTGCCTCAGCCATATTCACTTAAATGGAAGGTGCTTAATAGAGGGCCTGAAGCTGAGCGTAGAGATTGCATCCGAGGTCAAATCTTAGATGATGCAGGTTACGGAAATCGTAGTGAATCAACCACTTTCAATGGAGAGCACTCCGTTGAATGCTACGCCATCAAAGATGGTGTCGTTGTGGCGCGATCGGAAATTACTGTTCCGATCTCCAACTGAGGCTGCCAATGGACAGAGTAATACTCAAAAAAGATATCGCCGAACTGGCTTACAACGTTACATACGGCGCGAATCGTCATTTCGCGACGTTTGACATTGTATCCAGACTTCCCGCTTGGATTGGTTTTGCGTCTCTGGCTTTCGGTATTGTCGGATTAGCCTTCAAGGTTACTACTAACCTAACGTCGGTGGTCTTTATTCTGCTCTCGATAGCCGCCTTGTTCATTACCATGTATGAGCCAAAGAAATTCGACTACGAGAGGCGAGGAGTCCAGCTCACAAAGCTGTCCGGAAATCTCCTTTCACTGTACCGTAAAGCAGAGACTGACGATCAGGACGTTCTACGGGAGGTCAACCAAAAGTTCTTAGAGTTGAAGGATGCCTACTATTCTGATGGCGGTAACATTGGACAACAGATACTCTTTAGTGATGTCTTGGCTCACTACAAAATGTTTGGTGTCAAAAAGCAGCAAAGTCAGTGGTTTGTGGACGAGCTAAATCTAACTTTGTTCCGAGACAAGATTCCGTTCTTTATCCTATTGATAAGTGGTCTGGCGTTATTGGCAGCTGTGATATATGGCTTGTATAAGCTTTTCGCATGTCATTTGATTTCATACATCACTCAGTACTTTTGCTGACATCTAGGAGGCTGGAGGGATAGTATAGCTATCCCTTTCTCGCACAAAACTGCTCTATGTTCCGTCACTATTGTCGAGTAGCCGTCTAGTAGTTAACCACTTAGGCCGTTGGGAAATGAGCCACATCCATAGATGTGATGGAATTTTCTTTCACAACCCAGTTCATGAGACTTCCGTATAGCGCGTTTGCAAACTTATGGTGCCAAACCTTGCAAACTTATGGTGTCATAAGTCTCGTAACCCTTTGATCTCATGTTTTGGCTTTGAAGCTTTATGGTGTTGGCAACAGTTCTGAAAATTTTTCTTTTTTGCATTCCCAGCACTGTTCAGCCACGCAAAAAATTCGATTTACTCATCCGGAAATTCCTTCTTAATTGCCTCAATCTCATCCAACGATTTAGAAAACATACCTTTACTAGAATCAAAGAAGCAGCAATAGTTCTTATTTGTTGGCTTCATATTTTGTTTATTTTCAGCATCGATGTGACTAAAACACTGGTCTGAATGACCATTTTTGGTGTTTAACTAAGAGAAACGATAGGCAAATGTTTTTCGACAAAGCTTAAGACACTTTCATACAGTGATTATAACTAGTCCCGAATATTGAACGGACCTTTGGTATCAAAGGTATGTACTTTCTAAAATGGATTCTGTTTACTTCATTAAGCCTAAATTACAACTCAAGGGTGGTGTATGAAGAAAGTACACTTTTGGATGATATTCCTTTTGGTAGCTGGCTGTACCTCAAGAGAGAGCCACTATACAGACTCCCCACTTTTAGAGGTATTTGAGAGGTCATGGAATGCACCAAATACTGAAAAAACCATTGCTCAGCTAAGATCGGCTTCAAATAAAGGAGATGCTGAAAGCCAATATCTACTTGGATGGTCATACGACGAAGGGCAAGGTGTAAAACAAAGTGCCAGTGAGGCAGTGAAATATTACAAAATGTCAGCAGATCAAGGTTATGCGCCTGCTCAAAATAACCTTGGTTGGATGTACCAGAATGGCTATGGGGTAAAAAAAAATTTTGACGAGGCGGCTAAATATTATCGTTTAGCGGCTTTGCAGGGCTTTGCACTACCTCAATTCAACCTTGGCTGGATGTATGAAAAGGGACAGGGCGTTGAGCAAAGCTATGATAAGGCTTTGACTTACTACCGTCTGTCAGCGAAACAAAACTTTGCTAGAGCGCAATATAGCTTGGCTAATTTGTATAAATCTGGTTCTGGTGTTGAGCAAAGCTACGAGAAAGCGGTGACGTACTATGAATTGGCCGCTGGCCAAGGTTATGTATTTGCTCAAACCCAGCTTGGCTGGATGTATGAAGAGGGGAAAGGTGTTACTCAGAGTAATACAAATGCTTTGGAGTATTATCGCTTAGCTGCGGAACAAGGATACGCTCGTGCGCAAACCAACCTTGGCTGGATGTATGAAGAGGGGAAAGGTGTCACTCAGAGTGATACAAAAGCTTTGGAGTATTATCGCTTAGCTGCGGAACAAGGATACGCTCGTGCGCAAACCAACCTTGGCTGGATGTATGAAGATGGGAAAGGTGTCACTCAGAGTGATACAAAAGCTTTGGAGTATTATCGCTTAGCTGCGGAACAAGGATACGCTCGTGCGCAAACCAACCTTGGCTGGATGTATAAAGAAGGGAAAGGTGTTACTCAGAGTAATGCCAAGGCTTTGGAGTATTATCGTTTAGCTGCGGAACAAGGGTACGCTCGTGCGCAAACCAACCTTGCTTGGCTTTACCGAAATGGATTGGGTGTAACTCAAGATTATGAGAAGGCGATAGAGTATTACAAAATGGCAGCAGACCAAGGTTACAAAAATGCTCAAGCTAACCTTGGGTGGATGTATTCAGAGGGACTAGGCGAACGTCGAAGTTATAAAACGTATCAAAAAGCAATTAAATACTATGAGCTAGCTGCGGAACAAGGAGATAGCTTCTCTCAGGTTAATCTTGGCGTTTTGTACGATATGGGATATGGCACCCCTCAAAATAAAGAGAAGGCTGTAAGATATTATCGCATGTCTGCGGAACGTGGAAATTTGCGTGCACAATCTAAGCTCGGGTGGGCGTATAAAAGAGGCAAAGGAGTAGAGCAGAGCGATCTAAAATCTTACATGTGGTTTTACATTCGTCACTACAACCAATCCCCAGATGAAGAGTTCGAGGCGAATACCCGTTTGAATTCGGTTCAAATAAAAGAGGCTAAATGGATGGCTTTGAAATGCATCAGTTCAAATTATTCTGACTGTGATTAGGATAGGCCTGAGGCAGGTTTGTTGATCCTTACTGTCTTGCAATATTGCACCAAGTTGATTGGGTGAGGTGTAGATATATGGCCTGCCATTTACAACATTCCCTCGCGTTTCCGCTGAGGGAATTTTTTCCGGGGCAATCAAATAGCCTTACTTCGCTTTTCGCTGCTCTACTTTCTACGCCACCAGCACAAATTTCCTCAGATTCTCTGTAAGTGTATTTCTTACTCTTGCAGTGCACCGACTCGGAGTAACGACTAAAAACTGTGTAACCCATTGAACTGAATTGTTTTGCTTGGCTTAGTGTGAGCTCCGCATATCCGGAAGGGAACACAATGTCATCGATTACACAATCATCGCCCCGAGTCTCGCGATGGGTTATCTGGGGGATTTTGCTGCTTGTCGCTGGGTTATTAGTCGAAAGGTATGTCTCGTTATACTTTTTCACTCAAGTACCTGCGCGCGTTGTAGCGTGTGAGGGAAAATGGATTGAAACGTCCCAGAGAACGTTGGGTGGCTATCGAAAAGATGTGGTGTATTACCCGGTTGCCGAAACCGAGAGTGGCATGAAAGCCCAAGGCAAGGTGCTAATGCCTACGCGTAATCTCTGTTCGCAAACCGTTGGCAACCGAATTGAAGTTTTGATTGACCCCAATAACCCTCAAAAAAACCGCATTTACAGCTTCATTCAGTTTTGGGCTATCTCTCTGTTCTTCGCACTGTTTTTTCTTTGGTCTCTGATTGCGATCTTATCTCGCCGTGTCGCACCCGCAGCGGGCATCCTTATGTTGGGCTTTTTTGCCTGGCAAATTGCACAAGAAATGAATTATGTGGGTGGGGCGCCGATTGAACCAAATGCAAAAGAACAGGGCGCAGCTCAGCACCAAGCCGGTATAGATGCGCAATCTGCACGAGCACTTAATCGCTGTGTATGGCAAGCAAAGCGAGAGCAAAAAGTAGAATCGCGTAGCCAAATCACCAAACTGGTATGCCAAGGTCAGAAGATCAAAGAACTCAGTGCCATTGAAGATTTGGTTTCACTGAAAGAGTTGTATCTGCAAGACAATCAGCTGGTTGACTTGCAAGGGCTGGCACCCTTTACCCAGTTGAAGGTACTCAGTGTCGGTGGAAATAAAACGCTTCAGACGACATCAGGTATTGAACTCGCACCCAGCATTGAAGAGTTTTATGCAAACCGGACGGGGTTAAAAGATCTAAAAGGCTTCGACAGTCTGCCTAATCTGCGCATTTTAGGGGCCATCATTAACGATATCCGTGACATTGCGGTACTTGGGAGATCGCATCAGCTGCAAGAGCTCTATCTTTCGTACAATGACATTGCTGATTTAACGCCTTTGGCGAATAAGCCTCTTCTTACAAAACTACAAATAAGCGCAAACCTGTTTAAAGATATTTCGCCACTGTTTGGGAATCTCAATATGGTTCAAGTGCTTGCTAATAGTGAGAAAAATGTGCCTTGCGAGCAATTTCAGATACTTAAATCAAAGTTAAGTCCAAACGCAAAAGTGCATCTACCAGAGGGGTGTTAGGTGAAGCCTCTTGAACCTATACAGAGCTAAAAAATCCCCTCGCGTTTCCGCTTAGGGGATTTTAGTTCTGGCCAATCAAACGTTAGGCATTACCTTGTTCAATTAGGGTTTAGGCCCGGTGACTCGTGCATAATCTACATTCAAGTCGGTGCTTTCAACGCAGCATGATACAGACGTATTTGTGATCTGTATTCGCAGGTAGCTTACGTTAGAAGGTACGGTAAAGTTGAAGTTGATGTTCGTTGAATTACCTTCAGTTAACGAGAAACTTCTGGAATAGATATTGCTGTTGTTACTACCGTTGGAGATTCTTACTTCACCACCGTGTGTGCCACCCGTACCGCTTCTTTGCGCCCAGAACCTGGTTTGAACGGAATATTGTTGACCCGGAACGACATTGAAGTATTGATAGACTGCGGCGCCTTGGCCTTGACCACCCGTGTTGAAATTATATGAGCCGTAACTGTGGTCCAGATTTCTTCCATTCAATCCGTTTTCGATTTCACTCCAAACGCCACGGTAATTCATCTCGGGGTTACCGAGTAACTGGGTAATTTGGTAGTCATCGTTCGTGATTGTCGATGAAGCCGATTTCGCATCGCTCTCATTGTCGCGGAACCATGCTCTGAGTGAGAAATTCTCGTTACTTTCAAACACAGTATCTTCGATGGTGTTGACCTTGACTTTCAGCCAACCGTTGCCGGGCGGCACGCTCACATTTGTAGCACTACTACTCAGGTTTGCACTGACCGAAGAACCATCTTCAAACTCGATAGTCACCGCCCCACTAAAATCACTGTTAATGACAGCGCTGCCGTTATTGAGTGTAAGGTTAATATCTGTCGCTGCAGCCGTATCTTTATCAAAATTGACGGTAAAGGTGGCTGTATTGCCCTCTTCTACCGTGCTACCGAGGACATTATCAACGTCATTTTCACGCTGACTTGGGAATACCGTTGCAGGGTAGCATGTGTAATCTTCTTGCGTATTTGTTGCCATAGCGCTGAGTCTGGCTGGTATAAGTCCGACTTTCACGACTTCGCCTGTCTCGGGGTGTAAACGCCAGAGGAATGTGCTGTTGATATTCCCTGTCACATTCTGATTCTTAGCCGCAATGAGCATTTGGCCATTTTGGTCGAGTGTGGCGCTGGTGATGAAACCAATACTGTGGAACGCTTTTAGCGTCGCAGCGCCTGTAGAAGTGTTGATAGAGAACGTACGTGTGTTGGTGACAAACAGTAATTCGCCTTTGTAAAACACGAAGTCGCCCCAAGAAGTAAAACCACTGCTGCGCAGATTTACATCGAAATCTGCTATCGGCGTTGTGGTGCCATTCGAGGGGTCGATAGAGAAGATCTCATTGTTGTTAGAGGCGAAGATTTGGCCCGATGAACTATCAAAAGCCATGCGGAAAGTGTCTTTGACATTTCCAACGACAGTATGCTGCTTCGTAGAGGGATCATAATAGGCAAGTTGAGTAGATTCTGAGGCAGCCGCGTGGAAACTTATATTTTTCAACTCCTCAGCAGTGACAAGATCTTCCAGTCCCTCTACGAAGTATCTCGTAGGGCGTGGTGCACTGACATAATAAATGCGGTTATTGATGCTGTCATAGGTCATGGCAGAGCTACTGAAAGATGCTCTCGACACTGCAAGCGCTCGGCTGCCGTTATAAGAACCTGTTAGCTTTTCATTCTCTTGGATGTCTACCAAAATACCAACGTCCCCTCTGCCAGCATTAAGGGAGTAAACATTTCCAAGGCAGGCGGCGTGTATTGGTTTGGCAAATAAAGCGGTGATTACGAGTGAGGTGAGAATAGATTTTTTCATCATAGGCATCCTTCTCTTATTGCGTTGTTTACGGCGTCAATCGTTGAGATTGACTTACCAACATCGAGATTGTACGAATACCTCTCCGAGAGGAGCTTTCTCATTCGTGATACTAAGCCATAAATCAACCTAATTAGTGGAATAAGTATGAGGGTGGCATGTTGAAAATCTGAGCAGATGCTGACTTAAACCATCAAAAAATCCCCTCGCGTTTCCGCTGAGGGGATTTTTTCGGGGCATTCAAGCAGCCTTACTTTGCTTTCCGCTGCTCTGCCTTTTTCGCCAGCTTTTCATTTCTGCGCTGGGTAATGATTTGGTCAGCTTCGCCACCAACATGAATTTCGCCGCGCGCCCTTGAGAGCTGCACTTGCTTCTCACGTTCACGGAAACGGGCTTTTTGCTCGTCGGTGTGTTTGTCGATGCACTTAGGGCAGCTGACGCCTTGCTCGAACGCTTCAGACTGCATGTCTTCTTCGGTGATAGGTAAACGGCAGGCGTTACACATGGCATAGCCGCTCTTCTCAAGCTGGTGGTTTACCGCTACACGGCCATCAAACACATAGCAATCGCCTTCCCAAAGGCTTTCTTCCTGAGGTACTTCTTCCAGGTATTTCAGGATGCCGCCTTCCAGGTGGTAAACCTCTTCAAAGCCTTGCTCTTTCATATATGCAGTCGATTTCTCACAGCGAATCCCGCCTGTACAGAACATGGCGACTTTCTTGTGTTTGGCTGGGTCCATATTTTGGGCGACGTATTCCGGAAACTCGCGGAATGTGTCGGTTTTTGGGTTCACCGCATTCTTGAAGGTGCCGATTTCGATTTCGTAATCGTTGCGGGTATCCACCACAAACACTTCGGGGTCGGAAATCAGTTCGTTCCAGTCTTCAGGTTTCACATAGGTGCCGACCACATGACGTGGGTCGATGCCTTCTACACCCAAGGTAACGATCTCTTTCTTGAGTTTTACTTTGGTGCGATTGAATGGCTGGTTTTCGTCGAATGACTCTTTATAGACGGTATCAGCAAGGCGAGGGTCTTTCTTCAGCCATGCCAACAGGGTGTCGATACCTTCGCGCGTGGAGGCGACGGTGCCGTTAATCCCTTCGTTCGCCAGCAGCAAGGTGCCGCGAATGTCATTTTTCTCCATTAACGCCTTCAATGGCTCACGGAGTTCCACATAATCTTCAAGGCGCACAAATTTGTAGAGTGCGCATACAACGTATTGATTCATTTTATCTTCCATTTAGCGAGCTGGAGCGTAAATCCAGAGCTTCCTTAGTTGAGCGGTTGAAGTATAGCGAAGCAAGATAAGGCTAAATACGGATAGAAAGTGTGGTTACAGGTTTACGCCCATTTATGCTCTCTGTGTTGCGGATAGCCACAGAAATTCCTGGTGTGGCATATAGACAAGACAAAATCGGGCGTGGCGCATTGCTATTGTGTTGAGTCTTATACCCAAACAATCTGAAGATGCACGTTGCAGCGAGTTTGACTGGTGTTGTGATCACGGCGTCCCTTTGCAGGTGTAGTCACCTCCATCAAAAAGGGACAACAAAGAGCACGACGCCAGTCAACTCGCCCGAAGGGAGGCCATCAATGCGCCCACTTCTTCGTTAAATTCCACGGAAATAGAATGACTATTCCTCGTAAAATTTGCCTCGAATTGAACACATTGATGACCTCTGAATGCGAGCATCTTCAGGTTGCTTGGGTATTACCTCATCGAATTTTCTGAAGGATAAGAAATGGGCTTTTCACTTTCCTGGGTGGCGGTTAAAACCGAAAACCAAGATGCAGTATTGGAGACGTTGGGATTCACGGCAACGACAGAAACCGACGAGTATTTTGAATCTGCCTTAGCAGGTGTGGCTTTGCGGGATGACTGGTATTTGGTGGTTGGTCAGGGGGCGAACAACCTCATCATTGCCAAAGAGTCGTTGGCAGAACTGTCGCGAATCGGCATGGCGATCGCCTGTTCGGTGGAAGAGCATGTGATGATGTCTTCCGCTGAGTGTTGGTTCGCTGGTGAGAAGCGTTGGCAGGTGGAGCATGATGCGCAGGAAAGCCTCATGAACCTGACAGCAGAAGGGCAATTACCCGCGAGATTTGAGACGTTGAAAGTGCAATATCTGGCCGAACAGGAAGAAGTTGGTGGAGAGTCGGCAGATGTCGACCATGTCTTTGAAGTCCCTCTTGCACTTGCTAGCACGCTGGTGGGTTTCAAGCATGATGAAGATTGCAGTGATGTGTTTGCTAATGGTCTGCCTGTGGTGCTTTCAGGTAGCCATGAGTCAGAAGCGACTTTCACTTTCGAAATCAAAAAGCCATGGTGGAAGTTTTGGTGATAGCTTCCTCAGTCTGGGAATGATTTTTATGCGTTTTTCTGGCAAGTGGATGATGCTGCTTGATTGGTTTTCACCCGAAACCGGAGCGTGCTCGGTCTAAACGGTGTTTGCACTCGAAGCATAGGGTTGCGCAGTGTAGACTGCTCGCAGAACTGACCCAATGACATGAGGCACATGATGCAAGCATCTTCGCAAGCTAAGAATGCGTACTTGAATACACTCCAAACGGTTTTTGGCTTTGAGAGCTTACGCGGTGGTCAGCAGAATGTGGTCGAAAGGGTATTGGCGGGGCATTCCTCAGCGGCCATCTTTCCGACAGGTTCGGGCAAATCTCTCTGCTACCAGCTTCCTGCGCTTCATCTTCCTCACCTGACTTTGGTGATTTCTCCGCTGCTTGCGCTGATGAAAGACCAGCTCGATTTTTTGCGCGGAAAGGGCATTGCTGCCGCCTCGATTGATTCTTCCCTGACTTATGACGAATCGCGCGAAGTGATGCGTTCGGTGAAAGCAGGTGAAACCAAAATCCTGATGATTTCTGTCGAGCGTCTGAAGAACGAGCGTTTCCGTCAGTTTATTTCCTCAGTGCCGATTTCTTTGCTGGTGGTGGACGAGGCGCACTGTATTTCAGAGTGGGGGCATAATTTCCGTCCTGATTACCTGAAGCTGCCGGCTTACCGCACCCAGCTTAATATTCCTCAAGTACTGCTTCTCACCGCGACTGCAACACCGCAGGTTATCGAAGACATGCGCAATAAGTTCGGCATCGCCCCTGAGAATGTCGAGGTGACGGGCTTCTATCGTCAGAACCTGGATCTCAACGTGCTTCCTTGTGCGGAAGAGCAAAAAGACGAGGCATTACTTAGCTTGATGCAGAGCGTGCCGCTTCCTCAGCCCACCATTGTTTATGTCACCTTGCAGCAAACCGCCGAGAGTGTGGCAGGCAAACTCAGAGCCGCTGGCGTTGCCGCGCAGGCTTACCATGCAGGCATGGTGAGTGATGATCGCCAGCGGATTCAAAACGCTTTTATGCGTGGGGAAATCAACTGCATTGTGGCGACCATTGCATTCGGCATGGGCGTTGATAAAGCGGATATACGTGCAGTGATTCACTACGATTTGCCAAAATCGGTGGAGAACTACAGTCAGGAAATCGGACGGGCAGGGCGTGATGGCTTGCCGTCAGTCTGCTCTGTACTGGCTAACCGCGAATCGGTCAGTGTGTTGGAAAACTTTGTGTACGGTGACACGCCGGATTTGATTGCCATTCGCGCCGTGATTGATGAGATTGGTTCGACACCTGCGGGTAGACCATGGGAAGTGATGCTGACCCGCCTTTCCAAAGAATCCAATGTGCGTCAGTTGCCGCTTAAAACCTTGCTGGTTTACCTCGAGCTTGCGGGCATCATCGAACCGCAGTTCAGTTACTTCGCCGATTACCGTTTCAAAATGCTGGTGGAGCCTGAACAGGTATTGAACCAGTTTGAAGGCGAGAGAAGACAATTTGTCGAGGCGATTTTCCAATGCTCACCAAAATCGCGCACCTGGCATAGCGTGGACTTTGATGCGCTTTGGCAAGGCTACAGCGCGGAAAGAAAGCGCGCTGTCACGGCATTGGATTACTTTGCTGACAAAGGCTGGATAGAGCTTGAAAGCAAGCAGATGATGGACGTTTACCGCGTTACTCAGCTTGAGGCGTGTCAGAGTGAGCAAGCAGCGCAACTGAGCGAGCAGATGCATCAACTCTTCCTCACCAAAGAAGCGTCGGAAATCAACCGTGTGGAAGCCATGCTGTCTCTGTTTGAAACCGAGACCTGTTTGAGCCATCGCTTGGCAGCGTATTTCGCTGACCAACACGCACCAGCGCAATGTGGCCATTGCTCGGTGTGTCGTGGCAATGTTGCATTGTTGCCAAAAGCCAGCGCTCAGGCAGAACTGGATGCTGCGGAGTTACAGCGTTTGCTCCAGCCTTTGCTTGATGCCGCCGCGAAAGACGGCACGCAAGTCTCGGCAGAGGCGGCGACAAGGTTCCTGTGTGGTATTGCAACGCCACTGACCGGACGTTTACGCGCCGGGAAAATCGAAGGGTTCGGCAAGCTCGCAGCTTATCCGTTTGCTCAGGTGAAAGCGCAAGTGTCAGCAATGGGTGTTTAACCCGTTTGGAGGTGCGCCGAATCTGGCTTAAATGGTATGATTCGGCCATTAATTCGGGAAAATAGCGCCCGCTACGGAGTCAACATGGCAAAACTATCCCTACAAGAGCAGATGCTTCAAGCTGGTCTTATCGACAAAAAGAAAATGAAGAAGGCCGGTAAGAGCTCGAAGAAATCGCGCACGCTGGCAAAAGAAGCCAAAGCCGCTGTTGAAGAAAAACGCGCCGCGCAGGTCGCGCAAGATCAGGAGTTGAACCGCCAGAAGCAGCAGGAAGCCGAGAAAAAGGCGATTGCCGCGCAGGTGAAGCAATTGGTCGAGATGAACAAGATTGACCGCAAAGACGGCGATATCGGCTACAACTTCACTGACGGCACGCTGGTGAAAAAGATTTATGTTGATAAAGCCACCCAAGACCAACTGGTGAATGGCCGCTTGGCGATTGCCCGTGATGGTGAAGGTTACGCGATCGTTCCTGGTGTGGTGGCGGACAAAATTGTTCAGCGAGATGAAAACACTATCGTGTTGAACAACACGGTGGATGAACAGGCGATGGACGAGGACGATCCATACGCAGACTTCAAGATCCCTGACGATCTGATGTGGTAAGCATAGCCTCTTGATGAACAAGAAAAAGCCCTGTCTCCGGACAGGGCTTTTTGCTTTTATACCAATCACAGTAGGTAGCAGATACTTACTACGATTGGTATTAGCTGGTGGCTTCCGCAGGCCGTTTTTTCTTACGGTTTCTCGGGTGATTCACCGGCACTGCCGACAGCAGTGTTTGGGTGTATTCATGTTGCGGGTCGGCATACAGCGCTTTTGCATTGCCGTATTCCACCATGTTGCCGAAATACATCACCGCGACGTTATCTGATACCTGACGCACCACGGAAAGGTCGTGGGAGATGAATATCATTGCCAGGTTCATTTCCTGTTGCAGCTTTAACAGCAAGTTCAGGATTTGTGCCTGTACTGATACATCCAATGCGGAGACAGATTCGTCACAAATCAGTAGCTTGGGTTTCAGTGCAATCGCCCGTGCAATACCGATACGCTGACGCTGACCGCCGGAGAACTCGTGAGGATAGCGACTGGCCGCTTCTACGGGCAAGCCAACTTTTACTAAGAGTTCCTCTACCCACTGTTTACGCTCTGCGCGGGTGCCGATGTTATGGATCTCGAAAGGCTCTTCCAGAATCATGCCCACGGTGTGGCGCTGATTAAGGGATTCCAGCGGATCCTGAAACACGATTTGAATCTCTTTACGAAGCGGACGCATCGCACGCGGGCTGAGGTCGGTGATGTCTTTGCCTTCAAAGAAAATCTTGCCACCTGTCGGCTCATAAAGCTTGAGGATGGTGCGCCCAAGGGTGCTTTTCCCGCAGCCAGATTCGCCGACCAAGCCTAGGGTTTCGCCACGCTTCACGCTGAAAGAAACGCCATCCACCGCTTTGATGGTGTAGCCCTTTTTGAAAATACCTTTGCCGGAAACGAAGTGTTTGCAAAGGTTATCGATTCTTAGCAACTCTTCCATGGTTAACCTCGAAATTCCGGAAACAGCGCAGGATCGATCTCAGGGATATCAATCAACTGCTTGGGTTCGGTAGTCAGATCCGGCATCAGGCCGAGCAAGCGCTTGGTGTACGGGTGCTGAGGGTGGTCAAACAGATCGAACACGTCGGCATTCTCGACGATTTTTCCGCCATACATTACCGCTACATCATCACAAATCTCCGCGACAACGCCCAAATCATGGGTGATGAATATCATCGCCATGCCCGTTTCTTCCTGCAGGTCATTCATCAGGTCGAGAATCGAGGCCTGAACCGTCACATCCAGCGCGGTGGTGGGCTCGTCACAGATCAGAATGTCGGGTCTGCAGGCCAATGCCATTGCAATCATCACACGTTGTCGCATGCCGCCGGAAAGGTTATGCGGGTATTCATTGAGCCGCTTTTCCGGCATTGGAATTTTGACTTTTTCCAGCATTTCAAGGGCGGCAGCCTGTTGCGCTTTCTTGCTCATCTCCGGATTGTGGAGTGCGAGTACTTCGGTCAGCTGCTTGCCAATGGAATGCACCGGATTCAGTGCGGTCATCGGGTCCTGAAATATCATGGAAATCCGGTTACCGCGCATTTGGTACATCTCTTCCGGCGGCAGGCTGACTAAGTCGATGCCACGATAGAGGATCTCGCCAGACGTGACCTGCCCATAAGGCTTGGGGAGCAAGCCCATGATGGACATGGCAGTGACGCTTTTACCACTGCCTGATTCACCGACCAAACCTAGGGTTCGGCCTGCCATGACATCGAAATTCACGCCGTGGAGGATTTTCACTACACCGTCATCAGTGGTGAATTCTGTTTCTAATCTGCGGACGCTGAGAACCGGTTCCGTCATCTTTCCTGCCTTTATCGCTTGTAGCGATCGTCAATCACTGTCACGGGTTCAAATGCTTTGCCTTCGTCCATGGCTTTGAGCGTTTCTTTTTTCACATCTGAATCAATCCAGAAGGTGCTCAAGCCATAAATGCGGCCAACGGTGAACAGGTAATCCATTCTTTTCTGCATCGGGTTTTCTGGGTACTGCATCCAGCGCCAGTAGCCTTGACGACTCCATGGCAGGATGTAGCTTGGTACGACGACAGACGCATCTTGGATAATGCGTTGGATTTCATGAGCCAGTTGCTGTTTTTTGGTCAGGTCAAACTCAGAGCGGTATTGGGTGATCAATTCATCCAGCTCTGGTGTGCTGAAATTATTGAAGTTATTGGTTTGCGGCTTATTCGCGTTTTCAGAGTGGAAGTACTCCCAATACCCAGGGATCTCTTTTGCACCCATATTGATGAAGGCTAATTGGTGCTTTTTCTCCGACATGTATTTGAAGCCGGTAGCACCATCAATCAATTTGAGTTGGAAATCGAGTCCGGCCAGTTTCGCTTGCTCTTTGAGATAAGCCATGCGTGGTATCCAGGATGGATATGGGTAGACCAACTCGAAAGACAGGCGCTCTCCTTTGTCGTTGACGCGCACACCGTCGCCACCGACGCTGTCAAAGCCAGCTTTCGTGAAATGGGAAATCGCTAACTCTGCATCGAAGGCTGGTGGCGTTGCTCCTTCCCAAGAGTATTTTCCGTTACCTGATCCTGTCGCGTGTGGCTTACGGGAATAGTCTCCGCGTATCAGCTTTGCAATCAAACCGTCCATGTCCGTAGCATGCATGATGCCGCGGCGGATATTGATATCACCTAATAGCGGCTGAGCGGTGTTGAGCCACAGTCCCCCGGCACCCTGAGGCACTTCGTTGAAGCCCCAGAAACGATGAACATAGCCTTTTTGGTAGACTTCGCCATCTGTCTTTTCATGCCATACTTCTGGCAGGGTCAGCTCAAAGACATCCAGCTTGCCTTTTTCAAAGTGCTGGCGGGCAAGATCCTGGTCTCTGATCACTGTGAAGCGTATTTTGTCGACGTTATAGCGGTTCTGATAGTATTTGTTTTCGTAACCCCACCAGTCGTCACCGACGTGTTTCAACGTCAGGCTCTTACCCTTTTTAATCTTGTCGACAAAGTATGGGCTTGCTGTCGGCTCTGCTTTGAAGTTGTATTTACGGACATAGTCGTCGTCCATGCCATCGCCGTTTTTGTCTTTCCCTCGGCTGAAAAAGTGCGCTGGCTTGGGGTTCAGGCCACCGACTGTCAGCATTAACTCTTCCTGGTTTTTCTCTTCCACAGTACTAACGGCAAGCGTGTGGTCGTCGATTTTCACCACATCGGCAATGGTGTTGGTGTAGTAGTCGTTGTAGTAGGGTGCAACAATGTCTTTGGAGCGGTAAAACGTGAGCATGAATTCGAAATCGCTTGCCGTGATGGCTTTACCGTCGTTCCACTTTGCGTCTGGATTGAGTTTGAAATAGACCGTTTTGTTGTCGCCAGCAAATGCCCATTCGGTGGCAATGTCAGGTATCCAGTTCAAGGTATCAGGGTGGCGCGTGACGAGTCCCGGCACTTCATCGAGGAAGTAAGTGCGTAAGCCTGAGTTTGAGTCTGGCCCCACGGTGCGAAGCGTGAGTGGGAAACTGGCGAGGTGAGTGCGCAATGTTCCGCCACGTTTGGCTTTGTCAGACGCAAATACCGGATCGTCCCAGTTTGTCTGCCAGTTAAGGTTGGCAGGAAGTTCGGCGGCTTGCGCGGTGAAAGCGAGTGCGCTTAAAGCGGCGAGTGTGGTCAATTTAAACATGGTCACTTCCTTGTCAGACATAACGGGTGAATTTTTTCGGGTCGAATGCAGCGCGAACCGCATCGCCAATAAAGGTCACCATGGTGAGCACCAGCACAGTGGCGGTGACTACTGAGGTGACAATCCATGGGCTGTCGAGGTTTGACTTACCTTGCTGCAGTAACTCTCCCCAGCTCGGTGTTGGTGGCGCAAGACCAAGGCCTAGATAATCTAGCGCGGTCAATGCGGTTATGTTAGCCACAATGGTAAAGGGTGCCAGAGTGATCACCATGACCATGGTGTTAGGCAGAATATGTTTCAGCAGGATACGTGTGGTAGACGCGCCGAGTGCTCTCGCGGCCATCACGTATTCCCGTGCGGATTCTTTGTAGGTCATGGTCCGCATGTACCAGGTTATCCCCATCCAGCCGAATATGACGTTGATGGCGACAAAGAGGGTGAAGGTGGGCTTGGTGATCGAGACCAGTATCATGATGACGTAGAGGAAGGGGATCATCGACCAGACCTCAATAAAGCGCTGACTGATAAGGTCGAACTTGCCACCGAAAAAGCCCATGGCACAGCCAATCACGGTACCAATCGCAAAACAGATGGTCATGGTGGTGAGGGCGTACATCATGGCGATGCGAAAGCCATAGAACAAGCGTGCCAGCACGTCACGGCCAATCACATCGGTGCCGAGGTAATGCTGTGATTCAATGCTTGGTGCGTAAGGCGGGAATTCACCCTCGATAAAATCCTGCTCATACGGGTTCCAGGGCACCAAAGGCATGATCACGAAGTTGCCTTTGTCTTCTTCCTCAAACAGCGCTTGAAGCTCGCGATAATTTGCTTCGCTTTGGTAATCCTGTCCAAACTCGGTGCCGAGGCGAACATCGCTCACCACAGGGAAGAACAGCTCGCCGTTATAGCGCACCATCAGGGCTTTGCTGTTAATGAAAAACTCTGCAAACAGGGAAAGCAGCAATAGGGTAGAGAGGACAATGAAAGACCAATAACCCGGTTTAATTTCCTTGAAGCGTTTGATCTTCTTTTTCGTTAGTGGGCTGAGAGTCATCATCATTCACCAAACCTTACTCGTGGATCCACGAGTGCCACACAGATATCTGAAACGATGTTACCCACCAGCAGCATAGCGGCGTTCAGTGCCACAATGGCCATCACCACCGGATAATCCCTTTCCATAATGGCTTCATAGCCAAGCAGGCCAATGCCGTCGATGTTGAACACCACTTCGATCAGGAAGGAACCAGTCAGGAAGAACAACAGCGAGTTACCGAAATGGCTCGCCAGAGGAATCAAACTGTTCTGCATCGCGTGTTTACGCACCGCGTCTTTAAATGGCAGACCTTTAGCAATGGCGGTACGTATGTAATCGGCGGAGAGGTTCTCCATCAGGTTGTTCTTCATGGTGATGGTCAGGGTGGCGAAATCACCGATGATGTAACAAATCAGTGGCAGTACGGCATGCCAGAGCACGTCTTTGATCATCTCACCTTTGGACTCTAAATCGTCAAAGTCATCAGAGGTAAATCCACCCATGGGGAACCAGTCGAGATGGAAGGAGAAAACACTCAATAGCAGGATGCCGACCACATAACCCGGAAGGGCATAACCCACAAAGATCAGCACGGAAGAGGCGTTATCAAAGGCAGTATTGTGCTTAACGGCTTTGTAGTAGCCGAGAGGGATAGAGACCAAATAGGCAATCAGGAAAGTCATGCCGCCGTAGAACATGGAGACGGGAAGCCGCTCGATAATCATATCCAGCACGGGCTCGTAGTAACGGGTAGATTCGCCAAAATCGAGCACCAGAAGGCGGTTCAACCATTCCCAATATGCCTCCATCACTGGCTTGTCTAGACCGTAGAAAGCGTTCAGTTCTTCGAGCTGATATTCATCCAGCGCGGAGTTGTCCTGAAAGCTCTGGGTCTGTGATGCGCCTTCCTGCATAAACTGGGATTGGGCGAGCATGCGCTCAACGGGCCCACCCGGCACAAATCGGGTGATGGCAAAGATCACTAATGTGATGCCAAGAAATGTGGGAACGACGAGCAATAACCGTCGCAGTAAATACGCTAACACAGACTGACTCTCTCCCTGTCCACTATGGTCAAAAGACCTTACTGCCTAAATATGATGGCAAATCATTAAAATTCAGGGTGATATTTTCAGACAACCCCACTTTTCCCTGCAGAATTGTCGGTTATAGAAAACCTGAAAGTGAATTGTGTTACGTCTTTGTGATGATTTCATCGCCCAAGAGACTTATTGCGAATTAACTCAAAAATTCACTTTAGGGTTCAGGCTACGCCAACAAAGGGTTTGACACTATCTTCTTGAACGTTATCTGGGCATTTTGTGCATTAAAAATGAGATATTAATTTCCCCTTGAAAAAGTAAGCAAATGGAGAGATTATCCGCGCCCTCCCTGTTCACACTAAGTGCTATTAACCATGAACTTTACTCAGTTTGACTCTCTGCCACCGCCGCAGATCGCGGAGCGTGCTGCAGAAATTGGTGTAGCGAAAGCAACCAAAGACCCGTTCAAATCGTTCCTTCTGGCGATATCCGCCGGTATTCATATCGGTATTGCATTCATTTTCTATACGACAGTGACCACTGGTGCTGGTGACATGCCTTGGGGTATGACGCGCTTTGTTGGTGGTTTGGCATTCAGTCTGGGGTTAATCCTGGTGATCATTACCGGTGGCGAGCTATTCACGAGTTCGGTACTCACTTTGGTGGCGCGAGCCAGTGGTAAGATTACCTGGGGCGCGTTGTTTAAGAACTGGCTGGTGGTTTACGGCGGCAACCTGATTGGTGCAATTCTGCTGGTGATCTGTATGTTGATCGCTCAGCAATACATGTTCGGCAACGGACAGGTGGGCATTAACGCCATGAATATCGCGCAGCACAAATTGCACCATGGCTTTTTCCAGGCAGTGGCACTCGGCATTATGTGTAATGTGCTGGTGTGCATTGCAGTATGGATGACCTACTCAGGCCGCACTCTGACTGACAAGATTCTGGTGATGATTCTGCCGGTGGCGATGTTTGTGTCGGCAGGCTTTGAGCACTGTATTGCGAACATGTTCCAGGTGCCGATGGCGATTGGTATCAAGTACTTTGCGCCAGAGTCTTTCTGGGCGATGACAGGCATGAACGTGGCAGACTTTGCGGATCTGACCTTCACCAATTTCTTCATCAACAACCTGGTGCCGGTGACCTTGGGTAACATCATAGGCGGTGGCTTGTTTGTTGGTATGTGGTATTGGATGATTTACCTGCGTGATTAATATCAATCACAGTAAGTAGGTGATCAGAAATATAAGCCCAAGATGAAAAGACAAAAAGGCCAGTGACTGATCACTGGCCTTTCTTTTGGCGTGTCATTTTTCAGGATATGTCAGCGCTAAGGGAAACAAGCAGAATTCACAGCGCTGTCCAGCACGATCAGTTAGTGCTGCTGTCATCCTTTACCTGACACTCTGGGGCTTCAGAACCTTCCGAGCAGTCAGTAGCGGTGTCGCTGGCGAGTGCCAGGCCTGAGAAAAATACTGCGAAGGTTAACATCAGTGTTTTGAACATAGTCATTTCTCTATCTCCTATTTCCATTGGAGTTATTAAATTGGGTGTTTGCTGCAGCAGTTGTGCCAAGCCACCTCGTTAATATGGCGTCTTGGTAAGTACACTTTGGTTCATAACCTACTGAGTTTTGTTAGCGTTCGGTAATGGTTGTGTTAGGCAGGCTCTGTGTCTGAAACCTTGTACGTATGGTGATAAAAACAAAGAAGCTCCGTAAAGGAGCTTCTTTGGTATCAATCAGTTGGCGGGGATATTGGGGCTTCAGGTCTCAATCGACACATCATCAAGGGGCTTGCTACAACAGCTGAGAATGTAGCCTTCTTCAATTTCTTCGTCGCTGATCCCGCCGTTGTGCTCCATATTGACATTCCCTGACAGTAACCTCACTTTGCACGAACCGCAGATCCCCATGCCGCAAGCTTTAGGAATTTGTACGCCCAGCTTGGTACTGGCAGCATGTACGGTTTCGTTTTCGGTCACCGTGACGGACATGCCTTCATCAATAAATTCCACGCAGAATCCAGCTTGTGGCTGTTCATCCGCAATTTGCGCCAGTTCTGCAGACTCTTCTGCATCTTCTATGGCTTCCGGTGGTGTTTCACCAAAACTTTCTTCGTGGTAACGCGACATGTCATAGCCGATGTCTTTAAGCATGGCGCGCACGGCTCTCATGTAAGGCTCGGGGCCACAACAGTAGACTTCGCGCTGAAGGACATCCGGTGCGATGAGTTCGAGTATTTGCTGAGTCAGAAAGCCGCGATAGCCGTGCCAGCTTTCGCCGATGTCGTAGCGTTCACAGATAATGCTGAGCTCGAAATTGTCGATGCGTGACGCGATCAGTTCGAGCTCTTTCTTGAAGATGATGTCTTTTGGGGTTTGAGCGCTATGGACAAATTTCATGTCAACCAAACTGTTGGTGTCGTACCACCACCTTGCCATCGACATGACAGGTGTAATGCCAACGCCGCCAGAGAGGAATAGCGCTTTGTCGGTAGAGAAATCGATGCAGTTGAAATTGCCAACCGGGCCATGAACGGCAATCTCATCTTCTACCCGAAGGTTGTCGTGAAGCCAGTTCGAGACCAACCCATTTTTGACCCGTTTCACCGTAATTGAAAAGCTGTACGGAACGGAAGGGGAGGACGACATGGTATAGCTGCGCATGATTTGCTCGCCACCAATCTCCAGCTCCAAGGTCACAAACTGGCCTGGCTTGAAGAAAAACATGATGGGTGTCTGGCTCATAAAGCAGAAGGTTTTTACATCATGTGTTTCCTGAATCACCTTAACGCAGCGCACGACATGGCGGCCATTTGCCCAGGTCTGTGTATTGACCGGGTTCAGGCTGTCTTCGGGTAAGGGTTCCAGTTCGTTCATAGTGATTTTCCCTAAGATTTTTCGCGGTTTCCTGCTGCGATTGTGGGGTGGATTCAGGGTTTTAGATTACACAGGCACGACATACACTTACCTGAATGCACCACCCCGACTCACCCCATTTCTTCACTGGTTCTAACCCAGATTTTCTTTCATGCGCTCGCAGTACCAATTGACGAAGTTGATTACCCCGAATTCATAGGTTTTGGAATAGGGACCCGGTTGATAGCCCATAGAATTTACGCCCAGCTGGTTGTTTTCAGACAAAGTTCTGTCCTGCGCGTTTGTCGCATCCCAGACATGGCGAAGGTTTTCAGGGTCATAATCGACGCCTTCGACAGCATCTTTGTGCACCAACCAGCGGGTGATTACTTTGGTTTCCTGTGGGCTGATTGGCAGGATCTGAAATGCGATGTGATGATCGCCCATGCCGTGGTTCCAGGAATTTGGCAGGTGCAGAATGCGTAAGGCACCAAGATCCGGAGAGGTAATACGGCCGAGGAGCTTTTTGCTGGCGGCCTGACCATCCATTGTCATGGAGTGGGTACCTTCTTTTAACGGGGTACGGACAATGCGGTTACGGTTGTCGTAACGCATTTGGTACTGATAAGGGATATCCATACCAGACCAGAAATTTTGCTGCTTCTCGACTAACGCTTTGAACTCTGGTGTGGCGCGGGGATCATTGTTGTCGTCCCATTCTAACAACGAATTCAGGAGCTCCGGGTGGGAGCCATCACAGTGATAGCATTCGCGGTTGTTTTCCACTACCAGTTTCCAATTGGCTTTCTCAATGATTTCGCTTTGTACCGCAACTTTTGAATTGTAGAGATCGTGCGGTTCCAGGTAGTACTCCATGTCTTTCACGAAGTCTTCAATGGGTGGTGCTGTTTCGGCAAGGCAAACAAAGATATAGCCGCCAGCAACCTGGCAATGTACAGACGCCAATCCATGGGTAGATCGATCAAAGCTCTCATCCATGTCCTGGCCGTTGTAGACCAGTGAACCGTCCAAATCGTAAGCCCATTGGTGATACGGACAGACGAGTTTTGGTGTTTTGCCTTTAGCGGCCAGACAGATCTTCGAGCCGCGGTGACGACAGGTATTATGGAAAGCACGGATTTCGTCTTTGTTATCGCGCAGGATGATGACAGGGCTAAGACCAATATCGACCGTGATGTAGCTGCCGCGTTTTGGCAGCTCACAACTCATGCCAGCGAAAATCCATTCTTTGTGAAAGATCTCTTCCATATCTATCTGGAACAGGGCTTCGCTGTTGTAAAACGGCTGCTCCAACGTGTGGTCGGGGATACGTCTTTCCAGCATGGTTTTCACGGCGTTGCGGTCAATAAGCGCATTATCAATGCGTTGTGCGGGCACTTTAGTCATCTTCTTTCCCTAGTGAAGTACCAATCATACCGAGGCTCTCTTGAACGTCAGTCCAAGCAATTAGCATCCAACCCGCCCACACTGCAGACAGCAGTTTGCTTGGGTATACCTGCATAATGACCCTGTTTCTATGTGGAAAATTATTTAATTACGACTTCGGGGTTGCTTGTATACGACTAAGAAGGATGCAGGCGCGGCATAGAGTCTGGTTTCATATCGTGATTCGAGGTTCAACACGGCGTAAATCCGATCTGTTGACTCAGAGGATCTATATCAGACGACCAAAGTGATAAAAATATTAATAAACAGGTTTATGCAATTGATTTAATTTAAATAAGAAAGAGTTTTTTACCATTTAATAAAAAAGAAATAGAGGAAGTGAAGTGTTATGCAATCCGGCTTATTTGTCGCATTTATACAAAGGATGTCGCTCCTTATTACACTTTAAAATAACTTTTTCTGTTGTTTATTAAATAACGAGAGCGAGATCTATGTTAACGAATTGTTATATTTCTTGTTCTGCCCTACGCTGAGCGAGACCAATACAAAAGGGTGGTTAAAATGAAAAAAACGATAGCAATGCTCTCACTAGCAACAGCAGCTCTCTCATTTCAAGCAACAGCCGCCATTGGCCAGCATCCTGTGGTGCTGGTTCATGGTTTACAACCCTCTCAACTCTCTGCAAGGCCAGGCCCTACCGAGGTCAGGGCTGATGGAGAGCAATACTGGGCACAGTATTGGAATACCCATGCGGATGTAAGAATCGATTGGCCTTCCCATGAGCGCGTCGCAGGGAAAATTGCCAGCGATTATGCCTGGCCAAAATTAAAACAACTTGCGCAAAATAATACTTGTGTCAACGGATGTATTTTTGTGACTCATTCTACCGGTGATTTGGTCACGCGCTATATTTTAGATAATCAGGAAAATTGGCTTTTAAACGAAGATTTACAGCCATTAAATATTATTTCCACGTTTGATTTTGCGGGTGCAGGCGGCGGTTCTGAGCTTGCTGATATGGCCGTTAATATTGCTGAGGGTGGTGGTGTTTTAAACACAACCTTGCAATTTGCAATATCACTTTGGCTGGGTGAAATGCCAAATAGCAGTAATACTGGCGTGCTCAATGACTTGAAAGTGGCGAACGCCCGACAAATCGCCCCATTCCCGGATGGCCGCGTACCACGCATCCGATTTACCGGGGATTCGAGCGAGTATCTTGGCGTCACGTCGCCTTTCCTGCCAGGCCATGATGATGGCGTTGTGGCTTCCCACTCCACCTGCGGTTCCAGCACAGTAGGCAGTTTCTCCAGCTGCTCCCGCTCTGTCGCCTATGATGGCAAGTTGGCAAGTCAATCCCGCGGTGTATCGAGCTTTATGCCTCAGCACTACCCAATGCTGATGGGGAGCGGCTATACACATGGCGGCGTGATTGGCGATGTTCACCAAGGAAAAGTGACTGCAGCGAACAGCCGCGTGTCTTTAGGAGATGGCACACAGGTTTCAGTGAGTACCTCTGATTCCTGGTCTTGGTGGAGCTGGGCGTATTTTCGTTACGTGAATGGCTCTGAAAACCATACCATGTCTGAGCTGGTGGCTAACCTGCGATAAGCGTGACCGGAGGGGCATAGCTCCTCCGGTTTTCAGCCCCTGGGTTGGGGAAGTGAGAATAAGGATGCATGAATGAAAAAAGCGGGGACTGTGCTGATAACATTGGCACTTGCAGGACTGGGCTTTTGGTTGCTTGGCGATAACGAAGAAGGTACGCCCAAGCAGGATACTGCCGCGGCGTTGCCGGAAAATGAAAATCCGTCTGTGCCTGAGCCAATCACGCAGCCTTTGCCATTAGCCAAGCAAGAAAACCCTGCTGTTGAGCCGGAGGAGCCGTTACCCGTAGTCGAGGTGCCTGAAGCCATGACAGCGCAATTTTCTTTGGTCGCGCAGACCTTTGAGCAAGAACTGCATTACCCTCCGTATTCACAGCCAATCTTATCAGCCGATAGCCCTTATCTTACGCCAAACCGTTTTTCCGAAGTTGAAATGCCCGTGTTGGATGGCAAAGAATCCGCCGTCTTGTCGCTCGATAAATACCGGTTTTTTTATCCGGAACCTGTTCACTTCAAAGTGAAAAGTGCCCTGCCGGTTCTCGGCATGCGGTATACCTTGTTGGATATCGCCAGTCGTGCGGAGGTAGCGAGTGGCCGTAGCGAGGACGCTTTGGGTGAAATGCAGCCTGACGAAAGCGCGTCTTCCCAGCTAAGACTGAAAGTGACGGTTCGCTTCGAGGGCGGCAGCGATGTACTGACGGCGGATATCAGTTATGCCAATCCTGTGGCGTATGTGACAGGCGCACAGCCCACTTTTACCGAGCAGGCTGACTGGATGATACCTGTCACCATTGATGCGAAACAGGGCGGCATTTATCGTCTTCGTGCCAATTTATACCGGGAAGATGGCACTCCTGTTGCTGTTCTTACCGAAAAGAAAAAGCTCGGTAAAGGCGAGGGCGAAATCATTCTGAAAGCGCACCAATCCGTGTTTGGCGGTCAAAGCGGCTCCTTTACCCTGAAAGATTTACAATTGGAGCGCATGTCAGGCCGTCCCGGTGAAGAAACCCAATATGGTGTGAGTCAGGTTGGGCAAATTGAACTTGGCGAGTTGAGTACGGATTCACTGAGCGACGCGCCCTACCAACCCTCAGATCAGGAACGCCAACAGCTTCGTTTTCTAAAGCATTTGGCGGGTGAAGCCTGATTGAACAGCGCCTTCCTCATTTAATCCAGACGCGGTTTTCTGCCGCACATCAAAATTTTGAGTTTTCACTCTAAAATCTCTATGACAGTCTCAGAATCCTTGTGATATACATCGCACTCCTGTTCGTGGTGTCCACATTTCTCGACGGATTGATGGCTGACTAATTGCTATCAATCAACAATTATTCGGCTATAAAGCGTATGATGTTCGGAAAAGTAGGCAGGTTATCTCCAAGATCCCACGGCCTCACATCTTTACTGAACAAGGTTTTCGAGCATGAAACGCAATGGGCGAGATTTGGTGTACTACCTGACGCTGGTATGTGTGCCGATGTTTTTTGCTGTGTTGCTGGGGCTGTATCTGTCCAAGTTGTCCATTGATAAACATGTCGATGACTTTGGAGGGATATACCTAAAAACCCTTGAACGAAAGATTGAGTCGCTGACCAACCAGGCGCAGGTGATCATGAGTCATACCTCTAATTGCCGCTCTATCAAAAGCAGACTGAAACTCTGGCCAAGCGTGCATGATTTTGTGACTGTGAAAAATGGCCAGGTCATGTGTCAGTCTGACACAGTCTTTGACTGGGTCGACCCGTCTTTGATCACCGCAAATCTGACGCCAGGTATTCACAGCTATCCTAAGGCAGGAACAGTGGGTCATGAACAGGTATTGGTGATTGTTTCCCAAGATAAAAAGGATCTCGATACCCGTGGTATGGCTGTTGTCTCTTTAGACGAATTTATCAACTACATGGATATCTCAGACTCGCTGCAGTATGAAAAGCTGGCCGTTTGGATTGGTGACAAGTGTTTGTTTAACCGAAGCCACTATGACCTTGAAAGCATGCATTACTTCAAATCGCAGCGTTTTCACATTGAGCTCGGCGTTGAACCCACGGAAAGCTATGTGCGTTACTCCATGCTGATGTTCACGTTGGCGAGTATTCCTCTTGGGCTGCTTATTTCCCTGTTCTCCCACCTGATTATCATGCGTCTGAAGCCCCGTTTTTCTCTCATCGAAGAAATTAAAACCGGTATGAAACGTGGAGAGTTCTATTTGATGTATCAACCGGTTTACGACGCAATGGGGGAGCTTTATGGCTTCGAAGCGTTGGCGCGTTGGCAGCATTCAAAGATGGGCGCAGTGGGGCCGGATATCTTCATTCCAGTCATCGAGCAGAATGGCTTGGGTGTTGAGTTTACCCACTATGTCTTTTCCCGCGCAGCCCAGGACATGGCATTGCTGCCTTCAGGAAAAACCTACCATTTAGGCATCAATGTCCCGCCGGAGTTTATGACCTGTCCGAGCTTTGAATCGGAGTTGGCCTATGTGCTGGGGTTGTTCGATGCGTTGCCCGTTTCCATTACGCTTGAGATCACTGAACGTCAGTTGTTGGACGACTCAGCGCTTACCCAGATTGACGCGGCGCGTCGCCTTGGCGTATCAGTGGCAATCGATGATTTCGGGGTAGGGCATACTTCATTGTCCATGCTGCAGCGACTTAACCTCGACTATCTGAAAATTGACAAGTGTTTTGTCGATACTGTGGGGGTAGATTCGGTGAATGCGCCCGTGTTGGAGTCCATCATTGAACTTGCCCATCGTCTGAACATCGCGATTGTCGCAGAGGGGGTAGAAAACGGAGAACAGGTTGATTTTCTTATTCACCGTGGCTGTCAGTATCAGCAAGGATATTTCTACTCAAAGCCTTTGATGGTCGGCGATCTATTGAACCGGTTTAGTTAAGGTCAACAGAACCAAGTGGCGTTGCTCTCAATCCGGCAAATTTGATGTGCGACGACCGTGAGATCCACTACGCTTAAAAAAGCTTCGTAAACATGAACATAAGGATCCTGGTTTGGTCGCAACACTTCGTCTTATCGAGAATCCGGCACTGGTCAGTTGTCACTCCGAACTGACGGACACGGACATTTTGTGGTGCGACCTACTTCAAGACGAACGCTTTTCGCAAGAAATCCGCAAACTTAGCCAATACGTGGTCGATTACCGCGCCAACCTGAAAAACCATCTCGACCACAAGCTGGCAGAACCCCATCTGTTTCTGCTGTGTAGCCGCGAAAAAGTGCGTTTCAATATCTTCAAACGCCCTCGTTACAATTTCCTGACCAAAAAAACCACATTCCACTTTCTGGTTGGCAAAGAACAGCGCAAAGTCTCGGCGGCTGTGAAACTGGGGGATCACTTTTTCGAAAACACTCCGCACCCTAAAGTCCTGCTCGAACCTAAATTTGTCACCTTACTGACAAATAAAAACGAAGACATCACCCTCTCTGTTCATGATTTCCTGTTCGGGACAGGTATTGATGTTGAGGTGGAAAGCAAAGTTGTGGCGACCGGCAGCTCACCTTCACCTTATTGGGAGGGGGCGCAATCTCTGGTATCTGCGCTGAGTCATGAAGCGTCAAAACATATGTCTTCTGATACTGACCTGCTGGTGTATCTGGGGGGATTTGATTGCAATGTATTAGCTATCAAGGGTGATCGTGAAGTCGAACCAGAAAGCCTCGGCATGCCGAACGGTGAAGGCGCTAAAACGCTAGCCTTGATGCTGGCCCGCGCTTACAGCATTTACTTTCTTGGTGAGAGTGAAAACAAACCGGCGCTGCGAAGTGCCTACGGTAACTTGCTGCGCTATATGAGAAACCGCAATTTGGTTCGGATAACGTTAACCCACTTCTATGAATTTGATAGCGAGTACTTACATCTTGGCTCGGATTCCAGAGAATATGCGCTGAACCACGAGTTTGTTATTACCCTTGAAGACGGCGTTATGCATATTGATGGCGAGCCGTTTCAACCCAGTTTCACGTAACCCCCGAGCCTGCCGATTTATTTTCTGTCAGCCAAACTGTGGCTGGTACTCCTGCAACGTTTTTTCCAACATCGCCACACCCAAGGGTAAGTTCGCTTCACCGCCCAGTCTTTGGATGGTCGACCCTAACGCATGGATAGTGCGGAAGATATTGTGCACGCGGCATTGCTCGCCCATCTGTCCGATTCGAACGATATTCAAACCAAATGAACCTGAAATCTCCACTTTAAAATCTCGGGAAATCGCCGCCAGAATCTCTTTCTGGTTTAACCCTTGCGGCACATTGATGCCTACGACGGAATTCAGTCGGGAGGCTTTGTCGGCATAGAGGGAAAGCCCGAGACCTTGAATGCCAGCCTGAAGGGCAAGGGAGCATTTCAGGTGACGGTCAAAACGCTTTTCCAGGGTTTCATCGCAAATAAGTCGCAGCGCTTCATGGATGGCCATAATGCCGGAAACGGGGGCGGTGTAATGGTAAGAGCTTTGGTACCAGAATTTGTCTGCCAGTTTGGCATCCAGACACCAGTGGCGCAGCGTGTCTTCGCGGGTGGTGATTTTGTCCCACGCCAGCTCAGAGAAAGCGACCAGAGAAACACCGGGAATACAGCTCAACCCTTTCTGGCCACCAGTGATCACGGCATCCACGCCCCATTCATCCATGTTGAGTGGCATGGTACTGAGGGTACAGACGGCATCGACAATCACCAGACATCCCGCAGATTTGGCGGCACTGCATATTTCCGGCAGCGCACTGTTGCAAACCGTATTGGAGGTCTCCCCCTGCACGATAGTGAGCACTTTGGGTTGCACTTCGGCAATGGCTTTGGCGATCTCCTCTGGGCTTGCAGCTTGTCCTTCAGCAATGGTGTAGCGGGTGACTTCTCCGCCCACACGTTCAGACATTTCCGCCAAGCGGCCACTGAAAAAGCCATTGCTCACAGACAGCACTCGGTCGCCCGGTGCAACCAGATTTGCTACCGCCATTTCCATCGCCGCAGACCCTGGGCCTGCCACACCGAGAATGTGTGAAGATTCGGTCTGGAATACATAGCGTGACATGGATTTGACCTGCTCGATGATACGTGACATGGTTTCACCGAGGTGGTTAATCACAATCCCGTTGGCGGCGGCGACTTTGGCAGGAATTGGCACAGGGCCAGCGCCCATCATCAACAAAGGTTCTTCAGGAAGGATGGTATCCAGTGATTCGACGATGGGGGCAGATATGCGCACGTATAACTCCTGTATTGATTCTGTGCTTGAGCGACTTCCAGTCGGAGGCGCTGCTTGCTTTTTAAGCAGAAAGGCATGGTCGCACAGTGACACAGGGATTTCCATTTGGATAACGGGATATTCCGTCGCATTTCTGCACTACTTGGCGGCGTGCGTCGCATCGACAAAAAGCAGTCAGACGTTGATACCAAGTTTGGAATGGTATGTGGTAAGCAATGCGACACCTATTTGTCTCTATAGTGGTACGTGTAACTGATTGCGTAAGGCTTACACTGAGTAACTTGAACCACCCGAAACAACCGTTTAGATAGGGCAGGGTGGACACCGTTTTATGGTTCGGAGGCTCGATGTTTGAGACCTGGCTCGATATAGCAGTGGGCACACTGTGGGGATTCTGGCTCGCCATGTACCTGGACAGATATTACCGTCGACAGGTTGCAGCGGTGAACCTGTGCGTGTTTGTGTTTTGGGGAAAAAGCTTTAAAGCGAATCGTTATCTCGCAACCTGCATCAATGTGTTGCTGGTGGTGATATTTCTGTTGTCTGCATCCGCTTTGATTGGACATTTGGTGGATAATTGGGGAGCGTTTATTGGTGCATGGTGTTTAGGGCTGGCGGTGTATGCGCTTTGCTTTTCCCTTCCCAAGCCCGCAAAGTCGAATATTCCCTCCTGATTTTGTCGTACGCGTTCAATTGATCCGCAATCGCGCCGAATTGTGCGCTTTACCCTTGACCCGATAGGGCTTTTCCGTGATAACGCAAGCTGACGAAACTATTTTGATTTATTGCTGATTATGGATACTGATCTACTACGCACGTTCCTGGAAGTGAACAAAACCCGACATTTTGGTAAAGCGGCAACCAACCTGTATTTAACACAGTCGGCAGTTAGCTTCCGTATCCGCCAATTGGAAATCAAACTCGGTACGCCGGTGTTTACCCGCAAGCGCGGTGATTTGCGTTTAACTGCTGCGGGAGAGCGTTTTGTCCCCTATGCAGAAAGCATTTTGCAGACCTGGGGCCGCGCACGTCAGGATGTGGCGCTAACTGACAGCTACCAGCAGCAACTCACGGTCGGGGCGACGTCGCTGATCTGGGAAATGGACAGCTGCAGTGACTGGCTGGAACAAGTTGAAGCCAAGCAACCGGATTGGGCACTTCGCACGGAATCTTTGAGCCGTCAGCAAATTTCGAATGCGTTGCTTGAGAAGCAGGTTGACGTGGTGCTGACCAGCGAACCACCGAAACTGGCAGATCTGCAGCAGCACCGTATTACAGCGTTTGAACTTCTGCTGGTATGTAGTGAACCGGATCAGGATCTGGAATCGGTGAGTGAACTGCCGATGGTGTATCTGGATTGGGGAACCCGTTTTGGCCTTGAACATGGCCGTATTGCGTCGTTACAACGTACCCCTGTCCTGCACAGCCATGCATGCCAGCCTGCGTTGAAATTCCTGCTTAACCGTGGAGGCGTTGGATTCTTGCCCTCTACCGTCGCACAGCCTTGGATTGAAGCCGGTGCTTTGCATGTGGTGAAAGACAGCCCGGCGATGGCGAACGAGCTGTATCTGGTTTGGCTTTCAACCAGTGACAAGCATGAAGATATCGAAGCCTTGGTCTCCAGCTTAGAAAACGACGCTTAACTATATTATGTCCAAGTGACTGGGGGCGATACATAGCCTCCGGTCTGCCTTTGTCTCACTCGTATAGTAATCCAGACTTTTCTCTTCTGAGCGTCCGTCCCTATCTCATCTCTACCAACGTCTCAAACCATTTCCCACACGCAGTTTTTTGACACTCCCGACGGGAATTTGGCGTTCAAACTGATTGCCAAAATAAATGTTTCTAAAAGAAAATTCACGGTTGGCAAATGTTGATCTAAGTCTCATAATGCGCGCAATTTCAGCAATACGACTCAGGTTTAAGCGATAAATGTCACTCAAAAATATCTCTATCCGATATCAAATTCTGATCCCTATTTTTCTTTTGGTGATAAGCACTTTCGCAGTGATGATCTTTGCCAAGAGTGAAGTTGAATCTGCGGTTTATTCGGTCAGTAATACGGCACGACAGGCAGCGAATGACAAAGATCGCGCGTCTAAACTGGCAGACATTGCCTGGGCAATGCGTGTGGAAGCGATTTACGGTATCTACGATTCGCAACGTACCAAGCAAATGGCCGACAACGTTGCCAAGCTGGGTAACGAAGCGCTGACCATTTCCCGTGAAATGGCAAAAACGCCGGTGCTGCGTGATATGGCACTTGATATCGAGAGCAGTGTGAGCGACTACGTTCGCTATACCAACGCCCAAGCGCAACCGACGATTGAAGCTTACTTCAAGCAACAAATCGCCATGCCGCGCTATAACGCTATGGTGAACGAATACCGTGAAATGGGCGCGGAAATGATGAAAGACATCAGCGCACTGTCAGCTTTTATCAATCCTTTGGTTGAGCAAGACCTGAAAAAATCTGACGACGATGCAGATCAGATGATGGTGACAACCGGCTTGGTGATGGGCGGTGCATTGACGATTGCGATGCTGTTTGGCTGGTGGCTTTCAGGTGTGATCGTGAAACCATTGGAAGCGCTTCAGGATGTCATGCGTCGTCTGGCGACAGGTGATCTGAACGTACAGGCGGATGAATCCGGTGAAAATGAACTGGCGCGTTTGGGCCGTGACACCAACCAGACCATAAGCCAACTGCGTCATACCGTGACCACACTGTTCAGTATCAGCGATGAAGTGGCGGCGGCTTCCACTGAACTTGCAGCGGTGATGAACCAGTCTGCAGTGAACGCACAGCAAGAGCAGGCAGAAATCGAACAGGTTGCTTCTGCAGTGACCGAGCTTTCAAGTACTGCAGATAACGTGTCTGACAACGCAGTGAATGCTGACCATGCGGCTCGTCAAACTGATGAACTGGCAGCACAAGGTCTGGCAGTATTCGAGCAAAGTACACAGGCCGCGGTGCAAATGGCGGAGTCGATTGAAAACACTGCAAGTGTGGTTAGCACCCTGCGAGAGCAATCTGAACGCATCAGTCATGTGGTGGAAGTGATCCGCGGTATTTCAGAGCAAACTAATTTACTGGCACTGAATGCGGCAATTGAAGCGGCGCGTGCAGGCCATTCTGGTCGCGGTTTTGCAGTGGTCGCGGACGAAGTGCGTATGCTGGCAGCGCGTACTGAAGAGTCGACCAAAGAGATCCAGCAAATCATCGAAGGCTTGCAGCTTCAGGCTTCTCAGGCGGGTGACAGCATGGGAATGTGCATGGACGTGCTTGCGCGTACTCAGGAACTGAGCCAGCAGGCGAATGATGCCCTGAACGGCATCACACAGTCTGTCGCACAAATCACTGACATGAATACGCTGGTGGCGACCGCCGCTGAACAGCAATCGGCAGTGACGCAGGACATCAACCGTAACATCACCAATATGTCTGGCATCATTACCCAGAATGTTACCGGTATCAGCCAAAGCGCGTCGGCAAGTCAGGAGCTTTCTCAGCTGGCTGAAAGCCAGAAGCAGGAGCTTGCTTTCTTCCGCGTTTAATTGCCAGATGTAAGCTTCAACCAAAACCGCCTTTCGGGGCGGTTTTCTTTTATCTCTCACCCGTACTTTATGCTTATACCAATCGTAGTAAATATCTGATTGTAGAATAACGACTTATCGAAATTTTTCGCCTTGTTCTTGAGCATTTTCCTGCGCTATTTCTGATCACCTATCTACTGTGATTGGCATTATCAAACTTCCTGTTGCAATTCGTCATCTACGATCTATTATTGATAATAATTCTCATTATCAAAAGTAAAACGATGACAGGATTACTTTCCCGACTCTTCGCACCGGTTTCAAAGCGGCATTTCTGGGCGATGAAAAAACGTCGCCTTTTAGTACCAGTGTTGTTACTTGCGCTGATTTTCGCTGAACCAACACGTGCGGTGACACTCGCTGTGCTGTCTGATGCTTTCTGGCAAGTGGCTGCTTATGTGGCTGCGACACTAGCGCTTTTTCACTATTTGACGAACAAGTTCGAGCGTCATGGCGCTTGGGTATCGCGTTTAGCAAAAAAGAAAAATCTGCAGGTGGTGCTTTCAGCGGTATTGGGCGCTTTACCGGGATGTGGTGGCGCTATTGTTGTTATCACCCAGTTTGTACGTGGCAACCTTAGCTTTGGCAGTGTGGTTGCAGTGCTTACAGCGACGATGGGTGATGCTGCGTTCTTGTTGTTAGCCACCAAGCCTTCGGATGGCATCTTTATGATTGGGTTAGGCTTTGCCGTCGGTGTGGTTTCCGGACAGATTGTCGATGCGCTGCATCGTGATGACTTTATGCGACCCAAACACTCTCCGGCAAAACCTAACCCATGTTCCAAACAAGCCGACAGCCAGACGGTTATCGGTGTGCAGGGGCGCTTTTGGCAATGGGTGTTGCTTCCATCTCTGGTGATGGCACTGCTTGGCTCAATGCAGTTTGATACCGATGCGTTGCTTCATCTTCCTGTTGGCATGTCCGAGCTGGTTGGTGCGGTTCTCGCGATAACGACGGTGACCTTCTGGGCACTGGCGCGAGAAGCGGAAAATTATGAGTCTTTGGTGGGAGAAGATCCCAAAGACAGTGGATCGCACCTTTTCGAGCGGGTCGCTCAGGACACTAACTTTGTGATGGTCTGGGTGATTGCGGCCTTTCTGGTGTTTGAGCTTTGCGTACTCTGGCTGGGGATGGATCTCAGTGAACTCTTTACTGGCTGGGGCGCTTTGGTGCCATTAATGGGGGTGCTTGTGGGCATATTGCCCGGCTGCGGGCCTCAGATTCTAGTTACCAGTTTGTACATCAGTGGCGCTGTGCCAATGTCCGCCCAAATTGGCAATGCGATTTCCAATGATGGTGATGCGCTTTTCCCTGCGATTGCGCTGGCACCAAAGGCCGCCATTGTTGCCACCCTTTATTCAACCTTACCTGCATTGATCGCTGCTTACAGTTTCTTCTGGCTGGTAGAAAGCTGAGCCTTCAGATTGGGTATACGCCTGACTATTGTTAATAGCACTGATGGCTTTTTGAACGGGTCAGGTCTTTTCTGCTGGTCAAAAAGGCATCTAATAGTTTTTTATTTTGTTAATCAGATGTTTATCAGATTGGAAATTTCGCCTCGGATGTGTGATGTGTCGCATAAAAGTGACTCGATGTTGTAAAAAGGGAATGTATTTAGTTGGGATTCCGCTGCTAATCTCATCGCGCTTGATTGTGAAGAGCAAGTTAACCAATCAGATTAAAATTCGGTTCATTGAGTTCTGTTGAAACGATGCTTTGCCCGAGGGCAGTTCGTATTCTTATGGTCAATATAAATCACCAGTTTAATCTCCTTGGCGTTGAGTTTTGAAAAGGAGTTTTCAATCATGAATGCGGAAGCTAACAAGATGTCTTTGACCACCCGTGTCCTGCTGGGCATGGTGATGGGTATTGTGACTGGTTTTGCTATTCGGTTTTTGTTCGGCGAAGAAGGTTTCGTCAACGAGTATATCGTCAACGGCTTGTTTGACGTTGGTGGCCAAATTTTTGTAGCCAGCTTGAAGATGCTGGTGGTTCCTTTGGTATTCGTTTCACTGGTGTGTGGCACCAGCGCACTGAAAGATATCGCAACGCTGGGCCGTTTGGGTGGCAAAACCCTGATGTTCTATCTGGGCACCACGGCGCTGGCGATCACCCTGGCAATGAGCCTTGCACTGCTGTTTGGCCCAGGTAAAGGTGCAGACCTTTCTGCGGCATCGTCTTTCCAAGCTTCCGAAGCGCCATCGCTGGGCGATGTTATTGTGGGCATGTTCCCTACGAACCCAATCAGCTCAATGGCGGAAGGCAACACGCTGCAAATCATCATTTTTGCGCTGCTGTTCGGTATTGCTATCAGTGCGTCTGGTAAGCCAGGTGAGCGCGTGGCGGCCTTCTTCCGTGATCTGAACGAAGTGATTCTTAAGCTGGTTGCTCTGCTGATGAATCTGGCTCCGTTTGGTGTGTTCTGTCTGATGGCGAAGTTGTTTACCTCGCTGGGTCTGTCAGCGATTGTCAGTCTAGCGGAATACTTCTTCGTGTTGGCGGGTGGCCTGGTGCTGCATGCGCTGGTGACTTACACCACCTTGCTTAAGGTATTCAGCGGCCTGAGCCCGGTAACATTCCTCAAGAAAATGGAAGATGCCATCATGTTTGCGTTCTCGACGGCGTCGTCGAATGCGACTATTCCCGTGTCGATGGAAACCACCACTCGCCGCATGGGTGCTGACAACAAGATTGCATCTTTCACCATCCCGCTGGGTGCGACCATTAACATGGACGGCACAGCGATGATGCAAGGTGTAGCAACGGTGTTTATCGCGCAGGCGTTCAATGTTGACCTGACCATGATGGACTACATGACGGTTATCCTGACAGCAACGCTGGCGTCCATCGGTACCGCGGGTGTACCGGGTGTGGGTCTGGTGATGCTGGCGATGGTATTGAATCAGGTGGGTCTGCCGCTGGAAGGTATTGCACTGATCATGGGTGTTGACCGTCTGCTGGACATGATTCGTACCGCGGTGAACATCACCGGTGACTGTGCGGTAACCTGTATTGTTGCGAAAAGCGAAGACGCGTTGGATGAGAAACGCTTCAACGACATGAAAGCGGCGGAAGAAGACGAGAAAATCGTGTTCCGACCTCACGCGCAGTAACTCACAGCCTCCGATAAAAAACGCCAGCTTGTCTGGCGTTTTTTTGATCTCTCAGCACCTTGAACCGTAATGCATACTGTTGATTGAAAAAAGAAACGGTAGCGATTCCAATGATCCAGTTCCGCACACTCAGACTGATTCTCGGTGACCAGCTAAATGCCAGCCATTCGTGGTACAGCGAACACGACGACGGTGTGTTGTACCTGATCGCAGAGCTGCGTCAGGAAACGGACTACGCCCCTCATCATGTTCAGAAGGTCTGTGCGTTTTTCGCTGCCATGAAAGGTTTTGCGGCTGCCTTGGAGAAAGCAGGTCACCATGTGAGGCACATGACGCTGGATGAAACACAATCCTTCGATTCGCTGAACGCACTGCTAAACGCATTGATTGATAAACACAGTATTACGCGTTTTGAATATCAACTTCCGGATGAATACCGTTTGCGCGAACAGCTTCGTCTGTTTAGCGATTCTTTAGGTATTGAGACCAGTGCGACGAGCAGTGAGCATTTTCTGGTACCTGATGATGCCTTGAGCCAACATTTCACTGCTGGAAAACATCACCTGATGGAGTCTTTTTACCGCAAGATGCGTAAGCAGTTTGACGTGATGATGGAAGGCGACAAACCGGAAGGGGGAAAGTGGAATTACGACAAAGACAATCGCGCCAAGCTGACCAAAGCTGAACTTGAATGCATCCCTGAGCCGTTGGTGTTTGCCAATGATGTGTCAGCTATTCTCGAACGTTTGGATCGTCATGGTGTGGAAACCATAGGTGTTGCTACCCCACAGCTACTCTGGCCCGTCACTCGAAGACAATCGCGGGAACTGCTCGATTACTTCTGTCAGTACCTGTTGCCAAAATTCGGCAGTTTTCAGGATGCGATGACCTCCGAGAGCCCGCATCGCTGGAGCCTTTATCATTCCCGCCTTTCCTTTGCACTCAACAGCAAAATGCTTCACCCAATGCAGGTGATTCAAGCCGCGATAAAGGCGTATCGCCAGCCTGACTCCGGCATTAGCATCAATCAGGTGGAGGGCTTTGTCAGACAGATTCTGGGCTGGCGTGAGTTTGTCCGCGGGCTTTACTGGGCAAACATGCAGGACTATTCAACCATGAACGCATTGGGTGGCACACGGTCTTTGCCTGATTTCTTTTGGACGGGCGAGACCAAAATGCAATGCCTGAAACAGGCTATTCAGCAGTCGCTCGGTTACGGCTATGCACATCACATCCAACGCTTGATGGTTACCGGTAACTTCACCCTGCTGACGGGCATTGCACCGGAAGAAGTTGATGCCTGGTATTTGGGGATCTACGTCGATGCCATTGAGTGGGTAGAGTTACCGAACGTTCGGGGAATGGCGCTGTTTGCAGATGGCGGTCTGTTCGCCACCAAGCCCTACAGTGCCAGCGGTAACTACATCAATAAGATGAGCGATTACTGCGCGGGTTGCCACTACAAAGTGAAAGAAAAAGTGGGAGAGGGTGCTTGTCCTCTGAACAGTCTTTATTGGCATTTTATGGAACGTCATCGCGCTAAAATTGCGGTGAATCCGCGCGCCGGCATGGTTTATCGCGGCTGGGATGGAAAATCCGACGAAGAGCGTAGTGCGGTATTAGAGCAAGCTGAGCACTATTTGGGCAATCTTAATAATCTCTAACTGTTTAATTTATCGTGACATTTGTCATTTTGGCATTATCGCTATGAATGAGTGCGGCCTTTTTGATTCTGTTGGTAATTAATATCGAAAAATCATGCTAATTCGACAAGTTTTATTTGTTTTACCTCACTGACGTAAACAGTAATAGTTTGCGTTTATTTAGGCAAATTGGCCTGAATGTTGTGAATGTAACATGGAGTTGTCGTTGTGAGTGATAAAAGCCACGATGAATTAATGTCACCGGATGGTGCGGTGACGCCTATCGATACTGACTACCAAGTAGGTCAGGATAATATCGCCCTGCAAATCGGTCCTTTGGGTCTGGATATCCATAACCGCGTGTTTTTGGTTTCAGGCGGTATGATTGCACTGTTCGTGTTAGTCACTTTGTTGTTCCGCAACTCTGTTGGCCCTCTGTTCAACGAGATGCGAAACACCCTTACTGCTCAGATGGACTGGTTCTTCATCGGCGCTGGTAACCTTTTCGTTATTCTCTGTCTGATCCTTATCTTCAGCCCATTGGGACGCGTACGTCTCGGCGGCACAGAAGCTACCCCTGATTACACCTATGTCGGTTGGTTTTCCATGCTGTTTGCTGCAGGTATGGGTATCGGCCTGATGTTCTACGGCGTGTCTGAACCACTTTCACACTATGCATCTTCTTTTGGTGGTGTGGTTGAGTCAAATGGCGTTCGTACTGACTGGGCACCATTGGGTGGTGCTGCGGGCGATATGGTTGCTGCAAAAGATCTGGGTATGGCTGCGACGATTTACCACTGGGGTTTGCACCCATGGGCAATCTACGCATTGCTGGCTCTGTCTCTGGCACTGTTCTCGTTTAACAAAGGCCTACCACTGACTATCCGTTCTGTGTTCTACCCAATCTTTGGTGAGCGCATCTGGGGTTGGCCGGGTCATATCATTGATATCACGGCGGTCGTTGCCACTCTGTTTGGTCTGGCAACATCACTGGGCTTTGGTGCGTCGCAGGCGGCTGCGGGTCTGGACTTCCTGTTCAACATTCCAAGCGGCATTACCACTCAGGTTATCCTCATCATCGGTATCACAGGCCTTGCGCTAACGTCTGTGGTTGCGGGTCTGGACTCTGGCGTGAAGCGCTTGTCTGAGTTCAACATGGCAATGGCGACCTTATTGATGGTGTTTGTGATTGCTGTGGGTCCAACCCTGTCAATCTTCACCAACTTAGGTACCAATATGGTGGCGTATTTTGAGAACCTGCCTGCGCTTTCAAACCCATTTGGTCGTGAGGACGCTAACTACTCACAAGGTTGGACCGCGTTCTACTGGGCATGGTGGATGTCCTGGTCGCCATTCGTAGGTATGTTTATCGCGCGTGTTTCGCGTGGCCGTACGGTGCGTGAATTCATCATTTGTGTACTGCTGATCCCAACGTCTGTCTGTGTGTTGTGGATGACAGCATTCGGTACCACGGCGATTGAGCAGCTTCAGGATGGTTACCGCGCAGTGGTTGATGCAGATCTGCCGCTACAGCTGTTCAACATGCTGGATGGCCTGCCTCTGTCGAGCATTACCTCTCTGTTGGGTATCATTCTGGTGGTGGTTTTCTTCGTCACCTCTTCAGATTCCGGTTCGCTGGTTATCGATACCATTTCTGCAGGCGGTAAGGTGGATGCACCAGTACCACAGCGTATCTTCTGGTGTTCGTTTGTGGGTCTGGTAGCGATTTCTCTGTTGCTGGGTGGTGGCCTTGGGGCGCTGCAGGCAATGGTGGTATCGACAGGTCTGCCATTCTGTATCGTTCTGTTGCTTTGTGCATTCTCCCTGGTGAAGGGATTGATGTCTGAGCCACGCAAATAAGCGAAAGAAATAAATCCGGGTTCGCGCCCGGATTTTTCTTTTTATGTAAAAAACCAAATACAAAACGTAACTGACACATTGGCCGAAACTGGATCCAGCACGGCGCATTTGCGTAATTCAACCACCCTATGCAGGGATAGAAATAGAGGGTTAGTACGCGAATCCAATGTTTAGAGCTCAATGGTTATTTGCGTTGGCTGTCTGCCTGATTAACACGATATTGTGGCTAATTATTGTGCAATTACAGCGATTAATTCGACTCATTTCTCACTATTGAAGCATTGAACACTAAGGATATGTTAGAGTGTTTAGGTCATTAGACCTTAAGTTAGTGAGCGTTCAATATGCCTGATGATAGAAAACCTCGTTTTCTATTATTTCACCCTGCATATTCAACGCCATTAGCTGCTTAACTCGCAAAACGGATTAAGGAGTTTACTGTGAGCGATAAAAGTCATGAAGAGTTGATGAAACCGGATGGTGACGTCAACCCCATAGACACAGATTATCAGGTTGGGCAGGACAACATTGCCATGAAGATCGGGCCATTTGGTCTTGATATTCACAACCGCGTTTTCCTCATTTCCGGCCTCGCCGTTGTTCTTTTCGTCTTCATTACACTCGCCTTCCAGAAAGACGTTGCCCCAATTTTTGGTGAGATACGAGGCTGGCTGACGACTAATCTGGACTGGTTCTTCCTTTCCGCGGGTGACATCTTCGTGATCACCTGTTTGGTACTGGTAGTCAGCCCATTGGGTAAAGTCCGTCTCGGCGGTACTGAAGCCACGCCAGACTATACCTACGCAGGCTGGTTCTCCATGTTGTTTGCTGCAGGTATGGGTATCGGGCTGATGTTCTGGGGGGTTGCAGAGCCTTTATCCCACTACGGTGCAGCGCTAGGCGGTACTTCTGTTGAAAATGGTGTGCGGACCGACTGGGCGCCATTGGGTGCAGCCGCTGGGGATCCGAAAGCAGCGGCAGATTTGGCTATGGCCGCAACCATTTATCACTGGGGCCTCCATCCTTGGGCGATTTATGCGGTGCTCGCTTTAGGTCTGGCACTGTTTTCGTTTAACAAGGGCTTGCCGCTCACCATGCGTTCTGTGTTTTACCCACTTTTCGGTGAGCGTGTATGGGGCTGGGTCGGCCATGTCATTGATATTCTGGCGGTCGTGGCCACCTTGTTTGGTTTGGCGACTTCGTTGGGACTTGGCGCATCACAAGCTGCTTCGGGCCTGAATTATCTGTTTGGTATCCCACTTGGTGAAACCACAGAAGTGATTCTGGTTATCCTGATCACGGCACTGGCGCTTGTGTCAGTCATGGCGGGTCTGGATGCCGGTGTGAAGCGTCTGTCTGAAATCAACATGATTCTGGCGATGGCGCTGTTGCTGTTTGTGATCCTGATGGGGCCAACCATTGCGATTCTGACTGGCTTCTTTGGCAATCTGGCCTCTTATGTTGAACACTTGCCTGCGCTTTCCAGCCCGTTCGGACGTGAAGATTCTAACTTTGCCGCTGGCTGGACCGCATTCTACTGGGCTTGGTGGATTTCTTGGTCGCCATTTGTCGGTATGTTTATCGCACGTGTTTCGCGTGGACGTACGGTACGTGAATTCATCACTTGTGTACTGCTGATCCCTTCACTGGCTTGTGTATTGTGGATGACTGCGTTTGGTGGCACAGCCATCAGCCAGGTGGTCAATGATGGTTATACGGCAGTGACAGAGGCAGATCTGCCATTGAAACTGTTCGCGATGCTGGATGCACTACCATTGGCTTCAATCACGTCATTTATCGGTATTATTCTGGTGGTGGTTTTCTTTGTAACCTCATCAGATTCAGGATCACTGGTTATCGATACGATTTCTGCTGGTGGTAAGGTGGATGCACCTGTGCCACAGCGTGTGTTCTGGTGTACGTTTGAAGGATTGGTTGCGATTGCCTTGGTCTTGGGTGGCGGATTGGTAGCCCTTCAGGCGATGGCGGTATCGACCGGATTCCCGTTCACCATCGTGTTGCTGGTTGCCTGTGTCTCGGTGATAAAGGGACTGATGTCCGAACCGCGAGGCTAGGTTGACCAACCTTGTAAGCGCAGCGGGGCAGACATGACGTCTGCCCTGTTTCGTCTGGTTTGAAGTCCGAGTCTGATTTCCGGTCGGAAGTAAACTCGTTGAGAGATTGATAAGTAATGGAAGCGGAACAAATAGAAATCGCAGCGTTTCTCAAACAACATGCGCCCTTCAATGAATTGCCGGAAGAAGAAGTGGATGAAGTGGCCAAGCAGGTCGAAATTTCCTACTTCCGCGCAGGGACGCAAATCTTTGAATACGGTCAGCCAATCCACGAACTGTGTTTAGTTCGCAGTGGCGTGGTCGAAATCTATCGCCGCAAAGGAGAGCTTTATAACCGGCTCTCTGAAGGAGGGACGTTCGGCCAATGGGGATTGATGATGAATCGCCGTGTTCGCTTCCCTGCCAAAGCGATTGAAGACAGTCTGGTTTACTTTATTCCTGATACCGTTTTTGACGATCTCAGCGAACGCTTTGAATCTTTCTCAGACTTTATGGAGGTGGAAGACGGATTGCGCTTGCGTCAGGCGGTGGAGAACCACCGTGACAGCAATGATCTCACCACCTCTAAAGTCACCAACCTGATTTTGCGCGATCCCGTTACCGTGGATTGTGAATCTTCCGTTCGCCATGCTGCACAAATCATGACTGACGAGGGCGTATCTTCGCTGTTAGTTATGACAGTAGAAGCCGATGAAGAAGGTGTGGAGCAGGAGCGTATTGCGGGCATCATTACCGACAGGGACTTGCGCTCCCGCGTGGTGGCTCCTGGCTTACCTTATGAGACGCAGATTACTGAGATTCTGACTCCACAAATTATCACGCTCGATCACAATGCCTATGTATTCGAAGCCATGCTGACCATGCTTCGTAACAACCTGCATCACTTGCCCATCCTTAAAAATCAAAAGCCTGTGGGGGTGGTTGCGCTGTCTGATATCGTGCGTTACGAATCCCAGAGCAGTTTGGTGATTGTGAGCAGTATCTTCCGTCAGCAAACCGTTGAGGATCTGGCGGCTTTGTCGAAAGACGTACCAGCCTGTTTCTCCCGTATGGTTTCAGAAGATGCCAACTCACATATGATTGGTTCTGCGATGGCGGTGATAGGCAGAAGCTTCAAGCAGCGACTTCTTGAGCTGTATGAAGAAGAGTATGGCCCGCCACCTATTGGTTATTGTTTCCTGGCACTGGGGTCAATGGCGCGTGACGAACAACTGATTGTGACCGATCAGGACAACGCACTGATTCTGGATGACAAGTACGATCCTGGAGAGCATGAAGAATACTTTGTGAACCTTGCAAAGTTTGTGAGTGATGGCCTTGCGCAATGTGGTTACAGCTATTGTACCGGTAACATTATGGCGACTAACCCTGAGTGGCGTAAGACCCGTGCGGAATGGGAAGAGACGTTCGCGGACTGGATTGACCATCCGAACCCCCAGTCGTTATTGAACAGCAATATCTTCTTCGATCTTGATGGCGTTTACGGCGCAACGAACTGGGCTGAAACACTCAAAGCATTCGTGTCGCGACGTGCGAAGCGTAATAACCGCTTCCTGGCCTGTATGGCGCGCAATGCACTGAACCGCACTCCACCTCTTGGTTTCTTCAAGAGCTTTGTGATGGAGCAGGACGGTCGACACAAAAACTCAATGAACCTGAAACGCCGTGGCACCGCGCCACTGGCAGATCTGATCCGTGTTCATGCACTGGCGGTGGGCTCCCGTTCCCAGAACTCATTTGAGCGTTTGGACGACATTATCGAAGCGGGCATTTTGCCAAAAGGCCGTGGCGAGGATATCCGTGATGCGATGGAGTTCATCTCCATGGTACGCATACGCCATCAGGCTATTGATGTGGAGCAGGAGATTGAGCCTGATAACAACATCGAGCCTGAAAACCTGTCTGAATTCGAGCGCCGTAACCTCAAAGACGCTTTCCAGATCATGAGTAACGCGCAGAAGTTCCTCAAGTACCGTTACCAGCCAAACCGCAGTAATTAGGGGCATGTAGTGTTAATTCTTGAACCTAAAAACGGTGCAAAAGACGTTAAGGCTGGTCCTGACTGGTCAACGCTCAATGAACGATTGAAGCAAAAAGCCAAGGTGCCTCTGCTGAAGCGTTTTTACGAAGCGGGTGTCGTAAATGGTGACACCCCAGTGTCTGAGGTTGAATTCGTTGCGCTGGATCTGGAAACCACGGGGTTGGATCCCAGCAAAAACGACATTGTCAGCATTGGCTTGGTACCATTCACGCTTAACCGTATCCATTGCCGCGAAGCCAAGCATTGGATTGTGAAGCCGAGAAAACCGCTGGAAGACGATTCTGTGGTTTTCCACGGTATTACCCACTCTGATGTGAGTGATGCGCCGGATTTACGCCGGATTTTGGAAGAGGTGTTGGCGTCTTTGGAAGGGAAGATTGTGGTGGTGCATTACCGTCGCATCGAGCGTGATTTTATCGAGGCGGCAGTCAAAAGCCGTTTGGGTGAAACCTTGTTGTTTCCGGTGGTGGATACTCTGGAGATTGAATCTTGGTATTACCGTAAACCTTTCCAGAAGTTTTGGTCCTGCCTAATGAAAAAGCCGCTAACATCTATTCGGTTGGCAGACAGCCGTCGTCGTTACAACTTGCCTTTTTATCAAGGACATAACGCGCTGACGGATGCGATTGCGACTGCCGAGTTACTTCAGGCGCAAATCGCACACCGTTTCGGTCGTGACCATCCCATCAAGGCGCTGTGGCGTTAAATCTCAACGACTGAAATCAATGATATCGGCCTAAGTTCACGTTTTTAGTAATCAAAACGCTGTAACCGGGTCGATTTTTTTAGTGCTTTGCTCACTGTGTTACAGTCAAAGGGATGAGCTGGTATCTGTCTTTGACGTTTCGTCCTTGACAACTCTTTGCGCCGATTGCCCGACGTAAAGGTACGATACGTAAATTCGCTGCCGACAAAGGATGGCAAGATGATTGAAGAAAACAAAGTCGTAAAAATCGACTACACGGTAAAAGACGAAGAAGGACAGCTGATTGATACGTCGGAAGGCAAAGATCCTTTAGCGTATCTGCACGGTGCAGGAAATATCATTCCGGGTTTGGAAAAAGCACTGGAAGGCCGCTCTGAAGGTGAAGAGTTTGCCGTTCAAATTCAACCAGACGATGCATACGGCCAGCGTAACGAAGCGTTGATTCAAGTGGTTGAGCGAGGTGTATTCCAGGGCGTGGACCAATTGGATGTGGGTATGGTGTTCAATGCCCAAGGCCCACAAGGCAATATCCAAGTGACAATTATCGCGATTGAAGGCGATGAAGTGACGATCGACGGCAACCACCCATTGGCGGGTGTCGTACTCCAATTTGAAGGCGTTATCCGCGAAGTGCGTGAAGCAACTGCCGAAGAAATCGAACACGGCCATGTTCACTAATCACTGAAAAGTGAAGAGAAAAAGCGAGCTGTTTAGCTCGCTTTTTTTGTTAGTGTCTATCTAACAGGGTTTCTAGGATGAAAGCATCATCAAAGTGACGCTCTCCAATAAAGGCAATGGCATGCTGTCCGTGTTGTCTCATTGCACCGGGTGAGCGCACGCCAAAAGGCCATAGGAACCAACGTTCGCCGCGAAGACTTTGTTCCAGAATGCCGAATTCATCAAAAGGGCTTTGCCTCATTCCAGTGCTATCCGAAAGCATCAGTGTCTCTTTGATTTCTCTCGCCTTAAGCGTGATGTCGGGGTGAGTGTTATCAGTAACATGAATCGCGCTGATCATGTGCTCTCCGCCAGTTAAACTGATTTCAAAACGACCGTTGTCTGTATTTGGGAACAGGTAGTTCTGGATTGGCTTTTCGTCATCTTGCTCTTTAAACCATAGTGTTGGGCTCAATGCATACACCATGTGATAGCAACCGCATTGGTGAATGGAATCCAGAATCAGTGGAGCACCGTCTTCGCCCAGCGTGATGCGAATATTTACCGCATCAAACTCTCCCGCATACGGGTCGAAGTGGCCTTTTGCGGTTCTGGCTGGGAACCACAATGCGTAATTGAGTTGAGGCAACACTTTCCCATGAAAACGGGTGTAAGTGACGGAGCGGTAAATAACGGGCGTTTGGGTATTGATCAACACCCTGTCTTGGCTCTCCATCGCCAGTGCGCCGGGGATGTCATCGGGTGATAAGGTTTCGACGACAAACAGAGGAGAGAACCTATCGAGTAAGGCTTCAGATTCATCGCTTGTGAGCAAAGGCCATTGCAGTGAGGAATAGCGACTTGCTTCTTCGAGTATGGCTTTCACGTTTTGCTGCGTCAGATGTGCCGGTGGTTCGCCATAACGGAAAGGGTGTTTCAGCGTTCTGCCAAAATCTGCCTTGATGCGCTCCTGTTCATCTTCGATTTGGCCTTCGGCGACAAGTGTGGCAACAGGGTAAACGCCTATCACTCGCTTCCAATGCTCGTAAGCTGTCGGTACGGAAGGGGGATGGCTCTCCAATTCTCTCCAAAAGCGGGAATTTTCGATGCTTTCCTCGAGTAATTGCTGCTGGCATTGTTTCAATTCAATCTGATGGCGGGTATCGACGGGTGCTAAAGCCAATGCGACATCGAGTTGCTCTTTCCCTTTATGACCCACATGGGTGAGCCATTGAGCTTGCGCAGAAGCGCTAGATAGCTCTCCAACAAAGGACGTGCTGAAACGGTCAAAAGCCAGATGAGGAAAGCGTAAATCCTGATGGTAAGGCAGTTTGAAATCACGCTCATGTTCTACTTTCTTGTAATAAGCAGAGAGGCGGTTTTCGCACGTCGCCCCATTTTGAGTGAACAGGGTAGTTTGGTGTGGTGTAGTACACCCAACTAGCAAGGTAGCAAATAGTAAGAAAAAGAACCGGGATCTCAGCATTGTGCCCTATCTATAAGTTACTGTTCGGTATGAACTATACCCAAACAACCTGAAGATGCTCGCAATCAGAGGTCATCAATGCGTTCAATTCGAGGCAAATTTCACGAGGAATAGTCGTTCTATTTCCGTGGAATTTAACAAAGAAGTGGGCGCATTGAGG
>NZ_ANFM02000037.1 GCF_000333895.2 Grimontia indica | reverse complement strand
AGAATAACTCGTGGTGGGATTCCCGAGTGGCCAAAGGGATCAGACTGTAAATCTGACGGCTCCGCCTTCGAAGGTTCGAATCCTTCTCCCACCACCATCTTTCAGCTTCGCGGCGATGTTCATTTGATTTCCGCAGCGCAGCACACAATCAGAATAACTCGTGGTGGGATTCCCGAGTGGCCAAAGGGATCAGACTGTAAATCTGACGGCTCCGCCTTCGAAGGTTCGAATCCTTCTCCCACCACCATCATTAAAAAAGCCAGCTCATCGAGCTGGCTTTTTGCTTTCCTGCGAACTAAACGCTTTCACGACCATGTGGCGTGGTCAAATCCTGCACTGGCCCTTTTGGCACAACACGGGTTGGGTTGATGTTGGCGTGGCTGTAGTAATAGTGACGCTTGATGTATGGCATATCGACTGTCTCAGCGACACCCGCAACCTGATATAACTCTCGCAGATAACCAAAGATGTGCTCATATTGGGCAATCTGCTGGCGGTTACATTTGAAATGCCCCACGTATACCGGGTCAAAACGTACCAGCGTGGTAAAGGCGCGCCAGTCAGCCTCTGTAATTTGATCGCCAGCCAAGTAACGGCTGGTCGCCAAATGCGCATCCAATTTGTCCAATGCAGCAAAAAGATTGTCGAACGCTTCTTCATAAGCTTCTTGCGTGGTGGCAAAACCACAGCGGTACACGCCGTTGTTGATGTTTGGGTAAACATAATCGTTCCACTCATCAATCACGCTGCGCAGTGCTTCTGGATAGAAGTCTTCCGTGTTACCTGTCACCTCGTTGAAGGCGGTGTTGAGCATGCGGATGATTTCAGACGACTCGTTGCTGACAATGGTTTCGGTTTTCTTATCCCACAGCACAGGCACAGTGACGCGCCCGGTGTAATCAGACTTCGCCTTGGTGTAAAGCTGATGCACGTAGTTAAAGCCATAGAGTGACTCAGGCTCATCAAACTGCCAGCCTTTCTCCATCATGTCAGGACTCACCACAGACACGGTAATGTGTTCTTCAAGGCCTTTCAGTTTACGGAAAATCAGCGTTCGGTGTGCCCATGGACACGCGAGAGATACATACAAATGATAACGGCCAGATTCAGCCTTAAAACCGCTCTCACCCGTTGGGCCCGCTTCACCGGTTGCCGTTACCCAAGAACGGAATCCAGCGTCTTCACGAACGAATTTCCCGCCAGATGATTTGGTGTCATACCAGACGTCATGCCAAACACCTTCCACTAATTTGCCCATATCCAATCTCCTTGTTTTGTTGAGAAGAGTATATGAAAAGGATAAGGAGATGTCGGTAGGAGGGTTTCGTCAGAGTCGTTCGAATATTTGAAACAAGACTAAGATGACCCCGACGATGACGCTGCCGGGATCAGGGGGGAGAGGTTAGGATTTACCACCCAGCATGTAGATGCTGAAGCTAATATCCAGAGCAGTACTTCCGTCAGGGAAGGTTTCGTGGATCAGAATATCTTCGCCTTCGATCTTGAACCGAATCGTGGGATCCTGAGCCTGATCACGCCATCGACCGTCTTTTCCTTGCGCCCAAACTGCACGTTGCTTGTCGATTTTGCAGCGATAATGCCATTTCTTTCCGTCATCTGGCCGCTTATAGGATATATGAAAAACATCCTTTTCCGTTTCCGGTTCTATGACCTTTTTATCAACCATCATGATAGAAGGACTTTTTCCTTTGATAGCGGCCAAACTCGCCCGACAGATTTGTTCTTGTGTGAAATCGCCGTACTCGCTGCACCCCGCAACCAAGGTTATTGTCAGTGAAGCCACTGAAAGTTTCATTAATGAAACCACATTCATAAGTTTGCGCTCCCTTCGCTCAAAAAACGATAACACCTTGAGTGTCCGAAGATTCTTTTCTTTACAAGCATAGTTGCAATAAAAAGAAGCCGCTTTACGAATGGGACGAATTTGCATCGATAGTAAGACACTAATGTTCTGCGAGCTGTAGTAATTTCGGATAAACTGGGCAGACCTCAATGGACTTCAGACAAAGAGAAGTAAATCAGCATGAAAGTCATTTCTTTTAATATCAATGGATTGCGCGCCCGCCTTCACCAACTTCAGGCACTGATTGAAAAGCATCAACCGGACGTTATCGGCCTGCAGGAAATCAAGGTTCATGATGAAGCTTTTCCTGTCGAAGACGTCGAAGCGATGGGCTACAAAGTCTATTTCCATGGTCAAAAGGCGCATTACGGTGTCGCGATGCTATGCAAACAAGAGCCCGTAAAAGTGCAAAAAGGCTTCCCAACAGACGAGGAAGATGCGCAGCGCCGTATGATCATGGCAACCTTCAAAAAAGACGATGGTAGTGAAGTGACAGTGCTGAATGGCTACTTCCCGCAAGGTGAAAACATCGCCCACGAAACCAAGTACCCTGCCAAGCGCAAGTTCTACCAAGACTTGATGACTTACCTCAACACCTCGCACAACAATGACGAGAAACTGATTGTGATGGGTGACATCAACATCAGCCCGATTGATTTGGATATCGGTATTGGTGAAGTGAACCGTAAGCGCTGGCTGAAAACCGGTAAGTGTTCCTTCCAGCCAGAAGAACGTGAAATGCTGGCAACATTGATGAACTGGGGCTTTGTGGACACCTTCCGCCAGCAGTTCCCTGATGCCGACGACAAGTTCTCGTGGTTCGATTACCGCTCCCGTGGTTTTGACGACAACCGCGGCCTGCGCATCGATGTGATTCTGGCAACCCCTTCACTGGCAGCAGACTGCATTGATACGGGTATTGATTACGAACTCCGAGGTATTGAAAAACCTTCCGACCACGCGCCAATTTGGGCGGAGTTTAAGTAGATCAGGGCCTAGGAAGAGAAGGTCCTAGGTCCTAGGGAAGAGCAAAAGCCCAAAAAGAAAAACCGCCATTCACTGGCGGTTTTTTGTATCCTGCTCTTCCTAGGACCTTTCTTTTCCCAGGACCTAGGACCTTTCTCTTCCCTAGGACCTGCTCTTACGACTCCAACGGTCTCAAATGTCTGTGCCAGCGATGCTCAAGGCGTTTAAAACCATAAACAATGGCGAAGGTCAGACACAGGTAGATAGCCGCCACAAACAGAAAGGCATCAAATGGCGCGTAGAAACGTGCGTAGATGTCCCTTGCTGCGCCTGTAAGGTCGATGATGGTCACGACCGACGCAATCGAGCTTGCATGCAGCATGAAGATAACCTCGTTGCTGTACGCTGGCAGTGCGCGGCGGAACGAAGATGGCAAGATGATGCGGCGCAGAATCGTAAAGCGCGACATGCCGTAAGCCTTGCCTGCTTCGATTTCACCTGCAGGTGTTGCCACCATGGCACCACGGAGGATTTCCGTTGTGTATGCGGCCGTGTTCAACACAAAAGCAAACAGACATGGATAGAAAGCATCTTCGACAACTGCCCAGAACATACTTTGTTGAATGCCTTCAATGGTCGCCACACCGTAATAAATCAGATAAAGCTGGATAAGCAGCGGCGTGCCACGGAAGATGTAAACGTAAATCCAAACTGGACGGTTAATCCAAGGGTTCTTTGAGGTCCTAGCAACCGCCAATGGTACGGACAGGATAAGACCAAGCACCAGCGACAGAAACACCAGTTGAACAGTGACCGTCAAACCACTCCAGTAGTGGAGAATGGTGGTCGAGGTGAAAATCTCGTTTTGGTCGAGGTAAGCGTAAATTGATTCTAACATTCCGTGTCTCCTTAGCCTCTTACTACACCGGCGCTGAACTTACGCTCCAAGCGCTTGAGTCCAAGCTCAGAGATGGAGGTGATCAGCAGGTAGACCAATGCTACCGGAATAAAGAATTTGAACGGTTCGTTCACCGCACCTGCCGCTTCTTTGGCAAGGCGCGTCATGTCCGCCAGACCAATCACTGACACCAGCGCCGTTGTCTTCACCAACACCAACCAGTTATTACCAATGCCTGGCAATGCGTGACGCATCATTTGCGGAAACATAATGCGACGGAAGATCATCCAAGGGCTCATGCCATATGCAGTGCCTGCTTCCAACTGACCACGGTCAACCGCCAGAAATGCGCCGCGAAAGGTTTCAGCCATGTAGGCACCGAAGATAAAGCCAATCGTCGAAACGCCAGCAGTAAACTCATTGATGTTGATGAACATATCAATGTCATACTTTTCGTAAAGCCAGTCAGAGAAGTTGTTCATCATGATTTGTGCGCCGAAGAAAATCAGCAGCATCAACACCAGATCGGGTACACCCCGAACCACGGTGGAATAAACCGTTGCCACACCGCGGGCAAAACGGTTCTTAGAAAGTCGTGCCAATGCGGTTACCAATCCCAGTAACACCGCAATCACAGCAGAAAGCACCGCCAATTCGACGGTTAATATTGCGCCCATGAAAATGGAAGGGCCATAACCATGCAGATCTAACATCCTTTCCTCCTGCACGAATAAACCGATAGCGAAACTACCGCTTTATGGATCTTGTATTCAGTTTTCGCTTATCAGTCAAAAGGGAGCGAATCCCGCTCCCCCTAGAGCTTTATCAGCCCCCTAAATCAGAGGGCTGATGAATCTGCCATGTGTTGCCATTTAGGCTTAGCAGAGTTCCTGCAAAGTAGTTGGTGAGTATTTTTCCAACTACAGATTGCTGTAAATAGATGGTGCTGTATCAAGGCAGTACCAACTATGCCCAGCAATCCAATCTGCAACGTAGTTGGAGCTAGAGCAAGGCGCCGAGCACGTGAATCCCCATGAGCATAGGTTTCCTATGTGATTGGGGTGAGCGCGCGCAAGCAACGCAGCTATCGCTCCAACTAAGAAGCAGATTTACATTTTGATATCGTAGGCAAAGTACTTCTTACGAATCTCGTCATACGTACCGTTCGCTTTCACCTGAGACAGAGACTTGTTGAAGATCGCTGCCAGGTCTTTATCACGCTTACGGAATGCTGCTGCTACACCATTACCCAGTTGAACGTTGTCGCCCACTGCTTCGAAGGTGTCACCGTCTTTACCGCCTAGGATTGAAGATTCGCCTACTGGGAAGTCAATAAGCACGATATCCAGACGACCACCTTGCAGATCCAGTACCAGATCATCACCCGTGGTGTAGCGCTTAACTTCTGCTACTTTGCCGAACGTGTCGGTCGCGTAGTTGTCTTGAATCGTACCGCGCTGAACACCGATACGCTTACCTTTCAGAGAGTCAACATCGGCTGGGTTAAGGCCTGAACCTTTTGGTGCGAAGAAACCGCTTGGGGTGTTGTAGTAAGGTTCTGAGAACAGTACCTGCTTAGCACGTTCTTCAGTGATCGACATTGACGAGAAGATCACGTCGTACTTACGCGCTTGCAGACCTGGAATGATGCCGTCCCATGCTTGGATAACCCAGCTACAGTTCAGCTTTGCGTTTTCACATACAGCGTTACCCAGATCCACTTCGAAACCAGTCAGGGTACCGTCTGGTGCTTTGTATTCGAATGGTTCATAAGGTACATCCACAGCGATGCGAACGTCTGTCCAATCTTTTGCCTGAACAGCTGTCGCGCCCAGTGCAGCTGTCACTGCAGCAGCAACTAACCATTTTTTCATCTTTCTGTCTCCTTATGGATATATTGTTCAGATGGCGATACTCCTTTGCCATCTGCCGTATGCGTTTACCGCGTCGGGGCTTTCTTATTTCAGAACTATCAGTAAATCGAAGAGATAAATTGCTGTAATCGCTCCGATTCAGGATTAGTAAATAGCTTAGCTGGGTCGCCCTGCTCTTCCACTAGTCCTTGGTGTAAGAACATCACATGGTTGGAAACGTCACGTGCAAAAGCCATTTCGTGGGTCACGACCAGCATGGTACGACCTTCTTCCGCTAGGATTTTCATGACGTTGAGTACTTCACCCACCAATTCTGGGTCAAGGGCTGAGGTAGGTTCATCGAACAACAGCACTTCAGGCTCGACCGCAAGCGCTCGGGCAATCGCAGCGCGCTGCTGCTGACCACCGGAAAGGTGCCCTGGGTAGTAATCACGACGTTCCCACAAGCCTACGCGCTGCAGGAAGGCTTCTGCGCGTTCCAACGCTTCTGCTTTTGGTACGCCCAGAACATGGATAGGTGCTTCAATCACGTTTTCCAGTACTGTCATGTGAGACCACAGGTTGAAGCCCTGGAATACCATCGCCAGACGGGAACGAATGCGTTGAACTTGTTTTTCGCTAACGGGTACGGCTTCGCCATGGCGACCGTTTTTCATTTCGATAAGTTCGCCGTTCACCCAGATTTCACCTGCAGTTGGGGTTTCCAGCAAGTTGATGCAGCGAAGGAAGGTACTTTTACCTGAACCGGATGATCCGATGATAGAGATGACATCGCCACGGTGTGCGTCCAGTGAAATCCCTTTTAATACTTCGTGTTGACCAAAGGTCTTGTGAAGGTCTTTGACTTGTAGCGCTACTGCTTCCGTCATGCGCTTGACTCCTGTCTTTCTGTTTGCACGCCGAGCTAATACGAGCACCTGATCTTAGTCTGAAGACTGCTTAGGCACTCTTTTTTATATGGCTTGGTGGTACGAGTTCAGTGTAACTATGGCGTAAATTGTCATTTTCTGCCGTGCCACAACACATTTCACTACTGAGGCTCGTTTATCTGAAAATAACATCCATCAGTTTCAACAGCAACAATTTGTTAACCTTTAAGTGAATAAAAAATAAGTCATTTTCAATGCATAATTAAACAGAATGAGTGCTTTATCAAGAGTGTGAATTGATTGATGGTTTTGAGTGGTTAGTGTAGGGTGTATTTCGATGAAAATTTGCTTGTAGATCAATATCGAGAGAGCTATGTTGCCACGCTTGCTGACCCTGTGTTTCGCGCTCGTCTCTTTCGCCAGCTCAGCCACAACCAATACACTTACAATTATTCCCGAGCTGTCGAACGGCTTTGTCAGAAACTACAACCCTTTCCGCGCCGATACACTGGCGACGACGAGAGACTTCATCTTCGAACCCCTGATGGTTTTTGAGGAGGGCGTCGCACATTTCCGTCTAGCCAAAAGTTACACCCTATCCCCCGACCTGAAAGGCATTCTGCTCTCGCTGCGAGATGACATTAAATGGTCTGACGGCACCCCCTTTTCTGCGGACGATGTGGTCTATAGTCTTTCACTGCTAAAAGACGAACCCGAACTGGATTACAATTCACTCGGGTACTGGATGGAGCACATCGAAAAACGTGGCGAAAATGAGGTATACGTCTCGTTAAGCCATCCAAACGCACAGATAGCACATCGTTTACAGGAAGCCATTATTGTTCCCATGCACCAGTGGCAGGACATTTCTGACAAGCGTTTTTTCCTTAATGCCCATCCTGTCGGCACTGGCCCTTTTACCGATATAAAAGCCTTTAGCAGCAATAACATCGTTCAGTGCCGTAACCCCAACTACTGGCAACAAGACAAACTCAAGGTCGATTGCATTCGCTACCCACAGGTCAAAAGTAATGATGAGCTCATCAGCCGTCTGAGCAACGGTGAATTTGACTGGGCGAGTGCGTTTATTCCAGATATTGAGCGTAACTACGCCTCCTATTCGCGTGATTACCATTACCACCATAAGCCCTCAACCATCGTCAGCTTGATGTTTAACTTCAAACATCCCAACGAAGAATTACGCAAAGTTATTCAAGACGTGCGTTTTCGCCGTGCGATGTCGATGAGCCTTGCACGGGATCTTTTGATCAGTGTTGCTGTTTTTGGGCAGGGTGAAAAAGCGGTATTTGCCAGTGGTATGGCATCGACATTTGAGGACTGGATACCGAATTCGGCCGCAGAGCAGCATCTTTACTACATTCGCTTTCATCCCAAAGCCGCTTCACGCCTGCTTGACGAGTTGGGATTGGTCGATATCGACGGCGACAGATTCCGGGAATTACCGTCTGGAGAGCCACTGACTCTGCGGATCATCGCACCGAATGGTTGGAGCGACTTCATCTCTGCTTCTAATGTGGCTGCGGAGATGTTCGCGGCTGTCGGCCTGCGTGTAAAAACAGAAGTTTTACCGTTTCCTGAATATGAAGCCCGTATGGCGAATGCCAATTACGATCTCAGCATCACCAACTACTTTACCGGCCTGACACCTTTCAGGTATTTCAATTCAGCCTTTAACAGCGCCTATCAAACCCCTACTTCGCCACGTTTTGCCCAGCACTATTTCAAAGACGAAAAAGTGGATGACCTGTTGGATGACTTTCTGCTTCAAACTGATCAGCAGAAACAGCGCGATATTGTCAGCCAGCTTCATCTGCGCATTTCTGAAAATCAGGTGACTGTGCCGCTTTATTACAAGCTGGAAACGGTGGAATTCACCACCACACGTTACAAAGGCTGGAGAAGGCATGAAGACGGGACGCCGAATGTACCGCCAATTTGGTACACAGAAAGGCCAAGGTTGATTCAATTGCTCGAATTGGAACCGGTTGAAGAGTCACCCAAGAATACCCCATAAAAGAAAACCCAAGCTGATGCTTGGGTTTTCTTTTACTCGGGGCCTTCACGCTATTCCTTGCCCATTAACTCCAACGTTTTGAGCCATACATCTGCGTCGCTGTGAGGGTCTAGCATCTTTAGTCTTTCGTATGCTGAACGCGCCAACTCAAGCTGGTTAGTTTTCATCGCGCTAAAGCCCAAGATCTCCCACAAAAAGGCATCCCGGCTGCCCCCCATGTCGATGGCCTGCTGCGCCAGATTGGCGGCTTCCTGCCAACGTTGCAGTTGGGACGCTATTTTAACCTGCACTTTCACCAGAGAAAGTTCAGGCTCTCTATTCAGCAAAGACACCACTTCCCAAGCTTCCATCCACTCCATCGACTGCATGTGATATTGGAGTTTACGTTTCAGCACATCACGGTTCACGGTCACAGCTTCTGAGCTGATACCTTGATTGAGCAATCGCTTCGCTTGCTCGGTATCTCCCAGCATGCTCGCGTATTGGGACATGTTAAGGTAATCCGCCTCGGTCAGCGTGGCTCCGGCTTTGGCTTCTTCCCGTAAAGTTCTCAACGCAGCACGCACTTCACCCAATGCCGCATAGGCGGAGGCTTTCTTGCGTTGCCAGCGAATGTCATGACCAAATTTATCTTGAATCACGCGGGTGGTATTAATCAGCGCGCGGTGCTGCTGAAGCTGTTCTTCACTCAGCAGTTTGATCTGCCATATAAATTCCGGCACATCGGCGTAACGGGCAATAATGGCGTTAGCCTGTTTCAACGCTTCTGCATATCTCTTTTCGCTGAACAGCGCACGGGTATAAAGATGCTCAACCGGCTGGAAGGTAGGAAACTCAGCCAGATAGGTTTTACCGTATTGAATGGCGACTTCCGGACGGCCACGCTTCATAGAAAGGGACACTAATGCGCCCAGCACATCCTGTCTCAGACTTTCAGGTAACTTTCGGTACTCCAGCGCTTTGGTGTAGGCAAGATACGCACGGTTGTAGTCACCTTCATTGAGATAGATGTAACCGAGCAACCGCTGATGTAAGGCATTCTGTTCTTCGTTATCCGAAACAATCGCTTTCGCCAGATCGGCCGCTTTATCGACCTCATCATTCGATAGCAGGGTTTCGATACGATTCAGGTGACGGGCAAAATCCGGATCACTGGCAAACGCCGGTAAACTTGCACACAACAGCAATACGCCAACACCAAAAAGTTTCATATCCCTCAGCCAATAACGATTTGATATCTCGAATATAACGTAGATTAGACACACTGCGCCTGTAAAAACGTCTATTTTTTGCAGGGACGCAACATATCTTCCGTGGCGTCTTACTAGCGGGCTCTATATACTCCGCGCCTTCTTATAAATACTGAGAATCCCATGAAAACCTATATCCCTGGTAAAGACGCTGCGCTCGAAGAGTCCATCAACAACTTTGAAGCAAAACTGACAGCGGCCGGTTTTAACGTTGAACCTGTTTCCTGGCTTAATCCTGTGCCGAATGTGTGGTCTGTTCACATTCGCGATGTGGACGCGCCAATGAACTTTACCAACGGAAAAGGCGCCAGCAAGAAAGCCGCTTTGGCTTCCGCGCTCGGCGAGTATTTTGAGCGTCTTTCCTGCAACTACTTCTATGCGGATTTCTATTTGGGAGAGGAGATCGCACAAGCACCTTTCGTTCATTACCCAGACGAGAAATGGTTTCCTCTCACTGATGACGACATGCTGCCGGACGGTCTGCTTGATGACGACATGCGCGCCTTCTACGATCAGGAAGAAACCCTGATGGCGAGCGATCTGGTTGATCTTCAATCGGGCAATGAAGATCGCGGGATCTGTGCGCTGCCGTTTATCCGCCAGAAAGATCAGCAAACCGTTTACGTGCCAATGAACATTGTCGGTAACCTTTATGTCTCTAACGGCATGTCAGCGGGCAACACTGCAACCGAAGCGCGCAGTCAGGCGCTGTCAGAAGTGTTTGAGCGCGCCATTAAAAACCGCATCATTGCTGAGCGCATCAGCATGCCGGAAATTCCTGCTGAGGTGATTGCCCGTTTCCCAACTATTCAGGCTTCGATTGAAGCCATGCAGGCAGAAGGGTTCCCGATTGCGGTTTATGACGCCTCCATGGGCGGTCAGTACCCGGTTGTTTGCGTGACTTTGTTTAACCCTAACAATGGCACTTGCTTTACCTCTTGGGGCGCACACCCTCGTTTCCAGGTGGCTTTCGAGCGCACTGTGACCGAACTTCTGCAGGGCCGCAGCCTGAAAGATCTGGACGTTTTCGAAGCGCCTTCTTTCCATGATGAAGATGTGGCTGACCACCACAACCTCGAAACCCATTTTATCGACTCTTCGGGCACGGTCTCTTGGGACATGTTCAAGTCCACACCGGATTACGAATTCACTGAGTGGAACTTCGAAGGCACTTCAGAAGAAGAAGTCTCATGGCTGCTCGGTAAGCTTCATGCAGAAGATGCCGATGCGTATATTGCCGATTACAGCCACCTTGGCGTGAACTGTTGCCGAGTGATTGTTCCGGGTTGGTCTGAAATCTACCCGCCGGAGGAAGTGCAACTTTGCAATAACAACCGCGGTACCGATCTGCGTGAAGCAATGTCCATGCTGCTCGCAACGGGTTTCAGTGATGAATCGGTTGAGTCTCTGTTTGATGTGCTGGAAATGTCAGACTTTGATGACAGCTACATGGTATGCGAACTGATGGGCGTGCTGCCGGATGCAGGTACCGCTTGGAAGTCACTCACCATTGGCGAGCTGAAATGCTTGCTGGCACTGGCGATGGGCGACATGGAAACAGCACAGGATTTCGCGACCTGGAGTTTGGAATACAATGCCACCATCTACAGTCAGGAACGCACCATGTTTATGCGCTGCCTGATTGCAAGCTTGGAGCTGGCCCAGGATGAAGCGCGAGACGCTGCAGAGTACCGTCGCGCATTTGGGTTTGTTTACGGCGAAAGCATCACCGAAGCGGTTTGGAGCTCAATCTGCGGTGACATCCGCTTCTTTGGCCTTGAGCTAGAAAGTGCAGATTTGACCTCATTTGGTGCGCATCAGAAACTTTTGGCCTCCTACGAAAAGCTGCAACAAGCAAAAGCCAACGCTGCGTAATTATTTCTTACGATTCTGCACCGAACAAGCCTGCTTGAGGGAAACCCGCGCAGGCTTCTTTATATTGTTCAAGAACGATGTGCGGAAAAAGTGACAGCCAACGTATTTTCACAGCAATTTAGTGCATTTCTGTGGCACATCTCCCGCACCACTTTTGGTAATTTTATTTCAGAAATCAAAGTAAATTCGGCAAAAACGGCAATATCCTTATCATTTATGGCATTTTTCGTTTCTGGCAACTTTCAAATCCTGTAATTTATTTTCACGAAAATGATTTAGATCAAATTTGCTCAGGAGAGGTTTGTTAGTATGTTTGTAACGAATTTTGGCTCCCGGCCTCACCTCAATCAGCAGCGCGTTCATTGCTGAATAAAAGCTAAAACCTGCGGGGAGCGCAACCAGTTCTGTTTGCTTTTGTACGAAGAGGACTTTATGTCAACTCAAGCTCCATCAGAGCACATCGGCGATAAGGCGCAAAGCGAGTATCAAGCTAAGCACCGACCTGCCTCAGAGTTCGCGACACGTTCAGATTACCTGGACCACGAACTTCAAATCATGAACCCGCGCCGTTGGAAGCTAAACCTTCCTGGCCGTGATTTCCGTTTCGAACTCGAAGACCTCGTTCCTGCATTGGCGGGTACCATCGGCATTATCGCGATGTACTCAGCAGTGATGATGTCTTGGGCTGATGGCCTGACCCAAGCTTGGGATCACATCAATCTGGGCAAAGAGTTCGCAATTGAAGTAGCACGTGTTGAGATGCTTATCCCTGCACTGCTGTTCTGTGTGCTTGCCTCTGGCTTTATCAACCCACGCGCTAACCTTGCCGGTAACCATGGTCCAATGATCCCACTGATCGGTACCATTGCGCTAGCCGGTGCTCACCCTCTTGCGCTTGCATTGCTGCTGGGTATGTTCGGCTTGATGCTGAGTTACTTCAAAGGTGGCTCGAAACTGGTGAACCTCACCAGTGAAGGGGTCGCCGGCGGTCTTCTTATTTTCCTCGGTTTCACCGGTGCGATGAGCCAAATCGCTGATATTCAGACTTGGGCAAAAGGCCTAGAGTCTGCAACCGTCGCGAAAGGCAGCATGGGTTATGTTGGCTTGGTAGTTCTGGCCGTGAACGTGGTGCTTTACGCTCTGCTCGCGCGTATCGGTAAACGCTGGTTGGCAATCCCTGCCTGTGCGTTCACTGGTCTGATTGCAGCACTGGCGCTGGGCGCTGGCTTCGACCTGACTTTCACTACTGAAATGGGTCTGCCTAACCTGAACCCTGTTTACTGGTGGGGTAGCACTGAGCAAGGTTGGATGCTGGGTCTGCCAAATCTGCAGCACTTCATCGCCTCTCTGCCATTTGCGATTCTGGCAGTAGCGATGTGGTCTCCAGACTTCCTGGGCCACCGTATTTTCCAAGAATTGAACTATCCGAAGAAAACCGAAAAAGTGCTGATGGACGTGGATGACACAATGACTATGTGTTCTATCCGCCAGATGGTTGGTACTGCGGTAGGTGGCGGTAACATCACCTCTTCTTGGGGTACTTACATGATCCCTGCAGCGATTGCGAAGCGTCCAATCCCTGCTGGTGCAATTCTGCTGGGCTGTTTGGTGATGTTCATCGCTATCCTTGGTTTCCCAATGGACGTAGCAGTATGGCCACCGGTAATGCGTATCGCGCTGCTGGTAGGTGTATTCCTGCCACTGCTTGAAGCAGGTGTTCAGATGGTTCGTGAAACTAAGGATTCACAATCAGCAGGTATCTGTATCTTCGCATCAATGGTTGCTAACCCAGTACTGGCTTGGGCGCTGGCAATGCTGCTCGACAACAATGGTCTCATTGGTGACAAAGAGCGTGCGAAAAAACTGTCTTTCGTAGACCGTATCGTGATTCCAGGTTCAGTATTAATTATCTGTCTGGTTGCTATGCTCGCGGTTGGTATGCTCGAAGATCAGTTCGGCATCCCTGCTCTGATGTAATGACGGTTTGGGCAGCCTTAACTGGCTGCCCAAATTACTATTCATAATTTGGCTAGAAAGCGTAAAATCAAACGCGTTTTGAAAGACCGTTTTTGCTTTTACAGTTTTTTAATGATCGTGTACTACCACTGGCTCAACGGTGGAGCGACATCAAAGTCGCTAAGTACTTGTTTTCTTCTACTAAAAAGGTAGGTACAACATGTCTGAGCAATTTGCTAAAGCATGGGAAGGTTTCGCTGACGGCGAATGGCAGAACGAAGTTAACGTTCGTGACTTCATTCAGAAGAACTACACCCCTTACGAGGGCGACGAGTCTTTCCTGGTAACTGAAGGTACTGAAGCAACTAACAAGCTTTGGGAAAAAGTGATGGAAGGCATCAAGCTTGAGAACTCAACTCACGCGCCTGTAGACTTCGACACTTCTGTAATCTCTACCATTACTGCTCACGACGCAGGCTACATCAACAAAGATCTGGAAAAGATCGTTGGTCTGCAAACTGAAGCACCTCTGAAACGTGCAATCATGCCAAACGGCGGCGTTCGCATGATCGAGGGTTCTTGCAAGGCTTACGGCCGTGAGCTGGACCCAATGGTTTCAAAAATTTACTCAGAGTACCGCAAGACTCACAACCAAAGCGTTTTCGATATCTACACTCCAGATATCCTGAAATGCCGTAAGTCTGGTGTTCTGACTGGTCTGCCTGACGCATACGGCCGTGGTCGTATCATCGGTGACTACCGTCGCGTAGCACTGTACGGCGTAGACTTCCTGCTGAAAGACAAAGCGAAGCAATTCCACTCTCTGCAAGAGAAACTGGAAGCGGGCGACGATCTGCAAATGACCATGCAGCTTCGTGAAGAAATCCAAGAGCAATACCGTGCTCTGAACCAGATGAAAGAAATGGCTGCAAAATACGGCTACGACATCTCTGGTCCTGCGACTAACGCACAAGAAGCGGTTCAGTGGCTGTACTTCGGTTACCTGGCTGCTGTTAAGTCTCAGAACGGTGCTGCAATGTCACTGGGTCGTACTTCTACGTTCCTTGATGTTTACGTTGAGCGTGACATCGCTGAAGGCAAGATCACTGAAGTTGAAGCGCAAGAAATCATCGACCACTTCGTCATGAAGCTGCGTATGGTTCGCTTCCTGCGTACTCCTGAGTACGATGAGCTGTTCTCTGGCGACCCAATCTGGGCAACAGAATCTATGGGTGGTATGGGCTGTGACGGTCGTACGCTGGTAACACGTACCAACTTCCGCTTCCTGAACACCCTGTACACTATGGGTCCAAGCCCAGAGCCAAACATCACTGTACTGTGGTCTGAGCAACTGCCTGACGGCTTCAAGCGTTTCTGTGCGAAAGTATCTATCGATACTTCTTCTATCCAGTACGAAAACGATGACCTGATGCGTCCAGACTTCGACAACGATGACTACGCAATCGCTTGTTGTGTATCTCCACAGGTTGTTGGTAAACACATGCAGTTCTTCGGCGCACGTGCGAACCTGGCGAAAACGCTGCTGTATGTAATCAACGGCGGTGTTGACGAAAAACTGAAGATGCAGGTTGGTCCTAAGCAAGATCCAATGAATGACGAAGTTCTGGACTTCGACAAAGTTTGGAACGGTCTGGACAGCTTCATGGATTGGCTGGCGAAGCAGTACGTGACTGCGCTGAACGCTATCCACTACTCACACGACAAGTACAGCTACGAAGCGTCTCTGATGGCTCTGATGGACCGTGACGTTTACCGTACTATGGCTTGTGGTATCGCTGGTCTGTCTGTAGCCGCTGACTCACTGTCTGCTATCAAGTACGCAAAAGTGAAACCAGTTCGTGACGAAGACGGCATCGCTATCGACTTCGAAATCGAAGGCGACTATCCGAAGTTCGGTAACAACGATTCACGCGTTGATGACATCGCATGTGAAATGGTTGAGAAGTTTATGAACAAGATTCGTAAGCTGAAAACTTACCGCGATGCAGTACCTACTCAGTCTATCCTGACCATCACTTCAAACGTTGTGTACGGTAAGAAGACTGGTAACACGCCAGACGGTCGTCGTGCAGGCGCGCCATTCGCACCAGGTGCAAACCCAATGCACGGTCGTGACGAGAAAGGTGCAGTAGCCTCTCTGACTTCTGTAGGTAAACTGCCATTCGCTCACGCGAAAGACGGTATCTCTTACACCTTCTCTATCGTGCCTAACGCACTGGGTAAAGACGGTGACACGCAGAAAGCTAACCTTGCTGGTCTGATGGATGGTTACTTCCACCACGAGTCTGGCATCGAAGGCGGTCAGCACCTGAACGTTAACGTTCTGAACCGTGACACGCTGGAAGACGCAGTTAAGCACCCAGAGAAGTACCCACAGCTGACTATCCGTGTATCGGGTTATGCAGTTCGCTTCAACTCTCTGACTGCTGAGCAGCAGAAAGACGTTATCGCACGTACTTTCACTGAATCTCTGTAATCTGAGTATTCATTGAATTGAAAAACACCTCCTCCGGGAGGTGTTTTTTTATGCCTGATCAAAAAACGCCTCAACTCCCCCCTTAACCGCATAACGTTCTGTCGACGCTCTGAAAAATAGCGACCATACTGGAAGCAAGCTGTTCTATCACAACAATTTTCGCATCACACTTTGATGCCGACATGTGCGCTTTAGGGGAACGCCATGAATATCTTGCTAGTGGAAGATCATCCTTTCCAACGAGATGTGATTGCAGGGCAATTGATGCAGCTCCTTTCAGGAGACGACACACTGATTTTTGCCGAATCCGGCAATGCTGCGCTTGAGAAAATCCTACACGGTAAGCCGGATTTGGTGTTCTGTGACCTGGAATTGCCAGACATGGATGGCATCAAGTTGTTGAGCAATGCCGCCGAACGCGGTTTTATGGGATGCATTGTGATCACCAGTGCAGCGTCTCAGAAGGTGATGGATACCGTCAAAAGCATGTGTGAGCACATGAGCCTCAACGTTCTCGGAGTATTACCAAAACCTGCTTCTATCCCCCTGCTGAAGTATTATCTGACACTGGCGATGGAGCACGACACCGATTATCCGCAGGATTTGCTTCCACTTACTGACGACGAAGTGCTGGAAGCCTGGAAAGCGAATTTGTTTGAAACTTGGTTTCAACCTATCGTGCGATTTGATACCGGTGAGTGGGTAGCCTGCGAAGCATTACAGCGGATGAAACATCCGATACGGGGAACCCTCACCCCGATATCTTTTCTTTCCCAGTTATCAAATTTGAATCTGGAATCAGAGCTGACCTTTTCGGTGATCAACGCCGTGATTGCCAACCAAACTCACCTCGATGGTCACCCAGTCGGCATCAATGTTTCCGTGAACAATCTTATCGAACTGAACTTTGTGGATGAGGTGATTGAGCTGGGCCATCAATACCCCAACCTCAATCAGTTGATTTACTTCGAGCTTCACGAGCCAGAAAATTTCTCGCAGATCGCTCAGCTACAGGAAGCCGCTTCCCGCTTACTTCTCAATGGTTTCCGTATCGCGATTGACGATTTCGGCTCAGGCTACAGCACGTTGCAACAAGTCGAATTCCTGCCACTGGACTCCCTGAAAATCGGCCTTAATCTGGTGCTACCGATGCTAAGTTCACGCACAGCCTTCGCCTTGGTTGAAGCCAGTAACTTGGTTGCTAACCGCATTGGCGTCGCTTCAGTGGCAGAAGGCATTGAATGCATTGAAGTCTGGCACTCGCTTCGTGACATGGGCTGTGATTATGGTCAGGGCTTTTTCATTGCCCGCCCTATGCCGGCAGACCAATTGAAGCACTGGCAAACATTGTGGAATTCCTTGCTGGAAAGTCGCACGCTTTGCCCCCCGATTGCCCTCAACACCATCGAAATCTAACCCTAGGGCATGTTGACCTTTGGTGGTTAAATTTTGTTCTAGCTATAAGCGTTTTAGGCGCGGCGAGGTGTGTGCTGCCTAGTCATTCTAAGCAAATACACCTTAACAAAGCATAAAACGCTTAGAGTACGGGACGCGCAGTCGAACCCTTCGGGCAGCGTTTGTGGGGAATTTCTGCTGCGTTATCGGCTTCTCATGTAGGCTAGCTACACGTCGAAGCCTCTGCCTTGCATGAAGTCCCCACAAACTGCTGCAAAAATCATCACCAAAGGTCAACAGGCCCTGAAAATGGCGCGGTGTTCGCGCCTTTCTCCTTTCCTTACAATTTCACGTCTCATATGGCTTTAATAGGGGCATATTCCCTTTAGGTCACCACGTTTCTGTAATAAAATAACACCTTACTTTTTACAGTAGTTTTGGAGATGCTCATGTCGGTGATTGGCCGTATTCACTCTTTTGAGTCTTGTGGAACCGTTGATGGTCCTGGCATTCGATTTATCGTTTTCATGCAAGGATGCCTGATGCGCTGCAAATACTGCCACAACCGTGATACGTGGGATCTGGATGATGGTCGCGAAGTCACTGTCGAAGAAATCATGAAAGAAGTGGTGACCTATCGTCACTTCATCAATGCCTCCGGTGGCGGTGTCACTGCATCCGGTGGTGAAGCTATGCTTCAACCTGAATTCGTGCGAGATTTCTTCCGTGCAGCAAAAGCCGAAGGCATTCATACCTGTCTGGATACCAATGGTTACATCCGCAAGCATACTGATGTCGTCGATGAAGTGTTGGATGCCACCGATCTGGTGATGCTGGACCTGAAACAAATGAACGACGAAATCCACAAAGATCTGATTGGCGTGTCCAACCGCCGCACACTGGATTTCGCCCGCTACCTGCATCAGCGTGGCCAGAAAACCTGGATTCGTTACGTAGTGGTTCCCGGCTACACCGACGATGAAGAGTCAGCACACCGTCTGGGTGAGTTCATCAAAGACATGGACAACATCGAGAAAGTCGAAATGCTGCCATACCACCAACTGGGTGCCCACAAGTGGGAAGCGCTGGGTTACGAGTATGAGCTGAAAGATGTCAGCCCACCGAAGAAAGAAACCATGGAAACGCTAAAAGCGATTCTGGAAGGCTACGGCCACAAAGTGGTTTACTGATCGAGAAATCTTGTATGGCTTGAGCAAAGACTCAAGCCATTTTCTTATCCATCAACGCCCACCGAAAACCCGCAAAGCCAAGCGGTATCGTTAAAGCCAACACCAACAAAGGCGCGAGTAAGTCATCGACCCCGACGTACTCCACCCATCCTTTCAAAGCCATCAATCCAATGCCATATTGCGCCAAGCACACCAGGGTAAAACGCAGACATTTCCCGCGGGACAACTGAGTTTGAAACACCAGCTTGGTATTGAGCACAAAAGACAACGCCACACCTATCAGCACTGAAAGGCTATAAGCCGTTGCGTAATCGAAAAAAAGATGGAAGAAAGCATAGAGCCCGTAACCCAGCACAGTGTTGAAAACACCCACGCCTGAGAACCGCTTTAGCTGCCCTATCACAACCTTCGCCGACCCAAGGCTTACCCACTCTGGTTTTCTGATCTGCGCCAACATCGCTTTTCTCTTTGATACCACGAACAGATAACCTATCCGATGGTCGGTAGAAAAAAGGTCAAAAGGAGATCATCTATCCGGCGACAAGTACTCCCTGTCATAGAATGTACGCAGCCAATGCGGACGATACACTGCCAGCAAAGTCACGGCCATGCCGTTGAGCAGCCCTTCCGGGAACCAGATCAACAGCGCCAGTGTCAGGTAATTATCGAGGATGGTATCCCAGCCATGAAGGCCAGACACCCAGTAACCTGTCGATACCGTGCAAAGGTGGAACACGATGGTAAAGGCCGCGTTAAGAAAACCAGCGATGAAGATATAGATAAACAGGTGATGACTAAGATACCGGTAGGAGAGCTGGAAAATCGCATAGCTGACCAAGGCAGGAAGCACCGCCGTGGTGAACGCATACAGCCCGACATCGGCAAACGGCAAAAGGCCAAAACCCACCATCAAAGTTAATGGAATCACTGAAATCCAAATAGCGATTCTCGGGCCATGGCACAGCGTGAGCACTGTCATTCCCAGAAAGTGGATATCCAATCCTTCACTGATCCCTGCTTTCAATGCCCACAAACAAAACAGGATGATCCCACTGGCAAACACTAAGTGCTGATAGTCTTTTTCGGTACGCATTTTCTGCCAGCCAAGCGGCGAACGGCAAAGCCACAGCGACACCAGAAAACACGTCCAACCAAACACCTGCCAGTAAATCATCCTTGCTCCGTTATTCTTGGGCTCTGAGCTACAAAATCCAGTCACTTTTCAAGTTAAAAAAGCGTAACTAACCTGTGTCCAGATCAAAAAAACGACCTGCTCCAACTGTTAATCTGTGGCACATGAATTGCCAAACTTGCTCACTTCAAATCATTACTAAGAGACTGTTTGGATAAAGAATTTTTATCTTTCGAGGCCACTATTATGGAAATGACACACGCTCAACGTCTTATCCTATCTAATCAATACACGCTAATGTCCCAACTTGATCCACAAAACGCAGAAAAATATCGCCGTCTACAAACTATTGTAGAGCGTGGATATGCCCTGCAAATGCGTGAATTGGATAAAGACTTTGGCGACATGTCAGAAGAACTGTGCCGCCAGGTAGTTGATATCATGGAGATGCACCACGCACTTCAAGAGTCTTACCGCATGCTGGAAGACGGCACCCGTTGCGAATGTGATGTGGATGCACGTCGCCTTCAGTTCTGGGGCTTTGATGCCGCGACGGAAGCACATCTGGTGAACTACGTGCGTTTCCTGACCGATGTGGAAGGTTTGTACGCACAATTCGACAAGGGTTCACACCACTTCAACAGCCAAACGCCGATGCTGGCGAAATACCAGCGCATGCTGCAGGTATGGCGCAACTGCCCTCGTCAGTACCACCTGTGTGGAAACGAGCTTTGCCAAATCGTGGGCGCGTAAGCGCCAAAAACCTCAATCAAAAGCCGCTGTTTTCAGCGGCTTTTCTGCATTTAAATTCCACTCATAACCCCATGTTTAAACTGAACTTATCCGGTACAACATTGACAGATGGTTCGACAAGTAATTTTGATTGTCAGTGACAAATTAATTTATTTGCGCCCAAACTAAATCGGTTGTCTAATCGCCACGCACCCAACCGGTTTTGATGATGCCGTCGAGGTGTATACGGGCTAGGTCGAGCAAATCAAACCTCTGATTTGCAATGTGCTGGAACAACCTCAAGTTGCAGTTTCCACGCAGACGAGCCGTTTTCTCTGTCATACCGTGCAGCAGTAAGCGCGGCCTTTTTAGGAATGGCAATGAAATCTATCGCAAACCACGCTGTTCAGGCTGAAGGCCTGAGTACTCTTTGCGACACCGCAGCTAACATCCACCCGCAAAACAAACCCCAGAACCTGTCGACCCATGTGCGCAGGAAACGGGCATCGTTAAAGCGAACACGGAGCGCGGAAACCGTGCTTTTTGAACTGTCGCTTCAGATGCCTGAGTAAGGTCTGCCAGCGTTACCCATTATTTTTATCTGGTACACAGCACCGGTGACGGCCACCTATTATCTGCCGTCAGCGGCGTTTCCTGTACCCAATCACCACTGAGGAACGAACATGAGTGATTGGTCTATCAATGACGCCCGCGATGTCTACAACACGCCTTACTGGGGTCAGGGTTACTTCGATATTAATTCACAAGGCGAGGTGGTTGCCCGTCCGGATACCCAACAACCGGACAACAACATCGCGCTTTCAACGCTGGCTGATGAACTGATTGCCAAAGGCGCTTCTTTGCCTGTGCTGGTGCGTTTCCCGGAGATCTTGCACCACCGCGTAGACAGCCTGTGCACCCACTTCAACGATGCCATTGCTGACTACGGCTATGAAGGCGAGTACCTGCTGGTTTACCCGATTAAAGTGAACCAGCAAAAAGAAGTGGTTGGCGAAATCCTGAAAAGCCAATATGCCAGCCAGGAACGTCAACTGGGACTGGAAGCGGGCAGTAAGCCTGAGCTGATGGCAGTGCTGGCCATGGCGCGTCAGGCAAGCTCTGTGATCGTGTGTAACGGCTACAAAGACCGCGAATACATCCGTCTGGCACTGATAGGCGAAAAGCTGGGCCACGAAGTGTACATCGTGTTGGAGAAGCTCTCCGAGCTGGATACCGTGCTGGCAGAAGCCAAAGCGCTGGGCGTAAAACCACGTCTGGGTCTGCGTGCACGTCTGGCGTCTCAAGGCAAAGGTAAATGGCAGGCAAGCGGCGGCGAGAAGTCGAAATTCGGTCTGTCAGCTTCTCAGTGTATGACGGTAATGGATCGCCTGCGTGAAAACGACATGCTGGATTCACTGCAACTGCTGCACTTCCATCTGGGCTCGCAAATCGCCAACATCCGCGACGTACGCTCAGGTGTGAACGAAGCAGCGCGTGTTTTTGCTGAGCTCTACCAAATGGGTGCAGGCATCACCACGCTGGACGTGGGCGGTGGTCTGGCAATCGACTACGAAGGCACACGTAGCCAAAGCAGTTGTTCCATGAACTACAGCCAGCGCGAGTACGCCAACAATGTCGTCTACACCATCGGTGATGTGTGTAAGGCATTCGACATCAAGATGCCGCGCATTATCTCTGAGTCTGGCCGTAACCTGACTGCGCATCACGCTGTGCTTATCACTGACGTGATGGGCGTTGAAAGCTACCAGCGCGAGGAAGTGTTTGCGCCTGCAGAAGATGCTTCGCAGATCCTTCATAACATGTGGCGCTCATTCAAAGACCTGAGCCAGTCGACTGACCAGCGTTCACTGGTTGAGATTTACCACGACAACCAGAACGATCTGGCAGAAGTACACATGCAGTTCGCCATGGGCTTGGTGAACTTTGCTGAGCGCGCTTGGGCAGAACAAATCAGCCTGCGTATTTGTTACGAGCTGTCTTGCAAGATGTCCCACAAGAACCGCGCACACCGCCCGGTACTGGATGAGCTGAACAGCCGCTTGGCAGACAAGTTCTTCGTGAACTTCTCCCTGTTCCAGTCTCTGCCGGATGCATGGGGTATTGAGCAGGTGTTCCCTATTCTGCCGCTGTCGAAGCTGGATAAAGAGCCGGAAAGCCGCGCAGTGCTGCTGGATATTACCTGTGACTCTGACGGTGCCGTTGAGCAATACGTAGAAGGCCAAGGCATCGAAAGTACACTCGCTGTACCGACCTGGAGCGACGAATCGCCTTACCGCATTGGTTTCTTCCTTGTGGGTGCGTATCAGGAAATTCTGGGCGACATGCACAACCTGTTCGGTGATACCGATTCTGCCGTTGTTCGCTGCAATAAAGATGGCGGCTACGAGATTGAATCTATCCACCACGGCGACACTGTGGGTGATGTGCTGCGTTACGTGCACTTGGAAGCGGACGAGTTCCTGAGCCAATACGAAGAAATGGTCAAAACCCTGCCAGAGCAGGAGCAAGACGCAATTCTGTCTGAGCTTTCTGAAGGTCTGAAAGGATATACCTACCTCGAAGACATTCACCACAACCGTTAATGATTTCGGCTGCCTGCATCGCGGGCAGCCTCTTTTTCAAGGATTTATCAATGGCAACATTGGCCAATTACCCAGACTACTCCCTGTACGCCAACGCGTTCGGTTTCCTGCGCCAGCCACTGGTGTTTAACCCACAAGGTTGCGACGCTGACGTGGTGATCACAGGTGTTCCTTTTGATATGGCGACCACAGGCCGCTCTGGTGCGCGAATGGGCCCAGGCGCGATTCGTCAGGCATCTACCAATTTGGCTTGGGAAAGCAAAAAATGGCCTTGGGATTTCTCCCTGACCAAAGAAATCAAAATCGCTGACTGTGGTGATTTGGTGTTTGATTGTGGCGATGCACGCAACATGAGTGAGCGTCTGGAAGCACACGCCACTAGCCTGCTGGCAGAAGGCAAAACCCTGCTGACGTTTGGCGGCGACCACTTCGTGACCCTGCCACTGCTGCGCGCCCACGCAAAGCAGTTCGGTGAAATGGCACTGGTTCACTTTGATGCCCACACCGACACCTACGATCAAGGCAGCGAGTTCGACCATGGCACCATGTTCTACACCGCACCAAAAGAAGGTCTGATTGACCCACATGCGTCTATCCAGATTGGCATCCGCACTGAGCATAGCGATGAGCTAGGCTTCCAGGTGGTCGATGCAGCGACGGCAAACGATTGGTCTGTTGAGCAAATCGTAGAAGCGATCAAAACCCGCGTTGGTGACCGTCCGGTTTACCTGACCTTCGACATCGACTGTCTGGATCCGGCTTACGCGCCGGGTACAGGCACTCCGGTTTGCGGCGGTCTGAGCACTGACAAGATCCTGAAAGTAATTCGTTCACTGCAAGGCATCAACCTGATTGGTATGGATGTGGTAGAGGTGGCACCCGCCTACGACCACGCAGACCTGACCTCTCTGGCGGCAGCGACGATCGCAACTGACCTGCTGTATGTTTGGGCGGCGAATCGCCGCAAGAAGTAATCGCGCTTGATGATTTAAAGATTAAAAAACACCCGCTTCGGCGGGTGTTTCTTCATGCAAGGTTTCAAGGAGCATCCAAAGAATACAAAGCCACCGCTAACGCGAGTGCCTTAGTTAAATGATTAACTCTAGTGTTAGTTTGTGCGTCGCCTCAGAAATCGAATCAAATGGGTTTTCATAGCAGTACTTATCAAGAAAAATTTTGATTGAATTTACATCCACTTCTTCTAGTTCATAGCTTACTTGTAAAGCACTCAAATACCCGAGGATCCATGACACATTGAAGGCATAATCACTACCACCTTCTTCGCTATGTTTAAGCCATGTACCACAACTCGCATTTCCTGCCCCATATGTAACACTTGCACTAGTCGAGAAGTGAGGGAGCATAAGCAGTAAGATTGCTACGATTTTTTTCATAGTTAATATGCTGATTCCAAAAGATTATATCATCATACCTAAAATCTCCTTATTAGAAGATAATTAGATCAAGAATCAGACTCGATTTAGTGTCCTTCCTAATTAAGTTTCCGAACTAACGAAATCCTCAATTAATATCCTTCTATTCTTACTACTTCCCTTGATGCTATCGCCCCCACGCCGTATCCTTGCCGCTCATTCATCCTTGCCGAAACTTCGCTATGTCATCTTATCTTTGTCCGCTGTGCCAAGAGCCGCTGAACCTTCATGACCGCACGTACAAATGCGCCAACAATCACCAGTTCGATCTGGCGAAAGAAGGCTATGTGAACCTGCTCCCTGTGCAGCATAAGCGTTCAAAAGATCCGGGTGACAACAAAGAGATGATGCAGGCTCGCCGCCAGTTTCTGGATGGTGGTCATTACCAGCCAATGCGAGATGCAGTCAGTGAATTGCTCACCTCACTGCTTGCTGGAAAAGACAGTGCGGAGCTTTTGGATATCGGTTGTGGTGAAGGCTATTACACCAGCTACTTTGCGGATCAACTGGCGGGCACCAAGGTGTTTGGTCTCGACATTTCCAAAGTAATGGTTCGCTATGGTGCCAAACGCTACCCGAATGTAGATTTTCTCGTGGCTTCCAGCCAGCGCCTGCCTTTTGCGGATAAACAACTGGATGCCGTGGTGCGCATCTATGCGCCATGCAATGGCGAGGAGCTCGAACGTGCCGTGAAAGACAATGGCGTCGTGGTGACAGTCACACCGGGGCCACGTCATCTTTATCAACTGAAAGCAGGTATTTACGACGAAGTGCGTCTTCACGATGTGCCCGTGGAAGATTTGCCGGACTTTAAACTGGAAACCGAGCAAACCGTCGCTTACCCAATGACGCTGAACAGCGCTGATGCGACGACCTTGTTGCAAATGACACCCTTCGCTTGGCGCGCACCGGAAAGCCTATGGCAAATCCTCAAAGACGCAGAGCAGTTTGACTGTGAAGCTGATTTCACGCTCCGTGTGTATCGCAAAACGTCTTAATTCGAATGGTAGGCCAGCAACAGTGCTGGCTTTTTTATAGGTTTTCTAAATCTATCACCTTACAGGCAATTTTCTGTAGTGGCACCGCGCAACCCGGCGACAATGACATGATGTAGTCCACTGCTTTCACAATGTCTTCCTGCTGTATTTTCAGCATCTTGTCTATCCGCCCATCGTCCGTCATGTCTGTATCCACCACACTTGGGCATAAGCAGGTTACATCCACACCATGCGGAAGCATCTCTTCATACAAACTCTGGCTATAACTCACCACTGCTGCCTTGGATGCTGAATACACACCCAGTTTGCTGACGGGCGTCATCCCTGCGGTTGATCCTAAGATGAAAATCCTCCCAGCACCTTTTTCTTTCATGGCCTCTGCCACCTTGTTGGTGAAAACCAGCGATGACACCACATTCACCATAAAGACATCATGAATGGTCGATGCGGAGGCAGACGTGTTCCCAAATGCCAAGATACCCGCGTTGCTGATGAGAATGTCCGGAGCGCCGAACTCTTGAAGCAGTTTCTGCACTTTGCTATCCACCGCGTTAACATCAGAGAAATCTAACTGTACGGATACCAAATCAGTTTCAGGATTCTGGCTTTCAATCCGCTGTCTCGCGCTATCCAAACTGTTCTCGTTTTTGGCAATCACCAATACCTTGTATCCATCTTCCACAAAGTGCTGTGCCAACGCGAAACCAATGCCACGACTACCACCCGTTACCCAAACACGCTTTTGCACTCACTACTCTCCTGCTAAAAAACTTTTCCCGCCTGAAACTCTAGTCGCTGCAGAAAATTCTGCTGCTCGGTTGAGCTGACTTGGAACTAGAATTAAAGTCTTGAGTTTTAGGTGTAATTTAATCGGGCGGGAAAGCGATGACGGTGAAGAAATCAATAGGTACATGGCTACTCTGCAGCTTGCTTGCTGGATGCAGCCAACAATTGCATGGATTGTCATCCGAGCCGCGTTCAGTTTCTCTCTACGATTATCAACTCACCACAGCTGATCACGCCCCACTGACACTGGAAGCTTTCTCTAAAGAGGTCAAAGACGCTGATGTCATTTTGGTTGGTGAATGGCACACCCACTCCGGTGTTCATCTCTTTCAAGCTCAACTCCTCGCAATGTTGAATTCAGCATACCCAGATGTGGCGCTCTCCATGGAGCAGTTCACGCGAAATGATCAGGCCGTGCTTGATGAATACCTCGCGGGCAAATTCGGTGAAAACAGTCTCCTTAGCAAAACCAGTAAATGGTCAAACTATGAAGGTAGTTATCGCCCATTGGTGGAATACGCAAAAGCCCATTCTGTGCCGGTGATAGCGTCCAACGCCCCGATTGAAATCGTCCGTTGTATTGGCAGAGAGGGCAAAGCCTATCTCGACCGTCTACCACAGGAAAAACGTGGTTTGGTGGCAGAGACGCTCAGTGATGGAGAGTCGCCTTACAAAGAGAAATTTTTCGCGGCCATGTTCCACGGGAATGAAACAAAAACCGGGAATCAATATCTGGCGCAATTGGCGTGGGACGACACCATGGCCGAGAGCATTGTGAACTATCTGGCCGAACACCCAAATGACAAAGTCATGCATATCGCCGGTGCGTTCCACGTTGAAAATGGACTTGGTATTGCGGCGCGTATTACCGCCAGAAATCCAGAGTTGAAGGTAGCTATTGTTTCACCTCAGTCTGAGGAACAGCCTCTCGGGAAAGAGGTAAAAGATTTCCGATTAGTGGTCAATCCGCTGCCACCTCAGTGGCTCTCTGACGATGAAATGAATGCGGCGATGAAAGAGATGCGACACAGCTATTCAGGGAAAGATATTGACTGCGAATAGGTCAGTTTCTTGTGTTACTGAATCATTCGACATCACCTGCCTGCCTCAATTTCATAACACTCGCTTCATTGAAGGCCAGTTTTACACGTACGTATTGTGAAAACATGACCACGAGTTAGAAGCTAAACACTTCATACTTTATTCAATATACGAAGTGGATTCGCTGCGTCCAATATTGCCTTGATTAATATAGGGACACTCAAGGCAATATAATGTTTATCAAGAAAAAACTAATAGAAACAGTAGGCACTAGCACATCTAAGGCGCTCTTTTTCTCACTCGGCGCGGCGACCCTTTCCTCTCAGGCTTTCGCTGTTGGTATCAGTGACGCCAAGTTCATTGAACTTGGTGGTTCACTCTCAAACGATCAAGCTACGGTCAGAAAAGTTTACGACCATTTAAACCAAATCTCGCGTGAACAAAGATTCGATGCAGTGGGCCGCATCATTGCAGGCGATGCGCTTTGCACTGCCACCTGGCTGGGTAATGAGGGAGACAAAGCCGTCATCCTCACCGCCGCTCACTGTGTGCAGGGAGATAACAAAGATCAGGAATCTGTTTATACCGGACAGAATGTTTCTTTCCGCACAGGGGATGGCCGACTTATCGCCTCTGGCACTGCGACGACCCACTTTATCGGGTATACCGGCTGTCACTCTGACATCGCGATTGTCAAAGCTCCCCTCCTTACTTCTCCGATCAATGCTCAGGGTGGTGCAGTTCCTCAACCTGTCATTGCTGACGCGCCAGATTTCAATCAATACGTGGGCAAACCCATGACGCTTTCAGGTTACGGTATTCAAGGTACACCTAGTCTTGGAACAGTATCCAGCGGCCGAGCGTATGGTTTAGGGCATATTTCACGCGATGTTGGTGGCTGTCTTAGAAATCCAGCCAACACAGAAGAGGCTTGGGCGTTTGGTGCACCAGGTGATAGCGGTTCCACCACTTGGCAATGGCGTGAAGGCCAGTTTGTCGGTGTGGGGGTCACTTCATGGTGGGCGGGATGGAATGGCCGTCAGTCGGGCCATGGCCGTGTTGCCCCCTACCAGGCTTGGATGAAAGAAACATACCCTGAAATAAACACAGTCACGCGTACCCGTACGTTGACTGAAGACGAAAACGTGACCCTGAATGACGTAGAAGCACGGGTTAATGGCACCGTTTATTATCTGGCGGGGAACAACGTTTCTGGCCCCACTTCCCGCAAATGGGTTTACCCAAGTGGCTTCTCGGCACTTTCCGTACCTATGGTGAACCAAACAACCGGTCACACCCACAACATCAAACTCCGCGCACAACGTCAGACTTGGTGTGGCTGGGGTGAAATTAACAATGGCGTTTACTGTTCACCGGATGCAACCAAGGGCGGGTTAAAAGTTTGGTTTGATGCCAACGACAACGCTGCTGCACCTGCTGGCTTGTATCAAGGCGATTTCTCTCTCACAGCAAAAGGCTGGCATGATCACAGCTACAGCGCTGACATTGCACTGAAAGCCAATATCCTTGTCGGTAGTCATTCAACGTTGGAAGGCACAGTCACCGCTTCTTCTGCAGCGACGACTATTCGCTATGACAGCACAGTCAACGGCTCGGTCTATTACTTGCCTGAAGGTAATGTTCAAAGCGACGCAAGCGGCAGGGTTTGGAGTGGACAGTTCAACACATGGTCGTCATTGCAAGTTCCCGTCGTCAACAAAACCACCAAAGAGTCTGCGACTATCGTCCTGCGCGCATCCCGTTATGTTGGCTGTGGCTGGAGCGTAATGAACAACGGTGTTTACTGCTCCAATGGCGCAAACTACGGGCAGTTACGGGTCTCTTACCATCCAGAAGACAACTCCGCACTTCCAGCGGGTGACTATGAAACTTTGTTTAACATCCGCGCACGCGGTTGGCACTCAGACTTTAATAAGCTGCTGACCTTCAAGCTTGACGTAGAGAAAGGTGCTCAGTGAAAACGTCACTGATTTATCTGGCACTGGCTGGAACCCTGATTTTCTTCGCTATCAGGCTGCTTGAGCCTGCCGCGTCTGATGAAAGTGTCGCAATGATCGTTGAAGACTCGGGGGCCTCTGTCCTCGACTCTTCACGTGTTTCGATACCAGCAGACAAAGCAGAGCCGACCGTATCTGCTGCTGCCTCTTCAACACAAAGCAATGAAGCAGCCAACATTCACACCATGGCCCCAGAATCTGACACTGTGGATGAATATTTGGCAGATGTCGCGACCCTTCCACCAACAAGCAGCAGCGACGAACAAGCGCAAAAAGAAGATATCATCCCGGTGTTTTTTGATGCTGAGATAACCCTTTGGCAACCTTTATCTTCTGCAAAGTCTGTGTTTGAAAACTATGGGGCAGTCGTGTCGCTCAGTGAAGAGCACTTCATCGAGTTTGATGAGTCCTTACTTGAAACACTGGAGGTTGGGCAACGCTTTACCTTGCCCAAGTTGGGAGAAAGCCGTCAGCAGGTAATCGTCACGCAACAGGAATATTGGAAACATGGCGCCACCAACTGGGTATTCGTTGATAACAATGGCCAACCTGCTGGCAACCTGACAAAGACCCAAGATGGCATTGAAGGTATTTTTCAAATGCCGGATGGTGTTTATCACCTTCTCACCCGAAACGGCGTAGGTTGGATAGCTGACGAAGCCGCGCTTATCAGCGCGAGCGAGCAGGCTTTCACGCGATTGGATGCCAACTAAGCAAACAAAAACGCCCCAGCACAAGCCGAGGCGTTTTTTTTCTTTCGGGCAAAGTTAGAACCAGCGTTCCAGCGAGGACTTATCAAGCTGTTTAAATGCACGGTTCAGGGTTTGAGCCAGCTCTTTGTAACGTGGGCGGCTTTTCATAGGCTGCACGGCCCCACCTTCACTGACAATCTTCTCATGCAATTCGCGATACCAACCCGCCAGCGCAGGAGGCAGTTGTGTTTCGCGACGTTTCCCAAGCCACCACATACCTTGTAGCGGCAAACTCAGTGCAAACAAAGCCATGATCATGGCTTGCGGCAAACCTGAGTAGTTATTGAAGGCCATTTGCATCAACACACTGATGACGGCAACAGCAGGCATCACTTTAATCGCAAACTGGGTTGCACGGATTACTCGGTTTTCCGGGAACATCGGTGCCAGCTCTTTTCGAACCGGCCATTCCGTCATGTACTTCTGACCATCACGGAACGCGTTCCACATTGATTTATTACTCATATGGCGCATACCTCTCAAGCGATGTCTCTGTATCATCGGCTAAAAACTTGCTGCAATCTTTAAAACAAAGTTGATAAACATTAATTCAAATCAATTAAGACTCAAAAATTTTTGTTATCTGGCGCAAGTATCGCTAGACTTAGCCGACCTAAATCAATTGTTGCTCGGATTTGATTATCTCGCAACCACTGAAACGCCAAATGGATGACCGGCAGCGCAACAAATCACCAAAGATGGTGGGCCTGTAGGACAATCTGTCTGGCGTTTTTCGTTGCGTACCCGGATATGTTGACCGGTGTGGCAAAAAACTGTTTCAGAAAATGAAGCAGTCACACCTCAAAGCTCAAACCTTGTTGAGTCACAAGGTCCAATACGTGAATTCTTGGAACATCAATCACTGATGTGACGGAAAACCGAATTGGACAGTCATGTGACGCAAAACAGGATGGGCGCGATGCGGTGGGTATCTATCAAAGGACTGATGAGCGATGTATCTATTCCGCGACAAATTTTGCTAAAAGTTTTTCTGGGACGGTTAGTGTGACGTTAATCAACTATCCTTCTCCGATTAGTAAACACCATCTACTTTACACGAATAGGTAGTCTCAAATGTCTAAGCTGGTTCTTGTTCTTAACTGCGGCAGCTCTTCGCTGAAATTTGCAATCATCGACGCACAATCAGGTGATGAGCACCTGTCAGGTCTGGCAGAATGTCTGCACCTGCCAGAAGCACGCATTAAGTGGAAATTGGACGGCAAACACGAAGCTCAACTGGGCGAAGGTGCTGCACACAAAGAAGCACTGAGCTTCATCGTTGAAACCATTCTGGCTTCTAAACCAGAACTGGCTGAAAACCTGGGCGCAATCGGTCACCGTGTTGTTCACGGCGGCGAGCAGTTCACTAAGTCTGCACTGATCTGTGATTCAGTACTGAAAGGTATCGAGGACGCTTCTAGCTTCGCACCTCTGCACAACCCTGCGCACCTGGTAGGTATCGAAGCAGCGAAAGCAGCATTCCCTACCCTGAAAAACGTAGCGGTATTCGACACTGCGTTCCACCAGACTATGCCTGAAGAAGCGTTCCTGTACGCACTGCCATACAAGCTGTACAAAGAGCACGGTATCCGTCGTTACGGCATGCACGGTACTTCTCACTACTTCATCGCTCAAGAAGCAGCGGCACAGCTTGATAAGCCAGTTGAAGAACTGAACATCATCAACTGTCACCTGGGTAACGGCGCATCTGTGTGTGCAATCAAGAACGGTAAATCTGTAGACACTTCTATGGGTATGACTCCGCTTGAAGGTCTGGTAATGGGTACCCGTTCTGGTGACCTGGACCCAGCAATCATCTTCCACCTGCACGACGCACTGGGTTACAGCGTTGAGCAAATCAACAGCATGCTGACCAAAGAGTCTGGCCTGATGGGTCTGACCGAAGTGACTTCTGACTGCCGTTTCGTTGAAGACAACTACGGTGCGAAAGAAGAAGCAACTCGCGCAATGGACGTGTTCTGTCACCGTCTGGCGAAATACGTTGCTAGCTACACTGCATGCCTGGACGGCCGTCTGGACGCGATCGTGTTCACTGGCGGTATCGGTGAGAACTCTGGCCCAATCCGTGAGCTGGTTCTGAACCGTCTGGCTCTGCTGGGTGTTGAAGTTGACCAAGAGCGCAACCTTAAAGCTCGCTTCGGCGGCGAAGGCGTTATCACTACTGATAGCAGCCGTGTTCCAGCAATGGTTATCTCTACCAACGAAGAGCTGGTTATCGCACAAGACACTGCACGTCTGGCTGAAATCTAAACGCCATTTGATGCAAACATGCGGCTGATCAATGTGGTCAGCCGTTTCAATTTGGCAAAGTTATCTGACTGTCTGCCAAACTGAATTATTAACAAAACCCGCGTCTGTGGGTTTTGCTCCCTACATAGTAAAGAGGAATCAAGCGTGTCCCGTACTATTATGCTCATTCCAATCGGCACAGGTGTCGGTCTGACCAGCGTTAGCCTGGGCGTACTGCGTGCGATGGAACAAAAGGGCCTTCGCGTCTCATTTTTCAAGCCTATCGCCCAGCCTCGCCATGGCGATAACCAGCCTGACCTGACAACAACCATCATCGAAGCAAACAGCGACATGAAAGTGGCAGAGCCGCTGACCATGGCAAACGCTGAAGCGCTGATCCGTACCGATCAGACTGACGTGCTGATGGAAGAAATCATCGCCCGCTTTAAAGAAGCGACTGCAGAAGCAGAAGTGGCGCTGATTGAAGGTCTGGTACCTACCCGTAACCATCCTTTCGCGAACCAGGTTAACTACGAAATCGCGAAAACGCTGGATGCGGAAATCGTGTTCATCACCACTCCAGGTACTGACAACCCAGCGCAACTGAAAGAGCGCATTGAAGTTGCAGTATCTAACTTCGGTGGTAGCAAGAACTCAAACATCGCAGGCGTTGTGATCAACAAACACGGCGCACCGGTTGATGAGCAAGGCCGTACCCGTCCTGATCTGTCTGACATCTTCGACGACAACAATGCGGCGAAAGGCAGCAATGTTGAAGTGATGGAGATCTTCAACTCCAGCCCAATCCGCGTTCTGGGTTGTGTGCCTTGGAGCATCGATCTGATTGCAACACGTGCGAGCGATCTGGCGAAGCACCTGAATGCTGAAATCATCAACGAAGGTGAAATCAACACCCGTCGTATCAAGAGCATCACTTTCTGTGCGCGTTCAATCCCTAACATGGTTGAACACTTCCGCGCAGGCTCTCTGCTGGTGACTTCTGCTGACCGTCCTGACGTTATCGTTGCAGCGTGTCTGGCTGCGATGAATGGTCTGGAAATCGGTGCCCTGCTGCTGACTGGCGGCTACAGCATCCCAGAACAGTTGAACGGTCTGTGCGAGCGCGCATTCCAAGCTGGCCTGCCAGTGTTCACCACTGCGGGTAACACCTGGCAGACGTCTCTGAACCTGCAAAGCTTCAGCCTGGAAGTTCCAGCTGACGATAAAGAGCGCGTAGAGTTCGTTCAAAACCACGTTGCAGCACACGTTGACGGCAACTGGATTGAGTCTCTGTCTGAAGGCGCTGCACGTGCACGTCGTCTGAGCCCACCAGCATTCCGTTACCAGCTGACTGAGCTGGCTCGTAAAGCGGCTAAGCGTATCGTTCTGCCAGAAGGCGACGAGCCACGCACCGTTAAAGCGGCAGCTATCTGTGCTGAGCGTAAGATTGCGGAATGTGTGCTGCTGGGTAACCCAGAAGAAATCAAGCGTGTTGCAGATCAGCAAGGCGTGGTTCTGGGTGCTGGCGTCACCATCATCGATCCTGAAGCAGTGCGTGAGCAATACGTTGCGCGTCTGGTTGAGCTGCGTAAGAACAAAGGCATGACCGAAGTTGTAGCGCGTGAGCAACTGGAAGACACCGTGGTACTGGGTACTATGATGTTGGAAGCGAACGAAGTACACGGTCTGGTATCTGGTGCGGTTCACACCACAGCAAACACCATCCGTCCACCGCTGCAAATCATCAAGACTGCGCCAAGCGCGTCTCTGGTGTCTTCTGTGTTCTTCATGCTGCTGCCTGACCAGGTTCTGGTTTACGGTGACTGTGCGATCAACCCAGATCCAAACGCAGAGCAACTGGCTGAAATCGCTATCCAGTCTGCAGATTCTGCAGCGGCATTCGGCATCGAGCCTCGCGTAGCAATGATCTCTTACTCTACCGGTACTTCTGGTCAGGGTGCAGACGTTGAGAAAGTACGTGAAGCAACGCTGATTGCTCAGCAGAAACGTCCTGATCTGATGATCGACGGTCCTCTGCAGTACGACGCCGCTATCATGGAAAACGTGGCAGCTTCTAAAGCGCCAAACTCTCCAGTAGCAGGTAAAGCGACCGTATTCGTATTCCCAGACCTGAACACCGGTAACACCACTTACAAAGCGGTACAGCGTTCAGCGGATCTGGTTTCAATCGGTCCAATGCTGCAAGGTATGCGTAAGCCTGTTAACGACCTGTCTCGTGGTGCACTGGTAGACGACATCGTTTACACCGTTGCACTGACTGCGATTCAGGCAAAACAAGCGGAAGATGCAGAAGCAGCAGCTGAATAAGCTCTCTGACTTCTAGAAGAAAAGCCGACGCTATTGCGTCGGCTTTTTTATGTTCATTTTGGAGCAACTGGGGTTATCCAGTTTTCTTCTTCAGCGCCTTGAGGTGTTCTTCTGCCGTCAGGAAATCAAACTGATTCACTGATTCCTGCAAACGCTTAAATTCCTCAAGTTGGTTGAACCATTGCGGAAGGTCTTTTGACAGCGAAGACAGCTTATCCTGCACGCCAATATCAAACTCTTGCAGACTTGTCTGCAAAGCATTGATTTGTTCAATCAGATACGCATCCAATGGCTTAATTTCTTCTTGGACAACTGGCTCTGCTTCCACTGACGCTGAGCTTAAAGCAATTTCATCAAATTTATCGATAGCAGCTGTGATCAGGTTTTTCAGTTCATTCACATCCGCTTCAGTGACGGCTTCGCCCGAGTTATATTTATCCTCAAGTCCGGAAGCTATCTTAGCGATTTCATCCGCGCCAATATTACTCCCCGCCCCTTTACACGAGTGGGCCAGTATCGCTTTCTCACTGTTGTCAGCATCTGATAGTAATTGATCCATCGCTGCTTTTTGGGAAGTCAGGAACAGCGACAGGATTTTGAGGTACTTGGCTTTGTTGCCACCCAGTCGTTGCACCCCCTCACCAAGATTGATGCCGGGCACGTTATCAACCATCAGATCAAACATTGTATCGTCGTATTCCATGTTTACTCTCCTTCGGGTCCTTTCAGCGTCCTCAGCTTCCGCATCAACGGTTGACTCCCCTTTGGGTTCTGGTGTTTCGGCAACGGTATCAACCACTTCCGTCGTCGCTTCACTATCTGCTTCTTCCACCTCTTCAGCTATTTCCGTGGTGTCTTCGGCTTTTTCCGGCTCTGGCTCTGGCTCTGGCTCTGGTTCTGGTTCTGGTTCTGGTTCTGGTTCTGGTTCTGGTTCTGGTTCTGGTTCTGGTTCT
>NZ_ANFM02000038.1 GCF_000333895.2 Grimontia indica | reverse complement strand
TGTCGCTTCGCGATATGTCGCTGACCTAGGCGGCCCCGTTGCAAGTCCATCAGGGAAGCCACACTAGATACATCGCCAAGGCGGTGAATCACAAAACCTGTTCCCCCTTAGTTCAGTCGGTAGAACGGCGGACTGTTAATCCGTATGTCGCTGGTTCAAGTCCAGCAGGGGGAGCCACTTTTCGTTAACTTGTTTAAGAACTAGTTAGCCGTCAGGACTGTCGCTTCGCGATATGTCGCTGACCTAGGCGGCCCCGTTGCAAGTCCATCAGGGAAGCCACACTAGATACATCGCCAAGGCGGTGAATCACAAAACCTGTTCCCCCTTAGTTCAGTCGGTAGAACGGCGGACTGTTAATCCGTATGTCGCTGGTTCAAGTCCAGCAGGGGGAGCCACTTTCTAAAACCCAGCCTAGCGCTGGGTTTTTTTGTATTTGTTTTGTGGATATCACGCACAGGAATTGTTACTACCTATTATCTGGACTGTAAGCAATCGCCCAGATCCGGGCAAAGTTTGTCCGCTGTAGCAATTTTGATGAAAAACCCTTTCTCCTATCTGTTGTTATAGGCGCTTCAAAGGCCGATAATACAAAGATCTCTTTAAAATTTTCGAAGAATGGCATGACTGAGTATTTATTGCTTCTTGTCGGCACCGTCCTGGTAAACAACTTTGTGCTGGTTAAGTTTCTTGGCCTGTGCCCATTTATGGGTGTGTCCAAAAAACTTGAAACCGCCATTGGGATGGGGCTTGCGACCACGTTCGTACTGACACTCGCATCAGTGAGTGCTTACCTGGTCGAGACTTACATTTTGGCCCCCTTGGGTCTTGAGTACCTGCGAACACTGAGCTTTATCTTGGTGATTGCAGTTGTCGTGCAATTCACTGAAATGGTCGTGCATAAAACCAGCCCAACACTTTACCGTCTGTTGGGTATCTTCCTGCCGCTAATCACAACAAACTGCGCCGTGTTGGGTGTTGCTCTGCTGAATATCAATGAGCGCCACAACTTTATCGAATCCATTATTTATGGCTTTGGCGCAGCAGCTGGCTTCTCCCTTGTATTGATTTTGTTTGCGGCAATGCGTGAGCGTATTGCCGCGGCTGATGTTCCTCAGCCATTCCGCGGTGCATCGATTGCTATGATCACAGCTGGACTGATGTCATTGGCATTTATGGGCTTTACAGGGTTGGTGAAACTGTAATGACTGGTATTTTGATTGCGATTATTGCTATCGCTGTCCTCGCAGCTGTGTTCGGTATCTTGCTGGGCTTTGCTTCTGTGCGTTTTAAAGTCGAAGCGGATCCGATCGTCGATCAGATTGACTCCATCCTTCCGCAAACACAGTGCGGACAATGTGGTTACCCCGGTTGTCGCCCTTATGCAGAAGCCATTGCCAATGGTGATGCCATTAATAAATGCCCCCCAGGTGGTCAGCCGACTATCGAGAAGCTTGCTGACCTCATGGGGGTAGAAGCCACAGAATCTGCGCACGATGAAGAAAAGAGCGTAAAAAAAGTCGCCTTCATTCACGAAGACGATTGTATTGGCTGTACCAAATGTATCCAGGCTTGTCCGGTGGATGCCATCATTGGCAGCACCAAAGCCATGCACACCATTATCAAAGATGAATGCACCGGATGTGACCTTTGTGTCGCCCCTTGCCCGACTGACTGTATTGAAATGATCCCTGTTCAAACCACGCCTGAAACCTGGAAATGGCAACTTGACCAAATTCCGGTTGTTCAACTTTCTGTCGATGAAGATATAGGGGTCAAACAAGCATGATCACCCTAATCGAAGAGATAAAACAGGGACATGTCTGGGATTTTCACGGTGGTATTCACCCACCAGAAAACAAACGCCAGTCGAGCGAAACTTCCATCTTGCCTGCCGATATCCCAAATGAAATTGTGTTGCCAACCAAACAGCACATTGGCACAGCTGGCCAACTGTTGGTCAATGTTGGCGATAAGGTACTGAAAGGGCAACCACTGACCAAGTCAGACGTTCTGCAATGCTGTCCGGTTCATGCACCAACTTCCGGTGAAGTGGTTGCTATTGAGCCTCGCACTATCGCCCATGCCTCTGGCCTGACCGATAACTGCATTGTGATCAAACCGGATTTCGAAGACGCCTGGGGCGAGAAAAACGCACTGCCTGATTTCCGCGAAGTCTCTGACGAAGCGTTGATCGATCATGTCCGCATGATGGGTATCGCGGGCATGGGTGGCGCAGGTTTCCCAGCAGCCCGCAAGCTGCAAACTGGTCATGCGCGCACAGAAATTCTGATCATCAACGGTGCTGAATGTGAGCCTTACATCACCGCTGATGACCGTTTGATGCAAGAGCGCGCAGATGAAATTGTTCAAGGTATTGAGATCCTTAAGCATATCGTGAGCCCGAAACTCACCGTCATGGCGCTGGAAGACAACAAGCCGGAAGCGATTGACGCTCTTAAATTGGCGACACAGGGTAAACCTGACATTGTCGTTCAGGTAGTGCCAACCAAATACCCTTCAGGCGGCGAAAAGCAGCTCATCAAACTCATCACCGGTAAAGAAGTACCTGCAAAAGCCATCCCTGCCGCAATCGGCGTGATGATGCAAAACGTCGGTACAGTCTTCGCAATTAAACGTGCTGTCATCGACGGTGAGCCGCTGATTGAGCGTGTCGTCACCTTGACAGGTACCACGTTGAAAGAACAACGCAACCGTTGGGCGCTGCTTGGCACACCAGTCAGTTTCTTGCTCGATAAGCACGGGTATGAAGCAGACAAAAAAGTAGAGCGCGTGATAATTGGCGGCCCGATGATGGGTTACACCATTCCGCACCCTAACGTACCCGTCACCAAAGTCACCAACTGTGTGTTGGTGCCTTCACGTCGCGAAATTGCGCCGTCAGAGGGCGAGATGGCCTGCATCCGATGCAGCGCCTGTGCAGAAGCTTGCCCGGCTTCGCTGCTGCCACAACAACTTCAGTGGTACGCCAAAGATCAGGATTACGACAAGTGCGAAGAGTATAACCTCTTCGATTGCATCGAATGTGGTGCCTGTGCCTTCGTCTGCCCAAGTGAAATTCCACTGGTGCAATACTATCGTCAGGCTAAATCTGAAATCCGCGCGCGCGATGCGGAGCAGCAAGCTGCCGAGCGCGCCAAAGAGCGCTTCGAAGCCAAAAAAGCGCGTATGGAGCGTGACAAAAAAGCGCGTGAAGAGCGCCACAAGCAAGCTGCGGAAAACCGTCGTAAAGCGATGGAAAAATCCGCCGATGGCGACGCGATTGCCGCTGCCATTGCACGTGTGAAAGCCAAATCAGAAAATGAATCTGCAGCTACGGCAATGAAGCCAGCTGTGGCTGCTGCTATTGCCAAAGCAAAAGCCAAACAGGCAGAGGCTGCCGCACAAGGTCAGGCAGAGCCAGATAACAGCGAAATGGCGAAGCTGCGCGAAGAGCGCAAGCGTCAGGCGCGTGAACGTAAGGCACAAAAGGCGTCGGAATCAGAAACCGAAAACACAGCAGACGACAAGAAAGACGCTGTTGCGGCGGCGATAGCCCGCGCTAAAGCACGTAAAGCGGCTCAGCAAAGCGAGTCTGAGCCCGCTTCTGATAACAGCGCTGCTGGAGAAGATCCGAAGAAAGCCGCAGTCGCTGCTGCCATTGCTCGTGCCAAAGCGCGCAAAGAAGCGCAACAAGCTGATGCGGCTACCCCTGCTTCTGAATCTGAATCAGCAGAAAAAGCACCTGCTGAAGACGATCCAAAGAAAGCTGCTGTCGCTGCTGCTATTGCCCGAGCTAAAGCACGCAAAGAAGCACAACAAGCTGACACGGCAACACCTAATGCTGAATCTGTATCAGCAGAAGAAGCACCAGTTGAAGACGATCCGAAGAAAGCCGCTGTCGCTGCTGCGATTGCCCGTGCAAAAGCACGAAAAGCAGCACAACAGGCGGAAACTGAAATACCTTCTGCTGTCGCTGCTGCCGTTGCCCGCGCCAAAGCACGCAAAGCCGCACAACAGGCGGAAACTGAAACGCCTTCTGCTGACTGTGCTCCATTGGAAGCTCCCGTTGAGGAAGATCCGAAGAAAGCCGCTGTCGCTGCTGCCGTTGCCCGTGCCAAAGCACGCAAAGCCGCACAACAGGCAGAAGCTGAAGCGCCTGCTGTTGATGTTGCGCCGGTAGACGAAGCACTTGTTGAAGACGATCCGAAGAAAGCCGCTGTTGCTGCTGCCGTTGCCAGCGCTAAAGCACGCAAAGCCGCACAACAGGCAAAGGCGGAAGCACTCTCAGATGAGCCAGCACCTTCGGAAGAAACTCCCGTTGAAGAAGATCCCAAGAAAGCAGCGGTTGCTGCTGCCGTTGCGCGCGCAAAAGCGAGAAAGGCAGCGCAAATGAAGAATAAGAATGAGGAAGAGTAATCGTGGCCTTTTTTATCGCCAGTAGCCCGCATAGCCACAGTCGCAAAAGCACCAGCGACATCATGATGACAGTGATACTGTGTACTTTGCCCGGCATCGCTGCGCTTTGTTACTTTTTCGGTTGGGGTGTTTTACTGCAGGTAGCCATGGCAGCACTGACTGCGGTGGCTGCAGAGGCAGCTGTTGTGGCTCTGCGCGGCCGCCCTGTTAAACGCTATCTCAAAGACCACTCTGCCCTGCTGACGGGTGTACTTCTGGGTATCGCCATTCCACCGTTCGCACCATGGTGGATTGTGATTATCGGTATACTCTTCGCCATCGTCATTGCTAAACATCTCTATGGTGGGCTGGGCCAGAACCTGTTTAACCCTGCCATGGTCGCTTATGTTGTCCTGCTGATTTCGTTCCCGGTTCAGATGACCACCTGGCTGCCACCAACTGAATTGTTGGTTCAGCCACTTGGCTTTACTGACAGCTTCGCCGCTATCTTTACTGGCCTCACCACTGATGGCTTTAGCGTGAACCAACTGCGTATTGCCGTGGATGGCTCAACCATGGCGACGCCGTTGGATACCATTAAGACCTCTTTGCTGGCTGGTGAAACCGTCTCTGAGGCGGTTGAGAAGTCAGTATTTGGCAGTTTTGCAGGTATCGGTTGGGGCTGGGTGAATGTCGCCTTCCTTGTTGGCGGTCTTATTCTGCTGAAGAAGAAGATTATCCAGTGGCAAATCCCCGTTGCTATGCTGGCATCACTTTTTGTGTTCAGCTTGGTAGGTTATGCCATCAGCCCGGATGGCGTGGCTTCGCCATTGATGCACCTTTTCTCCGGTGCCACCATGTTGGGTGCGTTCTTCATCGCCACTGACCCAGTTTCCGCTTCAACCACTACGCGAGGCCGACTGATCTTTGGTGCAATGATCGGCGCGTTGGTTTATCTGATCCGTACCTTTGGCGGCTTCCCAGATGGCGTAGCGTTTGCTGTGCTTATCGCAAACATGTGCGTACCGCTGATTGACTACTACACCAAACCAACCACTTACGGTTACAGGAAGGAAAGCAAATGATCCGCGCGATGCGAAATAATGGCGCAATCCTTGCGCTGGCGGCACTGCTTTCAACAGGCTTAGTCGCCGTCACCAATACACTGACGAAAGATACCATCGCAGAGCAGCAACGCATCCAGCTTTTACGGGTGCTAAATCAAGTGATCCCAGAAGACATGCATGACAATGCGTTGGCGAAAACCTGTACTTTGGTGACTAGCCCAAGCCTTGGCACCAGTGAGCCAATGCCAATCTACATTGCCACCAAAAACGGTGAGCCGACAGCTATGGCAGTCGAAGCCATTGCACCGGACGGTTATAACGGCGCCATCAAAGTCTTGGTGGGCGTCGATACCAATAACACTGTGCTCGGTGTTCGCGTGCTGAGCCACAACGAAACCCCGGGTCTTGGCGACAAAATCGATCTGAATGTCTCTGATTGGGTGCTGTCTTTCAATGGTAAAAATATTGAAAGTGAAGACGATAAGCGTTGGGCGGTTTACAAAGATGGCGGTCAGTTTGACCAGTTCACCGGTGCCACCATCACACCGCGTGCCGTCGTTAACGCAGCGAGAAATGCCGCTTGGTATGCCATGCAGAACAAAGACACTATTGTCCGCCAACCTCTGAATTGTGGAGCTGCATCATGAGCCAGAATAAAGAGTTAATGACAAACGGAATGTGGGCCAATAACCCTGCGCTGGTGCAACTTCTGGGTCTTTGTCCCCTGCTTGCAGTTTCCGCGACAGTGACCAACGCATTAGGGCTTGGCATCGCAACGCTGCTGGTTCTGGTGGGCTCGAACCTGACTGTTTCACTGGTGCGCGAATATGTACCAAAAGAAGTGCGTATTCCTATCTTCGTCATGATCATCGCGTCACTGGTAACTTGTGTTCAGCTACTGATGAATGCCTACGCATTCGGCCTTTATCAGTCGCTGGGTATCTTTATTCCCCTGATCGTGACCAACTGCATCATCATCGGCCGCGCAGAGGCGTTCGCCTCCAAGAATACGCCATTACCTTCGGTGTTGGATGGCTTCTGGATGGGCATGGGCATGACTGCGGCACTGGTCGTATTGGGTGCAATTCGCGAAGTACTGGGTAACGGCACTTTGTTTGACGGTGCTGACCGACTGCTTGGTGATTGGGCTGCAGGACTTCGTATAGAAGTGTTCCAGTTTGATAGTCCATTCCTGTTGGCGATGCTACCGCCGGGTGCCTTCCTGGCTGTAGGTTTCCTCATCGCTATAAAGAACGTGATTGACGAAAAACAAGCGAAGAAACAACCAAAAGAGAAAGCCGTGATCGAACGTGTTCGAATCACGTCCACAGATTAAAAGTTAAGCATTCAATGGATGAGCAATGAATAACGAAAAACGTGTTCAGATACTGGAGCGATTAAGAGCAGAAAACCCTCACCCGGAAACTGAACTGAACTGGAGTACACCGTTTGAATTGCTGATTGCGGTATTGCTATCAGCGCAGGCAACAGATGTAAGCGTGAACAAGGCGACGGATAAGCTCTATCCGGTGGCTAATACGCCGCAGGCCTTGTTAGACCTTGGGGTTGATGGCGTAAAGGAATACATCAAAACCATTGGCCTGTTTAATTCCAAGGCAGAAAATGTCATCAAGACCTGTCGCATCATCGTTGAACAACACGGTGGTGAAGTGCCTGAAAACCGCGAAGCGCTGGAAGCTCTACCAGGCGTGGGTAGAAAGACAGCCAATGTGGTTCTCAACACCGCCTTTGGTTGGCCAACCATTGCGGTAGACACTCATATTTTTCGCGTATCAAACCGCACTAAGTTTGCGATGGGGAAAAACGTCGATCAGGTAGAAGAAAAGCTACTGAAAGTCGTGCCAAAGGAGTTCAAGGTCGATGTTCACCATTGGCTTATCCTGCACGGCCGCTACACTTGTGTGGCTCGCAAACCGCGTTGTGGCAGTTGTATCATTGAAGACCTCTGCGAATTCAAAGAAAAGATTTACCCAGACGAATAAAAAGAAGGCTGCCATTGGCAGCCTTCTTTATAAATATTTCTGATAGTTTTGGTTGTTACCATGACCACATTGCGGATCATGGATTCCAATATCTTTCTTCAAGTGGCAGTTCATTCCATCGCTCTTAATCACGACTTTACGCTCTCTGAAACCACTTCCTAACCCTATCATTTTAAGCATTTTTTCTATTATCATATTTCTAGCCCTCTTTGCTGACGGTCGCATCATTCGTTCTCTGTTGTTATGGTTTAATGTCATTTTGTTAGTATTTTGTACTCAACACGAACGATGAAATCTGACACCAGATATAAGCTGAACTTATGGACAAGCAACTTCGCTATCTCAGTGCACTCCGTTACTTTGAAGCTGCCGCGAGACTGAAAAGCTACAGCGCAGCAGCAAAAGAGTTGAATGTGACCCAGGCAGCCGTCAGCCAACAATTAAGGGGGCTGGAAGATAACCTGGGCTGTAAGCTGTTTTTTAGAAATGGGCGGGAAATGCAGCTCACCGATAAAGGCCACCAGCTGCTTGCCCCTATTACCGAAGGGTTTGAAAAAATTATCGTCGGTTTAAACCGTATTCAGACTGAGCCTCTGGAAGGCGTGTTGACCGTCACCGTCCCGCCCTCGTTCGCCTCATTGTGGTTAATGCCGAGACTATGGCGATTCACGTTAGAAAACCCCACCATCACCATACGTATTCATAGCGATATCAAACGGGTAGCCATCCTACACAGCGATATTGATCTAGCCATCCGGCAGGGGAAAATCACAGAGAGTGACATAGCAGGTAGCATTCGTTGCGAACATCTTTATCAAGAGGAGGTTTACCCGCTTTGCTCCGCCGAACTTGCCCGTTCTATACAGTTTGATTCTCCGGAAAAGCTCAAGCGGTGTTGGTTGATACATGGCGTGAATTCTAAAGAGATAGTTTGGTCAAAGTGGTTTGAAAAGGCCGGTGTGAAATTCGACAACAGCGCACTGAGATGGATGGAAGTACCTACATTCGATATGGCGCTCAATGCAGTGATTGCGGGTCACGGTGTCTGTCTGGGAACGGAAAGTTTGTCGAAAGCACTTATCGATCAAGGTCTTCTGGTCAAACCTTTTGATATTGGGCTGACGCCCGGCATGCAGTTTAGTTTGTTGTATGACGGCGCATCTTCAAGGCTTCCGCGCATAGAAGCATTTCGAAACTGGCTGTTCCATGAGTTGGAACAGTCACAATATCGCTGAAACCTTCAGAGGATCTGTTTACTTAAGGCTCTTGGGGTTACGAAAATTTTGTTGGTAAACTGGGCGCGACAATACAATTAAGGAGAATGTCATGAGCACTGGTCGTATTCTGCATACCATGATCCGCGTTGGCGATTTGGATCGTTCAATTGCCTTCTATACCGACGTGATGGGCATGCAGCTTTTGCGTAAAAGCGAAAATGAGCAGTACGAGTACACACTGGCTTTCGTTGGCTACGGTGATGAATCACAGGGCGCAGTGATTGAGCTGACCTATAACTGGGGTACGTCTGAGTATGAGCACGGCTCTGCTTTTGGCCACATTGCAATTGGTGTAGATGATATCTACGCAACTTGTGACAAACTGCGTGAAGCAGGTGCGAATATCACGCGTGAACCAGGCCCAGTAAAAGGCGGCACCACTGAGATCGCCTTTGTTGAAGACCCAGATGGCTACAAAATCGAGCTGATCCAAAACAAGAGTGCTTCTGCAGGCTTAGGTAACTAGCACTTCATTGATTTACTACACCTCTCCTTAGAGGTGTAGTGCTAATCACCTCAATTTATCAATGCATTAAAAACGTCACCAATCTTAAACCTCACCTCTGCAAAAATTCTGATAGGCTTTTATTAATGTCTCATTGATAAGAAAGTCAGCATGTTGTGGAAAAAGAGTACGCTGCAGCTTCATATTGCCAGCATATTTTTCATCGTTGTTTCTATGCTCTCCGTTTTGCTGATCGTCTTGAGCTACCAGAACTCTAAATCGCTCAACGAACAATTGGCTGACGAGCGAATGACCCAGAATGCTGAGCAGGTCAAACTCGCATTTCAGAAGAAAGTAGTCCCCGTCCTCGCTGCATTAGAGACACTTGCCGCATCCAATTACGGGCATGATATTCATGCTTCCAACGATCCAAACTGGCTTGCTTCCGTTGAGGCCATCATGAAAGTGACACCGGATGTGCTTGCCGTCTATGTAGGCTACGAGGACGAAAGTTCAGCCTTTATCCGTTCCACGGTACCTGCATTTATGCGAGAACAGTTTTCAACGCCGGACAACTCTCACATCATGGTCGACATCAATCTGAGTAACGGTGAGCAGACCCGGACGTTCTACGATAAAAACCTGCAATACATTAGCGAAACAACGGACACCATCTCCTACAAGCCAACAACACGTCCTTGGTATAAGGACACCCCGCACAATGGCGACATATTTATTACAGACCCCTATTTCTATCTCTTCATCAAGCGAATGGGCATCACCATTTCAAAACGCATCCCTGCCAACGGTGGTGTATTGGCAGCCGATATTACCCTTTCGTCCATTAATGCATTTTTGAAATCTCTTCCCCATTCAGAAGAGGCCAAAATTATGCTGTTCGACGACAACAAGACCATTCTTGGCCAGACAGGAGTCCTTCCTGAAGCACCACTAAACACAACGCAAGACACCTACCTTGAGGCTGCACAACACTCCCCTTTGGTTTCCCTGCTTGAAAAAGATGACTGGCAAGAAACATCACATACCGTCAAATTCGAGGAAGAAGACTGGCGGCTTAACCTGATGCACATAAGCTTTGGTAACAGGAAGGGATTATGGCTAGCCAAAGCGATCCCTGAGCGCACATTGATTGGCAGTGCAATTGAAGCAAGAAACAATCAAATAACTATCAGCTTCATTATCTTAGGCGTAGGTATGCTGCTGATTATGTGGGCCTCAGCGAAAATCGCGACCCCACTGAAGCTACTGAACAAAGCTTCCCATAAAATAAGAAACCTCGACTTCCATAGCGTAAAAACGCCCGACTCCAATATTGTCGAGGTTCGAGAGCTTTCTGACTCCATTTGTATGATGTCTGAAACCATTGGTGACTTTTTAAATACCTTACATCGGGTATCTAATAATTCAAATTTTGAGTCCTTGCTCTCTGACATGGTAGAGCACTGCTACAAAACATCCGATGCAGACTATGTCCTGATGTGGGCGACCGACATGGAGGATAGAAATAACCTCTCGCTCGCAGCGCACTATCCTGAGGCCATAAGTGAAACCCAGATAGACTTTAACCAACTTCTCGTTGACCTCCCCGAGATGGAAGAAGCGGTCGATAATCACTGCTTTTTTACTTTTACACCAGACGAACATCCTTCAGTAAGCGGTCATCTCCCTGACGAATTAGTGAGGGCCTGGGTGCTTCCCTTGCACAACAGAGAAAATGAACGAGTCGGCTTTGTATTCGTTGGGTTTAATCACGTGATATCACCTGAACAGGAGGAGAAGCTTGGATTTATTCAAGAGTTTCTAGGTTTTGCCTCGCTGATCAAAGAGAACTGGGACCACATCACGGCACAAAAAAATCTGTTCAAATCCTTTGTTGAAATGTTCGCATCGGCAATCGACACCAAGTCACCCTACACCGGCGGACACTGTCAACGCGTGCCTGAACTTACCTTTATGTTGGCCGAAGCCGTCAATGAAGATCAGGATCATTTCCCGGACTTTACGCTGGACGAAAAGTCCCGCGAGGCACTGTATTTTGCAGCCTGGCTGCATGATTGCGGCAAGGTAACAACACCAGAATACGTCGTGGACAAGGCCACCAAGCTTGAAACCATTTATAACCGAATCCATGAAATTCGGATGCGCTTTGAAATACTCAAACGCGACGCAGAGATCGAGTGTTGGAAGCAGATTAGCGAAGGAGCTTCTGCCGAGGATGCCAGAGCCACAATGCTCAAACAAAAACAGGAACTGGATAACGAATTTGCGTTTGTTGCCAAAACCAACATAGGCGGAGAATTTCTGGATGATGGTAGTGAAGAAAAGCTCAAAAAAATCGCCTCAAGAACCTGGACCCGTACGATAGATGACACGTTAGGATTATCCTGGGAGGAGGAATTACGCAGAAATCGCAGAGGAGAAGATAAACTGCCATGCAAAGAACACCTTCTGGATAACCGGCTAGACCACAAGATTTACTGGACCGAGCAGCAACTCAAAAAGTTTGAGAACTGGTCATTTAATATCAAGGCACCTGAACACAAATTTGACTTGGGCGAACTCTATAACCTGGGCATCAAGCGAGGCACGCTCACTGAGGAAGAGCGCTTCGCGATTAATGATCACATTATTCAAACCATTATCATGCTTCAGAAATTGCCATACCCAGAACACCTGAAGAGAATTCCAGAGATTGCTGGAGGCCATCACGAAAAATTAGATGGAAAGGGTTACCCACTAGGATTATCAGATACCAATCTTCCGGTGGACGCGAGAATTATGGCCATCGCCGATATTTTCGAAGCACTGACTGCCAGCGATAGGCCCTATAAGAAAGCGAAAAAGCTCAGTGAAGCGCTTAAAATCCTCTCTTTCATGGCGAAAGACAAACATGTTGATGCCCGATTGTTCAAAATATTTATCGAGCAGAGGATTTACCTAAAATATGCTCAGGATTTTCTCCCCGAGAGCCAATGGGACGAGGTCAACGAAGCCTACCTGTTGGACATTGTGTTCCCTAAAAAACCGGTAGACGAAAAAGCGCATCACTCATAACCGCTTTACGTTAAAGCAACTTATTTATTTGCGATGAATATTCGTGATTTAATTCAAAGCCCTCATTAAAAAAATTGGTAACCCATCACTGTCTGATAGTCTTAATCGAGTGTCTCATAATTAAGATAATGGATTATCATGGCAAGACGCCGCTATACACTTCAAATTCATATCGCAGGTATCTTTTTTATTGTTGTATCCCTGCTTTCAGTCCTTCTCATTGTATTGAGTTACCAGAACTCAAAAGAGCTCAATCAACAACTCGCCATCGAGCGCACTTCGCAAAATGCGGAACGTATTAAGCTCTCCTTTCAGAACCTGACATCCCCGGTCATCACTGCCATGGATGCGCTTGCAGCTTCCGATTTTGGTCATAGTCTCTATGCGTCTTATGACACTGAATGGCTTTCCAGCATGAATGCCATCATGGAAAGAAACCCAGAAGTGGTGGCTGTATATGTTGGCTATCCGAACGAAAGTTCGGCGTTTATCCGTTCAACAAAAGCGGATTTTATGAAAGAGCAGTTTTCAGCACCTGAAAACAGCCACATCATGGTAGACATCAACAACAAGACGGGAAATCAAATACGTACCTACTATGATGACACCCTGAAACATATTCGCGCAGATACCGATAGAATTAAGTACAAGCCAACAGCACGCCCCTGGTACAAAGCCGCACCGGATGACGGCAGTATTTATGTCACTGACCCGTATTTCTACATGTTTATCCAGCGGATGGGCATCACCCTCACCCGGCAGTTTAAAGATATTAATGGTGTACTGGCAGTCGACATCACTCTCGATTCTTTGAACAAGTTTCTCTACTCACTGGTTGATACAGAAGAAACCCAGTTGATGCTATTGGACGATAACAAAAGTGTTTTTGCTCATACCGGTTTCCTTCCCGAATCATCTTCTGGTGTTAACCAGCGTATGTACCTTGAAGCGATGTCTGCGTCTCCGTTCAATCATCTTTTCAAGACCAGTGATTGGTACGAATCGAACAAGACCATACTCCATCAGGGTGAAAACTGGTCTCTCAACCTTGTGAGGATCAGTTTCGGTGGAGAGCGGGGGTTGTGGCTAGCTAAAGCTGTGCCTGAGAGGCTGCTGATCCAAAGTGCGATAGAAGCTAGAAACAACCAAATTACCATCAGTATCTTTGGTCTTTTGATTGGCACCGTGATGGTACTTTGGGCCTCCAAACGTATCGCCAATCCACTGAAATTGCTGGTAGAAGAAACCCAAAAAATCCGTCGTCTGGATTTCTCCAGTGTCTCAACGCCAAGCTCTAAGATCGTCGAAGTCAGGGAACTCTCCGAATCCGTCCACATGATGTCTGAGACGATTCAGAACTTTCTTCAGACACTTCACCGAGTCTCCAACAGTTCAAATTTCGACTCTCTGATGGCCGACATTGCGCTTCACTGCCAACAAACTTCCGGCGCGGAATACGTGATGCTCTGGACCAATTCTGCAGAAGACAGGGAAAAACTCACGCTGACCGCCCAATATCCCCATCAAACAGAAGGCAAACAGGTAGATCTGCAGAAGTTGTTGGCTGATTCCCCACAGATGAAGAAGGCACTCCAAGGCCAGCATTTCTTCAGTTTTAAACCCTGTTCGACCGATATTGAACGTAGACTACTCCCTCAATCACTTAAGCACGCTTGGCTCGTGCCTCTCTACAACCGTGAAAAAGAGTGTGTGGGCTACGTCTTTATGGGATTTGATGCGTGTCCGGGGAACGATCAGAATGACAAGCTACAGTTTATCCGCCAGTTCCTGGGCTTCGCTTCCCTTATTAAAGAGAACTGGGACCGTGTAGCAGCACAAAAGCAGCTATTTAAATCATTCATCGAGATGATGGCATCCGCCATCGATACCAAATCCCCCTATACGGGCGGTCATTGCCAACGTGTACCGGAATTGACCTTTATGCTGGCAGAAGCAGCCAGTAATGATGAAAAACGTTTCCCCGAGTTCTCACTCAACGATCAATCTCGTGAAGCGCTCTATTTCGCGGCTTGGTTACATGATTGCGGAAAAGTCACTACACCCGAATTCGTGGTGGATAAAGCGACCAAACTCGAAACCATTTACAACCGCATCCACGAAGTTCGCACCCGCTTTGAAGTCTTGAAACGTGACGCCGAAATTACGTACTGGCAAAAGCGGCTTGAAGGCGAAAAGGTTGAAGAACTTGATGCTTGGTTGACGGAAGAGCACGAAACACTCGATCAGGAGTTCGCTTTTGTGGCTAAGTGCAATGTGGGCGGGGAGTTTATGGATGCCAGCAATATCGAAAAACTGGAGAAGATAGCGCAGCGGACCTGGATGCGCACAATCGATGATGTCCAAGGGTTATCTTGGGAAGAAGAAGCAAGACGTTCAGCGCGTGGCAGTTTCCTCCTCCCCTGCAAAGAACAAGTCCTTTCTGATACCGTCGATCAGATGATCCCTTGGCTCCCTCAACAGCTGAAAACCTTTGAAAACTGGGAGTTCAAACTACCAGTTCCACCGCTTCAATATAATCGCGGTGAACTCTATAACCTGTCTATTCAGCGCGGAACGCTGACGGATGAAGAGCGCTTCATCATCAATGACCACATCATCCAAACCATTAATATGCTTCGTAAGCTGCCTTATCCTAAGCATCTGAAACGTGTGCCGGAAATCGCCGGGGGACACCACGAGAAGTTGGACGGCAAAGGATACCCTTATGGGTTGGATGAAAGCTCATTGTCTGTCGATGCACGTATCATGGCAGTAGCGGATATTTTCGAAGCACTCACCGCCAGCGATCGTCCCTACAAGAAAGCGAAGACACTCAGCGAAGCGCTTAAAATTCTCGCCTTTATGGCGAAAGACAAGCATGTCGATGAGCAACTGTTCCGGCTCTTTATCGAGGAGAAAATCTATCTTCGTTACGCCGAACAGTTCCTTCCTAAAGAACAACATGATGAGGTCAATGAAGACGCCCTGTTGGCAATCATCACGCCTAAGCCCGAAAAGGAAACAGAAACCGCCTAAAACTGAAAAGCCCCGCAACAACGAGCGGGGCTTTCTTTATCTTTCAGAGAAACATGTCTGGTTAGATAATCGTTCTACCCAAAGAGATCACGACACGACGGTTCTTGTTACGACCTATCGGGCTTTCATTTTCTGCAATAGGGCGACGCTCGCCATAAGCTTCAACCTGAATCCTGTCTTTCGGCAAGCCGAGCGACATAAAGTACTGTTCCAGTTTTTCGGCGCGGATTTCAGACATTCTCTGGTTCGCCGCCTTTGCACCACGACCATCTGTGTAAGTCGCCATCAACACCAAATCGATGTCTGGGCTGTATCTCACGAACTCTGCGATTTGTGCCAACCTCGCCATGGAAGCCTTGTTTAACTCATCACCATTCTCATTGTAGTGAAGCACGGTGAAGGCGATGTCATCAAAGGCGTAAGGCAACAAGCGTGCAACACAGCTGCTGAATTCATTGTAAGGCTGTTGGAACGACACAGAGGACAACGCAATATCGACGCGTTTTCCCTTGCTTTGCCACTCTTTGAAGCTAAAAGTCGGATAGCGGCCATTTTCCAGCTCAGACAACATACTCCAAGCCGTTTGTCCGTCAACATAACCATCAAACTGTTTGTAGAAACGCAGACGGTCGATATATTCCGCAGGCTCACCGGCGAACCATACTGGCGGCATGGATACGAGAGAGACATTCTGCGTTTCACCCATCGGTCGACGCATTTCCAGCTCAAAATCCAAGTTAATTTTCTTGCTGGCACGGGAGGTAAATGTCGCCATACCATAGTTCGGGATCATGTGTTCAATACGACACTCGATCGGTGTATCGACTGTCACCTTCCACACAGATTCTGTCGGCTTCGCTCCGTAATACTTGCTCGCAGACACCGAGAGCGGTGCAAGGCTTGCAGCAATGCATAATGTCAACAGCGATGCTCTCTTCATACTGTGCCGGTTCCTGTGAATCAGTGGAAAGGTATTGCTTATCTTATCGGAAGCCAGTCCTTTATCTTTAGTCTTATTTTAATTCTTCCTGCCAAAACTAGAAAATGAAAATCCAGCCAGCATCTGACATAATGCACGCCTCATTTTTACAAGTTATCCGAGACATGACCCAAGAAACCAACCTGAATACGCTAAAAGCAAGATTCCGCGGCTATTTTCCTGTTGTTGTCGATGTAGAAACGGCCGGTTTTAACTCAAAGACTGATGCACTGCTTGAAATCTGTGCGGTCACTCTGAAGATGGATGAAGACGGTTGGCTTTCCCCTGATAAAACCATTCACTTTCATGTTTCTCCGTTCGAAGGCGCTAATCTGGTTAAAGAAGCGCTGGAATTCAACGGCATTAAAGACCCTTTCAGCCCACTCCGTGGTGCGGTAGAAGAAGAGCACGCACTGAAAGAGATCTTTAAACTTATCCGCAAAGAACAAAAGGCGGCAGGCTGTCAGCGCTCGATCATGGTGGCTCATAATGCCAACTTCGATCACAGCTTCGTCATGGAAGCCTCGGAGCGCAGTCATCTAAAACGCAATCCTTTCCATCCGTTTGCCACTTTCGACACAGCAGCACTGAGTGGCTTGGCCTTTGGACAAACCGTTTTGGCAAAAGCATGCCAAACCGCCGGGATCCCTTTCGATAACCGAGAAGCACACTCAGCGCTCTACGATACCGAGCGCACCGCAGAACTGTTCTGTGAGATCGTTAACAAATGGAAGAAATTAGGCGGCTGGCCAGTCATGGCAGCTGAGGAAGAATCCGAACAAAATTCTGATTAATACAATCAGAACCTTGGCAAAAGAACCGGCTGCACGCCTTATAAAACAAGGCCTGCGGCCGTTTTCTTTTCATAAACGCCAAATAGTTTTAAACGCTAGATTGAAATCACCCTCAAAAACGAAGGTTTCGTTGCGCAGATCCTGCGCAAACTATTGATAACAAAACCACAACAAATCTCAATTTGCTACTTATACTGACTTAGAACGATTCAACGCTCGTGCCGCTTAGATTCGGACACTTCACGTTGAAGACGACAATAATAAAAGGCAGTGACAGAGAGGCAAATTAATATGAAACGTGTAACACAGCGTACCCTACTTTCCACAGCGATTGCGCTGGCCGCTTTTCAGGCCCACGGCGCAGGCTTCCAAATCAGCGAACATTCCACCAGCGGTCTAGGTCGCGCATTTGCTGGCGAAGCAGCCATTGCAGACAACGCCGCAGTCGCTGTCCGTAACCCAGCAGCGATGACGATGTTTGATTCGGCACAAGTGTCAGGTGGTCTTTCGTTTATCCAGCCAGATGTGGATGCATCCGTTGACTCACTAAACGGAAATCCAGGTTCAGCTGTTCCAAACACCACATCAGAACATAGCGACGTAGCGCCAGATGCAATTGTCCCTTATGCGCACTATGTCGATCCTATCAATGACAAGATGGCCTGGGGCGTCTCAGTATTTTCAAACTTTGGCCTTTCAACGGAATATCCTACCGATTCAGTAGGTGCCGCTATTGGTGGACAAACTGAGCTAGTCACCATCAATTTTGCGGGTAACTTTGCTTATAAAATTTCAGAGCAGTTAAGCCTAGGGCTGGGTGTAAACGCAATTTATGCAGACGCTGAATTGAAGAGACAGTATGGTGGGCTTTACACCAGCCTAGGCGCTTCTTCTCCGTCTGATGAGCTAGCATATCTTGCCGGTGATGGATGGGGCTTTGGCTGGAATGTGGGCGGCCTTTGGGAGTTTGATGATAAAAACCGTTTGGGTGTTGGATATCGCTCAGCAGTCGACATCACGCTCGAGGGCGATTACCGTGGCTCATCTACCGCATTTGTGGGCAAAACAGGACAAACAGTCCCTGGTGAATTGGAGCTGAACTTACCTGACATTTTCGAGTTCTCTGGATACCATGGCTTCGACCAATGGGCGCTTCACTACAGCGTCATGCGCATTGGATGGAGCAGCTTCCAAGAGCTTAGAGCAACATCATCAGCGGCTGACTGTTCGCGACTTGGTATTGAACCGGGTGTATGTCTTCAAAAAGATGAGAAGTGGGAAGACAGCTGGCGCTACGCTATCGGTGCGACCTACTTCCTGAACAACAACTGGACGCTTCGCGCAGGCTATGCGATAGATGAGAGCCCAGTTCCTGATTCACACCGTACTCTTAGCATTCCTGATACAGAACGTCATTGGTACTCTCTTGGTGCAACCTATGACTCAGGCAGCAATTGGTCTATCGATGCAGGTTTTGCCTACCTGAATGGTGATGATGTCAAAGGAACGGAGGTTGAAGCTCTTCCTGGCAATAACTCAGCAACTTATGAATTTACTGCTGGCGGCGACGCTTACATCTTCGCTGTCGGCGCAAACTACACCTTCTAAGTTATTGTTTCAAAAATGAGAAAAGCCGATTTTTACAATCGGCTTTTTTGTTTCCAGTCACAAAAGTGAAATTCAATCGAAGCAGCTGTGACCTGCTATTCAGTACCTTACCTACAAAATTCAAACAGTCGCTCAAATCACAACCAGATTGTTTCTAATCGTTAATGAACAATTACAGGCACTTCTGAATGAACAACCTTTAATTAGTGTATTTACTTAAAACATCAGTTTTAAAACTGGGCATAAAATACCGAAATTTCAGACACTCACCTCGATTTTAACACCTGTTTAACATTCCCGCGCATCGTGACATATTAAGCATCGTAAAGATCCGACCAGTAGCCATGCACATTTATTATAGGCTGCAACGTTTTTCCAACTTATTGAAAGCATTGGAAATTGGTCACTTAATGACCAACAACTCAATTAGGACGAGAGGCAGTATGTCAAAAAAACTATCAAGAAGCGCCCTTGCGGTCGCCATTGCTCTCACCGCCCCAAGTGCTTGGAGCGCGGGTTATCAAGTTGCTGAACACTCAGCAAGCGGACTAGGACGCGCATTCTCTGGCGAGGCAGCAGTCGCCGATAACGCTTCAGTGCTGGCACGTAACCCCGCAGCCATGACTATGTTCGAAAGAACCAGTGTTTCTGGTGCACTGAGCCTTATCGATCCAAATGTAGATGTAACCCATGAAGGACCATCTCGAAACCAAAAAGCTGAAGACGTGGCGCCATTCGCCATCGTTCCCGCCTCCTACATGATTTCACCAATTAACGACAGGCTCTCATGGGGAATTGGATTATTCACCACTTATGGTGTTGCGACAGATTATCCTGACGACTTTAGTCTCGGTCGCTCAGCCGGTGATACTGCACTTACAACAGTTACGTTGAACCCAAGCATCGCATGGAAAGCGAGTGAGAATCTAAGCCTTGGTGCTGGTCTTAATGCTGTCTATGGCGTTGCTGAACTCAATCGCCACAAAGGTTTACTCTCGTTCAACGGTGCAAACGGTAATGCGTCTGACAAGCTAATCACTATGGAAGGCACAACGTATGCTTTTGGCTGGAATATCGGTGCACTCTTTCAAATGGATGAGAGCAACAGATGGGGTCTGGCATACCGCTCTCAAGTGACCCTTGATTTTGAGGGTGACTTTACAGATCACACAGGCGCCGCAGCCAACCTAGCTCCTGGTACTACCGTAAAGGGAGATTTAGAGGCAATTCTTCCAGCCACAATTGAAGCTTCGGGTTTCCATCAGCTAGATGACACATGGGCAGTTCATTACAGTATTCTGTGGACAGAGTGGAGTAAATTCAAAGAACTTCGAGCAACTAATAGCCAATGTAATTCTGCAGATGGGGCTGGGGTATGTTTCTTAAAAGAGGAGCATTATGAAGATGCTATTCGTTGGTCAATAGGAGCGACTCACACACTCAATGACCAATGGCTGGTTCGAGCCGGATTAGCATTTGATGAACAAGCAGGAGAACCAACCTTGAGTATTCCTGATACCGATCGCTATTGGTATTCAGCTGGAGCCACCTACAAGTACACGAGTGATCTTACATTCGATGCTGGATTTACTTTCATTAATAGTAAATCGAATTCATTCGTTGAAGATAACGAAAACTTTAGTAGCACTGGTAACGCTCTCATCTATGCCCTGCAAGCAAACTACCAATTTTAATCTCAGCGGATGACAAAGCAGTAACGAGGGATTTTATGAAAACAAAACTACTAACAATCTTGGTGTCAGCCGCGCTCCTGTCAGCATGTAATGACTCAGGTATTTCTGGCGAGCCGACAAAAGCACAAACAACAGTCGATTTCAATCTAGACCCAGATAACTTAGCACCTGTATCTCCAAGCTTCCTGTCAATGGATAGCACTGATGGTACGCTAGCCTCTGACGGTTTTTTAGGTTCATCCAGTTATTCAACTGATATTTCTGATCCTGCTGTTGCTCTAGGTAAAAGTGATGGCTGGGGAACCACCGCACCTTTCTTAATAAACTTCCAAGGTAACGCACTTGATGCATCATCAGCTCCCCAAGGCTTCCACATCATAGAAAGCGGTGACCCTACCTCTGCGGATTTTTCCACTTCTACCAGAAAGAAACTGACGGTCGATCAGGACTACACAGTTACTGCTGAAGGCACAACATTGGTCGTTCGGTTTATTAAGCCATTAAAGTCGGCTAGCAACTATATGTTTGCAATTACCAACGACTTGAAAGATGTAAATGGAAGTGGCGTAGATTCCTCCACAACATACTCGGTTTTAAAAGGCTCTATACCTATTCCCGCTGGCTCGGAAGCACTTTTACCGGCAAAAGACATCACCCAACAAGTTGAAGCCGAGTTTAGTAAAGAAGGAATAGATTCTCGTAAGATTGTCTTCTCTACTTGGTTTGCAACACAATCTGTTGGTGACACGCTTTACGCTACAAAAGGCGCAATTGCGACTGCGGTTGGACTGGGTAACAATTTCAATGCAATCTGGAAAGGTTCAGCAAATCCAAATAGTGTTGATATGTCACAGGCCTATATAATGACCGTTCCAGCGTCAGGGCAGGACTTCGCGACAGCTATTCAGTCAGACACTAGCTTTGACACATACATAGATCCCGATGGTACTGTTGAACCAGCACTACTAAACTCTTACGCTGCTAATAGCGTTACAGTAACCAGAGGTACCGTTAAGCTTCCATACTTTCTGGAGAAAGACTCAAGCACATGGAACAAAACCCCATTTGAATCTGGTATGCCAAGCCTGGCTATCATTTCAAACGCATTGAACAGTACTGAAAATGCATCCGTAGTCGCACAACAACTTGTAGGACAGGCAATTGATGTCACCAAACTTGCTTCAGACGCGTCTGAGCAGTTGAAACTCGTCGGTGTGACACTAAATGATGCAAATGGAAATCAATTGGATGCGGAGAGAGTTATAACTCGTTACAGTCCAATCCCCCAGGTTAAGTCGTTAGACGATGTACCGTTCCTTTTGTTCACACCAACAACCACATCTGGTGCAATGGAATTAGTCATCTATCAACATGGCATTACATCTGCGAAAGAAAGTGCTTATGTTTTTGCAGCAAACTTAATAAATGGAGCAAAGCTGCTAGGGAAAGACATTGCTATACTCGCCATTGACCAGCCAATTCATGGTGAACGCAGCTTGGATGCGACGCGCTCTGCAAACGCAGATCCTACAAATTACCTAAACTTGGCCTATCTGCCAGTGGGAAGAGACAACCTGCGTCAAAGCATATTGGATAATGTGGGTCTTCGTGCAGCGCTAACTGTGTCGCAAGCTGCGGGTCTATTCACGGGCACACCTTTGGCAACACTTGATAACACAGCTACCACTCCACCTTCACTTTTCGGGCATTCCCTTGGCGGAATTACAGGTTTTGGAACGGTAACCACCGCAAATAGCACGTTGAATGATGCGGCTGGCGATAGCTTGTTTAAATTCTCGCGCATTGCCGCTGCGAATACCGGTGGCCAAATAGTGGATTTACTCATCGGGTCGGAAGCATTTGGCCCTCTAGTGACTTCGCTTGTAACAGCTGGTATTCCTGAGTCAGAACAGGCAGGTGTACTCGCTCTTTTTGCATCTGCGGCACAAACTGTTATCGACCCGACAGATCCAATCAACTTAGTCTACGAGTCTGACCTTAATGGGACAAACGTCCTTGCTGGACTACCAATCTACATGCAACAAGTGAAAAATGACGCCACAGTCCCAAACTCTGTTGAAGATCGCCCATTGGCAGGCACAATTCCTCTTGCTTCACTGATTGGTTTAAACGTTGTTAACAGCCAATCGCAAACAACTAAAGATGGCCGTAACTTCACCAAATTTGGCAGCGTGGGCCAACACAGCTCTGTCATCGCTCCTCAGAATGAGGACTTCAGTGACATAACATACACTCAGGAAATGCAATCTGAATTAATTCAATTCTTGAGTGGTGCTGACGTGAACTTTAGTGTGAATGACGCTAGTGTGCTCGAATAACACTACTTCGTGATTCTCCTAAAAGGCCAGCACTCGCTGGCCTTTTCCCTCTCCAATCCAATTCCTTTCAAATTCCCCTCGACAATGTAAAAAATATCAGCAAACTGTGATCTTCGTCTTTTTGGGATAGATTTTGCCCCGTTGGGTGTCTGTAGGGATAGGAAGTAATGAATCCAGTTGTTATTGCTGTTTGCGTGATGCTGGCGTTGGCACTATTAAGAGTCAACGTGGTGGTTGCGCTAACATTTAGTGCCGTCTTGGGCGGTATGGTCAGTGGTCTAACACTGCCCGAAACCATTTCTGCGTTTGAAGGTGGCTTAGGTGGTGGAGCAACCATCGCGCTGAGTTATGCCATGTTGGGAACCTTTGCAGTAGCGATTAGCCGCTCCGGCATCACGGATCTTTTGGCGCAATCCGTTGTTAAAAAGCTGAACGGCAATGAGAACCAAAATGCCTCCGCGGCGCTGAAATACATGGTGCTTGTGGCTCTTGGCCTGTTGGCAATCTCGTCTCAAAACGTGATTCCTGTACACATTGCGTTTATCCCTATAGTGATCCCTCCTTTGCTGCATGTGTTTGCCAAGCTGAATCTTGACCGTCGATTGGTGGCTTGTGTGCTGACCTTTGGCTTGATCACCCCTTATATGGTGTTGCCTGTCGGTTTCGGCGGCATTTTTCTGAACAATATTCTGCTTAAGAATTTGCACGATAACGGTTTGGATGTCGTTGGAAGCCAGGTACCTCAAGCCATGTTGTTGCCAGCGGCTGGTATGTTGTTTGGTGTGTTGGTTGCAGCCTTTATCAGCTATCGTAAGCCTCGTCAGTATTCTGAGGAGAAAATTCTGGCTGCAGAGCCTGAAAAAGCAGAGTTCAAACCGCAGAATATTTTGGTTGCTGTGATTGCTATCGCCGCCGCACTGGGTGTTCAGCTCACCACTGGATCTATGATTGTCGGTGCACTGGCTGGCTTTATGGTGTTTACCTTTGGCGGTGTGATTAAGTGGAAAGACACGCAAGATGTGTTCACCCGTGGCGTTCACATGATGGCGATGATTGGTTTTATCATGATCTCTGCAGCAGGTTTTGCAGCGGTAATGAAAGCGACTGGCGGTGTAGAAACACTGGTTGCATCGCTGGCATCCACCATTGGTGACAACAAACCGCTGGCGGCGCTGTTGATGTTGGTTGTTGGCCTTCTGGTCACTATGGGCATCGGTTCTTCGTTCTCAACGATTCCAATTATTGCCACCATTTACGTGCCACTGGCTTTGGCGTTTGGCTTCTCACCGATGGCAACCATTGCCTTGGTAGGCACTGCGGCGGCCTTGGGTGATGCGGGCTCTCCCGCTTCGGATTCAACCTTGGGCCCAACTTCAGGTCTGAACGCCGATGGTCAGCACGAGCACATCTGGGATACCGTGGTGCCAACATTTATCCACTACAACCTGCCGCTGATTGCGTTCGGTTGGATTGCAGCGATGACGCTGTAACCAGAGTGACAGATACAAAAAAGCCGCTGTTTTGTCAGCGGCTTTTTTATGAGAAGAAAAACGCTTAGCTGTTTTCTTCCGCGTCGCGGCGTGCTGCTGCGTTTTTGATTAATGGCTGAAGCTCACCCTTCTGGAACATTTCCAGGATGATGTCACAACCGCCGATCAGCTCACCATCAATCCACAGTTGTGGGAAAGTTGGCCACTGCGCGTAGATTGGCAGCTCAGCACGGATATCCGGGTTTTGCAGGATATCAACGTACGCAAATTTCTCACCACACGCCATCAGCGCTTGGCTAGCCTGAGAAGAAAAGCCACAGCTAGGCAGCTTCGGCGAGCCTTTCATGTAAAGCAGGATTGCGTTCTCTTCAATCTGCTGTTTGATTTTATCAATAGTTTCCATTACTTCCTCGAACACCAAGTGTGATGATGACAACGATTCTAACTGTGTTAGCGATGGAAAAAAACGCCTAAAATCTCTAGGGTCAAAATCCGCCGCTTTTTTTAAAATTATTCTTTTAATAAAGTAAAAACTTGCTAAACTGTTTCGCAGTCGGTCTATAAGTAGATTCGTTCACTTATGGGTACTACCTAGAGTGTACGACAAATCTACAGGAAGCAATAATGTCAGGGGGCGACCCCGCCTATCATGGAGAATCGAGTAATGGCATTTCAACTACCAGCTCTTCCTTACGAGAAAAACGCGCTTGAGCCACACATCTCTCAAGAGACTCTGGAATTCCACCACGGTAAACACCACAACACTTACGTTGTTAAGCTGAACGGCCTGATCGAAGGTACAGAGCTTGAGAACAAATCTCTGGAAGAGATCGTTAAGACTTCTACTGGCGGTGTTTTCAACAACGCAGCGCAAATCTGGAACCACACTTTCTACTGGCACTGCCTGAGCCCAAATGGTGGCGGCGAGCCTACTGGTGATGTTGCAGATGCAATCGCTAAATCTTTCGGTTCTTTCGAAGAATTCAAAGCGAAATTCACTGATTCAGCAATCAACAACTTCGGTTCTTCTTGGACTTGGCTGGTGAAAAAAGCTGACGGTTCTCTGGATATCGTTAACACTTCAAACGCAGCAACTCCGCTGACTGAAGACGGTGTAACCCCACTGCTGACTGTTGACCTGTGGGAACACGCTTACTACATCGATTACCGCAACCTGCGTCCAGACTACATGAATGCGTTCTGGGCACTGGTTAACTGGGAATTCGTAGCACAGAACCTGGCTGCTTAATTCCAAGTTAAACGCTTAAGCATTGATAGATACCTCGCCTCGGCGGGGTATTTTTTTGCGTGTTTACTAGGGGCACAAAAAAGCCGCTGTAGTCAGCGGCTTTTGTTCAATCTGAAACTAGTCTTTACGCCACTTCAGAAAGGATGATGCGTAGTGTACGACGCAGCGGCTCAGCTGCACCCCAAAGCAATTGGTCACCCACGGTGAATGCGTTGAGGAAGTCGTTACCCATCGCCATCTTACGCAGTCGGCCAACAGGAACAGACAGTGTACCGGTCACTTTGGTTGGAGAAAGCTCTTGCACCGTGATATCACGCTCGTTCGGGATCACTTTTACCCAATCGTTGTGTGATGCGATGATGCTTTCAATTTCATCCATTGGTACATCTTTCTTCAGCTTCAGTGTCAGTGCCTGGCTGTGACAGCGCATCGCGCCGATACGCACACAAGTACCGTCGATAGGTACTGGGCTATCTTGAATACCAAGGATCTTGTTGGTCTCAACCGTCCCTTTCCACTCTTCTTTGCTCTGACCGTTTTCACGTTTCACGTCAATCCAAGGAATCAGTGAACCTGCCAGCGGAGCGCCGAACTCAGACGTTGGGAAATCACCAGAACGCATGGTTTCAGCAACCTTGCGGTCGATATCCAGAATAGATGTCGCAGGGTTTGCCAGATCCATGCTGACAGCGTCGTTGATGGTGCCCATCTGGGAGATAAGCTCACGCATGTTTTTCGCGCCTGCACCCGATGCCGCTTGATACGTTTGCGCAGTCATCCACTCAACCAAGCCTTCTTGGTACAGACCACCTACTGCCATCAGCATCAGGCTGACAGTACAGTTACCACCCACATAGGCTTTGGTGCCTTTGTGAATGCCTTCTTGAATTTGTTTGAAGTTCACTGGATCCAGTGTGATGATCGCGTCATCTTTCATACGCAGCGTAGAGGCCGCATCAATCCAGAAACCTTTCCAGCCGGCCGCTAGCAGTTTTGGATATACCGCTTCGGTGTAGCTGCCACCCTGACAGGTAATGACGATATCCAGCGTTTTCAGGCTTTCGATATCGAATGCATCTTGCAGCATTCCCGCATCTTTGCCGTAATTTGGCGCTGGGATGCCTACTTGAGAGGTACTGTAGAATACTGGCTCGATAACGTCGAAATCACCTTCTTCTACCATGCGTTGCATCAGTACGGATCCAACCATACCGCGCCAGCCGACTAAACCTACTCTTTTCATTCGCACTCACACTCCTTGTAATAAAATTCTCCGCCTATATTGAAAAGTCACAACACAAATAACAAGCAAAAACTGCGCTTATTTGTATCGGCAAAGAACTAAAAATAAATCGTAACGGACAAAGGGCACAACGGGCCACAATAATGCGACGCACTGCAAGGGTACAGAGAGATCCTTAAGGCGTTTTTAGACAGCGGATGGATCAAAACAATGTGTCTTCAGTGAGGGCATCTCGCCGTGACGGAATATTAACGCTATCGCGTCATGCCAAGGTGATCAATGTAACAAATATACAAACATCAGTAAAACGAGAACCAAACAGTAGCACGCCAATCCCGCCAACAGAAACATCACACCAAAATAACGTCCCGTCACGTGCGATAACATCCCGTGCGCAAAGGTCACAGAAACTAAAATACTTGTTCCCCGTACTCACCCTCTTTCGATAAAGTACCCGCCGCCGCCAGGAAGGTAGCTTTCAAGCCCATAGCCAGTGTTCACTTCACTACCCTCTGCCAACAGGCAATAGGTATCTCAGGCAGGAGCCACAGGGCCAAACTCAAAAAAGGTTTGAACTATGCAAAGACACCCGGTGCGACTTCCTTCTGTATTCCAAGTATTCGCAGCGTTAGGTCTGTTCCTGTTAATGGCGTTTTCTTTTACCGCCCAACTAGACCTGCCTATCCAGCTTGCTCTCTACATTGGCTGGTTCGTGATCATCGGACTCGGCATCAAGCTGGGACACAGCTACAAAGAGTTAGAACAAGCTGCCACCCAAGGCATCGCTAATGGTCTCGGCGCTGTTTTGATCTTGTTGGCAGTTGGCGCTCTGGTCGGCACCTGGATAGCTGGCGGTATCGTTCCAACTATTATTTACTACGGTTTAAAGGCGATTCACCCTTCTATTTTCCTCGCCGCGACCATGATTATCTGTTCGCTGACTGCATTGGCAACCGGCACGTCCTGGGGCGCTGCAGGTACTGCAGGCATTGCGATGATGGGGATTGGACAGGGCTTGGGCGTTCCCGCCCCCGTGACTGCAGGCGCTGTGCTTTCAGGCTGTTACTTTGGTGACAAGCTGTCACCACTTTCTGATTCCGTGATCCTCGCGTCTTCCATGTCAGGCGTTGAAATCGTCGAGCACATCAAAGGCATGCTGCCTATCGCGCTTATCAGCTACATCATTACTGGCATTCTCTTTACTACGCTGGGTCTGCACTATGCGGGTAATGTCGATATGGCTCAGGTGAACGATGTGATTCTGGCGATGGAACAGCAGTTCGTGATCACCCCGTTGAGTTTTGTGCCTGTGGCGATCGTACTGGTATTGCTGGCGATGCGCTTACCCTCATTCCCGGTGATTTCTCTGGGCTCTGTGCTTGGTATTGTCTGGGCCATCGTGGTTCAGGACATGAACCCACTGACAGCGATGAACACCGCTTGGGCACCTTTCTCGATTGAGTCTGGCGTCTCTTTCATTGATGCGATTTTGAACCGCGGTGGTATGGAATCCATGCTGGGTTCTGTAGCGGTGATTGTGTTTGGTTTAGGTTTCGGTGGTCTTCTAGATAAAGTAGGCGTGCTGGAAACCATCGCCAAGCTATTCGAGCGGAAGGTAGAATCTGCAGGCAGCTTGGCAACATCCACAATCGGTACTGCCTTCCTGGGTAACGTGTTTGGCTCTGCCATGTATGTGTCACTGATCCTGACTCCTAAAATTTGCGCCAAGAACTACGATCGCCTCGGTTACCAACGCAAGAATCTGTCACGTAACGCCGAGTTCGGCGGCACACTGACTTCGGGCATGGTGCCTTGGAGCGACAACGGTATCTATATGGCAAGCATTCTGGGTGTTGCGACGCTTTCCTACGCGCCGTTCATGTGGCTGAGCTTCGTGTGCATTATCGTCACTATTCTGACTTCTTATATGGGGTGGTTCGTTGACCGCTGCCCACCAACCACCCAAGCATCAGAACCAGCAAGCGAAGACAGTCGTGACGCTGTTGCGCAGAAAGCCTGACTCTGAATGATTTTATAAGGTGCCTCTCGAGGCACCTTATTTGTCCATAAGTGCGGTTGTAAGACGGATTTACCACCGCATTTCATAGTGGCGATAAATGTTTTCCCAAAATAGAAATCTACCGATAACGGCAGTAAAACAGGTTCGCAACACCAAAACCCGACTCAGATCTCATATCACTGCAAAACTACCAGCGTCCTATATTTTCTGTAGCACGGATTGATTCCAATCAAGTTTCCCCTCCCCCGCGCAAGCACAATCAATGCGTTCTTTTATTTCAAATTTTTTGGGGAAACTTCATGTCCACTCCTGCGCAACAGGCGCGCAAAGTCACCATCGGCAGCTACATTGCCCTCGCCTTTGCCGTCGTATTCTTTTCGGGTCTGCTTCAGTCCAACCAATGGTATGGCATCTTTGACTTCACCACGCTGAATGGCTCATTCGGTAGCGTGGTTTATGATGTGAATGAAACTGCTGAAGGCGTGGAAGCAGCGACCACGTCTCTGCGTGGTAAAGGCGGTAGCGGTGCACGTGATGGTTTCCTGTTCGCGTTGACGCTTATCCCAACTGTGATGTTCGCACTGGGCATGATTAACGTGCTGGAGCACTACGGTGCACTGGATGCTGCACGCAAGCTCCTAACCCCACTTCTCCGCCCACTCATGAATATTCCAGGCAATACTGGTCTGGCACTAATTGCTTCCCTGCAAAGTACTGACGCGGGTGCAGCCATGACCCGTCAGCTCAAAGATGAAGGCCAGCTCACCAAACGCGAAACCGATATCTTCACCATGTTCCAGTTCTCCGCGGGTGCCACCATCGTTAACTTTTTCTCTTCCGGTGCCGTGCTCTTCACCTTAACGCTGGCTGATGGCTCTATGGCCGTCACCTCTTCAATTGGCCTCGCTGTCGGCGTGATGTTCATTTTCAAAATCGTAGGCGCAAACCTGTTCCGCGTTTACCTGAACATCACTGAAGGCAAAGAAGATAAAGCAGAACAAGCGATGACCGAGGAGAAAGCATAATGAGCGTTGCAAAGAAGCCGATGGTAACTGACATTTTCGTTGAAGGCGCAAAGAAAGGCTGGACCATCGCGACCATGTCCACCGTGCCAAACGTTCTGATGGCCTTCGTGATCATCAAGGCACTGCAAATTACCGGTGCGCTGGATGCCATGGGCACCCTGTTTTCACCCATCATGGCAATCTTTGGTCTGCCGGGTGAAGCCGCCGCGGTCCTGATTGGTGCATGGATGTCAATGGGCGGCGCTGTGGGCGTAGTTATCACCCTGTTCGACCAAGGCATCTTGAACGGCGAACACATCGCAATACTGGCACCGGCTATCTATCTGATGGGTTCACAGGTTCAGTACCTCGGCCGTATCCTTGGCCCAATCGGTACTGAAGGCCGCTACATTCCAGTGATGATTTTCATCTCTGTGATCAACGCATTCGGCGCAATGTTCGTGATGAACATTCTGGTTTAACGACTTTTTTAAGGCACAGCATTCGCTGTGCCTTCTTCATTTGGGTCTTTTGCCCCCAGGAAAGCGGGAGATTTTATGAGTTTTGATTTGAATGCGTATCTGGAAGAGCTGCGCCCACTGATCAATCTGGATTGTGGCACTTTAACGGTCGAAGGCATCGAAAAAGTGGCAGACATGATGGCCGCAAAGTATGAAGAAATGGGTGGCTGGCACATTAAACGTGTTGATTGTGGCAAGGCGGGTTCTGGCCTGGAAATCCGCAACAAGCCTGAAAACGACGTGATTGATCTGATGCTGATTGGTCACATGGACACGGTATTTCCAGTCGGCACCGCCGCTGCCCGACCAATGAGTGTTGATGAACAACGCGCATACGGTCCGGGCGTGTCTGACATGAAATCCGGTTTGCTCAATGTGGTTTATGCCCTGCGCTCGCTCGATAAAGCCGTTCTCGACAAAATGTCGATTTGCGTTTGCATGAACCCTGATGAGGAAATCGGCTCACTGCACTCTGAAACCTGGCTCAAGTCGGTCGCGAAAGATGCGCGTACCGTGCTGGTTGCAGAAGCTGCCCGCGCTGACGGCTCGTTGGTAAAAGCACGCAAAGGCATGGCGCGCTACAAAATAACTTTCAAAGGCAAAGCGGCACACGCTGGTAACGAACCGCAAAACGGCCGCAGCGCAATTTCAGAAATGGCGCACTGGATTCTGGCTATCAATGCGATGACCAATTTTGAATCTGGCACCACATTGAACGTGGGCGTGGTTAACGGCGGCGCTGGTGCAAACATCGTTCCAGAACACGCAGAAGCGATTGTCGACGTCCGTTTCTGGGATAACGACGAATACGCCGATATCGACCAAAAAATCCGCGTTCTGACCGAGAGCCCTTTCATCGAAGGTGTATCAGTTGAGCTTGATCGCCAAGCTTACAAGCCTTCTATGGTGCCAAGCGAAGAAACAGAAAGCCTGATGGCAATGGTTGAGGAAACTGGCCGTGAACTGGGCATGGACATTACCTGGCAAGCGGTGGGTGGCGGATCAGATGCCAACCTGACGGCAGTGCTGGGTGTTCCTACACTGGATGGTCTAGGTCCTATTGGCGCAGGTTTTCACAGCGACGAAGAATATCTGTTACTGGAGTCTATCGAACCACGTATCGAACTTCTCAAACGCGTGATCACAAAGCTTTCAGCCTGATTAACCACTCTAAGTTATTGATTGAAAAGGCGAACCTATACTCGCCTTTTTGTTTAAATTTTTTTGCGCTTTTCTTGCATAGCTAAAACACTTCTCCAGCCTATTTTTCCTTTCTGCATGCTTACCCTGCTCACTTTTCATTTTAGGGTCAGTTGAAAATCATCGTGCAACGATTTGCCTAACTTCATCATCACCACGCCGCGACTCCCGCCCAGAACACCAGATATTGATTAATTTTCTTGAGATTAATTCCGAAACCACAGGTGCAAACAGTGAAAAGTGAGCCACGGTTAAGGAGATCTATATCGCATCAATGGAGTGAATTTTAAGATGTACAAACTAACCCTAATCAGTGCTGCGCTAATCATGATGAATGGTTATGCCCAAGCAGCAGAAATATCGGTAAAAGCACCGAAAGGTTTAGCACTAGGGAAAGCAGTGGGTGCTAGCGGCGACTACCAGTTCAAAAAAGGGAAATCATTCCTTACCGCGAAAAAGTCAGAGAAAGTGAAGGCAACCCCCTCTTTTAAAGGCGTTCGTTTCTATAACAGCCACCTCATCGTCGAATCCTCTGGTGAAAGCCAAACTATCTCAGGCAACCTACCCACTCTGCCAACAGGCTTTGATGTACGACCCTCTCTCACTGAAGGGCAGGCTATTGCAGCCGTTGCCAAGGCTTACCAAGGCGCGCCAGCGGGACATAAAGATGTTGAATTAATCATTCTAGATGAGGGGGAGAACTCTCGTCTGGCATATCGCGTGTCCTTTATGCTGGGTCACAATGGTGCTCTTTATCGCCCTGCTGGCTTGGTCGACGCCCATACAGGCGAAGTCATCCGACACTGGGACGAGCTGATGACAGCGAAAGGCGGTAAACCCGGCAAGCCCGGAGGTGGTGGTGGCGGAGGTGGTACACCTGTACCATATAGCGCTACAGGCCCCGGCGGTAATGAAAAAATCGGTCAATACTATTACGGCTCAGATTTCGGCAATCTCGATGTTCAGGAGTCATCCGGTGTTTGTGTGATGGAGAATGACAACGTCCGCACGATCAACATGAACAACAAGACCCGGGGTGGAAGCACCCATTCGTTCAGTTGCCCGGAAAACACCTACAAATACGCGAATGGTGCGTATTCACCCGCGAACGATGCACACTTCTTTGGTGGTGTTGTCTTCAATATGTACAAAGACTGGTATAACACCGCGCCGTTAAGCTTCCAGCTGACCATGCGCGTTCACTATGGCCGAAACTACGAAAATGCATTCTGGGATGGCCGCGCCATGTCGTTTGGTGACGGTCAGTCATTCTTCTATCCACTGGTAAGCCTTGATGTTTCCTCCCATGAAGTGAGCCACGGTTTCACAGAACAGAACTCTGGTCTGGAATATCGCGAGCAGTCAGGCGGTATCAATGAAGCTTTCTCAGATATCGCGGGGGAAGCGGCTGAGTTTTACATGCGAGGACGCAATGACTGGTTGGTAGGCTATGACATTCTCAAGGGTGATGGCGCACTGCGCTACATGATTGATCCCACTCAGGATGGCAAATCTATTGGCCACGCCTCTAATTTCCAGGCGGGCATGGATGTGCACTCCTCATCCGGCGTCTACAACCGCGCTTTCTACTTACTGGCAAGCACAGCAGGTTGGGACACGAGAAAGGCGTTCGATATCTTCGTACGTGCCAATCAGACCTACTGGACACCCACGTCTAACTACAATCAGGCCGCCTGTGGCGTCGAAAGTGCAGCCGCTGATTACGGTTACAACGTAGCAGAAGTGACCGCTGTGTTTAACCAAGTCGGCGTTCAATGCGTTAACTGAAGAAATTTCGGATAATACAAAGGGGCGTATAAACGCCCCTTTGTTTTAGTACTCATTGGCTAAGATTTATAACCCCTTAAAGAATCGAGATAATCTGGCAGGAACAGCGAGATCTGCGGAATGTAGGTGATCAAAATCAAGAAGAACAGAAGCAGACCTAACCAAGGCAGTGCAGCTTTGATCGCCCATCCCATACTCTCTCCTGTTATTCCCGCTGTCACAAACAGGTTGAGTCCTACCGGTGGCGTTAGCATCCCAATCTCCATGTTAACCACCATGATGATGCCAAGGTGAATGGGGTCGATACCCAACTGCATAGCAATCGGAAACAGAATAGGCGCCATGATCAGCAAGATAGCGGATGGCTCCATAAAGTTGCCCGCAATCAGCAGCAGGATATTCACCACAATCAGGAAGCCCCATGCCGGTAACCCCCACGCCACGATGGTTTCTGCAATCGTGTGTGGAATACGCTCCGTCGTCAGCACATGGGCAAACAGCATGGCATTGGCGATGATAAACAGCAGCATAATGCTGACTTTCGCCGCATCGCGCACCACTTGGTTCACTTCCTTGTCAGTGAATGATTTCACCATCACCAAAGGCAATGCAGCAAAGTTACGCAGCAACATGGAAACGGTGCTTTCACCTTCCTTACGCCAAGGCGTGTTTTTCAGCGGACCAATGTCACGATAGCCCCAAACACTCACCAACCAGGCGTATACCGCAGCCACAGATGCCGCTTCGGTCGGACTCGCGACACCGCCGTATATTGACCCCAGCACGATGATGATCAGCATCAGTCCGCCCAGTGCATGCAGGAAAGAGCGTGAGAGTGCAAACACGCCGGGGAATGGTTGTGCTGGCAACCCTTTGATGCGCGCAACGATGTAAATCGCAATCATCAAAATGCCGCCCATCATCAGGCCAGGAATGAAACCTGCCATAAACATGCGAGACGCCGACACCTCAGTCGCAGCCGCATAAACCAGCATCACGATGGAAGGCGGGATCAAAATACCTAGCGTCCCCGCATTGGCAATAACACCTGCTGCGAACGCTTTTGGATAGCCCGCTTTCACCATACCCACGATAACGATCGAACCGATCGCTGCCACCGTGGCAGGAGAGCTGCCGGATACCGCCGCAAACAGCATACAGGCCATCACAGACGCCATAGCCAGACCGCCACGGATATGACCGACGGAATCAATCGCGAAATTGATAAGCCTGCGTGCGACACCACCTGTCGACAGGAACGCGGAGGAAAGGATGAAAAACGGAATAGCCAACAGGGTGTAGTGTTCGCTGGTTGCTTCAAACAGCTTGAGCGCAATTGAAGCCAGCGAGTCATTGGAAAACATCAGAATGGTTGCGACGCTCGACAAACCCAGCGCAATCGCGATGGGCATGCCCATGAACATACAGAGGAATAGCAACCCAAATAATACGGCGATGGTCATTTGTTTTGCTCCTCCCGGCTTTCCATTTCCCTCGTCACCTCTTCAGCGAGGTGCATGCTCTCTTTGGCTTCGTCGACCAAACCAAATCCCGCACGAGTACCCGTCATCACTTCATAGCCAATGGTCAGGACACGTAACGTCAACAGTCCAAAGCCCAACATCAAGCAAGACATGGCTTTCCATTTCTCAATCGGCAAGTCTTCCATTTCAATGCCAATCATTTTCATTTTGCTGAGATAAACCCACGACCCATAAATAAACAGTCCGCAGTAAACCAAGCAAAACGCAAGTGCCACCAGCGTGACCATTTTTTGCATGCTGGGTGAAAGGTGTTTGATGGCAGCATCCACACCAATATGTGCGCCTTCACGCAACCCCCAGGATGCGCCCATCAAAACCAGCCAAGCTGACAGATAAAGCGTCAGCTCTTGAGCCCAGAGCAAACCCTCGTTGAAAAAGAAGCGAAGAATCACTTCAAAAAACACCAGCAGTGTCATTGTCACCAGAAGCAGGCCAATCGCTCCTTCTTCGAAACGGTGTAACAACTTAACCATTTGGAACTCCCGAATAAAAAAGCCCGGAACGCTTAAACGACCGGGCTACTGCAATTTACTGGTTTGAAGCAACAGCGGCTTCAATCACCTCTGGACCAATTTCATCCTGGAATTCGGTCCATACAGGCTTCATGACTTCAACCCACTGCTGACGTTCAGCATCTGTCAGGGTAATGATTTCGCTGCGGCCTGAATCCAGAATATTCTGACGGTCTTTCATGGCTTTATCGTTGGCAATGGCGTTACCGTGTGCAACTGCTTCGTCCAGTGCTTTTTTCAGTACCGCTCGGTCGCCATCTGGCAAATCATTCCAGAACTCCATCGAAGTCGTCACCATGTAATCCAACACGCCGTGATTAGATTCGGTGATGTATGGTTGCACTTCGAAGAACTTCTTGGAGTAGATGTTTGACCAGGTATTTTCCTGTCCATCAATCGCGCGGGTTTGCAGCAGGGTAAAGACTTCTGAGAAAGGTTTCTTCAGCGGCACAGCTTCAACTGCCTCAAACTGGGCTGCCAGCACATCTGAACTCATGATGCGGAATTTCTTACCGTCTGCATCCGCAGGCACACGCAGAGGATCGTTAGCAGACAGTTGCTTCAAACCGTTGTGCAGATAGCCAAGACCAATCAGACCCTTGCTGTTCACCGAAGAAAGCAGTGCCTGACCGGCTGGGCTTTGTTGGAAACGGTCCACCGCTTCCATGTCCTTAAACAGGAATGGCAGATCGTAAACCTGCAGTTTTTTAGTGTATTTCGAGAACTTGGAGAGAGAAGGGGCAATAAACTGAACATCTCCAAGCAGCAGCGCTTCCATTTCTTTACCGTCGCCAAAAAGCTGAGAGTTTGGGTAAACCTCAACCACATACTTGTCGCCGATGCGCTCTGCAACCAGATCGCGGAACTTCAGCGCCATTTGGCCTTTTGGCGTATTTTCAGCCACCACATGTGAAAACTTGATGGTATCCGGTGCTGCCTGCACACCTGCGCTCATACCTGCGCATAGCGCCAACACTGAAAACATCGTCGTTAGCTTTTTCATAGCTTTTCCTCTTCATTCCTTGTGTCGTTATGTCCCAAACACATCATTGGGAACATTTGCCTTTTAAGGTCTAGTTGAGGAAAAAGAAAAGCCGCGGAGAGAAAACAATTATTTAACAACTATCCAACAAAAGTGAGAGTTGTAGAGAAGCAAATGGGTATGAATCCACCCATGGTTCAAAAAAGTGTGATGATGCGGTAACCCAGAAGAAATGTAATTCCCCACACTCAAGTGCGGGGAGAAGCGGGAGAAGCGTTTGTATTGATGTAGAGAGAGGTCGCTACACGATTCAATTTAATAGAGATTGGACATAATAGCGCGCAATCAAGATAGGCTTGCGCCAGCGCATTTTAGGCTCTGCCCAGCGGACAATATGATTGATCTCCAAACGCTTGGCATCCGGATAACACTGTCGGTGGCACTCGCGGCATGACAAGGTACCACTGTCACGACAACACTGCTGTGCGCGTTGTGTTTCGAACGCAATTAAGTCTGAACATTGCGTGCAGAGTTGGCTGCCGCGATGAATGTGTTTGCAATAAAGCGTTGTCATGGCGCGAACAAGCCATAACGGCTGTCGTGTTGGCGCAGACTGTGTGGGTTGAGTTTTCATAGCCGCGCTATTTTCCTCAGCCAGATCTAAAATCCCTTGACCAAGATCAAGCTTTGATGAAGAACCAACCACTGTTACATTTTCATTCAAACAAATCGCTGATATCCAGTTTCAGCACGTTTGGATCAAACACTCACGCTTCGATTTCTGCAGACAACGCCTTCACACATGCAGTGTAAATATCGTTTTCTCGTAATGGTTTACCAATGTGACCTTGCATGCCATTGCTGATACAGCGCCAGATATCGTCTTTCAACACATTCGCTGTCATCGCAACAATTGGGGTCTGCTGATTGAAGTTGTTGGACCCTCGAATCTGACGTGTGGCTTCAAGCCCATCCATCATCGGCATCTGAATATCCATAAAGATGATGTCGTAGCCCCGAATTGTGGCTTTATCGACCGCGGAAATGCCGTCTGTTGCCTTATCCACCGTGAAACCAAACTTTGCCAGCATCTTCTCCGCAATCATCAAATTGATGGCATTGTCTTCCACCAATAGGCAATGCTTGCCTCTAAATGCACCATTGTTTTGTCTGAGAAGCTCCCTTCCCTTCATATCACTGCCATCTTTTTCAATTTGAAGGGGAAGGAAGACTTCAAACTCCGCGCCATGTCCTGGCTCACTGAAGACAGAAATAGAACCGCCCATCAAATCTATCAACTGTTTGGTGATAGCCAGCCCCAATCCCGAGCCACCAAACTTTCTGGTCGTCGAGGTATCGGCCTGTTGGAATTCATCAAAGATAACTTTGTGTTTTTCTGCTGGGATACCGACGCCAGTGTCTTTAACCCTGACGTATACGCCTGTGTAGCCACCCTTCTCTGTGTTCATCGATACACTGAGGCGGACGAGCCCGTTTTCGGTAAACTTCAACGCATTGGAAACCAAATTCAACATCACCTGCTCAATACGGTGGGCATCACCCACAAACCGTCTTGGGCAAGCTTCCTGATAACTGAATTCAAACGCTAACTGCGGTTTATTCTTAATGGTTGGCAGCATGAGATCTCGCACGTATCGCCCGAGTTTTTCCAAGTCGAACGGCGCTTCTTCCAGTTTCAGGTGATTGGATTCCATCTTGCTGAAATCAAGAATATTGTTGATCAAAGACATCAAGCCACGGGAAGAGTGAGCTATCACTGACAAGTATTCAGCCTGCTTGCCAGACATAGGTTCATCCTGCATCAAAGAAGCAGCACCCAATATCCCGTTCATTGGCGTTCGGATTTCATGGCTGATATTGGCAAGGAAAAGCTGTTTCGTCCGAGCGGCTTCAATTGCACGCTCACGGGTTTCCACCAGATTTGAGCTCAGCTGATTAAACTCAGAGACCAACATACCGAGCTCGTCTTTTTCTGGATAATCAATCGGAGCAAATGGTGCATCGCCTTTTTGCTGAACCAGCGCATTCCTGACTTTCGCCATCGGGCGAACAATCTGCAGGTGAATCGCGACATAGGTGATACACACCAACAAAATAGACACCAACGCCATCGCGAAGAAAAGGTCGTTTTTCAGTTGAGTGGCTTCCACCAGCAGCAGCCGTTCCGGTAATGCACCGACCAAGGTCCAGTTGGTATCAGGCAAGGTCCGGCCAAATACTAACGTTGTCTCATCCAGAATCGGGTCAGTCTCAAGATAGTGGATGAATAAGCGCTCAGTGCTGCTGAACAGAGAAAGATCCGGCATCAGGTCTGAAGCGACAGAGACTGCGTAACCCAAATCAACTTCTGGTGATGAGGCAACAATCGCTTTGGCCAAATCCATAACATTTGGATTGCTCTGGCGAAGTAAACGCTCACCTTGTGTTGCTTGACTAATCACCAAAGCCAGTTCCGCAAAGTTGGGTTCATGGCTGGCAATCTCTTTCACACTGGGCAAAGGTGTCAGCGACGGATCATGCGAGTACTTTGCATCCGGGAATGACATCATGGCACCACCACGGTCAAACATCAGCATATAACCCCCGAGTTTCTCACCACTTCGGGTCAGAAATGCTTGCAGCCGCTCCAATCTGACATCAATCGTCACAACACCAACGAACAAATTTTGGCTAAAAATCGGTACCGTACAGGTCACCATGGGCTCATTGGTGTAGGGATCGATATACGCTCTTGACCAATACGCCTTTTCTTTGGCGTATCTCGCTGGCGCGTACCATTCCGAGAGTTGGTAAGGCGTCGCGTCTTCTTCGTTGTAGTCGTTGATTCGGCGGAAAGAACCATCATCATCGATCACGATGAACACTGACGATTTCACCTTATCCGGATCATAGAGATAAGGCTCAGGCCAAAAGCCACCACTGGCGACCATATCGCGGATGTGTGGGTTTCTGAACATATTGGCGAGCTTCTGCTCGATGACGGTATCTGAATCTTGCAGCGAGAGCGTATTTGCCAGAGAGAGGGCGACAGTGCCGACGCTGTTTGAAAGTTGCCCCAGACTTTGCGCGACGGTTTCAACCTGTGCCTCTACACGCTGGTTAGCACTGTCGCGCACCATGCTGTTACCTGTGGTATCGAGCACATATACGATAGTAATGACCACGACGGTCAGCATCATGCCCAAAATGCCCAGGGCTTTGAAGCTCATAGTTTTGTACCAGGGAACGTCCTTTTTAAACACGCTGCTTCCTCAAGATGCCGTGGTTCGGTGAGCGTTTTCCATCTCTTTGAGAACCGATTGAATGGTGACACTCAGGAGCTTTTCAAAATGCTTCACTTCGTTCTCATCAATCCACTCGCCCTTGCGCAGACGGGAATCAGCATGAGTACAGAGCGCCTGCAGCGCTAACGCACCAATATTACCTGACACCCCTTTCACGTTATGAATAAGACTACGGGCTCGGGCCAGTTCTTTGGCTTCAAAGTGCTTACGCAAGGTTTTTCCGTCGTTTTGGTGCTCAGCAACAAACATGGTGAGTACGGCTTCAATGGCGTCTTCGTCTTCATCCAGTTGTTCTTTCAACACCGTAGGTTCGAAAAGTGGCTCATCGGGCTCAACAAAGGTGAATACGCCAGCGCCTTCAGATGGTTTCTTCTCGGCCTTCACTTTTTGGGATTTAGATGGATTCACCGCTCCATTCGCGACGCTGCTCTCTTCTTTCCGGGCACTGAGCAAAATGAGTCCGACGAGAAAACCAAATCCAACGAACATCGCCGTCATTGTGTTGTCCAGAAGCAAGAGCGTGCGGGTCGTCCAGTAACTTTGCAGCTGGGTAATGGAGCGCACAAACTTGTGATTGATCACCGCATCCACACTCTCTAGCTGACGGTTCAGTCGCTCAAGACCCGTGTACAGCGTGAACAGTTCGCTACGCGTCATCCCTTCGGGCATTTTCGAAAACTCTGACTCCAACTGTCTGATGTACCCGTTGAAACGGGCGATTCTATTGCGCTCCAGTGAATCATTCAGGCCATGGAGTTCAAACAATAAGTAGCTACTTATCCTTTGGAGAAGGCGCTTTAACTCTGGCGTTCTGGTTCCATCGTGAAGTTGTTTAAGTTGTTTGGTGACAGAAGAAATCGAGTAAATCGAGGCGAGCAGGTTATCAACGTCTTCAACAAACGCATCGGCTTCAAGCAAGGTGTTTTGAATATCTTCCCAGCTGTCTTCAATGGTGTGGGATTTAGTACGAAGCAACAGATAACGAAAGTGCTGAACCTCTTTTTCCAACTGAACCAACTCATCGCTTTGGTTGATCATTGAGGCAGAAACGGTTTGTCTCAGTTGCTGGGCCGCATTATTAAGCTTAACCACATGTCCTGCGTGGTCCCGGGTGTGGTTCATGTCTGAATAAGAGATCAAGGCATAGGCCAATGACACTCCGAAACCAATCCAAAGTAGGATCGACAGCCATTTATGACCAGCGAAAAGGTTGCCTGAAAATAGAGAAGATTTAGTTTGCAGAAGTCTTTCGGGCAGTGATGTCACAATCAATCCTTTGTCTTGCAATGCGTTTCCCAACAGCAGGAACGAAAGTCATGTCATTTTAAGTATTTACTGCAGTTTCTTATAAGTTAGGCAATTTGTCTTGGTTTGCAAACAAAGACTTGCAAACTTGCAGTGCCAAGAACACCATGGCGCAAATTCCATTGCACCATGACGCTCATCTGGCTTACTCGTCGACGTTCAGCCGGCGGGTTAACTGATCACGCAGATTCGGTGGCGTTCCTTTGATCGTCAGCGTGTCGGTTTCTTGGTCGTAGAAAACACGTTCGCCTAAAAGCATGCTGTCAAAGTTGATCGACAAGCCGCCGCCGCCGCCCACAAACTTGGTCAGTTTACGCATCGACGTACGGTCTGCTGGAAAACTCTCTTCCAGTTCATAGCCTTGTTCAGAGGCAAACTGGTAGAAATCCACGCCTTGATCGTTTTGTGGCAGTTCACCCGCCAACTCTTTTACCACCACTTCATCGCCAGATTGCAGCTGGCCGTTACAGTAGTCATAAACCTGCTTACGATATTGCTGCTTCTCTTCTTTATCCAGACGAGAATCCGCACAATAATCTTCCACCGCCTGCATCAGTACCAGATTTTGCTGCTTGGTATCCATGCCGACTTCGGCCTGCATAAAATCAAGGAAAAAGTCGGCAACCTTGCGGCCAACTCGTCCTTTTACATAGGTCAGGTAGCGATTAGATTCTGCGTCACTCTCCCAGGTAGAGAGGTCAATACGTGCGGCGATATCCATCTTGGCGACATCCAGATAATCTGTGCTGCTGATTTCCAAATCATCCGTGACTTTCATACTGGATTTTGATTCTAACAATCCGATAAAGAGATATTCTGTCGCCAGAGAGCGGTACTCAGCGATCACCAGAACCCCTTCTTCGGCAAAAGGATACTTCGACAATTCGGTTTTCAGACGCTCGGCAGACTGGGAAGAAAACGTCAGAAAGTCCATTTCTTGCTTGCGACTGGCCTTCAACCAGCCACAAAACTCACTTTCTTCAGCAAACTGACCGAAACCTTTTCCTGCCTTCGCGTTGTACACGCGATGGATTTCGCTGATAAGATTTTCCGTGGAAGGTGAATGAGTTAACAGTTGATCTCTCAGTTGAACAACCAGCGTGTCTTCACCCTCTTTTTTGATTTGATGAAGAATAACGTTTGAAAGCGTGAGGCTCATAATTGAAAACATTTTTCGTCGGACTAGAGTGTGGGGTATTATACGCGGCTTCTCCTGACACAAGACAAGAGTTTCTATGCCTGTTACTTCTAAATATCAAGATAAAAACGTTGAACAGATCCTGAACGATGTGGTCAATGTTCTTGAAAAGCACAAAGTATCTACTGATCTGTCGCTGATGGTTGTTGGTAATATTGCTACCAACATCATTAACAACAACTTGCCAGCGGCTCAGCGTCAACTGATCGCTGAAAAATTTGCTCAAGCTCTGCTGTCTTCAATCGATACAGAGTAATAAGCCGCGTCAAAAATGACGTGCAGTAGAATAAAGAGAAGAATTAACCATATATGGTAGACAGCGGAAACACCTACAGGGATAAAGTCTCCCAGCTCGTGAGCTGGGGGCACTGGTTCAGCTTTTTCAACATTATCGCAGCCATGTTGCTGGGCACTCGCTATATCGCTCAGTCAGGCTGGCCAGAGACTTTACTAGGTCAAACCTATCAATTGCTGACATGGATCGGTCACTTCGGTTTTCTGGTTTTCGCCCTCTACATACTGGTTATCTTCCCAGCTAGCTTCATTATCCCTTCCCAGCGGTTGATGAGGCTATTTGCTGTTCTGGTTGCCACGGCAGGTATGACCATCCTGCTGTTGGACATCTACGCCTATGAGACCATGCATCTCCACCTGAATCCTTTGGTGTGGGAATTGCTGCTCAGTGGCGAAAAAACGGACATGAACGCCCACTGGCAATACTTGTTTGTGGTCGTGCCCGCTATCTTCCTGCTGGAACTCATCATTTCGGAATGGGTCTGGCGAAAACTCCGTAAGCTTTCCCGCAAACGCGTCGGTGTGCCTATCGCCAGCGTGTTCGCGATCTGCTTTATCGGAAGCCATCTCATCCATATCTGGGCAGATGCTTTCATTTACAGCCCGGTGACTGCGCAACGCTCCAATTTCCCGGTTTCCTATCCAATGACGGCGAAAACCTTCATGGAGAAGTACGGGCTACTTGACCGTCAAGAATATCAACGCCGCAAAGATGCCATTGGCGATCAGGAAAGCGAAGTGATTCGCTATCCGTTGGAGAAACTCTCGTTTTCCGCCAACGCACAAAGCTTTAGCCCTAACCTGCTTGTGGTGATGGTGGAAAGCTTGCGAGCAGACATGCTTGACCCGGTTGTAATGCCAAACCTGAATCAGTTTGCTAACAGCAATCTGAAATATACCCATCATTACAGTTCCAGCAATGATGCGATGGCAGGAATTTTTGGCCTGTTTTACGGCTTGCCTGGCAGCTATGCACAAAGCGCGCGAACGGAAGGTTTAAGTCCATTGCTGATTGATACGATGGATAAGCGCAACTACCGTTTCGGTCTTTTCAGCGCTGATAACTTCGACAACCCGATCTATTATCAGAGCATTTTTGGTAAGCACCTTGAGCAAGCGTCAAATGTCAAAGCGTCGGAAACCTGGGTGGCTGACCATATTGCCGCAGACAATCTCGACGAGTGGATCAAAGCCGGTGATGTGAAACAACCTTGGTTCGCTTATCTGGAACTCAAAAGTGTCACTGATTACGAACAAGGTGGTGACTATGAGCGTCCGTTCCAGCCATCACTCGACAACGATATGGCAAGCGTAGGCGAACAAACCTCGCTGGTGCTGAAAAACAGCTATAACAATGCCGCATATTACGTGGATACCTTGTTGGGTGAAATGCTCGACACTTTAGAAGCAAACGGCCAGCTCGATAACACCGTGGTGATCATTACATCTAACCACGGCACTGAATTTAACGAAACCGGATCCAACAGCTGGGGCGCAAACACCAACTACAGTAAGTATCAGCTGCAGGTTCCTCTGATCATGCACTGGCCAAATCAGGAACCCCGCCAAGTCGATGTTTACAGCTCGCATTTGGATATCGTTCCAACATTGATGGAGTCCATGCTGGCGGTTGACAGCCCTTCGACCAACTATACCAGTGGCATGAACCTATTCGAGCTTTCCGATAAGCCAAGAAAATGGGTAATCGCTGGTGACAGTCGTGACATCGTCGTGGTTCAGCCTGACAAAACCACGGTGGTGGACAAGTTCGGAAACTATCGCGTGTATGACAGCAACTACAAGCTGCAACCGGAAGGCAAACCTCAGCTTTCTGTACTGATGCAGGTGATGCACGAGTTGAAGCGCTTCTATCATCCCGAAGAAAACTAACAGAGCAGCCAGCGATAAGCTGGCTTCTTTTTAGCCAAACGATTGAAATTCGCGGATTTAATAAAGAAAGGCGATTGACAGCTAAATACTGTGTTCGTACCATGAATCCATAGTGTCGGTCTGTAGCGCAGCTTGGTAGCGCACTGTCATGGGGTGTCAGGGGTCGGAGGTTCAAATCCTCTCAGACCGACCATCTATCGATATGAGCCCGCAGCTTTTTAGCTGCGGGCTTTTTCGTAGCCATGTTCTTGGTTAGTATTCATTTCCCTATTGAAATTATCTGGATAGCGAAATGGACGTCTCTATCGAGTTTGGCGCTTTGCTGGTTGTGCTTGGCTTTGTTGCAGGCATTATCAATACACTGGCTGGCGGTGGCTCAAACCTCACCATTCCTGCGTTAATCGTGCTGGGCATGCCAGCGGAAGTGGCCAATGCCACCAACCGTGTCGGCGTTTTTATGCAAAGTGTTTCCGGCGTTGCAGGATTTCGCCATCATAAGCGTCTGGATGGCCATGACCTGCTGCCTATTCTTATCCCAACCCTGATTGGTGGCGCAGTGGGTGCTGGAGCAGCAGCCTGGCTGCCCTCTTCAATCATCAAACCACTCCTTCTCGGCACCATGCTCTTAATGGCATTTATCATGCTGGTAAAACCTCAGGCAGTCATGCCCAATGAAGGAGAGCTTGCACGTAAAGTGAAGGACACACCAGCAGCCTGGGTTGGACTTGCCATCGCGGGTTTCTACGGTGGATTTGTTCAAGCGGGTGTCGGGTTTGTGCTGATCGCTGCGCTGTGTGGGACGCTTCGCTATGATCTCGTGCGCGGTAACGCCTTAAAGCTCGTCTGTACGTTAGCGTTTACTTCCGTCTCGCTCGCTATCTTCATCTGGCAGGATTTAATTCTCTGGTTACCCGGCTTGCTGCTTGCGTTGGGATCCATGTTTGGTGCTTGGTTGGCCGTGAAGTTTGCCATTAAAGCAGACCCTAAACTCCTCAAGTGGTTCCTGTTTTTGATGACACTTGCTGGCGTTATTTTTGCGTACTCGAGCTAACAAAAAACCAAGAGTTTTTACCGTTATATCAAACAAATAACCATACAGAGAACAAACACATTACGGGCATCACAGACCCTTAAACTCCCTTGTGAAGTCTGTCGAAGATGAGGGAAATTTAGACATTGCTAATGGCGATTACTGTCATACTGGCCATCTAAAGATTAGAACTAAAATCACATTTTTCGTCAGTAGCCAGTCATAAGGGAGTCATGGGCATGATTGCTTTGGATTACGCATTCTGCCTGAAAGCAGGCGAAGCGATTTGTCCGCAAGAAAATCTGGATGCATTCTGTGCAGCCCTGGGCCAGACTTTATGCCTCCTTGCTGACGATGTCCGCTGCCAAGTTCTTCTCAAAGACACTGAAAGCGCAAACTGGAGCCAGATCGCAGATATTCGCGCCGATCACCATCAAGTCTCTTCACCTGCCATGGCATTAAACGAAGAGGATCAATCCCTTCTCTTCAACCTATTGGACACTGACGCGCCTTTGCAGCAACAGGGGCAGTATTGCTGGGTACTCCCACTCAATATTCGTGGCACACAATCGGCTGGTTTGCTGCTTTCAACCAAAAAAGAAATTCATGTTGATGCCAAAGCTAAAACACTATTGGCATTGATGCTTTCAGGTGTACTCGACAGCCACCTGCAACGCCAGTTCCTAGCTTTTGAAAAAGCCAATCATAAAAAAACCGAAAAGAAACTGGTGCAAGAAGTCTGCTCACAAAAGGGACTTTTAGAACAACTCCATATCCTACATAAAATCTCGTTGCGACTCTGGCACGCCCATTCGCTTGATAACATGCTTCATACAGCGGTTTATGAGTGTATTCATGCTCTCGATTTTGACCGCATGGCGATTTTCCTTCTCAATAGCCATACTGGTTTGTTGCGCGGGACCTATGGAACAGATATCAACGGAACCGTGACCAATGAGCAATGGTATTGCACGGCGATTCATGAGCACTACCACGCCAAAACCACACTTGATAAGAAGCGCCATATCACCATCAATGAAGGCTGTGAGCTCTATCATGACAACAAAGTCGTTGGGACGGGTTGGAATGCCACCATTTCGCTATGGGATGGTGACGATCCAATTGGTTGGATTGCCTGTGACAACCTAATATCTGGAACACCACTGAAAAGTTACCACAGCGAGCTTCTGAAGCTCCTTGGGGTCACTATGTCACAGCACCTCATCCAACGTCGTGCACAAGATGATCTGAAAGCCCTCAATCTGTCACTGGAACACCGCGTGGCAGAGCGCACAGCGCAGCTGGAAGAAGCCAATAAGCGCTTGAATCAGATTTCCCGAGAAGACAGTCTGACACAAGTACCAAATCGCCGGATGCTGGATGAGCGACTGGAAGAGGAATGGCGTCGCGCCCTTCGCTACCAAACTCCACTGACCATTTTGATTGTCGATATCGACCACTTTAAGCAATACAACGACAAATACGGCCATGCCTTAGGCGACCAGTGTTTGACGAAAGTGGCTGAAGCGCTCAGCCAGGTCGAACGACGTGCTGGCGCATTATTGGCGAGATTCGGTGGTGAAGAGTTCGTCTTCCTGTTGCCGGGCAGTAACCGAGAGAATGCAATATCTGTGGCTAACCGCGCACTGGAAGCCGTACGCAAACTAGAGATACCGCACGGTGACTCACCCGTCGCGCCGATAGTTACCATCAGCGCGGGCGGCAAAACCACCATTCCAGAAAAGCCCAATAATCAGCAACAGCTGTTCATTGACGCCGATGTCGCGCTCTATGAGGCGAAGAACGCAGGGAAAAATCAGGCCTTTGTTTTATAACGGCGCTTCTTGGCAGGTGCCCTACTTTTCCCACCTCTTCCTTTCTTGAATCGGTTAGGCTGTGCTGGCAGAGAGCGAAGGCTATCCGGCACTGAGCCATGTCTGACGGTTTGCATCAGCACATTTAACTCGGACTCCAATGCAGTCATAAAAGGTTGATAAGCCCCTTTCTTTTCTGCCATGTCATGAAGCTGGCGTTCCCATTGCGCCGTCATATCCGGATAGGCTGCTTTCTCAGGCAACGCATCAATCAAGCCTTTTCCAGAAGCAGTTGAGCGGATCTGCTTTCCTTCCCGAGAGAGAAGACTACGTTTGAACAGCAAATCGAGAATCCCAGCCCGGGTTGCTTCTGTTCCCAATCCGTCTGTATCTCGAAGGATTTTCTTAAGCGATGGGTCTTTTACAAACCGGGCAATCCCTGTCATCGCCTGCAGCAACGTCGCTTCTGTGAAATAACGCGGAGGCTCCGTCATGCAATCTTTAATATTGCCGCGCGCGCAGGTCAATACAGTGCCTTTATCCAGCGGTGGTACTAGGCTTTCGATATCCTCATTTTGCGCTGATTTATCTCGGGACAGCAGTGCTCGCCACCCCGGAGACATTAGCTTTTTCCCTTTTGCGATGAAAAGACCACCCACAATCTCAAAGTCCAGTTTGGCTTCGGTGTACTCTGCGACAGGATAGAACTGCATCAGATACTGTCGGGCGATGAGCTCATAAACATCACGCTCGCGCCCACTCAAGGCGCTACTACTTTTCGACGTAGGAATAATCGCGTGGTGAGCTTCGACTTTGCTGTCATTCCAAGCCTTCGATTTAAGGGAAAGATTGGCATTGTTGACCGCGGTAGATAACGCATCAGTCGTTTTCGCAATCGCGGTGGAGACGCTTTGTGCTTCTTTGAAGTGGCCTTTAGGGAGATAGCGGCAATCTGAGCGCGGATAGGTGATCACCTTATGCTTCTCGTACAAGGCCTGACAACAGGCCAGTACGTCGGCGGCGCTCATATTAAAACGCTTGGCCGCATCAATTTGCAGCGCAGACAGACTGTAAGGTAACGGCGGTGACTGTTTGGTGGTCTTGCGCTCTGATTTGGTCACCGTTGCAGGCTGACCTTCAATACGACGCGCGACGTTTTCGACCAGATTCCTCGCTAATACCCGCCCTTCTTCATCCTGCCATGGCTGGCAGGCTTCACTCGGCTGCCAACGGGCAAGAATATCGCTACCTTGGTAGGGGATAACTGCATCCAATTGATAGAAAGGCTTGGGGATAAAGGCTTCGATTTCGCGATCACGGCGAACCACCAGCCCCAATACCGGTGTTTGCACGCGACCGACGGAAAGCACCCCCTGATACCCCGCCTGTTTTCCAAGTAAAGTGTAAGCGCGGGACATGTTCATGCCATAGAGCCAATCCGCTCTTGAGCGCGCCAGTGCTGACACCGAAAGCGGCACAAACTCCATATTGCTGCGCAGGGCTGACAATGCCTTTTTCACCGCCGAGGTGTTCAGGTCATTAATCAGCAGACGCTGGATTCGTTTTTTCTTGGCTTCAGAAAGCTTGGCGTGGCTGAACACTTCATCCACCAGCAGTTGACCTTCGCGATCCGGGTCACCTGCATGCACGATTTCATCAAACTGCTTGAGCAGTTTTTTCACCACACCCAGCTGTTTGGCGGCAGATTTACGCGGTTTTAAAATCCATTGCTGAGGAAGAATAGGAAGATCGTCGAGTCGCCAGGTTTTATATTTTTCGTCATAAGCCTCAGGCTCTGCCTGCTCGAGCAAATGGCCGATACACCATGTCACCGTGTCGCCATTTCCAGCAACAACATAGCCTTCATGATTTTTGTGGGGCTTGGGAAGTGCTGCGACAATCGCGCGGCCTAGGCTGGGTTTTTCGGCGATAAAGAGTCTGGTCATATCGTTGGAAGTCTCGGACGATGAACCCACAATTTATCGAAATTCAGGGAAGTTAACAACAATTAACTGGATATACATCCAGTTAATTGTCAAATGGAACGAAGTCAGGTTTTACAGGTACGTCACGTACTTTGCAGTATCACGCTTTGGCACGCCAGCCGGTGTGCAATCCGGTGTGCCTACGTAGAGGAACCCTACGATCTCGTCGTCACCTGACACGTTAAACGCTTCACGAACAACAGAATGATAGGCCCATTTCCCGGTACGCCAGAAGCCCTGAAAACCTTGCGCAACTGCTGCCATCTGCATTGCCTGTGCCGCGCAGCCTGCAGAGATGTGCTGCTCAATCACAGGTACTTTGTCATGTTGCTTGGTGCGGGCAATCACAGTGATGACCATAGGCGCGCGATAAGGTGACTTGGTTGCTTTCTCAACCACCGCGTCTTCTTCGTTGTCGGCTTCTGCCGCGCTTTTCAAAATGGCAGAAAGCTTATCCAGTCCTTCCCCTGTCGCGACGACAAACTCCCAAGGCGTCAACGCGCCATGATCCGGTGCCCTGAGGCCGGCTGCCAGCATGTTGTCCAATGCTTCACCAGTCGGGGCCGGAGCCAGTAAACGAGGAATTGAGCGGCGCTGGGTAAGAAGAGTTATCGCGTCCATATATCGTCCCGAAAAGAATTAAAAATCACTTTTCCAAAATAACACAAAACCCGAGAGGCGACTCCACTCGGGTTTTGTGGTTTTTCAAACTACTGGCTTAAAGTGATATGGCTAACTTCACCCCTTGGCGAATCGCGCGTTTAGCATCCAACTCGCCGGCATGCTCAGCACCGCCAATCACATGGGCTTTGATGCCTTGCGCTTCGAGTGCAGATACCAAACCATTCACTGACTCCTGACCGGCACAAACGATCACATGATCTGCTGGCAGAATGTGGTGCTGACCTTCAAGGGTGATATGCAAACCTGCGTCATCGATCTTCTCGTATGCCACACCACCAAGGAGTTCTACACCTCGTTTTTCCAGCGTTTTCTTATGGATCCAGCCCGTTGTTTTACCCGGTCCTTTGCCTACGCGACCTGCTTTACGTTGCAGTAACCATACCTGACGCTGTGCGACATAGTGAGGTTGAGGGTGTAACCCGCCTTCATACGAGATAGTTTTGTCGATACCCCAGTCTTTTAGCCAGTCATCCAGCGTGTGATTTTCTGGCTCAGTAATCATGGTAGCGACATCAATGCCGATACCACCGGCACCAATAATGGCCACTCGCCCACCAAGTTCAGGTTGCTCACGGATGAACGTCTGGTAATCAATGGCTTTTGGATGGTCGATACCCGGAATAGATGGAATGCGAGGTTTAACACCCGTTGCCACTACCACTTCATCAAAATCTTTCAGGGTATCCGCATCAACTTCCGTATTCAGACGGACTTCAATGCCGGATTGCTCTACCTTACGGGTGAAGTAACGGATAGATTCTTTGAATTCTTCCTTACCGGGAATTTGCATGGCGAGATTGAATTGACCGCCAAGGGTATCGCGCTTCTCAAACAACACCACATCAAAGCCACGCTCTGCAGCTGTGGTCGCGAAAGACATGCCTGCCATACCACCACCGATAACCGCAACACGGCGTTTGTTGGAAGCCGGTGTGACGACCAACTCTGTTTCGTAACACGCCTGAGGGTTCACCAAGCAGCTGGCGCGTTTCCCTTTGAACACATGGTCAAGACAGGCCTGATTACAGGCAATACAGGTGTTAATGTCGTCAGAGCGATCTTGCTCAGCTTTCGCCACAAATTCCGCATCTGCCAGAAATGGGCGCGCCATGGAAACCATATCTGCCTGCCCCGACGACAGGATCTCCTCGGCGATTTCCGGCGTATTGATGCGGTTACAGGTGACCAAAGGTACATTGACCTCACCTTTTAGACGCTCGGTAACCCACGCGAATGCTGCGCGCGGAACCTGAGTGGCGATGGTCGGAATACGGGCTTCATGCCAGCCAATACCAGTATTGATGATGGTAACACCAGCTTGTTCCAGCGCTTTCGCAAGCTCAACCACTTCATCATGCGTGCTACCCTGCTCCACCAGATCCAACATCGACAGTCGGAAAATGATGATGAAATCTTGACCCGCACGTTCGCGCACTGCTTTCACCACTTCTACAGCCAAACGGGTACGGTTTTCGTAGCTGCCGCCCCAGCGATCATAACGGGTATTGGAACGCGCACAGATGAACTGATTAATCAGATAACCTTCTGAACCCATGATTTCCACGCCGTCATAACCCGCTTCACGGGCAAGTTCCGCACTCTTACCAAAGTCTTTGATGGTATTCAGGATTTGGCGTTCGCTCATGGCAGAAGGCGCGAATTTAGAGATAGGCGATCGCATATCAGACGCACTCAGAGCGAAAGGATGCATCGCATAACGGCCTGCGTGCAAAAGCTGAAGCGCAATTTTACCGCCATTTTCATGCACTGCATCAGTGATGGTACGGTGCGCGCGGGCCGCTCGACCGCTGCTGAATTGCGCACTTAAAGGGTGGAGACGACCACGGAAGTTCGGAGAAAAGCCACCTGTAACAATCAGGCCAACACCACCTTTTGCCCTTTCGGCGTAGAAGGCAGCGAGCTTCTTAAACCCGTCATTCGATTCTTCCAGTCCAGTATGCATAGACCCCATCAGTACGCGGTTTTTCAACTGCGTAAAGCCAAGATCCAACGGCGCGAGTAGGTGTGGGTAAGGCGAATTCATGATGCGCTTCCATGGTTATTATTAGTTCTGGTCAGACCAAGATAAGCCACTCAAACAAAAGTTTCAAACGTTTGTTTACATTTTTACAACATTAATCACCTCTATTCTAATTGGACAGGATTCGTTACGATTACCGGTAATAAAAGAAGCTGGATAACCAAATGAAAACGCTTTTTAAATTTATCGGCACCTTACTGAAGTGGTTTTGGAAAGCCCTCAGTTTTACCCGTCAGTTGATCCTGAATATTCTGTTCATTGCCATGTTGGTGGGGATCTATTTTCTGTTTACGATGGAGCATGCCACACCGACTAAACCGGTTGAGCAACCAGAGCGGGCGCTTCTGGTTGATATTTCTGGGCCAATCGTTGAAAAGCAGCGCCGCGTCGACCCTTATGATTTCGCGACACGCAATCTTTTCGGTCAGCAAATGCAGTTTGAAAACGTGCTTTACGATATCGTCGAGCAAATCCGTGCTGGCGCAAAAGACGACAAAATCAACGGCATGGTACTCAGCCTGTCCGACATGTCGGAAACCAGCCTGACCAAGCTTCGCTACATCGCTAAAGCAATTAATGAATTCAAAGCCACTGGCAAACCTGTGGTTGCTATTGGTGGGCACTACAACCAGAGCCAATATTACCTCGCCAGCTATGCCGACGAGATTTTCATGGCACCGGACGGCGCAGTGCTGTTGCGTGGCTATGGCACCTATAACCTCTACTTCAAAGACCTGCTGGAAAACCTAGATATCACTACGCACGTTTTCCGCGTCGGAACTTACAAATCATTTGTTGAACCATACACACGCACGGGCATGTCTGAGGAAGCGCGCGAAGCAAACTCTGTTTGGCTGAATCAGCTTTGGGGCGCATTTGTCGATGACATTGCCACCAACCGTAACATCGAGGTTTCAACCCTCTCACCGGATGCTGACACTCTGATTGCCAACCTCAAGGCAGCAAACGGTGATTTCGCAAAATTAGCCTACAACATGGGCTTGGTCGATGAACTGATGACCCGCCAACAAATCCGTACCCGTCTGGCAGAAGTATTTGGCAGCGATGGGGAAGACAGCTTCAACTATGTGAGCTTCTATGATTACGCGCCGCTGAACTTTGAATTGCCTAAGGCAGACCAAATTGCCGTGGTCGTTGCAAGCGGTGCCATCGTGGATGGCTTTGAATCAGAAGGCACTATCGGTGGTGATACCACTGCTGGCCTACTACGTGATGCACGCCTGAACGATTCAATTAAAGCGGTGGTTTTGCGTGTAGACAGCCCAGGCGGCAGCGCCTTTGCCTCTGAAGTGATCCGCAACGAAGTGGATGCGCTGAAACAGGCGGGCAAGCCCGTCGTCGTATCCATGTCTAGCGTAGCAGCGTCCGGCGGTTATTGGATATCCTCAAGCGCGGACCGCATACTCGCGCAGCCAACTACCATCACAGGGTCTATCGGTATCTTCGGTATTCTGACCACCTTCGAAGATGTGCTGGCGAAGTACGGTGTTTATAACGACGGTATCGGCACCACACCATTTGCGGGTGTCGGGGTCACACGAGCGTTGCCAGAAGAAATCAGCAACATCATGCAGCTTGGGATTGAAAATGGTTACCAGCGCTTTATTGGCCTAGTCGCCAGCCAACGTAACCTATCACTCCAAGATGTCGATCAAGTGGCGCAAGGCCGCGTATGGACGGGTTACGATGCGATGAAACGTGGCTTGGTTGACCAAATGGGCGACTTTGACGATGCCATTACCGTTGCAGCAGAACTGGCTCAAGTAACCGATTATTCATTGAACTGGATGGAAGAGCCGCTCACCCCAGCACAGCAATTCATCTATGAGTTCATGAACCAGGCGATGGTAACGCTCGGATTGAACGAAGCCGTCAAACTGCCTGATGCAGTTCAACAGTTTGCTAACCACGCAGTTACTGAAATAAACAACCTGAATAACTTCAATGATCCAAACGGACAATACGCGCTCTGTCCGAATTGTAGTTATTACGAAAACTGAGACCTCTCAACAACCCCCGGCGAAATCCGGGGGTTTTTTTCGTGCATCCACTCCGTATAATGCGCGCACTACCTCGGCTACATTTAAGTTGTGAAGATGGAAAGAAAACACATTTATATCGCCTACACTGGCGGCACAATCGGCATGCTGAAATCAGAGCAGGGCTACATTCCTGTGTCTGGCTTCATGCAACAACAACTCCAACAAATGCCGGAATTCCATCGCCCTGAGATGCCTGAATTCACTATTCACGAATACAGCCCGCTGATCGACTCCGCCGACATGACCCCTGCAGAGTGGCAACGCATTGCTGACGATATTCGTGACAACTACGATAAGTACGATGGCTTCGTGATTCTCCATGGTACAGACACCATGGCATACACCGCCTCTGCGCTCTCCTTTATGCTGGAGAACCTGGATAAACCCGTCATCGTGACAGGATCACAAATCCCGTTGGCAGAACTGCGTTCTGACGGTCAGGCGAATCTGTTGAACGCACTGCATATCGCTGCGAATTACCCTATCAATGAAGTGACCTTGTTCTTCAACAACCAGCTTCTTCGCGGTAACCGTAGCACCAAATCCCATGCAGATGGTTTCAATGCTTTTACGTCGCCAAATCTGCCGCCTCTGTTGGAAGCGGGTATTAACATCCAGCTCCACGGTGCAGAAATCGATAAGAAGCCGGAAGGTGCTTTCAAAGTTCACACGATTACCGAACAGCCTGTTGCCATTATCATGATGTATCCGGGGATTTCGCCGGAAGTGATCCGCAATGCGCTGAAACAACCAGTGAATGCGATGATCCTGCTGACCTTTGGTGTGGGCAACGCACCTCAGAATCAAGAGCTGCTAGGCCTGCTTCGCGAAGCGACTGATCGCGGCGTTGTGGTGTTGAATCTGACCCAGTGTCTGGCAGGTAAAGTCAATATGGGCGGTTACGCTACAGGTTGTGCGCTGGCAGAAGCAGGCGTTCTTAGCGGTTATGACATGACCCCGGAAGCAGCACTGGCGAAACTGCACTTTCTTCTGAGTCAGGACTTGCCAATGGATGCCATTCGCACCCAACTTCAACAAGACCTCCGCGGCGAATTGTCGCTCTGATATTCAGAAAAACAGACAATGTAGAAGGCCGGCATACGCTGGCCTTTGTTGTTTTTGGTCATACTTCCACTGAACAATCCCTCATACTTTTCTGGCCATTCAAACCCAAAAAACTCATTCCCACCCCTGATATTCAACTGAAAACCTACTGACTGTCTTGTGATTAGTGCTTAGTTGAATAGTGTATTGACACTGTTAAATAAATTTACACCTCAGTAGAAAGCGCTAAATAAGCAAAGACTTAAGATCAGGGAGTAGTACGATGGCAACGTTTACCGGCACCTATGCGAATGACAAATTAAATGGCACAAGTGGTAATGACACCATCTTCGGTTACGAAGGTAACGACATGATAAAAGGTGGTGCAGGTAACGATATCCTTAATGGTGGCGGTTCATCTGGTTTTACTAGTGATATTTCTTTGTCTCGCTCGGCTGATGGTACTTTTGACATCAGTGGTGGTGATGCTGTCTCTCTCGATTTTTCACACTTCACCCATAGCGCAGCCTATAACAACAGTCTTGGCTACTACATTCTTGATGAAGATGGCAGTGTCCTGAAAGCTGTCATCGTTGCAGACAACGTGAAAAATGTCAGCGCCATTAACCTTGACGATATAGCGACTGAGGGAGGAGCAAAACTAGGACTCTTCCTTATCCCTGATGGCGATCGCAAAGGTTTTGACAAAGGCGAAGTGAATCTCGACCTTTCAACCAACTCTGCGACAGTTACCCAAGGTTCAAGCTCAGCGGCAGTCTTCACTTCTCAGAAAAGTGAGAACGGAGATGGTATCGACCATGAGCGTGAAAGCGGCTCTACCAGCAAGTGGGAAGATCTCTGGGGCGGAGGTGACAATGATTTCAATGACACCACGTTCCAAATCAACGTGACCCAACCTCGCTCCAAACTCCCAGACAACGACACTATTTTCGGTGATGAAGGCGACGATACCATCAATGGTGGCGCGGGTGATGATCTGATTTTTGGCGGTCGAATCAGCAAAGAAACGGTTCAGATTGACCGTGGCTCTGATGCACTGTTTGATATCTCTGGTACTGAAAAGGCGCGTTTGGATTTGAGCAGCTTCAGCCATAGTGCGGCATACAATAACAGCTTGGGCTACTACATTCTCGACAGTAACGGAAACGTTATTCGTGCTGTTATCGTCGCCGACAACGTTAAGCATGTGTCTTCGCTGAAGATCGACATCGACACCACAGGCGGCGAGAAAATGGGCCTTTTCCTGATCCCCGATGGTGATCGTGCAGGATTTGATAAAGGCGAAGTCATCCTCACTCTTGATGGCACACCAACAGTGTCACAAGGCTCAGTAACCAGCGATGTTTTTGTATCGCAGGCCACTGAAAATACTGGGAATCTGGATCACGAGAGAAACTCAGGCGATATTTCAGCTTGGGAAGACCTACGCGGTCTGGGCGATAAAGATTTCAATGACACGGTATTCACTGTCGAAGTCACCGCAGAAAAAGAAGTCAGTGACAAAGATACGATTGACGGTGGAACCGGTAACGACACGATCCATGCTGGGGATGATGCAGATATCGTTCACGGCGGTGAAGGTGATGACAAAATCTTTGGCGGAAAGGGTGACGACACTCTTTACGGCGATGAAGGTGCCGATGACATTCGAGGTGGTCACGGCAACGACACCGTGCACGGTGGTGAAGGCGACGACGTGCTCTATGGCAAAGCAGGGAACGATACGCTTGACGGCGGCGCGGGTAACGACAAGCTTTTCGGCAACGCAGGTAGCAACACCCTTCTTGGTGGAGCGGGTAACGATGAGCTTTACGCCGGTAACGGTACAAATAACCGACTGGATGGCGGGGAAGGCATAGATACCTACACAGGCGGCATCGGCTCCGACATTCTGGTATTCGACATTGAAGATTTTGCTGGTGAAACCAAAACACTCTCTAATGGACGCGTTGTAAATGACCAAGTCTACAATGCAGCAACGGGATTTGATGTTTTGGAAGTGTCCGGCGATGTGCATGTTGACTTCACAGGTGCGGCTTATCAATCTGACACCACAGTTAACGGCAATGTGATCGCAGGCGTTGAGGCAATTGTCGGTGATGATGGCAATCAAACGGTGACGATAAAAGAGCATTCAATCTTGGCGCAATCAGACGATACAGAACGTGGTGATTGGGATGGATTTGTTGCTTATTTAGGTGGTGGTGACGATACCTTTGACTTTGCCGGCCCTCGCTGGACTTATGAAGCAGATGCAACAGCGAATGCAGAACTCACACCGGCAATGATCCAGCAAATGGGATTAACGGAAGACCAAGCCTCGACACTTAAGGCTTATGTGTTCTCGTCTGACATCTCTGGTGAGCAAATCACCCTTTGGACAGATGCAGAAAACATCACTCAGGCAGGTAATGACATCTTCTAAAGAGGTGCTCTCGGTCTTCCAAATAACCTAAAGAAAAACGCCGACTTCACGTCGGCGCTTTTTTATTCTTCGCTCAGCTTGGTCTGAACAATCGTTTCCTGATTCGGCGCAAACTCTCGTTTTAACTGCGCTTTCGACTTCATTGTAATATCACCACCTGCCGCAACCGTCATATGTTGCGGCTCCGTGTTGTGGCGAGATTGATAGAGCATCACAACCTGGATAGCATTGTCGCGTTGCTCCGGTGTCAGTGTCGTGCCTTCAGGCCATTTACCGGTTTCTACCGCATACAACAAGCGTTCATAAGCGTCTGGGGTGATGGTGGACAGCAACTGCTCGATATCCATGATACTTCCTTTCTTCTTTGGTCACCCAAAGGTGCCACAACACAATCAGAGAGTAAAAACGCCGGTTTTCGACCAAAGATGCTCGTGTGTCTAACACACTGAGATACCTTGACTGAAAAGGCAAACAAACCAAGAAATCAGTCATTTCCCATGCTGATTTTCAGTTTTTTATAGCACTTTAGTGCGAATTCCTATTTTACTACGCCCGCAATAGTACTGATTTTAATCTGAATACGCACCTCGCAGCTTGAGAGATCGCAGACCTTTTGCCACTTTATGTGACGACGCTCGGCCAACAGAAACTGGTTTCACTAAAACCAATTGAACAAAAAACCAGACACCATGTCGTGAAATCTGTCCCGCCCGTTTAATACACCGACACACGAAGCCGTATCCGTGGTCGCAAGAAAATACTTAATTTCGAGCAAGGTACGCCACATGGCATCCATTTCTGGCACAAATACAAATGACAATCTCGTCGGCACCAGCGACGATGACGAAATATACGGTCTACTAGGTAACGACACCCTGCGTGGTTATGAGGGTAACGATAAGGCTTATGGCGACTCATCGCCTGAAGATATCGCCACCCTATCTCCAGACGCTAATGGTTCATATGCCATTCAAGAAGAGACATTCATCAGCGTGACTTTGTCACAATTTAGCTTCCCCGCTGGTGAAGAGAAAAGCTTGGGCTACGCCATTTTGGACGCATCCGGAACCATCATCAGCCGTGACATCATTGTAGATTATGTCAGCTTGGCGGAGCGCGGCTCGGCGCTCGATATCAACGTACCTGGTGGCGCAGCACTGGTTTTCTTCACCATGCCTGCCAGTCAATTAAACAACTTTGAATGGCGCCCACTCGACCTTAATGACGTAGACACCAACATCCCATCATCAAGCGTCACCATCGAAGTTGAAGAAATCAGCAGCGACACCAGTACGCATGGCAATGACAGCCTGTATGGCTATGAAGGTGATGATCGCCTGTTTGGCGAAGGTGGCGATGATTTTCTCGTTGGCGCTGACGGTAATGACGTACTTTCCGGTGGCGATGGTAACGACACCCTTTGGGGTGGAAATGATGATGACCATCTTCACGGTGGCAACGGTAATGATACGTTACGCGGACAAAATGGCACCGACAAACTGGAAGGCGGTGCAGGTGATGACACGCTGTATGGTGGTCAGGGTAACGACGAGTTATTGGCAGGTGAAGGCGCTGACCTCGTCTTTGGTGAAAATGGTGACGACTATATCCGCGGCGGCAGTGGTGACGACGAAATTTGGGGCGATGCAGGAAACGACACTATTCGTGCCGATGAAGGTGCCGATTACATCGACGGCGGAACCGGTGACGACCAGATTTTTGGCGGTAACGGTGACGATGAAATCTATGGTGCCACAGGCAATGATGACCTTCGAGGAAATGGTGGCAATGATGTCATCTACGGCGAAGAAGGCGATGACTTCCTGCGCGGTAATGGTGGGAATGACTATCTAGACGGTGGCGTCGGTAATGACACCCTCTACGGCAACTTGGGCAGTAACACCCTACTTGGCCGTGAAGGCAACGACTATCTGTTTTCTGGCTGGAACAGCTTCGACAATGTACTGGATGGTGGCGTCGGCGAAGATATTCTGAGGGGCGGAACCAATTCCGACACCTTGATTTTCGATGTTAATGATTTCCAAGGACAAATCCGCACGCTTTCTAACGGAAAAGAAGTCAACAAGCACATCTATGATGCCGCAACAGGCTTTGATGTCTTGAAGATTTCAGGCTCAGTGCATGCCGATTTTACGGGTGCTGCCTACCAAACCACACCCGGTGTGACGGGTAACGTCATCGCCGGTGTTGAAGCCGCTATTGGTGGCAATGGCAACCAAACTGTTACCATTAACATCCATGAGACTGATGCGCAGTCAGACACCACCGATCGGGACGATTGGCAGGGTTTTGTGGCTTGGCTGGGAGAAGGTGACGACACCCTGAATCTCACTGGGGTGCATTGGCAGTACGAAGCTTCAGACACATCTAATGCTGATATCACGCCAGCGATGATAGAGAAAATGGGCATAACAGCAGCCCAAGCCGCGGATTTACAAGCTTATGTCTTCACCGATATCCGCGATGGTGATCAAGTGACTATTTGGACTGATGCTGAAAACATCACTTATCTTGGTACGGATATCGTCTGATATCAGCCAGCTTTATCAAAGGGCCAGCCAACGTGCTGGTCTTTTTTATCTCTGTGGACTCACGCAAAAGTCGTGAAATGAACTTAAACTGAAAAGTAGCGTTTATGTTATAAGTCATTTGTGTATTAATAGAGACGATAAGAGCCACGAATACGATGAAGAAAGGCTTGTTGAATAATCCGATGAAGCTGGCGATTGCCACTATCACCCCACTTTTGCTTGCGGGCTGTTTTGAGAGCAACCGCAGCACCGCTCAGCTTTGCGAAAACTACCCTCAGATCTGTAATAAGCTTAACGTTCAGGATGGCCAATGCCGCCATGAGCGAACTGACCTTATTTGGAAACGTTATGACGTCGTCAAAAAAGAGTCAGATCTGAATAAGTTCGATGAACTGCTACTGACCAAGAAGTACGCTAAGTGTATGGAGTTGGCTGCACAGATTGAAACCACCACGCTGAAATCGAAAAAGACACTGCGTACGGAAGCTCTCTTCCACGCCTATGACGCTATCGACAAACTTGAACAGCAACTTAAATCTTCTTACCAGCCTTCCATTATTTACTACCGTTGGACACAGGGTGACAACGAAGCACTCGAACAATTCTTGAAGTTGGAAGAAACCGAATACCTCAACACCCCAGAGTTACAGCTTGGTCTTGCGACTTACTACGTCGATAAAGACAAAGAACACACGATCAAACTGCTATTGAAAGCCCTCTCCTATTATGATGGCCGCGCGGGTGAAACCCGTGAAAAGGCAATTCCAGATGTGGTCAAATCTCTCGCAACGGCCAACCATTCTATTGGAAAGCTCGATGAAGCCTACCTTTGGGCACTCGTAGGCGGTGAACTGGGGCTGCCAATCGCTAAAGAGGCACAGCTTAAATTGCTATACCCAATGGCAGATTCAAGACGTGCGACTATTGCTGACATTGCAAAAGATATTGCGTCTGAAATCGAAGATGGGGATTTTGAAAAAGGACTACTGATGCAGCTTGCGACATTGGGTGACCCGACCTAATCAATGCCACCTCTTAAAACCGAAAAGTGCGCCGAGAGCGCACTTTTTGTTTTCTGATACTCAGTGAATTTCAACTTTTACTTTCGTCATTCTGCTCAGCAAAAGTCATCGACACAGAATTCACGCAGTAGCGTTGCCCTGTTTCTGTGGGGCCGTCGTCAAACACATGCCCCAGGTGGCTGTCACAGGCAACACAACGGATCTCGGTTCTTACCATTCCATGGCTTTGGTCTTCAAGGTAACGAACCGCACCTTCTACCGCTAAATCAAAGCTTGGCCAGCCGCATCCAGAGTCAAATTTTGTACTCGAATCAAATAAAAGAGCATCACAGCAGACGCAGTGATATGTTCCTTTCTTATGATTGTGTAATAAAGCACCAGTATATGGCGCTTCTGTATGTCCCAACCGACAGACCTTATATGCCTCTTCAGACAGAGACGCTTTCCACTTATTATCTGATGTCATGACTTCCTCTTGTGCGGGAAATTTCTCTTTCCGGCAAGCCGGAATTTGGCAAAAGATTTTTTACCTGCTTATTACTCTGAGTACCACCCCGGATAATAAGCTTCGCCCGTCAGGTCACAGCTTCAGCGGTCTGCTGACTTTTATCTCATCTACAATGGCTTACGCGCAGCGCCGACAAACTCGTTTTCGATTCTCAGTTTTCGCACTTACCGAACGGCATATTGTCACCATACTTGTTTAGCGAAGCAGATATGCGCCTTAAAGAGTATGACAGATGGCGTTGTACAAATATCAAGCTAGGGTGTTTTACGGGAATAATTTCAAATATTTTGTAGCACATTCAAATATTGTTTGGGCGATGTAAAAATAATCCGTACTAATTTTTGACTTTAAGCAATTTAGATGGGTTTTTTGCTTGCATGGGTGGTACCGATTCTGTAATTTTACTACCAATTTCCTTTCACTAGATATTAAGTTGTGGAGCAACATAATGACTATCAAAGTAGGTATTAACGGTTTTGGCCGTATCGGCCGTTTCGTTTTCCGTGCATCTGTTGAGCGTAACGACATCGAAGTTGTAGCAATCAACGACCTGATCGACGTTGACTACATGGCATACATGCTGAAGTACGATTCAACTCACGGTCGTTTCAACGGTACTGTTGAAGTTGTAGACGGTAACCTGGTTGTTAACGGTAAGACTGTTCGCGTAACAGCTGAGCGTAACCCAACTGAACTTCAGTGGGACGCAGTAGGCGTTGACGTTGTTGCTGAAGCAACTGGTATCTTCCTGACTGACGAAACTGCACGTCAGCACATCACTGCTGGTGCGAAGAAAGTTGTTCTGACTGGTCCATCTAAAGATGCAACTCCAATGTTCGTTATGGGTGTTAACCACGAGACTTACGCAGGTCAAGACATCGTTTCTAACGCTTCTTGTACTACTAACTGTCTTGCGCCAATCGCGAAAGTACTGAACGACAAGTGGGGCATCGAGTCTGGCCTGATGACTACTGTTCACGCGACTACTGCAACTCAGAAAACTGTTGACGGTCCTTCTGCGAAAGACTGGCGTGGCGGTCGTGGTGCTTCTCAGAACATCATCCCATCATCAACTGGTGCAGCTAAAGCAGTTGGCGTAGTTCTTCCAGAACTGAACGGCAAACTGACTGGTATGGCTTTCCGCGTACCAACTGCAAACGTTTCTGTTGTTGACCTGACTGTTAACCTGAAAGAAGCTGCTTCTTACGCAGAAATCTGTGCGGCAATGAAAGCTGCTTCAGAAGGCGAGATGGCTGGCGTTCTGGGTTACACTGAAGACGAAGTTGTTTCTCAAGACTTCATCGGTGAAGTTCAAACTTCAGTATTCGACGCAAAAGCGGGCGTTGCTCTGACTGACAAATTCGTTAAAGTTGTATCTTGGTACGACAACGAAATCGGTTACTCAAACAAAGTTCTGGACCTGATTGCTCACATCTCTAAGTAATCATTCCGGATTGCCGTTAAGGCATGAGTGACAAAAAGGCGGCTGATGGCCGCCTTTTTTGTACCTGAATTTTTGTACCTGAATTTTTGTAGCAAATTTTAAAAAGGCACCTTCATGGACGTAAAACAGCTCCCTACCCTTGCTGTTCTCTCTGACTATGTCACTGTCTGCGAACTGGACGGTTTAAAAGTCGTTCGTGTTATTCATCCGAAAGCCACCGCTGCGATTTCCTTGTTTGGCGGCCACGTGCTGAGTTTCACGCCAGCCGGTAAAAAAGAAACCATTTGGATGAGTGGGAAAGCAGACTTTACCGGTAACAAAGCTATTCGCGGTGGCATTCCTGTTTGCTGGCCTTGGTTCGGCAAAGCAGCAGAACCTTCTCACGGTTTTGCACGCACCAGCGAATGGACGCTCAACGAGCACCGCGAGAATGATGAAGGCGTGATTGTTAGCCTGACACTGTCTGACACCGCCGAAACCCGCGCTATCTGGCCTCATGCTTTCCATGCAGAACTTCTGGTGGAAATCAGTGACACACTCAAAGTCAGTTTAGTCTCGACCAATACTGGCGCGAGCCCCATGCAAATCGGCGGTGCGCTGCACACCTACTTCAACATTGGCGACATTCACCAAGCCACTGTTTCTGAGCTCGGTAACGAGTACATTGAAGCGGGTGAGCGTAAGCCAAGTACAGGCAAAGCGACGTTTGAAGGCGAAGTAGACCGTATTTACCCTCAAGCAGCTGACACCGTGATAATTGAAGATGCAGCGAATCAGCGCCGTATAGAGGTCAGCAATCAGGGCAACAACGGTGTGGTCGTCTGGAACCCGTGGCAAGCGCTTGCCGAAGGCATGGCTGACATGGAAGACGACGGATTTTTGACCATGGTTTGTGCAGAATCTGCTGTTTACGACAGAAGTGTGACGCTCCAATCTGGAGAAAAACACACACTCTCAACCGAAGTTATTTGTAAATAAATCGTTAACTAACAGCGGTTTTATTGAAGCCGGAACCTTGGGGTTCCGGCTTTTTTATTTTCTGGCACGTGCAATGCAAGTTCGTCATCACGAAGATGCATTCATCAAACCGGTGCCAAAGTGAGCGTTTCGGGAAGTCCTAACTGTGACGGACGTTGGAAACCCAGAAAGTGGTGTCTCGTTGGTGAGAATTCGCTATTGGGAATGGATCGGTAGAACAATTCCCTGTGTATATACGGTTAACTAGCGATATTTACACAACCCAATCCTGGAAGGCTGAATACAAAGCCTTATCACAAAAGGGAAAAATATCGAAAAAACAAGTAATTCAACCAAGCAAATTGATCAGTTGCGACTAGTCTTAAAAGAGTGAGGATATGAAAGCAACTGCGCCGATATCCTTTCTAATTGATAACAGCACGATTTAGGGGGCAGGACCATGAGTATTTTCGACCACTATCGTCAACGCTACGAAGAAGCAAAAGACGAAGAGCTGAGCCTTCAAGAATTTCTGGACCTTTGCCGGGAAGACCGCAGCGCTTATGCAAATGCGGCTGAGAGGCTGTTAATGGCCATCGGCGAACCTGAAATGATCGACACTGCGCTCGATCCTCGCTTGAGCCGTTTATTCTCCAACCGCGTCATCTCGCGCTACAAGACTTTCGAAGACTTTTACGGCATGGAAGATGCCATCGAGCAAATCGTTTCTTACCTCAAGCATGCTGCTCAGGGTTTGGAAGAGCGCAAACAGATCCTCTACTTACTTGGCCCAGTGGGCGGTGGTAAGTCTTCACTGGCTGAAAAACTCAAAAGCCTGATGCAGAAAGTGCCGGTTTACGTGCTGACTGCAAACGGCGAACGCAGCCCAACCAACGACCACCCTTTCTGCCTGTTTGATGCCGCGGAAGACGGCGCATTGCTGGAAAGTGAATACGGCGTTCCTCAACGCTACCTGCGTACCATCATGTCACCTTGGATTGCTAAACGCCTGCATGAGTTTGGTGGCGATATTACCAAGTTCAAGGTTGTCAAAGTTCGTCCATCCATTCTTGACCAGGTTGCTGTGGCGAAAACAGAGCCAGGTGATGAAAACAACCAGGACATCTCCTCACTGGTCGGTAAAGTCGACATCCGTCAGCTTGAGCATTTCGCGCAAGATGACCCAGATGCTTACAGCTACTCCGGTGCGCTGTGTAAAGCAAACCAGGGTCTGATGGAATTCGTTGAGATGTTCAAAGCTCCCATCAAAGTGCTTCACCCACTGCTGACAGCGACGCAGGAAGGTAACTACAACGGTACTGAAGGTCTTTCAGCCCTGCCATTTGATGGCATGATCCTCGCTCACTCGAACGAATCGGAATGGCAAACCTTCCGTAACAACAAAAACAACGAGGCATTCCTCGACCGTGTATACATCGTCAAAGTGCCTTACTGTCTTCGTGTTTCTGAAGAGATCAAAATCTACGACAAACTGCTGGAAGGCAGTGAGCTGGCTAACGCACCTTGTTCGCCAAGCACGCTCGATATTCTCGCCCGTTTCAGTGTGCTGTCGCGCCTGAAAGAGCCGGAAAACTCCAGCATCTTCTCGAAAATGCGCGTCTATGACGGTGAAACGCTGAAAGACACGGATCCTAAAGCCAAGTCTTATCAGGAGTACCGTGACTATGCTGGCGTTGATGAAGGCATGAATGGTCTTTCTACCCGCTTTGCGTTCAAGATCCTCTCTCGCGTGTTTAACTTCGACCATTCTGAAGTGGCGGCAAACCCTGTGCACCTGTTCTACGTGCTTGAGCAACAAATTGAGCGAGAACAGTTCCCGCAAGAAATTGCTGAGAAGTACCTGGAAAACCTGAAAGGTTACTTGATTCCGAAATACGTTGAGTTTATCGGCAAGGAAATTCAGACCGCTTATCTCGAGTCCTACTCTGAGTACGGCCAGAACATCTTTGACCGCTACGTGACCTATGCAGACTTCTGGATTCAGGATCAGGAGTATCGCGATCCAGATACCGGTCAACTGTTCGACCGCTCTGCGCTCAACAGTGAACTGGAGAAAATCGAGAAGCCTGCGGGCATTAGTAACCCTAAAGACTTCCGTAATGAAATCGTGAACTTTGTCCTTCGTGCACGCGCTAACAATGAAGGTAAGAACCCGGTTTGGACCAGCTACGAAAAACTTCGCACTGTTATCGAGAAGAAAATGTTCTCGAACACCGAAGAGCTGCTCCCGGTCATTTCCTTCAATGCGAAAACGTCGACCGAAGAGCAGAAGAAACACGACGACTTCGTCGCCCGTATGATGGAGAAAGGATATACCCGCAAACAAGTACGCTTGCTGTCTGAGTGGTACTTGCGTGTGCGTAAATCCTCGTAACACTGTCTAGGGATGTATTGAAATTACGGGGGGCTTATGGCGCATTTTATAGATCGAAGGCTCAACGGGAAAAACAAAAGCACGGTGAACCGTCAGCGTTTCTTGCGACGTCACAAGCGACAGATTAAAGAGTCTATTGCTGATGCTGTAAACAAACGTTCTATCACTGATGTGGATAGTGGTGAAAGCATCACTATCCCTTCCCGGGACATTCGAGAGCCAGTATTCCGACAAGGCAAAGGCGGACAGCGTGATGCTGTCCACCCTGGCAACGACCAATTTATCCCCGGCGACCGTATTGAACGCCCACCTGGCGGTGGACAAGGCGGTGGCGCGGGAGAAGGTCAGGCAAGCCCAGATGGCGAAGGTCAGGACGATTTCGTTTTCCAGATTTCGAAAGACGAGTATCTGGATTTGCTGTTCGAAGATCTGGAACTGCCGAACCTGAAAAAGAACCAGATGAACAAGCTGGTAGAGTGGAAAACCCACCGCTCCGGTTTCAAAGCGACCGGTGTGCCGGCCAACATTGCGATTGTGCGTTCGCTTCAGAACTCTTTGGCACGTCGAACCGCTATGTCAGCGGGCAAACGCCGCAAACTTCGCGAACTCGAAGCGGAACTCGAAGCGCTGAAAAGCTCTGAACCAGGGCAGCCGCTTGAAGAGAAGCGTCTGCTGGAAGAAATTGATGAACTCAAGGCCAAGATAGCCGCCGTACCTTTCATCGACACTTTCGACCTACGTTACAAGAACTACGAGAAGCGCCCACAACCGAGTAGCCAAGCAGTCATGTTCTGTCTGATGGATGTGTCCGGTTCAATGGATCAGGCCACCAAAGACATCGCCAAGCGGTTCTACATTTTGCTCTATCTCTTCCTGACCCGAACCTACAAAAACGTGGAAGTGGTGTTTATCCGCCACCACACGCAGGCGAAGGAAGTAGACGAGCATGAGTTTTTCTACTCACAGGAAACGGGTGGCACCATAGTGTCCAGTGCACTCCGGCTGATGAATGACATTGTGAAAGAGCGTTACCCTTCCAACGAGTGGAATATCTACGCCGCACAAGCATCAGATGGCGATAACTGGGCGGACGATTCACCGGGTTGTCGCGAGCTGTTGGAAAGGCAACTGCTACCGGTTACACGTTACTACGCATACATTGAAATTACCCGTCGAGCACACCAGACACTGTGGCGAGAGTATGAATCAGTGGCAGAGAGCTACGAAAACTTTGCCATGCAGAACATTCGCTCTGCCGACGACATTTTCCCAGTCTTCCGGGAGTTGTTTAAGAAACAGGTGAGCTAACCCCTCACCTCTCTTTCCGGGTTTGAGATCCAAGGAGGACGCGATGGCAGTCGCAGCAAAAAAGAAAAAGAAGACGCTCAGTGATGGTCCTGACTGGACGTTTGAGCTGCTAGAGAACTACCACACGGAAATCAAACGTGTGGCGGAACACTATCGCCTCGACACCTATGTGAACCAAATTGAAATCATCACTGCCGAGCAAATGATGGATGCCTACTCAAGTGTGGGCATGCCTATTAACTACAACCATTGGTCTTTCGGCAAAAAATTCATCGAAACAGAGCGCGGTTACAAGCATGGTCATATGGGCCTTGCCTATGAAATCGTGATCAACTCCGACCCTTGTATTGCCTATCTGATGGAAGAAAACACCATCACAATGCAGGCACTTGTCATGGCGCACGCCTGTTATGGTCACAACTCTTTCTTCAAAGGCAACTACCTGTTCCAGACATGGACGGATGCAGGCTCCATCATCGATTATCTGCTTTTTGCCAAAAACTACATCAGTGAGTGCGAAGAGAAATATGGCGTGGATGAAGTAGAGAAACTCCTCGACTCTTGTCACGCCCTGATGAACTACGGCGTGGATCGCTATAAACGACCACAGAAGATTTCGATTGCCGAGGAAGTGGCGCGTCAGAAATCACGCGAGGATTATCTGCAAAGTCAGGTCAACGCGCTTTGGCGGACTATTCCAACCAGTGAAAAGGTGCGTGAGAAAGCCGTCGATCGTTTCCCCTCTGAGCCACAGGAAAACATTCTCTATTTCTTTGAAAAGCATGCACCTCTGCTGGAGTCTTGGCAGCGTGAAGTGATTCGTATCGTCAGGAAGGTCAGCCAGTATTTTTACCCGCAGAAGCAAACGCAGGTGATGAACGAAGGCTGGGCCACATACTGGCACTACACCATACTTAACCACCTTTACGATGAAGGACTGGTCACAGACCGTTTCATTATGGAGTTCCTGCACAGCCACACCAATGTGGTTGCACAACCGCCCTATAACAGCCGTTTTTACAGTGGTATCAATCCGTATGCGCTGGGTTTTGCGATGTTTCAGGATATTCGCCGTATCTGTGAAGACCCCACTGAAGAAGACAAATACTGGTTCCCTGAAATCGCAGGCAGTGATTGGTTGGAAACCTTACATTTTGCGATGCAGAACTTTAAGGACGAGAGCTTTATCAGCCAGTTCCTGTCACCCAAAGTGATGCGAGACATGAAGTTCTTTGCCATTAATGACGATGACAGACAAAACTTCATCGAAGTGACCAGCATTCATAACGAGGAAGGTTACCGCCAGATCCGGGAGAGGCTATCGGCGCAATACAACCTCAGTAACCACGAACCTAATATTCAGGTATTTGATGTGGACCTACGAGGCAATCGGGCGCTGACCTTACGTTACGTGCCGCATAACCGCATTCCGCTGAACGATTCCTACGAAGAAGTACTCAAGCACGTTCACCGTTTGTGGGGATTTGAAGTGGTACTGGAGGAAGAACTGCCGGACGGTAAGAGTAAGATCATCTCAACCTGCCCAAAGCGTCCTCAATTTGACCCTGATTTGATACCGGGAAGCTAGCGAGACGCACACAGACAAAAAAACCGCCAGAAGTGGCGGTTTTTTTTTCAGGAAAGACAGGATTAAGCTTCTTCCTGCTCCATCAGCTTGGCAATGGTATCGCGGTTATGGAACCAAATCGCACCGCTTTCACGACCATATTGCTTGATGCGATCAGCCACATCCAGATGACGGCCTTCATTCGTGATAACCAGCAAATCACGGTAGAACTGAATCGCCAGTTCACAAGCACGCTTGTCCATGAAGTAGTAACCACCAACGCGAGAGTAGATTTTACGCATGCCGTTCATGGTCAATACGTAAACTTTGTTCCCTGAGCGTTGCGCCATGCCTTGGAACAGCATGTAGTCGAAGTGGTTGAAAGCACGACCACGGCAAACCGCTTCGCAGGTGTCCAGATCAGTTTTACCGAACGCGTCGTAGATTTTCTTCACATCCTGCAAGATGGCGTCTTTCTCTTCAGCCGCTTCAATGAAGCTCGCGAAGCTGTCGCTTGCCAGCAGGGCCTCACAACGACCAATCACTTTCTCTATCAGGTCTGCACAGATTTGCGGGTCATTTTTCACCGCATAACGCATGTAAACGCCACTGATGTCGGTGCGTGCTGACAGCAGGTTTTCCAACACACCGTGAACATCTTCACCCTCTAGGGTAACCAGCGTATCGAGAATGTTGAGACCTGATGTGTTCATGTAGTCATTCACGCGCGTCGGCTTACCATGTTGGATAGTCAACCAGCCGTCACGAGCCAGGCGCTGTAGCACCTCTCGAAGGGTTGTACGTGTGACACCAATCAGTTCTGACAACTCGCGCTCTGCGGGAAGAATAGAGCCTTGTGGAAAGTGATTATTCCAGATGCTCTCGATGATATATTTCTCAGCAAAAGTTGCCGGGCTATCCGCCTTAATAACCATTGAGTGTTGTTTCCAGGTTGCTTCTTATCTTGATTAATAACTCATCATACCACTTATCCTCGCCACCTAGAAACCTAAGAAGGGTATCGTTTGCGCCCATTTAACTGTGATTTGACGGGCGTACATCACAGTTAATTAAATTTTCATCTAACTTGAACAGCTGCCTTGTCTGGTTTCATAACCACAACATGCACTTTTATGTGCGTTTTAAACCGTAAAAACTGACCAGCTACCAATTTTACAACCTCTTCACGCCCATCAATGGCGAAAAGAATAGCGATTGTTTTCTGCTGCACGTTATCCTTGATCCCCATCACTGTATACAACCAATCCCATGCATAGAATAACGGCGCCCAAATGTTACAGGATATTTCAAAAGCCCAGGGTTGGAGTCGCGTTTTTTCGTAACATACTCCAGTAATTTAATTAACATGCAACGGATTGTTGACTGTTTGAAAAGTCGCTGTATTGTGTGCTCCGAGTTTGCCTATGCGATGGGTTTCAGCGGTACTTTTCGTCGATAAATCGACGTTTAGGGGTCAGATTCCAAACATTTCAACAAAAATTGAAATTATGTAATTTTACCGCCGCCTGTCACAACAGAGCGTTTACATCTTCATTTCAAGCCTCCATAGAACTTGCTTTTATAAGAAACAGAGACATATACATGGCCATTACGCTAAGGAATGCTTTCATCAAGAACTTTCTCGGTAAGGCGCCCGACTGGTACAAAGCGGCGATTATTGCGTTCTTGATTATCAACCCAATTGTTTTCGCTATCGATCCGTTTATCGCGGGTTGGTTGCTTGTGGTGGAATTTATTTTCACTCTGGCGATGGCACTTAAATGTTACCCACTTCAGCCTGGCGGCTTATTGGCTATCGAAGCCGTAGCCATTGGGATGACCAGCCCAGCCACGGTGAAACACGAGCTGGTTGCGAACTTCGAAGTTCTGCTGCTGCTTATCTTTATGGTGGCGGGTATCTACTTCATGAAGCAGCTATTGCTGTTCATCTTTACCAAAATCCTGCTCGGTATTCAGTCGAAAACGCTGTTGTCTCTGGCCTTCTGTTCTGCAGCCGCATTACTTTCTGCATTCCTTGATGCGCTGACCGTGATAGCTGTTGTTATCAGTGTGGCAGTTGGCTTCTACTCTATTTACCACCGTGTTGCATCAGGTAAAGACTTCCAATCCAACCATGACCATACCTCAGACGAGTCTGTTCGCGATGACCTAAGCCGCGATGACCTTGAGAATTACCGTGCATTCCTGCGCAGCCTGCTGATGCATGCGGGTGTAGGTACCGCACTGGGTGGTGTAATGACCATGGTAGGTGAGCCTCAAAACCTGATCATCGCTGAAAAAGCAGGTTGGCAATTCGGTGAGTTCATCGTCCGAATGCTGCCTGTTACCTTGCCAGTTTTGTTCTGTGGCTTGGCGACCTGTGCATTTGTCGAAAAATTTGGCCTGTTTGATTACGGTGCAAAACTGCCTGAAAACGTTCGCCAAATCCTGGTTGAGTTTAACAATGCCGAGCGTGCGAAACGCACCAACTACGACGTGGCAAAGCTTGTTGTTCAGGCGATCATTGCAGTTTGGCTGGTTATCGCACTAGCAATGCACTTGGCCGCAGTTGGTTTGATTGGCTTGAGCGTTATCATCCTGGCAACCTCTTTCACCGGCGTTATTGACGAGCACCATATCGGTAAAGCGTTTGAAGAAGCGCTGCCGTTTACTGCACTGTTGGCGGTTTTCTTCTCAGTGGTTGCGGTTATCGTCGACCAAGGCCTGTTTACTCCAGTGATCAGTGCCGTTCTGCAACTGGAAGGTGGTGCGCAGCTCACCATGTTCTACATAGCGAACGGTTTGCTCTCCATGGTGTCAGATAACGTATTCGTTGGTACGGTTTACATCAACGAAGTTAAAGCGGCTCTGATGGATGGCATCATTACTCGTGAACAATTCGAGCTTCTCGCTGTCGCAATCAATACCGGTACCAACCTTCCGTCGGTGGCAACACCTAATGGTCAGGCTGCGTTCCTGTTCCTGCTGACATCAACCCTGGCTCCGCTCCTGCGCTTGTCGTACGGCAAGATGGTTTACATGGCGCTGCCATACACCGTCGTCATGGGTCTGGTAGGTCTCGCAGGTATCGAGTTGCTGCTGCTTCCAATGACGGAGTGGTTCTATGAGGCGGGTTGGATCACACTTGGCACCGTTGAAGCGGCTGGTGCCGTGAGTACTGGTCATTAAGGCTTGATTTCCAGCTCCGTAACTTTTTGAATAGCAAAGTCCCGCCTCCGGTGGGGCTTTGTCTTTTACAACGGATTCGTATTCTATGTTGTCGTATTTCAACGAAATATCCCGTGGGCGTGGCGCTTGGTTTCTGCTGATGCTGTCGGGTTTAATCCTCGAAGGTTGTGCGCTGTTTTTCCAACACGTGATGGACTTGGCGCCTTGCGTCATGTGTATCTACGAGCGTGTTGCCATGCTGGGTGTGGTGGGTGCGGGTCTCATCGGTATGATTGCTCCGCAAAACGCACTGGTACGCTGGTCAGGACTGATTGCCTGGGGTGTTGCGGCAGGTTGGGGGCTTAAACTTTCCATCGAACATGTCGGCTACCAATTCCCGGATCCGAACGACCTGTTTGGTGCGACCTGCGATATCTTTGTTTCTTTCCCTTCATGGGCGCCATTGAACCAATGGGTTCCATGGATGTTTGAAGCCAGTGGCGATTGCAGCAAGATTGTTTGGCAATTCCTGACACTGTCTATGCCTCAATGGCTGGTCGTCATTTTCGCAGCCATGCTGGTTGTGTTGGCTGTTGTTGTGTTGTCTCAGCTGTTCGGTAAGCGCGAGCGCCGCCTCTTCTAGTTGAAGCCGTTGCGTCGATAGAATCATAAAAAATCCCAGCCTTGGCTGGGATTTTTGTTATTTGCTTTTCAGTAGCGCTACCAAGGGCTTATCTGCATCACTGAAGATATAATCCTCCAACTCTGATTGGCTTACCCATGCCTTTGCCTGATGGCAATGCAGGGTCAACTCACCTTCCACCAGCTTACAGCGGTAGCTTTTGAGTAGTATCGACTTGGTCGGATAATGGTGGAGCGTTTCGGTGAGATACTCACCAACCTCTACCTTAATAGACAACTCTTCCAATAGTTCTCTGGCTAAAGCCTCTGGCTCAGTTTCTCCGTGTTCTACTTTGCCACCAGGAAACTCCCAAAGACCGCCTTCATGATCAAAGCGCTGGGTAATGAGAATGCTATCACCGTCAGTGAGTACACCAGCGACAACCAAGATTGGAGAAGTCGTCATCACTTACCGCAGCACTTTTTGAATTTCTTTCCGCTGCCACAAGGGCATGGGTCATTACGACCAACAGTTTTGTACGGATTCACTGCACGAGCGCCGGAACCCTGCTGCACTTCATCAGCCGCCAGCGCCACTTCGTTAATCATCAGAGGTAGTTGCTGGTAGTACTTTTCTGGCGATGGCAGTGCCGCCAGTCCTGCTTCTTTCATTTGGTCCAGCGTACCTTGCTCGTCATGAAGGAAAAGCATGGTCGTCATCAGTGCCGAAAGCATGCGTCGGCTACCATCAGACACTATGATCTCTTGCCATGCCGGTTCAATGTGAGGCCAAACAGCGAGAAAGCCTTCGGCAAAAGCCTGATGATTTTCATTTCGTGATGCGTCGAGTGACAACTCTACAGGCAGTTCGTAGGTGTGCTTCATCAGTGCCACATACTGCTGCTCAAATCGCAGCATCACCGCCTTTTTCTGCTCAGTGGTGATTGGCTCTACATCGTCTTCGTCCATTCCACCTGTCACCAGAATAGGCAACCAGCTATTTTCAGGGTCCAAAGGTGCTGGAGACAGGTTCGCAGCCAAAAGCGCACCTTCAATAAAAGTGGCCGGCATACCTTCCCAGTCACTTTGTAATTCGACCATCGACGTCATTGTGGTTCTCTAAAGATGTAAAAAACGGATCATAACCCAAAACGCCCGTCACCGCTGATTTTCGACTTCTCCTTATGAAAGCAAGGTCATTTTTTGACCAGTAGAACTACGCGACAAATCGAATAATTGGTCTAAGGCGTTGAATAGTTTTGCTCAAACCGTGGTAGTCTAGCCGCAATTGATTTAAGAGGACTTTCTGTCAGTGCCATCGTCTCGAAGTGTCATTATCGCCGGTGCGACCGGCTTGGTAGGTGACGAGTTATTACATCAATTACTGGGGGACCCTGATGTCTCCCACATCCACGTTGTAACGCGACGCCCTGTCGCTGTGGTGTCTGAAAAAATCATTGTCCATCAAAGTCCTGACCTTTCAGTCACTCACTGGCAACCTCAGTGGCCCGTGCCACTTCAAGGGTATATTTCCTTAGGTACAACCAAGAAGCAGGCAGGCTCGAAATCGGCTCTAGAAGAGGTGGATTATCACCTAGTGGTCAAGGTTGCACGTATGATGGCCGTTGTCGGCGTTAAGCATCTGGCCGTGGTTTCCAGTATGTTGGCTCACCCTTGGTCACCATCCCATTACCTGCGCTGCAAAGGTAAAATGGAGCGCGCACTTTCAGAGATGGGGTATGAACGCCTTTTAGTGGCACGTCCCGGCCCGTTGGTTGGAGAGCGTGAAGAACCAAGAAAGGATGAACAATTCCTGCAGCGAATCATGCCGCTGCTGAATCCATTCCTTGCGGGTCCTTTGGCTGATTTTGAGCCTGTAGAAGCCGTGCGTGTTGCGCGAGCCATGATCTCAGCGCTGTCCGAACAGAATTGGCCTGGACGCATCGACTACCGTATTTTGCCGGGTCGGGTCTTAAACCAGTACTGATCTAGGTAGCAAAAACGAAAAGAGAAAAGAGAAAAGGCAGACCAAAGTCTGCCTTTTTCATGTTTCTTGAAATCAATTTTAAGCAAAGCTCTCAACAGCAGTCTGACGCTCCACATTGTTTAGCGTGCTGATGATTTCACCCAGAATTTGTTGTTTGTCTTTAAGCTGGCGAATACGCACAAACAGCTCTTTCGCTTCTGGGTATTCAGCCTGCAGATAACGGAACCATTGTTTTACTCGGTTCGGGTAGTACATACCCTTGTCACCACGAATTTCAAATTCTGAATAACGAACCAAGAGCATCAGCACTTGATGCCAAGACATCGGTGCATTATCGGCTTTAATGTGTGCCGCAAGATTCGGCATATTCAGCGCGCCACGGCAAACCATCAAAGTTTCACAACCCGACACTTCCGCACATTTTAGCGCGTCATCTCGACACCAAATATCACCATTGGCAATCACTGGAATCGATAAGCTCTTTGCCAAATCACCAATCAAATCCCAACGAATAGTTCCCGCCTTATAAGCATCTGCTTTGCTGCGACCATGAACGACAATTTCATTAGCGCCGCCAGATTGCACCGCATCGGCAATTTCACGATAGGCAGAGACATCATCAAAGCCCAGACGCACTTTGGCGCTGACGACTTGGTCGGAAGGCACCGCTTCACGAACGGCTTTCACCACCTGATACATCAGCTCAGGTTCTTTCAGAAGAGCCGCCCCACCTTTGTTGCCGTTTACCGTCTTGGATGGGCACCCAAAGTTGATATCCACCCCAGACGAGCCAAGTTCAGCCACCAGTGCGGCGTTTTCACCCATGTATTGCGGAGACTGACCTAGCAGTTGCACACGCACGGGTGTACCCGACGGCGTTTTACCGCCATTTTCCAATTCAGGACTTAGCTTGTAGTAGACACGGGGAGGCAGTTTCGCATCGACGACACGCACAAATTCCGTCACGCAGAGATCATAAGGGTTAATCTCTGTCAGCATTTGACGCATCAGAGGGTCAAGCACGCCCTCCATTGGACCAAGGGTCAACTTCACAGGAGTTAACCTCGACGGCTAGGATGATTGATGATGTGGTCTTCCCAATCAATCACGTCGATTTCGTAAACCACTTTCTCGCGTACTGATTCGTTCGCGGCATGCATGGCATCTTTTGACCCGGTAAGGAGTGGGTGCCAGGCTGGAAGTGGTTTATCTTCTGCCAGCAAACGGTAAGCACAGGTATCCGGCAGCCAATAGAACTCTTCAATCTTCTCGCGGGAAAGCTTCAGGCAGTCTTCGTCATAGCTAAAGCGGTTCGGGTAGTCTTTACACGAGCAAGTTTTATCATCCAGCAGACTGCAAGCAATGTTGGTGTAGTACAACTCCTCGGTGTCTTCATCGATCAGTTTATGAAGACAGCACTTACCGCAACCGTCGCACAGCGATTCCCACTCTGCGTCAGTCATTTCAGTCAGTGTTTTTTGTTCCCAGAAAGGCGTTGTCATGCTTACCCGTTCCTGCCAGTCAATCTTGATAAAGGCGCTCGTTATACCACCCAGAGCAGAAACTGCAAGCGCAAGGCGAAATCCCTGCGCTCAGCGACTGTCAATCAAGGGCTTATGGGCGATAGCCATCAACACTTTGCGTTTGCTCAGCGTGAGTGATACTGTGCGCGCCCACGATTGGATTATAACCAAATACCCCGCTCATTGAGGCTGAGAGATGACTGATACCGCTGTAAGCTGTCGTTTAGGCTGTGGTGCTTGCTGCATCGCGCCAAGCATTTCTTCGCCTATTCCGGGTATGCCCAATGGCAAACCGGCCGGCGTCCGTTGTATCCAATTGAATGAAGAGAATCTTTGTAAAATTTTCGGCCAGCCTGAGCGCCCTGCCGTGTGTGGGCAATTCAAAGCTGACCGGGATATTTGTGGCAGCACCAATCAATATGCGATTGACGTGCTCACAGAGTTGGAATCGTTAACTTAACTGCGCTCAGCGATTTCCTCAGCAGTCAGCTCACGCACCACTTTGGCAGGGTTACCGACAGCAATCGTGTTGTCTGGAATATCTTTTGTCACCACACTGCCCGCGCCAATGACACAGTTCTTACCAATCGTCACACCCGGCAGAACAATCACACCGCCACCTAACCACGCATTGTCGCCGATGCTGATGGGCAAACCGTATTCAACCAAATCATAGACACGGCGTTGAACATCCAATGGGTGTGTTGCTGTCAAAAGCTGCACATTGTTCGCCATCATCACACGATGACCAATAGTCACAGGCGCAACATCCAAAATGGTGCAGTTAAAGTTGATAAAAACATTCTCACCAAAGGTCACATGAATACCGTAATCACAGAAAAATGGCGGCTCGATATACACTGAGTCGGGCGCGTTTGGCAGCAAATCACGCTTAGCCCTTTTCCAGTCGTCACTCTCAGGTACACCTTGGTTAAAGCGACGCATGGCTTCACGGCATCGCATTTTATCTGCCACCAGCTCTTCATCACTCGCGCGATAAAGCTCACCACTTAGCATTTTTTGCTTCTCGGTTTTCATTTTTTGTCCTTTGTACCGACACTATATACCCAAACGACCTGAAGATGCCGGATTCAGCGAGTTTGACTGGCGTTGTGATCGCGGCGTTCCTTTGCAGGTGTAGTCA